>NZ_KK211396.1:0-18681 GCF_000622085.1 Butyrivibrio proteoclasticus P6B7
CCTCTTCAAGACAGGCACGAGCAAAATCAACAACTTCCTGAGTAACCACCTCAGAGTCCCGATGATAAGGCTTCCGTTCATCAGGATGCGTATCGCCTCTGCAATACTTTTTAACGGTCTGCCGGGATATCCCCAGTGTTCTGGCGATGGACCGTATGGATTCGCCGTCATTATAACGGCTACGGATTTGGTAGTAGAGATCCATTTCGACTATCATCACCTTTCTCCCTTCATGATTTTTCATACACAAAAAATCATAAAGGACTTAACACAAGGTGGTAAACTTTTTCGCTAGCGAAATGGATGAAACTGGTCAACTTTTATAATAGCGTTTACATAGAAAGAATGGCCCATTTGATATTGAATATATGAGAATCCATGAGAAATGACAAAAAATGGGCAAAAAAAAGCACAAAACTACTTGTTTAGTATTTTATACAAGCATAAACTATTTTAGTAGAGTATAAAAAATACCATGGACAACCAGCGGACAACGGCGTCTTGTGGTTGTCAAAATATTAATGCAATTTGCATGAGGTATGAGGATTATGAAAAAGCAAAGTAGTGAGTGGAAGTTTCCAAGGACCAGGATTCAGTGGCTTTGGGACAACATGGAAGGTTACCGGGCACTCTACGTTTTATGCATGATTGGCACAGTTGTATATAACATGTTACAGCTGACTGTGCCTTTTTTTTCTGCGCAGATCGTAGATAAGTTTCTTACCGGGGACCATGCCAGTGAGAATCTGGCTAACATGCCCGATGAGTTCATCAGGCTTTTGTGTGCTATGGTTGGATTTACAATCCTTCGCTGTGCACTTGTTTACTGGGATTGTATGACCTATGAGAAGGTTTCTCAGGCAGTTCTTTTCAAAGTAAGGAACTTCCTCTATGACAAGATCCAGAGACAGGATATGAAGTTCTACAGTACCTACCGTACAGGAGATCTTATGACCAGAGTTACCGGTGACCTTGACGCTGTAAGGCACATGGTGGCATGGGTTATAAGAATGCTTGTGGAGGCCATTTCCCTGGTTTCTGCCACAGCAATCTATTTCCTTATCATGGACTGGAAGCTGGCACTAATTCTTTTGTCAGTGGCTCCACTTATTTTTATCATCATTTATATATTCAAGAGGATGGTTGCTCCTATGCACGCTCTTCTTCGTGAGAAGCTTGCCAACATGAACACCATCGCCCAGGAGAATATCTCCGGTAACCGCGTGGTTAAGGCCTTTGCAAGAGAAGACTACGAGATAGAGCAGTTTGATAAGTGCAATACAGACTATAGAGATACCAACAAGAAGACAGCAAGAGTATGGCTTAAGTTCTACCCTTACGTGGAGACTCTGGCCAACCTCCTTTCAGTGCTGCTGATTCTTTGTGGAGGTCTTTTCCTTATAAATGGTCAGATGACCATGGGTCAGTACGTGGCATTCTCAGGCCTTATCTGGGCAATTGCCAACCCTATGAGACAGCTTGGAAACGTTATGAACGAGTTCCAGAGATTCTCTGCTGCTTCTGCCAAGGTTATGGAGATCTACTACTCAGAGCCTGAGATCAAAGACTCAGAGAACGCTATAGATAAGCCAGAAAGATTTGAGGGCTCCATCGAGTTTAAGGACGTTTCTTTCCAGTACTCAGATGGCAAGCTCCCTGTTCTTAAACATATTTCTTTTACCGCCAAACCAGGAGAGACAGTGGCTATCATGGGAGAGACCGGCTGCGGCAAGACTTCCCTTATCCACCTGATTCCTCGTTTCTATGAGCCTACAGGCGGCGAGGTCCTTGTGGACGGTGTCAACGTAAAAGAGCTAAAGCTGTCCCAGCTACGTGGTAACATCGGCCTGGCAACTCAGGACGTGCTCCTGTATTCAGATACCATCGACGGTAACATTGCCTATGGCGACAGCGAGATTTCAAGAGAAGAGGTTGTTAGATTTGCCAAGTATTCTGCAGCATCTGAGTTCATTGCCAAGATGCCAGAAGGATACGAGACAATCGTTGGAGAAAGAGGAGTAGGCTTATCCGGCGGTCAGAAGCAGAGAATTTCCCTTGCAAGAGCTCTGGCTGTAAGACCATCAATCCTTATCCTTGACGATACAACCTCCGCCGTTGACCTTGAGACGGAAAAAGAGATCCAGGAGAGCCTTCGCAATCTGGATTTCAACTGCACTAAGATCATTATTGCCCAGCGTATCTCCACAACCAAGGATGCAGATCAGATCCTGATCATGCAGCACGGCGAGATAACAGAGCGTGGAACACACCAGGAGCTTATCGAGAAGGGTGGCTACTACGCAGAACTGGTTAAATTACAGGTAGGCTGAGAGCTGTGAACACTTAATGAAACGCAGTTAAATTTAGTGTGAACGTGTTCTGGCGAGCAAAGCGAGAGCAGAACTTCCAAATGAAAGAGGATTTACTATGTCTAGACGAAATACTTACAAAGAAGACGAGATCTTAGAAGAGCCCTTTGACATAAAACACCTTCTTAGAGCCTCGGAATATATTAAAAAGCACGGTATTAAAATGATCATTGCCCTGGTGGTTTCAGCCATGGGCGGCGCTGCAGCTCTGGTGAGCCCTATGATTGTAAGAAGGGCCCTGGACGTTGCGGTTCCACAGGCAGATAAGCAGATGCTGTTTAGACTGGTGCTTATTGCCTGCGGATTCTACCTTTTGAGCGTGTTATTTACCACCATCAGATCACATATTATGATCAACGTCAGCCAGGATATCATCTACCAGATAAGGTCAGATCTTTTTGCACATCTGCAAAAGCTGCCTTTCCAGTACTACGATGACAGACCACATGGTAAGATCCTGGTTCGAGTGGTCAACTACGTAAACTCAGTTTCAGATATGCTCAGTAATGGACTTATCAACGTGGTTCTTGAGATTATCAACCTGATATTCATTGTAGCGTTCATGTTTGCTGTTGATGTACAGTTAAGCCTTGTGGTTCTGGCTGGTGTTCCAGTTCTCATGGTATTCATGTTCTGGATCAAGAATAAGCAGAGAGTGGCTTGGCAGGCTGTATCCAACAAGAACTCCAACCTTAATGCATATCTTCAGGAGAATATTGTTGGTGCCAGAATCACTCAGATCTTTGCTAGAGAAGATGAGAACGCTGACATCTTTAAGACTCTTTCAAATAACTGCAGAAAGACCTGGATGAAGGCCGTTAGCTATTCAAACCTTGTATGGCCTGGAATCGACACGATCTCTGTACTGGTAAGAGCAGCAATCTTCCTGTTTGGCCTTCTTATCTTTTCAAATGGACACCAGACCCTTGGTACTATTGTGGCTATTTCCAGCTACGCATCAAGATTTTGGCAGCCTATCATGAACCTTGGAAATATCTTCAACGGCTTTATCAACAACATGGCTTACCTTGAGAGAATCTTTGAGGCCATGGACGAGCCTGTTACCGTGGATGATGCGGAGGGAGCCACCAAGATGCCTGAGATTAAGGGTGAGGTTACCTTTGATAACGTATCCTTCTCATACGAGAAGGGAAAAGAGGTACTTCACGATGTTTCCTTTACTGTTAAACCCGGTGAGAGCGTTGCCCTTGTAGGCCCTACAGGAGCTGGTAAGAGTACCATCGTAAGCCTTATTTCCAGGTTCTATAACGTGAACTCTGGAAGGATCCTTATCGATGGACAGGACATTTCTAAAGTAACCCTGAATTCCCTTAGATCCCAGATGGGCATCATGCTTCAGGACAGCTTTATTTTCTCCGGCACCATCGAGGATAACATCCGCTACGGCAAGCTGAATGCCACAACTAAAGAAATCATCGCTGCCAGCAAGACTGTCTGCGCAGATAACTTTATTAACACCATGAGCAAGGGCTATGATACTGAGGTTAAGGAAAGGGGAGCTCTTTTATCCCAGGGACAGAAGCAGCTTATCTCATTTGCGAGAACTCTTTTATCAGATCCTGCAATCCTGGTGCTGGACGAAGCCACATCAAGTATCGATGTTCAGACGGAAAAAGATCTTCAGAAGGGCCTTGATGCTATGCTTAAAGGACGTACAAGTTTTATCATCGCCCACAGATTATCCACCATCACCAAGTGTGATAAAATTATGTATATAGACAATGGTGGTATCACTGAGTGCGGAACTCATCAGGAACTTATGGCTAAGAAGGGTGATTACTATCACCTGTATACAGCCCAGATTGAGGGCCTTGAGGCGGGCTGATATGTGAGATTGATAGATACCCTGGTGTCTGATTTGTATATGGTAACTAGCGTTTGAAATAGTATTATTTGAGGGCAGGTATGAGAATTAAGGGTGCAAAGGTATATACTGACTGTTTCAGATTCGAAGACGTGGATGTAGACATCACCGGTGAAAAGATATCAGGTATATCCGGAAGAAATGGAGCTGGCACAGATTCTGAAAACCAGGACGGCGAGATAATAGATGCTTCAGGTCTTTATGCGATTCCAGGTCTTGTAGATGTGCATCTACACGGCGCTGTAGCCCATGACTTCTGCGATGCAAAAGAAGAGAGCTTAAGAGCAATCACTGAGTACGAAGCAAGAAGCGGTGTGCTGGCTCTTTGTCCCACTACAATGTCTCTTTCCGTGGATAGAGTCGATGAAATCTGCGACGTGACACAGAAGTTCGCTGCCTCCACAGAGAATAAGGATGGATGCGCTGATATCATCGGCATGAACCTGGAGGGACCCTTTATCAATCCATCCAAGAAGGGTGCCCAGAACGGCGAATTTATAAGACCTGCCAGCGATGAAGCGCTTAATACTCTTATAGACAAAAGAGCTGATTTCATTAAGCTTCTTGATCTGGCTCCGGAAGTTGAAGGAAACATGGAGGCTATCAAGGACTATTCCTCTAAAGTTAATATCTCAATTGCCCATACAGCCTGTGATTATGACACAGCTTTGGAGGCTTTTGGAAATGGCGCTAATCACGTGACACATCTTTTTAACGCCATGAATGGTATTAACCACAGAATGCCAGGTCCTATCCTGGCTGCATTGGATGAGGATGCCTATGCAGAGCTTATAACTGACGGTGTCCACATTCATCCGGCAGTTGTGAGAATGGCATTTACTCTGTTTGGACCAGACCGAATAGTTATTATTTCTGATAGCATGGAAGCCACCGGAATGGAGGATGGCCAGTACGAGCTGGGCGGTCAGAAGGTTACAAAGCGCGGCAAACACGCCACCTTAACCGATGATCCAAGTAGCCTTGCAGGCTCAGTATCCAACCAGTTTGACTGCATGAAGGAAGCTGTGGAGATGGGAGTTCCTATTGAAGAAGCAATCCGCGCAGCCACCTACAATCCAGCAGCCTCCATTGGAGTTACAGACTCTTACGGTCTCATAGCTAAAGACCGATTTGCGAATATACTTTTGGTAGATGACAATCTCCAGATAAAAAAGATCATACATAAAGGCAGGATTATCTAATCCCAGCAAGGATGCGGTAACGATGGCGATTTGACACATTGTTAAGATTAATGTAAAATCTATTGGGTTGAGCTATTTTTTTGGTATTTATAGGTGAGTGTTTTATGAGCATGTATAAAGAGAAAAAGAAAAACTTAATCTTTCTAGTGATCTTTGCAGTAATTTTTTCAACCTTGTCTGGAGGAAGCCTTTGGTTAGCCGATAGAGGAGAGGAAAGCGCTGCAGTAGAATTATCTACAGAGTCAGTTATCGTTAATGTTTCCCAGAACGCAGAGGCCGCGCCTAATGATGTGAACGATTCACAGGAACTTGCAGCTGATGAAGCTTACGAGGAAGGTGCAGATGTTTCTACAGAGGGCTACACAGTTACAGAGTATGAGACTGATGTGACTATGTATGCTAAGGAGACTGTTAATGTAAGAGCAGGTGCTGGAACTGATTATGATAAGGTGGGTAAGCTCCATTGGGGTAATACCGTTTCAGTTACTGGAGAGACAGACAACGGTTGGTATGAGGTTTCATACAACGATAGTACAGCGTATATTATGGGAGAGTACATGACTAGTGAGCTTCCAAGTATTCCATACCTTTTCGTAGGCGATTCCAGAACAGTTCAGATGCAGAGTGCTGTTGGATGCAACGACAAGGCTTATATCGCTAAGATCGGTGAGGGATATAGCTTTTTTAAGAACACAGTTATCCCTGAGATTCCTCAGTACGCTGGCAATGGCACCAAGCTTGTAATCAACTTTGGTGTTAATGACCTTGGCAACGTTAAGAAGTACATTCAGCTTGTGAACAGCAACATTGATGCCTGGACAGAAGCTGGTATTACTGTATATTATTCCGCGGTAACTCCCGTGGGAGAGGGCACAACTGTATCCAATGCCCAGATCGAGAGCTTTAACGCTCAGCTTAAGGAAGGACTTGATCCCAGAGTAATCTGGATTGATAGTTATACATATCTTTCACAGACAGGCTTTAGCACTGCTGATGGACTTCATTACAATAGTGCTACCTATAGGAATTTGTATTCTTATTATATGGCTGTGTTTAACGAAGAGAATAATCAAGTTTGATATTAAACCCTTGGACAGGCAACTGTTCAAGGGTTAATTTATGCAATTTTGGAGGATATTATGAAAAATGTGATCATAGGTCAGTCTGGAGGACCTACAGCCGCAATCAACGCATCAGTAGCAGGTATCTACGAGGAAGCCAAGGCCCTTGGAGCAGGAACGATATTTGGAATGCTTCACGGAATTGAAGGCCTTCTTATGGAGAATATCATTGATTTGGACAAGTACCTGTCTGATCCAACCAATGTTGAGCTACTTAAGAGAACACCAGCATCAGTCCTTGGAACCTGCAGATATAAGCTTTCAAACGCTTCTGTGGACGATTCAGATTACAAAAAGATCTTTGAGATCCTTAATAAGAATGACATTGAGTTCTTCTTTTATATAGGAGGAAACGACTCAATGGATACTATTATGAAGCTGTCTGATTACGGCACCAAAATGGGATATAGTCAGCGTTTTATCGGTATCCCTAAGACAATAGATAACGATCTTCCAATAACAGATCACTGCCCTGGATTTGGTTCCGCTGCCAAGTACATTGCCACCAGCGTAAAAGAGCTAATTAGAGACAACCAGGCTTCTGACCCCAGGAACCCAGCTACAGTCATTGTAGAGATCATGGGACGAAATGCGGGCTGGCTTGCAGCAGCCTCTGTTTTATCAAGGGCCGATGACTGCTCAGGCCCAGATGCCATCTATCTTCCAGAGCTTCCATTTGATATGGACAGATTTATGGATCACGTAAAAGAACTATCTTCCAAGAATAAACCAATATTAATAGTAATATCAGAGGGAATTAAGCTTAAGGATGGAACCTATGTCTGCGAGCTCAATGGCCATGTAACAACAGATACCTTTGGACATAAGCAGATGAGTGCTGCCTGCAAAGTCCTTGCAGATAAGCTGTCCCATGAGCTGGGCTTAAGAACAAGAACAGTTGAGCTTAGTACTCTTCAAAGAGCTGCTTCCCACATGTCATCTCTGGTGGATGTAAGAGAAGCTTATCAGTGCGGAGTAGAAGCAGTTAATGCCGCTGAAAAGGGTGAAAGTGGCAAGATGGTAATAATGAAGAGACAGAGAGGCTCATATCTGTGCGGCTTTGAGACCTATGATATTCATTCAATTGCCAATCTTGAAAAGACTGTTCCAGTAGACTGGATAAGTGAAGATGGAACAGACCTTACAGAAGAGTTTGTGAAGTATGCAAGACCTCTTATATTTGGTGAAGTTATGCCAATTATGTCTGGCGGACTTCCAAGACATCTTATTATTCCTGAGGCTCTTTGATAGAAATTTGACTAAAAGAATAATTGATATTAATATAGAAGTTCCAATAAGGAATATAAGCTTGAAAGGAATCTATTAATGAATATAGTTTTATTATCTGGTGGTTCTGGAAAGAGACTTTGGCCTTTGTCCAATGACATCAGATCCAAACAGTTTATAAAGATCTTCAAGACTGATGATGGCAATTATGAATCAATGGTTCAGAGAGTATATCGTCAGATCAAGAAAGTGGATAGCGAGGCTACAGTCACAATCGCAACCAGTAAGACTCAGGTTTCTGCAATTCACAATCAGCTTGGCACAGATGTAGGAATCTCAATTGAGCCATGCAGAAGAGATACATTCCCTGCTATTGCGCTGGCAACAGCATATCTTGTAGATGTACAGGGGGTTGACCCAGAGGAATCTGTAGTAGTTTGCCCTGTAGATCCATACGTAGAAGATGACTATTTTGAAGCCCTTAAGGCTTTATCAGAGCAGGCGGATAAGGGAGAGGCTAATCTTACACTTATGGGAATCGAGCCTACATATCCATCTGAGAAATATGGTTATATCATCCCTAAGGATTCTAATAATATAAGCGAGGTTTCTACCTTTAAGGAGAAGCCTTCAGTAGAGGTTGCTCAGGATTATATCAGTCAGGGCGCTCTTTGGAACGGCGGCGTATTTGCTTACAAGCTTAAGTACGTTCTTGATAAGGCTCACGAGCTTATTGATTTTACAGATTACAAGGATCTCTACAATAAGTATGAGACTCTTAACAAGATCTCTTTTGACTATGCTGTTGTTGAGAAAGAATCCAAGATTCAGGTTATGAGATTTAAGGGCCAGTGGAAGGACCTTGGAACATGGAATACCTTAACTGAGGCCATGGAAGAGAGCGTAGTAGGTAAGGGAATCCTCAACGATAAGTGCGAAGGTGTACATATCGTAAATGAGATGGATGTTCCAGTTCTTGCAATGGGACTTAGAGATGTAGTTATTTCAGCTTCTCCAGAGGGAATCCTGGTTTCTGACAAGGAACAGAGCTCATATATCAAGCCTTTTGTTGATGGAATAGAGCAGCAGATCATGTTCGCAGAAAAGAGCTGGGGACTTTTCAAGGTAATTGATGTAGAGAACAGTAGTGTTACTATCAAGGTTACACTTAACCCAGGCCATTCAATGAACTATCACCTCCACCGCAACAGAGATGAGGTTTGGGTAGTTATTTCCGGAACAGGTAAGGCTGTTGTTGACGGCAAAGAGCAGATGATAAAGCCAGGTGATGTAATTACAATGAAGGCTGGATGTAAGCACACTGTATTTGCTGATACAGAGCTTAAGCTTATCGAGGTTCAGCTTGGTGAAGAGATCACAGTTCAGGATAAAGAGAAGTTTCCTCTTTGATGATCTTTGATCAGTAGATTAAATTCGTGTTTCTATTTTTTATTTATATATACTAAAAAAGCTTTCAGGATTTAACCTGAAAGCTTTTTTACATTGGACGCTAATAATAAATATTATCAACCCTTAACGGCGCCTTCAATCATACCTTCCATGATCTGTTTCTGAGCAATGAGGAAAAGAATGATCATAGGTATCATTGCAAGGAATGCTGCTGTAAGGATCAAATCCCACTCTTTTACCTTAGATCCAACAAAGGCCTGTACAGCGATTGGGAGAGTCTTGATGTCTCCTGATCTACCAAGCATAAGTGCTGGAAGAAGGTAGTCATTCCAGATCCACATACCATTAAGAATAGTAACTGTGGTGATAACTGGTGTAAGCAAAGGGAAGATGATGCGGAAGAAGGTCTGCTCTGGAGCACATCCATCAATTGATGCAGCCTCTTCAAGATCATAAGGAATTCCCTTGATAAATCCTGTTAAGATGAATACTGTCATGGCACCACCAAATCCAAGATAAGCAAATACAATACCCTGAACTGAGAAGAGCATTGGGATACCAATGAACTGACCAGCCTTATTAAATGTAGAAATAAGAGGAAGCATAACTACCTGGAAAGGAATGATCATGGAAGCAATGAATGTGAAATAGATTGCTGCTGACCACTTAGTCTTATTTCTGCAGATTACCCAAGCTGCCATAGCTCCGAAAAGAGCTAAGAGAACAAGGGATAATACTGTAATAAGTGCTGAATACCAGAAGCTTCTCCAGTAAACAAAGCTGGTGTTGTTGATAACGTTCTTCATATTAGTAAGTAAGTTGTTAAATGAAGCTCCAGCAAAGCTTATTGGATTGTTAATGATATTAGTTTTGTTCTTACATGAGTTAATTACAACAAGTGCAAAAGGAAATAGTACATATATTGCAACAATTGTCGCGATAACAAATCTGAGGATAACTACTAATGTGTTTTCTTTTCTATGCATTATAGTTCTACCTCCTTCTTATTAGATATACGAACCTGAATGATTGATACACAAGCAAGTATTACAAAGAACAGGAACGCTTTAGCCTGAGCAAAGGCGTATTCGTTGGACTTAATAGCTGTCTCGTAAATGTTAAGGGCAAGCATCTGAGTACCTTCTGAAAGGATCTCGCCCATGAAGTTCGAAACGAATCCAGCACCATTAGTAAGTGCTAAGTTAACATCAAACTGTTTGAAGGATGATGTAAGTGTTAAGAATGTACAGATCGTAATTGTAGGTGCGATCATAGGGATCTTGATATTGAACAGAGTCTGTAATGGACTTGCTCCGTCAATAGCAGCAGCCTCAAGTACATCGCCTGGAATAGTGTTAAGTCCAGTGATATAGATGAGCATGATGTAACCTGCGTATTGCCAGATATAAACAACTACGATAGCCGCAAGAGCGGTGTTAGTATCAGACAGGAGAGAATAAGCTCTGTCAAAATACTTAGTGGTAATGATTGTAACTACGTTGGCAAAAATGAACTGCCAAATGTAACCAAGTACGATTCCACCAATAAGGTTTGGTAAGAAGAATGATGCTCTAAAGAATCCCATGCCTGGAAGCTTGGATGTGCAAAGAAGAGCAAGGAGGAATGCTACAAGGTTAACAAGAATCATATCAAATACTACAAACAAAAATGTTATGAGGATAGACCATACTAGCTGTGGATCCTTGAACATTCTTGTGTAATTGCCAAATCCAATGATATTGTGAAACTGAATACCGTCCCAATCAGTAAATGAATAAAAGAGACCTAAGAATAAAGGTAGTATTACTGTAACGAAAAATGCAAAAAGCAATGGAAACAGAAAAAGGAAGTTAATAATGTTTCTATGGTGTTTGATAGTTGGATAGAAGTACAGCCCCAACACGATTCCGATAATTCCAAGTATAAGTAATGGTCCCCGGTACCACTGATCGGAACTAATAAAACCTACTGTTGCAAGAATATCAACTGTAATAGCCACGATAGTAATGATTATGCCTAAGACCAGACATATAAGTGATGAAGTTCTTTTGGTTCTGGAAGTTCCTTTCATAATGAATCTCCTTATTGTTTAAAAAGAGGCGGGGACAAATTTTTATGCCCCCGCCTGATTAAGTTCTAAAAAATTATGTATTAGTTAGCGTAGTAGCTTGCGATAACCTGTGCGATTGTTGATGTGAAGCCATCTGCATCAAGCGCACCCTTTGCATACTGCTGGAAGATAACGCTTGTCTTGTCCTCAAGACCGCTCTTCTTCTCCATTGTGTGCCAGTAAGAAAGCTTACCATTTGCGATGTACTCAGCAATGCTTGCTGCGAAAGGAGCGTCTGCTGTGTACTTACAATCTGTGTAAGGGCTGATAAGTGCAGCCTGTTCTACAAGGATCTGCTGAGCAGAATCCTCAGAGCACCACTGAAGGAATGCCTTAGCTGCATCTACATGACCTTCTGCATATACTGCCCAGAAGTTAGGAACGCCACCGATGATAGTGTCGATACCATCCTCGAATGCATATGGAGCAAAGCCCATCTCGAATCCTGAGTAGTTCTCGTTTGAAAGGATGTTAGGTGCAATCCAGTTACCCTGTGTAACGAATACATACTTGCCTTCTGCGAATCCAGCAACCTGGCTATCATAGTTACCATCGATAACAAGTGCAGGATCTGAATACTGGTTCATCATGCCGATGAAGTCAGCGAAATCTTTCATTCTTTTCTCATCGATCTTACCACCATCATTGAGGAGGTCGATGTATGTTCTGTCGTCGTATGCAAGACCAGCATCAAGATACTGACCAAATACGTGTGTTCCTGAAGACCAACCAAGGTTTGAAGGCTCTGCACACCAGCCGAATACAGCTGTGATACCAAGCTCATCCTTCATTGAATCAAGCTTCTCAACTGCCTCTGTCCAAGCTGCAGGAGATGTAAGTGTTGAAGGATCGATACCAGCCTTGTCAAGGAGATCCTTGTTGTAACCAAGAGCTGTAGCCTCAACTGAGTAAGGGAAACCTACTGTAGCGCCGTCAACAACGAGCTCAGAATCTGTATCCTCTGTCCACTGCTCATCCTTAAGATCAACGAGCTTGCCTTCCCAATCAGGAATGTCGTTGCTCTCTACGAAGAAGATGTCAGGCATGTTGCCAGCCTGGTAGTAAGCCTTGAGTGCATCAGAAGCCTTCTGATCTCCACCGATTGTCTCGACCTCAACAACATTACCAGTCTCTTCGTTGTACTTGGAAGCAAGAGTCTTGAGCTGTTCGTCAATCTCAGGCTTACCATTTACAAGGCGGATAGAATCAAGAGAACCTGTTGCGTCAGATGTTGTAGCATCTGTCTTCTCCTCAGTCTTGTCATCTGCCTTAGCTTCTGTGTTTGTGTTGTCAGATGTGTTTGTTGTGTCAGTACCTGTTGATCCACAAGCAGCAAGAGATGCTACCATTGCGCCTGCAAGAAGTACAGACAAAAGTTTCTTTTTCATTTTGTAACCCTCCTTTTGTGCAATTTGCCATAACTTATTTATTTTTTGGCGGTTCCTTTTGCGCATAAGTTGTACGCTATAATCAAATTAGCACATAGATACTTAAAATTCAAGCCTAAACTTAGAATTAATCACGCGCGCAAGGCATAAAAAGAGCCGAAAGCCACATGGAAACTGAGCTTTCGGCAATCTTATTTTTTTATAAAATTATAAAAAACTAACAATAAAAATTATGAAATTCCGTTAAAAATCACAAACTTATGCGCAAAAGTTTTAAGTATACAACTTGAATAATGGTGCATGGGTTTAACCGTCAACTTTTGCAACAGAATCACGAATAATCAGCCTTGTTGGAAGTAAAAGCTGGTTAGGAGTCTTTTCTCCGCGAAGCTGCTTTAGCAGGGTATCGGCTGCAAGAATACCTTTCTTTTTGACATCCTGATGAACTGTTGTAAGGGCTGGTCTGTGGAGCTGACCCAGCATATTGTCATCAAAGCCTGCAATAGATATATCCTCTGGAACACGAATGCCTCTGTCTGTAAGGGCTGCCATGAGAGTAACAGCGTAAAGATCGGATACACACATAATTGCTGTGAAGTCTTTAGCTCTTTTGCATATCTCATTTAAGCTGTCCTCCAGATCCTCGGAGCGAGGCCTGATCTTAAGAAAATCAGCTTCTGAATACTTGATTCCTGCATCGGAGAGAGCTTTTTTATAACCGCTCAACCTGGCAAAGTCGACACCGTTTGTATTATCGGACAGGAATGCGATCTTTCTGTGGCCCTGGGATATCAGGTAATTGACCATGTCGTAGGTTCCCTGTTCATCATCAAGACCCACGTTGGTGAAGTGTTTAAGACCTTCAATACTGTAGGTATCTATGCATACGATTGGCTTCTTGTATTTTTCACTGACTCTGATTCCGTCATCATTAAGCATACCGAAAAGGATAAGACCATCTACGTTCCAGGTGGATACGTGTCTCATAATCTCCACTGTATCACTGGATATGTATAGCATCATGAAATATCCGGCATTTCTTATTGTCTCTTCTACACCACCGATAAGCTCGGATACGAAAGGATCCATGATGAGATTTTCATATTTATCAGCTCGGGCTTTAAGGGCAAGACCAATGATTTTGGATTCGTTTTGTGCGAGATTTCGTGCATTGATATTTGGCACATAATCTACCTTGTCCAGAAAATCCTGAACTATTTTTTTAGTCTCATCTGACACTTCGCCGGTTTTTCCGTGAATAACATTCGAAACCGTTGTAGTGCTCATATTTAGTTGCTTTGCAATCTCTTTGATAGTTATCATATTTTTGTTGGCTCTTTACAAGTTAAAAAAGTTATTGTATCTTGTTCACAAAATAACATGGCGGAACATAAGTTGTCAAAAAATTGTACGGGATCACTAAAATATTCAGTTAGCGAACCCGGTTTTTGATGCAAAAAATTTAATAAGGTTTAAGGCTCGAACCATTATTTGTGTCGGGCAACATTTCGAGTAACAGTTAACAGATTGTGAAAGATGAGAAAAGAGGAAATTATGAATAATCAATACAAGAAAGTTTCTTTTGACAAGAAGATAATCGCAGAAAAGCTTGATAAGGCTGTTGAGACATGCATGTCAGTAGAAATTCCAGCAGATATTCCACACGGTGATATGCCTGGAGACAAGATTGAAATTGGCGAAGGACATACATCTAAGGCAAAGACAATTTTCCCTGAGCTTATTAAACAACTCAAGGATGTAATGGATAGTAATCCTTACAACAGAGCTGTTATCGCTGTTTGCGGCGGATCTGGAGTAGGTAAATCAGAAATTGCGTCATGTCTGTCATATTTGCTCAACAAGGCAGGAATAGGCAGCTACACAATGTCTGGTGATAATTATCCACATAGAATTCCAATGTACAATGATGCTGAAAGGCTTCATACATTTA
Source organism: Butyrivibrio proteoclasticus P6B7 (assembly GCF_000622085.1). Lineage (GTDB taxonomy): Bacteria > Bacillota > Clostridia > Lachnospirales > Lachnospiraceae > Butyrivibrio > Butyrivibrio proteoclasticus_A. Next base: position 14,664 of record NZ_KK211396.1, read on the forward strand.
GAGAAGCAGGCATTAGAGGAATGGTTGACAGTGGTGTCATGACACCTGCAAATTTCGATAAGGTTCAGCAGTGGCAACAGGCTGAAGATGACGCTAACAAGGCACATGCAGAGACTGACACATGGTTCAATTCTTATCTTGAAGCAGGTAGAGAAGCTCTTAAGAATTATCTTGGTACTCCAAAGGAAACAGATTTCGAAGAAGTTGATCAGATCATGAAGGCATTCAAGGACGGAGCTGATAAGCTTTGGCTTAAGAGAATGGGAAGAGATGAAGCTTCTCTTTGGTATGACGACGTGGATATGAGTGACAAGCAGGTCCTTATAGTTGAGTGGACACATGGTAACAGCGACTATATGACTCAGGTTGATATTCCTATCCTTTTAAATAGTACTCCACAGGAAACACTTGAACACAGAAGATCAAGAAACAGAGATGGTAAGCTTGACAGCCCATTTACTATGATGGTTCTTGAAATTGAGCAGGGTAAGCTTGTTGATCAGGCTCACAAGGCTAAGATCATCATCACAAAGAGTGGTGAACTCATCAGCTATGAAGAGTTCCAGAAGCTTATGGCTGACTGATAGTATTTTTATAAAAGAGTGATCGAGACTACGATGTTGTTTTGAAAAAGGAGTATTTATGAGTAAAAAATTTGTGGATAATGGACCAATGCTTAATGCGTATCCAGACAGCATGGGTGGAACTCTTTCTGACATTGTTTCAGTTCTTTCCAAGAAGGAGTTTGAGGATGTATTCCAGTCATTTTACATCCTTCCAAGTATCTTTAATACAGATTTAGACAGAGGTTTCTCTGTTATTGATTACGGAATTAACGAGGAAATGGCAAGCGCTGATGACCTTAAGAAGCTTGATGAGCTTGGAATCAACTTAAAGCTTGATTTCATCTTAAATCATGCATCAGTTCTTTCTCCTCAGTTCCAGGATCTTGTTAAGAACGGTGAGAAGTCCAAGTACGCTGATTTCTTCATCAACTGGAATAAGTTCTGGGAAGGCTGCGGAGAGATGACAGCTGAGGGATACATTCAGCCTAGAGAGGAATATATCAAGGATATGTTCTTCAGAAAGCCAGGACTTCCAATTCTTATGGTTAGAATGCCTGATGGCAAGGACGTTCCTTACTGGAATACCTTCTATCAGGAGGTACAGTACAAGCGCCCTAACGCTCAGGATCTTATGGAGAAGATTGATATCCAGTATCTTGCAGCAGAGCGTTTATCTAAGAGAGTCTGCGATTCACTTAATGAGGGAAAGAAGCCTGCAGAGATTGATTTTACAGGCTATGAGAAATACAAGGATGCGGTAATTGATTACCTTGAGTCCACAAGACGTTATCTTGGTCAGATGGATCTTAATATCAAGTCTGATCTTGTTTGGGAGCATTATCGCAATACACTTAAGGCACTTTCAGGTTATGGCGCAAGGATTGTAAGACTTGATGCTTTTGCTTATGCTCCTAAGGAGCCTGGTAAAAAGAACTTCTTAAACGAGCCAGATACCTGGGATGTACTTGAGAAGGTTAAGAAGCTTGCTGACGAGTTCGGAGTAGCTCTTTTACCTGAGATTCATGCAAGCTATTCAGAGAAAACCTATGAGGTTGTTGCTGGTAAGGGATATATGACTTATGACTTCTTCCTTCCAGGACTTCTCATTTATGCTATCGAGAGTAAGAACGGCGATCTTCTTAAGAAGTGGGCCGACGAGATTCAGGAGAAGAAGATCCGCGTGGTTAACATGCTTGGATGTCATGATGGTATTCCTCTTCTTGATCTTAAGGGAATCCTTCCTGAGGAGGATATCCAGAAGATGATCGATACAATTGTTGGCAGAGGTGGATATGTTAAGGATCTTCACGGTGCCAAGAATATGTACTATCAGGTTAATGCCACATACTACAGTGCTTTGGGCGATGACGACAAGAAGATGCTCTTTGCTAGAGCAATTCAGATGTTCATGCCTGGTAAGCCACAGGTATGGTATCTTGATCTTTTTGCTGGTAAGAATGACCACGAGGCTGTTAAGAGAGCAGGCGCTGGCGGCCACAAGGAGATCAACAGAACAAATCTTAGCCTTGATCAGATTAAGGATGCTCTTTCAAAGGATGTAGTTAAGAAGCAGCTTGAACTTCTTAAGTTTAGAAACACATGTCCAGCCTTTGGATTTGACGCTAAGCTTGATGTGGAGTGCAATGGCACTGTCATGAAGTTCACATGGGAGAACGAAGGACACAAGGCTGTGCTTAAGGCTGATTTTGCGGATTATAGCTTTGAGATTGAGGAAGCATAATAGAGTTTGATGTGTGAAGGGACCAGTTCCGAAAGGAACTGGTCCCTTTTTGCAGTGGCTAAGAGGAGCTGAAATTTGCGGATAAGGGAGGTTGAATCAAGAACTCTATCCGCAAGATTATTGGGGAACTGGTTGGGAGAGGAGATTTGCGGATAAGGTAGGTTGAATCAAGAACTCTATCCGCAAGATTATTGGGGAACTGGTGGGTGGAGTAGAATTTGCGGATAAGGGAGGTTGAATCAAGAACTCTATCCGCAAGATTATTGGGGAACTGGTGGGGGAGAGGAGATTTGCGGATAAGGAGAGCTGAATCAAGAACTCTATCCGCAAGATTATTGGGGAACTGGTGGGGGAGAGGAGATTTGCGGATAAGGAGAGCTGAATCAAGAACTCTATCCGCAAATTTACTGAGAAATTGGTGGTTGTGGGGACGCTGTTATATGAGAAAAATAGTTTCCTGGACAAATTACGGTAAAATAGCGAAAAAGTCGATTTTTTCTGTAATATTCAACAAGATAACATGCAGGAATTTACGACAGAATAGATATTCATATAGATTTACAAAATACCATATATGATTTGCTCATATACCAAGTATAATCTGGAAAACTCAGGAAACCATTACGGTAAAATTTTAAAAAATGGCTATTTTTCTGTAATTTTGGAGAACAAAAATATCGGAACCGATGTGTTGAAACAAGATTTGCAGATAAGATTGCATGATTTGATTAAGTTTATCTGTACGAATGAAAAGTGATTTTTGAGAAGATAAAAATGTGGAAAAACTTAGGAAATTATGAATTTTCAGGGCATAAAGTTTATAGAAAATTTACTGTAAAATGCAATTAAAATATACGATAATATATTTGCGGAATTGCGATAATATGTAGCAGTTTTGCGCCATTTTACGATGATATAAGTTTTTGATTTTTACTATATTTTTTCTCGAAAGGAGATACTGCATGGAAGGCATGAGCACTCAGGATTTGCTTAATGGACAGGACTTATCAACAGCTAATGTTGATGATCTTTTGGCGGCAATGAAAACCGAAGAAGCAGCTGCACAGCCAGAGGCACCAGCAGCTGAGGAGAAGCCTAAGCCAAAACGTGGCAGGCCTAAAAAGGTAGTAGAGCCAGCAGAGCCTATACCTGATATTCCAAATTTGGATGAGCTTGTTGCTGCAGAAGCGGCTGCGGAAGCTGCTGCTGAGGCGGCTGTAGAAGCTGCGCCTGCAGATGCTCCAGTAGAGACACCAGCTGCAGAAATTTCAGCAGAAATACCAGCTACAGAGGCTCCTGTAGAAGAGCCAGTAATTGCAGAGGAGCCAAGTCCAGCAGAGACTGCTGAGGCAGATGCTCTTGCGGCTGCTATGGCTGCAATGGAAAATGGAGCTGTTGAGACTGCGGAAGCTGCACCAGAAGCACCAGCAGAAGAAGCACCAGCGGAAGCTGCAATTGATCCTGATGCAATGATTGCAGCAATGGCTGCAGCTGAGACAGCAGAAGAGGTTGATGTGAATATGGCTGCGATAGCAGCGCAGGCAGCAGAGGAACAAGCTCCTGCAGAGGAGATTCCATCTGATATGGATGCAATGATGGCAGCAATGGCAGCGGAGGCGCCAGCAGAAGCGGTAGTGGAAGCACCAGTGGAGATTCCAGCTGAGGAGCCAGTAGCAGAGGCAGCACCAGAGATAGCTGCCGAAGCACCAGC
>NZ_KK211396.1:19051-52238 GCF_000622085.1 Butyrivibrio proteoclasticus P6B7
GGAGCCAGTAGCGGAGGCGCCAGCCGAAGCAGTAGCAGAAGCGCCAGTTGAAATGCCGGCAGAGGAGCCAGTAGCAGAGGCAGCACCAGAGATAGTTGCCGAAGCACCAGCAATTCCTGAGGGCATGGATATAGATCCTGTTATGGCAGCGATGATAGCTGCTGGTGATATGCCAGTTCCAACAGAGAACCCTGAGGCACCTGCAGAGATAGATGCTCTTGTAGAGCCATCAATCGAAGGAATGGAGGACACAGCAGGAGTCATCGTTATAGAGGAACCAATTCCTGAAGAGATGGCCGAAGTGATGCCAGAGATGGCTGAAGCAATGCCAGAAATGGCAGAGGCTGCACCAGATATGATGGATGCTCTGGTAGAACCACCAGCTGAGGAACCATCATTATCTGAAGCAATTGCGATGGATATTATGTCAGAGGCTGCACCAACTATCGACATTCCAATGGAAGCAGAAGCAGTTCCGACCATAGATATCCCAATGGAAGCAGAAGCAGCACCGGAAGCAGATATTTCCATGGATATTCCTTTAGAGGAAGCTCCATCAGCATTGGATATCCTTCCAGAAGAGGCAGAGGTTCCAACAATCGACATTCCGATGGATATGGGAGAAGTACCAACAATCGATATTCCTATGGCTGAGGAAGAGGTGCCAACTATAGATATTCCTGTGGAAGCGCCTGCAGAAGCAGTTCAGACTCCAGTTGAGCTGGATATGAACGCAGCTGCCACAGTTATGGCAGGGGCTGTTGAGGATATCGAGGAGTTCCTTGGAGCAGAGGATTACGAGTATACAAAAGTTACTACAGAGTCCAAGACCCTTGTTCTTATCAAGACTCAGGATAATAATTCCATGGCGATTGTTTATTCTGATGGCGAATTTGAATCTCTTGAAACAAGCTATGATAAGGATGGCAAGACCGGCTACGGAGACATCATGAATGTATTCGTAAAAGAGACAATTAAATCCGGTGGATGCACTGGAATCAAGCGCCACAAGGGAAACAACGTAGTTGCTAAGTAAGAATAATATCTTTTAACATGATCAACGGGCTGAATGATGGCATATTTCCATCCTTCAGCTCGCTTTTTATGTGTGTGAACAGGTATATTACGCGAAAAGTCGTGATAAAATGAATGCATATAGACAAAAGAGCTTAACAGATAAGGAGAGCAGCATTGATAGAGAATTTGATCATAAGACCAGAAACACCTGCAGATTATAAAGAAACAGAACTTATGACCATGCGTAGCTTTTGGAATAAGTATTGGCCTGGATGTACAGAGCATTTCCTTATTCGCATTATTAGAGAATCCAAGGATTATATCCCTGAGATAAGTCGTATAGCGGAGCTGGATGGCAAAGTAGTTGGCGCAGTTTACTATACCAAGGCATGGATTGTGGATGGGGATGTTAGGCACGAAATAGCTACTTTCGGTCCCCTTGCGGTGGAGCCTACCATGGAAGGAAATGATATAGGTGGTGCTCTAATGAGAGAGACCATAAAGCTTGCCAAAGAAGCAGGCATAAAGGCTATTGCACTTATGGGAGAACCAAACTATTATCCAAGATTTGGGTTTAAACGTGGCGCAGAGTGTGGGATCACGGACTCTCAGGGCAATACATTCGATGCCCTTATGTGTCTTCCACTTAGTGATGATTTTGCAGGCGTTAAAGGAAAGCTTATTGAGAGCGCTGATTTTGAAAAGCTGGAAGATGAAAAGCGTCTGGAGGAGATCAATAAAGAATTTCCAAGCTATCGTAAAGTTAAAGTTCAAGAAGGCTTTATGCAGATATTTGAACAACACCTTGGCGTAGTAGAAGCTATAGATGGAGATGAATATAAGGTGCGCTACTGGGAACTTTTGATTCCTGCGAAGCTTTCGGATGATCTGACCCAAAAGCCTTCAATCGGAAGTGATGTACAGTTCACATGGAATCATAAAGGAGAGTCGCATATTACAAAGGTATTTAAGAATCTGCTGGACCAGTAAATGTGACTATGAGATGGAATCATCAGGTATTGGCCTAAGGAATGCGAAAATGATTTCCTGAGGCATAATTTGACATGGATAGTGCTACAGACTCAGATTGATACAACTATCGCCATGCGCGCCAAGGCGAATTCATTGAATGCTGGTGCATGGTGCGTTATATCCAAATTAAATGCTCCACAACCCGTCCCATGTCCGAGAATAACAAAACTATGAAAATTCCCGCGAAACTGATAAAACATAAATGATATAACATACACAAATACAACACACGCAAATATATGTGGATTCTTTGAAATGGTGAAGGCTCTTACGAGCAGGAAGTAAAGGAATAACCATGAAAAGAAAGAATGAATCAGTTCGTTCTGGCATAGAACAAATAATCTGCATATCGATTCTTTTGGTTTTTGTGCTTTTCAGCATTAGATCAGGTAATCCTGGGAAACGCACTGATACCGGTGTGGTTAAGGGTATTAATAACGACTGGATTGATGAAAATGGAGAGTCAGTCGATCTTTATAATCTTGCCCTTGGGAACCATTCTGTCACCTTGGATATCAGTAGGATTAACACAGTAGACAAGGCAATTTGCTTCAAGACTATTGATACCAACTTTGTTGTATATGCATCCGATGAGATGCTTTACGATTATGAGCCTGTGCTTCCAAAGCACTTGGGCATTTCCTATGGCATGCAATATCATACCATAGCAATTCCAGAGGGATGTACAACTATAAGATTGGATATCCTTCCTATATTTTCCAATACGCCAGCAGCTATAAAAGACATAGCTATTAGCGATTCTGGGCAGTACATGACAAGTGTATTTAAAAGAAATCTCTCTGCATTTTCTCAGTGTGTAACAACCATAATTATAGGATTGCTTTTTGTTATAGCAGGACTTACGGGCAATATTGCCATGAAAATATCAGGCATAGACTTCATATCATTTGGTATATCCTGTATAATGATCGGCTTTGTTGGTTTTAATGATACGCTTCTTCTTCAGGTACTGACAGGGCGCCCTGAAATTATCAGAGTTATAGAATACATGCTTCTTGTGTTTTTGCCCTATCCATCCCTTTCATTTTTCTCCAGTATAACGGGAGAGTCGCATCACAAGGTATTATCTGGCATGATGATAGTATGTCTTATTGATTTCTTACTTCAGGTAGGACTGACACAGAGCGGCGTGACAGACTATTACCATCTTGTTTACGTTTCGCAGTTTGTTATAATTGGTCATTTCTTGCTGGCTGTAATTCTTGTTGCTCGGGCTATACGTCATGGGAAAATCAAGCAGACATTGCTGCGCACTGTGTTTTGGGGACTCTTTGCTTTCGTTTTGGGAGCAATTATAGATATGATCCGCTATCATTTCTTTAATAGCTACGGAGATTTAACTTATCTGCGCTTTGGACTTTTGCTGTTTACCGTAATTATGGGCATTTATCTGTACAAGGACTATATAGATTTCCTTAAAAAGAAGCAGGAGGAGAGCGTTGTACTTGCATCCGAGATATCAGAAGCTTTTGCAAAAGTTATTGATATGAAGGATAAGTATACCAACGGCCATTCGGAAAGAGTGGCGAAATATACAGCCCTGATCACCAAAGAGATGGGGTACGACGATGAAACCGTAGAAAAGTATTACCGCATAGGTCTTTTGCATGATGTTGGTAAGGTGGGAATTCCTGTAGCTGTGCTCAATAAGCCTGGGAAGCTCACAGATGATGAGTATAACGAAATTAAGGCTCACACCACAAAAGGTCACGAGGTGTTAAAAGATGTAAGCGTTGCCCCTGAACTTGCCGTAGGAGCCCTGGCTCATCATGAAAGGCAAGACGGAAAAGGCTATCCAAATGGGCTTTCAGGCGAAGAAATCCCTCAGGTGGCGCGTATTATCGCCGTGGCGGATTGCTTTGATGCGATGTATTCTGACAGACCATACCGTGAACATTTGGATTTTGAAAAGGCCATATCAATAATCAAGGAAGGCTCCGGGAGCCAGTTTAATCCTGAAGTGGTTGATGCCTTCTTAAGTCTCGTTGATAAAGGTCGGATAAGAGCTTAGGTCTAACAAGGACTTAAGCTCTTTTTTTCTAGTTTTACCCGAAATATTCGGCGATTGTATAGTATAATTGATAGGAAGTCATGAAAAGAGCTGAATATTTTGGGGGAAGTATGAATAAGAAAAAGATATGTTCTTTTGTTATGTCTGCTATGCTGGGGGCTAGCCTTCTGTTTGGCTGTGCCGGGAATAATGGCAGCACGGATGGATCTTCTAACAATTCCAATGATATATCAACTGAAGAAATGAGTGGTGACGCAGCAAGTCTAGCATCTACTGCTGATGACTCGCAAGGTTCCTGGAAGGATCCTATAGATGGTCTTCCAGAGGACTTTATCTGCGGCATGGACGCATCCTCTGTGCTTGTGGAAGAGAACAGCGGCGTCAAATACTACGACTTTGAGGGAAACGAAGCGGATGTATTTGAAGTGCTGGCAGATTCTGGCGTTAACTACATAAGACTTCGTGTCTGGAATGACCCCTACGATGCAGAGGGCAACGGCTATGGCGGCGGTAACAACGACCTGGCCACAGCTATAGAGCTTGGTAAAAGAGCTACCGATGCTGGAATGAAGGTGATGATAGACTTCCACTATTCGGATTTCTGGGCAGACCCCAAGAGACAGCACGCGCCTAAGGCATGGGAAGGCATGAACCTTGAGGAAAAAGAGACAGCTCTTTATGAATTTACCAAGAATAGCCTTGCTGAGCTTCTTGAAGCTGGCGTAGACGTGGGCATGGTCCAGACTGGTAATGAAATCAACTATGGAATGAGTGGCGAGACCAAGCTGGATAATGTCATAGCTCTTTTGAAAGAAGGGAGCAAGGCAATCCGCGAGGTATCAGCCTCCTATGATAAAGAGATATCGGTGGTTGTCCACTACACAAGGATTCAGGATAAGGCAGATGTGCTGGATCTGGTGGACAAGCTGGTAAGTAACGAGCTTGATTTTGATATGATCGGCATGAGCTATTATCCCTTCTGGGACGGCTCCATGGAGAACATGAGCCGAGTGCTGGAGCTGATTCAGGAAAGATACAAAAAAAAGGTGTTCTTGGCGGAGACTTCCTACTGCTACACAACAGAGGACGGCGACGGTTCAGGCAACAGCCTTTCAGTTAATGACCTGGTGGAGGGCTATGGCGCTTCCGTAGATGGACAGGGCCAGATGATTCACGATATTTGCAGCAGCGTCAATGCTGTAGGTGGTCTTGGTATTTTCTACTGGGAAGGCACCTGGATTCCGGTGGGCCCTGCAAACGCTGATAATTCAGCAATCTGGGAGAAATACGGAAGCGGCTGGGCTAGCAGCTATGCTTCTGATTACGATCCTGAGGATGCAGGCAAGTACTACGGCGGATGCTCCTGGGATAATCAGGCTATGTTTGATTTTGAGGGACATCCTTTGGAGTCTCTGAACGTGTTTAAGTACATGAGGGGCGATTCCTTCGTGGCTCCTGACAGAAGTAGTGAAGGTAGTTCTGCTTCTGACGCGGCAGCAGAGGATTCTAGCAAATCTGCAGATGGCAAGTCAGACGATGCATCAGCATCCAAGACTGGTGAAAATGATAAAACAGCATCTGGGCAGCAAGCACAGGATAACCAGACAAACACAGATCAGACTCAGGACCAGCAGGCGAATGCAGAAAAGACTCAGCAGTCATCCCAGCCCCAGCAACAGGGCTACGGCAGAATCCTCTTTATAGGCGATTCAAGAACTGTAGATATGTTTGATGGCGGCGCCACAGAGATCATGGGCGGTGTCTACAACGGAATTACAGTTTACTGCAGAAACGCAGCTGCCACCAACTTTGCTTACGAGGCGGTTAACAGCGCAGGTCTTGATAACTTTGACACCGTTGTTTTCTGGATGGGAGCCAACAACTACGGCGATTTCTCAAGCTATGCACCCCTTTACGAAAGTATCCTTTCAAGTGGCAAGCAGCTTGTGGTTTGCACCGTTGGACCATCTCAGGATGAGAGCCTTGAGGCAGACGATAGGCCATACTACGACAATGAAAGAATGGTGGCCTTCAACAATTCCCTTGTTGCCTGGGCCAATAACCACGGCGTCAAGGTCATAGATCTTTATACCTATTGCGTTAACAACATCACTATTGATCCAAATGATGGCATTCACTATCAGCCACAGCCCACAACTGCGCTGTGGAACTACATCGTAAGCTCACTGTAACTGGCTGATAACGATATGTTCATACAATAAAAATAGAAACACACGAAACTAAGAATGACGAGGGGCTAATATGAAAGCACTAATTCTTAATTCTGGCAGAGGCAGCAGGATGGGAGACCTTACAAACTCCCAGCCCAAGTGCATGACAGCGCTGTCTGACAAGGAGACCATCCTATCGAGGCAGCTTAATATGCTGATTGATGAGGGCATTACGGATATAGTCATCACCACAGGCTATCAGGCTGAGGTTCTTAAGGCTTACGTAAAAGAGCTAAATCCTTCAGCCAGGATTTCTTTTGCCCACAACGACAGATTCGGGGACACCAACTACATCTATTCCATGTTCCTGGCTAAGGACGAGCTTGATGACGACATCATCCTGATGCATGGGGATCTGGTCTTCGAAAGGCAGGTCCTTAAGGATGTGGTAGAATCCAAGGATTCCTGCATGGTGGTTAGTTCAACAGCTCCTTTACCTAAGAAGGACTTCAAGGCAGTATTAAGGGCAGACAGAATCACAGCTGTAGGTGTTAACTTCTTCATGGACGCCATGGCTGCGCAGCCCCTGTATAAGGTAAAAAGAGATGACTTTAAAATCTGGCTTGATGAGATTGTAAAGTTCTGCGAAAGGGGCGAAACCTCCTGCTATGCGGAGAATGCCTTTAACGAAGTGTCAGATCTGTGCTGCATCATGGCACTGGATGAGGAAGATGCAGTGTGTGGCGAGATAGACACTGAGGAAGATCTTGTGGCTGTACGAAAGAGAATAACTAATGTACAGGTTACAGATTTTCTTAATATAATCGGAGCAGATTTTTATACCGGAGTTCCTGACAGCCAGCTGAAGGCACTGTGCGACTACCTGGTCAATACCTATGGGACAGATCCTAAGCACCACATAATTGCGGCCAATGAGGGCAATGCCATGGCTATAGCCGCGGGATACCACATGGCTACAGGCAAGGTGCCTGTTGTTTATATGCAGAACAGCGGCGAAGGAAATGTGATCAATCCTTTGGCAAGCCTTATGAATACAGCAGTTTATGGTATTCCCTGTGTCATGATAATTGGATGGCGCGGAGAACCTGGCGTTCACGATGAGCCACAGCACGTTTTTCAGGGTCAGGTTACCTGTAAGCTTCTTGAAACTATGGATATCCCCTACATGGTTGTGGATAAAGAAACCACAAAAGAAAATATTGTGGATATCTATGACGCCTTCAAGGAAAAGCTTTCAGAAGGCAAGGTTGTTGCCTTTGTGATCAAAAAGGGCTCTCTTATCTATAATGAGAAAGCTCATTATTCCAATGATCATGAGCTAAAAAGAGAGACAGCCATTAGCCGTATTGCTGATACTGCCGGAAGAGACGTGATCGTCAGCACCACAGGAAAGGCAAGCCGCGAGCTATTTGAAATTAGAGAAAGAAATGGACAGGGACATGAAAAGGACTTCCTGACTGTAGGTTCCATGGGACATGCCAGCTCCATAGCTCTTGGAATTGCAATCAACAAGCCAGACAGACGAGTGTGGTGCATAGATGGCGACGGTGCGGCTCTGATGCATATGGGAGCCATGGCGGTTATTGGTAATGTGAAGCCCTCTAACCTGGTGCATGTTGTTATTAACAATGGCGCCCACGATACAGTTGGCGGACAGCCTACAGTTGCCGGTAGTACAGACCTTACCGGTGTGGCAAAGGCCTGCGGTTATGAGACAGTTCTTTTAGCAAATAATGAAAAAGAGCTGGAGGAAGCCTTGAAGGAAGTGGCAGGCGTTAGCAAGGGCCTTACATTCCTTGAGGTAAAATGTGCTCTTGGAGCAAGGGATGACCTGGGACGCCCCACAACAACTGCCATTGAAAATAAGAAGCAGTTTATGAATTATCTGCGTGATGCAGGAAGGGAGAATATGTGACTTGAGTTTTGCTGCAGTAATTAAGAATGTTGGAGACTTTTTGTGGGGATGGCCCCTTATTATATTGTTGTTTGGAACCCACCTGTTTATGACTGTCAGAACAGGATTTGTTCAGAAGGATATATTTAAGGCAATAAAGCTTTCAGTGACCAGGGATCCCGATGTGGATGGCGATGTTTCACAGTTTGGAGCGCTGACAACGGCCCTGGCTTCAACAATTGGAACAGGAAATATTGTAGGTGTTGGAACCGCCATTGCTCTGGGTGGCCCGGGAACTGTGTTCTGGATGTGGCTTACAGGAATTTTTGGTATCGCCACCAAGTATTCGGAAACCCTGATCGCGGTTAAATACAGAGTTAGGAGTGAAGATGGAACCATGCTGGGCGGCGCAATGTACGCTCTGCACAGAGGCCTTAAAATGAAGTGGCTGGGCATTGTGTTTGCGTTTCTTGCTGCAGTCTGCGCCTTTGGAATAGGCTGTACAGTGCAGTCCAATGCCATCGTTGCCAATATAAATCAGAATTTTGCCAGTGATGCCAAGAGTGAAAAGATATTAACTTACGTTTCTGCCATTGTACTGTGCGTGATCGTTGGCATGGTTATCATAGGCGGAATCAAGTCCATAAGCAAGGTTTCAGAAAAGCTTGTGCCTTTCATGGCAGCATTTTACGTAATTGGATGTCTGATTATTCTCGTCATGAATGCTGATGTTCTCGGAGAAACAGTTAAAGTAATCGTTACTTCTGCATTTACTTCAAGGGCAGCTACAGGTGGCTTTGTGGGAAGTACCGTGGCAGCAGCTTGCAGATTTGGCTTTGCAAGAGGACTCTTTTCCAATGAGTCAGGTATGGGATCTGCGCCCCTTGTGGCTTCTGCGGCTCAGACCAGAAATCCTAAGAGACAGGCCCTTGTTTCCATGACAGGAACCTTCTGGGACACTGTGGTTGTATGCCTTATGACAGGCCTGGTGCTGGTTTCAAGCATTATCAAGAATTCTTCCATCGACGGACTTTCCGGAAATGGCTCAGAGCTTACAGCCCTTGCCTTTGGTAAGATACCGGTTATCGGAACTTCTATTCTTGTTTTTGGCCTCATCACCTTTGCTTTCTCAACTATCCTTGGATGGTACTATTACGGAGAGCGCTGCGCGGTATATCTCTTTGGAGAAAGAGCTATCCCTGTTTACAAGGTTCTGTGGGTACTGGGAGTGTTCGTAGGTTCTATCGTGGAACTTAACCTGATATGGGACATTGCTGACATATTGAACGGACTTATGGCTATTCCAAATATAGTGGCTGTGCTGCTGTTATCTGGCGTCATTGCTAAGGAAACCAAGAAGTATTCTGGCGCACATATAGATGATAAGGACGAATCAGACGTGCCTGTTATCAGTAATTCCAAAAAGGGAGTTTTATAAAACATGCAGATTTATAAGGATTATGCAGATCTGGAGAGCTTTATTGTTTCCAGAAATATAAAGAGAATTTTGCTTGTGGCAGGAAAGTCTATGGACAGGCTCCGCATTGCGGATTTTGTAAAAGAGCTTGAGAGTAAGGGAGAGACCAGCTTTGTAAGATTTAGTTCTTTTACCCCAAATCCCAAGTACGAGGAAGTTCTTGAGGGAGTAAAGGCTTATAGGGATAATAGCTGCGACGCAGTCCTTGCTATAGGTGGCGGAAGTGCCATGGATGTTGCCAAGTGCATCAAGCTCTATGCCTATAAAGACGGCGACGGAGAAGACGGTAGCTTTCTGACTTCAGAGAATAGTGCTAACGACATTCCTTTCATGGCAATGCCAACTACAGCGGGAACAGGCTCAGAAGTTACCCGCTTTGCAGTTATTTATTACAAGGGTGAGAAGCAGTCTGTGGCCCATGATTCACTGATCCCAGACCTGGTGCTCCTTGACGGCACTGTGCTGGTTAACCTTCCGCTTTATCAGAAGAAGGCTACAATGCTGGATGCGCTGTGCCATGCCATCGAATCCGCCTGGTCTGTAAAGAGCTGCGAAGAAAGTAGGGAACATTCCAAGAAGGCAATCACAGCAATCATGGACAATTACAGGGTTTACCTTGGTGCCAAGGCCACAACCTACGATAAGATGCTGATGGCCTCTTTGGAAGCAGGCCGCGCCATTAACATAACCCAGACCACTGCAGGGCATGCCATGTGTTACAAGATCACAACTAAGTACGGCTTTGCCCATGGACATGCGGCTGCGCTTTGCGTGGGTGTTCTGTGGAGATGGATGTTGGAGGTTGTGGATAAACAGCGCGAATCTGGGGCAGAATGTGGATTACCAGAATCTGAGATGAGTTCTGTAGCATGTGCATCACGTGTTGAAATGACCAAAGAAGATCTGGATAACGTCAGAATGAAGTTCGATTTCCTTGCTGAGTGCTTTGGCGCTCATACGCCAGCTGAGGCCCTTCACATCTACGAAGACATGTTAAAAGAGCTTGAAATGGACCTTCCAGATATTAAGGATGAAGACTTGGATATTCTGGTTCATGCTGTTAATATTGAAAGACTTAAGAACAATCCGATCGCACTTGGAGAAGATGATATCAGACGTCTGTATCAGGAGCTGAAGGCATGAGCAGTAGCTCTTTATTTCAATTTTAACTATAAAGCAGGGAATCTCTTTTTAAAACCAAGCTTTTATTATGCACATAATTTCTACTTAAGAGAACCAATGGTAGTTTATCAAAAGGAAACTGGATGCCTTAATGTTGTAAATCCAGAAGGTAAATATAAGTCTGAAGATTGGTATGGCGAATATAATGTTATTGATTTTTATGGTAATCCAGTAGATTGCAAGCAGGATTATTTAGGTGCAGCGGTTGATTACATGTATGATGTGGGCTGCGAGATATCTACTTACTGATACAGGCAGTGAGATGCCATCGCCATATTGAAGTGTTTATTTATCAGATAAAAAGATACATCAATTGATTAGTGAACAGTCACCCAGTTGGGTGGCTGTTTTTATTAGATATTAAAACGATACATGATGGTCATTATTTATATACAGATTGTTCACATTCTAAACATGGCATCTGCGATATAATAACTGAAATTGCAACAAACCGGGGATATGAACTGTTACTAATATATACACAGTGAGAAGAGCAAGCTAAAGTAGAGTTCTTTGGGCAATATAAGAAAAATAAGGGATATTGCCCAAGCCAAGGTAATGATCTTTGGGTAATATGAGAAAAATAAAGGATATTGCCCAAGCCAAGGTTATGATCTTTGGGTAATATAAGAAAAATAAAGGATATTGCCCAAGCCAAGGTAATGATCTTTGGGTAATATAAGAAAAATAAAGGATATTGCCCAAGCTAAGGTGTTGCTCTTTGGGTAATATAAGAAAAATAAGGGATATTGCCCAAGCTAAGGTAATGATCTTTGGGTAATATAAGAAAAATAAAGGATATTGCCCAAGCTAAGGTAGAGTTCATTGGGCAATATATGAAAAACAAGGAGTATTACCCAAAAAGTATGGGTAAAAACAATGAATGACGAAATGAACAGTATGGAATGCAGTGATGTTAAAAATACAAAGACAAAATCATATATTTACGTAGCCTTGGTGAAGGCTCACACAGGCCTTGGTGCCATAGCAAGGGCGCTGTTCAGATATGAGTACACCCACATTGCAGTGTGCATGGAGGAGCCACTTCAGGACTTCGTTACATTTTCAAGAAGAAAGCATTATGCACCCTTTGACTGTGGATTCATGCATGAGACTCTGGACTGCTATGCCTACGGAGATCACAAGAACGTTAAGCTCAAGGTCTTCAAGGTGCCTGTGACAGACAGGAATAGGGCACGCATCGAAAGGTACATTAACAAAATAGAAAACGACAAGGACTACATCTTCAACGTGTATTCCATGGCCACCATGGGCATCCTTCACGGCTTTAGGATCTACAAGGCTGAGAACTGCATGTCCTTTGTATCAAGGATTGTGGAGATGTCAGGGGCGGTGTTTATGGACAAGCCCTTCTACAAGTACAACATAAAAGAGCTGGACGCCCTGCTTAAACCTTACATGTACAGGGAGGAGCTCTTTTATCCAAAGGAGAAGAAGACTTTAGGATACATGGACAAAATTCCGGCCAAGAAAAATATTTGTATGTTCCTTAGTTTGAATGGTAAACTCATTCAGAGAATATTAACCAAAAGATCAATCGAAAGCTACATCGAGTTGGAACGCAAATAATGATTGAATCTAGATTGGCTGAAATATAAAGGGGAATTATAAATTGAACAATAGAGAAAAGAAGGCAAAGCTTTACCTCACCTTCAGGCCTTTCCTGGGGCTGTTATTTAGCTCTTTTTACAATCCTAAGATCATTGGGGCGGAGCATATCCCAGCTGAGGGAAGAATGGTAATTGCCGGCAATCACAAGCATGCGCTGGATCCGATCCTGGTGGATGTGTCCACAAACAGAGTGGTGCACACTTTGGCTAAGAAAGAGCTTCATGACGGAATATTTGGATGGTTCTTCAAGGCCATGGGCACAA
Organism: Butyrivibrio proteoclasticus P6B7; assembly: GCF_000622085.1. Taxonomy (GTDB): domain Bacteria; phylum Bacillota; class Clostridia; order Lachnospirales; family Lachnospiraceae; genus Butyrivibrio; species Butyrivibrio proteoclasticus_A. The sequence goes on from NZ_KK211396.1 coordinate 31,773, forward strand.
TCCCAGTTGATCTCCATGCTGACAGAAACAAGGAGGCTCTGGAGGCAGCAATAGAGTGCCTTAAGGACGACTGCCTGGTGAACCTTTCACCGGAGGCAAAAAGAAATTACACGGATGAGGTTCTGCTTCCCTTCAAGAAGGGTGCAGTGGTGATGGCCCTTAGGACTGGATCAAAAATCGTGCCTTATTCCATCACTGGAGATTACAAATTTAGGAGCAAGAATCTGAAGATCGTGTATGGTAAGCCGGTGGACGTGACTGGCATGGAAGTGCCGGAAGCTAATGAATATCTGTTTAATGTGATCCATGACATGATCATCGAGAACCGCGACTAATACAGAGATTACAAGATAATATCTGAATCCAAAAATGAAAAAGAGTAAAGGGAAAACATATTGATCGAAGTAAAAACACCATGGTACAAGTACTATGACAACGTGAAAAAGCACCTGGATTATCCGGATATTTCCGTATATGACCTGTTAAAAGAGTCAGCTGATAAGCACGGGGACAACATCAGCTACAATTACTTTGGAACCAAGGCCACATTTAAAAAGTTCATAGAGCAGATTGACGAGTGCGCAAGGGCCTTTAAGGCTCTGGGCGTCAATGAGGGGGACAGAGTCAGCATCTGCATGCCAAACACTCCTGAGGCGCTTATTAGCTTCTATGCCCTTAATAAGATCGGGGCCATTTCCAACATGATCCACCCTCTTTCTGCAGAGCGTGAGATTAAGTATTACATCGATATTTCTGAGAGCAGGTTCATTGTCACAATTGACCTGGCCTTCAACAAGATAAATCACGTGGCCAAGGACACATGCCTTGAAAAGGCCATCGTGGTATCAGTTAAGGATTCTATGCCTCTTTACATGGGAGTTCTTTTCCAGGTGACAAAGGGCAGGAAGATCAAGGTAGAGAAAAGCGATATCGCAATATCCTGGAAGCAGTTCATCTCCGGGGCAGCAGGATACACAGGGCCACTAACTTCCGGTGAAGACGATAGCTCTTTTGACAACAATTCAGTTGTAACAATTGGTGAAAAGAACTATCGAATCGGCAACAGGGTTGCTAGCATTCTCTACAGCGGCGGAACTACAGGCTATCCAAAGGGAATCGAGCTTACCAACCTTAACTTTAATGCCCTGGCAATGCAGAGCTTTGAAGCCTGTGCCTGTCTACATGAAAAGGATAAGGTGCTGTCCATCATGCCTGTTTTTCACGGCTTTGGCCTTGGAATCTGCATCCATACAGTGCAGTACTTTGGCGGAACCAGCATAATCCTGCCAACCTTTAGCGCAGCCACATTCCACAAGCTCCTAATGAAGTACAAGCCTAACATCATCGCAGGAGTGCCAACTCTTTACGAGGCACTGCTTAAGAATAAGCACCTGGAAGGCTATGATCTGTCCTTCCTTAAGTGTGTTATCTCTGGTGGTGATTCACTGTCTGTGAGCCTTAAGGGCAAGGTTGATGCATTCCTTCATGAGCACGGCGCAGATATTCAGGTTAGAGAAGGCTATGGCCTTACCGAGTGCGTTACGGGAAGCTGCCTTACACCTGAGAAATACTACAGAGAGGGAAGTATTGGAATCCCTTATCCAGACACCTATTACAAGATCATAAAGCCTGACACCACAGAGGAGCTCCCCTACGGAGAAGAGGGTGAGATCGCCATCAGCGGCCCATCAGTGATGAAGGGTTATCTTAAGGATAAAGAGGAAACGGACAAGACCCTGAGAGTCCATGAGGACGGCCTTACCTGGCTCCACACCGGAGATTTGGGCTACATGGATGAGGACGGCTTTATCTATTTCAAGCAAAGACTTAAGAGAATGATCGTAAGTTCAGGCTACAACATTTATCCGCAGTACATCGAGAACACCATCGATTCTCATCCAGACGTTCTCATGAGCTGTGTTATCGGAATTCCACACGAATACAAGGTGGAGGTGGCTAAGGCCTTCATCGTTCTTAAGAATGGTGTGGAAAAGAGCTCAGAAGAGCTTGAAAGTATCAAACAACATTGTGAGAAGAATCTGGCCAAGTACTCCTGGCCATATGCTTACGAGTTCAGGGACGAACTCCCTAAAACCCTGGTGGGTAAAATAGCTTACAATGAATTAAGTAAGGAAGAGCAGCTAAAGAATGAAAAGAAATGATTTATGTTTTCTGTTGATCCACCCTGAGATTTCCAGAACCAGATACAATTTTGTCGGGGTAATAGAAAACGAATGTTTAGAGCTGGAGCAGATTTCCATCATGCTTAAGAAAAAGGGCCACAGAGTATACCTCTACGACGGACAGGTGGAAAAGATATCTGTTCCTGAGGCTCTTAAAATGTACAAGCCAGACGTGGTCTACGTCTGCGGAAGAACAAGGCAAGAGAACTTCATGCTGGAGTACTGCCAGAACGCCAAGGACTATAACCCTAATACCCTTACCATCATCGGCGGTCTTCATGTTCAGCTGGCCTACCAGCGCATGTACAGGGACTATGTGGATTACATCCTCACATCCTTCGATATTTACAAGATCCTTGACCTGGTGGATTATTCCATCTTCCAGAATCAGCATATTGTGTTAAAAGAGATATCTGGAATCTGCTACAAAGAAGATGGACAGTGGCATTACAACAAGCAGGAGCCCTTTGATATAGATCTTTTACCAGCTCCTGACAGAAGCTACTTCTATGCCCATCCGGATAACTACAGGTACCTTGAGCTTAAGCATGCAGCCTGGGTTCGCACGGCCTTTAGCTGTCCATATCACTGCAGGTTCTGTGCCCGCAACAGGATGAACGCCGGAGCTTATTCAAGACGCAACATTGATGCTGTTGTGGATGAGATCGAGCAGATTGAGTCAGATAATATCTACATCGTAGATGATGATTTCCTTTTTGATGAGGAGAGGCTTAAGAGATTCATCACCCTTATCAAAAAGAGAAAGATCAAAAAGAGATACATCTGCTACGGAAGGTCAGACTTTATTGCAAGGCATAAAAAGCTTATGAGAAAGCTCCGTGACATAGGTCTTTACTATGTTCTGGTGGGCCTTGAAGCCTTTGATGACAGCTATCTTACGGATTACAACAAAAGATCCAGCATGGAAAACAACTCAAAGACTATCGAGATCTGCAATGAGCTTGGCATTAACATCATGGGAATGTTCATTCTGGATCTTGGCTTTACTGGCAAGGACTTCAGGAACCTCTACAGATATATAAGGGAGCATAGCCTTAAACACGTGGCGGTATCTATCTTTACGCCGGAGTTTGGCCTTGAGACCTATAATAAGTACAAGGACAGGATCATAACAGACAATCCTTCCCACTTTGACTACCTCCATGTGGTGGCAAAGCCTGATAAAATAAGTGTAAAGCGCTTCTATTTCCACTACTATGTGCTTCTTATAAGGCTCTTTTTAAGGGCTCAGAGGCAGGGCATTTACGACTTCATCAATTACGGCGACTACATTAGGTCTTTTGTCCTTAATATGTTCAGAAAGCGTAAGAACGATAACGAATAACGAAAAGGAATAATAACAAGATGAGCAGCGATAACAAGCAAGAAGAGAACAAGGTAAAAAAAATAATTCCAAGTAAGCTGGAGAACGCCTCCTACGGCGTGATCTACGGCACATTCGGCAAGATTATCCCAAAGAACATGACTCCTAATCAGATGACTATGCTGGGGGCGACCTTTGGATTTGTGGGGATTATCTGCGGATGCCTTGCCCATTTTAACAGGCTTTTCCTTATTGGAACCATCGTGGGTCTTGTGGCCCATCTTATCTGCGACGACCTGGACGGTTTCATTGCAAGGAAAAGAAATATGTCCTCAGATGCAGGGGCCTTCTTGGATCTTTTGACAGACATTATTCACATCACATATCTGGTGATTGCTCTTGCCTTTGCAGGGGTGGTGAAGTTCCAGATCGCAGTATTTCTGGTGCCTGTCTATGCACTTATGATGTTTACCGCCATGAACTACATCAGATACCTTAATGAATTTCTTTTCCCAAGACTTGGACCTATCGAGACTCACATGTTCTTCGTGATGATCTGCGTTCTTGGCATGATTCCTTCATTTGGAGAATTGGTGCAGATTTTTGGTGTGTGGTTCGGATTTACTGATATAATATTTGTACTTGGCGGAATTGCCATGTATTATGAAATGATAAGACTACAGATCACATTGTTTGTACGATTGTCAAAAAAGAAGTGAATTAGTTTAATACAGAATTTGGAGAAGTTATGGACCTGATCAAGAAGTTTATTCCTTACTATAAGCCCTACATTGGCGTGTTTTTGTTTGACCTTTTATGTGCGTCGATTTTATCTATAATCGACCTGACATTTCCTCAGTTCCTTAGATACTTAAGAGCTACGCTGTTCCTTCAGGAGCCTTCCGTTATCATGAGTAAGCTGGGTATAATAGCAGCTCTTTTGCTGGTGCTCTATATTATCAGAAGCGCCTGCAGATGGTATGTTACCAACCAGGGACACATGATGGGAGCCCGCATGGAATCTGGCATGAGAAGGGAGCTTTTTGACAAGTTCGAGAGCTTTTCTTTTTCCTATTATGATACTCACAACACCGGCGAAATGATGAGTAAGCTGGTGTCTGACTTGTTCGATATTTCTGAGCTGGCTCACCATGGCCCTGAGAACATCTTTATCTCTGTGGTTAAGATCATTGGCTCTTTTATCCTTCTTATGATGATCAATGTGCCAATGACCCTGTGCCTTGTGACAGTTGTGGTGTGCATGGCTATCTTTTCAATTACCAAGAATAAGAAAATGAGGGCGACCTTTAGGGATAACCGTAAGAAGATCGCCATTATCAATTCCTCCCTTCAGGATACCCTTGGCGGTATCAGAGTTGTGAAATCCTTTACCGGTGAGGATATTGAGAAGGAGAAGTTTGATGTCAGCAATGAAGGGTTCCTGTCTTCCAAGCAGGAGAACTACAGGCAGTTTGGTATCTTCCATGCCGGCAACAACTTCTTCGAGGGCCTTATGTACATAACTGTCCTTGTGGCAGGCGGCTTCTTTATTGCAAAGGGCCAGATGACCGGAGAGGACTTGGCTATCTACGCTCTCTACATCAACATCTTTATTAATCCTGTTAACGTGCTGGTGGAGTTTACAGAGCAGCTCCAGAAGGGCCTTGCAGGCTTTGAGAGATTCATTGAGGTTATTGAGACTGAGCCCGCCATCGTTGATAAGGCTGATGCAAAAGAGCTGTCTAATGTAAAGGGAGTCATTGATTATGAGGACGTTTCCTTCTCCTATGGTGATGAGGAGACAGTGCTTGATCACGTTAATCTTCACGTGGATGCCGGTAAGTCAGTGGCTATCGTTGGCCCTTCCGGTGGTGGTAAGACTACCCTTTGTTCGCTGCTTCCAAGATTCTATGATGTTACAGGAGGAAGAGTTAAGATTGATGGCACAGATATAAGGGATGTGACCCAGAAGTCCCTTCGCTCCTACATTGGAACTGTGCAGCAGGATGTATATCTTTTTAATGGAACGGTAAAAGAGAATATTGCCTATGGTAAGCTTGATGCCACCATGGAGGAAATAGTGGAGGCCGCTAGGAACGCGGATCTTCTTGAGTTCATCGAGAGCCTTCCAAATGGCTTTGAAACTCAGGTTGGAGAAAGAGGTGCAAGATTATCTGGCGGACAGAAGCAGAGAATTGCCATTGCCAGAGTATTCCTTAAGAATCCGCCGATATTGATTTTGGATGAGGCTACCAGTGCCCTTGATAATGAGTCAGAGCGCTATATTCAGGAAAGTCTTGATAAGCTTGCTATTGGAAGAACCACCATCACCATTGCCCACAGACTGTCTACAATTCTTGGGGCTGACGAGATCATCGTTCTTAATGAGGATGGAATCAAGGAGCGTGGAACCCACAAGGAGCTTATTGCAAAGGGCGGACTTTATGAGAAGTACTATCGCATGCAGCTTGGAAGAGTGTAATGGGCTGGCATGTTGATATTAGATATGGTATATGGATATGAGTACCGAGAGATATAGAGAATATGAGGCTTGCAAACTCTGTCCCAGAAAGTGCGGAGTGAACAGGTATGAGACAAAAGGATATTGTAACGAAGGCGCGGCGCTGCATGTTAGCAGGGCTGCTCTTCATATGTGGGAAGAACCCTGCATATCAGGCGCTAATGGCTCTGGAACTGTGTTTTTTTCTGGTTGCAATATGGGATGCGTATTCTGCCAGAACAGGATGATCAGTAGGGGTGAGATCGGTAAGGTCATTAGTACCGACCGCCTTGTGGAGATCTTCTGGGAGCAGAAGGAAAGAGGCGCCAACAACATTAACCTGGTGACAGGAGATATGTTCATACCTACCATCGTCACTGCCATTGAGAAGGCAAAGAGTGATGGATTTGACCTGCCCTTCCTTCTTAACACCTCATCTTACCTGGAGGTGGACAGCGTTAAGATGCTGGATGGACTGGTGGATATTTATCTGCCTGACTTTAAATACATAAGGGATGAGGATGCTGTGAAATACAGCAATGCCCGTGGATATGTGGAGGCCGCCAAGGCTGCCATAGATGAGATGGTGAGACAGTGCCCGGTGACAGAGTTTGTTGTTGAAAAGAATGATAGTGGTTCTGTGAACAGGAATGCTGAGGGTGAGTCTACATCTGACTATAGTGATGAAAATAAGATCATGGCTAAGGGCGTTGTGGTTCGTCACCTTCTTATGCCTGGAATGCTGATCCAGGCCAAGATGATAGTGAAGTACCTGTATGAGAGATATGGAGATAAGATCTACATCAGTCTTATGAATCAGTTCACGCCCAATGGAGAACTGGCCCAGTTCCCTGAGATCAACAGAAAAGTCACGGATAGGGACTACGATAGTCTCGTGGACTACGCAGCAAACCTTGGCGTAACTAAGGGATTTATGCAGGTGGGAGAGACTGCTAAGGAGAGCTTTATTCCCGATTTTGACATGTCTGGGGTATAATAAAGTAGTAGTTTAGATGCTTGGAAATAATATGACTATATAGGGAGACAATGTATGGAAGAAAAGAAGAGCATTTTTAAAAGGATTCACACAGAAAAGTTTAAATGGTTTGATGCAGTTATTATCTTGTATATAATCACTTTTTTGGTTATGCAGTTTGTGGGATCGGCCCTTGCACTTTTAATGGTCTATCAGCCCTTTGAAGATCTGATAGCTGGGGACGAGACAGGATTTTGGAACATCTTTAGTATGTATTTTGCCTTTTGTGGCATATGGGCTGCAATGCTTTTGTTCTGCGGCATTATAAAAAGATATACCCCAATTGTTAAGGCAGTCTGGACAAAGCCAAAGGGAAATAACATTAAGTTTCTTCTGATTGGCCTTCTTATAGGCTTTGTGATGAATATGACCTGTGCAGTTGCTGCAATACTGAACAAGGACATAGCTGTATATTTTGATTCTATCCAGCCTGTAAAGCTGATAGCTCTTTTTATAGCAGTGTTTGTTCAGTCATCCTGTGAAGAAATGGTATGCAGAGGCTTCTTGTATCAGGCATTAAGAAGAGGCTATCGCAGTCCAATAGTGGCTATAGTTGGAAGCTCAGCCTTCTTTGCAATTTTGCATTTGCTTAATCCTGGAGTAACTATTCTTTCAATTGTAAATATATTCCTGATTGGCGTGCTGTTCGCCATGATGGTTTACTATATGGACAGCTTGTGGTGCGCAATGGCTGTTCACGCGGCTTGGAACTACACACAGAATATTATCCTTGGACTTCCAAATAGCGGACAGATCACACCATTTTCTATCTTCAAGCTTGACCTTGCATCTGCCAGAGATAGCTTTGCCTACAGTGTAGACTTTGGACTCGAGGGATCCCTCATGGCGATGATTGTTGAGCTTGCTGCAATCGTGCTTATCTTTGTAATCTATCACAAGAAGAATGTCAAACCTTATGACCCATGGAATGATGAGACTTCAGCTGTAGAGCAGAAGTGATTGATATTGATACAATAATCTTCTAACCGGGAGGAATCACATGTTTTTTCTGATCAACAATGAACTTGAAGAATGTAGTGCTGAGCAGTGCCATGATGCTGCTGCACCCTATGTTGCAATTCTGACTCCGGCCCAGTGGGTAGAGCAGAATGAAAACTTTGACATGGGAATTGATTTTGATCTTAACAGTGAGGAGATCTATTCCACCAAGGCTGAAGTTAACTACGATTCGCTGACTGGAACCTTTTGTATTCCAACCCAGTCAGCCCATACTTCTGAGCCCCAGAGTTTTTCCTTTGCCCTTGATGAAACAGGAATTGTATTCATAGATGAAAACGGCTTTGCTTTGGATCTGGTGCTTAAGATCAAGAGATTCAAGAAGTGGAAAAAGCCATGTCTTGAGCGCTTCTTATATGATTTCCTGGAACTTATTATCCACAATGACCTTAGGACCATGCAGAGATACGAGTACGAGCTTGATAGTCTGGAAAAAGATATCATGACTAACGCAGAGACTGCCCACATGGAGCGAAACAACGAGATTCGTGGCGACATCAGAGATCTTCGAATTCATTATGAGCAGCTCTTGGATCTTGGTCAGGAGCTTGAGGAAAATGAGAACGGCTTTTTTAACGAGGACAATATTCGTTACTTCCACATGTTCTCAAGCCGTGTAGACAGGCTCTACGACTCAGCTACACACCTCAGGGACTATACTATCCAGCTTAACGACCTGTATCAGTCACAGCTGGATGTTAGACAGAACAGAATCATGACAGTCCTTACCGTGGTTACAACCATTTTCATGCCTTTGACCCTCATCGTTGGTTGGTACGGAATGAACTTTAAATACATGCCAGAGCTGGAATCCCGCATGGGTTATCCGGTGGTTATCGGGCTTAGTGCATTGATCGTTGTGGGAAGTCTTATATTCTTTAAAATCAAGAAGATATTGTGATTTGGAGAACAGGTAGATGCTACAGGATATTTTTCCATTGGAATTTAATAATCATTATGACCCTGGCAAAAGAGCTGACAAGAAAAGTCTACTCATTGTCATGCGGGGAGAGATAAGTCAGAGAGAAGTGCTGCTTAAGGTCTGCGATGACAACACTTTTTTCTTCCCTACATTGGGAGATTTTCTTGAGAGATTTGGAAATGCTGGTGATAAGGAAGGCGTGGATGTTATCAGTAAGCTGGATGATAAGCTCACATATCTCTTTTCCATTGGAGAGGATGACTTCTATATGCCTGTTGACCTTAAGGAGGAAGTGCCTGAGATTACTGATGATAAGGGCTGCGGCTATAAATACTATCTGATGCAGAATATCAGAAGAGAGAATAAAGAGCCTCAGCACTATGTGTTTGCCATGTACACTGCATTCCATCTCTATGAGTGGTATGTATCCCAGGCTTATTGTGGCAAGTGTGGAAAGCCCATGAAGAATGATGATACTGAGAGAGCCAGAGTCTGCACCTGCTGTGGATACAAGGCTTATCCAAGAATCAATCCTGCGGTTATTATTGGTGTGACGGATAAGGAGAGTAATAGAATTCTTCTTACCAAGTACAGAACTGGATTTGCCCAGAATGCCTTGGTGGCTGGCTTTACAGAGATTGGTGAGACGCTGGAAGAGACTGTAAAGCGCGAAGTTATGGAAGAGGTTGGCCTTAAGGTCACCAATATCCGCTACTACAAGTCTCAGCCCTGGGGAATTGCCTCAGATATTCTGGCAGGATTCTACTGCGATGTGGATGGGGATAAGGACATCCGAATGGATGAATCAGAGCTTAAATATGCTGAGTGGGTGGCGCCGGAGGATATCGTCCTCCAGACCACCAACTACAGCCTAACAAACGAAATGATGCGCCTCTTTAAAGAGAAAGGCTACGAGGGTTCTCTTTAATTCTTTGGTAATTCTGAATGTGTTTTTGGATGAGCCTGAGGGCTGCTGCTATAGCTTTACCAATACTCGCGTTTACTCGTTTAGACTTTCATCAGCTCATATCAGAAAAATGTCTCATTTCACAGTCGTTCAGAGCACTCGACATTTTTCTGATATTTCACTGTGAAACTCTACAACTCGTGCAAATGTCTCGTATTGATAAATCTATAGCAGCAGCCCCCAGGCTCATCTCAAAAACACAATTCATTCTTTGAACAAAAAAAGAAGTTAAAGAGAACCGTCGTATTGGCCTTTGTGGCCTTTATGATATTTTTCGAGATTATCAGCATTTCCGAATTAAGCATTATTTCCAAATCTTTTTCTGTTTCCAGAATCAGCCATGTCTCTGTAATTAACTGTTTTTAGATAGTAAGGTCAGGTGCCTTGTGGCACGGCTCATGGCTGTGTAGAGGCAGTGTTTGCCCAGTTCGGTGTCTGGGTATGAGGTTTTGTCAGCGTCAGCGAGGATGACGTTATCGAATTCAAGGCCTTTGGCTAGGGCGAGTTCGATCAGGAAGGCGCCGGACTTAGGAAGGCTGTCGTGGCCTGTGATGAACTGTGGTGCTTCTTCGCCAAGGTTAGCAAGGATGCTCTCAATTGTACTCTGGCTTCTGCAGATAATAGCAGTAAGACCTTCCTGTTTGTCTGCATCTGCAATAGCTTTATTTAGTTCTTTTATGTAGTCTGCGTCTGTGGCGCAGGCGATAGTCTCTACCTTCTCCCCAGGTCTCTTAACGCTGGAAACCATCATCTTCTTATCATCAGAAAGAAGTGCTGCGAACATGTCTGTAATTTCTGGTGAACTACGGTAGCTGGTCATAAGTGGGAGTTCCACGAATTTTTTGCCAGCTGCATCAGCCATGTCTTTTATCTCAGAAAATGTAATTGTACCCTCGCGGATTGCCTGGAATTCATCACCCAGGAGCATGAACTTGGCATTAGGGAAGAACTTGCTAAGGACCATAAGCTGAGCCTTGGTGTAGTCCTGAACTTCATCCACCATGACATATTTCATGCTGCGGTCGCAAAGGCCTGTAAGGGCCATTTTGGTGAAGATCCACTGGGCAGGAGTGATCTTATCAACGCCAAGAATACGCTGAGCCACGTGGGTTACATTGATCCAGCCGCAGTGTCTTATGCATTTAAGAGCGCCGCCAAAATCATTCTCAATTCTGTTTTCTTCAGACTTCTCAGACTTGGAAGTGCTGTCGGACTCCTCATCATCATGCTCATCAGCCATGTTGTGTAGAATGTTCTTAGCTCTTTGTTCAAGCTCGTCAGAAGCGGTCTGGAAGAGACGATTGCCCATAGGAAGGTGGCCAAATCTCTTAACTACAGCATGAACATCTTCCTTAGTCATCACCAGTCTTTCCTTCTGGCGAATATCAATGAAATCCTCTTCCTCAGGAGTGAGAGTTGGCAGAGTATCAATTATCTTTTGAAGTGATTCACATTCTGTGTAATCATAGTCATCCACTGCAAATGGCACATTGACCATGTTCAGGAACTCGCGCCAGGTCAGGGTTACAGGATTGGTCTCGCCCATGTCCGGAAGAACGTTGTCGATATAGTCGCGGAACACTGGATTCAGGGTCATGAGGCACACCTGATCAGGGCGAAGGGTCTTTCTCTTTTGGTAAAAGAGATATGCAATTCTCTGCAAAAGAACTGAAGTCTTACCACTACCTGCAATACCGTTTACAAGAAGAACAGGAACGTCAGGATAACGGATGACAGTGTTCTGCTCCTTTTGGATAGTTGCAGTAATTGCCTGCATCTTGTCTGAATGGGTAGAAGACAAGGACTTAAGGAGCATAGGATCCTCAATGGCAATCTGGGTATCAAAATATGAGATCAGTTTGTTTTTGTTGATGTCAAACTGACGGCGATTCTTAAGATCAACAGGGATAACTCTGTCTTCTACGGTGTACTGGGTCTTGCCCATTTCCTGGTTGTAGTAAACCTCGGCAATTGGAGATCTCCAGTCGATGATCATCTGATCATAGCCGTTTTCTGAGATGGCAGCGCGGCCGATGTAGTAATCCTCTTCTGGTTCTGATGGATCAAACTTGAGACTGATCTTGGCAAAATATGGAGATGCCAGGAGCTTATTAACTGTGTCACGCCTTATTCCAAGGGAGTTACTTTCAACGTTGTAGGTATCGATATAGCGGTTCCAAACCTCGATCTCTGCAAGAGTTTCCATGGTGGTCTCTGCGTCGGCATAGTCGAAGCGGATGTTATCGCGAATGTCATTCTTATCATCAATAGCCTTTTCATCCAGGGCAGAGATCTGAGAATCAAGATCCTTCTTCATGGCAAGGAGCTTGTCATAGACGCTGGTTAAGTGCTGTTGTTCTTTATCAAATATTTCTTTTTCCATAGATTCATTCCTTTGTTTATAGCGGAGTATTATCGTCCTGAATATACTCTCAAATTAATGATTTCCGATACAGGGTTTCCTGTATAAAGAGTCCTCTGTATCTTTTTAGTATAACATATTAGGAAAAGTGTCGCTTTCGGTACAAAAATAATGATATGATAATTATACAAATATGAGGAAAATGATAAGGAGTATTGTATGCGTCTTAAAAATGTTCTTGCAGTTGCAACTAGTGTATTTAGCGCTTTTATGCTTTCTATCACTGCCTATGCCGGCACATCAGAGCTGACGGGACTTCCCATCGATGATAGCATTGTGAATCAAAGACCTGTAGCTATCATGGTGGACAACGAAAAGAAAGCCCTTGCTCACTACGGCGTTGGAGAGGCTGACATCGTCTATGAGATGATGAACAGTACAGCTAATGGCCGAATCACAAGACTTATGTGCCTTTACAAGGACTGGACCAATCTTGGACAGACAGGCAGTATCCGTAGTACCAGAACCACCAACGTTATCCTTACTGGTGAGTACAATGCAGTACTTATCCACGATGGCGGCCCGGTTTACATCAAGAATTACCTGGCACAGCCTTACGCTACTAACTTAAGCGGCGGCTTTACCAGAATCAAGAATGGTAAACCTACAGAGTTTACTGAGTATGTCTTTGGAAATGAGCTGGTGAACAGATTTGCAAAGGCTGGCATTCCTACTACCTACACCGCAGCACCTGAGAGAAATTCACATTTTCTTTTTAACGATAATGACGTGGATCTGCCAAGTGAGATGGTGGCAAATACAGTGAATCTTTCCAGCGTATTTGTTCACAATAAGAGTCAGCTCCTTTTCAATGCTGGCACACGAACCTATGATTATTACGAGTACGGAATGCTGCATACAGACGCAGAAGACGGACAGGTCCTGACCTTCAAGAACGTAATCCTTCAGAATGTTTCATTTAACGTGCTTGATAAGAATGGTTATCTTACCTACAACGTGGTAGGCTCAGGCACAGGCTATTACATCACAAACGGTAAGGCTCTTCCAATTACCTGGAGTAAGAGTAGCGCCACAGGAATCACACATTACTACTACGCTGAGGGCGTAGAGATCATGGTGAACAGAGGAAAGACCTACATCGGTCTGGTACCTTCTGACACCTGGGCACAATTACAGATTGGCTGATAAATTCTTTAGTGGATCATCTTTAGCGGCTGGAACTGCCATTGATGGTCCACTTTAATGTTTCGATATATTTGGTGGTAAGGGGCGATGGATGGATAGAGGCTGGGAGAATGTAGCCTATCTCCATGTAGTCATCCACCTTAAGGGGCTTGGCAATAATGTTAGGGCCGTTCAGTTCTTCGCTGATGACACCGCTACAGATGGTGTATCCATGTAGACCAATCAGCAGATTAAAGAGTGTGGCTCTGTCGCAGACCACCAGCTCCTTGTCACAATCAAGGGTACTCAGTATCTCCTCGGAGAAGTAAAAAGAGTTATGACTTCCCTGTTCGTAGGAAAGACGAGGATATGGGGCCAGATCCTTTGGAGAGATGGTTTTCTTTGAAGCCAGAGGATTGTTCTTTCCAATGAAAATATGAGGCTTTGCGGTAAATAATGGCTCAAAAACAAGACCATTATCCCGGAGAGTCTTTTTTATTATGGTTTCGTTAAAGCGGTTTAAGTACAGGATTCCAATCTCGCTTCTAAGATGAGCCACATCATTGATAATCTCGTAGGTCTGGGTTTCACGCATGTGGAACTCATATTTATCTTTTCCATATTTCTTAAGCAGCTCTACAAAGGCCTCCACAGCGAAGGAGTAGTGCTGAGAGGATACGCAAAAGCGCTGCTTTCCCTGGGCTTTTCCATTGTAGCGCTCATCAATCAGGGCAGTCTGTTCAAGAACCTGCCTTGCATAGCCAATGAACTCATCTCCGTCAGGGGTGAGCTCGATTCCCTTGTTGGACCTGGCAAAGAGAGTGATGCCATATTCTTTTTCCAGTTCGTGAATGGAAGAGGTAAGGCTTGGCTGGGAGATGAAGAGCTTTGCTGCCGCCTCTGTGATGTTGCCAGTTTCTGCCACGGTTACTGCGTATTGGAGTTGCTTAAGAGTCATTGTTATCCCTCCTGTAAAAAGAGATTTCTTTTAACATTACTATTAAATTTCAGACTGATTGAATTATCTGTAGCAATTATCTAAATATAGAATTTAGTCTAGTTTATCACATAGCCATAGATAAAATCTATGGACAAACTAAGGAAATATATATTTTACCTACTAACATGGTAGGACTATGATTCTGCATAGAATCTAATGCGCGCGATAATCACACTTTGAGGAGGCTGATGAAATGAGTAATTTACAGACACCCTTTAGATATGATTTTGTTGGAAGCTTTTTAAGACCACAGGCCCTTAAGGAGGCTAAAGCGCAGTTCCTTGCAGGAGCTATCAGCGAGGACCAGTACGACAAGGTGGTTAATGAAGAGATTACAAAGGTTGTTAACAAGCAAAAAGAGCTGGGATACCATGTGATAACAGATGGAGAGTTCAGAAGAAGCTTTTGGCACCTGGATTTTATGTGGGGCTTTGAGGGAGTAGAGCACAAGGCCACAGGTAATGGCGTTCAGTTTAGCGGCGAGCTGGCTGTTCTTGATGACACCTATCTTGTTGGTAAGATCAAGGCTAAGGCTCATCCATTTGTTCAGTACTTCAAGTTCCTTAAGCAGTTTGAGGATGAGAACACCGTTGCCAAGTATACAATTCCAGCGCCTGCTCAGACCTTCCAGCAGATGATCGTTCCAGTCAATATCGAAGCTACTCGCAAGTTCTATCCTGATAACGAGGAGCTGATTCAGGACATTGCTGCCGCTTACCGCGATGTTATTAAGCAGTTCTATGATGCAGGCTGCCGCAATCTTCAGCTTGATGACTGCACCTGGGGAGCTATCGTTGGCGATGCTGCCAAGCAGAGATACAAGGCCCTTGGTATAGACCTTGAACAGGTAAAAGAGCAGCTTCTTAAAGTGAACAATCTGGCCCTTGAAGGAAAGCCAGCAGACATGGTCATCAATTCACATATCTGCAGAGGTAATTACCACTCAACCTATTTCACCAGCGGCCCATATGATACCGTTGCTGATTATGTTTTTGCAAAAGAGAATGTGAATGCTCTTTTCCTTGAATATGATGATGAAAGATCTGGCGGCTTTGCGCCACTTTCCAAGGTTTCAGAAGATAAGAAAATAGTACTCGGCCTTATTACTACAAAGTCTCCTGTCCTTGAGGACAAGCAAAAAGTTATAGACAGAATTCATGAGGCAGCACAGTACGTGCCACTTGATCGCCTCTATTTAAGCCCGCAGTGCGGCTTTGCATCCTGTGAGATTGGCAATAAGCTCACAGAAGAGCAGCAGTGGGCAAAGCTCAAACTTGTAAAAGAAATCGCTGAAGAAGTCTGGGGATGACATCGGGTGACATCGGGGACGGTTCTATCTGACTCCTTTACTCATTTATTGATTTTGTCAGAAATGTGGCCCAGGGGGCCTGCCATATCTTTATCAATGCGAGACATTTAATGTTGCTGATGAGATTCAAGGTGAAATATTAGAAAAATGTTGAGTGTCCCGAATATAATGAGATGAGACATTTTTCTAATATGAGCCTTAGAATCTCACAGCAAGATTAACGCGAGCAGTGGTAAAGATATGGCAGGCCCCCTGGGCCACATTCTGACAATACATATCATTCGCAAAAGGAGTCAACAAGAACCGTCCCCACTGACTCTTAATAGCAATCCCAGTTAAAGAGAACGTCTTCGAAGTTCTTGTTTTCTAAGTCTTCATGGTTAATGAAGAAGTTCAGGATTCCACAATCGCCGATTGAAATATTGATGCCATGACCAAATTCAGAGTCGAGCTGGAACAGAACTGTGTCATAGCGTTCCAGTTCTTCATCGTAGGAACGAGGGTCTGACTGAGTAAAGGCAGCATAGCCAAGAAGATGGGAATCGCCTTTTGGAAGCTTGGAGCTTATAAACTCTTCATCCGCATCTGATAAATAGTCCCAACAGTTCTTTTCACCAAGTACTACGTTGTACTTGTTTGTTAAAATATCCTCTACAATATCAGAAACTTCGCCCGTGCGGTAATTGATGCTCTCCGTTGTCCTGTTAAATGTCATTGGATAGCATCCTCCAACAGGGAACATGCAGTACTCCTCATACACATCACTTCCTGCCAGGATTCCGCGTTTTTTAACATCCTCTTCTGTAACAGTTTCATCTATGGTCTCATGGTAAACAACCTTGTAATGCTTTTCATCCATACCAAGATCATCGTAAGGAGACACGTAAAACTGAAGAAGTCCGTGGTCTGGGAACTTCTCATGTTTAAGATCCCTTAGGTTGATCTGAGCCACAAGGATTGGACACACCTTTTCGCCAAAAGAGATAAATTCCTTATCCTTAGGCCAATAAGGATATCCCCCAGCCTTACTGGAGGTCAGCGTAGTATCTCCGTTAGTTACATTAATTCTGATGGTTTCAATCTCTGTCTTACTCCAGATAGTATTTACTATGTCATCCAGGATTTCTTTTCCCACTGACTTGCCCAAAAGCTTGGGAGCTGGATTATTCCATTCAAGATCAAATTTATCAGCAAAATAGTTATAGAAATTATCATCGTATGGAACAAAAAGATAGGCCGTATAGTAGAAATAATTCTCGTTCATCTTTTCATTGCCAAAATACTGACGGGCGTATGCATTGGCCCAACCAAGATAATCAGTATTCCATCCACCAAATTTGTATAGAGCCGTTACAAAGGGCTTGAGCTCGTCTTTTATATGATCATAGGTTATGCACCCATGGAAATATGGACTCTCAGCCAGAAGCTTTCTAATATCTCCTGCTCCATCAAGAGCCGCTCTTAACCTTGGCTCGCCGATATAAGCTGCCTCAGAAATAAGATCTTTGTTATATGCCCATCTAAGAAAAACCGCCATCATGTTGTACTGGGCAAGCTCAGGCATAGTTCTGCCAAAACCATTATCCTCCAGCATTTCATCATGGCGTTCTTTCTGATCAATAATATTCTTATCTGTTTGGATAAACATAGATTCCTCCCACCAATAACATTTCTGCGCCCCTCGCAGTTACGGAACATTATAGCATAGGTCGAGAGGTAAAAGAACTGTAGAAACAGGCAACTCTCTTTTTAAGTGTAAAAGAAATACAAATAAGTGTAATCTTCACATGCTACATATGCATGCTGTATTGTATAATCTAGAAAGAATGAGGATGAAGGTTATGAAAAGAAATGAGGAGGCGGTATTATGCAGGAAAATATAATGAAAGCGAGAAAGACTTATTCCAGGATCGGAATGAGCTATACGCTTATGTATCTGGGCTATCTGGTGCTTTTACTGGTGGTGATGGCTCTTTATAAAGTAATTACTAATGGTGAATATCTGATGGGTCACAGTCTTAATCTATTGGATATGGCGGTTCGCTTTGTGATACTGTATCCGCTTATGTATCTGATGATAAGAAAGCTTCCTAAGTTTGATATTCCTAAGAATAGTCTTGGAATAAAGGAAATTTTGGCATGCCTTCCTATAACATACACAATCATGTATATTGCCAACCTTCTTGGGGCATATATCAATGTGTATGTTGGCAAAACAACGGGAGTTGGTGGAGTTAATCCTATTGTGGAGTTTGTATCTGATCTTTCACCCATAGAGCAGATCATTATTGTAGCTGTATTGGCACCAATATTCGAGGAATTCTTGTTTAGGAAATTCATTATCGACAGAGTGATAGGCTATGGCGAAGTGGCAGCTATGTTTGTTTCTGGCTTTATGTTTGGCCTGTTCCATGGTAACTTCATACAGTTTGTATACGCAACAGCTCTTGGTATGTTCTATGCATTTATTTACATGAGAACAGGAAAGCTCTTTTACACTATTATTCTGCACATGTTCCTGAACGGCTTTAGCCTCTTTGTTACCAATGTGATGATGAGGGGTGTAAATGCACCAGAATTGCAGCAATATCTTAATAATGGCGATGTGGATGGCTATATGGAGTATTTCACTTCCCACGTGGAAGATTATGCAGCCATGATTGTAATGGGATTCTTTGTCCTGGCCATAGTTATTACTGGAATTGTGCTGATGATAGTTAACAGAAATAAATTTGTTTTTGAAAGCTATGCTGAGGAAGTTGAAAAAGACCTTAGGTTCAGAACAGTTGCCCTGAACCCGGGAATGCTTTTCTTTATTATTTTCTTTGCCATCACAATTATACTTACTCAGTTTGGAATCAATTGGTATGACAGTTTGGTAAATGCGATCATGAGAATGATCTAACGAGGGATTTAAAAAATGAAAAAGCTATTTGGAAATAGCTCTTATCAGATAAATAATTGTTGGAAGGTTAGTTTTATGAATTCTTTTAAAGAGAAGTTTGGCCTTAATTCTAATGCATTGAAGCTTATTGCGATTGTGGCGATGACGATAGATCATTTCACGGATATATTCTTTCCGGGATTTCCGATTGAACCGGTGCCCATGATGCTTCATGGTATTGGAAGGTTGACGGCGCCAATCATGTGGTTCTTTGTGTGTGAGGGCTATTTCTATACGAAGAATGTTAAGAAGTACATGCTGCGTCTTGGAATATTTGCAGTGATATCACACTTTGCGTACTGCTTTGGCTTTGGTATTCCGCTTAATCCTTTGACTGGCGGAATCTTTAATAGAACAAGTGTGATGTATCCTCTTTTCATAGCAGTTGTGATCTTGTATATGCATGAGCATGCCAAGTTTTCAAATGCCCTGAAATTCATCATTACAACAGTGTTGATATTCAGTGCGTTTCCTGCGGATTGGAGCTGCATTGCGGTTCTTTGTATCGTCTACATGTACGGTAAAAGAGGAAACTTGAAGGCACAGATGGGTATAATCATAGGCTGGACCTTTGTTTACGCATTGGTTTCCTACTTGTTTGTCAGCAAAGGATACGCTATAGTTCAAATAGGAATTCTCATGGTGTATCCAGTTCTGTACTTCTACAACGGCCAGCGTGGTAAGGCCAAGTGGATGAAATGGTTCTTTTACATCTACTATCCACTGCACCTGGCAGTGCTGGGAATTCTGAGACTGATGATCTACGGAAATGTGAACCTGACGTTCTGAGCCCTTGGGGGACGGAGTTTGTGTATCATTTTGCAGATCAAATTGTTGATATGTTGATGAATGCTTGAGCATTCTGGGGATTTGTGTATGAAGATACTACTACTTGAAGATGATGATGCTATAGGAATGGGGCTTAAGTACTCTCTTGAAAAGGAAGGGTATCAGGTGACCCACGTTAAATCTAAAGAAGAAGCGCTTGCTGCATTTGCGGCAGGTGCTTTTGTATTGTGTATTTTAGACATCAATCTTCCTGATGGCAATGGCTACGAGGTGTGCCAGTTCATCAAGGAAAAAGAGGATGTGCCTGTAATATTTTTAACTGCCAATGACGCTGAGGTCAACGTGGTCATGGGCCTTGAGATGGGTGCAGATGACTATATCTGTAAGCCCTTCAGGATCAATGAACTGATGGCCAGGATCAAGACCGTGTTAAGACGCACAGGGAATCGCCCAGGAAGTGACTGCGAGACAGTTAGTGGCGGGAACGTTGGAATACTTGAAAAGACTGAACATGGCTCAAAAACAGCCGTGGACGCTAGTGTTATGGCGATTCAAAACATTAGGATCCACACTAATGAAGCGAGAGTGGGAATTGTTGAAGACTCAGGAAAAGAGAGTATGGTTGAACTCACAGCCCTTGAATACCGCTTGCTTCTTGCATTCTGTAACAACAGGGGAGTAGTTCTTTCCCGTAATCAGCTGCTGGCAGATATGTGGGATGTGGACGGTGACTTCGTCAATGACAACACCCTTACCGTCTATATCAAGAGACTTCGCGACAAGATTGAGGAAGATCCAGCGGCTCCAAAGATTATTAAGACCGTCCGGGGTTTGGGGTATATTCTGGAGAAATAGAATTCAGGAAATGTTATTTATAATTGGTAGGCTTAAAACAAGGAAAGTCACAAATCAAGCCTGCCATCAGAGA
>NZ_KK211396.1:52373-99088 GCF_000622085.1 Butyrivibrio proteoclasticus P6B7
AGACAGAAAAAGTAAAATTTGCAGGCTTAAAACAAGGAAAGTCACAAATCAAGCCTGCCATCAGAGAAAACAAAAGCAAGATTTGCAGGCTTAAACAAGGAAAGTCACAAATCAAGCCTGCCATTAGAGAAAATAAGAGCATAACTAGTAGGCTTAATGCAAGTAATGGAGTCTGGGAGAGAAGTGAATGTACAAAAATAAAGAATTTAGATGGATGATAATTGCGGCAACTGTGGTTACAGTTGCTCTTTCTATATTTGGATATGCGCTAGTTGGGGCAGCAGAAGCAAAAGAAAAAGGAATATGCAGCGCCATGGCAGCTATCCTGTGCCTGATTCTGGGCGGGGTACTCATAGCTCTTTTTACAGTGGCTACTAAGAGGCGGTACGAGGACATTGACGCCCTGAGCACATACCTGGTGAAGGTCTTGGCAGGGGAGGAAGCCCCTAGCATCCTGGATCAGGAGGAGGGAGAGTTGTCGCTCCTTAAGACCAACATCTACAAGGCCACATCCACACTGAATTATCAAAAAGAGCTATTGTCAAATGATAAGAAGGCGCTGGCGGACGCTATTGCTGACATCAGTCACCAGCTTAAGACGCCCCTTACTTCCATGATGGTGATGAATGATCTTCTTAAGACGGAGAGCGATGAGGAGAGGCGACAGGAATTTCTTCAGACTCAGTCCAATCAGCTGGACCGCATGAGCTGGCTTATTCAGACGCTGCTTAAGCTTTCCAAGATTGATGCGGGAACAATTACCATGAAGCCAGAAGAAGTACAGGCAAGTCAGATGGTTGCAGATGTGCTGAAGCCTTTTGAAGTGATGATGGATGTGAAGAATATCAGTTATTCAGTGAATATGTCTGGAATAGCTGATGACAACAATGCCAGTGCAGCAGACGACCAGACCATCAAGTGCGACCGCAACTGGACCATTGAGGCTATTCAGAACATAGTAAAGAACTGCATCGAGCACATGGAGGAGGGCGGAAAGCTTTCTGTGGCATTTGAAGATACCAACATCTACAAGCAGATTGTGGTGGCGGACACCGGCTGCGGTATTGCTAAGCAGGATATTCCTCATATTTTTGAGCGCTTTTATAAGGGAAAGAATGCCGGGAAGGACAGTGTGGGAATTGGACTTGCCCTTTCTAAGACCATCATTACAAGCCAGCATGGAGACATAATTGTGGAGAGTACAGAGGGGGTAGGAACTAAGTTCTTTATCCGCTTCTACAAGACAATTATCTGATACAGACAAGACTTGGAAATTCAAGCATTTCAGCTTGTCTCTGAATGTGACAAAAAAGTAATAAAAATAGTCACCTGATTGTAATATGCGACCTGTAATCTGATATCAGATTACAGGAAAGGAGTAACAACAATGAACATTCTTGAAATTAGAAACTTATGCAAAGTATACGGCACAGGGGAGACAAGAGTTGACGCTCTTAAAGATGTCTCTTTTGACATAGAGCAGGGCGAATTCGTGGCCATCGTAGGTCCATCCGGATCCGGAAAGTCAACACTGCTCCATATCCTTGGAGGCGTAGATGTGCCATCATCAGGTGTTGTGAATATCGCAGGAACTGATATCAGTAAGCTTGACGAGACAAAGCTGGCCATCTTCCGCCGCAGGAACATCGGCCTTATCTACCAGTTCTACAACCTGATTCCAATTCTTAATGTAGAAGAGAACTTGACACTGCCTATTCTTCTTGATGGCAAGAAGCCAGATAAGGCTTTGTTAAAAGATCTAGTGGAGAAGCTTGGACTTTCCAAAAGACTTAAGCACCTTCCTAACCAGCTTTCAGGTGGACAGCAGCAGAGAGTATCAATTGGACGAGCACTTATGAATCACCCAGCTCTCCTTCTGGCAGATGAGCCAACGGGTAACCTGGATTCTGAGAACAGTAAGGAGATCATAGCTCTTTTACGCAAGTTCAATAAGGAAAATAACCAGACAGTTGTCATTATCACTCATGATGAGAGGATAGCTCTTTCTGCAGACAGAGTCATTACAATTGAGGATGGTCAGATCACTCGTGATTCCAAGAAAGCTGGGGTGATGGCATCATGAATATCGTATCAAAGCTGACTCTCAAGCACCTTCTTGAGAACAAGAAAAGATCTATCGTAACAATCCTGGGAATTGCCACATCTACAGCACTTATAAGCGCTATTTTGCTGGGAGTATTTTCTTTCTTTAGCTTCTTTGGACAGATCTCGATCCTGACTTCAGGATATGCTCACGCAGCTTTTGAGGAGGTTTCTGAGGAGCAGTATAAAGGTCTCTTACAGGATGATGCCTTAAAGACCGTGGGACTTAGAGCCCTGGAAGAAGAGAAAACCGGAATAAGGCTTATAAATGACCAGCCCGACAGATTCAGGATTGGTAATATCGATCACGCCAACCAAGCAAGCTATGAGATGCGTGTGATCTGCGACTATGAGGGCGAACTTCCTAAGAATTCATCTGAGATCGCAGTGGAAGAAGCCTTTCTTAAGGAAAATAACCTGGACCTTAAGGTTGGTGATACCCTTACCTTTGAACAGGGATACAGATATATGGAAAACGACGAGGAAGGCTTTTACTACCTTGGTGGTAACTACCGCTCCGAGGAAAAGTTTGAGGCAAAGTCTGTGGATACCTGCATAATTACCGCTATCCTTCATGGCAACAGGCCTACCAAGGACTGGGATATATTAAGAGGTCTTGATGACGGGTATTATCCTGAACAGGAAGATGCTGAAGTTTCCATGATGCTTGCAAAGTGCGATACCTCCTCCATTAAGCAGATCAAGAATCTTGTTAAGAAGTACGGTATCCAGAAGTATGAATACAACTCTGAATACTTCATCAGTATCTTTGCTCTGGAGGGAAGCTCAGGAGCATACAGTGAAATGTTTGTTTTCCTTGGAGTTGCTCTAGCCATTGTAATTGCAACATCAGTGGTTCTTATCTTTAACTCCATCGGAATGTCTCTTACAGAGAGAATGCGCTATCTTGGCATGCTGGCCAGCGTTGGAGCCACATCAAGGCAAAAGAGATTTTCAATTTACTACGAGGGATTTATCCTGGGACTTATCGGTATTCCTCTGGGATTATTGATGGGATATATAGGAACAAAAATAACGCTTGCTATCCTTGGAAGTAAGATCCTGGCTGCAGATATCCTGGCTGGAGCAGAAGGAATGAGAGGCACGATACCTATTGTATGTGAGCCTCATGTGGTAGCTCTGATCATCTTTTTCTCAGGCCTTACAATTCTTATATCCAGCCTTATTCCCGGACTTAAGGCAGCCAGAATAATGCCAATCGATGCCCTTAGACAGAGCAGTGTCATTAAGGTTAAGGCTAGAAAGCTCCGTGTTAATCCTTTGATTCGTAAGATTTTTGGATATGAGGGAGAACTGGCATACAAGAACATTAAGAGAAATGGTGTAAAGGGAACTGTCATCACAGTATCCATCGCGGTTTCAGTAATTCTTTTCCTTTCCATCAACTATGTTTGCAACTCAGTACAAAGAGCTAATTCCTATGACTTTAATATTCCATACAGCGTGATTGCTTCCTGTTCCCTGGAAGAAAGCGATAAGCTTCGTGAAGCCATAGTTGCCATGGATGATGTTGAGGATGTTTACTGCGCATACATGATCTCTTTTTTATTTCAGAAACCCTCCAATGATCCCGATGCAGTGCTGGCTAATACTGACATTGCCAATAGAGATTACCTCACAGATAATTTCAAGAACGTGGATTTTGGCGCCATGGCTGTGGTGGTTATTGATGATCAGTACTTTGATAAGCTCCTTGCTGACAACGGTCTGGAAAAAGAGAAATACTATTCAGGAACTTTACGCGGTGTCCTTTTAAATGACATGTTCCACGAAAAGAAAAGTAGTGAGGTCTTTAATTCAGGAATCCTGGGTCAGAGCCTTCACTACGATGAGACAGAGGGCTTCCCTCCAGCAGTAGAGGTGGCAGATTTTGTTGAGTATGATTCAGGAAATTTTGTCCTTGATTTTGTTCCCAAGGGATCTATGGTGGTGTATGTTCCAAAGTCAGTTTACTTTGAGGAGGCAGCGGAAGTAATACCAGCGGACAAGCTTTCATTGGACTTTGGCGTAAAGACAGATAATCCTAAGGAGGTACATGCCAGAATTTATGAGCTTTTGCAGCAGGATGGATATCATAATTACTACTGCTCAGATCTTTCAAATCTGGCAGAAGCCATGGATACAGTAACTCTCATGCTTAAGACAGCAATGTATGGTTTTTCAACCCTCCTTACACTGATTGCCATTGCCAATATCATTAACACTATTTCAACAGGCGTTCTTCTTAGGAGAAAAGAGTTTGCCATGTACAAGTCAATTGGAATGGCCAGCGGCGGATTTAAGAAGATGATCAGACTTGAGACTCTTCTTTATGGAATCAAGGCTCTTCTCTACGGTATTCCAATTTCACTGATCCTTAGCTACCTTATGTACAACTCCTTTGATTCAAAGCTCTACTCCTTTGATCCTGATTACCTTATGTATGTAATCGTAGTGGCAGTAGTATTTGCAGTAGTTGGCCTTAGCATGCTGCTTAGTATCAACAAAATTAAAGATGACAATATCATTGATGCACTTAAAGAAGACGCAGTGTAATGGGATTGCGCTGAACTGGGGGCGAGTCAGGTAGTGGTGCTGAAGTTGATTGTTAATTAGAAGGTAATGATTAGCAAGCGACTGGATTATGTATTAGTGATTACTAGGAGATGTCTGGGATAATTCGGGCAAAATACGAATATCCTGGCAAAATACAGAAAATACGTGTATTGGTTGATTTTTCTGTACGGTGAAACCTTTAGATTATTTTGGGAGGCGCGAAAACACAGAAAAAGAGGATGTGGTCAGCTATTTTCTGTACAGCTACAAAAATGAAATGGCTTGAAATACAGAAATAACTAGGTGTACATCAAATTTTCTGTATGGCTAATAACATATTGAGCACGACTAATACAGAAAACTGGGAGTTCATCCCAGTTTTTCTGTATTATAGATGGTGTAGAAATTTGCATAGCTATTCTTGGTACAGAAAAATCAGTACTACCCCTTTATTTTCTGTGTTTTCTCCATTTTCAAAATTGAGCTTGTACAGAAAAAACAAGGGTGTTCCTTGTATTTCTGTATTTTTGGTATATACGAAATAGAACCTGTACAGAAAAAACGCGATACTGCCTTATTTTCTGTATTTGTGTTCTTTGCAACAAATTCGCGCCTGTATTTGTATATATAGTGAAAGCAATTACGGGAGGATAGATATGAATGCTACTTTGGCTTTAATTATTTGTTTTGCAACTAGTATATTATGTTTTTTGGATGTTAGTGTTCCTCGTATGAAATGTAATCGGGAGATTATGGCTATGTATGTTGGGTACAGATCATATGGGATTGTTTAAGAAAATAATGGATGAAGGTCAATATGATCCCAATGTCCCCAAGAGAGGCAGACAGGAAGTATACTTTCTTATGTACTTTTTCCTTTCTGCAGTTCTTATAATACGTGGAATAGTGCTGATCGTTAATCTTGTTAAGGGCGGCGATTACAGTGACTATCTTATGTACTGCAGAATAGCAGCAGACTTCTTCTTTGGCATAACACTGTTTTTAGCTGGCCTGGGGAATCTGGCGGATTTTCTTGCACATGTCAGATACTACAAAGCTAACAAGACTATAGTAGAGAAATGGGAAGATGTAAGTGTTGCAGGCCTTACCTTTGTGCTGATCAACATTTTGCCACTTCTTTTGTTTGGCTGGATACTGTGGGTATCAATTAAGCAGGGGGATGTGGAGTACATCCATCTGTTTACAATAGTTGATTCCATCTTGGCCGGAATCTTTGTTTTAGGCTTTATTGTATGGAGATGGGCAAAAGGCGTGGCTCGCAAGATTGAGACTCATAATCAATATGATTACTATAAACGCAGAAGAAAGCTGGGATGATTTCCCAGCTTTTATTTTTCAAAAACAAGTCAACTAGAACCGTCCCCATTGACTTTATTTTCCATATTGGCTAGGCGAAACCCCTACGTTTTTCTTAAAGGTCTTGAAGAAGTAGGCGTAGCTTGAGTAGCCCAGCTTTTCCTGAACTTCTCGGACGGAGAAACCCTCTCTTAGCAGATTCTGAGCGGTACTCATTTTAAGGAGTGTGATGTAGTTACCAAGGGATGTGTGGACATGCTTCTTAAAAAGCCTTGAGATGTAGTCTGGGTTAAAGTTAAAGTGGTCAGCCAAAGAGGAGACTGTGACGCCTTCGTAGATATTGTCGTGGATATAGGCGATGATCTCGCTGACCTTCCTTTGGGCCTCCGAAGCCCGATATAGCGCCTCTTTCCTAGGAGCAACTGAATTTACCACGCCATCTATTTCTGTTAAAAGAGAAAAGAAATCCGCCAAACTCTCTGGGGTACAGGCATTTCTGTGCCCTAGCTGCTTGTCTAAAGCTTTCATTATGCGCTTTTCCTGGGCATTCTTAAGTGTGATCAGGGTAGGCTCTGCATCTTTCCGTAAATAAAACACCGTCTGATCCGAATTTCCAAACACATCCTCAAGCCATTTCACCTGGATATTAAGAACATATCTTTCATACACCGCGTCCTTCCTGTGATAGAGCTGATGCACACAAAAAGGCGGCACAATAATCAGCGTCCCAGAGGGCACTTCCACAACCCTGTCATTAAGGATAACGTCTGGAAGGTCTGACAGAGTAAGATAGAGCTCCGCTGCATCGTGAGAATGCGGGCCTATGGGAACTTTTGGAGAGTCATTTCTGTAAGCCAAATTAAATGGGCTGGCCTGGGTTATGAAGGGATGCTCTTGTGATAGTTTGGTTGTTTTCATTAGTGTTCTCCAGCGGTATGGTATAGGTTTTCGGTTGCTGAATTATTACTGGTCAAGCCATCATAGTATAAGTGTATGGTCGGAAAATTACATAAATCAAGTATTTTATGTACATATTATATCTCAATAATTCTTTATACAATACTTTTAGCAGGAAAAATGAAAGTTAAGAGCGTTAATAATCTACGCAAGCATGTAGAGAATAATGAACAGAGAACTGGCCAAGAAATGAGTAGAGAATAAGAAGGAGTTCACATGGAGAAGGTAAGACTTGGAATAATCGGAATTGGCGGCATGGGGACCAACCACGCCAGGAGCCTTTTAGAGGGCAAGGTGCCAGACATAGAGCTGACAGCCGTAGCGGACGTAAGACCTGAGAGACTAGAGTTCGCAGCAAAAGAGCTGTCTAAGGACCTTAAATGCTACGACGACGGCAAGAAGCTGATAGATTCTGGAGAAGTAGATGCAGTGCTTATTGCAACGCCACATTACTTCCATCCTGAGTTTGTAGAATACGCCTTAACTCACGGTGTCCACGCCCTCAGCGAAAAGCCGGCAGGAGTCTACACTAAGCAGGTTAAAGAAATGAATGAGGTGGCAGCAAAGAGTGATAAGGTCTTTGCTATCATGTTCAATCAGCGCACCAACTGCGTTTACAGAAAGCTTCATGAAATGATTCAAAGCGGCGAGCTGGGCCAGCTTAAGCGCATGAACTGGATAATCACAGACTGGTACAGAACTCAGAGCTACTACGATGCAGCAGGCTGGAAGGCAACCTGGGCAGGAGAAGGCGGCGGAGTACTGATCAATCAGTGCCCTCACCAGCTTGATCTTCTTCAGTGGCTTTGCGGCATGCCTACTAAGGTCAGAGCTTTTTGTCATAATGCAAAGTGGCATGACATCGAGGTTGAGGATGATGTGACTGCTTATCTTGAATTTGAAAACGGCGCAACCGGTGTATTTGTCACAACTACCGGCGATGCCCCAGGCACAAACCGCTTGGAGCTTACCTTTGAAATGGGCAAGATAGTATGCGAGAACGACAAGCTCTTTTACGACAAGCTATCTGAAAGCGTACTCACTCACTGCAAGACCGAGAAGGAGGGCTTCAAAAAGCCAGATTTTACAAGAATCGAGATTGAGACTGACGGACAGAACGAGCAGCACATCGGAGTTTTCAAGGCCTTTGCAAACAAGATCCTTGGAAAGGGTGAACTGATCGCAGAAGGCGCAGAAGGCATCAACGGACTTACTCTTTCTAACGCCATGTACCTTTCATCCTGGCTTGATAAAACTGTGGAGATTCCATTTGATGAGGATCTTTATCTGGCAGAGCTGGATAAGAGAAGGGCTACGTCTAAGCTTAAAGAGGATAAGGGCATTGTCTTCGATACTACGGGAACTTACTGATGTGGTCTCAATTGAATACATATGATCAGCTAATACATAACAATTACAAGAGGAAATAGCATGAGCAAGAATTACAAACTTACAGGCTTTGCCGATGAGATTTCAAACAATTTACAGGAGCAGATAAGCGGCATCAGGGGCCTTTCCATGAATCACATTGAGATGAGGGGCGTGGATGGTGACAACCTGATTTTCCATACAGATGACAAGGTAAAAGAGATTAAGAAAAGGCTTGATGATGCGGGGATCACCTTGTCAGCCCTTGGATCTCCACTAGGTAAGATCGGGATAACAGACTCTTTTGAAAAACACTTTGAAGAGTTTAAAAGAGCTACAGAGATTGCCCACATGATGGAAACGCCTAATATCAGAATGTTCAGTTTCTACGTTCCAGAGGATAAGCATGCTGAGTATAAGGGTGAAGTATTTGACCGCCTTGGCAGATTCGCTGACTATGCAAAGAGCAACGACGTGGTGCTTCTTCATGAGAACGAGAAGGGAATCTATGGCGATAAGGCAGCAGAGTGCCGCGAGATTATGGATGAATTCTATGGTGAGCACTTCAAGGCAATTTTTGACTTTGCCAATTTTGTTCAGTGCGGGCAGGATACTCTTGAAGCCTATGACCTGTTAAAAGACTTCATTGTTTATGTCCACGTCAAGGATGCCCTTAAGAAGGACGGAAGTGTAGTACCAGCAGGTCTTGGTGACGGCAACGTTGCTGAGATTCTTGGAAAGCTTTTTGACAAAGGCTTTGATGGCTTTTTGTCACTTGAGCCTCACCTCTTTGATTTTGTGGGCTTTGCAGACCTTGAGCAGGCAGCCGTATCAATTAAGACTGGCGAAGGCAAGAAGCTAACTGGACTTGAAGCCTTTACATTGGCTCATTCTGCATTACTTAAGATTTTGGAGTGAGAATCGCCTTGTTTAATGGCAGATTATAAGGCTTTGGATAATTATGAGTCCTTGAATATATTGTATTTTAGCGGTAAGATATATACATGATATTGTATATATCTTATCGTTTTTCTATTTTTGACTATTACGACATGTGGAAACATTTCTTTGCTGACGGGAATAAATAGGTGTTAATTGAGGGTTACTATGGGGGAACGCTTAAACAGGCGAGGGAGCCTTTGTTTAGCAATTATTCTGGTATCATTATCGATACTATGTGCAAATAAAAATCCTTTGATATCCCACGCTGCTAATACTATTGAGGTAAATGCCGGTGATTATTCTACTTCCGATGATATGACAGTGGCAATCCAGGCAGCCATCGACAGCGCGGCAGATGGGGATACTATCAGCCTTTCTGGCACATTTTATATCAATGATGTGATCACAATTTCAAAAGAAATAACTCTAAGTGGTGGGGTACTTGATGGAAGCGGCTATCCAACTGATAAAACCTCGGAGGCACAGCTCTTTTTAATAAGTGGTTCTGGGGCTAAAGTCACATTTAGTGGTGGAATCACGGTTCAAAACTTTGATTGTACAAAAAGAGCTTCAGATGTAACTGTTTCGCCTATTGTAATAAAAAATGGGGCTGAAGCCATTGTTGAGAGCGGTACATACAGCAATAACGTTGGACAATTCGGCGGTGTTATGAATGCCTATGGTTCAAAGCTGACAATAAATGGCGGAACTTTTTCCAATAACAAGGCTGAATGTGGTGGAGCGATTCTGTCAGGAAAATGGGAGAAATTTGTGGAAATTTCATCCCCAACAGATCCTTCGGAGCTGATTATAAATGGTGGAACTTTCACTGGAAATACTGCAGGAATTTCTGTTGATGAAGGCGGCTTTCAGGCATTAGTTGATATAGCAAATCAGATAAGTATTGGAGGCGGAGCCATCTGGACCAGTGGTGGACTTCAGGTGCTTGGTGGAAACTTTACTAACAATACATCCCTTCGAAGCTATGGAGGAGCTGTGTTTGTTAATTCAGGCACTGATAATTATATTTTGAAGGGGGTAATGGAGAATAATACTGCCCAGAAGCTTGGTGGGGCTGTATATACCGAAGAAAACTCCATAACCTATTTTGGAAAATCCTGTATCCATGATAACAAAGCAGGTCACTTTGGTGGTGGAATATGGTTATGCCCTTCAGGTCAGGGCGATTTCAGTACACTGGGATTTGCAGCAGTATTTGATAATGTCGCTAACCTTGACTATGATGGAAACTTGATTTCTGATGGAAGCGGGGGATTAACTTATCAGTATCCCGAGATCTTTTTTGACTTCACAGGGGGACCATCAGATCCTGACGTTAGGAAAACCTATATTGGCTCTGCAGCAGGAAATGATTTTGCAATCATGTATCCTAATAAATCCAGTGGAGGACCAAAGTCTTCAATTAACCTGGCTGCGAATTGGTTTACTGGTACAAATGTTATATGGAGAGAAGATGGTAGACCTGCCAACAATGCCACAGGATATTATTACTACGGTAGATATAACACTATAGATCCAACTGGCCAATATAGTGGATTTAGAATCGATGGAGACAGAAGTGATTATCAAAGTGATTTTACTGATGGAACCGATAGGAAATATGATCCTTTAGACCCGGATGAGGATTCAAGTACGGATGATGCCCATGCGCTGGCCTTGGAGGCAGTGATTTCTGATGATGCAGATGGTACAGTGGCTCAGAAAAAGGCTGCAGCTATGGATAATGATCCAAGTACGCCAAATCACGTTAATCTTATCATGAGCAATAACACTGCTTATTTCTCAGGTGGAGGCATTGGAACTAACGGTCATATCGTATTCCAACAGTTTGGTAATCTAACATGGCTTAAGAGGGATAGTGAGACAGATCTTGCTATTGCAGACAGCTGGTGGAAGCTTACATATCCGGATAATTCCTCAAGGATTATAAAAGATAATGTGACTGTCAACGATGATGAATACGCAGCTGATCAGGATAGCAGAGATGGAATCTTTACAGTAAAGGGATTGCCAGCCGGTACATATAAGCTTGTGGAAGTAAAGCCTAAGAGCGGTTATGCACTCAATCCTTATGTGTACACTGTGATAATTACAGATGAACAGGCTTATGGTATTCCAATAATTATCGTGTATGTAGATGGTGTTACGGAAGAACTTGCTAATGTTGGAGATCAGGCAAGTCTCGATGCAGGTATTATCTACAATTATAAAGCGCCAAGTGTTAAGGTAACACTTACCAAGAAGTTGACAGAGCCTGCAAGTGCAGGCACCTATTCATTTGTTATTTCTTCAGATGGTGCCACCAGCTTAACTGGTGGAACACTTGTGGATGGAATGGGCGATTCTGTAACAGATATTCCAATGCCTAAAGCAGATATTTATACTACGGCTCCCAATACTATTAGTACTGGAAATATGGAGGTTGGAGATTCAGAGACTATATATTTTGGAGAGATAGAGTTCTTTTATCCAGGAAAGTATTATTACACCATCACAGAGGTGGAAGATCCAACTAAGTATGTGAGCGTGATAGTTACAGTTGATATAGACCATTCTGTCAGCTACGACCTGAATCCTGATTTGACAGGTAAACTGTATGCTACGGTTGTGTATGACGGTTCAACGGCTATTCCTATAATCTACAACGGCGATGAGCCAACACCTCCAACGCCGCCATCACCACCATCTCCACCAGGTGGCGACACACCTCCAGATAATCCGCCGGGTAATGACAAGCCTCCGGGAGATACTCCTCCGGATTCGCCTCCTGGTACTCCACCTGGTACACCACCAGGAACTCCTCCAGGAGATGGCGAGTACGAAGATGTGGATGCTGAGCACTTTGGAAGTGCCAAGGGCAGAAACAGAGACAGAAATACCGGGGATTTGCTGGCTACCGACATTGATGGCAGAGTCCTGTGGATTGTCATGGCCGGTGGGGTGATATATCTGCTTATGCTGGGATTAGATGAGAATAAGAGAAGAAACTGAATATTGAGTGTATTGCTGACTTTCAGGGCTGCCTTAGCGAGATAAATGCTAAGGTGGCTCTTTTATTGTGTACCTTATGTGTTACGTGGAATAACACTTCTTATGCTTAAGCTTAAGTTTATCAAGTGGATGAAATCCAGAGGAACCAATGGGGGCAGTTCCAGTGTCACATTTTTTTGACACCCACATCATATAATGTTACAATTTCCGTAATCATCAAATCCAGCTTCAGTAAGGCATACATTTCCATTTTTTGAAAGTTGAGCTTAATGATATAGGATTTGTCAGAAGGAGTTTTATTATCTATAGCCAATAATAAATGATTTACATTTATTATTATAAATTTAATACAAGGGAGCTTAATTATGAAGAAAAGGTTTATAGCACTACTCTTAGCTACAGCAGTCATTGCATCAGGTTGTGGCGCAGCATCTGATTCGGCTGAAAAAGATGTTGAAATTAGTAAATCTGATGAGAAATCAGAGAAAGAATCAGATGAAGAATCTGAGAAGGAATCAGATGAAGAATCTGAGAAAGAATTAGAGAAAGAATCAGATGAAG
This sequence comes from Butyrivibrio proteoclasticus P6B7, assembly GCF_000622085.1. GTDB lineage: Bacteria > Bacillota > Clostridia > Lachnospirales > Lachnospiraceae > Butyrivibrio > Butyrivibrio proteoclasticus_A. Next base: position 65,190 of record NZ_KK211396.1, read on the forward strand.
GTTCAGACAAAGAATCAGATGAAGATTCTAAGGATGCATCAAATGGTGCTACCATGCTTGAGGGAAGATACACTAATGGTTCAATCATCTTGACATTCAGTGGTAATGAGTTTAAATGGTCCAATACAGGCGCGGAATTTACAGTAAATTTCGAGCTCCAGGACAATGAAATAGTCTATGATGTGGATACTCTTGAACTGACCGACGCATGTATAGCTTTTTATGAAGAATATGCAAAAGATCATTTTTCTGATAGCATTGATCGAAGGCTTGAAAACCTCAAAAAATCTTATGAGGAGCCTGATAAAATCAAATTTGATGAAAATAATAAGACATTAGTTTACCAATACAAAACTTTTTATTACGTAGGGGACTACAGTATTGGGCCCAACGGCACATATACATGTGAAGATGATAATGCCACTATCACTTTTGAGAACGGTAAAGTAACCTTCGATAATAATGGTAACAAAGAATCTTTCGAATATGTCTGTTTCGAAGAAAAAGGCAAAGTACGCATCGCCATCGAAAGCGTCGGTTTTAATGAATCCGAATTCTATAAAACGTACAATTCAGGATCATTTGAATATGGAGATACTGATGAGATTGTTCTTCAACATGGTACTTTTAAGAAGTAAGCTTTTATATGCTGGGACAATGGGGGCGGTTCTTTGACTTATTGATTATAATATTCGAGGAAGATTGTAACATGAACAAATACTTAGAGGAAATTCAGAATACAACTACGCCCCAGGGAACAGCAGCTCTTTGGTGGCTGGGGCAGATGGGCTTTATCATCAAGATGGGACAGACAGTGATTGCAGTGGACTACTTTGCCTCAGATGATATAGAAAGACTTGCCAGGGCCCCGATTCCTGCAAAGGAAATGGAAGGAATAGATGCATATCTTGGAACCCATAATCACCTTGATCATATAGACCATGATGCCTGGAAGATCTGGGCTGGAGATCAGAAGCCTAAGTTCATCTTCCCAAGGGCCCACATGGAATCAGTACTTGCAGACGGGGTGAAAAGAGAAAACGCCGTAGGCCTCAATGATGGTGAATCCGTGACAATTGGAGACATCACAATCACAGCTGTGGCAGCTTCCCATGAATTTCTTGACCAGGATCCGGAGACAGGTTTATTCCCATATCTTCAGTACATCATAGAGGGAAATGGTGTCAGGATCCACCACGCAGGAGATAGCGTAAGATACGAGGGCATGCTCCCTAAGATAAAGAGCTATGGCCAGATCGATGCAGAAATTCTTCCCATCAACGGAAGAGATGCTGTGCGCTATCGAGATAACTGTATTGGAAATATGACCTATCAGGAGGCAGCAGACTTTGCAGCAGAGGTGGGAACAAGGCTCGTTATTCCTGGCCACTTTGATATGTTTGCTCATAATGGTGAGGATCCAAAAAGATTCGCAGACTTCATAGATGCCAAGTATTCAGGAAGGTTAACATGCCACATCCCTGATTATATGGACAAGATCATAGTAAAAGCTTGAGATAACAAAAATCCGTCAAAACAAAGCAGAAATAAGATTCTAAATAACGTTCTCTTTGACTCCTTACGCAAGCGTAAATAGTGCCAGAAAAGTGGTCTGGGGGCCTGCCGTGGGTTTAGCACTGTGAGGCATTTAATGTTGCTGATGAGATTCAAGGTGAAATATTAGAAAAATGTCGAGTGTCCTAAACGACTGTGAAATGAGACATTTTTCTAATATGAGCCTTAGAAGCTCACAGCAAAATTAACGCGAACAGGGCAAAAACCACGGCAGGCCCCAGCCCACTTTCTGGCACTTCACCACCTTCGCCAAGGAGTCAAAGAGAACCGTCCCCATTGACTTCAAGCTCATTTGAGGATTATTTGATAATTTGTAAATTATACTCGTTACATAACAAAGAGCTGCACCTTTATGTGGTATCATCAAAGGTGTAGTCGGAAGGAGTGTAACGATATGTTTTTCAGAATTCTAAAAAAAGATCTGAAGAGAAAAAAGACCATGAATATCATTCTTCTGATATTCGTATTTCTTTCTGTGATGTTTGCAGCCAGCAGCATCAACAACATGATCTCTGTTTTTGGAGGAATTGATTATTTCTTCGAAAAAGCACAGATGTCTGACTATGTTATTCTGACCCTTAATTCAAACGGCGAAGATCCCACAGAGGATATAGTTAATAACGCAGACGCAGTCAAAGAAGTCAGAAAAGAAAGCATAATCTTTTTCTCAGCAAAAACCCTTAAAAAAGACGGGGGAAAATATGCTGAGTTCGAAAGCCCAGGACTTATAACCTCTGTAGATGACGCTAAACTCAAGTACTTTGATCGAAGTAATCACGTTATCGATGAGCTTGAACCAGGGCATGTCTATGTGGGAGGAATCCTCGCAGATCCAGATAAGACCAAGATTGGTGATGAGATCACCATGGAGATTGAAGGCGTAACAGTAAATCTTGTCATTGATGGATATCTTAAGGATGCCCTTCTTGGATCACCATTTATGGGAAATCCCAGAATGCTTATGAGCGATGAGGATGTTCAGACAATCCTTAGTGATGAAAAAGTAAGAAATGCCGATTGTGGAAGCGTTTATTACATTGATACAGATGATATGAAGGAGCTGACAGCTCAGCTTGCGGAAGTGCCAAATGCTCTATTTGCGCAGCCAGCCAGCACCCTTAGGCTTACCTTCATGCTTGATATGATCACAGCCGGAATCCTCCTGATCGTCAGCGTATGTCTGATCCTTGTGGCCTTTACAATGCTTTCATTTACCATCAAATTCACCTTAAGTGAAGACTTCAGGGAAATAGGCGTAATGAAGGCTGTAGGTCTTAGAAACACCTCCATCAGAAATATGTACATGATCAAGTACCTGTCCATCGCATTGGTTGGCGCTGTGTTTGGTTACATAGGAAGTATCCCCTTTGGAGAGATGCTCCTTAAGAGCGTTTCGGACCAGATGGTACTTGGAAACGACAACCAGATTTTTGTCGGCATCCTTACAGCAATTGCAGTTGTGGCAGTGATTCTTCTGTTCTGCTATTACTGCACCAGAAGCATCCGCAGCCTTTCACCTATTGATGCAGTCAGAAACGGTGAAACCGGCGAACGTTATAACAGCAAGTCCGTATTAAAGCTCCATAAGAGCAGACTAAGCAGTAACCTGTTCCTTGCAATTAACGATGTCTTCAGTAAGCCTAAGCAGTACGCCAGCATGATCGTTACCTTTACCATATGTCTTTTGCTGATCCAGATGCTGGCAACAACAGCCAATACTCTTATGAGTGACAAGCTTTTGTTCCTGCTTGGCACCACAAGAAGCGATGTTTACTACAGTTCAACCGACAAGATCATGGAGACAATGGGAAACACTGATGAAGAGACGCTTCCTCGCATGATAAAAGAAATCGAGGATACCCTTGCAGAAAACGACATGCCAGGAAAGGTACACATAGAGCTTCAGTACCAGCTTCCAGTTGAATATAAGGACAATAAGATCAAGGTCGTTATGCAAAGATGCAGCGCCACAAAGACCACAGACTACAAGTATGAAAAGGGAACAGCACCTCTTTATGAGAACGAGGTTGCCTTCACTCCTCAGGTTTTGGATGAGCTTGGAGCTAAGATCGGTGACAAGGTTAGGATCGAGATTGGCGGAGAAACCAAGGAATACATTGTAACAGCCACATTTGTTTCTTTTAACCAGCTTGGAAAGACCGGAAGACTCCACGAGAACGTGGATATCAAGGACAGCGACGCAGCCAGTGCCTTTGCCTTCCAGATTGATTTCGACGACCACCCAAGCGCTGCCGTCATCGATGAGCGAATCGAGAAGTTAAAAGAGATTTATAAGACAGATGAGATCTTTAATGCCAAGGACTTTGTGGACGTTTCCACTAATTCAGCAGCCTCAGTGAATATGGCCAAGAACATGGTACTTATCATATCTCTTTTGATATCTGCACTTATCGCGGTGCTGATGGAGAGATCCTTCATCACCAAAGAAACCGGCGAGATCGCACTTATGAAGGCTATTGGCTTTAAGAGTAGAAGCGTATCATCACAGCACACCTTGAGATTCCTGGTGGTAATTGTGATTGCCCAGGTTATAGCATCAATTCTTAGCTACCCATTTACAAAGCTTGTGTGCGACAGGATCTTTGCAGTGATGGGGGCTATATCCGGAATTGTATATGAGATAAGACCTTTTGAAGTATTTGTAAGCTATCCTGTAATGCTGGCTATGGTGGTGATGGTTGCAGCCTTTATAACATCACAGTATATGCGAACAATTCACGCAGACGCCATGGGCAATATTGAGTAAATGCCATCAGAAGAATTGGATGAATACATGAGTAGTAGTGAATGTTAGATATAGAAAGATGAGGTAAAAATCATGAGTAAAGTAATTGAAGTTAACGATCTTTGCAAGACTTATGTTGTAAATAGAAAGCAGAACAACGTTTTAAGAAATGTATCTTTTTCCATCGAAGAGGGAGAAATGGTGGGCATCATGGGTCCTTCCGGGTCAGGTAAATCCACACTTCTTTACACCGTTTCCGGAATGGACAAAATGTCTGCAGGAGAAGTCTCTTTTAACAGCAAGAGGCTATCAGAGCTGTCAGAGAACGACATGGCGGATGTGCGCCTTGATGAGATGGGCTTTATCTTCCAGCAGATGTATATGATGAAGAACCTGACAGTGTTTGATAACATCATCCTTCCTGCTGTAAAATCAAAGAAAATATCTGAGAGCAGGAAAGACACGGAAAAAAGAGGCCGTGCCCTTATGAGAAAGCTGGGAATCGAGAACATTGCCGACAATGACATCAATGAGGTTTCCGGAGGCCAGCTCCAGAGGGCCTGCATCTGCAGAAGCATGATCAATAAGCCTAAGGTAATCTTTGCAGATGAGCCTACAGGAGCCCTTAACCGCACCTCCTCAGACGAGGTTATGAGCGAACTGGTTAAGATCAACAACGAGGGAACCACTATTATGATGGTTACTCACGATGTTAAGGTGGCTGCCAAGTGTAGCCGCGTGCTCTACATAGTTGACGGCAACATTCAGGGCGAATACAAGCTTGGACGCTTTGATGACAGCTCTAAGCTTAGGGACCGTGAGATTGAGCTTAATAACTGGCTTATGGACATGGGCTGGTAATCTGGTAAAAGAACTGTCTATTTAAGGAGAGTGTGGGATGATAGATATCCTTATTGTTGAAGATAATAAAGAATTAAGCGATGTGCTGGTGGATTTCCTCCGGGCAGAGGGGTACGTGGTCTCTGCCGTTGAGGATGGCACCAAGGCCCTTGAGCGCTATGAAATGTATGGCGCCCGCCTCCTAATTTTGGACATTATGCTTCCGGGCCTTGATGGAATGTATATTCTTAACAAGGTCCGTGAAAAATCCAATACCCCAGTCATTATGGTAAGTGCCAAGGTTGCCAAGGACGACAAACTTTCAGCCATCGTATCCGGAGCAGATGACTATATAGAAAAGCCCTACGATATCGATATTCTGCTGGCTAAAATAAAGGGAATCTTTAAGAGAAGACTGGCAACAGATACCATGATTGATGGGGACATTACTCTGGATGTGGTGCAGGAGAAGATCATCTACAAGGGAACTGCTCTGGAAACCACGGCTAAAGAGTTTGAGCTGATGAAACTCTTTATGGAGAACAAGGGGCATACCCTGCAGAAGCAGTATATCTTTGATGCCATCTGGGGAACTGACAGTGAGTCGGATTTCCACACTCTGGCAGTTCATATAAACAGATTAAGGGATAAGCTTGAAGATAATCCTAAGGAGCCCAAGAAAATAGTAACTGTCTGGGGGAAGGGATACAGGTACGAATAATTGGAAAACACAGGAAGCATAAAAGCTGCATATTTCAAGCTGTGTATGGCACTTATGATAGCTCTTTTAACAGTGATTGCCATCGCAGAGCTGGCCATGATCAAAAGCTGGGACATGGAGGAGAATATCTATAAGGTGGAGATCAGCAGGGTAGAAAGAGCTCTCACTGAAGGGCAGTATCCACCTGACTTATCAGGCTTTAACACCATACTGGGGGTGTATGCCTATGATGAGAGCGGAGCTGACTTCTACGATGTGGATAATTCCTATGTTATCAGGGAAGTAGATGGCAGGCTCTACCGCATTGAGTACGAAGTGGACAAGACTGCGCAGCACAAGGATAGTATCAGGAGAATGAATATTGTCCTTGCTTTTGTGCTGTCAGCAGTTCTTCTTATCATGTTATATATTTACCTTGTGATAATCAGGGGCTTTTGCAGGATTGCGGACTATCCTATTGAGCTTTCCAAGGGAAATCTCACAACACCTCTTAAAGAGAACAGGAATCACTATTTTGGTAAGTTCCTGTGGGGACTTGATATGCTCAGGGAGAAGCTTGAGCAGGAAAAACAGAAGAATCTTGAGTTTCAAAAGGAGAAGAATCTATTTCTTTTATCCCTTTCCCATGATACCAAGACGCCCCTTTCTGCCATCAAGCTGTATGCCGCAGCCATGAAGAAGAACCTGTACAAGAATCCGGACAAACAGGCTGAGATCGCAGAGAAGATCGATGAAAAGACCAATGAGATTGAGGGCTATATTTCTAAGATCATCACTTCCGCCGGGGATGATTTCATGAGCTTTGAGGTTAATAACGGCGAGTTCTACCTTTCTAATGTGGTAAAAGAGATTGAGAAATACTATTTTGATAAGTTTGATGAGGTGGGGACAAAGTTTTTGATCGGCGATTATACCGATGCCCTTATCTACGGCGATCAGGATAGATTCACAGAAGTTATGCAGAATCTTATGGAGAATGCTATTAAATATGGCGACGGAGAGCAGGTTTCCATTGATTTTAGAGATGAAGATGGAGCAAGGCTTGTGACGGTTTCAAATACTGGGTGTGAGCTTAAGGAGACGGAGCTTGAGCACATATTTGAGAGCTTCTACCGGGGAACTAATGTGGGGAATCGCAGCGGAAGTGGTCTTGGCTTATATATTTGTAAGAAACTTATGAATAAAATGCGTGGAGATATTTTTGCGGAAATTGATGACGGAATTATGAAGGTTACCCTTGTCTGTTCGAAGTGATATGGTATTATATTATTACGACAGTTTTTTATGTGTTATGTGATGGGGACGAACTATGACAATCAAAAAGCTCAATGCCTGCTTTTCACTTCTGACAACAGTTCTTTTGATAATGCATGTTGCTTATAACGCCTTTTGCTATTTTACGATGTATTATAATCCGGCGTTTAAATGGCTGTTTTCAACTCCATTAATGGCGACAGTCCTTGTGCATTCTGTATTTGGCATGCTCTCTGTATTTCTTTTTGGAGACGGAGACAGGCCTATGGATGATCCTAAGAAGAACTGGAAAACAGTGGTTCAGAGGACTTCAGCATCCCTTTTCTTCCCACTATTATTCTTACATATCCAATCCTTTGATCTATACAAATCCAGCGCAGAGACCAATAATATCAAGCTTTTTGTGACAATTCTGATCGTGGATATTGTCTTTTACTATGTGATAACGCTCCACGTTTCTCTGTCAGTATCAAAGGCTTTGACAACCCTTGGAATCATCACAACTGATGAGGTTCGAAGAGTGGTTGATAATATTGCATTGACCATAGGGTTAGTTGTTGTGACAGTTGCCACAGTCATTATTGTAAGAGGAATGATCATTATGTTCTTTGTGACGGTTTAAGGTCGTGAAAATGCTGTTTTCATATTGTTTATGAAATCTTTAGTGGACAAATAGAGTGCGTAACGATAGTATATAGGTGTATGCGGAAAACGGTTTCCGTATGCGCCTGTTTTATTTTGTGGCTATTTATATATTGCGCTTTGCTGTGGAAACAGCCGGCGCTTTACACTGAGAACAGGTAACTATATGAGATATTTCGGGGAGATGTGATGGTTTCAATTAAAGATGTTGCAAAGGAAGCGGGGGTTGCAATCTCAACCGTTTCCAAGGTTTTAAATAATTATCCTAATGTCAGTGAAGCTACCAGAAAGAAGGTCAACGAGGTGGTGGAAAAGCTTGGTTTTGTGCCTAATACAGTGGCAGCCACCCTTTCATCCAAGAGGACCGGAAGAGTAGCTCTTCTTATCAAGCTCAACTTAAGCACCCAGGCCAGCGACGAGATCAACATGCAGTATATCTCAGGCGCTGTCCACAAGGCTAAGGAGCTTCAGCTGGATGTTATCACGGTTTTCACCTCTATGATCGAGGATATGACTCTGGACGAGGTAAAGAACTACTTCAGATCCCAGGGAATTCGTGGCATCATCATCTACGGGCTTACCACCAAGGACAAGATATTACATAAGCTCATCGACTGCGGTGAATTCAAGATCGTGGTGGTGGATGCGCCAATGGTCAACGAGAATACTTCATCAGTTGGCGTTAACCATGCCAAGGCCCAGTACGACATTGCCAAGAAGACCATTACAGAGAACAAGTGTAAAAAGATCTTGTATCTGGCAGGAGATGAAGATGGCTACGTGACAGCTGAAAGACTTGAGGGCATCAGGAAGCTTGCTGATGAAAAGAAGCTTAAGCTGACAGTGCGAAACGGAAAGTTCTCAGAGCTTCGTGCAAGAGAGCTTACCATGAGATTTTCCAAGAACAACGACTGCGTCGTGTGTGCATCAGATATTATGGCCATCGGTGCTATGAAGGCTCTTATAGATATGGATATTTTCAGACCGGTTTGCGGTTTTGATGGAATCATTCTCATGGGCTATGTAGGAAAGCAGATGAACACTGTTAAGCAGGATTTTGTGGAGATTTCCGGAAGAGCAGTGGAGGAGCTTTCACGACTATTGTCTGGTGAGGCCGGACGGAAAGTGGTCATGAAGCATACACTGGTGAGAATTAAGTACGAGGATATTATTGTCTGAACAACGATAAATACTGATAGAGACAGCTCTTTTGACAAAATTATAAAAATGCACTTGCGGAAAACGTTTTCCTGTGGTAAGGTAGTTACATCGATTAAAGAAAACGTTTTCCATGAAACAATAAACGAAACTAATTGCTGGGTGAAAAGAGATAGCTCTTTTACCTGGAAAGCGAGAGGAGAGAGATAATGGCAAAGCATACTAACATGCAGAGAGATGTACTTGTACTCAACCTTGAGGAGCAGCTTGAAGGACTTGCTCAGGAGAAGTTTGGTAAGACACTTAAGGACTTAACAGACCGTGAGACATACTACGTACTTCTTGATATGACAACAAGACTCATGGATGTTGCTGAAGTTTATAACGGGGAGAAGAAGGTTTACTACATTTCTATGGAGTTCCTTATTGGTAAGCTTCTTTCTAACAACCTTATCAATTTGAGAGTTTACGACAGAGTTAAGACTATTCTTGAGAAGAACGGCAAGAGCCTTGCAGCAGTTGAAGAGTGCGAGCCAGAGCCATCCCTTGGTAACGGCGGACTTGGAAGACTTGCAGCTTGCTTCCTTGATTCAATTGCAACTCTTGGAATGGCTGGTGAGGGTATCGGTCTTAACTACCACTTCGGACTTTTCAAGCAGGTGTTCAAGGATCACCTTCAGTACGCAGAGAAGAACGACTGGATCGAAGAGCAGTCATGGCTTGAGAAGACAGATACAACCTTCGAGGTTGCTTTTGGTAAGAAGAAGGTGGTTTCTCGCCTTTACAATATGAACGTTGTTGGTTACGACACTGGAGTTAACAAGCTTCGTCTCTTTGATATTGAGTCAATTGACGAGAGCCTTGTTAAGAAGGGTATCGACTTCGATAAGACTAAGATCGACAAGAACCTTACTCTTTTCCTTTACCCGGATGATTCAGACGAGGCAGGTAACCTCCTTAGAATTTACCAGGAGTACTTCCTTGTTTCCAACGCAGCTCAGCTCATCTTAAGAGAGCAGAAGGAGCGTCAGTACGACCTTCACGAGCTTCATAACCATGCAGTTATTCAGATCAACGATACGCACCCAACAATGATCATTCCTGAGCTTATCAGAATCCTTGTTGAGGAGAAGGCCTTCAATATCGACGAGGCTATCAACGTTGTAAGCAAGACCTGTGCTTATACTAACCACACTATCCTTGCTGAGGCCCTTGAGACATGGCCACTTGAGTACCTTGAGAAGGTAGTTCCTCAGCTTGTTCCTTACATCAAGGAGCTCGATAAGAGAGTTCGCGCTAAGCACAAGAACCCTAAGGTTCAGATCATCGACAAAGAGAAGAAGGTGCACATGGCATTTATCGACATCCACTACGGATTCTCAATAAATGGTGTTGCAGCTATTCATACAGATATTCTTAAGGATAGTGAGCTTAACGACTTCTACAAGATCTATCCTGAGAAGTTTAACAACAAGACAAACGGTATCACATTCCGTAGATGGCTTCTTTCCTGTAACCATCCTCTTGCTGATTTCCTTTCACAGACAATCGGCGATGGCTTCAAGAAGGATGCTATGAAGCTTGAGAAGCTCCTTGATCACATCAATGATGAGGAGGCACTCAACCAGCTTGAGGCTATCAAGATGGGCAAGAAAAAAGAGCTTGCAGCTTACCTTAAGGAGCATGAGGGCGTAGAGGTTGATCCTGATTCAATCTTTGATATTCAGGTTAAGAGACTTCACGAGTACAAGAGACAGCAGATGAATGCTCTTTACATCATCCACAAGTACCTTGAGATCAAGGGTGGCAAGAAGCCTACAAGACCTCTTACATTCATCTTTGGTGCTAAGGCTGCTCCTGCTTATGTAATTGCTAAGGATATCATCCATCTTCTTCTTGTTCTTCAGGAGATCATCAACAACGATCCTGATGTTAACAAGTACATGAAGGTTGTTATGGTAGAGAACTACAATGTAACTTATGCTGAGAAGCTTATCCCAGCTTGTGATGTATCAGAGCAGATCTCTCTTGCATCTAAGGAGGCTTCTGGAACAAGTAACATGAAGTTCATGCTTAACGGTGCTGTAACTCTAGGTACAGACGACGGTGCTAACGTAGAGATCCACGAGCTTGTTGGCGATGACAACATCTACATCTTTGGTATCAGCGCTGACGAGGTAATTAAGCACTACAAGAAGGCTGATTATGTATCTAAGGATTACTACAAGAAGAGTAAGGTAGTTAAGGAAGCTGTAGACTTCATCGTAAGTAAGCAGTGCCTTAAGGTTGGTCACAAAGAGAACCTTGAGAGACTCTATAATGAGCTCCTTAATAAGGACTGGTTCATGACTCTTATCGACCTTGAGAGCTACATCGCTAAGAAGGATGAGATCTTCGCTGATTATGAGAAGAGAGATAAGTGGAAGAAGATGATGCTTACAAACATCGCTAAGGCTGGCTACTTCTCATCAGATAGAACAATTGCTGAGTATAACAGAGATATTTGGCATCTGAACTAATGATGTGTTGAATTGCAAGATGTAGATACGGATTGCAATAGAATACTTGGTGGTAAATGAAATAATCGTTAATGTCGGAGGAAACCTCCACGCAACATAAGGAAGCGCCTGGCCTGTGCCGGGCGCTTTTTATCAGTGTGCAGTTTTACCAATTTAAACCGCTAAAGTTTATTGATTTTGCCTCATAGATTCCCCCAATATCCCCATAGTATAATTGGAATTACGAGAAAAAAGCTATGTTTGGAGGGAGAGTTATGATTATCAAAATTGCAATGCTCGTGGCATTCTTTGCAGTGATGCTCTATATCGGCTTTACCTGTAGAAAGAATTCCACTGACATCAATGGATTTGTTTTAGGGGGAAGATCAGTTGGTCCATGGGTTACAGCCTTTGCTTATGGAACATCTTACTTTTCTGCAGTTATCTTTGTAGGCTACGCCGGACAGTTTGGTTGGAAATATGGAATTGCAGCCACCTGGGTAGGTATTGGAAATGCCCTTATCGGCTCACTTATGGCATGGAGAGTTCTTGGACGTCGCACCAGGATCATGACTCAGCATCTTGATTCTGCTACAATGCCTCAGTTTTTCTCTGCAAGATTTGGTGGCAATTCTCTTAAAATCGCCGCTGCCATCATCACTTTTATTTTCCTGATTCCTTATACAGCATCTTTATACAACGGTCTTTCACGTCTCTTTGGAATGGCCTTTGATATTGATTACTCAGTTTGTGTTATTGCAATGGCTGTACTTACCGGAATCTACGTTATTGCCGGTGGTTACATGGCCACAGCTATCAACGACTTTATCCAGGGAATCATCATGATCTTTGGAATCATTGCAGTTATCGTGTCAGTTCTTAATAGTCAGGGCGGATTCATGGCATCCCTTGAGGGCCTTGCTAGAATAAGCGATGAGAGCGTTTCAACAGCTCCAGGAATATTTGCTTCCTTCTTTGGTCCTGATCCAATCAATCTTCTTGCTGTTGTTATTCTGACATCCCTTGGAACCTGGGGACTTCCTCAGATGGTGCAGAAGTTCTACGCTATTCATTCAGAGAAGGCAATCTCAAAGGGAACAGTGGTTTCTACAGTGTTTGCATTTATAGTAGCTGGCGGATGTTACTTCCTTGGCGGATTTGGAAGGCTCTTTTCCGATAAGGTAGATCTTGCAGCTGGTGGTTATGACAGCATTATTCCTACAATGCTTGCAGGTCTTCCAAGTATTCTTATCGCAGTGGTTGTTATCTTAGTTCTTTCTGCATCAATGTCAACACTGTCCTCATTGGTACTTACAAGCTCATCCACACTGACTTTGGATCTGTTAAAAGACCATGTGGTAAAAAATCTAAATGAAAAGAAACAGCTCATTATCATGAGACTTCTTATCGTTGTATTTGTTGCTATATCTGTTGTTATCGCAATTGTTCAGTACAAGCAGAATGTGACCTTCATCGCTCAGCTCATGGGAGTATCCTGGGGAGCTCTTGCTGGTGCATTCCTGGCGCCATTCCTCTATGGTCTTTACTGGAAGGGTACAACAAAGGCTGCAGTGTGGGCTAACTTCGTATTCTCTACTGTAGTGATGCTTCTTAACATGTTCATTCGTCCAAGCTTCCCACCTATGCTTCAGTCTCCTATCAATGCTGGTGCATTCTGCATGGTGGCAGGACTTGTTATTGTTCCAGTGGTTTCACTCTTCACCAAGAAGCCTGATAAGAAGCACATTGATTTCGTATTCTCCTGCTATGACAAGACAGTTACTGTACACCAGACCAGCTCACTTTCTGATGATGAGGAAGAGATGGTTTCTTGAGCGACTTCGTAAATGGTCATACTTGCGGATTCTAGCTGGAGCTTGTGGTGGATTTACGGCTTTATTTCCAATTTCTCCAAAAAAGATGCCTGATTTTTTTTTGCTTACGTCTTTATTTGAGTTCTATAGAAAAAAGCAGTAGGGAATCGGAGATTGTGGATGGATTCTGGATTAATCCTACGGCTGAATCTACAGAAACAAGATTTAAGCAGTAAAACTGGCAAGAAAAAATGAGTCCACAAGCAAATATAGGTCATTTCTTACTGCTTGATTAGCAAAAATGAAAATCCAGACGTAGCGCGTTTTTTATTTGGACATCTTTATTTACAAAAACGCAGGAAAAGCCGTAAATAATAGATCTAAACAAAAACTAAAGTCCTATGGCTTATGCAAACATAATTGCAAAGCTCATAGGACTTTTTGTTTTATAACATATCTTTGAATTTGTATTGTTGAAATTACTTAATCCACGCAATTGATCCTGATCTTGCCGCCGGTAAGGTCCGCAAAGGCCAGGGTTCCGCGTATGACCTTCTGCTCGCCCATAAGGTCAGTCAAGATGATGGTATCGCCGTCAACTCGCAGGTTGCTGACATATTCCATCAGGACTTCATCTGGATTAGATTCTTTTACTACTGTAGATAGACACATTTCATAAACCTCGATTATTCATTAGTTTATCACTATAATCTAGCAATTATATGATAACTAATTCATGTTCATATAATTTGCTTGTTTGTGATTGTCACTCTTCATGATCTCCAAGAAGTGAGAGAGCGCCAGCCAGTATTGCATTGCCCTTATCATACAGGTTGATTGCCTCTGTAACCTTCTCAGCTACCAGTTCTTCGCCTTCTTTAATAAGAGCATCTCTAATTTCTACAAGCTCTTCTGTGTGGCTCTCGTTGTGTTCATACATGTGATGAAGTAGTGCGTGAGTTTTGTCTGCTGTGTGTACCATAGTGTGTTCTCCTTTGCGTTTAGTATTATATGTTCACGTCCGGATTTAGTTACATTATAGAATTTCAGTGTACTCCGCTGGAGCTACCTTATCTTTGAGACCGTATGGCATGCCTGTGTTGTCAGGGCGCTTCATGTTGTCATAATGCTTGACCATCATGGGCTCCCAGATGTAGTACAGGAACTTGCCGTCCAGGTCGAAGTAGAATACGGCGAATAGGATGCCGTAGATCACGGCGCCGATCTTCATTAACTTGAATATAAACTTGCCTATTGATTTCATATCTATTTCCTCATTATTGTCATAATATTTATGGCTAATGGGATTCTCACTAGACTCGAAAATACCTCGTCAAGTGTTCACCCATGGCTCGCACTAAGCTCGCATAATGTAGTTCTGCTCTCGCTTTGCTCGCCAGAACACGTTCCTACTAGGCTCGTAAGAACCTCGCCAAGTAGTCACAGCTCGTTAAGTGCTCTGCTCACCAGCTATTATCGTCATCAAATTCCACAAGTGTTGGATCCAATGGCTCCTCGTGCATTACTGTTGTCATGTAGTCACTGATGATCTTGCGGATCTCTTTTCTTGATACAGTACGCTTATCTGGAAGAGCGTGTGGAACCCAGATAGCATGAATGTCGCGCTTTCTGAACTCATCCTCGAATACGCCGTGGATTCCCTGCATTCCCTTACACTGAAGCTGGTCGTACATGATGACCATATCGCAGTTGAAGCGTTCCATGTAATCAAACAGTGACAGGATGTGCTCGTGACCACCAACGGCCATGGCTCTCATAGGAGCTTTCTCATTCATCCAGTTAAGGTCTTCAAGAGCGTGCTCGTAAGTATCTGTTCTAAGGTACTGGTCAAACATAAGAGAATCCATGTTGATGACACAGTTGATACCCCAGCAGTTATAAGCCCAAGTACACCAGTTGGAGTAGTACAATGGTGCACAGCTCCAGGCGATGGCACGGTGCCTTGTCTTAGGGAAGGTGATGATGTTCTTCTTAACAGTCTTGTTCATGATCTTGCGAACATGCTCATCACATTCGTGCCAGATAGGTCTGTCGCCGGCCTGAGAGTAGTAGATACGATAAAGAGCTTGAGCAACACCATTGATAGGATAGTTCTCGGTATTAGCTGCCACGTCCCATTTCTCCCACTCAAACTCGGTGAGCTTGTTAAAGGACTCAGCATATTTAACGTAGGTATCCCAGTCAAACTTAACACCATACTGCTCTTCGATGAATTTCCAGCAGCCCTCGATCTCTTTTTGCGCATGCTTCTGAACAAGAGGATCGTCATAGCGCATAGGCTGTGGAAGAGCATATAATGGGCGATTTAAGAACCAGTCCTGAAGCACGCTGGTGGCAACTGAGCCGTCACAGGCTTCGTTACTGGTAATCATTGTAGGTGCGTAGTCTGGATAATCGTCTTCGACGAAGAGTCCATACTCGGCCTGACACATTGGACATGGATCTGATGGAAGTCCGATGGACTGGGCTGCGTCGATATATTTAAGAACAGTGTGGTTATTAACGTGCACTGAAACGAAGTAGGTGATCATCTCAAGGGGCACATCAATAAGGTCCTGACGGAATGGGTAAAAGAAACTACCTCCTACTGTCTCGTTGTGGGCAATATGCTGTTTCCAATACTTGTTTTCCTTGCCACCGTGGAGCTTCTTATCAGCGATGAACATACGCTGGAACTGGCGGATAGTCTCACTTACCATACCGCGATAGTGCCATGCTGAAGCTCGTAGTGCTTCGCCTCTCATACCTTCCATTCCTCTGTCGAACCAGTGCATAACAGAGAGATAGGTCTGACCCATCCAGCGATAGCGCCATACACCCTTTGCAAAGTCCACAAGACTCTGAGGGCCGTCGCCGTACTTCACGATATCTGTTACCATGTGAGCGTAGTTGTAAAGCCATACCATGTTGAAGTAGTACATGGTATCCATAAAGCCACGCCACTCACGATGCTTGTATAATCCGGTATCGCCAACATAGAGATCGCCAAGGCGTCTCTCTTCATGGGGCTTACCATTCCAGAAATCATTAAATGCCTTCTTTACATCACGGGGCTTTTCCTTATCTTCCGGACGCTTCTCCACAACGAAAAGCTCATGATATTTCTTTTTGAATTCAAATAGCTTCACGCTGTCGCCTCCTTCCTAGTGGAAGAATCATTTACACCTGTCTTACCACTTTGAATATTCTTAAGCTCGATACTTTCAACAAAGGCCTGGAATCTGGTTCTTAGCTGACCAACGGCGTTGTTGACGTATTCCTTTTCGATGGAGCAAACCGGAATGCCGTAGTCCTTAGGAAGTACCAGAGTATCGATGGTACGCTCATAGCTCCAATACTCACAGAACTTCATCTGGGAAATGACGATTCCGTCTGCCTTGTATTCCTTGGCAATGGCCGCAAGCCTGTCCTTGCGTTCACGCATAACGTGCTGTTCCATGAAACGTGGGCAGTTGCTGGTTTCTAAGTAGTGGCGGGCAATTGCGTGGAGAGGAGTTTCTCCCTCTTTTACCACGATCTCTTCACGACCTGGAAGAGAGCCGTAGCAGTGCCTGTCAGCCACAACCAAAGCGCCGCATTCCTCGATGAGCTTAACGAAGTTAGGATCATCCTCCTCGGAGCCTGCAAGAACTACCTTACATCTGTAGGTCTTTTTCTCATCAGGCTTACGGGTCTTAAGCTGCTCAGCGATGTCGCGGAGCTTATCTATTATCAGGTATTTAGGACAAACTAAAGTTGAAAGCATTATTATAGAGAACTCAGTTCCAGTAATGGTGGGCTCGTCAAGCTTACGGTAGCTGCCAATCTCAGTAATGAGGCGGCAGATTTCGTTGTGCTCTTTGATTGCCTGTAAAAGAGCTTCATCACTGGTGTCGATGTCAAAGTGTTCCTTTAATTTATCGAGAACATGGTGACGTAATTGAGTTTCGTAGTGTTCAATGGAATTATCGTTCTTTTTGAATGGAACATCGGTGAACTCGCAGAAGAAATCAGGGTTCTTAATGATGTCCATAAGCTGAAGATGCTCCTGGAAGCGGCAGGTGACCGTACAGGTCTCAGTTGCCATCTGAGCATCAAGGAAATTGTAGCCTCCCTCGAGAGCGCGCTCTAACAAACATCTGCCGTACATGCAGGTGCGGTTAGTCATGTAATATGTTGCCATTTCTGGAGAAGAACTACGAGGAGCGCGGAGACGTGCCGAAACGCAACCAGGAAGGTCTAATAAAACTTCCGGCATGAAATAGCAGGTATAGCCCAGAACGCGCTTGCCATCCGCTTTCGCCTGACGGATGAGCTCATTGTTGGCTTCCTGCAAAAGGTCTTCGAGCTCAAAGATGTGCACGAGATCTTTCATATGAAATTTACCCCCATCATAAACTTGTCGATACCAAAATGTCCGGTGATTCCCCAGTATCGATCATTCGCCATAAGAAAAAAACGCAGTACGGACCCTATTCCGTACACATAATTAATGATAGCATATTTTTTTGGAAACTAAAGAGGAAGTTTCGAATTTTTGTGGGAATATTTTTGTAATTAAGTATAGGATTAATAAAGAAAATGAATTACAATATCTATGGGGATTCATTTTAATTGGCAACATATTCTTATTACGTTTTTGGGGGAGATAGTAATGGGAAACCATACTAAGATCGTTGCGCTCACTGGAAAGGGAGGAGTTGGCAAGACTTCTCTTTCTGCGTCTATCGTGCGCATTCTTACAGAAAACTATCCGGATTCTAAAATTCTAGCTATAGATGCTGATCCTGCTGTGGGATTGTCTGTTGCCCTTGGCGTTAAGCCAGAGCACACACTTGATGAAATCAGGAAAAAGATGACTGAGGACGTGGCAGACAAGCTTAAGGAGGCTCAGGATATTCTGGCGGAAGCTAAATTCCAGCTTTATGATTCCATGATTGAAAAAGACGGTTTTGCCTTTCTGGCCATTGGTCGCCCGGAAGCGGCAGGCTGTTATTGTGCTATCAACACATATCTTAGAAAAGTTATTGAGATGCTGGTGGATGACTTCGACTACGTGGTCATTGACGGAGAGGCTGGCATCGAGCAGATTAACAGAAGAGTTCTTGAAAAGGTCACACACCTTGTCTGCGTTTCTGATCAAAGCCGCAAGGGACTTCAGATTATCGAGACCATCAAGAACGTGGCAGATGAGCTTGTTATGTATGACAAGATCGGTCTTGTGGTGAACAGAGCGCCACTTCCAGATAAGGTAAAAGAAAAAGAGATTGGAGGAGTGCCTGTGGTGGCGGTAATTCCACAGGATGATGCCATGACCGAGAACGACATCGAGGGCAGGAGCGTATTTGAACTCGATGACAGTGCCATTGTTTTAAATGGAGCAAGACAGGCCTTGCGGGGCCTTGGGCTGATATAAGGCAGCAGAAGGGAGGAAGACTTGCAGGACTTAAAGTACATGATTACCTTTGAAAAGATGCTGGAAGATGCACAGAATTCATTGGTAAAAGATGCGCAGGAAGAGGGCAAGTATGCGATTGGCTACACCTGTTACCACATGCCGGAAGTTCTTTTGAACGTGGATAACTGCTTCTCAGTGAGAATGAGAGCCCCAAGGGTAGGTTCCATCGATATTTCCACATATTATATGTCCAACTACACCTGCGAATTTGCCAGATCTCTACTGGAGAATGGCATAGAAGGAGGCTACGGCTTTCTTGACGGTATTGCCGGCGTTGATGCCTGCTCTGCCATGAACAGGTGCTATGAGCATCTGGAAATCCTTAAGTGTAACGAAAAACCCCATTTTTTCGTGACACATACGGATGTTCCATACAAGGTTGAAGAGTATAACTTCGATCAGGTTGCTACACAGATGCGCCTTCGACTTCTTGATGTTATGCATGAAAAGCTGGGTACTGACGTATCCGACGATGCCATCAGGAAAGCGGTAAAAGAGCATAACGAGATGTGCCGTATAATTACTGAGATCGGAGAATTCAGAAAGGAAGAGAATCCAAGGATAACAGGCTACGAGTTCCATGTTATCTGTCTTGTAAGCTATTGCAGTCCTACAAGTAAGATTCTTCCGATGCTTCGCGAGACCTTAGAAGAGCTTAAGACCAGGAAACCGGACGAAAAGCCTTGGTTTAGAGCAAGGGTAGTGGTAGTTGGATCTGAAGTTGATGATCTTAACTTTACAAGACTTCTTGAGGAGTCTGGAGCAATGGTGGTGGCTGACAGATACTGCTATGGCTCATTCCCTGGAAGAGAAGAGATCGTTCTTAATGACGATGAAGATGTAGTAAGGCAGATCGCAAGGCATTACATGCTGACAAGCGAGTGCCCAAGATACATGGCGGAGGAGAAGGTTCAGCAGAGAAAGGATACAGTGGATAAGCTGGCAAAAGAGTTTAAGGCTGACGGCGTTATCTACGAGCAGATCAAGTACTGCGATTTCTGGGCCTTTGAAAGACCTCTTGCAAGCCATATCATGACTGAAGAGTATGGCTGGCCTACACTTTCCATCGACAGGTCCTACAACGTTCACAATTCCGGACAGCTAAGGACCAGATTCCAGGCCTTTGTTGAGGCGCTGGAGATCAAGAAGATCAGAAAGCTAAGGGAGGTAATGTGATGAAATACATTGATCCCAAGAATTTTAGATTAAAAGACAATATAGATTGGAAGGCCCAGGCTGAGAATATGAAGGAAATCGCCGGAATCGTAGGCGATATCATCAAGGAGACGGACTTTAAAGAGGTGGCAAAGTCCATGGGTAAGGACGCAAAGGGCATCAAGAAGCGTCTGAACCATGAGCTTAATCTCCTTAAGCAGATGTCTCCAGACGAGGTAAAAGATCTTGTGCTTAACGGCGAGAAACAGCTTGGTAAGCTATACGCATCAGGCAAGATGGCTACAGTCCGCCGTGAGTGGCGAGGCGTAAAGGACACAGGCGTTGACTTCTACGAGTGGATGAGGATGTGGGGAATGCTCCTTGCAACCTTCTCCAAGGACCTGGTTCCAGCCATGATGGGCGCTGTGCACTACAGATGGATGATCTCATACTTCTGCTGTCACTCCTTCATGGATAAGAACACACTGGGACTTCGCGGAAGAGCCCTTAAGATGCACCACGAACTGATCTACGCAATATTCAGATATGTTGCAGAGAACCTGGTGCTCCT
This sequence comes from Butyrivibrio proteoclasticus P6B7, assembly GCF_000622085.1. Lineage (GTDB taxonomy): Bacteria > Bacillota > Clostridia > Lachnospirales > Lachnospiraceae > Butyrivibrio > Butyrivibrio proteoclasticus_A. The sequence continues at coordinate 85,622 of NZ_KK211396.1, forward strand.
TATGAAGGCAGATGAAAAGGTTGGTAATAGTAAAGAGCTCTCTAAGAAGATAGTTCTTTTTGATGAAATGACAATGTCCCAGATCATGGCAGGCTTCCCTGACCTGATTGGAATACCTTATCAGCTGATGCCGGTATTTCTTTTATCAGAGATTGATCAGCTGGCCTGCATGCCGTATATCGATGCTGTTGAGTCCTACGGACTTCCATCGGATACCTGTCCTGTTCCATCCTCTGAGTGCGGAGCAGCAGTTGTGGACGCCCTTCCTCACATGGGAGCATGCTTTATTTCAAGCTCAATGCCTTGTGATGGTTCAGTAATGGCGTCATCCTACACTGGACGTAGGTTCAAGGATCTTCCTACATATCACCTGGCTTTCCCAGTTAGATATGAGGACGAATCCATCATGGATGCGGCGGTAAAAGATATCCAGGGCTGCATTAAGTTCATCGAGGAAAACACCGGTGCAAAGTGGAACTGGGATGCGTATTTCGCAGCAATGAAGCGCTTTAACATGGAAACCAAGTACGAGCTTAATAAGTGGGAGATCAACCAGACTCCTAATCCACAGCTTATCGGTCCTTGTTACGAGCTCTTTAGAAAGTGGAACTACGAAATGGACGGCGGCCTTGATCCTAGAATCATTTCTACCTTCAAGAAGGTGGATAAGATCATGATGAAGGCCTATGAGCAAAAGGATGAGCCTTGGCGTGGCAAGATGAAGTACAGAGCTTTGGTTTGGTCAATTCCAGCTCACTACTATGCTAACTTCTCCAACTGGATGGCGAACTGTTGGGGAGTAGATATCCTGGTTGAGATGGAGTCACTGAACTTCACCAAGCCGCTGGAAACAGAGAACAAAGACGAGGCCTTTAAGGATCTGGCAAGACTCTATGAGCGAATGGTTATGAGAAGACATACCAATGGCGGATATGATCACGTTGTAACCGAGCTCTGGAGACAGTGTGAACTGTGGAACGTGGATTTCGTTCTTATGTACCAGCATGTTTCCTGTAAGAATATGGCTACTGTACAAGGTCTTTTTGAAGATCAGGCTCGTGAGAGGGGAATCAAGCTCCTGTGGGTAAGCCACGATCTTATGGATCCTAGAACGGTTTCCAGAAAAGATATGAGGGCGACGGTTAACGAGTTCATGAGAACAGTAATGAAGGCTGAGCCAGTGGATCCATCACTGGAAGACTTTGAGGATGACACCACCTGGTGATTTACAAATGGCTGTAGCATGGCGAGAGCGAAGCGGAGCAATTCGTATTATCACCACTAATTACAAACAACAGCAACATAAAACATTCAGACTATATGAAGGGGGACAATATGAAATATTTTGGCGGATGTGATGTAGGATCTACCTACACAAAAGCGGTTATTATCGACGAAAATGGCAAGATGGTGGCTAACACCACCTTAAAGAGTAAGATCATTGCTCAGGAATCAGCAGAGATGGCAATGAAAGAGGTTATTGGACAGGTCGAGGGATTAAACAGCTCCAAGGACCTTACATATCTCATTGGTACAGGTTACGGACGTAACAAGGTGCCTTTTGCAGATGAGAACATATCCGAGATTTCCTGCCACGCCATGGGTGTTCACGTAACTAATCCAAGCGTAAAGGCTATCATCGATATCGGTGGACAGGACGTTAAGGGTATTGCCATCGATACAGATGGAACAGTTAAGAACTTTGCTATGAATGATAAGTGCGCTGCCGGAACAGGACGTTTCTTTGAGGCTATGGCACGAAGCTTTGAGATGTCTTTAGAGGATTTCTCCAAGCTGTCTCTTAAGGCTAAGAACGTTATTCCTATCACTGCTCAGTGTACCGTATTTGCTGAGTCTGAGGTTATCACTCTTGTTGGTGAAGGAAAGCCTATGGACGAGATTGCAGCAGGTATCGAAATGGCTGTTGCCAAGAGATGCTTTGTTATGAGTAAGAAGGCTGGCGCTACAGATTCCATCACTCTTACCGGCGGATGTGCTAAGAATGATGGTCTTAAGGCTGCTATCGAGCAGGTTCTTAAGCTTAAGGTAGTTGAGCTCTCAATTGACCCTCAGCTTATGGGTGCCCTGGGAGCAGCAGAATATGCGAGACAGAAAGGCCTTGCCAGATAAGGAAAGGAAAAAGCTATATGGGTAAAGTACTTAAAGTAATAGGTACGATCATTAAAGTGTTGACGATCATCACTGGGATTTTGTTTGTTATATATTTCTGGAATCTGGACCAGAAGCTGATGGGCTGGCTTTACACCATAGTCAACAAGATTTTTGACAAAAAGAAAGCAGACATCAGATTCTGACCGGGGTAACTTGCTAGATGAAACTATATGACAACGTGATCGCCCACACCAGGGAGGTTCTGGCGGAGAGTAGCTGTAAGAGCTACGAACTGTCTGAGACCGGCTCCTGGAAGGATGTGGGAAACAGTGAATTTATAATGCTAAGGGATGCTGCCCTTGAAATAGGCGGATCTGGCCTGCCTTCCGTGAACTACACCTGTGTCACCACCTCGGGGGAGGTGACCGGGGATGAGGTGCTGGTTTATGGAAAAGATATTGCTTCTTTGTCGGGGGCTACGGCCTTTGCAAGGATCGTGATATTGGAGACTGAGGATCTTGAGGAGGACAAGGACCAGGAGAAGGCCTTCCAGACCATACGCAATCTTGAGTTTGTAAGATACCACGTATTTCCTGCAGGCTACATGGTTAGAGTATCAGCCAAGTCCAATCAGGAACAGGTCCGGATTTCAAGGAAGGCACTGAAAGCAGGGATTTCTTTTGCCAAGGTAGGAGGTCTGTACATCAGGAAATACAAGGCTCTTCCAGAAGTTAGACATGTCCGTGTGATATTCATTACGGAAAAAGAGCTGGTGGAAAAGCTTATGGAGAATGCGGACAAGGTGGACTCTATCACCAGGACCCTGACCCATATCCTGGACGGAATGCCTACCGATTGCGGACACTGCAGCATGAAGAAGCTCTGCGACGAAGTAGAAGGTATGAAGGAATTACATCTTGGTAAGAGGAAAACGGAGGGAAAAAATGAAGCAGGAATATGAAGCTCTTTTTACCCCATGGAAGATAGGAAATCTTGAGATCAAGAACAGGATTGTCTTAGCACCCATGGGAGGAACCTGTATTTTTGGTTGGATGGAGCCGGGGGGAAGCCATTTTGATAAGGAGGCAGCAAGGCTCCTTCTTAAGATCGCGCAGAATGACTGCGGCCTGGTAATCCCAGGTATTGCGCCGGTTAAGGATATGCTGGGCGGCAAGTGGCTTTATCAGAATAAAAAGAAATTCAAAGAACTTAAGGTGTTTATGGATCAGCTCCACGACACAGGAGCTAAGATGTTTGTGCAGATGACTGCAGGCTTTGGTAGGTCTTTTGCCCTGACAGAGCCACTGGCTATGCTTATCAGAAACAAGACTCTGGGAAAGGCTTCCAAGTTCTATATTGACCCTGAGTATCTGACAGCAGCCCCTTCAGTTCTGCCTAACAGATGGGCTGACGATATCATGACAAGGCCTCTTACCAAGAAGGAGATTGATGATATTGTCTATGCCTTTGGCGAGACTGCACGCCTTTGCAAGGAGGCTGGGGTCGACGGTGTTGAGGTTCACGCTGTTCACGAGGGATATCTTCTTGATCAGTTTACTCTTAAGTACACCAACCATCGTACTGATGAATATGGCGGATCCTTTGAGAACAGATACCGCTTTGCTGTTGAGATTGTAAAAGAAATCAAGGCTAAGTGCGGAGAGGACTTCCCTGTTTCCCTTCGTTACTCAGTTCGTTCCATGACCAAGGAGTTTCAGTATGGTGCTATGCCTGGTGAGGACTTTGAGGAGATTGGACGTGATATGGAGGAGTCTGAGAAGGCTGCCAAGTACCTTCAGGACGCAGGTTACGATATGCTTAACTGCGACAATGGTACCTATGATGCCTGGTACTGGGCTCATCCACCACAGTATATGCCACAGAACTGTAACCTTAAGGATGTGGAGCATATCAAGAAGTTTGTGGATATTCCTGTGGTCTGCGCAGGTAAGATGGAGCCTTCAGTGGGAGCTAAGGCCATTCGTGAGGGCGGCATAGATGCCATGGCTGTTGGAAGACAGTTCCTGGCTGATCCAAGATGGGTTACCAAGATTGAAAAGAATAAGGAGAGGGATATCCGTCCTTGTATCTGCTGCCATACCGCATGCTTTAACTTAACTAAGCACGGCAACAGCGCCAATGACCAGGATCTTTCTGAGTCCGCTGGAATGTGCCGCTGTGCTGTTAATCCACGCAGTATGCAAAGCGGTAAGTATAGAGTTATTCCTACAGATAAGCCTAAGAAGGTTGCTATTATCGGTGGCGGTATCGGAGGAATGGAAGCTGCAAGAATCCTTGCTCTTCGCGGCCATGAGCCGGTGCTTTATGAAAAGACAGATGAGCTGGGCGGTGTGTTCATTGCGGCAGCAGCTCCTGAGTTCAAGGAAAAAGATAAGGAGCTTATCGAGTGGCAGAAACGCCAGCTTCAGAAGCTTGGAATTGAAGTTCACATGAATACTGAGATCAAGGAGGATAATCTTCCAGAGGCTGATGCCTACATCGTAGCTACTGGTGCAGAGGCTAATCACATTCCGATTCCTGGGGCTGACAGGGCTATGGATGCTACAGATTATCTTCTTGGCAAAAAAGATCCTGGCGATAATGTAGTTATCATTGGCGGTGGTCTTACAGGTTGTGAGATTGCGCTGGATCTTTTCCGCAAGGGTAAACATCCACAGATCGTGGAGATGAAGGATGATCTTATCGCAGTTAAGAATATGTGTCTTGCTAACACAAGCTATCTTCGCGACTGCTTCAAGACCAACAAGGTGCCTGTATATCTGAAGGCCAGTGTTGATAAGATCGGAGAGGATAGTGTAACTATCTACACTAAGAGTGGTACAGTTAAGGAGCTTAAGGCAGATGGCGTTATCATGTCCGTTGGATATCATGCAACGCCTCTATTAAAGGCTTCCAAGAATGTATATCTCCTTGGCGATTGTAAGAAGGTTGGCAATGTTAAGTCAGCCATTTGGGGCGCTTGGGATATTGCAATGAAGATCTGATGCCATACTTCTCAAAATAAATAGGCTCCGGTAGGAATCATATCCTGCCGGGGCCTTTCTATTTATTTTTTAGGCTTTTCTTTTTTTTCTTCTTTTTCTTCTTTTTCTTCTACTGTGTATTGCTTAATGATATTTCTTACGTTTACTTCAAGGTGGGGCTTTAAATCCTCCAGGGATACAGGATCATTGTACATAATTGAACTGTAACCGGTTGATCCAACAAGCTCTATTATCAGAAAGAGCATGACTTCAGGATCCTTAAAGGTTTTACCGGATTCATCTATCATCTTGCGGTACACTTCACCAAAGTCTACATCGTCGTTGTGAGCCGGTGTAGTGAGAGCTTTTTTGAATACTGCCCAGGAGAGGTCTTTGTATATGAAAGCAAGAAGCCCCTTGTTGGCTGCAAGTTCATCAAGAACATAATCCATTATGAAGATAAGTCTGTCGTCAAAATCTTTGATTCTGGCTTTCCTTAGTGCGGTGTAGGCTTCCATAAATAGAAGACTTGATTTGTGGGCGATAAGCCTGTTTCTAATATCATATTTATCTTTAAAGTATAGATAAAACGTTCCCTTGGCAACTCCAGCACTTTTAACGATGTCTGAAATTGATGTCTTTTGAAGTCCCTGCGACGTAAACAGTTCAAAGGAAGTGTTTAAGAGATTTTCAAATTTCTGCTTTTTATTAGCATCTACTTTTTCTTTTCCCATAGCTTCTCCTCATTTATCATAACCATTTTAACATAAGTAGGCTGTGTCCGAAAATGCCCTAAATATGGGCTTCTATAAAAAGATTTCAATCATGATAATCTTTTTTGAAATAATTTTTAAAAAGAAATTGACCAACGGTCATTTTTATGATATACCAAATTATAGAAAATGACTAGTGGTCATTTTTTATAATCTAAAAAAGACGATAATTTTTTGAAAAGTTATCAGAGGAGGCAGGTTATGAATAAGCTTTCACAAATAATTGTAAAGCTAAGGTATGTTATCTTAATCGTAGCAGTGGCACTTCTTGTTCCAGCAGCAATCGGTTACTTTAACACAAGAGTTAACTACGATATCCTTACTTATTTACCTAAGGATATTGAGACCATGCAGGGTCAGGACATTCTTCTTGATCAGTTCGGCACAGGCTCTTTTGTGTTATATGTGGCTGAGGGCATGGAGGAGAAGGATGTTGCTAATCTCAAAGCCAATATAGAACAGGTCGACCACGTTGCAGATGTAATCTGGTACGACTCAATCATGGATCTCTCAATTCCAATGGAGATGATCCCAAGTAAAGTGTATGACGCCTTTAACAGCGGCGACGCCACAATGATGTTCATCGTATTTGATGACGGTACATCAGCAGATGGCACCATGGATGCAATTGAAGAGATCAGAAAGATTTCTGACAAGCAGTGTTTCATGAGTGGTATGAGCGCCATCGTTACAGATACCAAGAACATGGCAATGGCAGAGACACCAATCTATGTTGGAATCGCAGTTCTCCTTGCAGTAATAGTTCTTTCACTTACAATGGACTCTTACCTTATCCCATTGTTCTTCCTTCTTAGTATAGGAATGGCAATTGTTTACAACATGGGAACCAACGTATTTAAGGGAGAGATTTCTTTTATCACCCAGTCACTTAGTGCAGTTCTTCAGCTTGGTGTTACACTGGACTACTCAATTTTCCTGTGGCACAGCTACCAGGAAGAGCTGGAGAAGAACCCTGACAAGAATTCAGCTATGGCCAACGCCATCACAGCTACATTCCAGTCAGTTATCGGAAGTTCAATCACTACAGTTGCTGGTTTCATAGCTCTTTGTTTCATGAGCTTCACACTGGGTCTTGATCTTGGCGTTGTAATGGCTAAGGGTGTTGTATTCGGTGTTATCGGGTGCGTAACAATCCTTCCAAGTATGATCCTTGTATTTGACAATCTTATAGAGAAGACTAAGCACAAACCTCTGATGCCAGAGTTTAACAAGATTCCTAAGTTTGTTGCTAAGCGCTATGTTGTATTCTTCGTGCTGTTCTTAGCTCTTTTATTCCCAGCTATCTACGGCAACAACCACACAAGCGTTTACTACGATCTGACACAGACTCTGCCAGATAAGCTTGAAAGTGTTCAGGGAGCAAAGGAAGTTGATGAGAAGTTCGATATGAACTCAGCCTACATGCTTCTTGTTGATAAGAATTTAAGCAGTGCTTCAATGAATATGATGATTCACGAGCTTGAGGATACAGACGGAATCCTTTCAGTTCTTTGTACAGATTCAATCTTAGGACCAGCTGTTCCAAGGAGCTTTGTTCCAGCGGATCTTTCCTCCAAGCTTGAAAGTGACGAGTGGAAGATGGTTCTTTTGACAACAGATTATAAGATCGCTTCTGATGAGATCAACAACCAGATTGCGCAGGTAGACAGCGTTGTAAAGAGCTATGATCCTAAGGCGATGGTTGTAGGTGAGGCACCATGTACTAAGGACCTTATCACAATTACTAACCATGATTTCCAGGTTGTTAACGTAGTTTCAATCGGTCTGGTATTTTTGATCATCGCATTTGTACTTAAGTCAGTATCATTGCCATTCATTCTTGTGGCAGTTATTGAGTTTGCGATATTCATTAACATGGGTCTTCCTTACTACACACATACAACAATTCCTTTCATTTCATCAGTAGTAATCGGAACTATCCAGCTTGGTGCAACAGTAGACTATGCGATCCTTATGACCACAAGATACCTGACAGAGCGTAACGCAGGCCATGACAAGAAGGAAGCTACACTCATAGCTCTTTCTACAAGCATGAAGTCAGTAGTTGTCAGCGCCCTTTCATTCTTCGCTGCAACCTTCGGTGTTGGCCTTATCTCAAGTATCGATATGATAGGTTCACTTTGTAACCTTATGGCAAGAGGCGCCATCATCAGTATGTTTACTGTACTTCTTGTACTTCCTGCCATGTACATGATCTTCGATAAGCTGATCATGAAGACCACATTTGGCATGAAGGGCATTAACACAGATAATCACGGACATCACGGCTTCCACAAGCATCAGGCAGCCTAAGGAGCTAGTTCTTTTAACTGTAAAAAGAGCTATGACAATAGATTAAGAAAAGAGGACAAAGGTATGATTAGAAAAAATTTACTTAGATCACTTTCAGTAATAATGGCTACAATGCTGGCAGTTATGACAGTTGCCTGCGGTGCAGTTAAGACAGAGGACACAGAGGCAGCACAGGAGACAGCTCAGGAAGCAGAGCTGGAGGAGAGCCTTGTAAGCGCAGCAGCTTCTTCATCAAGAGATTCAGAGGCTGGCAAGGTTGAGACAGTTTATGTTACAGCTGATGCAAACGGTGCTGTTAACGACGTAATCGTAAGCGAGTGGCTCAAGAATGCCAACGCTGCTGCAGCGCTTAGTGATACAACAGAACTTCAGAATATCGTCAATGTAAAGGGCAATGAGACCTTCACAGATAACGGGGATGGAACAGTTACTTGGAACGCAGGTGGTTCTGATATCTATTATCAGGGCACAACAGACAAGGAGCTTCCAGTATCCATGAAGGTTACTTATACACTTGATGGAAAAGAGATTTCTCCTGCAGATCTGGCTGGTAAGAGCGGAAGAGTAACAATCAAGTTCGAATATACCAACAACTGCAAGCAGACAGTTAATGTAGATGGCAAGGACATCGAGGTTTACACACCATTTGCTATGGTTTCAGGGCTTATGCTTGATGCTGATAAGTTCTCAAATGTAGAGATTTCAAATGGTAAGGTTATTTCTGATGGCGGAAGCTACATCGTTATGGGTGTTGCAACTCCTGGTCTTAAGGAAAGCCTTGATCTTGATGAGGAGAAGCTTGATGAGCTTGAGGAGTCCGGTGAGCTTGAGACTAAGCTTTCTGATTCCTTCGAGGTTACTGCAGATACAACAGACTTCCAGCTTGGAATGACAATCACAATGGCAAGCTCAGATGTTCTTTCTGATTTCGGCCTTTCAGATGTGGCTGATTCTGAGAAGCTTGATGAAGTTAAGGAAGATATGGAAGATCTCAATGACGGTTCTACAGAGCTTGTAGATGGTACTAAGGAGCTTAAGGATGGTACTACAGAGCTTAGAGATGGTGTAGGCGAGCTCTACGACGGAACTCAGGAGCTGGCTGATGGTACAAGCACTCTTTATGATGGAACTCAGGATCTCTATGATGGCGTAGTTACATATACAGACGGCGTTTCACAGGTAGATAACGGTGCAAAGGCTCTTGCTGATGGCGCTAAGGCTGCTAAAGAGGGCGCTGACCAGCTTAAGAACGGTATGGATGAGGCTGATCTTGTGAATGGTGCGAATAAGTTGGCTGAGGGATCTGCTCAGGTAAGCGCAGGTGTTAGCCAGCTTGCACAGGGACTTAGCACACTTCCTACTATGATGCAGGATCTTGCTAAAAAGGATGCTTCCTATAAGGCTATATCTGCTTGGCTTTCCAGCACAGACCCTAATTATTCTCTGTCTGTGCCTGAGGGAGTTGATGTAGAAACATTTGGTGCTTGCCTTGCATCTCTTGGACTTCCTTCAAATGTTGCATATGCAAATGCATGGAGACAGGGATGCTTAAAGTCTATGTATATGCTTAGTAAGATATCTGATGGAACTGTAACTATAGCACCTCCAACAACTACTACAACTACAGCATCTACCATTCCATCAGAAGATAGTGGTGAGAATGCAGTTGATGTAGAAACTGGAACAGTTACTAACCCAGCTAATGACAATGCTGGTGCCGGATCTGACGAGGGCGGAAATGGTAATACTGATGACAACAGCGGAGCTGGAAATAATGGTGGTTCTGGTGACGAAGGCGGAAATGGAAACACTGGAGACGAAGGCGGAAACGGTAATACCGGTGATGAAGGTGGAAACGGAAACACTGGAGACAACAGTGGTAATGGAAATTCAGGATCTGCTGGAAATTCAGGTTCTACAGGAGCAGGAAATGGCGCTTCTGATAATGACATAGATGACGACGATTTAGATGATGATGACCTTGATAATGAAGAAGAGGAAGATGAGGAAGATGAGGAATTTGAGACAACAAGCCTTGACCTTTCACTTCTTGGAGATGACTTAACATCAACAGGTCTTGAGGAGAAGAAAGTTACAGTAAGTGCAGCTCCAGGCTATTCAGCTGCAGAGTTCAGTGGATACTTAACTGATGCTCAGAATTACTATCAGGTTGCCGGTGCAGCTGGTGGTGCTTATTCAGCAATCCATTCTGTATATGCTGGCCTTGCTGGATCTGATCTTGCTAAGCTTAATGCACCTGCAAATATTGCTGGTCAGACAATTCTTCAGATCCTCGCTGAGGGTGCTGCTACTGTAGCAGAAGGAAATGCTAAGCTTGCTGGTGGTATTCAGACAATCTACAACGGAGCAGTAGCTCTTGACAGCGGACTTGGTGATCTTAGCAGTGGTGCTTCACAGCTCTATGACGGAACACAGCAGCTTACATCTAACAATGATGCTCTTGTAAGCGGTGCTTATGATCTTAGCGATGGCGCAAGACAGCTCAATGATGGTGCTGGCGAGCTCAATGATGGTGTATCTGAGCTTAATAGCGGCGTAGTTGAACTTGATGACGGTGTTCAGGAACTTCTTGATGGTGTTGTAAAGCTTGACGAAGAGGGTATTAAGAAGCTTTATGAGGCATTCAACGGAGATCTTACAGACTTTACTGACAGAGTTCAGGCTGTTCAGGAAGCAGGCAGCAACTACAAAACATTTGCTGGTGCAGATGAAGATGTAGATAGCAGCGTTAAGTTCATTATCAAGACTGAGGCTGTTGAAGCTAAGGAAATGTAATAGATAGAAAGGGCCGTCGCACATATTAGTGCGACGGCCCTTCATTACGAATAGCCCTAAAGGTGTGCATTCGGAAATACTTGTTTTCGTCTGCGGTGTGATTTTCTAAAACTCATAAAAAAGCAAATGCCTCATTTCGACGTTGCTCATAGAAATCGGCATTTGCTTTTTTATTCATTTTGAAAATCATCATCCTCGTCCGAGAACAGCGCATTTCCGAACGTACACCTTTGGGCTATGCTATTTATGAAAAACTATATTACTAATTCGCTTGCGCCTTAACTTCCTGCAAATATCCAAGAAAAACAGTCTTTAAAAACGTGTTTTGTAAAACATTTCTGTGTTTTTTAATTCAATTTTTATGATGCTTTTACTATATTCCGATACAATAATACTGGATAATGAAATTGCGTTATAGAAAGGGTGAATACTATGAAGAAGAGTTTTGCTCTTGTTATTGTGCTAATTCTTTTGGTTGGATGTGGCAAGGGTGGTGATACTTCAGGACAGAAAGCCGATACTAGTATAGTTTTTGAAGAATTGAATTTTGCAGGAACTTACATAGGCTTACATGGTAGTGGTATTACATTGTTTTCTGATGGAAGTGCTGAGTATTTTTGGAAAGATTGGTCTAATGTAGAAGTTGGTGATTCATGGGAATATGTTGACAATAAAATAGTTTTTCATAGCACAAATCTTGGATATGATATTTATGCTGACATCTCAGGAAATAATAGTTCTACATTGAATTTTATGGGCGTTGGGGATACAGATTGGCAAGATGAGATGTTCGTAAAAATCTCTGATGATACTAGTAATAAAAGTGTTGATGAATATGTTGGACTTATAGAAAAGCAACTTAATGTAAAACTTGATAGAGTAGATGCGGACGAGACAAAAATAGCCGAGTATTCAGGCTTTACACTCGAATATCCTGGATCATTCGTTAAAGGGGAAGAAAATCAAGGTGCTGTAGTATATTCGGATGAAGAAAACGGAATGGGGTTGGTCATTGTTACTAAATTGCTTAACGAGTCTGGAGCTTCAGAAGATACTAAGGAAACAGTTAGAGGCGCATTTGATGAATACTTGGAATTTAGCTTAGAAAAAGTATTGGCTAGTTTTGAAAAAGAAATAGATTTGCAATCTGATGGCGTTAGTATTGTTAACATTTCCAATGATTCTTTAAAAACTAAAACTGCAAAAGTTGATGGGGATGAATATAACAAGTATTATACAGTTTATTATGATGAAGAAACGCTTTTGGGTTTTGTCACTGTATTCCTTATTGAGAACACAAATGATAATCTTCAGGTATATAAGGATATTGTTAAATCGGTGAAGTATATAGGGAATGGCTATGATTCTACAACAGACGAATTACACGTTGATTTGCAAAAAGAAGCGAGTAATGATGATGGCGTAGATCCTGAGTTAAAGGAGTTTTTAGATAGCTACGAAGCATTTATGGATGAGTATGTTGAGTTTATGAAAAAGTATAATGCCAATCCTTCAGACATCGGATTGTTGGCAGATTATACGGAAATCATGCAGAAATATATGGATTTCTCTGAGACTGTTGAAAAATATGATGCCGATGAGATGTCTAAGGATGATGCTAAGTATTATATGGAGGTCATGAATAGGGTAAACAAAAAACTATTGGAAATCACAGAATAAACGTAGCACTCTTTATTGGTAAGAGTTGTTGAAAAAATGTTCTTAGTAAAAAATGAGCATTTTACCAACGTATGGTGAAATGCTCATTTTTGCTTTTATTGAATTTTTGAATTATTTCAATGCTGAGTTTTTTCTAAAAGTCTGATTTTTGCTTGAAGTTCAGCAATAATAGCTTCTTTGTCAGCGATGATAGAGTCCTTCTCAGCGATAATCTCTTTGTATTCTTCATCTGCCTCGGCTCGCCCTTCTCTTTTTGCATAAAGAATATCAGTATTTCTATCCATTATTTCTAATTCTTCTCCAAATAACATAAGCTGAGCCTCCTTATCTAAAGATAACTTTTTGGCGTCTTTATAAATGCCTTGAATGAGAGGTGAATCCATCAGTTCTTTTCTGACCTGTTCGTTGTTGATATCTGCTATTGCAGCAAATAAAGCAAGCAATTCCAAATCTTCATCTTCATTATAGTTTTTGTTCAAAAACTGTTCAAGGGCTTTATCCAACTGGATAGCGTAAATCAAAATTCGGAAACAAAAGGGTGGAGTTCACCTGGAATCATTTAAGATCAGATCTGTTTCCGTAATTATACACCAAGCCTGTCCATCATCCAACATATGACCCTAAATTCCGTTGGAAAAAGCGAAAGTCCCGGTGTTTCGCTTTTGACCCTTGGTCTGCTTAATGACTACTTTATCTGTCATGGAACGCCAGCCTCTGGTTTCTTTCTTTATGCAAGCTTTTGGTCAATGAGGTCCCTGAGCCACCTCATTTTAGGCATTTCTGTGCCTAACACGTGAGTGTTCAGAATC
>NZ_JHWL01000018.1 GCF_000622085.1 Butyrivibrio proteoclasticus P6B7
TATTCGAATAGACTGAAGCAAGAACGTATCTTCCAGAGCATGTCACGAAAAGGTAATTGCCTAGATAATTCAGTTATGGAGAATTTCTTCAGCTTGCTAAAACAAGAAATCTATTATGGTGTGGTTTATTACAGTTTCGAAGAATTGAAATCTGAAATAGAACGATATATAAAGTATTACAACGAACAAAGAATAAAAGAAAAACTAGGATGGATGAGTCCTGTTCAATACAGGCTTAACCTCTTGGCTGCATAAAAACAGCGTAGCAGCCATAAACTGCTACGCTTAAAAAGTCTAACTTTTGGGGGTCACCTCATATATTCTTTGGCTCCGTAAGTTTTACATATAAGCATGATTAGTTGTATGTCACTTGGTTTGTGATAAGTTCCTTCACACCTATGGCTTCGGGTGATGTGTCGCTGCTGCCTTCGACGGTGACATCTTCCAGGCGGGCTTTGAGAATATTTCTCAGGTAGAAGCTCTGGCCGCTCATCTGAGGGAAGTTGTCCATCATTATGGGGACCTGAGGGGTTCTCTGGGTCGGCGGAAGGAAGGTGGCGTGAAGGTTGGTAACTTCGATGGATTCGATGGGCATCTCAGGAAGGCCATAGGCGCATATAAGAGATGCATCGGCGCCGGTTACTGTGATGTTGCGAAGGGCGATGTGACCAACTCGGGGTGTCATCTCATCCACTGGGTGATAGTCTTGGCTCTGGACGTAGTCGCTGTGGCCATCAGGATCGCAGAAGTAGAACATGTTGATGGTCATTGGCATGTGAACCCGGTCCATGGTTATGTTCTCAAATTCCAGATCGTTAATGTAGGACTGCTCTCCCCTTCCACGGCGGGTCTTAAGTCTTACTCCCCTGTCTGTGCCTTCAAATATGCATTTTGAAACTCTGACGTTCTCAACGCCGCAGGCAACCTCACTTCCAATGGTGACGCTGCCGTGGCCTCTTTCAAGCTTACAGTTCCTGATCACAATGCCTTTGGTCCGGCGGCAGTGGAAAACGCCCATATAGTACTTGCCACTTTTAATGGCTATACAGTCGTCTCCCACAGAGATCCTGGTGCCAAGGAGGGTTACGTCTTGACAGCTTTCAGGGTTAAAACCGTCGGTATTAGGTGAATCAGGAGGATTTTGGATATCTAGATTAAAGAATTTCAAATTCTCTGAATAGTAGGGATGTATGGTCCAGCTTGGAGAATTCTGAATTCTAAGGCCCTGGAGCAGCACATTTTTGCAGCCTGACAGGAAGATGGTGTTTGGTCTCCAGGCCCCTCTTTTCTCCCACTGGTTAACCCACCAGTCCCCGGCTGGTGCGTTTCCATCAATAACTCCCTCTCCAAAGATATCGATATCTTCTGCATTTATAGCTGTTAAAAGAGAAGCAAAACTATCTAAAGGATTGCCCTCCCAGGTTCCAAAGTTGTACTCTGTTTTCTCATCGGTTCCAAGAACCATCCCGGGAAGGATCGGATACTCTTTCCTATCAGGAATTCCTAGTAGCGTAGCTTCATTGTCAATCCAAAGGTTCACATGGCTCTTTAAGAATACAGGGGCCATGAGATATGTTCCCTTTGGAAAATAAACTGTGCCATCCGCAGGGCAGGAACTAATTACTGCCTGGATCTGATCTGTGTCAATGCTCTTACCATCTCCCAAAGCGCCAAACTTCTTAACATTTAGCAGGACACTCTCTTTCTTTGTGCGAAAGCTCTTTTTACCTGTATCTGCGCCGCAGGCCACGGTAAGCTCATACTCCCTGTCCGGCAAAAGACCTATGATACTCACCACGTTCCTGTCAGAAGATAAACGCATCCTGCCGTCGATATAATAGTCATGGACAGCCTGACTTTGGTAGATCTCACTATTATCCAGTTCTATTGTGATGCTTCTGACTGTTACGGCTACTATCGTGAATTCCATTTTCTTTCCTTCGCTATATGCTAGATGTCGGTTTTGTCAGGCTCTTTTTGCGGTATGTACCTTTCGAATACTGCCATGTAGAACACTGACAGAAGGTATGCTATAAGCCCCACTCCCAGATTCAGGGTAAAAAAGTTCACCATAAAAATTGATGTAACGTTGAAGAACACCACTGCCATCAGAGTCACCAGAATAAGCAGTGTCTCCTTCATGTTGTGAAATGGCACAATCACAGAGTATGCCACTGTTCGTTTTATAGAATTGTTGAACTTGGACTGGATCGCAAAGACGTAGGATAAAGAGATGCTGTAAAGAATTCCTACCGCTATCATGATCCCCCAGACAATTCGGTTCTCTTTTCCCTGATGATTCCAAAAGATGATGTCTGCTCCAAGGATAAGCCCCACCACCAGGTAGATACACCACAGAATGGTGCTCTGCCTCAGGTTCTCCCTAAAGGATTTGAAGAAGTTGGCGGTTGGATAGCCCTCATCTTTGTGGAGCTTCATACAGCTGTAAATGAGCGCAGTTGATGAAGCCCCAATTGTAATGATGGGAAGAGAACTTAAGAGCCATAAGATGTTGAGCCACCAGATGTAGCCCAGTTTTATCGTGAATCGGATAACAGGGTTATCCGGACTGAATAAGCCTTTAAACATAATTATGCCTTACCTTTCTAGTCGTAAACTTCTTAACCCTTGACTCCTCCTGCAGAAATACCATCCACGAACTGATTCTGGGCCGCGAAGAACACCAGAATGTTAGGCAGGATGGATATCAGCGAAACTGCCAGAGCCTTGTTCCACTCAAAGCCTGACTCTGAGTCCATGGACAGACGGACAAAGATGGTGGCCGGATACTTGGCCGGTGTCTTGACGTAAAGGAGCGGGCCAAGGAAGTCATTGGAAGCCCACATGAATTTAAACAGTGCGCAGGACACAATGGCCGGCATCAGCATTGGCACTATGATCTTGGTCAGGGTCTGAACCACGTTGGCACCGTCGATCTTGGCTGCCTCCTCCAGCTCTTTTGGAATATTCCTAAGGAACTGGATCAGCATGAAGATAAAGTAGGTCTCCACCGCAAAGGCCGTAGGAACGATAAGTGGCAGATAGAACTTGGATCCCACCCAGCCAATCTTGTTGTAGAACAGAAACTGTGGCACGTTGAGCACCACCTGAGGCAGGAACAGCATTGCCATCATCAGGGTGAACATGATGTCGTGGCCCTTGAACTTGAATCTGCCAAATCCGTAGGCTGTCAGCACCGAGGAGATAACCGTAAGAATAACCTCTGGAATAACGTAGGAATAGGTGTTGAGCATGGCCTGCCAGATGTTGATGGTTCCGCCGTAGTTGTCCATGGCGTGAACATAGCCGTCCAGCGTAGGCTTCATAGGTATAGGATTCATTGTGGAAAAGATCTCACTATTATTCTTAAAGGTTGCGCCCACCATCCACACCAGCGGGTAAACCATGAAAAGACCTACAACTATCAGGATGAAGTAGCGTATGACCAGGGAGATTCTTCTTTTTCTCTCAAGGTCTCTCTGAGCCTGGGATGCAGTCTTAGTCTGAACATTTGCCATATTTTCTACCTCCCGTCCTCATCTGAATAGTAAACCCAATGCTTCTGGCTCCAGAAGGAGATCATTGTGAAAAGGACTAAGATAACAAACAAAACCCATGCCTGAGCGCAGGCCTTGCCCATCTTGTAGGTTCCACCGAAGGCATTGTTGTAAATAAGAAGTGTCATGAGCGTGGTGCTTCCTCTAGGTCCGCCCTTGGTGATAATGAAGGGGCCGTTGAATTCCTGGAAGGCCTGCACCAGCTGAGTTATCAGGTTGTAGAATATGACAGGCGTAATAAGCGGAACTGTAATGGTAAAGAACTGTCTCCACTTGCCGGCGCCGTCGATGGCTGCCGCTTCATAGAGGTCTGTGGGAACACCCTTTAGGGCCGCCAAGAAGATTACCATGGCAGATCCAAATTGCCACACTCTAAGGAGGCAGATCATGAACAGTGCCCAGTTGCTGTTGGTAAAGAAGTGTGGTCCCTCTATGCCGAATATTCCAAATATCATGCGGATCAATCCTTCGTCGTTAAAAAGAGCTCTCCAAAGAACCGCTATGGCAACGGATCCGCCCAGGATAGATGGAATATAGTAGGCAGTACGGAAAAAGTTAACGCCCTTAATCTTGAAGTTAAGGATATATGCGATAAACAGCGCCGATACAAGCTTAAGTGGCACTGTCATGAAGGCATATTTAAATGTGATGATTAGTGCAGTTCTCTCTTGCTTATTGGCAAATACATTTATGTAGTTTTCTAAAGTGTGCTTTGAAATTCCCTTGAACAGGTCGTAGTCCGTGAAGCTGTAATAAAAAGATGAAATAAAAGGATATGCCTTAAAGATCAAAAAGCCTACCAGCCAGGGAATAACAAAGAAAAATCCAATGTTGTCTCGAAGTGTTTTCTGTATTTTACTCAAAGTTCTCCCCACCTTTTTGTAAAAAGTCTGCCAGGAAATTCCCTGGCAGACGTTAGTTCTTTTAACAGAAATAATTATTACTTGGCTGGTGCTACTGCAACGTAGGCATCATAGAGATCCTGCGCAGCGTCGTCGATGGAATAGGATCCGTCTCTTACGCCATAGGAAAGGTTCTCAAACAATGTGTTGTAAACTGCTGTGTCGCCCTTAAGTGAAGAATCGTCAAAGAGAGGATTCCAGTACATAGGGTTAGAATCCATAACGCTCTTGTGTGCAGCTGCAACTACAGGGTCGATGGCGCCTTCAGCCTCGCATACTGCGTAAGCTGCCTTAGACTCTGGGATACCACGCTGTGTGCCCATGAGCTTAGCACCTTCTTCGTCGTTTAAGATATAGTTAAGGAAAAGAGCTGCCTCATGAGGATGCTCTGTCTTAGCGCTGATTGCGAACATCTGAGAAACCTTAACGTAGCAGCCTGAGCCTGCCTTGCCTGTATCCATAAGCTCGCAGCCAACCTCGAAGTCGTCAGGGTTAGGAAGTGCGTTCTGAAGAGATGATGGTGATGAATCCCAAGTGAAGCATCCAGCGTACTCGCCGCCGATCCATCTTGCTGACTTATCGATAGACTCTGCGCCTTCGCCGTCGTAATACTCGATTGTAGGAATTACGTGGTTCTCTTCAAGAGATGTGATCCATGTAAGGGCATCTTTTACCTGATCCTGAGTAAGTGTGAAGTTGCCGTTCTGGTCGATGATAGGCTCGCCAGTCTGGGCCTGTGTATAGAAAGCAAGCATGATTGCACGGTCATACTCTGTAAGTACAAGTGGATAATAGTTATCGCCAAGCTTCTCCTTGAAGATAGGGCCTGCTGCCTCAAGTTCAGCCAGAGTAGTAGGTGTGCTAAGGCCTGCTGCCTCGAAGGTTGCCTTGTTCCAGTAGAAGGTACGTCCTGTAAGAGCGATAGGAATAGCTGCCTGTCCACCCTTGGAATCCTGAGTAAATGCCAGTGTTGAAGCATCATACTGTGTAAGATCAAGAACGTCAGAAACAGTGTTAAGGTCAAGATATGTTGTACAGTCTGCGTCGTACTTGCCGATCCAGTCTGCGTTTACCTGCTGTACATCTGGGTTGGTGCCTGAAAGATACTCAGAAGCCTTGGCTGTCTCCCAGTCAGACCATGCACCGTAGTTGTATTCGATTGTGATTCCGGGATATTTGGCTTCAAAAGCCTCGATTGCTGCGATAGTAGCTTCGTGTCTTGCATCGCCGCCCCACCAGTCAAAGGTCAGTGTGCATGACTCATAGGAATCTGCACTACCTGAGTCAGCCTGCTGATCAGCTGCAGGTGCAGCCTCTGTAGTCTTCTCGCTAGATGGCTGAGAATCAGTATTCTGGGTTGTTTCTGTAGTTGTTCCCCCGCATCCAGCTAAAAGAGATGTCGCCATCAGACCAGTCATAATAGTTGCTGTCAGTTTTTTCATACGAAATCCTCCTTGCTTCCCCCTTAGGGTGAAATATGTGTTTGTAACCCGTGTTAATACCCCTATTAACTGATATCTTTACAATAAAGGTTTTGCCCCGGTAATAATACTTTTTTAACGTCATCTTTTTGATAAAATACTGATTTTTTGTCATCCATGGACTATAATTAATGAGGGGGCTCTATCCCAGTCATATCGGTACTTTTTCTATGCAATTCCAACCATTTATAAGCGTTTAAAATGCAGGAGGGGAAGCATTTATGCGAACCACAGATTTAGACATAGATCGTGTCTATCTTCATCAGATTACAAGAGAAGCAAATTACGGAATTATTGATAATCATTTTCACTGCTACTATGAGCTGTTTCTGGTGCGCCAGGGAAAGTGCCGCTTTTTCATCGACAACGTGCGCTACGACTTAGGCCCTGGGGACTTTCTCATCATTCCGCCTAAGGTCCTTCACTTTAACAGGTACCTGGCTCAGACTCTCAGAACCAATATTTATTTCCGAAGCTGTGACGTTACGGAGAATAGCCAGCTCTTTTGCCCGGATCTGGAGGATAAGTTCTTAACTCCCCGGGTCATCCATATTCCCAGCAAGTATCAGAGCCAGATTCTCTCTGTGGTGGATGCTATGCTGAAGGAGGAGAACATCGACGATGAGAACACTGCCGCCATGCAGACTCTTCTGTTAAAAGAGTTCTTCCTGTACTGCAGACGCTACTGCTCCATCAAGGATTCCAGTGTGTCCCTTTCTGTTGCGGGGGCAGAGGACATCTTCCAGGTGGTACAGCATATCAATGATCACTACTATCAGCCGCTGTCCCTAGAGGATTTGGCGGAGGTTGCAAGTCTTTCGCCGTCGTATTTAAGCAAGAAGTTCTATCAGACTATGGGAATGGGAATCAAGAAGTATCAGACCCAGGTAAGGCTCAAGCACGCGTCACTGGAGCTATTGTCTACCCAGCATTCAATAACAGAAATTGCCATCAACTGTGGATTCAGCGATGGCAATTATTTCAAGGATGCATTTAAAAAGAACTATGATATTTCGCCCAGGGCGTTCCGAAAGGCCCACGCCGCCGAGTACACCAAGGAGCAGCCTATCCTCAACGACAAGTACTGGGAAGCACACGCTTTCTGATGCCCTATATCAAAATATTTTCAAGACCATACCTATGATGCTAAGGAACATGAGGCCTGTGAGGACCATGATAAGGCCTAGGAGGACGTTGCGGATGCGGTGCACATGGGCTTTGGCGTCCTTTTTGGAGATGTAGATTACGTAGGATTCACCTTCGATGAATTTACGTTTGGAGGATACGCTGTCCACGGTGTACTTGGTCCTATACTGAGGGACCTCGAAGTCCAGTCTGTAGCTGCCGCCGCCTCTGCCACCTCTGTGGTATGTAATTTTCTTAAGAATGGCCTCAACTCGGATATTGTGCTGAAAGACATCAATTATGTGCATTATTCCAAACCATACGCAGGGAACCCCTACTATGAGGCCAAGCAATGATTCAATTAGCGCTCCATTTTTAACAAACATAGCAAAGGATAGAAGCCCAAAGACTGCACCTATTCCGTAGTACAGCGGCTTACTATCAACTGTGCCAGATCCGTTAAAGCCTGTGTAAAAGAACAGTATCGCTACTGCGCCAAACATCAGGGCTACTGCGTAATACATTACGTATTCCATTATCCTACTTTGTCCTCTTTTTCTCTTTCTCCACCAAGAACGAAAGATCTACGTCATCAGTGGTCCAGATGGCACCATAACCATTACTAAAATCAATAACATCCTTCATATAAGGCTTAATCAGGAATGTTCCATCTGTCCTTATAAAGCCCCAGGAGCCATTCTGCTTGATAGCAGCAAAACCATCTGAGAAGTCACGGACTTCCTCAAATTCGCATGGGATAACTACTTCGCCAGCTTCGTTAGCAAAGCCGTACATTCCATTCTCTGGAGATTGAATCTTGGCAAGTCCATCATGATATTCACTGGAAGGTTCCTCACTAATGTTATTACCTTCTGCAACAACATTTCCATCATGATCTATAACGCACATCTGTCCATTAAGCTTAACTGTAGCCCTTCCGTTAGCGAAAGGCTGAGCATCTTCGAATTTTGGCTCTATTGCCCACCTTCCTTCATCGTCGATATAACCCTTTAAGCCGGTGGATATAACTTCCAATGCTCTAAGGCCTTCGCTATAGACTGAAGCCTCAGGAATACATTTTGTATCTGGTATTACACATAGTGCTTTTCCCTTAAAGGAATAAAGAGCTGTGCTCTCTCCACCATGCATCAGGATATTCTTTTGGTTGTCACCCACAAGCTCATAGGGCAAAAGCTCTGGTCCTAAACCGGAAAACTCCTTCATAAATACAGCTTTTCCATTTGGACGCACAAAGCCGCATTTCTTACCGACATCTTTCCATTTCTTAAAATACAGGACTCCATAAGCTAATCCATTATTGTTGAACTTGCTTAATACGTCATACTCTCTCTTGGTATACATCTTACCTTTGCGGTTAATAACGTAGTATCCTCCCTGTACTCTGTGGCAATTAGTATGATTAGCCCAACATATGAAAATAGCCACATAAACCAGGAATAGTATTAGCAGATGATACCTATGCAGATAATACCAGAGCAATGCTGACAGGAAGAAAGCTTTTATTGTATATCCAATTCTCCACTTTACATCTTTAGAGAAGTTGTATTTGATGAACTGACCTCTGGCAAGGGCAACGCTAGAATACCCACCACTAAAGTCTTTCACGCCATAAAACTGTGGACTAAAAAGCTCTTTACCATCAGAATCAACAAAGCCTTCATAATAATTTCCAAATTCTCTTTCGCCTTTTGATACAACTGCAAAACCGTCTTCTGAAAAATCATATGCATGACTATATTTGCATGGAACTATAACTTCACCATTTGCATTTATATAACCGCGCTTATCATAGTTTTCTTCAACCACTGCAAAACCATTACAAAAATCTTCTGCATAACTATATTTATAATCAACTACCGTATTGCCATTTTTATCAACATAACCATATTTATAGTCATCATTTCTTGAAGGAGATAGATCTTTCTCTTCTGATAACAATTCAAGAGCTATCGCTTCATCCACATAATTGCCATCATGGTCTATATACTTTTCTTTTCCATCTAAACGTACTTCACCAATTCCATTTTGAAAAGCGTGAACATAAGAAAACGTATTAGATATTTCCAACTGACCATGTGCATTTAGATATCCATATTTGTCGCCTTTTAATTTAACTGGGATTAGTCCTTCAGAATAGATGCTCTCATATTCAACAATTCCTCCTTCTGCAGAATATAGTTTTTCTTCACTAAAAGAAAAAATGTAGATTTTATTATCACTGCTAGATATGAATACATCATTATCAATATAATATGTAGGATAACTATATCTTCTTATATTGTTTCGGATTTCTAGGCTCTCTATTCCATCAAATACTCCAGGATATAGCTGGTTACCCTCCACATCAATAAAGGCATATCCATCATGATTATCTTCAGTACTAAATGAATAATCTCTAACAAAAGCTATTCCATTTTCATTAAACTCTGTTATAAAATCATATGCTATCCCGGTAACCTCTCTACCATTAGCATCAATTACTACATATCCTCCTCGATCACCAAAATATCTTCCAAGAAAGATACGAAGAAAAATATTTATGATAAAAAACATGAGTATCACAAATATAAATTTATGGACTTTGGAGATTATCTTTTTCTCTTGCATAAATGAATTCCTAACTATAAAAAACTTTTTTCAAAATCTTCGCAGTGTTGCGATAAGACTGCTTAACTTCAAGCGCTTTCCTTAGTTCCAATTTCTTTGCAGTACTTGGTAAGGAAAAGTAAAAGCATATCGTAGTTCTCAGTATTGCGCTGAACTAATCTGCATGATTTATTGTCATAGTAAAATATAACGTAGTCTGTCTTGGTGCCAGAACCCTTTAAATATCCTGTGATGTCTCCATGCGATAACACAATAGTTCTTTTAAATAATCTACGAACCACCAAGCTATCACCATCAATGCGAATGTTGTTGTATAACATGCTGGCGGTGGTGAATATAGCTACGGCACAGAATACCACAAGGAAAATTGCACTGAATCTGTCCTTTTGAACGCCAACGCTCATCAAGCGCCTTCCAACCACTACAATTCCGAAAACACAAACGAATATGCTCATCAATAAATCAGTTTTCTTAACTCTTACATTACAGGTTTCCATTATCCTACTTTGTCCTCTTTCACTTGGTTATAGACATCCAGAAGGAAGTCCTCAAGTTCATCACTGTCCTTTGTTATCTGAATATAATAATCGTGGTAAATTGCATTAGGTGAATAACCGTAAGGATATACCAGCACTATGATATATGGATCTCCATGGAAATCTGTTGGCTTGTATGATTCATGATCTTCACGAATGACTGGCTCACAGGATTTTAAAACATCAATGAGCTTTGTAAAGTTCTCTGTTCCATCCATTCTGTAATTACCAGCTTCTACGCCATTTGGCTGTGGACCAGCACAATTAACGTTAAGAAGTGAAACATTCTGTTTCATATCTGCGGTCATTCTAAACCAGTATTCTTCCTCTGAAAAGACATTTGAACTGGGATCAAATCCATAAAGAATCTGGATCATATTGCAGCTGTCTAATATCTCGTTGACGTCTACTTCCTCTTTTGATGCCTGAGATGCTGACTGATCTGTGCTCTGATCTTCTGAATCTGTTCCTGTACTATTTCCATCTGTGGATGAGTTATCTGTCTCAACTGATGAATCTTGAGCAGATGTTTCTACGCTTACTTCTTCTGTCTTCGCTGGTGCAGAATTACCACATCCTGACAACGCAAGTACAATCCCCATTGATAGTAATAAAATCTTTTTCCTCATTATAATTCCCCAATCTTTATTCTTTTCTATTCTCATAATCTTTATACACCGAAAACTCAATTATCCGCCTAGTCGTTCTACTGGTGCAAGTTCTTTGCAATTTTCTTCTAAGTAGATTAAAACTCCACTTTAACTATTATGTATTCTTCTCTAGAAAATGCATAAACTCGTGATACCCACGGTCAAGGGTTGCTGGATAATAGCCAAAAGTATAGGTTTTATCACGAGTAACTATTGTAAGTCTTCTAGGGCCATTAGAGCGACCTCTTTTGTCCTTGAGCTCATCCCTGAAGGTTACAATATCTTTCAGATTAATGTGTGTTGTGCCGGAATAAAGCCTTCTAATTGCAATTTCCTCATAGTTTGCCCACATTGTAAAATACATCATTCCAAAACCAGTGTGCCAAAAGTAAAAGGTAAGCAGTAGGCTTGGAGTTATTTGAAGCAACTCCTTCCATGTGGCCCCCATAAACCGCAGTAGTACCATGGTTCCTGGAAATATACATCCCAGCAAGATAAGGAACACTTCTGTGATAAATGCTGCAATATTGGATTTAGCTGTGATAACTGGATCTTGCATTTGTTTTTTCCTTTAACATTGACAATAAAGCTGCCAAACCAGTTGGCAGCTCTATTATTATACTATAAATTATTCAGTAACTTTTTTCTTTTTGTAAGCAAATATACCTGCTCCGGAAGCTATAGCAACTACGCAGAATCCAAGGATGATGAAAATAATCAAGTGATTATTGGTTGGATCTGGAGTTGGTGGCAATGGAGGATCTTCTGGTCCAATTGAGGCAGTTTCTGAAGTGATCATTACATTGCTGTATGTAGTAGTCTCTTCATTACCAGCTACGTCCACTGCTACAAGCTTAAGGTCGAAAGCTTTCTGGTCTGCTTCATCAAGTGTAAGCTCGATTGTACCACCGTTTGCTTCAAGCTCTTCAGCTGTGTATGATCCAATCTGCTTATCATCTCTAAAGATCTGGAATGAAGTAAGTCCCATGTTATCTGCAACGTTGATGTTAACGTTGTGAGATTCCTCATGGTAAACTTCGTCGCTAGCGATACCAGCAGTTACGATACTAGGATTTGTAAGGTCAACTGCGAAGTTGATCTCAGCATCTCTAGACTTATTGTCCTGAGAGTTTGTAGCCTTATCCTTTGTATAAACTGTTACAGAGTATACGCCGTCTTTATTGAAGTTCTCACTATCAAGTGTATATGTGTATGTCTTCCATGTTGTGTCAGAACCCTGAGCTGTAACTGTGTAGTCTGAGCCCTTCTCAAGTTCTGTGATATCACCATCGCAGCTGATAGAGATATCTCTGTATGTAAGTTCATCTACGTTGATCTCAGTGATCACGATGTCCTGAGGATCATTTGTGTAGAAGTTCTCGTTAAGTGACTTAGCTGCATCACCAAGTACGAATACTGAACCGTAACGGTTTACTGAGAATACAATCTGTTCCTCAGATTCGTTACCAGCAAGGTCATAAACCTTAGCTGAAAGAGTATAGAGATCATCCATGCTCTTGTCGTGAGCGAAGTCGTTGTAAGAAACAACAAATCCGTTCTCTGTCTTAGTAACTGCATTTCCAACAGATACTGGACCATTGTTAGAACCTGTCATGGTAACAACAGTTGCTTCCATATCCATGTTCTTATCAACATATGAAACTGTAGGAGCTACTGTTCCATTGTTAGCTGAGTAGTTCTCAACTCCAGAGAATGTAACCTCTGGTGCTGTTGTATCAATAACAAATATATCTGAGATATATGATGTTGATGTGTTACCAGCAAGGTCAGTACAGTTAATTACAAATGCGTATGTACCGTCCTGATCAAATGTCATGTATGAAGTGCTTATCATATCTGATGTGCTGAAGCTTCCAAGTGATGGAAGTGGTGAGCCATCAGCGATAGGCTGCATACCATACTCAACAAGCTCTGAGCTGAATGTCATATCTTCAACAGTAACTGTAGCCATTCTTGATGCGTTGTAGTACATCTGGTTCTTGGCTGCGTTGTTGTTGTATTCGATTGAGAGCTTAGGTTCTGTTGTATCAACTACGAATTCTTCGTTAGTCTTAATTGTAGCTGGGTTACCAGCCTTATCATATGCAGTAACTGTAAAGCTATAGATACCATCCTTAGAGAATGGAACAGTTGCTACATATACTCCATCATTACCTGAGAAAGAGCCAGCTGTTGCACTACCATAAGTGCTCTTAATCTCTACTGTTGATGCCTGATCTGCAAAAGTAAGATCTTTTACAGTGATTGTTGCTGTTCTAGCCTTGTTGTAGTACTTCTGATTCTTAACGTCTTCGTTATCGAATGTAATCTCAACCTCTGGAGACTTTGAGTCTACAGTGAACTTAGGAATTGGAATTCCAGGATTGTCTCTATAGACAAAATTATTACCTACCCAATCCCAATCTGTATTTTCTTTTTCATTTACTGTGATTTCGTAAATGTCATCGCCATTTGTCACAAAGGTACCAATATACAAGTCACCTTCTCTTACCCATGTAGCACTAATTTCACCGGTAGTCTTTCCCTTAACGTGAATACCAGCTCTAATATTCTTTTCATCAGGATGCTTTTCTTCTACAATCGCCTTAATAGTCACATTTGTAGTACTGAAGAACTCGTCCCCACCATACTGTGTAGTATGTGGCTGAGGATCATATGTGAACCAGAGCTTTGGAGCAACATTATCAAGCACCATGCTTGGTCCTTCACCAGTACCTTCGTTACCTGCTGCATCCTTTGCAACTATATAAAGACAAACTCCATCCCATCCATCATCAGCATGGAGAGTTACGTCATATTCCGCAAATTTAGGTTGTTCACTATCCTCAGGATATTTTTTAACAAGAACAACATTTTCAGAATCTATCTCTTTTCCATTCGCTCCAATTTTAAATACTGGAGCATACTTAGAAAGATCTAAACGTCCATTATCATATATTCTTACTCTGATAACAACCTGATTTTCCTTAGTAGGATAATAACTATACTGCTTATAAGGACCACCATTATGAGAAATAAAGCATCTGATTTCTGGTCCTACTTCATCGTGAGTGTAGTCCAGCTTATTATCAAACTTGTTGTAGTTACCTGCTTTATCATACATTTTGACATTATCTATAATGAATTCAGTAGTATGATTTTCAATTGCAGAATAATCTATCTTAATGATGTATTTTCCAGAATCATCCTTAGATGGATTACATACAGTTCTAGTTCTGCCATTTATCTGGTATGTAACCTTTCTAAGATCTTCATCACTTGTAATAACAATTTTAGGTTCAAGATCCTTACTGGTACTTACTGTAGTTAATGTATCAGTACTTGTTGAAAATGCAGTGTAACCATCAATTGTATTAAAGCCAAAATCAAGTGTTCCCTGTGGTGCCTTGTTATCTACAGTAACAGTCACATTAGCGCTTGGCTCCTGTGAAGAAGCACTGCCTGTACTTGTCTTTTTATAAACTGGAGTAAATGTATATTCCACTTTACCTTCAACATCTTTAATAGGTAAAGTATATGTGCATCCCCAGTATGTCACAAATCCAAACTCTTCACTGTCTACATTCTTGATATGATACGTATGTCCTTCAGAATCAGTTACCACGATCTCAGAAAGTTCTCTACCCGAAGCTCCGGATAAGAACACTCTTGGCTTTGCATCCCCATCCTCATTCATATTACATGCTGAGTAGTATTCTCTCTCATTTAGCTTAATTGCAGTAATATCACGCTCTTCAGAAGGAACGTTATAGTATACCTTTACATTCACTGGATAGTCATTGCTTACATTTACTGGATCAGCTGTATCATAAGCTATCACCTTTGTAATGTGGTAAACTCCAGATACACTCGGATGCCAACTGAACTTACCGTTTTCATCAGGACCATCCATAGTAAAATTGCCTATATTAGTTACAATTTCAACTTTAGAAATTCCACAATTATCAGATGCTTCAGCGTAGAAAGTAAGATCCTCTGTTCTATTTGAAACATACTCATCTGATAAATTTCCATTTATATCACAAAAACTCTTAACCGTTGGAGCTGTTTTATCTGCATATCTAAAATCAAATGAAAGAGTATGTGACTCATCCATATTATCGCAATCACATGCAATAGATCCATCTGAAACGTGCGCGTTATCTGTTTCACCATCAAATTTGATGACAATGTTATAATCTTCTGCCTTTGCACTTGAGCCATCAAAAGAATATGAATACTCAAAAGTTATAATTCCGCCTTCGACAAAAACCTCAGTATCTGTACCTTCTGTCAATGTCTGAGTTTCTCCATCAAAAGAAACACGAGCTTTAACTGTAAGAGTCACACCTTCTGGCATATTTGTTACGTATTTAGCGTTAACAAGCCCCAATTTTGCAGGCACTATAATCTCTGTAGGATTTTCATGACCGTTAAGTGACTCCTTATGGCCGCCCTTTGTATAAACAATAGTTCCAGTAGCATCAATGATATTCCCATCTTCATCCAAAGTAAAACCAGCTGCAGCCAACTCTTCCTCTGTCATGTTTTCGAAATCATATGCTACTACTCCTGTAGCTGTGCCTTCTGCTTCGCCTTCAGCAGTGGCAGGATCTACATTTCCATCTGTAGTCTGCTGTTCTTCAGTTGTACCCTCAGTAGCTTCTGTGCTTTCTGTTCCTGCACCCTCTGTACCTGTACTTTCTGTTCCAGCACCTTCTGTACCTGTGCTTTCTGTTCCTGCACCCTCTGTACCTGTACTTTCTGTGCCTGCGCCTTCTGTCTCACCTGGCTGGCCTTCTGGCTCACCATTACCCTCAGTGCTCTGCTCCTCTACTACAGAAGAAGCTTCAGTAGCTGCCTCTTCAGCATAGGTATTAATAGTTACGAAGTTGCTGCACAGCAATGATGCTGCCATCAACATTGGAATCACTCTCAGTTTGAACCGAGAAAAAATACCATCCTTTTTCATGTTTCCTCCCTTAATTTCCACGATCCAGAGATTCCGTTCTCTTAGGTTGTGTTACTGAATAATAAAATTTTTATAAACACAAAAATGATTATAGGTTACGAATATTTATTCAGCAATAAATTTTTAATCGTCAATTAATTTAATGAAATTTTGAATCATTCCGCCAGAGGCTTAACCATGCGCATTTTAGATATCGTTAATACCCCTCTATTTATATATACAGACAACTCCCCTAAATTGTTGCAAAAAAATAAACCTTCATACATTTCGTACGAAAGTTTATTTTTTACATACATTATTCCGTTAATCCTCAAATTGTCAGAAAACAAATCCGGTTAACATATTATATGCAAACACATTACATATTTATACACTTTATGCATTGGCTACTGCCCTGGCCACAAGTTCATCTCCATCCACATCGAACTCAATGGTATCGTGTGGTCTTACCTTATCTTCAAGGATCAGCTTAGCTGAAAGGGTCTCCACGTGCTTTTGCACAAATCTCTTAAGAGGTCTTGCGCCGTATATTGGATCATAAGCCTCATCGATAACATATCTCTTTGCAGCATCTGTAAGTCTGACACTTATCTCCCTATCTGAAAGTCTCTTATTAAGATCCTCCACGATAAGCTCGATGATGCCTCCGATATTGTCCTTTGTAAGAGGCTTAAACATAATGATCTCATCAAGACGGTTAAGGAACTCAGGTCTAAAGTGCCCTCTAAGGTCTTCCATAGTAGCATTCTGAGCATCTTCGCTGATGGTTCCATCATCTCTGATTCCCTCAAGCAGGTACTGAGCTCCGAT
This sequence comes from Butyrivibrio proteoclasticus P6B7, assembly GCF_000622085.1. GTDB lineage: Bacteria > Bacillota > Clostridia > Lachnospirales > Lachnospiraceae > Butyrivibrio > Butyrivibrio proteoclasticus_A. The sequence goes on from NZ_JHWL01000018.1 coordinate 16,662, forward strand.
GTTAGAGGTCATGATAAGGATTGTATTCTTAAAGTCCACGGTTCTTCCCTGAGAATCTGTAACACGACCATCATCCAGAATCTGAAGCAGTACGTTGAACACATCCGGATGGGCCTTCTCGATTTCATCAAAAAGAACTACCGCATAAGGCTTACGTCTTACGGCTTCGGTAAGCTGACCACCCTCTTCATAGCCCACGTATCCGGGAGGCGCTCCGATAAGTCTGCTGACGCTGTACTTCTCCATGTACTCACTCATATCGATTCGAACCATGTTGTTCTCATCGTCAAACAGCGCCTGAGCAAGGCTCTTGGCAAGCTCTGTCTTACCAACACCTGTTGGTCCAAGAAACAGGAATGAACCGATTGGTTTAGTAGGATCTTTTATCCCAGCCTTAGATCTCATAATAGCCTCAGATACAAGGGTTACAGCATCATCCTGGCCTATAACTCTCTCATGTAGCTCTGTTGCAAGGTTAAGAGTCTTATTCCTCTCACTCTCAGTTAGCTTATTAACAGGGATTCCAGTCCATCTGCTGATGATACCAGCGATCTCCTCGTCAGATACCTTCTCGTGTACAAGGCTTTCATCGGACTCCTTCTGACGTGCCTCTTCTTCAGCTTCTTCCAGCTGCTTCTTAAGTGCAGGGAGCTTACCATACTGAAGCTCGCCAGCCTTCTCATAATCACCATTTCTCTGGGCGATGGCAATCTCTGAATTGATGGTATCTATCTGTTCACGCATGGCTGCCAGTTTATCCACTGCCTCTTTTTCATTGGACCACTGAGCCTTCCTGGTGTCAAAGTCTTCCTTGAGTTCCGCCAGCTCTTTTTGCAGATTAGCAAGACGCTCAACTGAAAGGGAATCGTCCTCCTTCTTAAGGGCAGCCTCCTCGATCTGCATCTGCATGATCTTACGATTAAGCTCATCCAGCTCAGCAGGCATGGAATCCATCTCGGTCTTGATCAGGGCGCAGGCCTCATCTACCAGGTCAATAGCCTTATCCGGAAGGAACCTGTCGGAAATGTATCTGTTAGAAAGAACTGCAGCGCTAACCAGAGCGCTATCCATGATCTTAACGCCGTGGAAAACCTCATATCTCTCCTTGAGGCCTCTAAGAATACTGATGGTATCCTCAACTGTAGGCTCTTCCACCATTACAGGCTGGAAACGTCTCTCAAGGGCCGCATCCTTCTCGATGTACTGTCTGTACTCATTAAGTGTTGTGGCACCGATGCAGTGAAGTTCGCCTCTTGCCAGCATTGGCTTAAGCATGTTGCCAGCATCCATTGCGCCATCGGTCTTGCCAGCTCCCACAATCAAATGAAGCTCATCTATAAAAAGAATTATCTCTCCATCGGACTCCTTAACATCCTCAAGAACAGCCTTAAGTCTTTCCTCAAACTCGCCTCTGTACTTAGCTCCAGCCACCAATGCACCCATATCAAGAGAAAAGATCTTTTTATCCTTGAGGGCAGCAGGCACGTCGCCACTGGCAATTCGCTGAGCCAAAGCCTCAACTACCGCAGTCTTACCAACACCAGGCTCGCCGATAAGCACAGGATTATTCTTGGTCTTACGGGACAGGATCCTGATGACGTTCCTAATCTCTGTATCTCTGCCTATTACAGGATCAAGCTTCTGTTTCCTTGCCTTATCTACAAGCTCTGTGCCGTACTTGTTCAGGGTATCGTAGGTAGCCTCAGGGTTATCAGTGTTGACTGTTCTGTTACCCCTTACCTCCTGCAGAACCTGAAGGAATCTGTTCCTGTCTATGCCGAACTCTCTAAGGATATCCTTAACTTCTCTGTTAGGCTTCTTGATAACCGCCATGAACAGGTGCTCCACAGACACGTAGGAATCACCAAGAGCCTTGGCCTCATCCTCAGCCGATAAAAGAGCTTTATTAAGATCTGTTCCAACATATGGCTGGCCGCCAGAAACCTTGGTCCTCTTGCCAATTGCCTGTTCAATTCTGGAGATAAAAGAGTCCTTGTCTATTCCCATCTTCTCCACAAGCTTAGCAATAAGGCTATCCTCTATAGTCATAAGAGCATATAAAAGATGTTCCTGCTCAATCTCCTGATTGCCATAATCAAGGGCAATCTTCTCGCAGGCACTGACTGCTTCGATAGATTTCTGTGTGAATTTCTGAATATTCATAACAACCTCCTCACCTCAGGAATAATGCTTATATCCCAGTCCCACACCATTATCCTGAATAAAGAAAAAATGACATTGTGTTGTTGTGTTTGTTGTTCTATTACAACTATAACACAGAATAACACAATGTCAATATGCGAAATTTCATTATGTAATTTAGAGCTGTTTTCCGAACTCTGCTCTCTTTCTGGCATGAATTCTATTATTCTAGAATTCACTATGTCCTCTTGCTTGAATTATATCATTCCACTAATCCATATTTCTCAGAATTCAATTCCCTCTCTGGCTTGAATTCCATTGTCATAGGGATGTCTAATTTTCTTCATTTCAGTAATGTAATCAGCATGATCAACAAAGAATTCATCCGCATTTCTACCAGTGCAAACTATCTCCATTTCTTCTGGCTTGTTTGTAATCAGTTCTTCCAGCCTATCCTTATCTATGACGCCATAGCTATAAGGATAAGTCACCTCATCTAGCACAAGCACATCGCACTGACCGTTCATGATAAAGGTCTCTATCTCCTCTAAGAGGTTGTTGTGAGTATCTGTGAACTTCAGCACCTGCTCAGCATTATTCTTATCAAGCCAGCCCAGTTCCTCTGCGCTTCTGACAATTGTAATTCCTTCTATGCTGCTAAGGCTCTTAAGCTCCGAAGTATCTCTTCCCTTCATAAACTGTGCAAACACTACCTTCTTGCCAGCGCCTGCTGCCCTGACAGACAAGCCTATTGCAGCTGTAGTCTTGCCCTTTCCTTCACCTGTGTATAAATGTACTAGTCCTGTGCTCATGCTTCTTCCTCTTCTGTTTTTAACTGTTGGGGGTACAAACTTCCATTTTGGGCTTCTGTACCCTCTGTTTTCTTTTCGCTGGGGGGTACAAACTGTCATTTTTGACTTCTGTACCCTCTAACTTGCTTCTAGCTGGGGGTACAAACTGTCATTTTCGACTTTTGTACCCTCTAACTTGCTTCTAGTTAGGGGTACAAACTAGCATTTTTGGCTTCTGTACCCTCTAACTTGCTTCTAGTTGGGGGTACAAACTAGCATTTTTGGCTTTTGTACCCTCTAACTTACTCCTAGCCAAGGGTACAAACTGCCATTTTCGACTTCTGTACCCAAAGATTTCTCTTGTTTTTTGGTACCACAGCGGATTTCAGCTGCTCTACCACCTCATCTGGCAGTCCACCGCTCCGCAGTTACTGCACATCCCAGCTTTGTGAGGCTTCTCTGGTAAAAGAGCTGTCTTAAAAAGCACACTCTTCTTAGGAATCAGCGCAAAAGCCTCATTATACCTGATCTTCTTCTGTCCAAGTTTTACCATGATCTCAGGCGTACTCTCCAAAGGAAGCTCATCATCTCCCACAAACACGTAGTCTCCGGCATACTTGCCCGTCAGCTCATAGAGTCTTTCATCGATTCCATCATAGGCTTTAGCCAAGAGCTCAGAGGCAATGCAGTCCAGAATATAGGCACTCCTGATATCACCCTTTTGCAGAAAGCTATCCTGCAGGCTATCCACTGCTCTCCCCAGACTTGCCACCACGTATGCACAGCTACTGTCTCCTCCGAGATTGTCGTTCTCCACAATATCACTGTGACATCCATCTACTCCACGATTATCATTCTCCACCACACTAGAACATCCATCATCACTATTCTCCACCACATAGTGAAAAACAGCATGAACTCTGGGGATCAGCTGTCTATAAAGCTTTACTATATCTTTTTTATCTTCTTCATTAAAATGATATCGCCTGACAAGTTCTGCAAAGCAGTTCTCATCAAGCGATACTTCTACTGGCTCAAAGGTCATTTCTTATCTTCTTCCTCAACAATAACCGCATCAACATCGATAGCTTCCTGCTCCTGTTTAACTCGCTTCTCTGCCTTCTCCACCAGAAGCGAGCTGATAAGGTTAGTACCTCCATCTACCACCAGGAACAATCCGATCAGGGTAACTGCGATCTCCTTAGCCCCTGTAGGATTTGTTAAAAGAAATACACCAAGACCCATGGTTACGAAAGCGATAATAAGTGAAACCCAGCTGGTCTTAGCCTTATACTTCATAAGAGAAAATGCCTGTCCCACGTTTCTGATACCACTGATCAGAATGAACAGACCAAAAAGCTTAGGAATGAAATCAGTGAACTTACCTGGATTTAAATAGATCCAGCCACCGATGGCAAAAATGATAAGTCCCACCACGAAGCTTCCTGAAAGCTCAAAATTCCTCTCTTTGTGGGAAAGATAGCTAATAATAAAGATGGCACCGATTACCATAAGAAGCACAGCCAGTGCCCTTGCCACAAAATCAATGCTGGCCTTGGTCCAGAACATCAGCACCAGACCAATAACAATCATGATAATAGACTGCGCAACATAATCAACCTTTAACTTAAACTTCAGATTCATACCTGCCTCCAATCTCTAGCTCTTTCTATCTAGTTCTATTCTTTATTTTTCTCTTTTTCCTTCAGTCTTTCTATTTCTCAGCTAAACTCCAGCTTACTCTTCTGTATCCTGCTCTGCAGCGTTTGCCTCTGCAAGAAGCTTGTCCATGTAATCGTAGATCTCCTGACGTCCCTCTTTAGAAAGAGCTGAATAAGGGAAGATCTTGATCTCCTCAGGAAGTCCCAGTCCATTACGAAGCATGTTAAGGTGCTTCTCGTGCTGGCTCTTCTTGATCTTGTCAGCCTTAGTTGCGATGATCACAGGCTGAAAGCCCTGATGAACGATCCACTTGTACATCTGCACATCGTTGGCTGAAGGCTCATGTCTGATATCGATCAAAAGAAATACTCTTCGCAGCTGTCTTGATGTGTGGAGGTAGTTCTCGATCATTCTGCCCCACTGCTCTTTAACCTTCTCAGGAACTCTTGCAAAGCCATAGCCTGGAAGATCCACAAGATAGAACTCGTCGTTGATGTTGTAGTAATTGATGGTCTGAGTCTTACCTGGCTCCTGTGAAGTTCTGGCATAGTTCTTACGATTCATAAGGCCATTGATAAGAGAGCTCTTTCCCACATTACTCTTTCCAGCAAAGGCGAACTCCGGATGAATATTATCTGGAAGTGTACTTGTGATTCCACATACTGTTTCTAGATTAACGTTTTTAATTACCATAATTTCTCCTGAATATACATTCTGACTGTTGTAACATGATGCCCATAACAGATCAATTATCTGAGTATTAACCAGTTATTGGCACTACACCATATTATAACACAGGCGTTGGAAGTATATTGCAAACATCCAACGCCTGATAATCGCAATGTTTAATTTATTACTTAGCCTGCTTAAGCTTCTTGGAATCGCGGTGTACGATAAGCGGCTGGCTTGTTCCATCAACAGAAGCATCTGTGATAACACATTCGCTGATGGTGTCGTCTGAAGGAATCTCGTACATAACATCCATCATGGTCTTCTCCATGATAGAACGAAGTCCTCTTGCTCCAGTCTCTCTTTCATAAGCCATAGCTGCGATCTTCTGAACAGCCTCATCCTCGAAGGTAAGCTTAACGTCATCGAAGTCGAACAGCTTCTGGTACTGCTTAACAAGAGCGTTCTTAGGCTGAGTAAGGATCTTGACAAGAGCTTCCTTAGAAAGACCCTCTAAAGTTACAGTGATAGGCACACGACCTACAAACTCAGGGATAAGTCCAAACTTAACAAGATCCTGAGGTGTAACCTCCTTAAGAACTTCTCCGATTTCTCTCTCAGTCTTGTCTGCAATCTCAGCATTGAAGCCGATTGAATTGCGGTCAAGTCTTGCCTCTACGATCTTATCAAGACCATCGAAGGCTCCTCCACAGATAAAGAGGATATTGCTTGTATCGATCTGAATAAGCTCCTGATGTGGGTGCTTACGTCCGCCCTGTGGTGGAACGCTGGCAACAGTTCCCTCTACGATCTTAAGAAGTGCCTGCTGAACGCCTTCACCGGATACATCTCTTGTGATTGAAACATTCTCGCTCTTCTTGGTGATCTTATCAATCTCATCAATATAAACGATACCATACTGAGCTCTCTCGATATCATAATCTGCATTCTGGATAAGCTTAAGAAGAATGTTCTCAACATCTTCACCTACATATCCTGCCTCTGTAAGAGTTGTAGCATCTGCGATAGCAAATGGTACGTTGATGATCTTAGCTAAGGTCTGTGCAAGATATGTCTTACCAGAACCTGTAGGTCCGATCATGATGATGTTACTCTTCTGAAGCTCTACATCATTGCGGTCCTCACTCTTAGGTGCAAGAACACGCTTATAGTGGTTGTAAACTGATACAGCCAGAACCTTCTTGGCCTCATCCTGTCCGATTACATATTCGTCCAAAAAGCTTCTGATCTCAGCGGGCTTAAGGAGGTTGATCTGCTGGTTCTTGGTAGCTACTGGCTCGTCCTCGAACTCTTCCTCGATGATATCAGCACAGATATCAACGCACTCATCGCAGATGTAAACCCCAGCAGGGCCTGCTATTAACTTTTTAACCTGATCCTGTGTCTTGTTACAAAAAGAGCACCTGATCTCTCCGGAATTCTTTCCTGCCATTACAATACTCCTAAACTAATATATTATCGTTGCTAAAGCAGACCTGCTGCCCCCCGCAACTAAATTACTTCTTGTCCTTCTCGCTTGGACGGTTCTCGATGATAGAATCGATAAGACCGTAATCAAGAGCTTCCTGTGCTGAAAGCCAGTTATCTCTCTCAGTATCAGCTGCAACCTGCTCATATGTCTTGCCGCAGTTCTCAGCAAGCATTCTGTTCATCTTCTCCTTAGTCTTAAGGATATGTCTTGCAGCGATCTCAATCTCTGTAGCCTGACCCTGTGTTCCGCCAAGTGGCTGGTGGATCATAACTTCTGCGTTAGGAAGAGCCATTCTCTTACCCTTTGCACCACCGGCAAGAAGGAATGCACCCATGCTGGCAGCCATACCGATACAGATTGTGCTTACATCGCACTTGATGTAGTGCATTGTATCGTAGATAGCCATTCCGGAAGTGATCTCTCCTCCAGGGCTGTTAATGTACATGTGGATATCCTTGTTAGGATCCTCAGCCTCAAGGAAAAGCAGCTGTGCTACTACGATGCTGGCTGATGTAGAATTAACCTCTTCTCCCAAAAATACAATTCTTTCTTTTAAAAGTCTTGAGTAGATATCATATGATCTCTCTCCACGACTTGTCTGTTCAATGACGTAAGGTATTAAACTCATGTTGTACTCCTTTTCTAAAGCATACTAAATGAGTATTCGCAATTGGATATACTCATCTAAAATACTATTATACGTCTAAATTAACATTTTTAAAAGAGCTCCGGCGCAATTGCAGTTTATACCGCTGGTTTAATCCACAAAAAAGGGGAGTTTATCTCCCCTTTTCCACTAAATGTCCATACTTGAAAATAATTCTCGTATACTATCCCCAATTTGTATATCAGCTTCCACAAAAACGTCCTTGGAACCCCTGTTATAAACTACAGGCATTTTCATTTCTCTTCTTCCGTTGACAGAGGGTCTTTCATCCAGCACCATAGCTGTCTTTCCGCTCTGATTCTCCATCCTGATAACAGAATCAGTGATCTTCACATCGGATATAGGACTGTACTCTTCCCCAGCCACCACAATAGGCGCTTCGCTCTTAAGCATCAGGTGATCAATGCTGACGTGGTGGACCTTGCCAGGGATCCTGTCCACATTTTCTCTTTTTACAGCTGATATAAACACCGGCTCACCCTCGCCCCACCAGGAGTAAATGGCAGCCTTTTTAAGAACGCTGTCTGCAAAGTTCCTGGTATTTCCGCTTATATGGTGCATGGTGATGTTGTAGATCTCGCCTCCATCCCTGGACCAGATGCCGATTCCCCTGATGCAGTCCTTGAGGACGCAGTCTGACACGATCACGTCGTGGATAGGCCCGTAGGTCTCAGTGCCGATCTTGATGGCGCTGCAGCAGGTGCTGAGAACGCAGCTGTTTACTATGATATTCTCGCAGTCACCGTACTTCTTATACATAGGCGCTGTGGACTTAAGGACGATACAGTCATCGCCGCTTACTATGTTACAGCCCCTTATTATCACGTTTTTGCAGCAGTCAGGATCGATACCGTCAGTATTTACGCCCCTCTTGTGGTTCATGATCCTGATGTTCTCAATACGGACATTTCTGCATCCCGCCATATGCAAGGTCCAGAAAGCCGCATCCTTAAAGGTCACATCCACAATTGTGAGATTCTCCACATCCTCAAGAAAGCTCATCCTGGGCCTGAAGCCCTTCACGTTAAGCGGACACTCCTTGGGAGAGTCCTCTGGCTCATCGTCGTAAAAGACCTTTCGTCCCTGGCCATCAATTGTTCCAAAGCCCGAAATTGTAATATCCCTGGCATGGCAGGCATAGAGAAAGCAGCCTCCCTCCCAGCCTGTATCCGCGTTGTCATCTACAAAATCCTTGGAAAAATCCACCACATCCGCTTCATCAAGACTTGAAACGAGCACTGCTCCACTTTCAAGATGCAGCTCCACATTGGACTTAAGAAGGAGTGAACCCGACAGATACTCACCTGCCGGGAACACTACCCTTCCCCCCTCAGTGCTGCAATCATCTATAGCTCTTTGTATCGCATCCGTGCATTTGCTTATTCCATCTGGCTTTGCACCATAGTCAACTACATTAAAATCCTTCATTCTTAGCTATTACCTTCCCCTTTAGATCAGTCTCTATGCGGCACCCTCTCTGGGCCACAAAGATTTCTTTTCCGTTTATCAATCCTCTTGCCTTATCTCCGGAATTCTCCAGGACAAAAGAACTGTCTCCATAGGTCTGCTCATAGGTAACATCTGCACCCCTACTGCATCCCCACACTAGTTTATCACGGATAAGGCTCACTCCATACATTCTGGCAAAATATTCAAGACTTGAAAGGAGTGTGGGTCCATATCCATCCTGAAGCCCGGCAACGCTCTCCATGCAAGGCTCCATGGTAAAGGGATCGTACTGCTGAACGAAGGCATGTTCACTTCCTATTGCTTCAAACAGCTTATTTCCAAGCTTTGGAATAAGCTTATAATAGCCGTAATTCTCTAAAGCCCTGATGGCTCTTTGATAGGTAAGGCCCTGACACTGGCCACTCCAGTTGTTGACTCTTTCATTTCTAAAGACAGGGTCATTAGCCGCCACGCTTGGCAGCGGAAGCTTAGTCCAGAATTCATCAGGGTTAGTCAGGTGGTCATAGACGAAACGCTTTGCCTGTTCCGGATCCATGCTGCCCCAGTACATTGTTCTAAGGTTATTATGCAAAAGAGCTGTCATGGTCTGGTGCTTCTTGTCCCTGTCAAAGAAGGCACCATTTCTTTCATCCCACAGATAATCTCGCAACTTGTCCCTGACTTCTTTAGCTCTTTTATCATATAAAAGGGCGCTGTCCTCGTCCCCAAGAAGTCTTGCTATCTCTGAGACCACCTTCCTTGCTGAATAGGAGTAGCTCATGAAGTCCATGGAGGCGATAGGAACCAGGGTAAACTCATCTGGAGCCACATCCTTGTCCCAGTAGTTGGGGGCATCTCCGTACCTTACAGCGTTGTCTTCGCCGGTGTCATAGACGCACCAGCTCTCAAGACATCCGTCTCCGTCGGAATCCCGGACTGCCCATAAGTACTCATCGTACTTAATCAGTACTTCGTAGAGCTGCTGCAGATAAGCTTTATCTTTTCCAATGAGGTAATAGACATCTAGGGCAGGCTCTGCAAAGCAAAAGCCCTGGAACTTATCAAACTGTGGTACTATCACACCCTGCTTATTTTCTATGCTTCCGGGAAGGCGCCCGTCTTCCCTTTGATGGTCCATGAAGATCTTAACGTTATTAAGGGCTACTTCGATATTTCTTTTGCCATACATGGCTCCGCCCATGGGCTGGGTCTCGATCCAGACCTTCTCATAGCCGCCGCCCTCAATAAGGACTTCTTTATCCCCAAACCTTTTGATGTTCTTAAGGCACTTCTCCTCTGCGGCCCTAATAAGCGCCAATAGGGATGGATCAGAACAATCAAATCTAACACTTGCTTCAATCATAGTATTATCCTTTAAGTCCGCTTGTTCCGATTCCCTCTACCAGATACTTGTTAAAGAAAAGGAATATCAAAAAGACAGGAATCAGTGATAGGGTCGACATTGCAAACATTGCGCCATAGTCTGTCACCGATGCTGAGTCAGCGAAGAGCTTGATGGCGATGGAGGCTGTATAGGACTGTGGTCTTGATAAGTAAAGCAGTGGTCCCATATAGTCATCCCACTTCCAGTAGAACTGAATGATGACGGTGGTGACGATGGCTGGCTTTAACAATGGAAGGATTATTCTGGCGTAAATGCCATACTTGCTACAACCATCAATCTTGGCCGCCTCATCCAGCTCTCTTGGAATGCCTTGCATAAACTGCATCATTTGATATATAAAGAATGCCTGTCCGCAGAAGTATGGGAGGATCAGCGGTACATAACCAGGCACCAAATGAAGCCTGTAATATATAAGATACTGTGGGATCATAATTACCTGGCCTGGAAGCATCATTGTTGCCAGCATGCAGGTAAACCACAGGTTTCTTCCTCTGAATTTGATCCTTGAAAGGCTATAGGCCACCAGTGATGAGGATATAACCGTTCCAAAGGTTGCTATTGTTGTTACTACCATTGAGTTCTTAAAAAACACTGCAAAGCTCGTTCCGCCAAAGCCCCTGAAACCCGTTGGATAGTTGCTCATCTTAAGGTCTTTGGGAATAAGGCTAAGTGTTCCCCTTAGTATCTCTGCATTATCCTTAAAAGAGCCACTGATCATCCACAGAACCGGATAGACCATGATGAATCCAAAGGCCAGAACAAGGATGTGATACAGGATTTTTGTAATTAGTCTTCTTTCCTTCATGTCTCTCCCCCGTTAACCCTCTGCCTCATTAAATACCCAGAACTTGGAGCTTCTAAAGATAAGCAGTGTGATAAGGCTCATAACTATCAGCATTACCCAGCTCATGGCGCAGGCATAGCCCATGTTGTTGTACTTAAAGGCCTGATTGTACACATTAAGCGCATAGAGCATTGTGGCGTTGTTTGGCCCGCCACCAGTGATGATAAAGGCCTGGGTAAAGGTCATGAATGCCGCAATTGTCTGCATTACCAGGTTGTAAAGAATAATAGGTGACAGACATGGCAGTGTAATTCTAAAAAAGCTCTGGAAGCCATTGGCTCCGTCAATTTGAGCTGCTTCGTAGTAGGTCCTTGGTATTTCTTTTAACCCGGCAGCGAAGATGATCATTGAGGATCCAAACTGCCACACAGCCATCAGGATCAAGGGATAGATGGCCAGATGCTCATCGCCGAACCAGTTAATCTTCTCAAGGCCCATGTTCACAAGGATTGAGTTAAAAAGACCTTTCCTTGCAAAGAGTTGTTTCCACACAAGAGCCACAGCTACAGAACCGCCCACCAGTGATGGCACGTAGTAAAGGGATCTGTAGAGGGTTACCATTCTGCTTTTCCTTGTGAGGATATATGCCACAAGAAGAGCGAAAGATAGCTTGATGGGCACAGATATAAGTACGTACTGCAGGGTTTTAAGGATAGACTTTGAAAAGACCTCGTCCTTAAACAGGTTTAGAAAGTTCTTTACCCCTACAAATACTGCCTGCTTGCTTCCCAGAGAATAGTCCGTAAAAGAGTACCCAAGGGACATGCAGATAGGGATCAGCGAAAAGCACACAAATCCGAATATGAAAGGCGCAGCGAATACGTGTCCCACCACAGCATCGCTGTTTAGTTTTGCTCTAAGTTTCTCCACCCAAAATTCCTCCTGTAAAAAACCCCGCCTGTGTTACCAGGCGGGATTCTAATTATTTGAATAAAGCCTCTGCATCGGAATAGGTCTTTTGTGCTGCCTCATCCGCTGTAATCTCGCCGCTGACAACCTGTTGAATGTAGTTGAGGTAGTTATCCTGAACCTGATCCTGTCCATCAGGTGAAAGAACATTGTATTCACTTGGTGTAGGAAGCTTACTTACGTAATCAACGTAGTCATACATGATCTGCTGTGCTGTTGTCGCCTCTTTTGCAAGGGCTTCTCTAACAAGCTCGTTAGAAGGGATTCCTCTTTCTGCCTGAAGGATCATGTTGCAGTCGATGTCGTTCTCGAACCAGCTGATGAATGCTGCAGCTGCTTCCTTGTGAGCTGAATCCTGTGATACGCAGAGCATCTGTGATGACTGAATAACCATACCTGAATTACCATCTGCTGTAACCTTAGGAATTGGTGCAAGGGCAAGAGTTCTTCCCTGCTCTTCGCATACGTTGTAGATTGTTGGGAACTGGTTAACAGCAACCCATGTCATAGCTGCTTCGCCGGTAACGAGAAAGTCGTTCTCGATGTTGGTAACCTCTGCTGAAGCACCTGCGTCTGGGTATGAACCCTTCTTGATCATGTCAGCTCTCATCTGAATGAAAGGTGTAAGGAGCTGATAATCTGTGAAGCCCATTCCTGTAAGGTCGATGTTAAAGAAGCTGTTCTCGCCAAGGGCACCCTGCTGTGATACGTAAGCTGAGCAGCCTGCGATGAAGTCTGATGAAAGGAATGTGGATGAACCAAAGATTCCAAGCTTTTCTGTGATCAGGTCAGCTGCCTTCTGATAATCGTCCCAGGTCCAGTTCTCGTTAGGAAGCTCTGCTCCTGCTTCTTCGAACATTGCTGGATCATAAGCGATACCGTAGGTGTTGATTCCGTTGGTAAGTCCAAGCTGTGTGCCGTCTTTATCTCTTGTGGTCTTAAGGTTAGCCTCTGAGATGTTGGATACATCAACAACGCCTGATTCAATGTATTCGTCTAATGGGTAAATCTTATCAAGATACATAGGGAAGTTTCCGCCAAGCTGGAATACGTCCCATACTTCATCGGAAGCTACAAGAGTTTTGAGCTTGGTGAAGTAGTCGTCGAAAGAATAGAATTCATATTCAAAAGTGATGTTTGGATGAAGGCTCTCGTAGAGTTCGATTGCTGCGATTGTCTTGTCGTGTCTGTCCTGTGAACCCCACCATGCCATACGAAGTGTGATTTCTTCTTCAGATTCTGCTGGTGCTTCGGTAGCACTGTCAGCAGGTGCTTCTGCCTTTTCTTCCTTAGTGGCTTCCTGCTGTGGTGCAGAATCTGTGCTGTCTGCAGCAGCATTTCCGCAGCCTACAACTGATGCTGTCAGCATAGTCAATACCATTAAAGAACTAAGTAACCTTCTCTTCATGTTCTCCTCCTTATTCAAATCCCAACACATTTTGTTTGTAAAGACGTCTTTCTTTAATCAAAATTGTATCGGCGATTTTCCGGGGATTCAATGATTTCGGGCACTTTGAGCATTAAAGTGAAACTTAATCCATTTTTCAAACTATATTTACCGGTGTGATAATACAGTTGTAGTTTCCATGCATTTCAGCTCTTGTCTGGCAAAAGAGCTATCTATGTCTGGTCAGTGTCTTGCGATACTGGAGAGGAGTTACTGCCATCTGCTTCTTGAAGACCCTTTCAAAGTAAGTGAGGCTGTCGTAGCCCAGCCTGTTAGCAATCTCTGCCATGGACATATCCTCATTCATAAGGTATTCCTTGCTGGCTGCTATGCGGTAAAGATTGATATATTCTGAGATAGTGAAGTTAGTGACTTCTTTGAAAATCCTGCACAAGTATGACTTACTCATGTAGAACTTCTTTGCAAGAGCATCCACGGATTCAATTGTGGCGTAGTTCTTGGCGATGTAGTCTGCCACCTGATGAACTCTCTTCTGCTTATCGATATGGGACTTAACACCCTCGTCGTTGAACTTAACAGTCTTTTTCTTATCCCACTTCTCCTGCTCAAGCATGATCTGGAGAATATAGTTCTTAAGCTTTCCTTCTCTTGTCCCCGATTTGTCCTTTAGAACACCATTTTCAATGTCAGAAAGAATGCGCATCATAACCTCGTTATCCCCAACCTGGTAGACACCGTGGTGCTTATGGAAGAACTCACCTATATCGATGCCAAACAGCTCCGCTATAGGCCTAAAGCTCTTTTCCTCAATCTCTATAAGAAGTCTGTCGTGGAAATGTCCGCCAATGATGCAGGTCTTGGCGATAAGAGACTTGTCGATTATGGCAATGCACCCCTCAGAAAGGCGATAGCATCTGCCATCAACAAAAAAGAATCTCTCCCCCTTGAAGATGTACTGAATCTGATATTCATTGTGATAGAAACCAAGCTTGGAAGTAAAGTCCTGGTCTCTTTCAACTCTCCCGATTGCAAAACCGTCAAACTTTTCTCTGTAAATTGAAGTATACATTTGATCCCCCATAGCTTATGCTAATGTATATATTCTACAGTATATCAGGGGGTATGACCACAATGGAGTTAACTGAAATCAATGTAAGAGATCCTTTTATTCTTCCCTATGACGGCAAATACTATCTGTTCGGCACAAGAGCTAGGACCTGCTGGGGTAAGGCCGATGGCTTTGATGGCTATGTCAGCAGTGATCTAAAGACCTGGGATGGCCCCTTTGAAGTTTTCCACAAGCCCGATGACTTCTGGGCTGACAAGAACTACTGGGCTCCCGAGGTCCATGAATATCAAGGCGCATTTTATATGTTCGCAACCTTCAATTCAGAAGCCAAGGACATGAAGGGTACCATGATTCTTAAGGCCGACACCCCCCTTGGTCCCTACCGCCTTCACAGCGAAGGCAAGATCACTCCTGATGAGTGGAACTGCCTTGATGGCACCTTCTATGTGGATAAGGCTGGCAAGCCCTACATGGTATTTAGCCACGAATGGGTTGACCTTCAGGACGGCGAGATCTGCGCTGTAGAGCTTTCCTCAGATTTAAAAAGAGCTATCTCCACACCCAGAACGCTATTTAAGGCCTCCATGGCAAAGCCCTGGGTTTCTCCAATTAAGCATCGTCTCTTCGAAGGCCCTGTCTACGTAACTGACGGCCCCTTCATGCACCGCCTGCCCGACGGATCCCTCATAATGCTCTGGGCCAGCTTCTCAGAAGGCAACTACGCTGAAGGCATTGCCCACTCCGATAACGGCGACATCACCGGCAACTGGACCATCGACGAAATGCCCCTCTTCGACAAGGACGGCGGCCACGGCATGCTCTTCAAAGACTATGAAGGCCACCTCTACCTGGTCCTTCACCAGCCAAATAAGACACCCGAGGAACACCCCGTACTAATTCCACTAAGTGAAGAAGGCCTTTGCAAATGATGTTCCCTTTTGGCGACTATAACAATCGAGGGGAAGCCCCCACAGTTTCTATTTTGCGGTGTAAGAGCCGAGCTTGTAATTTAAGAGCTTTTCAAAAGTGCTTCAGAAATCCTGCTTGCGAATTAACTGTCTGAGGTTTGGCTTTTAGATTTTTAAGGCAGGTGCTTTTAATCTCGCTCGTTACAAAAAAGGTGCACATTTTCTCAGATGCTCCCGCAGCCTTTCTTTCAATGCGCATGCTGCACGAAAAGACTTGCAGGGCGGATTTATATTACATGGCAATTGGAGCTTTGCTCCATAGGCAAAATAATAAACGAGAATTTCCAAACTCTGTGAGCTTGGAAATCTCGTTTATTTTTTGCCGTAACGAGCGCTTTGCGCTCTTGCCATGTAATATAATCCTTACGCCCTGCTTCAGACAATCGTTCGCATGCGCGGGAAAGTCTGCCATGGGAGCATTAGAAAATGGCACTTTTATTGCCTATATTCGCGAGTATTAAAACACCCTGCCTTTAAAAATCAAAAGCCAAATCGAGTTTTAATTCGCAGGATTTAGAAGCACCTTTTGGAAAGCCTTAAATTACAGCGAGCGAACCACCGCAAAATAGAAACTGTGGGGGCTTCCCCTCGCATTGCCTTAACACCACAAAAAAGGGACTTGCATTTGCAAGTCCCTTAATAATTCTATGTGAGTGAGAATTAAGCCTCTTCCTCTGTCTTCTTCTTACGAGTTGTTCTCTTTGGCTTCTCTTCTCCGTCAGCTGCAGCTGCCTTCTTAGTTGTTGTCTTCTTAGCAGTTGTCTTCTTAGCTGGCTTCTCTTCTGCGTCTGCAGCAGCCTTCTTTGTTGTTGTCTTTCTAGTAGTTGTCTTCTTAGCTGGCTTCTCCTCTGCGTCTGCAGCAGCTGCCTTCTTAGTTGTTGTCTTCTTAACAGCAGCCTTCTTAGCTGTCTCCTTAACGTTCTCTACAAGGAAATCTGCAGCCTTCTGAACCTTAAGGTCATCACGCATAGTCTTCTGCTCAGTCTCAGACATAAGTCCCTTAAGCTTATCAAGGTCCATTCTGTACTGCTCAGCCATCTTCTTAAGCTCTTCCTCGAACTCTTCGTCAGAAACTTCGATCTTCTCAGCCTTAGCAACCTCTTCAAGAACGAGTCTAGCCTGAATTCTCTCGATAGCCTGTGGCTTAACCTGCTCAAGCATCTTGTCTACGCTTGAACCTGTGTACTGAAGGTACTGATCCATGTTCATGCCCTGCATCTGAAGTCTCTGTGCAAAGTCATTAACGATCTGTCTCTGCTGAGTCTCAACCATAGCCTCAGGAAGCTCCATGTCTGAATCCTCGATGACAGCCTTAACAACTTCATCTTCTCTCTGAGCCTTCTGCTCTGTAGCCTTCTTGTCAGCAAGCTTCTTCTTAACATCTTCCTTGTACTCAGCAAGTGTATCGAACTCTGATACATCGCTAGCGAACTCATCGTTGAGCTCAGGAAGCTCTTTAGCCTTGATAGCCTTAACTGTGCACTTGAATGTTGCAGCCTTACCAGCGAGCTCGTCTGCCTGATAATCCTCAGGGAATGTTACGTTAACGTCGCCTTCCTTGCCGATCTCAAATCCAACAAGCTGCTCCTCGAATCCAGGAATGAAAGCACCTGAACCGATTGTAAGAGGATAATCTGTTCCCTTGCCGCCCTGGAAAGCAACACCATCAACAAATCCCTCGAAGTCAAGAGTAACGATATCGTTCATCTCAACTGCTCTATCTGTAACGTCTACAGTTCTAGCGTTAGTATTTCTCTGTCTGTCGATCTCAGCATCAACTTCCTCGTCTGTTACGTCGAGATCCATCTTAGCTACCTCAACACCCTTGTACTTACCAAGCTTTACTGGAGGCTTAAGAGCAACTTCTGCTGTGAAAATGAAGTCCTTACCAGCCTCAAGCTGTTCTACATCAATCTTAGGAGAAGATACAACGTCCTCGCCGCACTCCTCAACTGCCTTAGGATACTCTTCCTCGATAAGTTCGTTGGCAGCATCCTCATAGAATACTCCCTTACCATACATCTGCTCGATCATCTTACGAGGAGCCTTACCCTTACGGAATCCAGGAATCTGGATCTTGTTCTTATTCTTGTCATAAGCCTTCTGGATAGCCTTCTCAAGCTGCTCTGCAGAAACAACGATTTTAAGCTTAGCCATGCTGTTCTCAAGCTTCTCTACTGTTACGCTCATTTCTTAATGATTCCTCCTAAAAAAATTTATGTAAAGAGCCACCATAATATAGTCGCAGCTCTTTAGTTGCCTATTTAGGCACAATCGCTTTCAGATTATATCATAGTGGCTTAAATATTTCCATCTTTTTTTCAATTTACGTATTCAATTTTGAAAGCATATTATAACCAGATATGAACACATTATTCCGCATTATAGAACTCCGTTCTCTTTTTTAACGTTGCAGATTATATTTGTATTAAGGATCAACATATCTTATAGCTGCAAATCCGTCTCTATCCTCAATATCATCATCGCCAAATAGTTCCATCTCGCCATCGCGATGTCTATAATACCTTAGATTTACGTCCTCATCTTCAATAGCAATAATGATTCTGAAGGCATAGCAAGGAAACATATTTCTTAGTTTACATCCCCATATTTCTGAGATAATAAGTGCAATTCTTAAAGCTTCCTCAGGATTCTCAACATCAAAATAATCGCCAATATTAAACTCACTAAAACTAGATTCAAATCCAGCCATATCATAATTAGCCCTTACTATTCTCTTTACGTCAGAATCTGTAAATGTCATTTTCTCACCAAATAATATAAATCCCTTCTCTTCGTAAAAATCAGGCCAAATCTTTTCTCTATTTCCACTTATCTTAAAATCTGATTCTTCGAGTTTATAAATCTTTGTTTTCATGTCTTTTGTGCATCTAATATCTTTAATGTCCATAATATGGTTCCTCTCCTAAATAATTCAGTCCTTTATTCATCGCTTTTTGTATCCATGGATCTTGTAATATTTTTTGTATTTTTTGTGGTGCTACCCTACCAGCTAAATCATATAGTAATCCTGTTACTGGACTAAATCTGTATTTTCCAGACCCTCTTTTTTATCCATAGCAGATATTTTAATATGTATGAAATATTAATATATGTATTTTTGTGAAAATGTAATATTATTTCTTTTGGTTCACAAACAAAAAGAGATTACCAAGCCTTTTCCTCGATGAATTTGTGATTTGGGTTTTGAAGTTATATTGATATATTTGTTGCCGTAATTTGGGGATTCTCTTTGATTCTTTATGCTAACGTTTTTCTGAATGTCTCATAATGGATTGTTTTTTAGCACTCTTGGGCAAATTCTAAACAATTGGCCATATTACCCAGGCAAAATCATGTTGCTATGGGTAAAAATGTATTCTCTGCCCATCTTGCCCATGAATCATGCCTCTGTCTTGGGTAATATCATTTTTTAAACCGATTTTGCCCAAACCACACTCCCCTTCCTTGGGTAACTTCACGCAAAACAATCATCTTACCCAAAAGCCGCTCCACAATCATGGGTATTTTTAAACAAAACATCCTTCTTACCCAAAAGCCACTCCTCTATCACGGGTAATTTCAAACAAAACATCCATCCGCCCCTATAACATAGGCAAATCCGCATAAATACTAGAGCTTGCCCTTATCTCTTTACAATTCCAAAAAAGCATGTTATTGTTGTCATCGCGAAATCTTTCGAATTCTTGATATTTTCTTATCGACATAATTCTTGTCAGATTTCAACTCTAATACAATTTAACAGAAAAGGGATTTTAATGTTTATTAGTGACATTGCATTAAAGGAAAAGCAGAGGCTTGTTGTACAGCTTCGTGCTTTGGAAGAACAATTTAATAAGAGGGAATTTCTCGAAGGCAAGATTTCTTTTAGCAAGAATGGTACTTCATACAAATTCTTCAATTTGACCAACATGAACCGGAGCTATATCCCAGCTGCAGAAAAAGATCTCATAAAGAGTCTCTGCACCAAGCGATATTATGAAGACAAAATATCTGCTTACAAAAAGGAAATTCGAGCGCTGGACTTATTTCTATCCAGGAGTCCCAAGGATCCTGACGATATTATCAGGAAACATCCTGAGCTGAGGTCATTCTTGCTAGATGTCCCTGAATATGCTGATGAAATTGATGAGTGGGCAACCGATGACGACGAATGTACCAAGCACCCTGAGCACTTGATAATTCAGACCCTCAAAGGAGATATGGTTCGCTCAAAGTCAGAAGCTATGATAGCTGATGAACTATTCAGATCCAAGGTTCCTTATATTTATGAGAAGAAACTTGCGGTAGGAAGCGATTTCTTTTACCCTGACTTCACAGTCAAAAACAAAAGGACCGGTCAAATCTATATTTGGGAACACTTTGGAAAGATGGATGATCCAAAATATATTGAGAATAATTGCTTGTACAAGCTCAATAGATATTTAAGAGCCGGCTACATACCAAGCATCAACTTCATTGCAACCTATGAAGACCCCAAGAATCCTTTTTATCCTATCAAGGTGTCTCAGATAATTGAGCAGTATCTCACTTGAAGTAGGATTTACCTGTCATAATATTTGTCTTCGGTCTGATGTTGTCGGTCATCTTGGGTAAATTTGAAATAACCACTAATCTTGCCCAGGGTATGGATTGGTGTCTTGGGTAAACTAGCAATAATCGGCATTCTTGCCCAAGGAATGAGTTGGTGTCTTGGGCAAAAAGGCAATATTTTCAATTCTTACCCGAGTCATGAGCTGATGTCATGGGTAAATATATAATAATCGGCATTCTTGCCCAAGTTATGTGTTGGTATCATGGGTAAAAAAACAATAATTACTATTCTTGCCCGAGTTATACATTGGTGCCACGGGCAAATCCTAAAAAATCGACACTTTTGCCCAACGCATTCACTACTATCACGGGTAAATATATATAATTCCTCATTCTTGCCCAATACATACGCTGATGCCCTGGGTAAATTTGCGATAATCGCCTTTCTTGCCCAATACATATAATGTTGCTGTGGGTAATAATCTCTTTTCCAATCAATAATTATAAAATATGGTTTTACGCCAAAACAATTTTCTCAGTACTCATGTAGGCGTTGCTATATCTCTGATCTCCGGAAACGTCGTCCCTGAACCAGCTGGCAGGATTGTACAAAAGAGCTATCTCTTTACTAGGAAATTCTACTTCTGCAAGAACTCTGCCTCTATAAACGCCTTCAAATACATCCAGTTCAATCTTCATGTCACCGTTTCGTATCATATCTGCAACATCAGGATGGTCTCTCAGGAACTCCTTGGTAAAACTATCATCGTTGAGAGGAATAAGGTATCTCCTCTTAGAGATTACGTTGCCATCTGCCTTGGCAATTAAATGTCCGTAGCTCTTAGCATCCAGAGGCATGTTGTACTCGGTCTGGCCGATTCCATCTGCGTTTCTGTTGCCCTTATAGGTCATGTAATAAGAGTCATCCTCACGTCTCACGCGGACAGCTGGAGAAACATTAAGATAGCCCTGCTCAATCCTGTGGCAAGGAAATCTCTCAAGCCCCTCCGGAAGGCTCTTTATTGTAAACTTTCTCTCAATCTCTACTCCCATAAATCCCCCTGAATAATAGAATCTGAAACTAGAAAGCATGTTGCTTGCAACATGCTCGCGCCGAGCGCGGTTGCATTTATGCAACATTTACCTATCGCGCGATGTGCAGATCACTTGGCGAGGTTTTTTCGAGCCTAGTGAAATGTCATACACAGTAGTGTGCATCCATAGCGGAGCGTTTTTTATGATATAGGAATTTCGGAGAAATTTCCTATATCTAAATAAGGGTGCCATACCTGACACCCTCATCAAATACATTATTTATTATATACGATTTTTGCAGCCATTTCATCTGCCGCTTCCTTACCCTGGAAGTGCTCAATAATAGCAAGCCCAAATGGAATAGCTGTTCCCATGCCACGGCTTGTGATAAAGTTGCCGTCCTTAGTAACCTCAGTGGTCTGCACATCTGCACTGCCTAAGTCCACTTCGCATCCCGGATAGCAGCAAGCTTTTTTACCATCAAGGATTCCCATCTTGCCGTATACAGTAGGTGCTGCGCAGATAGCTGCCAGCATCTTGCCCTTCTGGTTAAAAGAACTAATCTGATCTTTAAGCTTATCGCAAGCCCCAAGATTCCTGGTTCCTGGCTGGCCACCTGGAAGAATGATCATATCAATTCCGTCAAAGTCCACATCCTCCAAAAGGGCATCACTTTCCACGGTAATGTTGTGTGATCCAGTGACACTCTTTCTTCCCATGATTGATGCCATGGTGATCTCTATGCCAGCGCGTCTTAAAAGGTCCACAACTGTAAGAGCCTCTATCTCCTCAAATCCATCTGCCAAAAAAATCGCTGTTTTTGCCATACTTCCTCCTTGGTAAATCGCTGAATTATTAAGTCAAAAAAATGATACTGTCCAAAGTCTGTAAACCTCGAACAGTACCATTATAACATCTAATGATTTCTAATAGTTTTATTATCTGATCTCTTTGGTAGATTCCCCAACAATAAGTTCTCCAGGGAATACTATATGTCTATGATGACTCTCTCCCTCGATAATGTCAAAGATAAGTCTCATAGTCTCCTTAGAAATCTCATCAAGAGGCTGCTTAATGGTGGTAAGACGAGGAATGCAAAAATCCGCCATCTCCTGTCCGTCGAATCCGGCAACGCTTACGTCCTGAGGAACTCTAAGGCCTGCATCTGCCAGGGCACGAAGGGCACCGATGGCAAGCACGTCGGAAATGCAGTAAATGGCTGTGAACTTCTCACCGGACTTGATAAGGGCTCTGGTGGTGTCATAACCGTTACGCATGGAATAAATGCGCCTGTCTACAAAGCGGATAAGCTTCTCATTAGGCTCGATTCCATTGTCCTTAAGGGCCTGAAGATATCCCTGAAGTCTTTGCTGAACAACTGAAGGGTTATCATTACCCTCAGTAAGGATGGCGATCTTCTTGTGGCCAAGGCCAATGAGATACTCCACCATCTTGCGGCTTTCAAGGGCATCATCCACTGATACTGTTGAATAGGAGTTCCTACTGAGATTATCAGAAATATCAGAACCGATAGTGGCAAAAACAACCGGTACATTGAGCTTCTTGATCTTATCTGCTGAATGCATGGCACTTCCGCCCATGAATATGATTCCGCGAAGTCGTTTCTCTTTTTCCAGCTCAAGAGCAACGTCCACCTCGTCTTCATAGGCTTCAACGTGTCTAAGTACAAGAGCATAGCCCTTTTCCTCAGTGGCCTGTTCAACCACCTCGATCATAGGTGAGAAGAAGGGGTTAGTAATACCCTTTACCAGCACTGCTATGCACTTGGCATCTATTCTCTTAAGGTTTCTTGCGCTGTTATTGGGAATATAGCCTGTCTCCTCGATGACGGCCATAATCCTTTTCTTAGTCTCAGGATTGATATCTGAGTGATCATTTAAAGCCCTGGATACGGTGCTGACTCCAACACCGCATCTTTTGGCTATTTCTTTAATTGTTATACCTGCCATAATAACAACCTACGCTTTTATTATTTTGAAAGTCTCTTGTATATCCTAGCATAGTCCAGCATCTTTTGGGCAAGTTCTTCTGAGAGAGCATCCTTCTTCATGCGCCATACCCAGTTGCCGCCGAGGGTAGAAGGAGTGTTGATCCTTGCATTGCCTGGAAGCTCAAGGTAATCCTGCATAGGGATAATAACTGTATCTGAAACGCTGGCAAAGGCAGCTCTGATCATAGCCCATACTGCCTCTTTGCTGTATCTGATGCCAAGATACTCCTTACAGAACTTGCGGTCCTGTCTTGGGATATCATTGAACCATCCTCTTGTTGTGGCATTGTCATGGGTTCCAGTATAAACGATACAGTTCTTAGTATAGTTATGAGGCAGATAATCGCTCTCTTCTCTTGAATCAAAAGCAAACTGAAGGATCTTCATTCCTGGATAACCAGTTCTCTGAACCAGCTTAATTACTGATGGTGTAAGGAATCCAAGGTCCTCAGCGATGACTCTCTTCTCGCCCAGCTCTTTCTTCATTGTGTCAAAGAGTTCAATTCCTGGGCCCTTTCTCCACTCGCCAATCTCAGCTGTTGGATTGCCATAAGGAATTGCATAGTACTCATCAAAGCCTCTGAAATGGTCGATTCTTACTACATCGTAAAGTCTGTAGCAGTGAGCGATTCGCTTCATCCACCACTTATATCCTGTCTTCTTGTGGTAATCCCAGCGGTAAAGAGGATTGCCCCAGAGCTGACCTGTTGCACTAAAGGCATCTGGTGGGCATCCAGCCACGTCGATAGGTACATTGTTCTTATCAAGCTGGAACAGTTCTGGATTAGCCCAGGTATCAGCGCTATCAAAGGCAACATAGATTGGGATATCTCCGATGATATCTATGCCCCTCTTGTTGGCATATTCCTTAAGTGCCATCCACTGCTTAGCAAAGAGATACTGAAGGAAGCTATAAAAATCTATCTCCTCCTTGTACTTCTCTTTAGCTTTAGCCATGGCATCTTTTTTACGTAATCTAATGCCCTCTTCCCATGTATTCCAGGCTCTTCCGCCGTTGTCGTTCTTAAGAGCCATGAAAAGAGCATAATCAAAGAGCCAGTCGTTGTTTCTGGACTTCTTAAAGGCCTCAAATTCCTTGATTATGGTCTTGGAATTCTTGCTCTTACCGATATTATCATAGGCCTTCTTAAGAAGGTCGAAACGATGACGATACATTCTCTCGTAGTCAATATACTCTTCAGTTCCGCCAAAGTCGTACTTATCAGGGTCTGCCTTACTAAGGAGTCCCTCACCGATAAGTGCGTCGATATCTATAAAATATGGGTTTCCAGCAAATGTTGAAAAAGACTGATATGGAGAATCTCCATAGCTTGTTGGTCCTAATGGTAATATCTGCCAGTAGCTCTGCCCGGTCTTTTCAAGGAAATCCACAAAGTCATAAGCCTCCTTGGAAAAAGATCCTATTCCATACTTTGATGACAATGAAAAAATAGGTAGAAGCACTCCACAAGCTCTTTTACTTTTCTGTGTCTTTGCCATTTTAATCCCTCTCAATCTGAAAAAATAATACTTGAATGTGAATGTTCCGGAACAAATTCAAAATTACCGGTAACGTTTCCATAACTCTACTTTACACGTTTCTATGTATTTTTTCAAGTTATAGTTCTTTTACCATATAAAAAGAGGATCGACCATTTCGGGCCGATCCTCCTAGGTTGTCACAAATTAAATTAGCATTTATGCCCCTGTAGTGAATTCGTTTTTCTTGATACCCCAGATTAAGTTTCTCCACTGTTCCAGCTGATCTGGTGTCATGAAACCATTTGATGTTCCCATGTAACCGATCTTGTAGGATGCGAACAGAAGCGCATTCTTGATGGCATTAACGCTATCTCCTGTCTCCATGTAGTAATGGAGGAAGCAGGCGAACAGGGCGTTACCAGCACCAATGGTGTTAACAACCTCATTGGTTTTAACGGTTTTGTAGTGAACTCTCAGGTTCTGAGTCTTATCAAAGAGGATAAGTCCTTCACTACCCTGTCCAAGGATGATTATCTCAGTGCCATAGGTTGCGGACATACGATCAATGAATTCGTACGGATCCTCTCCAAGGTTATCATCACTAAAGTAAAGAACCTTGGCTGGCTCTAAGAAATCAGTATTATATTTTTCTTTTTCTCTGTTATAGGTTCTGATATTAACTGCGATAGGTTTCTTGCGGGCAGCAGCCTCTTTAGCAAAAGGTCTGCAGAAGTTAGCGTTGGCAAGCACCATCATGTCGCAGCTCTCTGCGATTGGAGCAACCATAGACATGTCATAGACATTCTCACGAAGATCCTTGATATCTTCAAAGATCTGCTGCTTTCTGTCCTTATCATAAAGAACTACCTCAGTAGGAGTTTCCTTCATCTGAGGAATGATGTATTCGGTGGAAAGAGTAATCTTACGGTCTGGCGGATTGATAAGACTAAGATCCTGATTGCGTCCAACGATGGACATGAAGGTCACGTCATCGCCCAGCCACTTAAGAGCCAGGGACTCGTTGTAAGCATCTCCGCCCATAGCTGTAAAAATGGAATCATTTACGCTAGTAAGTGGTGCATAGCTTACGGGAATCTTGTCTACTCTGACGATAGTCTCAATTTGTGTAACACCAGCTACCAAGAACTTACTCATATTAGCCTCCTTATTGTTCCTCGTATGTAACATCCTTTATCATGTCTACATATTCAAGGGCTTCCTCCAAAAAGAAGTCAGCTCTAAATGGGTCGCTCTTTATATTCTTTTCCATAAGACCATCAAAGGTGTAATCCAGGATATTTCCTACCTTCTCATAGTCTGCCTTGGAATTAAATCCGGTGATGTCAGCTCTTTCTAACAATGTACTTATGATTCTGTTATATCTGTCTCTCCTGTCCTCAATCTCAGCCAGCGCCTCAGGATGATCCTCAGTCTCAGCCTTCTTAAGGAATAAAAAGATATATGGATACTGGGAAAGGGCATTGATCTTAGCAGTGTAGATCTGCTTGCGAAGTTCAAAGTATCCGGTTTCATTCTTTTCAACATTCTGGGTAAGTTCCAATGTCACTACACGTGTAGCGTAATCATAGAGAAATGAATACAGTCCCAGCTTGCTGTTGAAGTAGTGAAACAACAGTCCCTTACTGATCCCCGCATTTTTAACTATTTCATCTGTGCTGGCATGATAATAACCATACTCAGAAAAGACCTTTAACGCGGCATTGATCATTCTAGCTTGCTTTTCTTTTTTTTGGTCGAAAAACTTCTCATTCATGTCTTAAGCTCCACAAGATTAGTAAGTTGGTGGTTACCTATCCATTATAACAACCGCCAATTGACCATGCCAGTCTAGAATTAATATATCATTTCTACCATACCACTTCAAACGATTTACCGTTATTTATTAAATTTTAATACAATACACTTTTCAGAATATCTAAATTGTATTAGAATTAAGGTATCGTTCGAATAGGAGGGCTTGGTATGTCCAAGGGTAGTGGAATAGGAAAATTCGTATTATTTTGTGCTGCTGTAGGAGCAGCCGCAGCAGGTGCGTACTATTATTTAACTAAACGTGATGCCGAGATTGCAGACAGCTTTGATGATGACTTTGATGACTTCGACGATTTCGAAGATGATGAGTTCGAGAGTTCAGCTGATGTTAAGTTTGGCTCAAGGAAATATGTAGATATTAAGACTGGTGAGGATAACGAAGCTCCAGCTAAGGAATCTGAGCCAAAGCCTGCATCTTCCGAAGAATTCTTCAACGACGAAGATAAATAATCGAATAACACAGAAATAATTAACCCCGATGATCACTGATCACCGGGGCTTTTTATTGTTTTCTTTTATTCTAAAAATCTATATTACTGCCCGCTATTCTTCTCAGCCATAAGCTCCTTTAAGAAACGAGCCTTATCCTTGATACGGCTGTTGGCTGTTCTGGAAGTAAGAAGCTCTGAGATCATCTTACCTGCCACGTCGTACTGGTCTGTCTCATAGGCAAGAGCTGCAATGAGGTAATCCAGTGTGGTGGAGTCCATTCCCGCAATAGGGAATTCCTCAGACTGTCTGGCCATTACAAAGCCGTTAAGGGCGTTGGTTAAAAGATCTCTCTCCTGAGCATCGTTAGCTTCCTTCTTAGCATCGTAATCGTCTGCAGAAGGGTCAAGGCGCTGTGTCTCGCCTCTGATTACCCAGGCTGTCTTAAGGCAGATGTAAGCCTTCTCACTGTTCTTAGCTTTTTTAACAACAGCATTGGCAAGCGCCAGCTGATAAAGGTTTCTGGCATATTCATAGTTATAGGTTGGTTCATGGTATTCCTGCTTCTTGTAGTTCATGCAGATCTTACTTCTGATATCCTCAATCTGATACTTGTTCAGAGTTGTGAAATATCTTCCAAGAGCCGCATAGCCACACTCTGGGCAGGCAATTACATCGTACTTGTTCTGATCCACCTCGGAATAATCCGGTCTAAGATCAAGATCAACATTCTTCATCCTTACCTTACCGGTTCTTACGGTCTTAACCTCAAAAGAACTTTCACAGACAGGACAGGCATACTTCTTGTCAAAAAGGAAATCCTCCTCGTTTACCAAGGAAAGTTTCTTAACAGGCTCCTCCTTCTTAACAACAGTTTCCTTTTTCTTGGGATCCTCAAAAAGATCTCCGCCGCCAATGTTACCAAGTCCAAGTTTTTCAAGTCCAGAAAAAATACCAGCCATCCCTATACCTCTTTTCTTTGTGTAGTCAAAGCTTAGTTTTTAGGAAGCACAAAAGAACTCTTAAGTGAAACTATTCTGTTAAACACAGGTGCGTCAGGTTTGGAATCCTTGCTATCTACGCTAAAGAATCCATTTCTTACAAACTGGAACTTATCGTAAGGCTGTGCCTTGCCAAGTTCTGGTTCAAGCTTAGCATTCTTGATCACTGTGATAGAGTTAGGATTGAGGTTAAGTGATCCATCCTCATTGTAAACACCCTTCTCCTCATCAATGATGTTCTCGTATAAGCGAACCTCTGCTGTAACTGCCTCCTTGGCAGCAACCCAGTGGATTGTTCCCTTTACCTTTCTTCCATCTGCGCTGTCTCCGCCCTTGGTCTCTGGGTCGTATGTGCAGTGGATCTCGGTGATCTCGCCGTTGTCATCCTTAACAACTCCTGTACATGTTACAAAGTAAGCGTTCATAAGTCTTACTTCGTTGCCAGGGAAGAGTCTGAAGTACTTCTTAGGAGGATTCTCCATGAAGTCTTCTCTCTCAATGTAAAGCTCTCTGCCAAATGGGATCTTACGGCTTCCCATCTCAGGAACTTCCTTGTTGTTCTCGATATCAAGATACTCTGTCTCGCCCTCTGGATAGTTATCAATTACGAGCTTAACAGGATCAAGGATTGCCATCATTCTCTTAGCCTTAAGCTTAAGATCTTCTCTGATGCAGTACTCAAGCATTGCATACTCAGCAGTTGAGTTAGCCTTTGAAATACCGCACATATCAACGAACATCTTAATAGACTCTGGTGTAAATCCGCGTCTACGGAGAGAAGCGATAGTTACAAGTCTTGGATCATCCCATCCATCAACGATGCCGTCCTCTACAAGTCTCTTGATATATCTTTTACCAGTAACAACGTTGTTAAGGTAAAGCTTAGCAAACTCGATCTGGCGTGGAGGGTTCTTGTATTCGCACTCCTCCTTAACCCAGTCGTAAAGTGGTCTGTGGTCCTCGAACTCAAGGGTGCAAAGAGAATGTGTGATTCCCTCGATGGCATCCTCGATAGGATGAGCGAAGTCGTACATAGGATAGATGCACCACTTATCGCCTGTTCTAGCGTGTGTCATGTGAGCAACCCTGTAAATGATAGGGTCTCTCATGTTGATATTAGGTGAAGCCATGTCGATCTTGGCACGAAGTGTAACAGCTCCGTCCTCGAACTTGCCATTCTTCATATCCTCAAAGAGCTTTAAGTTCTCTTCTACGCTTCTGTTTCTGTTAGGATCATCCTTACCAGGTTCTGTAAGTGTTCCTCTGTACTCACGCATCTCCTCAGCTGAGAGCTCTGAAACATAGGCCTTACCCTTCTTGATAAGCTTAACTGCGTCCTCATACATCTCATCGAAATAATCTGATGCATGGAAAAGACGATCCTCATAATCTGCACCAAGCCACTTCACATCCTCAATGATTGAGTCCATGAACTCGGCCTTCTCCTTTGTAGGATTGGTGTCATCAAATCTCATGTTGAACTTACCGTTATATTCCTTAGCCATTCCATAGTTAAGAAGAATACTCTTGGCATGTCCAATATGTAAAAAACCGTTTGGCTCAGGTGGGAAACGTGTGCAAACGTGGTCGTACACACCCTCTGCCAGGTCCTTATCAATAGCCTGCTCAATAAAGTGTCTTGAAGGAGTGTTGTCTCCCTCTGCATTTTCATTTACATTCTTAATAACTTCTTCTGCCATTTCTGTGAAAAACCAACTTTCTATAAATTATAGAATTGTACCTATAAATAGGCATAGAACAACTCGATATCATATTATACCATAACTCGAAGAAGTGTTCACTTATAAACATATTTTTCTTCAAAAGCCGCTCTCCTGAGGGGCTTATCGTAATAGTATCCCTGAATGTAGGTTGCACCCAGGCCTTTCAGAGCTTCAAGCTGTTCCTTGGTCTCAATTCCTTCTACGCAAACCTCTGCGCCAATGGTCTTGGCAAGATCAGACATGGTCTTAACAAAGGCTCTGTTGAACTCGCTCTTATCAATATCCTGGGCAAAGTTCTGATCGATCTTGATGATATCAAAAGGAAGGGCTCTGATACTGCTAAGCGCACTATAGCCTGTTCCAAAGTCATCCAGTGCAAGCCTTACGCCAAGGGCCTTGATATCCAAAAGAGTCTGCTTGGTCCTTGCCAGATCATTGATGGCAAGACGCTCTGTCAGCTCAATTATTATGCTGTGAGGATCAATGTTGTTCTCTTCGATACAGCTCTTTATATAATCCACAATGTCATTCTGCATTATCTGTACAACGGAGAAGTTAACGCTGATAGCAAATTCTCCCATGCCGGATTCATTCCACTGTCTAAGGCACTGACAGGCCTTCTTAAGAACGTGGTTACCGATAGGTGTGATAAGGCCCAGGTACTCAGCCAGTGGCACGAACTCGTCAGGGTTAAGGAAGCCAAGCTTACTGCTGTTCCATCTGACAAGGGCCTCTGCGCCGATGTGCTTAACCTTACCTTTGCCCTTAGCAGGAGCTGTCTGGATAATTGGCTGGAAGTAAACTTCAAACTCTTCACAGCTCTTTCCAATGGCATCGTACATGTTCTTCTCAAGGTCCAGTCTGTGGATTGAGGAAGAATCAATATTATCGGAGTACTCCGCGATCCTGTTCTTACCTGACTTCTTGGCCTCGTACATGGCCACGTCAGATTTTCTGATAAGCTCTGAAACATTGTCGCCATGGTCAGGAAACTTAACTACACCCATACTCATAGTGCAGTAGTAGTCGCTGTCCTTCAGATACCAAGGTGTTGCAAATGCGTTCTTGATATCCTCCATGATCTTATCAAGTCTTTCATAGCTCTCTGGAGGAACGATGATGACAAATTCATCGCCGCCCATACGATAGCAGGAATTGTTGATTCCCTCTATATTGCTGACAGCCTTGGAAATATCCTGAAGCAGCACGTCTCCGTACTGGTGGCCCAAGCTGTCGTTGATATGCTTAAAGTCGTCAAGGTCAAGGTACATAAGGGCTCCATGGCCGCCGGTCTGTCTTGCCTGATCCACGTATCTAGCCAGATCCTTTTCGCAGCACATTCTGTTGTATAGGCCTGTAAGGAAGTCAGTATAGGCCTGCTGCTCAATTCTCTTTTGATACAATTTCTTTTCCGTTACATCATAAATAGCGCACAGTGAAACCGGTCTTCCGTCGACCCACTTAATCCTGGTGTAGTATACGTCGTACCACTTCTCTCTGGCCTTCTGATAAACCTCGTAGTTACCGGAGTGAGACCTTGATGGAATGTTGGATTCAAAGAGCTCTATCAGCTTATTCTCTGCCAGCTCTCTACTGAAGTGCTTCTTAAAGCTCCTATTTGCAAAGAGAAGAACTCCGGTGCCAATGTCTCTTACATAGATACTACTTCCCACATTATCAAGGACCGCTTCCAATGAGGCAAAAGAGCTAGCCAGTGAATTGGTCTGTATTCTCTTAGTGATAATACTCTGAAGAATTCTGATGGCGTCGTTGATGAACTTAATATCATCAATGGACCAGATTCTGCTTTCCTTGGTTTCTGTAAGACATGCGTAGAATCTTGGGGCGCCGTTTATGATAATAGGCATGGAAACAAGAGCTTTGATGCCAAAGGTATCAAGCTGCTCACGCTCGCCGGCATTCATCTGGGTGTCACTGGAAATAACAACAGCCTTATCACTTCCAAGGAACCAGCATACATCCTGGTCTGTGGTGTCCGTGAACATCTTGGTAAGACCTGGAACAGTCCACTGAACTATGATGTCCATCAGGGTATCGTGATGAATCCTGCAGGTAAAGGCGTTACTTATCTGCAGATAATTACAAAGCTTAGACAGGATGTCCACCATGATGGTCTCAATAGCCTCGTTACTATCAAGGAAAGATACTATCTCTGTCATGGTCTCTGCCCTGTGGAAGGATGTGGTCATCTCAAGCTTTTGCTGTCTGCTTTCTTCACTTATGGCAACAGCTTCAGACCTTGATGCCTCCACCTGGATTAGGACATTAAGGGTCTCCCTTAGTATATCTAAGGTCTTATAAAATTTGGATTCGGAAATTTCATATTGGAATGAGTTAAGCGGTGGTTCGTGGAAGAATTCCTCGTCATAGTCTGCATTTACAAAGATGCCGCAGACAATCCACACCGCGTTGGTCTCGCCGTTATTCTTAACAGCTACTGCCCCAAGGCGAAGATTGGGGATCTCTGTAATTTCTACAGCCTGATCCTCCAAATCGCTCTCAGAGACTCTTTTGAATATATTATGGATACGTACGTCAGTGACGTACTTCTTGATAATCTGAACTTCATGAGGATTGCCGGAGAACTGAGTCAGTGGTGTTCCCACGTCGTCAAGACACAGAGCATAAACACCAGCCATCTCGCAGAATCTGTCCTGCCAGGACTGCATCTGCTCAGAGTGTTTTGGCGCAAACTTACCAAGAGCTCCTTTTGGTTCACCTAAAGAGCCCACTTTTGTGGTCATCTCAAGTTCCGCTCCAGTAACTTTCTCCTGCAATTTTCCCCCTCAAGAAAAATGTAGAAAATTAGTGATCGTCTACGCTATAGTTAGGCGCTTCCTTAGTAATCTGGATGTCATGAGGATGTGACTCACGAAGAGCTGCTGATGTCATCTTAATAAATCTGCCGTTTTCCTTGAGTTCTTCAATAGAACCGCAACCGCAATATCCCATACCTGAACGAAGTCCGCCGATTAACTGGAATACTGTGTCTTCTACTGTTCCCTTATAGGCTACACGACCCTCGACACCTTCAGGAACAAGCTTCTTGGCATCTTCCTGGAAATAACGATCCTTTGAGCCATTCTCCATAGCTGAAATAGATCCCATTCCACGATATACTTTATACTTTCTGCCCTGATAAAGCTCGAACTCTCCTGGAGCTTCATCACAGCCAGCAAACATTGATCCCATCATTACAAGGTTAGCACCTGCAGCGATGGCCTTTGTAATATCTCCTGAATACTTGATACCACCATCAGCGATGATAGGAATACCGTATCCCTTAGCAACTTCATAGCAGTCCATAACTGCTGAGATCTGAGGAACACCGATACCTGCAACAACACGTGTTGTACAGATAGAACCAGGTCCGATACCTACCTTAACAGCATCAGCACCAGCCTCGATAAGGTCCTTAGTAGCAGCGCCTGTAGCACAGTTACCAGCTACTACCTGAAGATCTGGGTAGTGCTCCTTGATCATTCTAAGGCACTTAAGAACGTTCTCAGAATGTCCATGAGCTGAATCAAGTACGATAACATCAACCTTAGCATCTACAAGGGCTGCAACTCTGTCGAGGCAGTTAGCAGAAATACCAACGCCTGCGCCGCAGAGAAGTCTTCCCTGGTCGTCCTTGGCTGAAAGAGGATATTTGATAGTCTTCTCAATATCCTTAATAGTAATAAGTCCTGCAAGATTATAGTCGTCATCAACGATTGGAAGCTTCTCCTTCTTGGATGCTGCAAGGATCTTCTTAGCTTCCTCTAAGGTAATGCCAACCTTAGCTGTAACAAGGTTCTCAGATGTCATTACCTCTTTTATCTTCTTGGAAAAATCTGTTTCAAATTTAAGATCACGGTTAGTGATGATACCTACAAGCTTTCTTCCCTCTGTGATAGGCACGCCTGAAATACGGAACTTAGCCATGAGAGAATCTGCATCTGCAAGTGTGTGCTCTGGTGAAAGTGAAAATGGATCAGTAATAACGCCGTTCTCTGATCTCTTAACCTTGTCAACTTCTTCTGCCTGAGCTTCGATTGACATGTTCTTGTGGATGATACCGATACCACCCTGTCTAGCCATGGCAATTGCCATTCTATGCTCTGTTACTGTGTCCATTCCTGCACTCATCATAGGAATGTTAAGTCTGATCTTACGTGTAAGATAAGTTCCTACATCCACCTGGTTTGGTATAACCTGTGAATAAGCAGGTACCAAAAGCACGTCATCAAAAGTAATTCCTTCGCCGATAATCTGTCCCATCTTCAAACTCCATTCTTCCCTAAAATCTTGTTGTTATGTGAACTGATCTTTAATCAGTGAACACCTTTCTTGGTGCAACATTCTTGATTGCAGCAACAAGGTCGCTGTCAGGCTCAAGAATCAACTTTTCCTTGCCATCATATATAATTGTATAAGTTGGATCTGGCTGTGGGTTCTTCTCCCTTGCTGAGTAATCAAGAACCTTAAGGGTCTTATTCTTGTACTCATCGAGATGATAAGATCTTGAAGGTGCCATGACCTCGATCTTAGCCACGTCATATTTACCAACGTTCTTGCGCTTAGATTTGTTGAGGATCTTGTCTACAGTGATCTCTCTGTCACAGTACTGATACTCAAATTCGATATTCGCATTAAGTGATAGGAAATAATAAGCAACTCCAAATAGTACTAAAAAGATAAGTCCGATAAAGCCAATAAGGATAAAGGCTAAAAAAGAAAAAATAGCTAGTATCAAGGTAATGTACTTGAGTAATGTAATTACCGGGGAAGCCTTACTAGCAACAAGGCATTCTACGTAGTTGTTATCGCTGGCCATGTCTGAAATCTATCCTCCTGAAATAGTCTTGGATGAGGAAAAAACACCTCAGTGCCATTTTATCGACTATCTTATATTATTTCAATTGGTCTTTCAAGACTTTTTTGTGAATTCTGTTGACACTCTCAGACCAAAATTCTATCATTTAAACAATGCGAAAGTACCCTAGCATTATTATATATGTTTTAACAATAAAAAAGTATTATTTTTCTGTTAATTATTATATAGAAAAGAGGATTTTTAAATGTCAGTACATGAGGAAATAAGGGAACAAAGGAAGAAACTTAAGGGCCAGGGTTTTAAAGCACACTGGGATTATTTTTGGGAATACTACAAGATTCATGTTGTTGTGGCAATAGCAGTGATCATTCTTATAAGCGTACTTATCCACGATATTGCAGCAGCTAAGCCAACAGGCTTCTACGCTATGGTCATCAACAGCAGTGCTTCTTTTTCACAGGAGGATGTCGAGAAGTCCTTTGAAGAATATTCACAGATGGACACCAGCTCCTATGAATGTAACATCGATATGTCTTCAAGCTACAATCCTCAGACCGTTGACCAGATGACCATGGTTACTGTACAGAAGATCATGGCTAACATCTCTGCAGGAGAGCTGGATGTTATCATGGGCGATACTTCAGCCTTTTACTACTACGCTAATATGCAGACCTTCATTGATCTGACTACAGTTCTTTCAGAGGAGCAGCTGTCCAAATACAGCGACCAGCTTGTATATGTAGATCAGTCCTTCCTGGATTACCTTGATTCAGATGCATATCAGACCTTCCTCTCTACAGGAGAGTATGACAAGGACAACCACTACGCAGCCATGGCTGCTGAGCAGTACAAGACAGGCGTTTATCCTGATGTTCCAATCGAGAACATGGATAAGCCAATTCCTGTAGGTATCCGCGTAGATCAGACTACTTCCAAGGTTCTTTCAGGGGCCCACGCCTATGAAGCAACAGATGCTCCTATCATCGGCATCATTCAGACAACACAGCGCACTGACATGTGCCTTAAGTTCATAGAATTCATGCTGGAGCAGTAAAATAGACATCAATAAAGCACGTACCATTTTGAATATGGTACGTGCTTTTTCTTTGCCACAAAAAAGGCTACCCGGAATACCAGGCAGCCTCTAAATCATCAGATTGCTGTTGTTACAAAGATATCGTAGATAGCTCTGATGGCCTTTTCAAAGTCACGAGTCTCAACACCGATGATGATGTTAAGCTCGGAAGAACCCTGATCGATCATGCGGACATTGACTGAAGCATGAGCAAGGGCTGAGAAGATACGGCCCGCTGTACCACGGGTTGACTTCATGCCACGACCTACAACTGCGATAAGTGCCAGGTCTGACTCAATCTCAAGCATATCTGGATGAGCAAGTCTGTGGATCTCAGATACAACTGACTGCTCCTTCTCAATGAACTCATCCTGCTGAACAAATACAGTCATAGTATCGATTCCAGAAGGAACGTGCTCGATTGAGATATCCTGATCCTCGAAGGCCTGAAGAACCTTACGCATAAATCCTACCTCAGAGTTCATCTGATCCTTAAGGATGTTCACGCAGCAGAAGCCCTTCTTACCTGCGATACCTGTGATAACGAACTTGGACTTCTTAGCTGTAGACTCTACGATCCAAGTACCAGGATCCTCTGGCTTGTTGGTGTTTCTGATATTGATCGGGATACCTTCCTTACGAACAGGGAAGATAGCATCCTCATGAAGAACTGAAGCTCCCATGTAGGCAAGCTCTCGAAGCTCTGTATATGTGATAGTTTCAATGTGTGGTGGCTTCTCGATGATACGAGGATCTGCAACAAGGAATCCTGATACATCTGTCCAGTTCTCGTAAACATCAGCCTTGATAGCTCTTGAAACGATGGAGCCTGTGATGTCAGAACCACCTCTTGAGAAGGTCTTGATCTTGCCATCGGAATATGCTCCGTAGAATCCAGGGATTACAGCCTTTGGAGTTTTCTCAAGCTTCTTGGCCATCTGCTTGTTGGTCTTCTCTGCATCAAACTCACCGTTCTTGTCAAAAGATACAACTGTAGCAGAATCGATGAACTCATAGCCAAGGTATGCTGCCATGATGATACCGTTTAAGTATTCTCCACGGCTGGCTGCGTAGTCGCTTCCTGCCTTTATCTTAAAGTTCTTCTCGATTGTCTTAAACTCATCGGCAAGGCTAAGCTTAAGGGAAAGTCCCTTGATGATCTCATCATATCTTGCCTTGATATCAGCAAGCTGCTTGGAGAAATCTTTTCCTGCCTCAGCAAGGGCGTAGGTTTTGTAGAGCATGTCAGTAACCTTGGTGTCCTTGGAATTTCTTTTTCCAGGAGCAGAAGGAACAACATATACTCTGTCAGGATCTGCCTTGATGATTTCGCCAACCTTCTTGAACTGCTCTGCGCTGGCAAGTGAGCTACCGCCGAATTTAACTACCTTTTTCATAATTTCTTTTCCTCGATAATCATAATATTATTTATAAAATCATATTATTGTCTGATCAGCAGGCAATTAGTACAGTCTGATATATCCCTTAACGCTGTCGAACTTCCACAGTTTCTCCTCAAAATCCTTTTCAGAAACAAGGTCTGTAACGAAGGCGAATTCTGAATGAACGCTGTTTCTCTTAACAACGTCAATGTCCTGTCCAAAGAGCTCATAGGCCTTGTCCTTCTCGCCTTCTGGAACTCTTACAAAGAAGCGTCTTACTGCGTTGTCCTTGCTTGTAAGCTCTGCCTTCTCTGATCCAAGGTTAACTTCGATGTGCTTACCCTTGTGCTTAAGAATATCGATAACGTCAGCAACAACAGCACTTGCTGTGGCATTCTTGCCGGCGCCCTTTCCGTAGAACATTACATCGCCAAGCATATTGCCATGAACGTTGATGGCATTGAATACTCCGTTAACAGCTGCAAGAGGATTCTCCTGAGGAACAAGGAATGGAGCAACAATAGTAAAGAAGCCATTCTCATTTCTCTTGCACATTCCAAGGAGCTTAATAGACATGTTGAGCGCTCTTGCATACTCAAAGTCCTCGATGCTGATCTTGGAAATACCCTCTGTATAGATATCCTCGTAGTTAACATGCTTACCACTCATAAGGCTTGAAAGAATGGCGATCTTACGGCAGGCATCATAGCCTTCAACGTCAGCTTCAGGATTTCTTTCTGCGTAGCCCTTCTCCTGAGCCTTCTTAAGAACTGTCTCAAAGCCCATTCCCTCTTTATCCATCTTGGTGAGGATGTAGTTGGTGGTTCCGTTAAGGATACCTGTTATGGCATCGATCTTCTCATGCTTGAGAGAATCATTGATGCTGCGAAGAACAGGAATTCCGCCGCCAACACTGGCTTCAAAAAGGTAGCTCACATTGTGCTTCTTGGCAAGTTCTACCAGCTCTGGTCCGTGAACAGCCACAAGTTCTTTATTAGAAGTGCATACGCTCTTGCCCTTCATAATGGCGTTCTTTTCAAATGTAAAGGCTGGCTCAAGACCACCCATAGTCTCGCAAATAACATCTACCTCAGGGTCATCCAAGATCACGTTAATATCATGAACCACCTGAGCCTCATGCTTATCTCCTGGGAAATCGCGAAGATCCAGAATGTACTTAAGTTCAACGCTCTCTCCTGCGCTCTTTGCAACTTCCTGGGCATTAGTATCCAAAACCTCTACTACGCCGCTTCCTACTGTTCCATAACCCAAAACTGCTACCTTTGCCATGTCTTCCTCCAAGTATATATTCTAAGTGTATTAAAAACAAATTAAGAGAACGTAGCACTTCGTCCAGTAATATGGACCTTGTGCATACCTTCGGCCTTTTCCATAATGGAAATCATCTCCATTACATCTCTTGTAGTTGGTAAAACCTGAATTGTGATTGAAATAGATGCAACTCCGTTAAGCGGAATCGACTGATGTATCGTAAGGATGTTGGCTCCAAACTCAGCAATGAGATTGAGCACATAAGACAGAAGTCCCACCTCATCATTCATCTGGAATGTGAGTGTAAGTGTGGTTCCCTGGAGGCTATCGTGAAACTCGTATATATCCTCTTTGTACTTGTAAAAAGAGCTACGGCTGATGCCAAGTCTTGTGGCAGCTTCATTAACTGTCTTGACCTTTCCGGACTCCAGTAGCTTCTTAGCCTCAACAACCTTGAGAAGAACCTCTGGTACAGCCTGCTTTTTAATTACGTAGTATCCTGTATCTTGTTGCATGAAAATGTATTTCCTCCGCGGACATCTGTTTGCACTGGAAAGAGTTTAGCACATTAAAGTCCCAAAGGCAATAATAATTTTCACTAACAAGACAGGATTTTTGGCGAGGTTTTTGTTAATATTTCACATTACTCTACTATTTCTCTATAGGTTTCAGGCTTATTCTCATCGAAAATCTCGTTAGCCCACATGACTGTAACAAGATCCTCTGTCTCTGAGAGATTGACAATGTTGTGTGTATATCCAGGAAGCATCTGCACTGCCTGAATCTTATCACCTGAAACCTCATAGTTAAGAACAGGATACTCTTTACCTGTTTCCGGGTCTATGCCAAGCTTCCTCTCCTGGATAAGCCCGTGACCTGATACCACGATAAAGATCTCCCATTTAGAATTGTGCCAGTGCTGGCCCTTGGTCACACCAGGTTTGGAAACGTTGATGCTGACCTGTCCGCAGGAAGCGGACTTAATAAGTTCTGTAAAATGTCCCCTGTCATCAGAAGACATTGGAATGTCATAAATAACCTTCTCCTTAGGAAGGTATGAAAGATATGTTGAATAGAGCTTCTTGGCAAAAGACCCTTCCGGAATCTCAGGCATCACAAGGCTCTTAGGCATTGCTTCGAGTCTGTTTAAAAGATCTACGATCTCTCCTAAAGTTGCTCTATGGCTTACAGGAACCTTGCAGTAGTCACCATCCCTGTGCTCTCTGCCCTCAAGGGCATCAAGCATCTCTTTTACCAGGTCATCAATGTAGACAAGCTCAAGCTCTGTAGATGGGTCGTTGACCTGAATAGGAAGATCATTGGCGATGTTGTTGCAGAAGGTAGCCACAGCAGAATTGTAGTTAGGTCTGCACCACTTGCCAAAAAGGTTAGGGAATCTGTACACCAGCACCTTGGCACCGGTTCTCTTGCTGTACTCAAAGAAGAGCTTTTCTCCCTCAAGCTTACTCTTACCGTACTCAGAATCTGCAAATCTTCCCTCTAATGAGGCCTGGATTGAGGATGAAAGCATAATTGTAGCCTTGTTGCCATACTCCTCCAAAAGCCCAAGTAAAGTGGAGGCAAAGCCAAAATTGCCCTCCATGAATTCCTTAGGATCCTTAGGTCTGTTAACTCCAGCCAGATTGAAGACAAAGTCCGCCTCCTGGCAGTAGTCCTTTAAAAGAATAGGATCGCTATCTATGTCGTATTCAAATATTCCCTCGATATGAAGTGTAGGCCTGGTTCTATCCTTGCCATCTCTGATGTTCTTAAGATTTTCCACAAGGTTTCGTCCAACGAAGCCCTTTGCACCTGTAACGAGAATTTTCATCTCATTCACTCACTTTCTCGTATTTCTTAATCTGAATCTGTAAAAAGAGCTAATTACTTACCGCTCATCTCTCTAAGTTTATCTATCAGCGTCTCGAAGTGCTGATCTTCCATGAAGTTATCTCTAAAGAAGTCTCTGCCCTTATCTCCACAGTCAGCATACTTATCCTTGTTATCAGCAAAATCCAAAAGGGCCTGTCCGTAGGCCACATCGTCCCCGGCAGTAACACACTTACCGCACTGGGCCTTACCGATAATATCGCTGGCTGCACCATTAGCTGCTGCCAGGATAGTCTTACCTGCTG
Source organism: Butyrivibrio proteoclasticus P6B7 (assembly GCF_000622085.1). GTDB lineage: Bacteria > Bacillota > Clostridia > Lachnospirales > Lachnospiraceae > Butyrivibrio > Butyrivibrio proteoclasticus_A. The sequence goes on from NZ_JHWL01000018.1 coordinate 56,910, forward strand.
CCATGTAGGTCTGAAGCTTACCTGGAAGTGTATCTCCAATACGGGTACTTCCATCAAGAGTCAGGACACATGCATCTGCCTTGGTATAGAAGGCCACAGCCTCCTTAAAGGGCTTTGGTCCGTAGAAGATAACCTGGTCTTCCAAAGACAGCTCTTTTACCAGGGCTACAGTATCTTCGTAGGCAGATCCGCCGCCTACCATGTGAAGGGTAACGTCGTTCCTACCCTTAAACACAGACATGGCTCTAATGAGGCAGTCCACGTTCTGAGCCTTTCCAATATTGCCGATAAAAAGAAAATCCGTCCTTCCGTCAGGGGTCTTCTTAGTATCCAGTGAAAGGAGCCCAGCGTCAGCGTACTGAGGAAGGTAGCTCATCTTCTCTCTGCCAATGCCGTTAACTCTCTGAAGGTACTCAAAGAATGGCTCTGAAGAAACCGCGATATGATCGCAGGCTTTGTAAATCCTCTTGGTCCAGGCATGTATCATCCTGTAGGGAAGAGTTCCCTCCTTGATGCTCATGGCCTTTACGCACTCAGGCCAAATGTCCATGCAATATAAAAAAAGCGGCTTGTGATAGCGCTTTTTAAGGGCTATCGCTGGCACTGCCATAGTAACTGGCGATACTTCCCACACGTAGATAACATCGAAGTCTGCATCCTCGGAAGTCTTCCCCCAGACGTCAGTGTGCTTAAAATCCTGAGTCAAAGCCCTGAACTTGCCATTAAAAGCAAAGGACAGATAGCTAAGACTTCTGAAAATAGGCCCATGGCGTCTTGCGATGGTAGGAACACGATAGACATCAGCCCCTTTATAGTTCTGATGTCTATTCTTACCATGCTTATATTCAGGCGGAATCCTGGTGGTGGTGTAGTCTGGAAGGCCTGTGAGTACAGTTACTCTGTGGCCTTTCTGAACCAGCTTCTCCACGATGTCATTAACCGCATATATATCAGGCCAAAAGCACTCGGTAACCACCAGTATCTTAAGGCCCTTTTCGTTATTCATATTCAGATTGCCATTATTACTGTTTGCATCTGTCATAATAGATTACGCATTCTTAAGCTTTTCAAGCTCTTCCTGAACATACTTGGTCTCAAGGAGCTTCTTGACCATACCGTCAACATCAAGTCTGTTGGTGTTATGGCTTGTGTAAGCCTCATCTGCTGCAGTGTGAACTTCACCCTGAACATAGAACTTGTCATAGTTAAGATCTCTTGCATCAGCAACAACGCGGTAGTAATCGCCCATATCCTCTGCACGAAGTCTCTCTTCCTTGGTAAGAAGAGTCTCGTAGAGCTTCTCACCGTGACGGGATCCGATAACCTTAACCTCAGTCTCACCAAAGAGTCTCTGAACTGCTGTAGAGAGATCTCCGATAGTAGCAGCGTCTGCCTTCTGGATGAAAAGATCTCCTGGGTTACCGTGTGTAAATGCGAACATAACAAGGTCAACAGCCTCATCAAGGTTCATCATGAATCTTGTCATGTTAGGGTCTGTAATTGTGATTGGATGGCCATTCTTGATCTGCTCCCTAAAGAGTGGAATAACTGATCCTCTTGAGCACATTACGTTACCGTAACGAGTACAATTAAGGATTGTACCTCTCTCTGCTGCCATTCTTGCGTTGGCATAAACGATATGCTCCATCATGGCCTTTGAGATACCCATTGAATTGATTGGGTAAGCTGCCTTATCAGTTGAAAGGCAGATAACATGCTTAACGCCGCATTCAACAGCTGCATGAATAAGATTGTCTGTACCCTCGATGTTGGTTCTTACAGCCTCCATAGGGAAGAACTCACAGCTTGGAACCTCCTTAAGAGCTGCTGCATGAAAGATATAATCAACGCCATACATACTGTCACGAAGGCTCTGAATGTTACGTACATCGCCAATAAAGAACTTAACCTTGTTGTAGTACTCAGGATAGAAAGCCTGAAGCTCATGTCTCATGTCATCCTGCTTCTTCTCATCACGTGAAAAGATCCTGATCTCTCCGATATCACTTGTAAGGAAGTGGTCAAGTACGCAGTGACCAAAGCTTCCTGTACCTCCTGTTATAAGTAGTGTCTTATCCTTAAATTCACTCATTTCCTATCTCCTGTATTTCTATTATTACTGATCTCAATGATCCTGTTGTCTGCATTGTGCATCTCTGCTGCCTTCTCATCGGTAAAGCCTTCCGTGCTTTCCTTCTGAACCAGGATCTTAACTGTCTCAAACAGTATCTGAAGATCCAGCAGTATAGAGTAATTTGTTATGTAAAAGAGATCCATCTTAAGCTTGTTAAGTGGGCTCGTATTATACTTACCAAAAACCTGGGCAGGACCTGTAAGTCCGCCTTTTACCTTAAGTCTGTACACAAACTCAGGAATATCCTCTGTGTACTTCCTTACATGCTCAACTCTCTCAGGGCGTGGTCCCACAATGGACATATCTCCCTTTAAGATGTTGATGAGTTGTGGAAGCTCGTCTATTCTGGTTGCTCTGATAAAAGATCCAACCTTGGTAATTCTTGGATCCTTCTCCCCGGCTGGATGAGGACGTCCGTCCTTCTCCGCATCCACGATCATGGATCTGAATTTGAGAATGCTGAACTCTCTTCCGCCGATGGTGGTTCTGTCCTGTCTAAAGAACACAGGGCCCCCATCCTCAAGCTTAATAGCAAGGGCGGTAATTAAGAGAATCGGGCTTGTGAGAATAATTCCAATAAGTGAAAAGATTATGTCACAAGTTCTTTTTACAAAGAGCTGCGATGCTGAAAGCCCGCTGTTCCTACAAAGGTAAAGAGGTGTATCAAAAAGATTGATCTCCTCTGAATTCTTGCCAATTATATCTGAAATCTTAGGTGTGAAGTAAACTCTCTTGCCCTGATTGAAGCATTCCTTAAGGATGTCGTTCTTAAGTTCCGATGGAATATCGTTGATGAATACTGCATCGTAGGGCTCCATCATGTCGTAGATCTTTTGCAATCCAATGTTCACATTGACTACATCTGCGATGTGGAACTTGTCCGGTCTTCCATTCATGAAATGGAGCTTTTCATAATCTGCATCCTGATAGATCTCCAGGATCTGATGGGCCTTGAAAAGATATCTGTAAAGGTCAACCAGTGGCAGTATCAATAGGCACAGAACTACACTCTGAACCAATGATAAAAGAGCATATCTCCAAAGGAAATCCGGAAAGAATCTGAACTGTCCGGTGATAGCACAGGAAATCAGAATTTCCACAAAGTTTACACTAAAGAGTGTAAGCACCTGGGAAGCCAGAAGATTGGCCTTTCTGTCAACGCCAATCCTGAAGGCCTTAAGGGCCTTACCAATAATATGGTACAGGACAAAGTAGATGCCTGCTGCCATAAGGAGGTTACCTAGTCCCATAAGGCTTCCGGTCTGGTTGTTGAATCTTACGAATCTGATCCAGACAAAGAAGAACATTCCTGTGGCAATAATGGACAAAAGAACCATGCAAAGCCATCTGTATATATATCTATTTTGGATCTTAGTTTTCCCCATTAAACCTTTCTCCAAACCATTTTATCTACTACTAATGTAAAACTTTGAATAATCTTAACTACCTTGTCTGATACATTCTCATCAACGTAGTCAGGTGTTGGTACGCCAAGGTCACTGTTCTTGTTCATCTCAACTGCTGTATCTACAGCCTGAAGAAGACTGCTCTTGCTGATACCAGCTAAGATGAAGTTACCCTTATCCATGGCCTCAGGTCTCTCTGTGCTGGTCCTGATGCATACTGCAGGGAAAGGATTTCCAACACTTAAAAAGAAACTGCTCTCCTCAGGAAGTGTACCTGAGTCGGATACAACTGCAAAGGCATTCATCTGAAGGCAGTTGTAATCATGGAAGCCCAGTGGCTCGTGGGCGATAACTCTTTTATCAAGAACAAAGCCTGATTCCTCAAGTCTCTTTCTGCTTCTTGGATGGCAGGAATAGAGGATTGGCATATCGTACTTCTGGGCCATTTCATTGATGGCACCAAAGAGGGACTCAAAGTTCTCCTTGGTATCAATGTTCTCTTCTCTGTGGGCAGAAAGAAGAATGTATTTGCCAGGCTTAATGTCTACGCCTGTTTCCTTACTAAGTCTTTCGTGAACGTTGCTACTCTTGATCTTATCAAGGTTAGCTCTAAGAACCTCAGCCATTGGAGATCCTGTAACAAAGGTTCTCTCCTTAGGAAGTCCGCAGTCTGCAAGATATCTTCTTGCATGCTCTGAGTAAGCCATGTTAACGTCTGAGATAATATCCACAATTCTGCGGTTGGTCTCTTCTGGAAGGCACTCGTCCTTACATCTGTTACCAGCCTCCATGTGGAAAATAGGAATATGAAGTCTCTTGGCTCCAATAACTGAAAGGCAGCTGTTGGTATCTCCAAGAACCAGCACTGCATCAGGCCTTGTCTCCACCATAAGCTTGTAGCTCTTATCGATGATGTTACCCATTGTGGCGCCCAGGTCCTCTCCTACTGCGTCAAGGTAAACCTCAGGCTCGTCCAGCTCTAAGTCCTTAAAGAAAATACCATTTAAGTTATAGTCATAGTTCTGACCAGTGTGGGCAAGGATCACGTCAAAGTACTTTCTGCACTTTTTGATAACTGCGGAAAGTCTGATGATCTCAGGTCTTGTACCTACAATGATCAGTAGCTTTAATTTGCCATTATTCTTAAATCCAACATTATCTGCCATATAAGTTAATGCTCCTAGATTTCTTCTCTTTTTCTTTTTAGCTCTTTTTACAGATTACTTTCTGTACCACTCAACAACCTTCTTAACAGCCTCGATTACACTGTCTGTGTCCTCGTCTGTAAGCATAGGATAAAGAGGAATACTCATGATTCCCTTGTAGATCTTCTCAGCTACTGGGCAAAGGCCTCTCTTGTAGCCTCTCTCCTCGTAGAATGGGAACCAGTAAACAGGTACGTAGTGAACCTGGCACTGAACGTTCTCAGCACTCATGGCATCAAAGAACTCTCTTCTTGTGCAACTGAGCTTATCAAGATCAAGCTGAATGATGTAGAGGTGTCTTGTTGTATCTGACTGAGGAATCTCTTTCTGTACGATGATCTCTGGAACATCCTTGAAGGCCTCATCATACTTCTTAACGATCTCGTGTCTTCTCTTGGAGAATTCAGGGAGCTTTTTAAGCTGGCTGATAAGAAGTGCTGCCTGGAAGTCAGTCATTCTGTAGTTAAAGCCAAGGGTCTGCATCTCGTAGTACCAGATACCCTCTGGATTCTTCTCAACGAATTCATCTGGAGTACGAACAATACCGTGCTGTGAAGCAAGGTGGAGCTTCTTGTAAAGCTCTGGATCGTTAGTAGTGATGGCACCGCCCTCACCAGATGTGATGGTCTTAACTGGATGGAAGCTAAAGCATGTCATGTCGCCAATTGAACCCTCTGGCTTACCGTTATACTTAGTTCCAATTGCGTGAGCTGCATCGATGATGCAGATAAGATTATGCTTGTCGCAGATGGCTCTGATCCTGTCGTGATCAACGGCCTGTCCTGTAAAGTCTACAGCAACAACAGCCTTGGTCTTCTCAGTGATATGAGCCTCAATGCTGTCTGGATCAATGTTATAGGTCTCTGGATCAACATCAGCAAATACTGGTGTTGCGCCAACATATACTGCACAGTTAGCAGATGCAGCAAAGGTAAGAGGAGTTGTAATAACCTCGTCACCCTCCTTAAGTCCTGCTGCTATGCATGCGCAGTGAAGAGCTGCTGTTCCGTTACATACAGCTACTGCATATTTAGCACCTGTTACTTCGCAAAGCTTCTTTTCAAGAGCTTCTACTGAAGGTCCGCAGGTGATGTAATCTCCCTTAAGTACTGAAGCTACTGCCTCAACGTCGTCATCTCCGATCCACTGACGACCGTAATATATCTTCTCTTCTCTAACTGGCTTTCCGCCAAGTATAGCAAGCTTTTCCATATTATCCCTTCTTTCTTAAAAATACACATACCTAACTTCGTATTTTATCATGTTTCTTCCTATATGTCTAAATTCAGGATTAGAAAGACCCCAAAAGAAAGAGCAGGCAGGATATAGTCCTGTCTGCTCCTCATGGTCGTTAGCAAAAATGTCAGATGATCAATTAAAGATCAAAGCTTCCAGTAGCATCGTTATTTACTACAAAATAACCCTTGCCCTCTTCTGGCTTAACATAGATATCAAGGTTCTTGATGTCTGTCTTGCCATAAGCTTTCTTAGCTCTTGATACAAGTTCCTCTTCACTGAGAGCCTTGTCACCAAGCTGAAGTTCAATTTTTGCATTTACTTTAGCTGCCATTGTTTCCTTTCCTCCCTCTCTTAAGAAAAAAATCAATATGTGTTATGTATATTTACGTTACATTATAACTCTTTTTTTGAAAAAAAGTGAATGATTATTTCAAAAACGATGAATTTTTAGTATTTTCTTACTTCTCAACAAATTATCTGTCTTTTATAATAAAAGTACAAGAGGAGATTGTTTATTTGTTCTCACAAGGAGGTGCCCATTATGACTAATAAGAAAACTGGAATTCCCCCTTCAAAAAATATTACGAGACAAAGACTGGAAGTAATCCACGTTGAATCTTTTAGACCAAGTCTTCAGACTCTTAGTAGCGTTGACTGTGGTGTGGACCTTTCCGGATATGCATTCGAAGGCTTGAAAAAGTGGAAATAAGATTTAAAAGAACTAAATAAAAAAATTGAGCGGTGTGTTTCATATAGACACACCGCTTTTTATTGAGAAAAAATATTGATCATGCTGAATGCTCTTCCAGATGTTTTTCAATCTTGGCCTTTATCCTGTCCTCCACAAGGGCCGCAATATCTCTGGTCTTCATATCCTTGTACTCATCATAATAGATAGGGTCAAGGTAATAAGTGTATGTAGTAACAGGTCCGTAGTGATCGCTGTTATAAACCTTATAGGAATCCACAAGAGCTACAGGAACAATAGGGGCCTTAGCCATCTGAGCCAGTTTAAAGCTTCCTGGCTTAAACTCCTCAACAATATTTCTGTTGTTCTCTTTGTATCCACCCTCTGGGAAAAGAATGAACTTCCTTCCCTGCTTGATCTCCTCAGCCATCTCCCTAAACACAACAATGGTTTCCCTTGGAGAATTAAGAGGAATGGTCTTACCCCTCACAAGCTTAAGGAATTCTGCAACTAAGATGATATGAGATTTCTTTTCATCCATAACAAAGGACACGGGCTTATCATGAGTATCCACAATTCCAAGAACATCATATTTGCCCTGATGGTTAGGATAAAGAACATATCCCCCTTCCTTAGGGAGCTTATCCATTCCATCGCCAATAGTCTCATATCCCGATGACTTATTCATTTTAGAAACCATCTCCCTGGCAATAACATATCTCTCCTCATCTGTGTGGGAGTCCATGTTAAAGGTCCAAAGTCTGGCCTTGATCACATAGTAAATGATTCTATGCAAATTAATTAATATCGTGTGAAAATAATTACGCATTCAATAATCCAACTTCCCTTTTTTCATCGCTTAATATTATCAAATGTAATAATTCTGCGCAACTTAACGGATTATCATACACAGGTCATTATTGCTCTTAGAATAAAGAAATCCCCCTCCTGAGTAAAGCTGGCGATACCGCTGTATTTCTCAGATATTTCTTTTATCTGCTCTGTTCCGATTCCGCTTGGAATCTCTCTGGTGCTGACAGGAAGACCGTCCTCCCCAAAGGTGTTGATGATGGCACACGGATTCTTGGTAAAAAGCTTAAGCTTCTTGCCGTCATAGTTTATCTCAACCTGTATAGATCTTTCTTTTTCCGGAACCTTCTCCTGGGCCTCTAGCGCATTCTCCATGGCATTGGCCAAAAGACTGGTAAGGTCCAGCTCCTCCATCGGGAATTTCTCAGGAACCGAGGCCTTTACCCTGAGCTTAAAGCCAAGCTTCTGGCATCTGGATGCATAAATGGTAAGGAGTTCGTTGACGATCTGGTTGTCGCAGAAGGACACAGCCGTAACGGTCTCAAGCAGGGAATCAAATTCCTTCAGGTAATTGGCAGCCTTGTCGTAGTCCTTCTCTTCAATATACCCCGCCAGAACTCTGTTGTAGTGTCTAAGGTCGTGTTTATACTTTCTGATGGTGTGCTCGTTATTCTCATAGATGGAGAGCTGCTCTTTAAGTTTTTTTACACGCTCCCTCTCGTAGTAAGCGATTTTTTCATCGGAATCTCTTTTCTCAATCTGATAGGCAGTAAGCTCATACACTATGGCTGCTGCCGAGATCATAACAACTATATAGATTGTGCTATACCACTGGGTCATGTTAAGTCCGTAGGGCTGCAGGTATAGATTCATATCGGTATGGAAAAGAGCTATGCTAAGAAGCAGTCCTGAAAAGGCCGCGATAGTGCCGTATACAGGCCCCACCAGATAGTCGGTGATAAAGGGCGTGATCAGGATAAAGAGCCAGAATGCGTCCATTCCCATTGTCCAGTCCGTCTCCATGATGAAGTGGATGAACAATAGCACGTTCAGGGCGTAGGTGCCTGTTACAACGTAAAAGATATTTTTCTTTTCTATATGGATTAGCAAAGCCGCAGTACTGAACAATATGGCTATAAAGACATTTGTGACAACGCCATGGGCATAGCCGCGCATAAGAGAAGGTATCACAGATATAATACTGTATACAATAAAGCCCAGTAGTACTATACAGGTGGTCTTACACTTCTGATTTACTACATCGGGATTTTTTTCGAATTCCATCAGCTGAGATATGGTGAATCTGGATTTGATAAAGAGCTTCATAAGATATTCCCCCTACTGAAATTATACATAATATAACGTAATTAGTGTATAATAAATCGTAGAAGAGATGTTGGAGGTGCGCATGAACAAGCTACTTCTTATCTATGCGGCTGTGATTTTTATTGCCGGAGTTGTTGTATTCACTATCGGTGAACTTAATAAAGCAAATGAAGAAGAGCCCGAAACCTTCAAATGGATGAGGATTCTGGCTCTCGTACTTGTTGTTATTGCAGCCTTTTGTCTGGTCATGTCCAAGAATATGGCCTGATCAAAGCTTGTCTATAAGAGATTTAAAGCCGTATTTCTCGAATTCAGCAAGGGCTTTATCTCTGTTAATATTGATCTTAAAATCATCAAGACTTTGGGTAAAACCGAAGTCTTTTCTTATTTGAGCAAGGTCCTTGGAAAGGAAGGCCATGTCTCTGTACTGAATAAGGGCCTTTAATGGGCTTCTTGAGATTCCAAGAGATTCCTTCCAGTACTTAGCCAGCTCTTTTTGTGCCTTCTCATCTGGGCAGGCGTCGATGGCTTCATAAATGCCTTCTACTGTGCCATACTCTGCAAGAAGCGGAATTGCTGCGCTGCTGACGCCCTTAACTCCAGGGATATTATCACTGGTATCACCCTGGATTCCCTTAAGATCAGGAATCTGTAAAGGCTTAACACCGTACTCTGAAAGGCAGAGCTTAGGAGTTACCTCAAAGGCCTTATCCGGAATAGGGCAAAGCTTGGAATTCCAGCCAAATTCTGCGCCGTACTTACCAGCCAGCTCATCTGCTGTCTCCTGCTTGGTCTGAATCAGCCAAACCCTTGTGTAGTCGGAAACAAGCTGAAGATAATCGTGATCCTTGGTGATGATAAAGGATGGTATCTCTTTTTCAAACTTGGAAGCTACGCTGCCTACCAGGTCGTCCGCCTCGTAGTTGTTGTCGCAAAGAACCTGGAAGCCCATGTCCTTTAAGAGGTTCTCCATGTTCTCGAACTGCTCCTTAAGGGGCTGTGGTGTATCTCCTCTGTTGGCCTTATACTCAGGATACTTCTCTCTTCTGAAGGTGTCCCTTGTCATATCGAAGGCGAACATCATATGTGTAGGCTTCTGCTCTGCTATTATCTTAAGGATTGTACGCATCATGCCATACATGGCGTTGGTGTACTGGCCCTTGTCATTGTGCATTATCTGTGAAAAGAGCTTTTCCTTTTTCTCTGGATCTTTTTCAAATAAAAGTGCTTTGGGAAGATTGCCATAGTAGTTGGTAACCAACATGGAACTTCCATCTATAAGTATGAATTTATTGCTCATGTTTCCCCCTGAAAAAAGATATATCTAGTACTATCAATAAGGCATTGCTTCATGAGATAGGCTTATTCTTGGCGTTGATTCCCTCAAGAGATACAGCCTTTACATATCTGTCATAGTTGCTGGCATCTGTGAGGTATACGATATAATTCCTGGTTCCTCTAACCTCAACCTTAATAAGCTCGTTGTCCACCTGGCCAATGAGCATTGTCCATTCGCCGCCTTCGCAGTCAAAGTTAAGCTCGATCTGATCAATGACAGGCTTATCCTCAATGATAAGTTTACCCTTGGATGCATTAAGAAGCGCCCTGATAGCTGGAAGGTTACTAGGATCAACCTTAACCTTTCCATCAGGTCCCTCTGCATAGCAGACATTGGTATCATTGCAGATCATGAATACATCTGATCTGAACTGTTTAAGTCTGCTGGACTCCTTAACCATTCCTGATATATACAGTGCACATATAATGAAAACTAACGCAAAAAATATACAGAATAAGTAGAATTTCTTATCACGCTGTTTAACTAGTCCCATTGCTTTTCCTCCTTGCTATGTCACATATTACTTTACCATGGCAGGACCCTAATTCCAATAAAAATAAAAAACTCTAAAAAAAGTATTGCAATGATTGTTAGCCTATGCTAATATAATCTCTGTTAGCAGATGCTAACATCGTAGACGTCAATGCCAAGGCGTTTACCTCGTGACATACAATAGTCATAAGAAATCTCCTACCTAAAAACAGGTGCATCTTGCCAGTGCACCTGTTTTGTCTTGTACAGTTTTCCCGTCCACAACTTTATGAAGTAGTCACAGTCCAGCCCCGGCAGGCTTTATTTTGTGTTGGTTCGCTCGCCGCAATTTAAGGTTTTCCAAAAGGTGTTTTTAAATCCTGCGAATTAAAACTCGGCTAGACTCCTGGATTTTTAAAGGCAGGGTGTTTTGATACTGGCGAGTATAGGCAACAAAAGTGCCATTTTCTAATGCTCCCACGGCAGGCTTTTACGCGCATGCGAACGATTGTCTGAAGCAGGGCGAAAAGATTATATTACATGGCAAGAGCGCAAAGCGCTCATTACGGCAAAAAAGGAAACGAGATTTCCAAGCTCATGGAGTTTGGAAATTCTCGTTTTTTATTTTGCCTATGGAGCAAAGCTCCAATTGCCATGTAATATAATCCGCCCTGCAAGTATTTATCGTGCAGCATGCGCATTAAAGAAAAGCCTGCGGGAGCATCTGAGAAAATGTGCACCTTTTTTGTAACGAGCCAGATCAAAAGCACCTGCCGTAAAAATCTGGGAGTCTAACCTCAAACAGTTAATTCGCAAGCAGGATTTTTGAAACACTTTTGGAAAGCTCTTAAATGGAGGCTCGCTCTTACAACACAAAATAAAGCCTGCCGGGGCTGGACTGATGCCACTCAGTCGAAGATATCTTCCCCGAATCGTACCTTGGCGTGGGCTTTGATGGCTTCTACGCATTTCTCGAAGCCCAGCTTGCTGCTGTCCAGGCACAGGTCGTAGTTCATGGCGTCGGTCCACTTCTGGCCTGTGTGGTGAGTGTAGTAATCAGATCTGTATTTGTCTTCCCTTGCGCAGAATTTCTCAAGCTCTTTTCCCTTAAGAGGCTGCACCTTGCCAGCTTCCTGCATGAGGAAGTCATGGGGAGCGTGAACAAATACTGACAGCACGTTGTCGTAGTCCTTAAGGACAAAGTTGGCTGCTCGTCCAATGATGACGCAGCTTGTGGTCTCAGCCAGCTTCTTAATGGACTTAGCCTGGAAGTTAAACAGGTTGTCTGTAGATGTGAAGTCCTTACTGTCAGGGCCAATGATCTCTCCCTTATAAACATTTACAGGAACCTTGAAAAAGCCGTTATTACGGAGCTTCTCATCCGCATCAAGGAAAAGTCCTTCGTTAATTCCACTCTCCTCTGAAGCCAGCTTAATGAGCTCCTTATCATAGTAGTGAATCCCCAGATCGTTGGCCAGCATTTCGCCTACGGTTCTTCCGCCACTACCATACTGTCTTGCGATTGTGATTACGATGTTTTTCTTCATGTTTTCTCCCTTTTACAGTGCTTTACTCACCCAGATATGCCTTCTTAATTGACTCATCATTAAGCAGCTCTTTTGCATCGCCCTCTTTAACGATTGCTCCGGTTTCAAGTACGTATGCGCGGTTTGCGATGGAAAGCGCCTTCTTGGCGTTCTGCTCAACCAAAAGAACTGTTACGCCATCCTTATTAACATCCTCAATGATCTTGAAGATCTCATTAACGAAGATAGGTGAAAGTCCCATAGATGGCTCGTCCATCAGGATGATCTCAGGATGTGACATGAGAGCTCGTCCCATGGCCAGCATCTGCTGCTCTCCACCTGATAAGGTTCCAGCCAGCTGATTCTTTCTCTCTTCAAGACGTGGAAATCTTTTGTAGATCTTTTCCAAAGTCTCTTCAATCTCCGCCTTGTCCTTGCGGGTGTAGGCTCCCATCTTGAGGTTCTGAAGAACTGTCATCTCTGCAAAAACTCTTCGTCCCTCTGGAACCTGCACCATTCCAAGCTCCACGATTTTGTGGTTAGGAGTCTTGGTAAGGTTGTGTCCCTTATATTCGATAGATCCGCCATCTGCTCCGATGAGCTGTGAAAGGGTGTGAAGTGTGGTGGTCTTACCTGCGCCGTTGGCACCGATGAGGGCTACAACCTCTCCCTTGTCCACATGGAAGGATATACCTTTAAGCGCCTGAATGACGCCATAATATACGCTTAGATCTTTTACCTCTAATAATCTGTCCATTTATTGTCTCCTACTCATGGGATATTATTCACCTAAGTATGCCTTAATAACCTCTGGATCTGAAAGCACAGTCTTAGTATCGCCCTGGCAAAGGACACGACCAAAGTTAAGAACTGTCAGCTTCTCACAGATACCAGAAACCAGCTTCATGTCGTGCTCGATAAGGAGGATAGTCATATCAAACTCCTTACGAACCAGCGCAATGGTCTCCATGAGCTCTTTTGTCTCATTAGGGTTCATGCCGGCTGCAGGCTCATCCAGCAAAAGCAGCTTAGGATTGGTGGCCATGGCTCTGGCTATCTCCAGCTTTCTCTGCTTACCATAAGGAAGGTTAGCTGCCAGAGTATCCTTCTCCCCTTCAAGATCAAAGACCTTAAGGAGTCTTGTGGCCTCTTCATCCATCTCTTTTTCCACCTTGCGATATCTTCCTAGGTGAAGAATTCCCTCAAGGGCGCTGTACTTGTACCTTTCAGAAAGTCCAACCTTAACATTGTCGATAACAGGCATGTTCTTGAAAAGCCTGATATTCTGAAAGGTTCTGGCAATTCCTGCGTGATTGATCTCGATGGTGCTCTTTCTTGTGATATCCTCACCATCAAGTCTTATAATTCCCTCATTGGGCTTGTATACGCCTGTAAGAAGGTTGAACACTGTGGTCTTGCCGGCACCGTTTGGTCCGATAAGTCCGTAGAGCTCGCCCTTTTCAATTGTAATATCAAAATCATCTACCGCTCTAAGTCCGCCAAAAGAGATGCTTAGATCGTTTACCTCAAGTAAAGCCATTATGCAGTCTCCTTTCTGCGTCCAATTGAAATCTTGCCAAAAGTTCTTTTCCTCCACTCAATGATCTTAGGTGACCAGTTCACGATCATCATCACGATAAGAACGATGGAGTAGATAAGCATACGGTATTTGTTAAGGAAACGAAGCATCTCAGGCAGCATGTAAAGGATTGTAGCTGCGATAACGCTTCCCCTGATATTGCCGATTCCGCCAAGAACCACGTATACCAGCACCAGAATGGACACGTTGTAGCCAAAGTACTGGGATGATGCGGTTACTGAAGAGATATTATGGGAGAAAAGAACTCCTGAAGCACCGGCAATTGCAGCAGAAATGGTAAATGCCATCATCTTGTACTTGGTGACATTGATTCCGCTTGCCTCAGCAGCGATGCTATTGTCTCTGATAGCCATGATAGCTCTTCCCTGTCTTGAGTTAATAAGGTTCTGAACCACAAAAAGAGATATGAGAAGAACCACTATTCCAATGGTAAAGTTTGAATTCTGAGGTGATCCTGTGATACCCATGGCGCCGTTAATAATAACCTTGCCGTCATCTAGGAGTCCTAAGTCTGATGCACTCTTCATGGAGAAGTGAACACCCTTGGAATCAACGCCTACATAGAAGGCTGCCAGGACATTTTTGATGATCTCACCAAAGGCAAGAGTTACGATTGCCAGGTAGTCGCCCTTAAGTCTTAATACAGGAATACCAATAAGGAAACCAAAGGCTGCTGCCACAAGGATTCCGATAATAAATGCTAAAAGAAATCTTGGCCCTGTAGGAATGCTGTCCTGAGTAACCTTTGAAAAGAAAGCACTTGAGAAGGCTCCAACGCACATGAATCCGCAGTGTCCGATACTAAGCTCTCCCAGAATACCTACGCAAAGGTTAAGAGCAACTGCGATCACAGCGTAATATGTAACAGGAACCAGAAGTCCCTTCATGTGGCTGGAAAGATGGCCTGTGTTTGCCAGGAGCTGGACTAAAACAAAGGCTCCGATCACAATGCCGTATGTGATTAAATTGTCTTTAGTCTGTTTTTTCATACCGATCACACCTTTTCCTGAATCTTTTTACCAAGAATACCTGTAGGTCTTACAAGAAGAACCACAATCAGGATTCCAAACACGATAGCTTCTGAAAGCTGTGAAGAAATATATGTCTTACTTAAAATCTCAACTATTCCAAGAAGAAGGCCGCCGATAACAGCGCCTCTGATTGATCCGATTCCACCAAGAACCGCAGCAACGAAGGCTTTGATACCAGGCATAGCTCCTGTATATGGAGAAAGAGCTGGATATGCAGAGCAAAGAAGTGCTCCAGCCACAGCTGCCAGGGACGAACCAATGGCAAAGGTAAGAGCGATTGTTCTGTTTACGTTGATACCCATAAGTGCTGCAGCGCCCTTATCCTCAGCAACTGCCAGCATCGCCTGACCCTGCTTGGTCTTGCCAATAAAGGTTTCAAGGGCGATAAGAATAAGGAGACCCACAATGATAGTTACAAGAGTAACGCCCTGAATCTTGAGCTTACCACCAGCCAGTGAAAGTCCTTCCCAGCTAACAACTGATGTAAAAGACTTAGTGTCTGCGCCAAAGATGATAAGTGCCAGGTTCTCAAGGAAGTAGCTGACACCAATGGCTGTAATAAGAACAGCTAAAGGAGATGCAGCTCCTCTGAGGGGTCTATATGCCACAAGCTCTGTAGTCACACCAAGGATCGTACAGAATACAATGGCAATCACTATTCCAATTAAAGGATTATTGGAAAATCTGCTGCTGATACAGAAGATGATGTAGCAGCCTACCATGATGAAATCGCCGTGGGCAAAGTTAAGCATCTTGGCAATGCCATATACCATGGTGTAACCAAGGGCTATGATGGCATAGATACTTCCTAAACTAAGTCCACTGATGAGATAGTTAAGAAAACTCATTTTGACCTCCAACAAAAAAATTCTCTTTTTATAGTACTACTAATTCCGGCATTATTGAATATTATGTAACCCAGAAATAGCATAATGTAAAATACCCCGCGGGCGTCGCCAGGTGAACATGCTTACATGTTCACCTGGCTCGTGCCTTCGCGCGAATAAAAGAAAACAAGGGATACCTATTACAGCATCCCTTGCTAGATAAGTCGGTTAATGTGAAATTACATATTAGTCTGCTGAAACGTATGCACCATCTTTGATTACTACAGCCTTAGGCTCCTTGTTAGGCTCACCAGAAGCATCCCATGTCATCTTAGCTGATGTAAGGCCTGCAACCTCGATCTGAGTCATGGCACCCTTAAGTGCTTCGCAAAGATCTGATACGCTCTGATCTGGTGTAGCTCCTGCCTTCTCGATAGCTGCCTTGATTACATAAACTGCATCGTAAGCGTCAGCTGCGAACTGGTTAGGAACCTCTCCGTACTTCTCCTGATACTTCTTAACGAAGTTAACTGTAAGGTCATCTGTAGCATCTGCTGCGAAAGGAGTAAGAAGCATTACGCCCTCTGCAAGTGATGTGTCAAAGTTCTCAACTGTAAGGATTCCATCAAGTCCATCTACACCGAAGATGGTTGGGTGATAATCCATTGTGCTTGCCTGAGTAAGAACAAGTGAAGCATCCTTATAATAGAAAGGAAGGAATAAAAGATCTGCTCCTGCGTCCTTAGCCTTCTGAAGCTGAACTGTGAAGTCTGTGTTGTTATCCTGTGTGAAAGCCTCTGAAGAAACGATCTCAAGGCCCTGTCTGCCAGCCTCATCTACGAAGGTCTGGTAAACACCTGTTGAGTATACGTCTGAACTGTCATAGATAATACCAATCTTGGTAGCAAGCTTGTGCTCTGCAATATACTGAGCAGAAGCAAGTCCCTGGCTAGGATCTGAGAAGCATACTCTGAATGCGTTGTCATACTGAACGCACTCTACAGCAGATCCTGAAGGTGTAAGCTGGAACATGTTGTCAGCCTTAGTGTTCTCAGAAACTGCGATCGAGCAGGCACTTGTTGTAGAACCAACAAGGAACTGCATGCCCCAGTCCTTAAGTGTGTTATAAGCATTTACAGACTTCTGAGCATCGCACTCATCGTCTTCTTTCTTGTATTCGATCTGATATCCGTTGATACCACCTGCTGCATTGATCTCTTCTACAGCGATCTCTGCACCGTTAACTACTGCATTACCATAAGCTGCTGCGCCACCTGTAAGAGGTCCGATTGCACCAATCTTAAATACCTTAGCTCCATCTGAGCCAGCGCCTTCAGCTGATCCGCCACCTGTGCTTGTTGCATCTGCACAACCAGCAACCATGGAAGCTACCATCACTGAAGTAAGAACAGCACTAACAAATTTGTTAAACTTCTTCATGATTTTCCTCCTCAATATAAAAAAATAATCAAATGTATTTTTGTATACAATTGATCTTACTTTTATAGATTAAAGCTTTGTAGTGAAAAAGTCAACCGAAAATACCGTAAAAATAAGAGATTTATCTTCCTATGTGATAGAAAGACAAATCTCTTTTAGCTCATTGCAATATTCTATCTGTATCCTTCAACAGCTCTAAACTCATCAAACTGTGGGTCTTCCACAAAATCCATAATAAGATTAAGCGGTGTAAGACCTATAGCTTCATGATGAATCTGCTGCCTGATGACCATCTTCTCATATGAAGAGAGCTCCACGAACTCAGGATGGCTCTGCTCATACTTCTCGTTAAGCTGATCAAACAAGTTATACTCCGGATCGCCCCACGCAAATACTTCGGCTGTCTTCAAATTTGGTTTGAACGGAGAATATTGCAGCTGACTATTACTCATAAGCAGTCGCTCCTTTCTCTGAAAATCAAATTTTCTGCCCATACTATATTTCGCCCTAATAATACTATACCATAATTTTAACAAAATTTTAGATTTAACCACTAATTTTTTATACAATATTCCGACAGAGATAATTGATATATGATTGCCTGTTCTGCTACATTAATACCATGAGGAATATGGGGTAACCACAAGGTTTTTTGTGAAAAATGAGGTGTATATGGGAATATCTATTGGTGGAATTGGTAGTGGATACGGGATGGATTTCATTCAGCCCCTTAACTACAACATAAAGAACAAATCAGAGGTATCTGATGATTTCCTTGAGACTGGTATGTCCGGCGCGATCATGAACGTGCCGCCTGTGGTGTATCCAAATGCGCAGGTTGTTTCAAAGGATGATGAGAATGATCCTCTTGCACTTTCAGCAAATGTAGTTCAGAAATCACAGGAAGCAAACAGAATGTACAACGACATCGCTTCCAGATTCCAGAATATGACTGTAGGCTATGACCAGTCATCAGCTGGAACAAGCTATGGAATGACAGGTAATGCCATTGATCTGATGGCATAAAGGAGATTTTTAAAGGGGCAGATGCCACGAAATGTGGTGTCTGCCCCTGTTTTATTGTTTTTATCTGGAAGTTCTATCGCTTATCCTTATCTATGAATTCCAGCAGGAATATGGCCAGAGCCACATACACAACAGTCCACATGATCAGCCATTTCCAGCATCTTATAACTATATCCCTGTCAAAGGCATAGTCAGGATTCTGATTCTGCTTACCTGTCTCCATGAGGATTTCATCCCTCATGTCATTTTCTTCTATATATTTAAGCATTTCATAGACAGGTCTTTGTCCCTCGTACTCAATATTCTTCATCTTAACCACACTGTTCCAGATTGAGACCATGGGCAGGGAGTTGTAATCACCCTGGGCACAAAGAGCTGTCAGTCCCCATTTGGTAGCTGTCAGATTAGTTAAAGGCATAGCCTCCTGAGGAAGTGAAAAGAATCCTCCGGAAAACAGGAGCTGTACAATAAGCATAAAAGGCATTATTGTCATAGCTGCTGTGGTGGTCCTTGAAAAAGCTGAAATAAGAAGGGCCAGCATATCTGCACAGTAGGTCACCAAAAATAATGTAATTCCAAAGTCCAAAACAGGAATCGCCGTAATAAGCGGCTTACTTGGCAGCACTACGTTCATAAAGTTAAGAACCTGAATTGTTATAAATACCTGAAGCACGCACAGGATTGCCTGATAGATCATGTGAGCCGCTATATAGGAGCTAATGTGAAGTCCTGATCTGTGTTCCCTTTTAAGAATAGCTCTTTCTCTACATATCACCTGAATGGAATTAAAGAAGCCGTTCCAGATGCATATACAGGCCAGGGCAAAGGATCCCATCAGGGTGCCTTCCATGGTCTTATACAGATTGGCTCCCACTGCAAAGGACACAAGTCCCGCTATGACAGCCGACATGGGAAGAACTTTCCAGTCATTCTGAAAGATGAACATCCTAAAGAACTTTCCAAGATATATTCTTGTCTGGGCCACTCGCCCTCTGTGTTTTATCTTAAGCATGTCCATCACCCTACCATTTCCTGCAGACGTGCTGCATACTTTTCGACAAACTCATCACCACGGCCCTCTCCACCTGCGTCCTTAGGGTTTATACAGGAGAGAATTCCCTCCATAGAATCCTTTCCAAAGAACTCATAGGCCTCTTTTATAGGACCATACCAGGCCAACCGGCCAGTTCTCTTGGAATCCTTGGCAAGGACAATAACATCATCAAAAAGATCTGCCACTCTATCCGGTGTGTGGGTTATAACAATTACAATCTTGTTCTGATCCGCAATTTCCCTAAGCCTCGTAAAAAGGCTTCTGGCTACAATGCCATCCAGACCTGAATCCGGCTCATCTAATATAAATATAGAAGGATCTGAAATGTATTCCATGGCAATGGAAAGGCGCTTTTTCTGACCTCCAGACATTTTCTCCACCAAAGTTCCGCTGGCTGCAGACAGACCAAACTGAGCCATTACATCTTTTATCCTCTTATGGATCTCAGGCCTCTTAACCTTCGATGGCAGCCTCAATGATGCGGCATCTGAAAGAGTCAGTATCGCTGTGTCATTCTCCCTCATCAGGTCCTGCTGAGGCACAAAGCCAATATCATAGAGCATCTTGGAATAGTCTTTGTAGACATTGCTTCCGTCTATCTTGATCTCAGCCTTAGCCTTTTCATATCCCGTAACAGCATTAACAAAGGTGGTCTTACCGGCGCCAGATCCGCCAAGTAACAGCACCATATGTCCCTTCGGAATGTTCATGTGGATATCTTTTAAAAGAACTTTCTTTTTAAAGAACTGTATTGTGCTGCGCTCCTTAATGTTAACGGAAAGTCCCTGATCAGTAGCCTTAAGGTTAGTTCCTAGCTCTTTTACCTGAACACTTTCATCTACGTAATCAACTTTATGACTTGGCTGGAATTTGGATGAATAGCCCCATAACAGAGTGGTTATGCTTTCAAACAGCCACAAAGGCCAAACCCACCATTTTGATCTGTTAAAGACCTTGGTAAGACCTATAAGAATTCTGATGTGGAAAATAACTTCAGTGATAATAAGAGCTATAGTTGCTATAGCTAAAAGAAGTGCCACCTCTATATATTCTTCATCGATGGCAAATATAAAGAAATTAGAGACAAGAACAATACCTGTTATGACGCTGAGCTTTTTACCTTCACTCTCTTTATCAGCGCACAGGCCCATATGATATTCTCTTGCCATGGGAACAAAGGCCCAAATGCCCTTGACACCACACTTTCTGAATATCCCAAAATAACCTATTCCTGTAAAAAGATATAATACAATCTGACGCAAAATATCATAAGGATCCACGGAACTTATAGATATCATCAATACCTCCCGGTATTATTTACCAGAGTTACGGAACATCTGTGCCTCATGGATTTTATCATTTACGTCAGCAAGGAATTTATAATTAGTAGGATCAGAAATAAAATCCATAAAATCTGTTGCTTCTTTAATAGTGAGCTTCTGAATGTCTGTCAGGTAATTTATGATCTCTTCTTTGGTCTTTCCCTCGTTTAAAAATCTGTCGACTATGTCGAAAAGAACCATAAATCTTCTTATCTTTACTCTCTTTCTAATGTTGTGCAGCTCAATGAAAATCGCTGATAGAATAACCAGCGCGCAAGATGAAAGAACGATGAAGAATACTCCTTGGAAAATAGCATTCTCATGAAAGCGGATAAATCCACCTAAAAGCGTCGATAACATAAACGACGTTAAAGAAACGACTATTATCGATAGCCGAGCCTTGTTCCTGTCCGAATCCGACAGTTCCATCAATCTGACTGCTATGCCAAATACTACATAGAAAACAACAGCGAAAGCAATCCCCACATACGGTAAATGAAGCATATTTTCTTCCCCCTTGAATTAATTGTATCAATCATAAATGATTAATGCAAATAAACAGAAAAAAGCCATGGCATCGGGGAACGCCATGGCCTTTTCTGTAAAACGTTTATAAAAGGAAAGAGCATCCTATATCCTGGAGGTATGGCCAAGATATAAAATAGGATAGCATATTAAATGAGCTAAATTACTTAGATGCCTTCCATGCATTGTACTGGTTCTGGAACTCAGCAAGTACATCCTGGTAACCAGCCTCGTCAAGAGCTGCCTGGTAAGCTGCGATTGTAGCCTCAACGTCTGCAACTGCAACACCGCCGTTCTCAAGAGCGAATCCGTACTCACCAGCAACGTTAGCACATGCTGCATACTTGTCTTCTACAGGGCTCTTGTCGAATCTGAATCCTGCTGCGCAAGATGTGTTTGCACCACCGTTGAATGCATCATAGAGCTCTGCCTTGTTAGCTGGCTCGTTTGCAAGTGGAGTAACGATTGTAGCGTTAGCTGACTCCCACATTGAGTGGTTGTACTTCTCTGATGTCTGCTCAACCTGACCATTTGCATCGTATGTGAAGTCCTCACCCTCGATACCGAATGTGTACATATCAGCGAGCTTAGAATCTGTGTAAAGGAGACCAAGGAAGTCTACGCAAGCCTTAGCCTGAGCTTCTGTTGAATTAGCTGTTACGCAGTAGCAAGAACCAAGAGCTGATGTTGAGTGAGCCCATCTGTCTGTTGCAGGCTGCATTGTAACGTCCTGACCATAACGAGCATCTGCCTCGTCGTTAACTGGGATATCTGTCCACCATGTTACAGCCCAATCCTGAGTCTGTGTTGTCTGGTCGTTAGTTGTCTTTGTTACATCATCCTCTGAGATGTAGCCTTTCTCTGCCCATTCAGCCATAAGTGTGCAGAACTCAAGGTACTCAGGAGTTGTGATTGTATCAACTACTTCATCCTTTGATCTGTCTACAGCAACGAAGTTTGCACCAGCGTCAGCTGTGAAGAAATCAAAGCTATCGATGTACCATCTGTAGAACATAGCTGTCTTCTGTGTAAGGAATGGATACTTAAGACCAGCGTCCTTAGCATCAGCGAGCATTGGCTCGAGATCCTTAAGTTCCTTAACAGTTGTGATGTCCCAACCGAACTGATCGATAAGATCCTGACGGAACATGAAGTCATATCCTTCTACGTTGTCCTTATATACAGGTACGAAGAAGATCTTTCCATCGTACTTAGCAGCTTCCCACTGGCCTTCTGCCATTGAGCCGTAAAGTGTTGAACCAGGAACGATATCTGTAAGATCATATACAGCGTTCTGAGGTACAAGATCGTTAGTTCCGATTGTGCCTTCCCATGAAGCTGTCCAAAGAAGGTTGATCTCCTTGTTAGCAAGAGCAAGGTTAGCCTTCTCTGTATACTCACCTGATCCGATATCTGTGAGCTTAATCTTTACAGGAATCTTGTCAGCGATGTACTCGTTGATTGCATCCTGAACCTTCTGAACCTGAGCTGAATCAGGGTTAGCTACGTTGAATGAGCATCTGTAAACGCTGATCTCTGTAACTCCCTCAGCTGCTGCTTCCCCAGAACCACTGTTGTCCTCTGACTGAGCTGCTGCTGCTGTGTTTGCGTCACCGCTGCCCTCACCTGATGTAGCAGGAGCTGATCCTGAAGTACATCCAGCAAGAAGTGAAAGTGACATAGCTGTTGCCATCATTAGTGAAATAACTTTTCTCTTCATATAAGCCTCCCTTATAGAATTTGTTTTTTATATTCAACCCCCTCTGGGTGAATACCAAAGTTAATAAGTAAGAAATAAGTTAGCCTTTTACAGATCCAACTGTAAGACCCTTAATGAAGTACTTCTGGAAGAATGGATATACTATCATGATAGGTCCAATAACTACCAGAACTGTTGCCATTGTTGAAGAGTACTGTGGGATTGTACCGCCCATAGCAGCTCTTGCTGATGCAGGAACGTTTACGTTGTTAAGAAGGAACTCGATACTCTTCTGGATGTTGATAAGAAGAAGCTGCAAAGGTTTCTTGTTATCTGAGCTAATGAACAGAAGAGCGTTCTGCCAGTCATTCCAGTAAGCTGTAGCCATCATGAAACCAACGGCTGCAAGTGAAGGCTTAAGAAGCGGAAGTGTGATCTGGAAGAATGTTCTGTACTCTCCAGCTCCATCGATCTTGGCAGCTTCCATAAGCTCTCCAGGAATACTGTTAACAATATATGTTCTAAGAATAATAACGTTCATTGTTGATACGCACAGTGGAAGGATAAGTACTAACAGGTTATCCTTCAGGTGGTAGTACTGAGAGAAAATGATATATCCTGAAAGTGTACCACCGTTGAAAAGCATAGGTATCAATAAGTAAATTGATAAGAACTTTGCAAGTCTGAATTCCTTACGGCTGATTGAGTAAGCAAACATACTCATAAATAAAAGTCCAAGGAATGTACCTGCTACTGTAATGAAAATAGTTATTAAATATGACTGAGCGAGCTGCTTACCATATTTAAGTACTGCTGCCATACCTGCTGTTGAAAACTTAAGAGGTATGAATCTGAATCCGTTCTCTGCGATACTTCTCTCATCTGTAAATGCTGCTACGAAAGTAAGCTCTACAGGAAGGAATGCAAACAATGTTGCTAAAATAAGTATGATCAAAAGTATGACCTGTCCAACTGTAACTCTCTCTTTTTTGGACGGTGCTATATCAAGTTTGTTATCTCTTTTTAACTTAGCCATTTTGTTCTCCTTTCAAACTCAGTTGTCTTAGAATAATGCGTTCTCTGGTGCGATCTTACGAACTGAGAAGTTCGCAATAAGCATCATGATGAGTCCGACAACCGACTGGAAGAAGGACGTAGCTGCTACGAAACCAAAGTTTGAACTACTCATAATAGCGTTAAGTACATAAGAATCAATAACCTGAGTTGTTCTGTAAAGCATTCCGCTGTTACGTGTTACCTGATAGAAAAGACCTGTATCTGAGTGCATTACTGAACCAACTGAAAGAAGAAGCATTACAGTTATCATTGGAATCAATGAAGGTATTGTAATATGAAAGATCTTCTGCCATGAGTTCGCACCATCGATATCAGCTGCCTCGTAAAGCTCTGAGTCAATACCAGCAAGTACTGACATATAAAGAACTGAGCCGTAACCTGTGTCCTTCCAGATCTTAACGATAAGAAGAATCATTGGCCAAAGATTAACTGATGAATAAAATCTTGTGCTTGTTCCTAATGTATGGTTGATGATACCTGTGTCTGAACTGATGAACGCATATACAATGAACTGTACAGCTGCGTATGAAATGAACACTGGGATGATCATCAGAGTCTGCATTGTCTTAGCCATCTTCTTAAATACAAGCTTATCGATCATGATAGCCAGTGTTACATTCAAGAATGTACCTACAATAGTAAATACAAAATAGTAAAACAATGTGTTCTTGGTGATGTTTAAGAATGTAGCCTTTGATGCAAGCAGGAACTTGAAGTTATCAATGCCGTTCCATGGGCTCTTCCAAATTCCTAAGTTATAGTCAAAATTCTTGAAGGCCATAACAAGACCTGCCATAGGTACATACATGATGAAAAACAAGATAAGGAACACTGGTAGTGCCATAACTACATGTGCCCTGTGTTTCCACGTGTTTCTTAAAAATTCTTTCATACCCTACTCTCTCCTATATGTGTTTAATCTATCTTCGCTACCGACTGACCCTTTTCCAATGTTCCATTCACTACTATCTGTTCGATGAGTGTCCCCTTTGGATTATTGATGAGTTCAATCAGTTTGGAAGCTGCAAGCGAACCAATCTTGACCGTATCCTGAACAATTGTTGTAAGTATAGGACTTATCCTTCTGGCCAGCTCAATTCCGTCGTAACCAACTACCGAGATATCTTCTGGAATCCTAAGTCCCCTCTGCCTTATGGCATTGATTCCTCCAAATGCTGCAAAGTCATCTGGATAAAAGATGCATGTTGGCGGATCTGGGAGATCCAATAGCTTCTGAGTAGCATCAAACGCTGCGTCAGTATTACGATAAGGTGAAGATACTACATATTCATCCGGTACCGAGAGACCGTAGTCTTGAAGTGTCTTATAAAAAGAAGATAATCTGCTCTGTGTAACTGAAGATTCAAGACCGTGAACATATGCAATCTTCCTGTGTCCCTGTTCATATACATAAGAGGTAAGTTCGCTCATGCCCTTAACGTTGTCTGATACAATTGCTATTCTGTTGTTAAAAAGATGGTCAATTGTCACTACAGGAATACTACTCTTAACAAGTTCATCAACCTCTGGATCTGAGAAATTCACACAGGCGATCATCACTCCGTCAAAGTTCCTGTATATTGCATGTGACAGATAAGACATATTGTTGATTCTGGCTTTTCCTCCATTTATGAAGGTTATATCAAAGCCATTCTCTTCTGCAGTTCTTTTAAAACTATCAAGAACGTGGTTGAAATAGTCATGAGTAAGACCACTATTGGCTTCATCCACGAACAAAACTCCTATATTGTTAGTTCTGTTCGTCTTAAGGGCCTTAGCCGCAGCATTTGGATGATATCCAAGCTTATCTGCAATTTCTTTAATTCTCTCTTTGGTTTCCTGGCCTATATCACTGTGATCGTTAAGCGCCTTGGAAACCGTAGCCACTGAAACTCCACAAGCCTCGGAAATGTCCTTTAATGATACTTTCCCCTTCGACATATTTTCCCTCGAAATAATACTTAATCGTTTTCGTGTCTTTAATGTACTACACATTTACCCCAAAATCAATACTTTTTTAATTTCTTTTGTGCATATTTTATATTTTTGGTACTTTTATCCAATTATTTTATCGTTATTTCATACATTTTTACCGAATGGTTAATGAGAAACCAATAATTCGAGTAAACGTTTTCGCTACTTTTTTCGTTAATATTCAACTTTACGAAAAATTACACTTAAATTAGATAGTAATTACCTATATTCTGTATACCAGTTTCCCGTTAACTATGATTTTTACTACACTTAACGTAAGATAAAAAGTTTTCGTTATCTTTCATAAAGAAATTAAAATTTATGTTGCATTATAGGACTTTACCATATATAATTTGCTTAGAAATTTTCTTAAACGTTTAAGTAACGGGAGGTTTATATGAAGTACGGTTATTTTGATGATGCATCATGTGAGTACGTCATCACCACACCTAAGACTCCATTGCCTTGGATCAACTACCTTGGTAATAAAGAGTTCTTTTCACTTATATCTAATACATGTGGTGGATACACATTCTATAAGGATGCTAAGCTTTTAAGACTCACCAGATATCGCTACAACAATGTTCCATATGATAACAATGGAAAATACTTCTATATTAAAGACACAACTGATTCTGCTGAGGGAGTAATCTGGAATCCAGGCTGGCAGCCAGTTAAGACTGCTCTTGACGAATATGAGTGCCGTCATGGTCTTGGATATAGCACATTTACATCAAGTAAGAACAACGTCAAGGCTCAGGTTTTGACCTTTGTTCCTATGGATGACAACTGTGAGATTTCTAAGGTTACAGTTACTAATAGTAAGAACACTGAAGCTAAGCTCAGTCTTTTCTCATATGTTGAATGGTGTCTCTGGAATGCGGACGACGATATGAAGAACTTCCAGAGAAACTTAAGCACTGGTGAAGTTGAGGTTACAAGAGACGGATCTGTTATCTTCCACAAGACAGAGTACAGAGAGCGTCGTAATCACTATGCTATCTATGGTGTTAACACTAAGGTTGATGGTTTTGATACCAGCAGAGATGCATTCCTTGGTGCTTACAATGGTCCTGACAGCCCAGACGTTGTTAAGGAAGGTAAGAGCACTAACTCAGTAGCAAGCGGCTGGTCACCAATCGCTTCTCACCAGATCGATGTAACTCTTGCTCCTGGTGAGTCCAAGACATTCATCTTTGTTCTTGGTTATATTGAGAATGCTGAGGATGACAAGTGGGAAGCTCCTTCTGTTGTTAATAAGAAGAAAGCTTACGAGATGCTTGATAAGTACAACACAGAGTCTTCTGTAGACGCAGCTCTTGCAGAGCTTAAGAAGTACTGGAACGAGCTTCTTGGAATCTACCACATCTCTTCTTCTAATGAGAAGGTTGATCGTATGGTCAACATTTGGAACCAGTATCAGTGCATGGTTACATTCAACATGTCCAGATCTGCTTCTTATTATGAGTCCGGAATCGGCCGTGGAATGGGCTTTAGAGATTCTTGTCAGGATCTTCTTGGTTTCGTACACCTCATTCCAGACAGAGCAAGACAGCGTATCATTGATATTGCTTCTACTCAGTTCCAGGATGGTAGTGCTTACCACCAGTATCAGCCACTTACCAAGAAGGGTAACTCCGACATCGGTTCTGGCTTCAATGATGATCCACTTTGGCTCATCGCTGGAACAAGCGCATATATTAGAGAGACAGGTGACCTTTCTATCTTAAAAGAAATGGTTCCTTTCGATAACGACATGAGCGTTGCTAAGACTCTCATGGAGCACCTTAAGTGCTCATTCAACTTCACAGCTACCCACAAGGGACCTCATGGTCTTCCACTTATTGGAAGAGCTGACTGGAATGACTGCCTTAACCTTAACTGCTTCTCAGAGCACCCAGGTGAATCCTTCCAGACTTTCGGACCTTCAGAGGGACCTGTCGCTGAGTCAGTATTCATCGCTGGTATGTTTGTTAAGTACGGTGAAGAGTACGCACAGCTTGCTGAACTCCTTGGAGATGATGCAGAGGCAAAAAGAGCTCGTGAAGAAATCGCTAAGGTTTATGAAGCAGCTATCACAGCTGGTTGGGACGGCGAATGGTTCGTTCGTGCATATGATGCATATTCCAACAAGGTTGGTTCTAAGGAATGTGAAGAGGGTCAGATCTACATCGAGCCACAAGGCTTCTGCGTTCTTGCAGGCATCGGTGTTAAGGAAGGTCTTGCAGAGAAGGCTCTTAAGAGCGTTGAGGAAAGACTTGATACCAAGTATGGCGTAATGATCTTACAGCCTGCTTATACTAAGTATCACCTTGAACTTGGTGAGGTTTCTTCTTATCCACCAGGATACAAGGAGAATGCTGGTATCTTCTGTCACAACAATCCTTGGGTATCTATTGCTGAGACAGTTCTTGGTCATGGTAACAGAGCTTTCGATATCTACAAGAAGACTTGCCCAGCTTACATTGAAGACATCAGTGATGTTCACTGCACAGAGCCATATGTATATTCACAGATGGTAGCTGGTAGAGATGCTAAGTTCCATGGACAGGGTAAGAACAGCTGGCTTACAGGAACAGCTGCCTGGACATTTGTTAATATTTCACAGTACATCTTAGGTATCTATCCTACACACAAGGGTCTTTCAATTGATCCATGTATCCCTGAGGGATTTGGTGACTTCGATGTAACAAGAAAGTACCGTGGTGCTACCTACAAGATTTCTGTTAAGCAGAATGGTGCTCAGAAGGGAATCAAGAAGCTCGTTGTAAACGGCGCTGAGGTTTCTGGAAACGTAATTCCTTACGATCCATCTGTAAAGGAATACACAGTAGAAGCAATCATGGGTTAATCAAAAAGCTTTTCTTTTCCAAAATAATATACATAAGAAAGCCCGTATTCATCGATGATGAATACGGGCTTTTGATTTAGTACTATTTACCTTTGTTAAACTGTCAAGTCACTGGAAAGCTTAATTAGTTGTTCTCCTTGGACTCCTTGGACTCCTCTGATGTCTTCTCAGCAGCAGCTCTCTCTTTAGCTATCTCAGCTGAGTTCTTGTCGATATTGGTCATCTCACATCTGCCCTGGAAGACAGCATTTTCATCAATGATGATTCCCTTGCATGTGATATCACCAATAACCTTACCAGTATCACTGATCTCAATCTTACCCTGAGGTGATACTACATTTCCTACTACCTCGCCAGCGATGTAGGCATTAACAGCAGAAACTGTTCCCTCAATCTTGCCGCCCTGACCTACAATCAGTGCTCCGCTGATAGTAACGTTACCCTTTACAGTACCATCGATTCTTGTTGAATCCTTGGTTGTAAGAGGTCCCTCAAGCATGGCTCCTGGTCCAATGATTGTTCCAACCTGCTCTAAGGCTGTTGTTACATCAGCATCTTCTTTTTTGTTTCCAAACATCTTGTAAATCCTCCATTAACCGTTGATCTCTATTAACTCTTCTGGGTCAATATACTGTTCGTCCTGCTGAATCTGATAACCCAAGGTGGTGTTATCCTCTCCAACGACAAATATAATATCTCCCCTATCAATTGCATCTCCCTCAGAAACCAATGGATCTCCCTGGTTACGATAATAAGAAATATAGCCATTTCCATGGTCTATCGATACTAGGTTGCCAAACTTGGCATCAGTAGTAACAGAAAGAACTGTTCCAGTTCCTGCTGCGATTATGTTGCTACCAGAAGCAGCAGTAAAAAGCATGATCGGATTGCCCTTAAGGTCGTCCTTGTTGTCATCTGTGATGGCTGTCACCTCAGTTGATGTAGGATCATCCATCGCACTGGTCATGGACGCTGTACCTGTTAAAGGAAATCCTGAAGGAACAGCAAGGGTCTCTGCCTCTTCTGCAGATGCCTGTTCATCAACAAGTCTTTTATTGATGGCAGCGCTTAACTGTTCAACTTCGTTCTGAAGCATATCATTAGATGCTTCCAAGGTACTATTTGTTACAGTAAGTTCATTGATCTGTGTCTGAGCACTTGTCTGCATCTTACGCAGATTACTAATAGTAAGAGCAGAATAGATAATGTAACAGATAATAGCAAGTGCAACAGCAAAAGAAATATAGGCAAGAAGCTGCGTCTTGAAATGATTCAGATGAAGACGCTTTGTGCTTCCATCAGAGTCTCCTGATATTATCATGAATGTGTAATTTCTTTTGTGTCTGTGCTTTCTGGGCTTATTAGAATTGCTCATATTCACCTCCGACTAACACTTTATTTTACCATATAAGCATACGAAAAGGCAAATCTGTCACAGTCGCAAAAGAGCCATCTGACTTATGTCAGATGGCTCTTCTGATTAATCATTGTTACAATCTTGCGAATTCAAAATATATCTATTTAGAATAAGGCACTTTGTAGTCTGATTAATTGCTTTAGTTCAATGAATTAAAGCTTGTTTACGTTTACGGCCTGAGGTCCCTTCTCGCCCTGGATTACATCATACTCAACTGAAGCGCCCTCTTCGAGAGACTTGAAACCTTCCATGTTGAGTCCTGAATAATGTACGAATACATCATTTCCAGCCTCGTCTGAGATGAAGCCGTAACCCTTCTGGTTGTTGAACCACTTAACAGTACCTTTGTTCATTGTAATACCTCCACTAAAAATAAAAAAATAATCGTTATGTTGTCTATGACAACATATTTACATTATCACAATTATGCACAAAAGTAAAGAAAATAAATCTTTTTCAAACATCTTTACTTTAGAACGTTAGAGTGATAAAATACATAAGCACGAATCAGTTATTTACGTTATTTTGAATATTAATTTTCATCAAGAAAACAACAACATGGAGGACCTACTACATGAACAAAAAAATTAGAACAGATGCAGTTGATCACCTGTTTGACGCCATTCTTTGTTTGCAGAACAAAGAGGAGTGCTATAGCTTCTTTGAAGACTTGTGTACTGTCAACGAACTCCTCTCTCTTTCACAGAGATTTGAGGTAGCTTCAATGCTTAGAGATCACAGAACATATCTGGAGATCGCAGACAGAACTGGAGCTTCAACAGCAACAATCAGCCGTGTTAACCGCTCTCTCAACTATGGAGATGATGGTTACGAGCTTGTATTCGACAGACTTAACGACTGATTATATTTCATCAATGACGAGTCAGAGAGGTTTTTGAGGTGACCCCCAAAAGTTAGACTTTTTAAGCGTAGCAGTTTATGGCTGCTACGCTGTTTTTATGCAGCCAAGAGGTTAAGCCTGTATTGAACAGGACTCATCCATCCTAGTTTTTCTTTTATTCTTTGTTCGTTGTAATACTTTATATATCGTTCTATTTCAGATTTCAATTCTTCGAAACTGTAATAAACCACACCATAATAGATTTCTTGTTTTAGCAAGCTGAAGAAATTCTCCATAACTGAATTATCTAGGCAATTACCTTTTCGTGACATGCTCTGGAAGATACGTTCTTGCTTCAGTCTATTCGAATA
>NZ_JHWL01000019.1 GCF_000622085.1 Butyrivibrio proteoclasticus P6B7
ATGTCCACAGGCAACCGTTCCGTGAGGTATGACGAAGAGTTCAAACGTACTCTTGTTAACCTCTATCAAAATGGTGGAAAGACTCAAGCTGCTCTCTGTAAGGAATACGGAGTCTCTCCTACCAGCCTTACCCGCTGGATTAAGCAATACTCTACCGTTGAAACTGACGATGGCGAAATTCTTACTGCCAAGCAGGTCAAAGACCTGCAAAAACGCAATGCTCAGCTTGAGGAGGAACTCCTCATACTAAAAAAAGCGATTGCCATATTCACGCCACACTCAAACAACGACTAGAGGTAGTTCATAAACTAAGATTTCAGCATGACATCAAGGTTCTTTGCAAGGTCCTCGGCGTTAACAGAAGCACTTACTACAAGCATTATTCTTCTGAACCCGCCGACAGAACAAAGGAGAATCAAGAGATTGCCAAGCTTATTCTCCATATCTATTCTGATTACCATAAACGCCTTGGTGCTTACAAAATTACTTATGTCCTTAAGCGTGATTATGGCATAAACATCAGTGTCGGACGGGTGTACCGCCTGATGAGAACCCTTCAGCTTCCCAGAATGTCTACTGACAAGCCGTTCCATAACTATCGTCACAAGGACATTGGATCTTGCACCAACCATCTTCATCAGGAGTTCAATCAAAAAGCCCCTAACATCGTATGGGTCAGTGATTTCACCTACATAAAGGTAGCCGGAAAATGGTATTACCTTTGCATTGTCATGGATCTATTTTCTCGCAAGATCATCGCCTGGAACATATCCGGCAAGCCGGACGTTGATCTGGTAATGGATGCGTTCAAAAAGGCTTACAATAAGCGTGAACAGCCTCAGGGGCTTATGTTTCACTCTGATCGTGGAACCCAATATACTGCATTCTCTTTCAGAAAGCTATTGGATTCTTTAAATGTTGTGCAGTCATTCTCTAAAAAGGGTTATCCCTTCGATAATGCCTGCTGCGAATGTTTCTTCAAATATCTCAAGAAAGAAGAAACAAACAGAAAAACCTATCACTCTTTAGAAGAGCTTAGGTTATCTATATTCGATTATATTGAAGGCTATTACAACTCCAGAAGGCCACATGGCTCTCTGGCGATGTTGACACCCAATCAAAAAGAGGAACTCTTCTGGAATCAGGTCTAACACCTGGTTCTGGAAGTTATTTTTCATAAATCGTGTCTACTTACTTGACTATAGTGCAGTTTTATTTCTATCCCTAGTTACTATTTCTTGTTCCCTCGAGTTATTGGAATATAGATAATACTGTCCGTTATACTTTGCTATCATCATTTATACGAGTTTATTTACATCCTGTCTTTTATTGATTTACTATTAGATTTCTGGTGTATCAGGAAAATCTTTGACCTCGATTCCGAAAAGATCGCATACTTTGTTTTCGTTAGGGATAAGTGCATAATACTGTTGGTCATTATCTAAATCAAAAGTAATGACTTTCATATCACCATCCTCTTTCCAATAATTCTTCATATGCTCTCTAAAATCCCCAAAGTCTTCTTTCCAATCTAATTGCAAAATATAACCTTTATCAACCAATTCAAAAACAATAAGCATTCCAAGAATATCATTTTGTTTCTTCTCAACTATATAATCTTCTAGTTCAAACCACACCTGATCAAGCTCGTACTTAGTCCAGAAATCCTTGTCGCTCAATTTTGTATAATCACTTGCAATCTCATTTACATATTTATAAAAGCAAGGTGGTATTATGCTCTTTGCATC
Organism: Butyrivibrio proteoclasticus P6B7; assembly: GCF_000622085.1. Classification (GTDB taxonomy): domain Bacteria; phylum Bacillota; class Clostridia; order Lachnospirales; family Lachnospiraceae; genus Butyrivibrio; species Butyrivibrio proteoclasticus_A. The sequence continues at coordinate 1,749 of NZ_JHWL01000019.1, forward strand.
AATAATTAACTCTTCTTGTGCTTCATATGACACATCTTTCTTTTTTATGAAAAGACGCTCTTGCTCACATACTTTTATTGTTGTAGGTTTAAAGTGCGCTAGATCATATGGATAGTGAGGTGATTCTCTTAATTTGCTATCGTCTATATCAAAAAGTTTTGCAACGGCTGCTGCTTCATAAGCCCATATACCTCTATAACCTTTTTGAGAAATATTCTTGGGCCACCCTAAATCCGAATGGCCTCTTAGCCACTTATTATTAATATAGCTACTTAATAGAGTACTGGTATCTTCTTTCTTATCATAAGCAGAGTCAATTATCTCCACCATATATTTGTATGGATTTTCTTTAGCATATCCATCTGATTGAAATGATCTTTTCACTCCATATAAATTCAAAAGTGCATCAAGAAGAATATCATTAATCTCCTCATCATCCATCTTTTTTGCAAGTTTAATTAATGAGTCCCTTTCTTTCTGAAGCAGCACTCCATAAGAAATCAAATAAAGCAAATTGATATATCCAATTTCCTCGACATTAGTATCCAAAATATAATTCATCATTTCATCATAGAGTCCATCAAATTCTTCCATATTCATCCCATATGAATACTGAGCATGCATAAGTTCCCTAATGTCTTTAACTATACTTAGTTTTGTAGAATAAATTATATCTGAATTTTGCCTTGGATAACGTTGAATTCCGTTATCTTCATCATTGATCAAATCCCTGATTTTTGCTTTACTTTCCTCGATAAACTCAGGATTATATTTTAAAATGATTTCTAGTCTTTTTTTATCGCATCTATCGTCTCTCATAAAACCACTAATTACATCCACAAGCTTTTTTACAATATCATTAAATCAAAAGAAGGTATGGCACCTCTGTCCACCTCAATTCAGGCATTTCATCTGATGGTAAAATAAAAAAACTTAGCGTCGATTCAGTTCAAAAACATCACAGTCTTTATCCGTCAAATAATCCTCAAAAGCATCACTACCATTCTTTTTCAAATACTCAGCTTCATCTTGCGTAATGAAAAAAGCAAGCATAAAGCGACATTCCCCATTTTGGGCGAATTCATCCGGAAAGCAAAATGGATAGGTAAAATATATCGCTGTTTTCCCATATTTTTCTGAAAACTGCCTATCAATATTAGCCACGCCTTCTATAAAACTACCCTCTGATATCTGTATATTATTCTGGATTGCGTAGAATAATGCATTAGCTAATACCTTTGTCGAAGTCTCGTACTCCGCATCAACAGCCATTACTACCTCACACTGTTTGCTCAAATACTTAGACAGTCCAAAAGATGCAACAGTCTTGCACCCAGCAAAGACTTTGTCATAAATCAGCATTTGCAGGGTGTGATTCTCATCTCCAAATACTTTTACATCTTTATAATCTCTAAAAAATTGTTCATAGTGGCTTAGTATTTTTTCTGCATTATTTTCCATTTGCATAATCTCCTGCTATTCCTTCATATTGACGTCCTTCATTGCATGGTGGACACTGTACTCTAACATCTTCATTATAAATATCCAATACTTCTTTTCTAGAATATACATAACCAGATGCTTTCATTTTTTGCTTTCGTTCTTCCCAAGTTGTAGGATAGTGATCCAAATCATACCCTACCCTTGTTCTTGGTCCGTTCTTTGTTTGAACAGTTATTGTATCAGGTATTATTTCACCACATGTAGGGCAAATCATGTTTCCATCAGCATCTCGAGGAGCATTTGCTACTGCATTTTCTCTAGTAGCTTTTCTAAATGACCCTCTCTTGTATAATGCATCATCATCATAACCATTTGTACTATTAACGCTCTGAGAATTATTATCTACGTTATTTGTTTCATGTATATTTTGAGGTCTATCATTAGGCGCATCCTGCATATCCTGCAAATACTGTTCATACTCAGGGCATGTATCATACTGATCCGCGAACATGTTATCATAAAGATCTTCGTGATAATCAATATCTTGATTTCGGTTATTTTCCTTTGGTGGTTGCTGTTCATTGACGCTATCTTTTGGAGTATTATTTCCTCCACCACCACCATTACCCTTAAGACAAATATTACTCAACTTATCAGAAGCCCATTTCATTCCAACAAATGAGAAATATGCCGTAGCAGCGCCTTTGATGGTATCTTTTACAACCTGAAGCGGATCTATCTTTCCAGTCGTAGTGTACTGATTATAGCACGAATATGCAGCTCCACTAAAGCCTCCAGTAAGCGTAGCAATAGCCTTTGTACCACTTGCTTTAGTCACCATGCCAAGCGCATTCCTAATTCCTTCAGCTCCTGTTCCCGCCTTGGCAAGATTAGCTCCAGACTTAAGAACTCCTGCACCAGCCGAAATAAATCCAGTAACACCACCAATAGCCGTATCAAAGGCCAGGGACTTCCAGTCAAAGCCCTGCTCACGCTTTTGCTTATCAGTCAGTGCTGTTAATCCCTGAGTAACAACATTACCTGCTGCCGCAGAAATAGCACCAGCCGCAGTTGCAGTTATCAAAGCGCCTCCTACAGCTCCTACGCCCATAGCACCAAGTACCACTGGCGCAGCCGCAGTAACAGCCGCAGCAACAGCAACAGTTGCAGCAGTAGCTGCCACTCCTACAATGATCTTCGTAGCAACAGGATGCTCTTCACCAAACTTAAGGGCAGCATCACTTACAGCCGTAGCCGCATTACTAACTGTGTCCTTTACTGCAGAAGCAGCTCCGGATATGGCATTTCCAATATCACTAAGACTTGGCCATGCACCATTAAGATCCACGAACCTTGCAGGATCGTTAAAGCAGTACTGATAATGGTTTAAGGATCCTGGGAACTCAATAATTCCCTTTACCTTATCCTCAGAAGTAAACCTGCCATTTGCAGGATCGTAACGTCTTGCCTGAGCATAGTACTGGTCTCCATCATCCAGATATCCTGTAAATGCAAAAGGCGTAATTATGTTGCCATCCTTAGTACAACCATTTCTAGCGGCATTTCTTCCCTGCTTATCAAATGGTCTTCCAGTAAATGGATCAATCTTTTTACCAAATGGATCAAAGGCTGATGGACTAAAGGCGGCGCCATCAGTTCCAGTCATAGCCATTACACTACCAAGCTCATCCATCTGATAGTAGTAGTTCTCAGCGCCATTATTCATGGACACTACATTTCCATCATAGACAAAAGAGCTGGCTCTTCCATTTATGGTCTGTCTAAGAATGTTGTAATGATCTCTTGTTATATCAGTTAAATACTCAATCTGCTCAAGCCCAGAGTTCTGCCCAATACGCTGTCCAGCAAAGTTGTAGCTGTAGTCAGTTCTTTGCTGCGCACCATCTGATACGTCAGTAATACTCTTTAGATAATTCCTTGAATCATAATCATACTTTCTGACATTAGATAGCTCTTTTTCAAAGATCAGATTACCTCTGTTGTCGTATTCATAGCCTACCTGAGCATTAGAATCACGTTTCTCCACAAGTCTGTCGAGAATATCGTACTTGTATGCTGTCTCTGTCTTTTCAAGTGGACTAAACTCCCTGATCCTGTTTCCAAAGCTGTCATACTGGTACTCATTTATCTTTTGACCATTTCTTGATACATCGCAAAGTCTTCCAAGAGCATCATAGTTATAGTCGTAGATACCGCTGACATTATCAAGGCCGCGTCTATCCCTTGTGATCTGGGTTCTGTTACCTTTAGCATTGTAGCTATATACATACTTATCAAGAATTCCGTCCTTATCAGCACTAATGAGGCTCTTAAGAAGTCCATTCTGATGATAGTCGTAGGCGGTACTTGTTCCATTAGGGAAGTCCTTCTTAATAAGGCGTCCCTGGGCATCAAAGTCATAGCTGATAGTCTCTGAATGTCCATCAGCTGCCACATTTGTAAGGCTTCTAAGATTACCAAGCTCATCCCTTGTATAAAGAGCTTTTGCCCCATCCGGATAGATAAGTGCAGCCCTCTGTGACATGGAGTCATACTCATAGCCCACAGTATCGCCCTTTGGATCTGTAACACCGATTATCCTTCCGAGGATATCGCTCTTAATCTGAGTAAGGCCAATGCTATCCTGAACTTCGCTAAGAACATTAAGGGCATCATACTTCATGCGGACTGTATTGCCGTCTGCATAGTCGATTCCTGTTATATTTCCATTGCCGTCTCTACGGTAGATTGTCTTATTGCCATCTCTGTCAGTATGAGCACAGATATTTCCATGAACATCATACTGATACTCATCCGCATTTCCCAGAGCATCAATTACGTTTATAAGCTGTCCGGAAAGATCATACTTATAGAGCGTAAGACGCTCTGCTTCCTGATCTGAATCAGTTTCTTTTACCCCTATCTTCTTAACAGATTCAAGGAGATCAAGATTATTGTATGTATATTCTGTTCTGCCACCAAGAGCATCAACGACCGCGCTAAGCTGGCCAGTCCTTGTGTACTCATAGGTTGTGGTGCTTCCGCAATCAGACTCCGAGGTGATTCGTCCGCAGCTATCAAAGCTATAAGTAATAACACGGCCACTATCAGATGTAACCTTTGTTATCTGACCCTTAGCATCTCTTTCATAGCTGTAGTACTCACCATCTTCTCTCTTTTCTCTGCAAACTCTACCAAGCTTGTCATGTTCATAGGCCCTAAGAGTAATAACCTGTCCATCTGAAGACTCTTTTGTCACACCCTTAAGCTGCCCATTTACATAGTTGTTCCTTGTAATTGCACCAGCAGGATCCTTCACTGCCACAAGGTTTCCAAGCTTATCATATTCATAGGCTGTTATATTACCAGCCTCATCGATAGCCCTTGATATACGTGAAAGGGCATCATATTCCTGAGTATAAACACCACCGTTTGGAGCTATTCTCTTTATAAGATTGCCATTTTTGTCGTATTCAAAGCAGGTTGTATTGCCATTACCATCAGTCTCTGAAAGAACTCTGCCGTGGGCATCGTAGGTGTACTTCCTTGTTACAGTGCCTTCTTCCGCTTCAGGATTATTTCCATCTGACAATTCACTAAAGATATCTGTTCTAAGAATATTTCCATTATTGTCGTAGGTGTATCTTGTCCTTCTGCCTACAGGATCTGTAATAAGAGTCTTTCTTCCAAGCTTATCGTAGTCGTATTTTATCTCTCCCTTGTTAGGAAGTACGATTTTTTCCTCTTCCCATGAGGTATTGTAATAAACTAAAGTCTCTCTTTCTTCCTCATCGATAACCTTCTCTGGCTTTCCAATGACATTATATATCCAGCTCTTTTTACTTCCATCAGGATTAACAAGGTCAGTAAGATTACCTGCCTTGTCATAGATATACTTTGTAAGATTGCCAAGAGGGTCTGTAACAGACTTGATATTGTCTGAGGCATCGTAGGTATAAGCAGTTCTATTACCATCTGCGTCTATAGTTGCAACGCATCTTCCAAGGTCATCATACTCATACTTAATCTCAACTCCCGCCATATTGGTGACAGTCTTGATGTTACCCTTGGCATCATGAGTAAAGGTAAGCCTTGTGCCATCTGCGTTTCTGATAGCAATAAGCTGACCATCTTCATAATCGTATTTAGTCCTGTTGCCAAGAGGGTCAGTTACGCAGTACAGATTACCGTCAATGCCATATCTGTACTTGTAAGAATTACCTTCAGAATCCTTTCTGGAAGTTATTCTGCCCTCAGAATCATAGGTATAGGTCTCTCTAAGGCCGTTTGAACCGATAATGCCTGTAAGTCGGCCAAAGTTGTCATAGGTAAATCTGGTAGTATTACCGTTTTTATCCGTTACTGAGGTCTTTAAGTTTCTCTCGTTGTAGGTGTACTTCTCCTCGATACCCTCTTCAACGTAGTAAGTTCTTATATGTCTTCCCAGTTCATCTGTATAGTAACGGACTTTGCAGCCGTTCTGCTGAGTAACCTCAGTATAGTGCTCATCCTCATTGTAGCTATAAAGGATCTCACCTCCATCGGGGAATTCCTGATGTGTCACTCTGTCTTTTTCATCGTATTCATTAACAAGCGTCCTTACACCGCCTGGTGCTATCACACTACCAATAACGCCAGCCTCAGTATAGTCATAGCAGCGAGATGAACCATCTGGAGAAGTAACCTTGATCAGATGACTCTCTTTTTCTGCAAGTTCAGTTCCATCCTCTGAAGGCTCTTCTTTTCTCACCACATCTGTAGTTTCATACTCGAATGTCACTTCTCTTCCGGCATGATCGACGATGCTTCTAAGATTTCCATCCTCGTTATAAAAGAAAGACAGAGAATCTCCATTCTCAGCTTTGGCAAATCTTGGAACTGCCACTTCTTTAGACAGCTCTTTCACCTGGATGACATCATAAATAACTTCATACTTAATGCCGTTGTTGTCGCCCACTGCCACAAGGAGGCCGCTTTCATCAAAGCGTCTGAACCTGCCATCTTCTGTGACTATTTCATACTTGTTGTTCTTGTGCTTTAGAACTCCAGGCTCTCCGTGGATTTCAAGATATACTTCCTCATAATCTGCATCATCACTAGCCTGGTTCTCATCCATTCCATCAAATGTCAGAGAATGATTGAGTTCGTTTTGCTCCTTTCCAGCGATATCTTTGGTCGTCTGACTATTTCTTTTTACATAGATAGCTTCTCTTCCATCTGGGAAAAGAGCTTTGATACGATCGTCAGATATGAAAAGGCGCTCATCAAAGTTAGAGGTCCAGCCTCTTCCAAGGCATGTTGTTCTGCTTGAAAGCGCATTATAAAAACGCTTAAAGGAAAGATCACTCTTTCCAGAAAGCACTAAGTCTTTGTGTTCTTCAACGTAGTTACCGTTATTGGCTATAACAGGGTCCGCTATAGCTAAAAGACATGTAGGCAAGAATCCAAGGAAATAAGTAGCCAGAGAAACAAGTAGTTCCTGATATTCTGTAAGGGCATCACCAGTCAGAACATCCTTAACATTGGTCCATTTAATGTTGTTCTTGGTCTCATCGTATCTGGTGATATCAAAGTCGCCGTTTCCGATACCATTAACAATCTGGTTGAGATTGGAAACAATCGTATCAAGGGTAGCCTGAAATGCGCTGCCTTCAATGTCATTGTCGTGGTTTTCCAGGAAGGTATTGAAGTTTTCAAGGAATTTAGGCACAAAACCCTCTGTCTTATCTTCAGAGGTGAAATCGTCAAAATTGGTCTTAAGAGTCTCAGGATCTGGATCGGTATAGGTCTTTTTCTTAATGACGTCGCAGCCTTCTGCTATGCTGGTAACTTCGTCATGAATAGATGTTACAGCGTCTGCCACGGTTCTGAAATCAGTATTGTACTGAGCAAAATCAGTTATAACTGTATTAAGCTTAGCAGTCTTAATGATGGCAGTATCGTCCTCAGAAAGAGATTCGATAAAGTCGTCAAGAAGGCTGACCTCACTCTCACAACCTCCGCCCTGCATCATGGCCTGAAGCCTTGTAATGCAGCTTACGGTATCGTAAACGAGCTGAATCTGCCACTCTTCTGTAAAACTCTTAGAACTATCTGCCTCATCACCGGTATGATTGTCATCGTTGACAAACGCCAGCAGGGCATCAATTAAATCCTGTGATTTTTCCTGAAATGGATTATAGATATTTTCAAAGCACTCATTGAAATATTCTCTGGTCTTGGGCTGGTTCCATTCAGCCCCTTCACTAGTATTCCCCATATTCCCAACATCCTTTTTTATTATGTCTTTCCTGATAGCTGTTCTTTAACCTGTACTATCTGGTTATAACCTGGTGGTGCTAACTGACTATATAGTCATCACTTTGTGCCATAAACCGTGGCCCCATCCTCGGTTTTGGCCTCATCCACCTCTATATAATCATCCCTTACTTTTCTCATGGTCTTGATAACAAGATCAGTCTCTTTTTGAAAGAGTCTTAGCATATCCTCTACGTCATGATCAGCCTGCTGATAATCCGGAACCACTTCGTTGTTAAGGCAAAGTGCATCAGGCTCTACATATCCTGACTCTGTTGAAATAATGCCTTCCTTCTGAGTCTCGATATTGTCTACTACCTGGTTGTAGTAATCAACATCCATTTTGATGTCGCCATAGGCACTGCCACTTGAACTACTGCTGTTTGAATTGTTACCATTGCTTCTTCCTGGTGAGCCGCCTCCATCAGCCTGCATAGTTGTTACATAATATTTTTTACTATAAAAAACCATAGGTACTCCTCCTGGTGTTTGTACTATTAGCTTACGGCCTGTGCATTAACTGACAGAGATCCGCCACCGCCTCCTCCACCGCTTCCGCTGGATTCGGGCTCTTCCTCTGGCGCATTCTCCAGATCAATATAGAGCTGCTCAAGCTCCTCATTTAATTTGGAAATCTTCTCTTCCACATCCTTGATAGCTTCGCTAATCTCAGAAGAAAGAGTATCTATTTCCCCATCATAGGTTCCAAGATTAGATGAAATAGTACTTCTCTTATCCTCTGCCTCGTTGTAATTAAGGCCTGCCCAATCATCGCCTGCTTCTCCTCCAAGAGGGTATGGCTCGGAAATTGGATCATATACACTTTCATGGAGAGTATTCTTGTTATCAGAAAGATTGGATTGTAGGGTTTCAAGCTGTTCCTTGATTCCCTCATACTTTTCGATATCTGCTAATACCGCGTCAATTTTAGCCTGTACTTCCTTTTTAGTCATGATGCACCTTCTGAAATTTTAGATTTTTGGATAATTTAACCCACCCTAAAGAAAATATTAAAAAGATTGTAACACACGTAGCAGAATAATCAATACAAAAAGCGGAGATTTTCCGCATATTTATCGAAAAATCTCCACTTCAATTCTGGTTGTTTTTGGTTTGGTCAATTCTATTATTTAGAGAAAAGCAATATATTCATTTTGGCCATTTTGAAATTGAGTTTGATATCAAAGTACAGCCAATAAATCTGCAACCACTTCCTCCATGGAATGGTTCTTTTCATCAATCACGATGTCGGCGTACTTCTCGTAGAGGACGCTTCTCTCATTGTAGAGAGACACAAGAGTCTGGCCTTCTCTCATAACAACGCCTCTTTGCTTAACGTTCTTGAGACGCTTTGTAAGAACATCCATGCTGACCTTGAGGTACACGACACGGCCGATGTTCTTGTAGTGCTCCATGGCTTCTCTTCCATAGACTACGCTTCCGCCAGTGGCAATGACGGTTTTCTGAGCTTCGATTCCAGTGTTTATCCTGTTCTCGATATCGATAAAACCATCAACACCCTCGGTTTCAATAATCTCTGATAGTTTTCTATTCTCTTTTTCCTGAATGACTATGTCAGCGTCAAGGAAGTTGTAGCCAAGGATCTTGGCCAGGATAACTCCTATTGTGCTCTTTCCGGATGTAGGCATCCCTACTAGTATAATGTTATCTTTTTTCATAAAAAGCTGTCTCCGTCTTAAATGTCGTATTCGATAAAGGTGCTCATCTCAGCTGAATTGCCGCCTACAAGTGAGTAGTAGTAAACCTCTTCACTTGCATCATATTCGCTGTAGCCATAGAAAAAGATATTGGTACTACCCATATCTGTTCTGTTGCCTTCAGAGTCGTAGAACACAGCGCTTGTGAAGTTCACTACAACATAGTGCTGGAACTGGTCATTGGACTTCTTGTTAGCTTCAACCACCTTCTTCTGCTCTTCCATAGTAAGGCCATACTCAGGAAGCTCATTAACTACATAGCTCATGGCGTCTTCATCATAAAGAAGATCGTAATCCACAAGGTAGTAGCCACCGTCAGATAAAACAAGCATAGCTGTTCCGTCTGGATCGAAATACCAGTATGAATCGTAATTCACGTCGGTGCTGCTGTTCATTGTATACCAGACTGAGTAGTCAAGACGTACATAGGTATACTCACCTTCAGTAACATATTCTTCAATGTCGCGCTTGCCGGCGTTACTTGAGTTTTTGTCTTTATCTTTATCCTTGTCTTTGTCGTCTTCTTCGTCTTTGTCCTTATCGTCCTTGTCCTTATCTTTGTCTTTATCTTTGTCCTTGCTGTCCTTATCCTTGTCGTCCTTGTCGTCTTTATCTTTGTCTTCGTCGTCCTTGTCTTCTTTGTCCTTATCGTCCTTGTCCTTATCGTCGTCCTTATCTTTGTCCTTGCTGTCTTTATCCTTGTCGTCAGCTACCTTGACGTCATCCTTGGTGGAATCTCCCTTTGGCCAGAATGCAAAGATACCAACTACTGCAAGTACAACGGCAAGGCCTATAGCCACAAGTGCGATGATAAGTCCATTTCCAGACTTCTTTTGCTGTGGGTAGCCCTGTGGATACATACCAGGGTTCATGCCGTTACCGTAGTTATTCATCTGTGGGCCATTCATCTGTGGACCGCGGAACTGATTCTGTGGGCCGTTCATTGGGCGCCCCTGGAACTGGTTGTTTGGCCGGTTGTTCATTGGGCGGTTGTTGAATTGGTTATTTGGCTGGCCCTGGAACTGGCCATTCATCTGGTTGCTGCCGAATTGGTTGTTTGGACGACCGTTGAATTGGTTGTTCATGTTATTGCTGCCAAACTGGTTGTTCATTGGCTGTCCATTTATATGATTTCCATTAAACTGATTGTTTGGCTGGTTATTCATCTGATTTCCGCCGAACTGGTTGTTTGATGACTGGTTGTCACCGTGATTAGCGCTGGGACTTCTGAACTGATTTTCATTTCCAAACATGTTGTTATCCATTTTATCTCTCCTCTATTTTAAATTAGATGTATTTCCTTCTTTATGTCCAATAACTTGATTATGGCTAAATCTTCTGTACTGGATGCTAGTTTTTCATATGCTTCTTGAATTAGCTCTTTTAACAATTACTTCTGAATAAACACTACTACAACTTCATCAGGATAATCAGGGTCGTAGAGGTAGTAGATTACAGCATCCTCCTTGTCATCGTACACGCTATATCCAAAGAAGAAATAATCATGAGAGCTTGTATCAAGTTCCTCTTTTCTGCCATCTGAATAGTTGATAACAATATCAAGGCAATCAATAACGACGTAATGAAGAAATCCATCTTCTTCCTCTTTTGCTTTCTTTTCCAGGGATCTTTGCTTATGCTTGGATAGACCTGAATTAGAGCAATACTCCTCAACATAATTCATGGCATCAGTATCATAAAGCATTTTGTATTCTAAAGTCGAAATGTCATCGCCCTCTTTAAGCTTTGCTGTGCCGTCATCCTCGAAAGAAAAGCTGCACTTTTTATCTATTTCGCCCTCGTAATAGTAGTACCATTTCTCATCTATATAGACATAGGTATAGTCGCCGTCTTTTTCAAATCTCTCGCCATACTCACCATACTCGTCATCTGCATCTTCTGAGTCTTCGTCTGAATCTTCGTCGCTGTCCTTGTCCTTATCTGAGTCTTTATCGCTATCTTTATTCTCAGAATCATTGTCGTCTCTGTTATCTTCAGAAGCCACCTTGCTGTCTGAATCGGTGGATGAAGAAGATCCAAAGATAAAGTACGAGAACACTCCGATAAGAGCAAGTACAAGCACTACTGCAACTGATATTCCAGCGATTAGTAAGCCTTTGCCTGACTTCTGTGGACCGCCTTGCTGGCCTGGCATACCTGGATAGCCTGGCTGTCCTGGATATCCGGGCTGACCTGACTGCTGAAAGCGTGGTTGTCCTTGCTGCCCCAGATAGCTTGGCTGGCCTGGTTGCTGATAGCCATGCTGGTTGTATGGCTGATTTCTTTGCTGATTATATTGTTGGTTGAATTGGTTGTTTTGATCGTTGTATGACTGAGAATAGGGCTGATGCATACCAGAATTAAATTGGTTGCCGTACTGCTGGCCATTTGGCCTGCCCATTCCTGAATTAAATTGATTGTTGTATTGATGATTGTTCTGAGGTGATCCCTGCCCCCACATATTATTGTTATCCATATATCTTGCATAATCCAATCACAAGTTAGTCTGATTGGATTTCCCCTTCCCACTAGTGCATTCTTAGTAGTTTAGCCTTGGAAAATCACTGATAAATCCAAGCCCCACTATCTCAAAATTATATTGCACTTGGGCGCTTTATTCAACTAAATTCATATTGTCTGGGCATGCTATGAGAAAGAAGAAATCGTCTTGTTTCCAATGCAATTTACCGTAAAATACAGAAATATAGGACTAGGCATGAATTTTTCTGTACACGCTCAAATTCCATATCGCTGAAAACACAGAAATAGCGAGCTAACTATAGATTTTCTGTACACCTTCAAATTCCTAACCAGCGGAAATACAGAAAATAAGCTAGCATCCTTCAATTTTCTGTACACGTTACCCACTGACCATTTCTACAAATTAGCAAAAACACAGAAAACAAGTCGTTACACAAGCTTTTTCTGTGTTTTGGCCCGTTTCAAAAATAAGCTCATACAGAAAAAAAGAAGATACCTGCTCTATTTCTGTATTTCTAGCTCACTTCAAATAAGCACTGTACAGAAAAACAAGAGCACCCTACCTATTTTCTGTATTTCCCCCACTTCTTTATCAGACAACGCTCAGTACTATACAGAAAATTAACAGTATCATCTCCTTTTTCTGTATTTCCAGCATATTTCAATGAAACATCACACCATTCCGTCTCTCCCCAATACATCTCTAACTATTCAGTCTCAACACTCCATCTCCCCAATTCTTATCTCACCCCCAAGCTAACTTTCAGCACCAGATTCCTCTTGCCTCCAGCCCTCTCCCTGCCATACAATGGAAGCAACATTAAAGGCAGCAACACCCCACACAAACCAAGGAGAGATGACTATGAACGAGAACATTCTTAAGCGCAACGACTTACTGGCACAGAAAGTTATAAAAGGGCTTGAATCCCGCAACATGACCGGCTACTACGCAGAGAGCAAGGAGGAAGCCCTTAAGATAGCACTTGAGCTTATCCCAGAGGGAAGCTCAGTATCCATGGGCGGCGCCATGAGTGCTCATGAGATTGGACTTGTAGATGCTGTAAAGAAGGGCAACTACAACTTCATAGACCGCGACGTAGCAGAAGATAAGCGAGCTGCAATGCTTGCAGGCTATGATGCTGATGTATTCCTTTCAAGTGCCAATGCCATGACTGATGATGGCGTACTTGTTAACATAGACGGTAACTCTAACAGAGTATCTGCAATTGCTCAGGGTCCTAAAAAGGTAGTCTTCATCGTAGGCATGAACAAGGTATGTTCAGACGTAGACCACGCATTAAAAAGAGCAAGAAATGTGGCTGCCCCAATAAACGCACAGCGTTTTGGGCTCAACACTCCCTGCTCCAAGACTGGTTCCTGCATGAACTGCAAGTCACCAGATACTATTTGCTGTCAGTTCCTGATCACACGCTTCTCACGCCACAAGGACAGAATTCATGTAATCCTTGTAAATGACAACCTGGGCTTCTAATTACAAGTATCCATGGCCGCCAGCGCATTTCATGCGCTGGTGGCCATTTTCATTTCTTTAACAAACGCACCCACATGCTTAGGCGCATCCTTACCATACTTCTCAATCACTCTAACTATGGCAGATCCAACGATTGCTCCATCAGAAACACTTGCCATCTTTGCAGCCTGCTCAGGCGTTGAGATTCCAAAGCCCACAGCACAAGGTACATCAGTGTTTTCTCTGATCTTAGCCACCATGCTTCCTATATCTCCGCTGATTGTATCTCTTGTTCCAGTAACTCCAAGGCTTGATACGATGTAGATAAAGCCCTTTGCCTTCTTGGCAATCATGGCAATTCTTCCCTCAGAAGTAGGTGCAATCATGGAAATGAAGTCAACGCCTCGCTCAAGGGCTGATCCTTCAAACTCATCCTTTTCTTCGAAAGGCACATCAGGAAGGATAACTCCATCAATTCCCACTTCCTTGCATCTGTCAAAGAACTTATCCATTCCGTAGGAGAACACTACGTTTGCATAGGTCATAAACACCATAGGAACCTTAACAGTCTCGCGCAGCTCCTTAACCATCTCAAAGATGTCATCAGTAGTAATACCATTTGAAAGAGCTCTGATATTAGCTCCCTGAATCACTGGTCCCTCAGCTGTAGGGTCTGAGAATGGAATTCCAAGCTCGATAAGATCTGCACCATTGTCCTCCAGCTCATGAACTATCTTCTTGGTGGTCTCAAGGTCTGGATCCCCACAAGTTATAAATGGAATAAACGCCTTCTTATTCTTAAAAGCCTCTGCTATCTTACTCATGGATATCCTCCCCTCTGTAACGCGCAATTGCTGCGCAGTCCTTATCTCCTCTTCCTGAAATAGTGATTACAATGATATCGTCCTTACTCATTGTAGGTGCCAGCTTTCTTGCATAAGCAACAGCGTGAGCACTCTCGATTGCAGGAATGATACCCTCTGTTCTTGAAAGATATTCGAAAGCCTCAACAGCCTCAACGTCTGTAACAGGCACGTACTCTGCTCTTCCAATATCATGAAGATGAGCATGCTCAGGTCCGATTCCAGGATAATCCAGGCCTGCAGATATTGAGTAAACAGGCGCGATCTGACCGTACTTATCCTGACAGAAATAAGACTTCATTCCGTGGAAGATACCAAGCTTTCCAGTATTTACTGTAGCTGCAGTCTCAAAGGTATCAATTCCTCTGCCTGCTGCCTCGCATCCAATCAGTCTTACATCCTTATCCTCAATGAAGTTATAGAAACTTCCCATTGCGTTACTTCCACCGCCAACGCAAGCAATAACTGCACTTGGAAGTCTTCCCTCCTTCTCAAGTATCTGACTCTTAATTTCCTTACTAATAACAGACTGGAAATCTCTTACAATTGTTGGGAATGGATGTGGTCCCATAACAGAACCAAGGCAGTAGTGAGTATCGTCAATTCTCTTAGTCCACTCTCTCATGCACTCAGAAACAGCATCCTTAAGAGTTGCAGTTCCAGTAGTAACAGGCACAACCTCAGCTCCAAGAAGTCTCATTCTATACACGTTAAGAGCCTGTCTCTTAGTGTCCTCTTCTCCCATGAACACAACACATTCCATTCCAAGAAGGGCAGCTGCTGTAGCTGTAGCAACGCCGTGCTGACCTGCACCTGTCTCAGCAATGAGCCTTGTCTTACCCATCTTCTTAGCAAGAAGCGCCTGTCCAAGCACGTTGTTGATCTTGTGGGAGCCTGTGTGATTAAGATCCTCTCTCTTAAGATAGATCTTGGCGCCGCCCAGGTCCTTACTCATCTTCTCCGCATAGTAGAGCATGCTAGGTCTTCCAGCATAATCGTTAAAAAGATCTGTCAGCTCACTGTTAAACTCTGGATCATTCTTGTAATGATTGTATGCCTTCTCAAGCTCAAGCACTGCATTCATCAAAGTCTCAGGAATGTACTGTCCTCCATGGATGCCAAATCTTCCATTTCCGCAGTCACCAGGGTTCATAATAGCTTCTACATTTCTTCCACAATCCCCTGATTTTACAGCATCCTCTGAACTCTCTACTTTATTTGCACACTTGCCATCCGGCTCCACCACTGCCTTAGGCATCTTTATCTTCACTTCTCTTGCATTCTCAACAAATAATTCCATCTTCTTCACATCCTTCTTACTATCCGTCTCAATTCCGCTACTTACGTCAACTCCAAAGGGTTTCACAGCTTCTATGGCGCATCCAACATTGTCGGGGTCAAGGCCTCCTGCCAGGAAGAACGGCTTATTAAAGCCCTTTATCAGGTTCCAGTCAAAAGAAATCCCACTGCCCTTTCCAGTATCAAACATGATCATGTCTGCCTTGCTGCCCTTAGCAGCTTCAACACTATTCTGATCCGTCACCTTAAAAGCCTTGATAACTGGAATCCTGTCAGCCTGTAGCCTTCCAATATAGTCATTGTCCTCATGTCCATGTAGCTGAGCCACATCGATGACTCCTTCATTGAACAGCTCTCTGACCTTAGCCTCATCCTCATCCACAAAGACGCCTACAGACTTGATGTCCTTATTTAGTAGTCCCTTCAAATGCCTTGCCTGCTCCCTTGTGACGTTTCTAATGCTCTTATCATAAAAGACAAATCCTATATAATCCGGCTTTAATTCATTAGCCTTCTTGATGTCCTCATCTCTGGACAGTCCGCACAACTTGATAACTGCCATATTTCCTCCTGTCACATCCCCTTAAGTTCCATAAGCTTAGCCCTCTTATCCTCTGCCCTCATAAGGGTTTCTCCGATAAGAACCGCATTAACTCCGGCACTTCTAAGCTTATCTATGTCCTCTGCACTGCTGATGCCGCTTTCAGAAACAAAGGTGATATTCTCCGGCACCAGATCTCTGAGGGATGCACTGTTTCCTGTATCTACGCTAAAATCCTTAAGATTCCTGTTGTTAACCCCGATGAGTCTTGCGCCTGCCTTAATAGCCATCAGCACCTCATCCCTGTCGTGGGCCTCCACCAGCGCGCTGATTCCAAGCTCATCGCAGATGCCGATATATCTTTTTACATGTTCTGCTGAAAGAATGCTGCAGATTAGAAGCACCGCCTTAGCCCCCAGGACCTTGGCCTCGTAGATCATATACTCATCCACTGTGAAATCCTTGCGGATACAGGGAATGCTCACCGCCTCCGCAATCTCCCTAAGGTAATCGCTGCTTCCCAGGAACCACTTAGGCTCTGTAAGAACTGAGATGCAGTCAGCACCTGCCTTCTCATAGTCCCTTGCAATCCCCAGATAATCAAACTCTTCAGCAATCACGCCCTTTGAAGGGGAGGCCTTTTTGCATTCGCAGATAAAAGAAATTTCTTTTTTCCGAAGGGCCTTCTCAAACTCGAAGTCACCCTTTGGAAGGGCCAGGGCCTTGGCCTTCATCTCCTCAAGAGAAACCTGCATCTTGGCCTCTGCCACCCTTTCTCTTGCATGATCTGCTAAAAGAGCTAAGATATTATCCTTAGACATCATGCCACCTCTACAGCGCCTTCGTTGCTGACTTTGATGATCTCTTCAAGTGTTTCATAAGCTCTGCCTGAAGCAATAGCCTCCTTGGCAACTTCGATTCCCTCTGCAATGCTGGAAGCCTTGCCTCCGATGTAGAGGGAAGCGCCTGCATTTAAAAGAACTGCATCTGTCTTAGGTCCCTGTGCGCCCTTAAGGATCTGTCTTGTGATCTCTGCGTTCTCTTCTGGAGCACCGCCCTTAAGGTCGTCCTTGGTGCAGGTCTTAAAGCCGAAATCCTCAGGCTTGATCATATATGTTTTGTACCATCCGTCCTTGATCTCGCAGATCTTGGTTGGTGCGCTCATTGAGATTTCATCAAGCTTGTCCATTCCGTAGACAACCATGCCTCTCTTAACGCCAAGATTTATAAGAACCTGAGCCAGAGGCTCAACAAGATATTCATCGTAAACTCCAAGAAGCTGCATGCTTGGTGATGCTGGGTTTGTAAGAGGTCCAAGAATGTTGAACACTGTTCTGAAGCCAAGCTCACGTCTGATAGCGCCCACATACTTCATTGATGTGTGATACTTCTGAGCAAAGAAGAAGCACATTCCAGCCTTCTCAAGAAGCTCTACGCACTTCTCAGGATCCTGCTCGATGTTAACGCCAAGAGCTTCGAGGCAGTCAGCTGTTCCGCAAAGTGATGAAGCAGCTCTGTTACCGTGCTTAGCAACCTTCATGCCACAGGAAGCAGCCACAATTGCTGATGTTGTAGAAATGTTAAAGCTGCCTGCGTTGTCTCCGCCTGTTCCAACAATTTCAAAAACGTCCATATTTGTTTCTACCTTAGTTGCGTGATCTCTCATAGCTGCTGCGCAACCAGCGATCTCATCTGTAGTCTCAGCCTTTGCACTCTTTGTAGAAAGAGCTGACAAAAATGCGGCGTTCTGTGTTGGTGTGCTCTCACCGCTCATAATCTCATTCATTACTGCATAGGCCTCATCATATGTAAGGTCTCCCTTGTTAACGATTTTTACGATTGCTTCTTTGATCATTGTTTTGCCTCCTTTTGATGCTCTATCAAAGCTCTTTTACCTAACAAAAAAGTCCTTGATAGAAAACTTTATAGTTTCTATCAAGGACGAATATTTATAATCCGCGGTGCCACCTTGAATTCATAGACTGAATCTATGCGCTTTATGGATACCATCATATCCACGGCAACTAACGTATGCCCTACGTCGTAGAATACTCTGCTGCTTAGCATTTGACTACGCCCTCTGTGGTCCATTTGACAACTTGTTTCTCACCCATTCTCAGCTACCTGGGCTCTCTGTAAAGGCATCATTGCCGTTATCTCCACTTCATCGGTTTAAAGTGATTAAGTATTTAATTGTTTATTACTTTACTCTCTTGTTCCGGATACGTCAAGAGATTTTTTTATTATTATTCCGATACCTGCCGACAACAAATATGATCAACGTGATTTGATTCAGTTTATTATCAGCGAGTCTTGATCTTGAAGACTACTGGAAGGTCGCTTCTGAAGTCAGTAGTGATGTGAAGACCATCATCCTTACGTTCAAAGCTTGCCGGAACGTTGCCATCAAGAACTGTAACTTCATCGATGATTCCTGAGAATCCGCTGGAGTTAGCTGCGTCCTTCTCAAAGCCAAGGCTCTTGATCACATACTTGCCATCATCTGCTGCCTTTAAGGCAATTGCGTAGATGTTACCATGAGCAACTGTGAATCTGAAGTCCTCTGGTGTGTATGGAATCTTCTCTCTATCTGTGAACTGACCGCCCTTGGTGATGGTTGGTCCCTCCTGAGAGAACTTGTAAACCTTGCTTTCGTAGATAGCTTCGCCGTTTGCTGCGAGCCAGTCACCTACACCAAGAAGAGTCTTCTTATCCTCCTCAGAGATTGTTCCATCTGGCTTAGGGCCTACGTTTAACAGAAGGTTACCATTCTTGGATACGCAGTCAACAAGGTTGCAGATGATCTCCTCAGCGTCCTTGTAGTCGTTGTCTTCGATATAGCACCAGCTTCTTCTTCCGATGGCTGTATCTGTCTGCCAGATATATGGCTGTGCTGTTGCAAGAGCTCCTCTTTCTACATCAGGAACTGCGCAGCCAAAGGCAAAGGCATCGTGCTTGTAGTTGATAACGCCTACCTTGCCGATCTTTTCCATCTCGTTGTAGTAATATGCAGCCAGCTTCTGAAGGTATGGCTTCATGCAGGCTTCCTGGATCCACCAGTCAAAGTACAGGATCTCAGGGTGGTAGTTATCAATGATCTCTTTACATCTTGCAAACCAGTCGTCCATGAACTCCTTGGTTGGAGCAGGCTCTGCAAAAAGATCATAGTGATTCTCAGGCTCCTTCATAGCAGGCCAGTAAAGGCTGTTCTCATCGATAGAGTCATTGATATCGCTCTCAAACTCTCTTCCCTTGCTCATAAAGAACCAGTGCTCAATTCTGTGGGATGAGGCGCCAATACGCATGCCTCTTTCCTCAACGCTCTTCTTAAGAAGGCCAAGATAGTCCATCTTAGGACCCATGTCATAGGCATTCCACTTGGAGATGCTGCTCTTATACATAGCAAAGCCGTCGTGGTGCTCTGCCACAGGTACTACATACCTTGCTCCAGCTCTTTTGAAAAGATCTGCCCACTCATCGGCATTGAATTTCTCTGCCTTGAACATAGGAATGAAATCCTTGTATCCAAAGTCCTTGTGAGGACCATAGGTCTTAATGTGATGCTCGTATTCTCTGCTATCCTTAACGTACATGTTGCGAGAATACCACTCACTTCCAAAGGATGGCACGCTATATACTCCAAAGTGGATGAAGATGCCGAATCTTGCATCGCTATACCACTGTGGCACTCTGTAATTTGATAATGATTCCCAATCTGCTGTGTAGGTCATGTTTCCCTCCGTATTATCTCTCTAAATACAAGTAGTATAACAATTGGAAAAAGAAAAAACACTGTGATTCTTGTCCTGATTCCCCTAAAAAGTGCTACTTTTTGTTTTATCTTCTTTGTCGGGATAAAGAGCTTTACTTTTTTCAGTTTTTCAAATATACTCTAGATGAAAAGAAACGAGTTTGTTACCGTACAGCTATTGCTCAAGCGGGGTGCTTGTTTCTTTTTTTGTATTAACCATGTCATACAAATATAGCTTTCCATCTGATGCATGTCTTATTAGCATCTCTATTCTATAGACATTATATCCAATCAATTCGTTTTTCTCGTCATAAAGAGGTAACGCAAACCTCGTCGTAAATCTATACCAACCATACTTAGCATCATATCCATGCTTAGATTTATAATTATCTTGCCACCTTTTGTTCGTAGCATTCTCTATTAAGAATGGTATAACAGTAGTCGCATTAGCCTTGGCTTTTGCATTACCACCTCTTGTTCTTTTTGTATCTTCAGAACCTTTTAGTTCTTCAGGAAAGTCCGATCCAATATAAATAACATCAGATGTTTCGAGTACTTCATAGCTTTGCCCTATGTATTTTTTTAAATATCCCTGGACATTTTGCCAATCAATTCCTCTTCTCCCTTTAAATATAATGTCATTAACAATGACAATACTTTGCCCTTCGGGGTCTTTAATAATACTTACTTCCTGCATACAATATGCCTCCTTCAAATTATTTCTGTCCATTCATTGAAATTGGCATCTGCAAGAACTGCTCTGCCTTTCCAGATTGGATTAGAACTGCAAAAGATTTTTCGCAGCTTAGCTATGGTAACATACCCATCCATAAAAAACAAGAAGTGAGAAGCTTATTACGCTTCTCACTTCTAACGCTTACTTCTAAATTTCCAGCTTACTCTCAATTCCGTAGAAGTCCACGGTTCTTTCTTCACCGTTCTTAAGCCTAATGGTTACTGGGCCGTAGCCGCCGCACTTCTCGGGGTCGGTGTAGATTACTTCCTTTATTGGGAAGAGCTCATCCTCTGTGAAGTCGGACAGGTCCTCCTTGGTTATAACCTGAGAAATCAGGAAGTATGGCTCGTAGCCATATTGCTTCATTCTGGTGGTCTTACCATAGACAACAATTGAATTCTTGCTATCAGGGTTGGTGTCAGTGCTCTTTACAAGTTTTATCTCATCCCAGCCATCCATGATGGTCAGGGCAAGCTGCTTTTCTTTGCCAGTGTGGTCGTGGCCCTTGAGGATTATAGCCTTGTAGCTGTCCTTCTCCTTGGTGATGACCTCTGTTCCGTTATCAGGGAATCCAAAGGCTCCAAGTGTAAGCTCCACTGGGCGTCTAAAGAGTCTGATCTTGTCTGCACGAATCATTCCGTAGGAAACAGGAAAGTCAGCCAGATCTATTGCGGTTCTCCAGTGGGTCTCTGTCTGGGTCTCGTACTCAAAGAACTGTCTCCTATAGAGAACGCCATTCTTTTCTCCATGCCAGAGAGTCACGTTAGGAGTAAGGGCTAGCTCTTTTACCAGGGTCTTATTAGCTGAATCTGTTGATCCCTTGTCATCTTCTGCGCTTCCTTCTCTCATATACGTCAGCACATACTGCTGTGACTCAACCACATCCTGGGCACAGTTATCCACATCAGATGCAGAATTGGGCCTTGATTCCCACGGGAACTTGGTGTTATACACAAGCTTTCCATAGTTCCAGATGCCGTGAAGGTCTGTCTTATCCTTGACCATCTTGCCGCTACGAAGCTCGGTTATGCCGTTTGCCTCGTGATTAGCAAAGCAGAGCGCTGGTCCATCAAGGGTTGTAACCTTAGTCTCGCCCTTTGCAAGCTTCTCCCAGGTTCCGTTGTTTTCCTTAGCGGTCCAGAATGGGTGATCCGCTGGCAGATGCAGGCATAAAAGAGCTTTCGCAAGCCACATAGGTGACTCTGCGCAGGAATATCCCTGAACCAGAGGCACGAAGGGGCCGTAGAAGCCAAGGGTAGGCACGCCGTTCCAGAGGAAGTCATCTCTTTTAAGGAACTGCAAAAGGGAGCCTGAGCAGATGCGCCTTGCTCTGCCTGGGTCAGCCATAGAATTCCTCATCATGAGATTTCCGTCAAAAGAGCTGGTGGCTGCATTTCTATAGATTCCAGATCTGCCCCACATGTTGGTGAAGCCGTCGCGGTCGAACATGTCAGGGTAGGTCTCCATGAGCTTATTGGAGTTTTCCTCAAATTTGCCCGCAATGTAGGGCTCGTTGTCATAGCCATACCAGTTGTTCCAGATGGCGGTGTACATGTTAAAAGCCCAGCAGGAGTAGTAATCAAAGCTCTGACCATCTCTGTACCAGCCATCTCCAACGTAGTAGTGGAGGATGTTCTGGGCGTGGTCACGCATGATGTCTTTATCTATCTCATAGCCGTTCATATGAAGAAAGGCCATATCAAGCATGTTGAAAAGGCGCCAGTTCTGTGGAACCGTGTTGGAATGGGCAAAGTCAGATAAAAAAGCTGCTATCCTGTCCTTTTCTTCCTTGGTATAGGTGTCCCAGATCTGCTCCTTGCAAAGGTACAGGCAGATAACAAGGGCCGCAGTCTCAACAGTCTGCTGGTAGCAGGCGCAAGGGTTGTCGGATTTATCCAGAGCCCTCATGTCAGAATAATTAAGGACATAGTTAGGCGCATCCGGAGTAACTGCCTCAAGAACCTGTCTCTTGTAATAGTCGCGAACGTTAATGCCGTTTAGCACAAGGTCTGGCTTAATGGCAAGAAGTGGCGCAGATATGAAAAAAGATCTGCAAAGGCCCTCAAAGACCTCGGCTTTCTTACGCCATTCTGGTGCATCCTTAGATGGGTAAGTTACTTCTGTTTCATATCTTGGCATAACCACAGGGTCTGCTATGTCTTTGATGTTGCCAAATATTCCAGACAGCAGATACTCTGCGGCCTCGATCCAGCTCTCCCTTGTAAGACCTGTGTATGGGCTAAGTTCGTAATCTGTGTGTGTTGGAGAAAATACCATCGCTTTATCCTCGCAAGTATTTTGTATTTGGGGGAGTCATTGGGGACGGTTCTAGTTGACTCCTTTTTCAAAAAAAGGAGTCAACTAGAACCGTCCCCAATGACTCCTCAGAAAATAGTAAGCACTCTTCCATCCAGCTTCATCAGCGCTTCGATGTAGTAGTAGTCGCCGTAGATAATGGCAAACTCATGCTTCTCATCGTGGTAAGCTGCAGTGCACTTCTCAAGGATGTTGTCCTTATCAAGGCTGTAGTCACATCTCTTTTCATCCAGAGTCTTAAGAAGGTTAACTGCCATAGCCATGTACTTATCTGCCTTCTCCTGCTCTTTTCCAATACTCTCAAGAGCCTGGGCCAGTTCGATAAGTCCGCTGGCGATAATGGCTGATGCTGTGGAATCCTCTAATGTCACGTTCTCTGGCTGCCTGAAGTCCACTGGTATAAGGTAAGTGTCCTTGATCTCAGAAAGCACGTAATCAGCCACCTTCATGGAGGTTTCAAGGTATCTCTCATTCCCTGTGTACTTGTAGCTAAGAGCAAAGCCGTAAAGCGCCCAGCTCTGGCCTCTTGTCCAGGATGAACCTTCGCCAAAGCCCTGTCCGCCGTAGTCTCTAAGGTACTCTCCTGTAGCAGGGTCAAATCCAATAATATGCTTAACTGAGCCATCTTCTCTAATGAAGTTCTTCATGGCAGTATCAGCGTGGGCTACAGCAATTGCCTTGAATCTTGGGTCTCCCAGCTCTTTGGATGCCCAGTATAAAAGAGGCAGATTCATCATGCAGTCGATGATAGCCCAGCCTGTGGTATCTCTGTCATCGCCCCAGTCGTTCCAAGCTCTGATGAAATTGCCATTCATGTTGAATCTTCCAGCCAGATTGGCAGCGGCAAGAAGGCCTCTGTTGCGGGACTCCTTGTCACCAGTCAGCTTATAATTGATAACTGCTGTAGGCAGCCATCTAAAGCCTGCGTCATGATCCATTCCGTTATAGTCCATGAACGCAGCATCCATCTTCTCTTCCACGGCAATTGCTTCGCTCTTAAACTTCTCATTTCCTGAAAGTCTGTAGAGCTGCCATAATTCGCCGCCCCAAAATCCGTTGGTCCACCAGCAGATATCTTTTTTACCAGAACGGTCGTCGAATCTGCCGTTCTCATCTGTGGTATAAGGGATCTTACCAAGGTTACGGTCTACAACCTTCTCCATCTTGGCCTGCACTCTGTTAAGGGCCCTTACATACCAGTTCTCATCTCTTCTTTCCAGTTCCATTTCCTATACTCCCCGATTATGATAAATGCTTTTCCACACTATATCTCTTTTTCTGACTTCTTATCCACTGAAAATTCCAGTGAATTGCGCATTTCAGTGGATATCATCCACGAATTCTCTTGATATACATTCTGATTGATGTTGCTATCTCTTCATGTCCGCTCCACTCAGTGCTATCTGTCAGATCGCAGTACTTAAGGGCCTCATCGTAGTTACCTTCATAGCACTCAATCTGTGCGTAATCAAGGAACTTCTCAAGGCAGCCTGACTTAGCACAGTAAGCGCACATGTTGTCGCCTTCCATCTTGGAAACGTAATATCTGGCCTTATCCACATCTCCCATGAAAAGATAACACTCAGACAGTTCAGACAACTCAAGCCTGTTGTTATATCTCTGTCCATCCTCCACTGCTTCCTCAAGGGTAACGTGGTGCTGCCTACAGTAGGCATTGGCTGCAGAACAAAGGTCAAGGGCCTTCTTTGCATACGCGGCTGCTCCTTCATGGTCCCCAGCGTAAAAGCTAAGTCTCGCGAAATCCTTGGCGATGTATCTGGCTTCACAGGTTCCGAGAGCTCTTTTCATAAGCCACTCATCATTGCAGGCATCGTAGATTGCCTTCTGATCAGTGGTTGTAGCATATCCGTAGCTCAAAAGGCTTCTCATAAACTCGCCCAGCTTCTTAACATCTTTTACCCTGTTCTTGGTAATGTAGCTGATCTTATCAAGAGACTGTCTAAGGACAGACTGTGTCTCGTCTTCCGTAAGTATTCCAGGCACGTAGATTGCAAAGCTTAGAATCCACATGATCTTGTCGTGGTCCTTGGTAAGGTTCACTGACTTAACGCCTTCCTTAATGGCTGTTAGCTCCAAGTCTCCGCCCACAAGCTTAAACAAAACCTCTCTTGCAGAATGAATATCTCCAAGCTTAGCGTAGCACTGGATTGCGCAGGCATACAAGGCATCAAGAATATCGCTATAGGCCTTCTTGTCACCGTTCTGCATTTCAAGAAGTTGTCCCTCTCTCGTAAGAAGAACTTCAAGAGCTCTCTCGTACTCTAAGGTTACGTTACAGCACTTCATCATGCAAGGCCAGAAGGCAGGTGGGAACTGCATGTTGCCATTACTAAATGCAAAGTTCTCGCCCTGGAGCGTCATCTCAAAAGCTTCCCTAGCCATGTCATCATTGATTTCCTCAGCTGATGGGCACTTTCTGCAGGTCAGATATGAATAGTACAGGTTGAAAAGAACTCTCACCTTAGCTTCATTAAGCTCAGTGAAAGCCCAGTTCATGTCGTTTCTATCGATCATGTCCTTAAGTTCTGTAAAAAGAGCTATGGCGAATCTGGCATTTCCGTATCTGCAGTTAGCTACGCCTTCGCTGTAAAGAACGTCGTAAAGGCCGTTCTTGTCATCATCAAATTTATCTTTAAATCTGGCACAGTGCTTTTCCATAATCTTGAAAACTTCTATGCCGTTGTAACCATCTTCGTTAACAAGGTCGTAGCACCAGTCAATGATCTGCCTTGTCATGAAGGCATCCATGTACTCTTCATCCACGTTTACGATCAGGTCTGCAGTCCTTACTGCATCAATCATACGGTCCTTCTTGGCGTAGAATTCACTGATGTTTGCAAGGATAAAAGCATAATCTTGAAGAGCAAAAACCTCATCCTTGCGCTCTTCGTAGATTTTGATAGCCTCATTAAATCGTAGGCTACGTCTTGCTGCATCAAGGAAAATATCCCACTCACCCATGTCCATTTCCTTGAGAGAAGATAGCTCTTTTACCACACGGTCAGATACATCTGACAACAGCTTAATGGCATTTCTTGTCTCATAAACAAAGGCCATGAGCCTGTAATAGTAATAGGCATTCTTGTAATCCTTGTGCTTCTCGCAAACAAGACCTCTAAGTTCATAAACTCTGTATTCAAGGCAGAAGTAGCGGATCTGGTGTCTCTCATCAGGAACCTCTTCTCTGTAGAGGTCAAAAAGCTCTTCCTCCTGCTCCTTGTTAAGCTTTCCAGCAAGGAAATCTCTTCTCTTAGCCCAGAAAACAAGCCATGGATGAACCATGCCAGAATTAGCTATGGCACCGTAAGCAGCTTCCGGGTCTTCAATATTGGATTCTGGGTGCATAAGCTCTTTTATGGTGTTAATAAACAGGTCAACCACGCCGTTTTCGTCGTAGGCTGGTGTGCCGATCAGAAGTGTATAATCGAAATCTGTGTACTCGTCAAAGGCCTTGGCTGCAGCAAAGTTCAGGAAGCCATCAGGACAGTACTTGGCAAGCTCGTCCTTGTGCTCTCTAAGGCCAAAGAGCTCGTCTATTACTGCGTAGACTTCGTTTGGCATCATGTAGTGAACGGGGATGTATTTAAAAAAGATCTCTCTTACTTCTTCAAAATTCTCCTCTGTGATCAGTGTTGGATCAGCAAATAATTCCCGCCAGCAATCGGGGTTGATCCTATCTCTGTAAGTCTTGTAAAGCTGGTCTAATTTTGTTGCAAATGTAGCGGTGTTACTCATGTTTCTTGTGTCTTTCCTTCTTGTAATTTATTGTGGCTGTGCGGATAATTCCGAGAGCCGGATGTATGGCTGTGCGGACGACTGTGAAGGTGTCCATCAGCGCTTCACTTGATATCAAGCCTAATATCGTCAGACTTATTCAGTGTCAGCAATATCCTATAAACTGGATGTTTCCAGGCAATGGCGAGGCGTTCATCCTCAATCGGGTATTCTTGGATTTGAGCTTTGGTGACGCCGGTAACAGTGATGGTGCCTAGAGTTCCGACATTTACTACCACTTCAGCAGATTCGTTGCTACTTACTGCGGATTCATTCACCAGATTGGCACTATTATCGCTGACTATCTCTGGCTTCTCATAGGTCATGAGGCTCAAGAATGCGTCTGCGTCGCCGTCGTAGTGATCTCTTACCACAACGCCCTGGCCCTTAATGAGGCTGACTTCTCGGATGTAGCTGAGGATGCGGAAATCATCGTAGGCGCCGGCGATATCCATCTTAAGAGATGAGATTTCTTTTCCGTCATTAGTTGATCCATCCAGTGAATCACTGCCACCAGCACTTTCCACTCCCGTTCCAGTTCCCTCTGTGCTTTGCTTCACTCCGTTCCTACACAGGATGCATGTCACGTCCTTGGCTCCGTACTGGGCTCCGTCCTTCTCCATGATGAGAGCTGCGTTCTGGCCCCTATCGATGAAGGTTGGCAGATTGTGGAACTGGGACTGCATGGTCCAGATGTCATAACGCCTGTCGGAGAAGGTCTTGGCGGTATAAGTTCCTACGCCCAGGTCGATGATGAAGGGCTTTCCGTCTTTATAGATGGTAAAAGAGCCCACATCATTGTGATTGTGACTATCTCCGTTGTTACCTGCCTTGGTGGCCAGCACGAATCTGCTATCCCGGGCCACCATAAGTCCGATGCTATCAAGGAACACGTCCTCTGCGCCGGCTGAAACAGGCTTATATTCTTCAATCTCCTTCATGGCAAAGGCCTGAAGAGCACGATAAAAGAGATTGATCTCATCATCTATTGCGCGCCCCTCAGAGAGGTCTGCCATCACATCCTTGGCTGCCAGTGACATAAGGGCAGAGTCTCCCACATACTTACCAAAGAGAAACTCCCTAGCGGTGCGCCTTCCGGGAAGGGCACTGCAGTCTGCAAAGTTAATATAGTAATCTCCACAGGCGTGAACCTTAGAGATGTAGGTTGCTATGTTTTTGATAAGCTGCTCACTGTATATCTTATCGAATCCCAAAGAACTAGCAAGATCAATTCTACTGTCTAAACAGTTTGCACTATCACTTTCATTTCTAGCGTCACTGAGCTCTGACAGATCATTCACCACACCATCCTCAATAGCCCCACTCATAACTTCCAGGCATCCAAAGAGGCAAAGCCCTGCATGGGAGTAGTACTGCGCACCCTCACTGCAGGCGCCGTCGTCGCCGTAGTCCTTAAGGAAGTAGTCGCAGGAAGCAGCAGCCTTCTGCAAATATTCTAATCTCTTTTCCTCAGAAAAATAGCTCTTTTCTCTGGTAAAGGCGCACAGAAGCACGTTCTGTACGCACCACACGGTCCAGTTGCACATAGGCTCATCGCCATTTCCCATCCACCAGAAATGCTGGGTCTCGTAAGGGGTAAAGATCCTCTCTCGTAGCCTATCGTTGACATAGCCTGAAATGTATGGGCTGATCTCGCTAAACACCGGCCTTAGCAGGTATTCAACAAAGGCCACAAAGGCTCCGCTCTCCGCATCAAAAAGATCTATGATGGGCCTTGTCACATCGGGCATTGGCTCCTGCTCTTTGTCCCTTTCATAGCTTGTGTGGGGAGGCAGGCACCAGGTGGTCTCCTCCAGAATGAGGTACAGGCCATCCAGGATATCCTCCACAAATCTGCCCTTATTCTCCACGCACTCAGCCATCACCAGTTTTCCCAGCTTGCGCCTACGGGGGAAGTACTTGTCCTCAAACTTAACCCGGTTTCCGTTTTTCTTAAATTCTCTAAAGTCAGAAATAAGAAGAGCAGTCCAGGGTTCCTCCTTAGCACGCTCTCCTTGTTCTATCAGTAGCTTCTTATAATCATCTGGAATTGCCTCCCAGGCCTTTCTATCGGAAATGTCTGGGATCCGGGTGTATAGCCCGCTGCCAGATGCTGTCTGCACGTATCTTTTAACAATATCTGCACTCTTATTCATAGATAACAAGCTCCATCACTCTTCAGCTTCTGTTCCGTAGACCTCGATCTGTGTCAGGGCTGGGAATGGACTTGGATCATCAGCCTTGATCAGTTCTCCAAGCTTAAGCCACCTGATTCCGCGCTTCTCGATGTGGAAAACATGGGGCTCTTCCACCTTCTTCTCCATTTCCACTATTTCTTTTGACCCATCAGAAAATGTGAAGGTGCCCTTGATCCACCAGTTATCGTGGGGAAAATCCGCTCTTGTATAAAGAACTATCTGGTCGATATCCACTTCCCTGCCAAAGTCCAGGGTAAACTCAGCATCATCCTGTCTGTTGATGCCCCAGGATTCGTAGGGCCACTCTCCATGGGAAAGGGTGGCTATATTGCCGTCTATTGCGTTTCTTGCAGCAAACACAGCTTCTCCTCTGGTCTCCACGTTGGCTGAGGCATGTGGATAAACGCCGGTACCTTCGTGCTGATCAAAGGGGTTAAGAGCCAGATTCCTGTAGCCCTCCACTTCAAAGGAAAAGGCCTTTCTTATGGACACAACATGTCTGTTTCCAAAGAATGCCAGCGGATTGTAGCTGGTCTTTTTCTCATAAAAAGGAACAGGAAACTCAACCGTATCCTGTTCGATAAGCACAAGGGCCGGATCAATGGCTGCGTCAACCTTGACCACATAGAATTCTCCAGGTGTAATGCCGGAAAACTCTATAACATCGCCCTTTCTATATTCTCCATCCCAGGCAAGAACTACGGAATTCTCTCCCTCGTTCTGAGCCTTAGGCACATGATCCCAATCGTTAAATACTGTTATTTTCATACCTTGTCCCCGAATCGGTGTCGCACTGCTCTAACTCTGCGCTAACGAACACCTGTAATCTCAATTCCCGCAAAGTCTCTTATCTTGTGGATAAAAAGACATTCTCTCTGATAGCCGCTTCATCATCCGGATAAAGATCAAGATAATTGGCCATCATAGATGATGCTGTAGCGAAATCGCCCATGTACTCATAGGCTGTGATCTCATTGAGCATAAGAGCCTGATTAAGCTCCTTATCATCAACGGCAATTCCCAGTTCAAAAGAAGAAATGGCGCCGTTATAGTCTCCCTGCTTGATCTGGCACATACCGAGCTGGTTGTAAACTCTGGCACTGGCCGGATTCTCACTTAAATAGGTCTTGTAAACGCTGACAGCGTAGTTGTAATCGCCCTGCTTCTCGCCTGTCATACCCAGCATCAGAACCACTGGCTCTTTTTCCTGATCTCTCTCATTCCTGGCAGCCTCAAGATAGCTCTGGGCCTCAGCGTTATTCCCCAGGTAAAAAGAAATCTGACCCTTCTCAAAGTTGGTCATATGACTGCTACCCTGATCCATTGCAGTCTGCAGGATCGATGTAGCCTCTTCCTCATAGCCGTACTCAGCCAGAGACTTGTAAATCATGATGATCATGGTGTAATCCCTTGAATTAAGGGCTATTGCTTTAGAAAAATCTGATTTGGCGCTGTCGTGATTGTCTGATGCCAATTCGCAGACGCCTCGTAAATAGAAGGCCTGGCTGTCCTTACCCTTAAGGCTCAGGATGGCATCGTAGACTTCCTTAGCCTTCTCGTACTCGCCCAGGTTGTAGTAGGCCTCTGCCAGGTAATAGTTGGTGTCAAAGTCCATGTCGTCAACTATTCCCTCATCAGCAGCAAGAGAAGCCAGAAGCTCCGTTACAGCCTTCTGACTCTCGCCACTTCTAAGATATGCAATTCCGCGGCCTCTATGAATAAGACATGGGTCCTCGCCGTTCTTCTCAGCCTCATCGAAGCTTGAAAGAGCGTTTGTGTACTCATGACTTTCAATATATGCAAATCCTGAATCTATGTTGTGTCTTCCTGAAAGGCTCCCACACCCCACAAGAAGCGCGGCCATAGCCACGATCAAAGCCGTTTGTCTTAATTTCATACCGTACTGTATCCCCCAACCAGTGATCAGCCAAGGTAAGCAATTACCTCAACTTCGCAAAGAACATTTCTTGGAAGCTGCTTAACAGCTACACAACTCCTTGCTGGCTTTCCTGTAAAATACTTCTCATATACTGCGTTAAATGCAGCAAAGTCGCTCATCTCAGCAAGGAAACATGTTGTCTTAACAACGTGCTCATAGTCTGTTCCTGCTGCCTTAAGGATTTCTCCAATATTTCTGCAAACTCTGTCTGCCTGATCTGTAATAGTTGTAGCGTCAATCTCTCCATCCTCAGGATTGATTGGAATCTGTCCTGATGCATAGAGGAAATCTCCTGCCTTAATTGCCTGTGAATAAGGTCCGATAGCTGCTGGTGCCTTGTCTGTTGAAATGTACTCCATAATGATGCCTCCTTAAATGTGATATATGGCTCAAAAAACTGCCGTTACGTAGAATCCCCTGTCGTTCTCCTCGACCTTCGTAACAACACCTTCTCTTTCTAGCATTCTCTCCCTGAATGGGTAATTACCTGACATTGCAAGGGAAGGATCAATTGTATAGTAGTAATTACTTGGAAGTACACCCTCGGTCACAGTGACCTTGTCTCCCTCGTGAAGAAGTCCCGGGCGCTCCATCTTAAAAACCATCTCTCTAGACATTTTACCACCGCCTCAAGTTAATATGTAGTATTTACTTTACGATCGCATGCTGCAGTAGGAACTGATACCATCTATCATAGGATGCTGCCTTAAGATGAACACCATCAAAGGAAAGATCCGCGAGAAGATTGCCATTCTCGTCATCTACCGCCTCATTCATATCGATGTAGAATATAGTCTTGTTATCAGCCAGCTGAGAAAGCGCCTCATTACGGCTATTAATGTTGGCGTTGTTGAAGTGCTTATCATTCTCACTCTTATTCTCAGTAACATGCATGATTCCCTGAATATAGATGATGGCATCTGGCTGAAGCTCTCTGATTCTGTCAATGACAGCCATGTAATCTTCAGCGTAGCTCTCTGGTGTGCCACCGCCTATCTCGTTAAGTCCAAGCATGATATAAATCTTGGCATACTGCTTCTCAGAAAGGGCCTGCTCAACGCTTATCTTACCTTCATCAGTCTTGATAAAAGGCTCAGTAAGCGATTTGTATAAAGTAAGAGAAACCTTGGCATAGAAGGTTGCCCTTTCATCAAGCTCCTGGCAGTACTCAGAAAGTCCAACGGTTCTGGAATCTCCTATAAACAGTGCATCACAAAAGTAATCAGGATCAACCTCAGTAAACTCATAGGTTCTATCTGCATCATTGCCTGATACATCGTTACCTGAGATATCATTGCCGGATATGTCATTACCTGAAATGTCATTACCTGACACGCTTAGCTCTTCATTTGTTGTACTGTCAAAAGAACTGTCTACTGAAGCCTCAGCAACAGCACCAATTTCCTGCATATCTACAGGAGGGACCTGACTCCAGGGATATAATCCATCTCTGGCTCCCTTAAATACAAGAGAGAAATAAGGCGCAGTTCCAGGATCAAAGCCTTCTCTGGCATCTGCATAAACAGTTGTATCAAGACTATGCGCTAAAACCGATAATATAATTGTTGTAACAGCTGTGCCCACCAGCAGCGGACACGATCTTAACCACTTCATTACTAATACTCTTTCTATAAATCAACCCACATCAAAAACTAAAATACATAAACGGATTTCCTGCTGCGTTGGAAAGGCTGTAAACACTTACCCAAAACAGAATGAACAGGAAAATCTTGGATAAAGGATGCTTTCTATGGGCATCCCAGAACTTATACACAGCAGGGATCATAAGAATAAAACCAACTGCCAGTAAGTACCAATATATGCTTACATTCTTCATGAAGTCTCCCTGATTAACAGAGGTTCCCTCACCAAAGAACGGAAACAGTCTCTTGAAATACGTTATCAAAAGATTGAAATCAGATATAGCAAAAATCACCCAGGTAAGTGGAATGATCACAAGAACATTGATTTTACCGATGACCTTGCCAAGAAACTTAGGAAGCTTAGCAAATACCAGGTATTTCTCAATAACAATCACAAGGAACAAAATCATGCCCCAAAGAATGAAATTGGCTGTGGTTCCATGCCAGATTCCTGTGATGATCCATACTACAAACAAATTAAGGATAGTCCTAAAGGTACCCTTTCTGCTGCCTCCAAGAGGAATGTACACATAATCTCTAAACCATGAGCCTAAGGTTGCATGCCATCTTCTGTAGAATTCAGAAATACTAAAGGATCCGTAAGGATGATCAAAGTTAACAATAAATGGGAACCCGATCATAACGCCTATTCCTGCTGCCATGAGTGAATAGCCCCAGAAATCAAAGAAAAGTTCCATTGTGTAAGCATAGGCTCCAAGCCAAGCAAGCATGGTGGAAATACTCTCATATCCGATGGTTCCTACTTCCTTCCAGAGCATAGCCAGGTGGTCAGCAATAAGGACCTTCATTCCAAGGCCCACTGCAAAGTAGGAAAAACCATCCTCAAGCCTTTCAAGGGTCTTGATAAAAGGAGACTTCTCTTCCTTATCATCTAAGGAAAGCATCTCTACGCCCTCAAGTTCTTCCTGAAGAAGTTCATTCTTTTCATAATCTGAATAACGCATGATAGGGCCAGATACAACCTGAGGGAACATGCAGAAGTATGCCGCTGTGTCCCTGAATGTAGGTTTTTCTTTTATCTGACCATTGTAAAGATCTGCCTGGAAAGCAATCATCTTAAAGGTAAAAAAGCTGATTCCTATAGGCATAAGACTACTGTCAACCACGTGTCCTAAGAACTTAAACTCCGCCAGCATAAGCGCGTCAATGGCCACAATAAAGAAAAGAAGGCCCTTTTTATGCAGCGTCATGGTTCCTGCAAACAGGTAGTTGACTACTACGGCTCCCACGAGAACCGGAAGCATCCTAAGATCACCAACGCCGTAAAAAACCAGACTTCCAATAAGCAAAGTCCAAGTCCTGTACTTCACTGGTGTTACATAGAATGCAATTAGAAAAACAGGTAAAAACCTGAATATAAACACTAAATCCGAAAAATTAATCATTTCAAAAAAACTATTCCTTAATTGCCAGAATTATTGATCTCCGCCAATTTAACCTGAGCAGCCTGTGCGCTCTGTGTATTAGGAAAATCAGTAATTACTGCATCGTAAATCTCTTTTGCCTTGTCAAGATCACCACTACTGTAGTAAGAATTACCCAGATAATACAAGGTGTTAACGTTATTATTATCATACTGATAAGCCTTATTCAGGTTGGTGATAGCAACTTCATAATTCTCAGCCTTATAAGCTTCATAGCCTGTGTTGTAATAGCTTGTAGCCAGCTGAGGTCCTACATTAGACATAAGTGTATTGTAAAGATCTGTAAATTCTGGTGAAACATCATCACTAATTGCTGTAAGGTCAAGATTCTCAAGAGCCTTAGCCATTCCCTCTATATCTGAAGGAGTTGCCATGTAGATGTTAACTGCCTCCATAAGTGAATTCATGGCAGCTGATGTACTATCTACGCCCTCATAATCTGTAACCTGGCTCTGAAGAGCCTCAATCTGAGCCTGAAGACCTGAGATCTTCTGCTCGTAATCGCCGATCTGGGCTGATTTGGAATCAGACTCCTCACTGATCTGAGAAATCTTCTCCTGATTATTGCTGGTAATGCTCTGAATCCTTTGAGGTAAGATAAGGAAACAGGAAGCAGCGATTCCCAGCACGATACCAAGAACAATACCCCAGATAGAGCTTGTCCTTGTAAGAACTGACTTCTTGACTGGCTGAATGATCATCTCATTGCCACTGTTATATCTGATAATATCGTCGCTGTCTGAAGAAGCGATATCAGAAACAAGCTTACCGCTCTCTCCAGGAAGAAGCATGCTGTCTGCCTCCTTGAGATAGCGCTTAGCCATAACATTACCTGTATCAAGTTTAAGGACCTTCTGAGCCTCAATCTTGGCTCTGTCCCAGTTACCATTCTTAAGGTATAAAAGAGCAAGCAAAAGATGCGCTTTAATAAATCCTGAATTTAATGAAAGCACCTTCTTAAGCTGAATCACTGCCAGATCAAGGGAATCCTGCTGGCAATAATTGTATGCAATATTGAACTTCTTGATTGTCTGGTTGATATTCTCCAGCTGAGCAGGACTATTCCTGACCATATCCATATAATCGTCAGCAATATTCTTATCTGCCTGGAGATTCTTACTGATAACCCACTCAGAAAGAGCAGGAACAACATCACCAATCTCGAAATATACAAGACCCAAAAGGTTCCTTGCATCTATATTGTTCTTATTAAGTTTAAGGCTCTGTCTAAGTGAATTAACAGCGCCTGTCAAATCTCTTACTCCAGCCTTCTCAAGCCCCTCATTGTAGAATCTGTTAGAAAGAGCAACTAATTTCTTATAGGTCTTAACTGAAGCCCCACAAGAAGGACAAGTATCAGCTTTGGTAAGATCCGCACCACAGATGTAACACTTCATCTTACTTTGTCCTCTTACTATTATCAGCTTCGTGACCGGCATCCTTAAGGATTCTTACAAGGACATCAGACATATCATCGAGATCCTGTCCGTAAATGATGTCCTCGGCATCCTCTATCTCAAGACTAGGCTTAAACTTCTTAAGTTCTTCCTCAAAGTTAATCATACCCTACCTCGTTATACTATTCCTTTAATCTCCCCCGCCAGGTATAAAGAACCTGCTGCAAATACCAAATCTCCTGATTTCCTGACTGTAATAATATCTGTTATAGCGTCCCTGACATTACTGTAGTACTTAATAGGAAGACCGATTATATTCTCCTCTTCCTTGGCATCCTCAAAGGCTCCCTTAAGATCTGAAACTGTGACAGATCTCTCAGTTCCAAGAACTGCCACAAAGATCTGATCAAACTCTTTGCTCTTAAGGATCATTGATACAATGTCTCTGTACTGCTTGTCTCCGACTATTCCAAATAGCAGGATCTTTTTGCCATCGGCAGAAATGCCATGAACACTGTCAAGAAATGCATCTATTCCATCTACGTTGTGGGCTCCATCCACGTAAATGCCTGGTCTGACTTCTTCCATTCGGCCATCCCATTTAGCACTTATAAGTCCATCCCTGATATCAAGCTCCGTGATCTCTGCGCCGTTATCCCTAAGGATTTCTGCGGCTGTAACAGCGATTGAAGCATTTTCAGTCTGATATTTGGCTTCTGTAGATAATTTCAGACTAACATATTTATCATATAAGGAATTATACGAAAAAGCAATGTATTTGTTCCCCGTATCATCCCTTTCAACGTTGACATCCTCGATATTCTTGGGCTCTACGATGATTGCTCTGGAATCCTTTTCAAGGGCCGTTTTTTTGATGACCTCAGTGCTTTCAGCTCTTTTGTCAAAAAAGATCACTGGAACTCCGCTCTTGATGATGCCTGCCTTTTCAGAGGCTATCTCTTTTACGGTATCTCCCAGATACTGCATGTGGTCAAGACCGATCTCTGTAATAATAGAAACAATAGGTTTCTCCACTGAGTTAGTGGCATCAAGCCTTCCACCAAGGCCTGTCTCCAGAATCAGGTAATCCACAGGATATACATCATAGAGAATCATAGCCATGAAAAAGAGAAACTCAAAATATGTAGGGAAATAGCCGTCCTTGTCATATTCCTGGATTCTTCTTAAGGTCTCCACAAAAACCTCAGAGAAAAGTCCATCTGAAATAAATCTTCCATCTACGCAAAATCTCTCTGAAATCTTTACAAGATGTGGGGATGTAAACATCCCCACGTTGTATCCGGCTTTCATAAGAATTGATGAAAGATAACTACACACTGAGCCTTTTCCATTTGTTCCAGCCACATGAATGATCTTCATGTTCTCGTCAGGATTGCCGAGATATTCAAGGAAATCCTTAGTATCTTGTATTGAGTGCTTATCAGTAAAGCTTGGAATCGCGTTAAGAAGCTCCTCACATTCGCTAAGACTGGCAATATCGCCCTCATCAGCTCGCTTTATGATATCCTCAACTCTATTTAAGTAGTCTATACTCACAGCCAACAAAACCTTCCTTATGTAGATTTCCCCTCATCTAACTGTTTCCGACCAAAGGTTATCAGTGTGAAAGCTGTGCAAGTCTTTCTGTGATCTGGTCGTAGGTCTGCTGATATTTCTGCTGTTTCTCTTTTTCCTCAGCGATCTTCTCAGCTGGAGCCTTAGAAAGGAACTTCTCATTGCTGAGCATGTTCTGTGATCTCTTAAGCTCGCCTTCAAGCTTCTTCTGCTCCTTGGTAAGACGCTCGATCTCAGCAGCGATATCAACAAGATCTGAGAAAGGAATGTAAACTGTAGCATCAGCAAGTACTACAGATACTGCATCATCAGCGATTCCTGTCTTATCCTTCTGGCAGAATGACTCAGAAGCGTAAGCAAGAGACTCGAAGAAGAGCTTACCTGTCTTGAAGATATCAAGAGCCTCGTCCTTGTCGCTTACTACGTAAACTGCAGCCTTTCTTGAAGGAGCAACGTTCATCTGTGTACGAACGTTACGGATTCCACGAACTGCTTCCTTGATAGTCTCGATAGCCTTCTCATCAGAAGCAAAGTTCCACTCCTCCTTGAATACTGGCCACTCGGAGATCATGATTGACTCTTCCTCATCCTGCATTGTGCAGAAGATCTCTTCTGTAATGAATGGCATATAAGGATGAAGGAGCTTAAGTGCGTTAATAAGTACTGTCTGAAGAGTCCAAAGAGCTGCCTCGTGGGAAGCCTTGTCGTCTGAGTTGTAGAGACGAGGCTTAACCATCTCGATGTACCAGTCACAGAACTCATCCCAGATGAAGTCATAAACCTTCTGAACTGCGATACCAAGCTCGTACTTGTCCATATTCTCAGTAACATCTTTAATAGTGTTGTTAAGTTTAGAAAGGATCCACTTATCAACTGGCTCAAGACCGGATGGCTCTTCCTGGTGGATAGCACTCTTAGCATCCTCAGCCATGTTCATCATGATAAATCTTGAAGCGTTCCAAACCTTATTAGCAAAGTTACGGCTGTTCTCTACTCTCTCGTTGTAGAAACGCATATCGTTACCAGGTGCATTACCTGTAATAAGTGTAAGTCTAAGGGCATCAGCGCCGTAGTTCTCGATGATATCAAGAGGATCGATACCATTTCCAAGGGACTTACTCATCTTACGCCCCTGAGAATCTCTTACAAGACCATGGAAAAGAACTGTGTGGAATGGATATGTTCCCATGTTCTCATAGCTTGAGAAGATCATTCTGATTACCCAGAAGAAGATGATGTCATAGCCTGTTACAAGTACATCTGTAGGGAAGAAGTACTTAAGTTCCTTAGTGTCGTGTGGCCAGCCAAGGGTCTCAAATGGCCAAAGAGCTGATGAGAACCATGTATCAAGGGTATCAGGATCCTGTGTAAAGTGAGTCTCACCACACTTAGGGCAAACTGTAGGAGCAGTCTTAGATACAACAACCTCTCCGCACTTGTCGCAGTAGTAAGCTGGGATTCTGTGTCCCCACCAGAGCTGTCTTGAAATACACCAGTCTCTGATGTTATCTGTCCAGTTAAAGTATGTCTTTTCCATACGAGGTGGAATAAGCTTGATCTCGCCTTCCTTAACTGCTTTAACAGCTGGCTTAATGAGCTCATCCATCTTAACGAACCACTGTGCCTTGATCATAGGCTCAACAGTTGTGTGACATCTGTCATGAGTGCCAACGTTGTGAGAATAATCCTCGATTTCAACAAGAAGACCCATCTCGTCAAGCTCTTTTACAATGGCATCTCTTGCAGCGTAGCGGTCCATTCCCTCGAACTTGCCACCATTAGCGTTGATAGTAGCATCGTCGTTAAGGATGTTGATTTCCTCAAGACCATGTCTCTTACCAACCTCGAAGTCGTTAGGGTCGTGGCCAGGAGTGATCTTAACTACACCTGTACCAAATTCCATATCTACGTATGAATCCTCAACGATAGGAAGCTCTCTGTTAACAATAGGTAAAAGAACTTTCTTACCCTTGAAGGACTTGTATCTGTCGTCATCTGGGTTAACAGCAACTGCTGTATCACCAAGCATTGTCTCAGGACGTGTTGTAGCAAACTCGATGAATTCTGTATCAGAAACTGTGCCATCCTCGTTGATGATAGGATACTTGATGTGCCAAAGATGGCCAGCCTGCTCCTCGTACTCAACCTCTGCATCAGAAATAGATGTCTTACATACAGGGCACCAGTTTACGATACGGCTTCCCTTGTAGATGTAGCCTTTCTCGTGCATCTTGCAGAAGACCTCTGTAACAGCCTCGTTACAGCCTTCATCCATTGTGAAACGCTCTCTATCCCAGTCGCAGGAAGAGCCGAGCTTTTTAAGCTGCTGAATGATAGTTCCGCCGTACTCTCTCTTCCACTCCCAGGCTCTCTCAAGGAATTTCTCTCTTCCGAGATCTCTTTTGTCGATTCCTTCTGCCTTGAGGGCATCGATGATCTTAACCTCTGTAGCGATTGAAGCGTGGTCAGTTCCTGGCTGCCAAAGTGCGTTGTAGCCCTGCATTCTCTTGTAACGAATGAGGATATCCTGCATTGTGTTATCAAGGGCATGTCCCATGTGGAGCTTACCAGTGATGTTTGGCGGTGGAATAACGATAGTAAATGGTTTCTTGGTCTCGTCTACTTCTGCGTGGAAGTACTTGTTTTCTTCCCACT
Organism: Butyrivibrio proteoclasticus P6B7; assembly: GCF_000622085.1. Classification (GTDB taxonomy): domain Bacteria; phylum Bacillota; class Clostridia; order Lachnospirales; family Lachnospiraceae; genus Butyrivibrio; species Butyrivibrio proteoclasticus_A. Next base: position 41,312 of record NZ_JHWL01000019.1, read on the forward strand.
TTGAATAAAGACGACCTTCAATACCCTTAGGATCATAGGTCTTTGCAAGTTCTTTCTTCATAATTCTCTCCTTCTTCTGATTTGTGGCTAACAGGACAGTTCCCTGCCTGATCAATAGTTGTAATTGCTAAAAACAAATAAAAAAGTCCTTAGCAATCTTGATAGACTGCTAAGGACGTTATAAACGTGGTACCACCTTAGTTCGTAGGGAAATCACTTTCTCTACCTCAACAAGCATCTTGATCTTGGCTATCGCCTCGATAAATGCTCTATCCGATAACGCAGATAACGCGGGGACACTTATGGGCGAGCCCTTTCTTGGTGTCCGGTTCGAAAGCTACCTTCCATATCATCTGTATCAACACCTCTCAGCGTACGCATTAGAGCGTAGGTGCATTCTCTTTAAACACAGAGAAGATATGTACTCCTCTTTCTCATAACCTTTGAAATATAAAATCTATGACAACAATAATATAAGTAAAGATTCAAATTGTCAACCGATGAGGGTTCCCAGATTTGGAGATTAAACTGGAATTTTATGCGCAGCAGTTTAGATTGATTTTCCCAAAGCAGCCAGTGCAGAATCCGAATTGCTTCCCGTTCTAAGGCTTGTTTCAATTATCAGAACCTTCTTTGCCATATATCCTCCTATTCAACACTGAGTGTGATCGTAACATCACCGTTGCTCAGTAGTTCTTTTAATTCATTTTCAGGCAAGTTAATCCTTCCGAGCCTTGTATACGCCCAGGAATTAGAGCCGTAAAAGACTACCAGCTGATTTCCGGAATATAAAACAATATCTCCAGCTGTTGTAGTTGTCTGTTTATCATCTCTCGTGATATTCTTTCCGACAGGTCCCACCTGCTCAAAGCCGCCGTACATCGACATTGATATTGTCAGTCCTGATGCAGCAAGACCCTTAAGCTCCTCCACGGAAGCATTTTCTTCCCAGGCAACATCTACACTTTTATCTCCAATCTTCATCAGCATGGTTTTCGTGTCATTCACCTCCGTTTCATTTTGATAGCTATAGGCATCAGCTGTACCACACGCCGGTGCTCCCGACATAAGAAATACAAAAACAAACAGTATAAATGCTATTCTTATCTTCATACATATTTCCTTACAAACTCTTCGATATGGTTAAATGGGATCACATCGAGATTATCATACAAATCAGTATGAACAGCATCCGGAATGATCATGAGTTCCTTATTATCCGTATACTTGCTGTCCTTTATCATATTTGCATAGGCATCCTTCGAGAAATAGCAGGAATGCGCCTTCTCTCCATGAATGATGAGCACTGCGCTTCTGATCTCATTTGAATACTTAAGGATAGGCTGATTCATAAACGACTCACATCCGATCACATTCCATCCTTCATTGGAGTTAAGGGATCTTTCATGATATGCCCTGCCCTTATAGTATTCGCTGTAATCTTTCACAAAGAACGGAACATCCTCCGGCACAGGAAGTGGCAGGCATCCTCCTGCACGTTTATAGGAACCGTTCTTTAAATCTTCCAGGCGCTGAAGAGCCATTGTCTTCCTGTTCTCATATCGAGCTTCTTCTGAGTCTTCCGAATCAAAATATCCGTTTGCATTTACTCTGGTCATATCATACATTGTTGAAACCACGGTAACTTTAATGCGTGGGTCTAATGCAGCAGTGTTAAGAGCCATTCCGCCCCAGCCGCAGATTCCAATGATACCGATGTGCTCCGAATCCACTTTTTCATTCAGGCTCAGGAAATCAACCGCCGCCATAAAATCCTCAGTATTAATATCAGGAGATGCCATGTATCTCGGCTCGCCGCCACTCTCTCCGGTATATGAAGGATCAAAGGCAATCGTCAAAAATCCCCTCTCTGCCATAGTCTGTGCATAAAGCCCGGAGCACTGCTCTTTTACTGCTCCAAATGGTCCTGATACCGCAAGTGCAGGAAGTTTTCCTTCCGCATCCTTTGGTTCATACATATCTGCAGCAAGTGTTATGCCATAGCGGTTTATGAAGGTCACTTTACTGTGAAGGACCTTATCGCTCTTCTCAAATGTCTTATCCCACTGGGTTGTCAGGTTTAATTTTTCAGTATTCATCATCTCTTTTTTCTCCCTATTCAAGTTGTTAACTGTTCTTTTCAAGTCTGTGTATCATCAGATCCATGCAGTCCACTTTTCTCTGGCTCTCATGCATTTCATCCATTAGCGTGCACCGGCACTTTCTAAGAAATCCCAGCAGTTCTTCATTCTGACCCACCTTTTTATATTTCCCTGCCTGTATGCACTTTTCATCTTCAATGCCAAGATGCCTGAGGCATTCAACAATATCTTCTGTACCCATCTCTTTATTCCCTGTTTGTGTTGTGTTTTCATCTTACATTCTCACTATAATCCATGTACAATCTCTTTGCTAATGGTTATAATGAATATCATGATATTCATTATGGGCATATCACTTTATTTAAGGGGATTCTTATGGAAATAAGGAATTTAAGATATTTTCTTGCCGTCGCAAGAGAAGAGAACATGTCACGAGCCGCAGAATTACTCCATGTCACACAGCCTACTCTTTCCAAGGCATTAAAGAGTCTTGAGGAAGAACTTGGAAAAAAACTATTCACAAGGCATAGTTTTTCCATCAAACTCACAGATGAAGGAATGCTACTGCGTGACCGTGCTGAGGATCTTGTTTTAATGGCAGATAAGATTGAGCAGGAATTTGTCTCCTTGGATGATATCACAGGTGGAGACATATACTTTGGTCTGGCGGAATCCTATCAGATCTGTCATCTTGCCCGAGAGATTAAAAAGCTAAAAGACAGATATCCTTCCTTCACCTACCACATCACCAGCGGTGATACTGAGCAGGTAACAGAAAAGCTTGATAAGGGGTTACTGGATTTTGGCGTAATCTGCGAAGCACCTAACAAAGATAAATATGACTATGTCACATTCCCTGATACTGACCGCTGGGGTGCTATTATCTTAAAGAGTCATCCCCTGGCAAAGAAAAAGAGCATAAAAGTAGCCGACCTTATAGGACAGCCACTCTTCTGCTCTGAACAAAGCTGGAATATCGAGATCCCGGAATGGGCCGGGGAGAATTTTTCCAAGCTCCACCTGGAAGGTTCCTTCCGTCTTTCTTATAATGCATCAATGTTTGCCAAGGAAGGCCTGGGTATACTTCTGACCTTTGAGCATCTGATAGACTGCTCCGAAGAAAGCGACCTTGTATTCCGTCCACTTTCTCCCAAACAGGAAACAAAGCTATATCTTATCTGGAACAAGTACCAGACCTTCACACCTATTGCAGAAAAATTCCTGGCACAGGTAAGGGAGTCGTTTTAAACTGAAATTTAAAGCCTCTTCTCTGGAAAAAGAGCTGTATACTGCAACACATCATTCAATAATACAAAGCTCCAAATAGTCATCCACATCAATCTCTATGATTTCTTCTGGAACAATTTCTTTGTAGCATACCCACTGAGTTCCCATAGAATGAACGAATTGCTCCTTGTCCAAGACATAGAGGTAGCCTTTTTTGCCGTAATTGGGATGGCACTTCTTAAATACCATCTTGTCACCATATTCAGGCATCATGACTCTTTGTGCGTCATCACTTTCCTCTACGCATCCAAGTGAAAAACATATGGCCATGTTCCTATTACTTGTGGCATAAACGGCGAACTGACACCCTTCTTTAAATCCTGTGTCCACGGCCTGATTAGGAACCAGCCTATCAAGTTTATAGGGACTTCCGTGATATAAGTACTCTTTAGCCATTTCCCCCTGCTCCTACGCATATATTCTACACATTTGACATTTCAACATATATTTAATAACATTTCGTAGTGTGTTTTCAAGCATTTATATTTGGAAGGAAAAGGGTATGAATACAAAAGTAAAGAAGTTAAGACATTTAGCAGAGATGTGGCTTACATTCTGCTTCGGGGGATGGGTTTATGAGTCAATCTGGGTCAGCATGGTTGAACAGGTGAAAGGCTTTGTGAACAGAGGCTTTTTGTTTGGACCATGGATCCCAATTTATGGATTTGGAATGTTTATCATCATTCCTATTATAAAAAAGCTTAAACTTAAGACATGGTTTCCTGTATTCTGCTTAGGCGCTGTGCTTGCCACAAGTGCTGAGCTCATCGGAAGCTATGTATGTGATATTCTCATTGGAAAGCCATTATGGAGCTATGAGACATACTTCGCTAATTTCCAGGGAAGGATCGCTTTTAAGCCAGCCTGCACCTTTGGCCTTCTGACAATCCTTGGTTACTTCGTGGCTATGCCATGGCTTGATAAGATCAATGAGAAATATGAGAACACTGCCCACAATGTGATCACTTTTGGTCTGTTTGCACTCTTTGCAGTTGACGTGATTGCAAGATTTCTCCTCGGCAGCAACATGTAATGGTATGGAATAAAAAGAAAAGATGCTTCAAGCTCGCTTGAAAGCATCTTTTTTATTAGTTATCACACTGACTTATTACAATTTCATATCATCAATCAACGCCGTTAAAACGTATATGTTGCCACGTAGTCCACACCATCTGGAGTATTGATTCCTGGATCTTCTACAGAAAGCTTTGGCGCTCTCATTTCGCTGAGCATCTGACTTTCAAAGTGATAAAGAGCTATTCCAAGATCAATTTTCTGAAGGTCGTAGTCTGGAGTTAAAAATCCTTTATCATGTTTTTCATAGAAATGGGCTTTCTTTCCATCTATTACTATTCTCCAAGGCTGCTTGTTCACAGCTGATGGAGCTATGCGTACTGCCTCAAGGTCGTCGTATAGGCCATTCTCCTTGGCAAACCTCTCAGTAAGCGGCTTAGAAAAGTCTCCTTCAAAGAAAAGCTCTTCAAAGCTCATTCTTGTGTCAGCCTTAACTCCCTTTCGCATAAGTGTCTCTTTTACAGACATTCTCTTTGCAGGGGCTCCAAGAGGGCTAACACATGGCATCACTTCATTCTCTGCAAGACCAGAAGCCTTCTCAAACTTCTCTCTTGGCATTGTTCCGCCGATCCATACATTCCCAAGACCCAGCTCCTGTGCCTTCATAAGGAGCTTCTCAAAGCTATAGCCATAGCCTTCTTCTGCGTGGCTTTCTTTCCCCACAATCGCGCTGACATAGATCTTTTCACCTGTAAGAACAGGGCTGGAAAGCTTATGCTCTTTAGCATCGAGAAACACAAATCTAACCTTCACTCCATAGGGATTAGTTATAGTCTCAGCAAATTCCTTAAGCTGATCCAGAATAGCCTTTTCTGGCATATTGTCATCAAAGCTTCTTACGCTTCTTCTTTGTCTAGCCAATTCCAAAAAACCAGTCATTACCTTTCACCTCACTTATTCATTAGTCTCAAAAAGTTGTTGAAAGGATTATAACATATTTTGTGTTTTTGGCAATTATATTGTATGCAATTTTGTATATGAATTTAAAAGGCCCATATCAATTTCGGTCTGACTCACACGCCAAAGCGGTACTCTTTCTCTTCCTTCTCATTTGGAACCAGGCCAAATTCCTTGATTACAAGATCCGCCACCTCATCTGGCTCAAGATTCGTGTTATCAATCTTTAAATGATTTTCAAACCAGGACTCACCCTCATCTGTGTTAAGTTTGTACCTCTCCACATCCTTTAAGAGGTTAGCCTTGCTCCATTCGACATCTTTCTTTGATGCCTTTCTCTCCATGCGGTGAGGAGTCTCATTTCTTAAAAGTCTTGTTTCAAGAGTGGCACTTAGTTCTACGAAATAGAAGTGTCCGCCATCTTTTTCAAAAAGAGCTCTCAATGACTCCAGATAGTCACGCTCTTCCTGCATATCAAAGGCACAAACATAAGTAAATAGCAGATCCACATTGTGCTTCACTGCCAGCTCAAATGCCTTTTCTCTAAAATAGCTATTGAATTCCCTTTGCGCAGGAGTATCAAAGCCAAAGATCTTATCTGACATCTCAATGCTGTCATGATTCATCATCATATTGTACTTAAGCTTATCTCTAAGACTCTCAGCCACAGTCATTTTACCCACTGCCTGAGGTCCACACACTACAATCAGGTTTGCCATTTAGTCTCCTCCACAAATTATAAGAACAGAACCATGTTTATCTCATCAATATATGTGCCATCCTTGAGCTTGTACGCCCTGAGAATCCTGCCCGTTTCCTGGAAGCCCATCTTCTAATAAAGAGCTATTCCTTTTTTGTTGTCTGCATATACGCCAAGTTCTATCTGCTCAAATCCTAGCTCTTTTGCCTTATCAATTGCCTTAGTCATAAGAATTGTTCCAAGACCACAGCCACAATACGCCTGTTCAAGAGCAATTGCAAAATCGCACCTGTGCTTAAGCTTAATGTGGTTTCTATGTCGTGAAATAGAGCAATTACCTACCGCCTTATCTCCATCGAATACCGTAAACCACGCTGAGGCCTCAGCTTCAAGGCTATCATTGATTATCCTCTTTTCTCTTTCAATATCTGGGCTTATTTCTTCAGGATATCTGACAAGAAAATGTGTCTCCTCCGCCGTTTTCACTATGTAATCCAGCATAGTCTGGGCATCCTTCTCCTCAGCAGATCTAAGGGTAAGCTCTCTCCCATCCTTAAGCGTTATCGTTTCTTCTTTAATTCTCATTATGCCTCTCCTTTGATGTAATTTGGATGCCCCAAGCCACTGGGGGACGGTTCTAATTGGCTCTGGAGTCAATTAGAACCGTCCCCATTGACTTATGCGTGGGTTATTGATTGGAACATGTATGCATCGTTGGCGGTGTCTTCGAAGAATTTACCCCGCACGAAGAAATGTGTGTCCTCTTCAATTAGCTCTTTTACATCGAATCCCTCTGTACTTCTAGGGGTAAAGTTTAAAAGAACTGTCTTAATCTCTTTTCCAAATGATGAGATTATCTGGTCCAGATTCCCATTACCGATGATGGCATGGAGGATAAGGGTGTTATCCTCTATCTCTGCAATGGCGTAGCTATCGCATTCTGGAATGTAGAAGGTATTCTCCTGCATGAACTGTGACAGGTAGAACATGTATAGGCCAGTATTGGAGACCATGTAGACTTTGCTGTTCTGCTCTTTTTCATTAAGAAGCTTTACCATTTTGTCCCAGTCACTTTTATCAGCCATTGGAACCAGTGTAGCAGTCTGGTCCCTTGTAATATCCACAGATTTACTGTACTGATACTCTTTACTCTCTACAAATCCAAACCTTGGGTAAAAGTCCACCACAGAGTCGTTGGCGTATAGGTACATTCCATCAACCTTGCCCTCATAGTCACTGATCACTCTTTCCATCAGTGCTCTGGAATAACCCTTTCCACGGTAATCAGGATCTGTCATTACTGTGCCTATCTGGATCAGGCGTACAATCCTGCCATCGTAGTTCATGTTGCAGGCATTTACTGACACATTGGCTACAACCTCACCATCCTCAATGACTGAATATGGGATGTAGTTATCCTTCCAAAAACCATTCTGGTACCAGTTCTCAAAGTTAAGGCCAAAGGACTTTTCCGCAAGCCTGTTGAAGGATGCTCTAAGGGCCTCGTTATCTCGATAGTTATATTCAATTCTCATATCGTATTCCTCTAGTACTACGTACTAATTATGTCATCAACGATTATCTTTATTAGTTAACAAGTTAAGATAACAATCGTTTTCATTAATTCACCCATACATACTTACTTTACAGCCAGTATATGTCCCTGAAGTTCCAGTTCTTTTCCAGAATCTGTGGTCAATTTCTCTACCTCAAGATCTGTAATCTCATAATCCTTAGCAAACTTATTAAGAAGCTTGTTACTGCCAGCATTACGTACGTCTGCCTCGTAAAAGAACTGTCTAATACCATGGTTCTTTATCGCATAGTCAAGGGTCTGGCTAAGAGCATCAAATGCATAACCCTTGCCCCATTCTGATTTCTTGATCCAAACGCCAACTTCTGGACAGTCAGTCTTTATTGCATGAACTTCAGTACTTCCAAGGAATTCACCATCCTCAGATAGAATGCTAAAAAGAAGCATTTCTCCGCTTTCTACCTCATCCATGAATTCTCCCAGCAGCTCTTTTTCCTCTTCTAAGCTCTCACATGGATCTGGCCACTGGAACTTTGTAATCTCTTCGTTGAATTCTCTATAGTAGTCATCAAGATAGTCCATCTTGAAGGGTTCGATGTGTATTATAGTCAAATATTCTTTTACCTTTCACATATTTTTCAGCCATAAATCACGCATCATAGCTGCAGTTAGTAGTGTTTTTCCAATCAACCGTTATTTATTATATCCACCACTCAGGAGTCAATTCTCCCAGCGTCACAATTCTGCCGTTTTCATAGTCCATCATGATCTCAACATCCTGATATTTTCCTGGCATTAGCTGAGTCATCATCTCTCGGCAGGCGCCGCATGGAGCTCCTGTCTTTCCATCTGGCATAATTGCAAGGACTCTTTTTATTTCATGCTCGCCATTGGTGATCATGTTGAAAATGGCATTTCTCTCAGCGCATACGCCAAGTGTGCAGCTGGTATCTACGCAAACTCCCTTGTAGATATTGCCTGATGCTGATTCTATCGCAGCTGCAACGCCGCCAGCGTAGATCCTATCTGAGATTTCCCTAGGATTCTGCACTGACTTTGCAGCATTAAATAATTCTTCCCATATCTTATCCATTATATCATCTCCTAATTACGCAAACTGTGCCATGTACAGGTCATAGTATGCACCGCGCTTTGCAATGAGCTGATCGTGGCTGCCAGTCTCCTGGATACCGCCGCCGTTAATAACGAAGATGCGGTCTGCATTCTTAATTGTTGATAAGCGGTGCGCAATAACAAAGCTTGTACGGCCCTTTAAAAGCGCCTGGATGCCCTTCTGAACCAGCATCTCTGTGTGAGTATCTATGCTACTTGTGGCCTCATCAAGGATAAGGATCTTGGGCATAGAAATCATGGTACGGGCAAAGGCGATAAGCTGTCTCTGACCGATGGACAGGCCTGCGCCGCGCTCTTTAAGTTCTGTATCGTAGCCCTTTTCAAGCTCCATGATAAAGTCGTGGGCGTTAACTGCCTTAGCTGCAGCGATCATCTCCTCTTCTGTGGCGTCAAGCTTACCATACATGATGTTCTCGCGAACTGTACCCTGGAAGATGAAGTTATCCTGGGTCATGACGCCCATCTGACTTCTAAGGCTATTGATGGTAACGTCTGTAAGGTCGTTGTCATCAACATATATCTTACCCTTCTGGATGTCATAAAATCTGCTGATAAGGTTAACAATTGTGGACTTGCCGGCGCCGGTTGGACCAACAAGGGCAATTGTCTCGCCAGGTCTTGCTTCAAAGCTGACGTTATCAAGAACCTTAGTCTCTGCCTCAGTTCCCTCGTCATAGGTAAAGCCAACATTCTCAAAGCGCACCTTTCCGCGGATAGGAGGTAGCTCTTTTGCCCCGTCCTTATCAACGATGGTGGCCTCGGTGTCCAGAATATCAAAGACACGCTCTGCTGCGGTCATATTGGTAACAAGCTGGTTGTAGTAGTTGGAAAGACCCATGATTGGACTCCAGAACATACCACAGTAGCTTGCAAAGGCTGTAAGAAGGCCCACTGACGCATCTGTGTAGCCAAGGAATCTTACAGCTACAAGATAAAGAGCCATGCTGCTTATTGCCCAGCTCATGTCAATTGAAGGTCCAAAAAGATCTACTGCTCTGCAGGCCTTGATATAGGCATCGCGGTGGGCATTAGCCAGTTCTCTAAAGGTCTTCTTGGTCTCGCTCTCAGCATTAAAGCTCTGTACAACTGAGATTCCAGCGATATCCTCATGGATATAAGCTGTAAGGTTAGAGGACTTCTTACGAACATCCTCCCAGCGCTTGTGGCCTACGCTTCTGATCCAGAAAACGCTGACAAAGAGGATTGGCAGTGATACAAAGGTTCCAAGAGCAAGCTTCCAGTCCTTTACAAGCATGATCACCACAACTCCCGCAACTGTGATGAAGTTAGGGATCAGGTTTGTGATGGTGTTGGCCATTACATCCTTCATGGAGTTAACGTCTCCAATGATGCGGGCCAGGACCTTACCAGTTGGTCTTGAATCAAAAAATGAAAAAGACAATGTCTGGATGTGCTCATAAAGCTCCTGGCGCACATCTAAGAGAACCTTGTTAGCCACCTTGTTCATCAGATACATTCTGATCTTTACGAAAACAATGTAGACAATTCCAAGAACCACGATGATGCCTGCAGCTGACAGCAGTCCGTTGACATTTCTGTTGGCCACATGCTCATCAATTGCATATTCGATGAGGAGTGGGCTCACAAGGCTGATTCCAACTGCGATTCCCAGTGAAATTAAAACTGGAATTATCTCATAAATATGTGGTTTTAAATATCTAATAAGACGGACAAATATCTTTTTCCTGTCCGTGTGCTTTAGTGTCTCATCTTCACGAAATGAGTTAGTTGCCATTACGCACTCACCTCCATTTCTTCCAGAGCTCCGTATTGCGCAATGTATGTATCGTAGTAGAGCCCCTTCTTTCTAAGCAGCTGCTCGTGGGTTCCACGCTCAGCTATACGACCATCCTTAAGATAGATGATCTCATCTGCGTTTCTAACTGCAGAAATTCTGTGAGCAACAATAATTCTGGTTGTGCTCTTGATCTCATCCAGAGTCTTCTGGATCTCTGCCTCTGTCTCCATATCAAGGGCTGAAGTTGAATCGTCAAGAACCAGTATTGGTGCATCCTTTGAGATGGCACGGGCGATACTGATACGCTGCTTCTGTCCTCCTGAAAGGCCTACGCCTCTCTCACCAATAACTGTCTTGTACTGCTCATCAAGCTTTTCGATAAACTCGCTGGCCTTGGCCTTCTTAGCAGCATCAACAATAGTATCCATGGTCATTTCTTCCCTGCGACCCATGCGGATATTCTCCTCAATGGTGTCAGAGAAAAGAAATACATCCTGCATAACTACTGATGTGGCACCTCGTACCTGGTCAAGGTCCATCTCCTTAAGCTCATTGCCATCAAGCCTGATGGTGCCCTCTGTAGGGTCATAGAAACGCTGTAAAAGGTTAACTATGGTTGACTTTCCAGAGCCTGTCTGGCCCATAATTCCAAGGGTCTTGCCCTTTTGAAGGCTAAAGCTTATATCTGACAGTATCTCTTTATCTCCAAGAGTAAGTGACACGTGGTCAAACTCAACCTCTCCCTTAACCTCTTCAACATGCTTTGGTTCTGGGCAGACGGATAATGTAGAATGCTCTTCATAGATCTTTTTAACCTTCTTCATTGATGCGAAGGCGCTGGAGATCTCGTTGGTGATCCATCCAAGCTCCTCCATAGGCCATGTGCAGTTCCTTGCGTAGATTATGTAGGCCGCAAGATCGCCCAGGTCCATGTGTCCGTTAATTACGGAGATTCCGCCAAGAACTGCGCAGGCTACGGGAAGAAGTGTTCCAGCCAGCTGAAATACTGGATAGAAGCGAATCAAAACCTTAGCCTCCTGCATGTTCAGGTCATGGTATTTCTTATTGTGTTCAAAGAACTTCTTAATCTCATAATCTTCCCTGGCAAATGCCTTAACTGTGCGCACTCCAGCCAGATTCTCTTCCGCGATCGTTGTAAGAAGAGCGTTCTCCTCACTTATGTCGTCGTAGACTTTGTCCAGCTTCTTCTCCATGATGATGGCTGTGGCTCCGCAGATTGCCATAAATGTAAGAGGTAAAAGAGTAAGAACCGCATTTATCCTAAACATGAAATACAGGATAAGTACTGCGTTGATCACTACCTCCATGCCCATCATGGCCGCCATTCCAACAAGCTGATAGATCTTGTCGATATCATCCTTAACTCTGGCCATCAGCTCTCCTGTGCTGGCATCGTCAAAATAGTCAAGAGAAAGTCCCTGAATATGGTCAAAGAGATCCTTTCTCATCTCAGTTCCGATGGTTATACAATTCTTGTCGAATGTATATTCACGGAAGTATCCAAAAACACTTCTGCCTACGCCGATTACAATAATGATTCCAAGCAGAAATGGGAACAGATCATAATTCTGGCCGACTAAAACGTCATTTACAATTTTCTTAGTTACTTTAGGGAACATCATGTCAAGGGCAATCGCTATCAACATGAACGTTACTGCCATGGTGTATGATGCCCAGTGCTTTCGCACATAACTTCCTAGTGTCTTCATTTATCCCTCCCTGTGGTGCAAATGCAATTAAGCCATAGAGCCAATTGCACATTTTCGTTTCCTTTATGTCTCATTCCTCGGGTTCTGTGAACTTTGAAAACGGGCCCAGTTTCCAAAACAGCATAAAAAAACCCTAGGCAAATCATCCAGACTTACCTAGGGCATGCGTATCACAATGTCATTCTATTTAGATGCGGCAAATAGCCTTATCCACGCAGAATATCCCGAGGTAAAGTCATAGCATAATTATGTAGTACTCTGATTTTTGCCACATTAATCATTACATTTACCTCGCTTTCATTAAAATTTATCAGCCGTAGCACTGCTGACCTTTTGATAATTGCACATCAAAATTACATTGTCAACACAATTTTTGAAATTTTAATACATTTTTCTAAAAACTCGTGATCATGACGCCTTCATTTCAATCTTCTTATCCGCGCCACTAGTGATATCCGGGTTAACAATGTTCATCTTATCTGCCACCTTCACCAGGAATTTAAACAGCTCTTTGTGCCTTTTAAGGAGCGTAAGGACATTCTTATCCACGCCCTTAAGCCTTAATACCAGAATTGTGAGCCATGGGAAAAGACCTATGAGCTTAACCAGGAAGCTGTGATTGGTTATAAAGTCAACAACGCCCACAACATCGGTGTCTATATTGTTCTGACTAAGGATCTCTTTAAGGGATTCCACCATCTTAGGGTACTTCATCTTGTAGCGAAGGATGAAAGCCAAAAGATCTGAAGCGCTTTCTGAATATCTCTTGTCTGAGAAGGTACTGAATATGGCATCCTGATTATTTCTGATGGCGCCAATTATGATGTTACCTACCATTTTAGCCACATCCTCTTTTTCCTGGGCGGGAATAGAACGGATGAAGCTGTTGAACATCTTATCAAGGTCCGCCATCTTAGGATCCTGGCCCTGAGCCTTCCAAAGGAACGCATCATCGTACTCATCAAAGAAAAGAATAGCATTTGGGCAGTGGTTCTCACCAAAACCAAGTCTTCCATAGTTGGTACCAAGGTAGAACTGCTTAGTGCCCACTTCGTTGAGAAGCAGGTTCACATAATCGCTCTCAGCACAAATTGTGTGGATACGATCCTGGCGACGTCTGATGATATCTGCATACTTGTCGATAAACTCATCTGAAAAGCCCTGTCCGTCAAAAGAGATACAGTTATCCACTGTGTTATCCATGAGAGTTATATAAACAGCCTTGTTACCACCCTTGGAATGTCCGGTAACAGTGATCACATCGCAGTCTGTAAGATCAAGGGACTGATACCAGTTAAGGGCGTTCTGCTGAAAGGCAGTTGGGATCATATAAAGGCCTTCAACGTTATCAACCCATTCCGCGTCGCTTTCAGTACCCCTGAAGGCTACAATGGCTTCGTTCCCCTCGGGATCATATAAAAGCGCACTCTTTCCGCCGCCGGCACTGGTGCTTTCAAAGTGCACCGACTCAATGATTATGTCCCTCAGGTGCTGATTCTTGCCTGCAGCCTTAAGGATCTGCTTACATTCAAAGCCAGTCATGCCAGCAAAATACTCGTTTGAATCGTCAATTTCCGAAGCATTATCAAGAACGCTGTCTATATAGTCGCCAATTGTCTTGGTCTCGTTGACCTCTGAAAGGAAGGTACCCTTTGGACCTCCCAGGTTATCCAGATAGAGAAGATTATTGATAAAAACGATTTCCTCGATAGAAAGACCTGTATTCATGCAGTTATCCTCCCATCTATAGAAACATTCTCTGAATAGAGCCTTCCCCTTATTGGATCAGCGTCAGCTCTTTTCAAAATAACCACGTATACGTCGCCAACGATATCCTTGGCCTTTAAAACATCACAAAGCCTTGTGATACGCTCGCTATAAAGGCTCTTTGCAAGGACTTTGTCGCTTCTGTCGGGAATGATCCTGGTAAGCTGTGAACCATCCAAAAAGACCTTAAAGTCGTTACCAGCAGGAACTACACCAGTCAGCACGTCTGTAACAGTGATGCTGTCTTTGTATTCCATGCCAAGGAACTCTGAGAAGTCCGCACGGACATCGATTACAGGAAAGCCTGCGCTCTTAACCAGCTCAAGAACTGACTCCTGGATCTTGGAACGCACTATCTCTCCGTAGTAGTTGTCTTTGATAACAGTACGGGAAGAGGTAACTACTCCGCTTTCGCTTAAGCTGCTATTCTCTATGGCAATAGCAATATAACTAGGCCCATCCTCCTCAGAAAAATACCACTCGTTGTAGTCACGAAGCGTACCTGTCTTGGGCTCGCATCCGCTAATTATGAAGTTGTGAGTTGGATATTTGTTTTTAAGATAATGTCCCACAGCTCGCATCTCTGTGAGAATAGCGCTATCCTGATCATCCAAAGCGCCTGTTTCGATGGAATCCGAATTAAAAGAAATCCCCTTTAGAACACTTTTTTCGTTGTCTGTTAATGTCATAGTCGCCTCCCCCAATTACGCATCCGCGTTTCTAGCTTTTTATTAACTATGCATTCTTTTATTTCCCCACCATTCAATATTATCATAAAATCATTTGCGCTAGTAACAAAATTGCGGATAAAGGCACTGAATGCAACACCTTTATCAGCAAATCCCATAACCACGCGGTTTGTACCGTTTAACTTGACACACTTGTCATTTATTTCAATAGTTTACATAACATCATTTACCTTATCGGTCAATTGGTCATTTTCGATCACTTTTGTGTATAAAATAGCAATGGTTTTTAAATGCCCTATTTATGCGGTTTTCCGAAAACTCGTTTTTAACATATCCCCAGTTTCCACAGAGTTATCCACATGACACCACTGTCAATTATTCATATCTTTTCCATCAGTTTTCTGTAAAAGTGATAAGTTGTTCGTACAATTGATACAATTACACCTATTATTTAGTTGACATATTTTTGTAATATTTATTTTTATGTAAACCATGTGGTTAGTTTTTTATGATTGTCACCCTAATAGCCACATTAATTCACCTTAACCTTCAGACCAGAACTGGTTTAGATGGTTTTTGACTGAATCGGTCGAAATAGTCTTATATCCCTTCCACTCTCTTGGGAAAAGAGCTCTATAACTACTCTGCATGAATCTATCATCCAAAAGAACAGCCACGCCCTTGTCATCCTCTGTCCTGATAACACGGCCTGCTGCCTGAAGTACCTTGTTCATGCCTGGGAATCTGTAGGCATAATCAAAACCGTCAACGCCCTTGTTTTCGAAGAAATCTCTGATAATCTCCCTTTCATTGCAGACCATAGGAATACCAGGGCCCACCACCACAACGCCAATAAGGCTATCGTATTTAAGGTCAATTCCCTCACTGAAGATTCCACCCATAACGCAGAAGCCAAGGACATTCTTATCCTCTACCACGTCGATATCCATGTGGATAACTTCAGAAAGATCCAGGTCATTTCCAGCTGAGAATCTGTCAAGAAAGGCCTCTCTGGCACTCTCAGTCATGCCCTCGTGCTGAACCAGGATCTCAGTATTCTCGCTTTCAAGGAATTCCTCCTCATAGATCTCAAGTACATCCTCAAGGAACTGATGAGAAGGGAAGAAAATCAGGTAGTTGCCACTTCTAGCAAGGACTGTATCCCTGATATACTGGGCAATCCTGTAATACTGCTCGTAGCCTCTGTTCTGATAACGGGTGGTAACATCCTTTCCAATAAACACTCCCAGCCTTTCAGGATTGAAGACAGACTTGGCATAAATCTCGAAGTCCTCATCTGTTCCCCCAAGGAGCTTTTTGTAATACTGGATAGGCAGTAGTGTTGCGGAAAAGAGAATTGAAGATCTGCCTCTGGCCATGCACTCCGCCAGGTTGGTAGATGGATCAATACACGCAAGTCTAAGCAGGAATGACCCATCATAGGCAAATTCACTGTAGATCACGTAGTGGTCATCCACCTTTTCATAAATAGTTAGGAATCTGGACACATCAAAATAAAACTGCAGAATCTCTTCTCTGCAAGGTCCCTCCTGATGGTCCTCTAAATACTCACTCATAATGGCAGATAGCCTTGTTAACGGATTTATGAACTTATCTATGGTGTTATTTACAGTGCAGCCTTCGCAATCTCTTTTTAGCTCCAAAAGAGCCTTGTTGCACTTATCCAAATGCCCTGCGATCCTTGGATGGAACTCCTTGATCTGGTTCTTAAGCTCAAGAAAGCTCTCTTTTCTAAGAACAGCGCTATACATATCCCTTCCTCTGTCAAGAAGGTTATGGGCCTCATCCACCAGGAAACAGTAGTCATTCCTTATTCCGTCACCAAAAAAGCGCCTAAGATACACAAAGGGATCAAAGACGTAGTTGTAGTCACAGATCACACCATCTGCCCAAAGGCTCATATCCAGCGACATCTCAAAGGGACAGACCTGGTGCTTGGTTGCATATTCTATAATGGTATCTCTTTTAAAAGAATCTTCATGAGTCAGAAGATCATAGATGGCATCGTTGATCCTGTCATAGTGGCCCTTAGCGTAGGGACAGGCCTCAGGATTACATTTCCTCTTATCCTCATCAATAAAGCAGATCTTATCACGGGCTGTGATGGTTACAGTCTTGAACTTGAGCCCCTGACTATCTCTTAAGGTGTCATAGGCCTCCTCTGCCACGGTTCTTGTGATGGTCTTGGCAGTAAGATAAAAGATTCTGGATATCTTGCCCTCGCCAACAGCCTTAACTGCAGGAAATACGGTGCTTATAGTCTTGCCGGTTCCAGTAGGAGCCTCTAAAAAGAGCTTTTTCTGGTGGACTATGGTTCTGTAAACGCCAGCTGCCAGCTCTTTTTGCCCATCTCTATAGGGAAATGGGAACTGGACCTGCTTGATGGAATCAGTCTTAACAATGCTCCAGTCATACTCAAACCTTGCCCACTTCATGTACTTCTCAGTAAGCTCCTGGAACCAGGCGCTGATTTCCTCATAGGAATAGGTGTAATCGAAGTATCTCATCTCCTCGGTATCGATGTTGCAATAACTCATGCGAACGTCAATCTCGGGATAATGGGCTTCCTGAAGATACATAAAGGCGTAGGCCTTAGCCTGAGCCAGGTGGACCGCCACAGGCTCCTTCATCTTGGCCAGGTCGCGATATGTTCCCTTAATCTCGTCAATCATAGGCGCATAGCGCTCAGATGGTAAAAGAGATCCCTGTGAATAGATACCATCCTGGGTTCCGAAGTACTTATCCCTTATGCCATCTGCTCTTCCTTCGATCACGATGTCGAAATCGCCGGCATTATGGGTGTACTTAAGCTGTACCTCGGCGTGGTAGTCAGGCCCCATGCTCTTTTGAATCATCCTGTGGATCCTGCCGCCCTCAAGCATAGCATCTGGAGAAGACTGATGTATTCTATTATCTATATCGCCACCCCTTAGTATGAATTCCACTAAGGATCTGACTGAAATCTTTATCTCCATAACAAAAAACTCCCCATGGCACATTGTATACCATGAGGAGTCTTTGTACTACAAGATTCAACAATTATTTTATTTTAGTGGGTAGAACAAGCTATTTAATGAAAAAATTATACTGCAACTGCGAGTTCGCTTAAGTAATTCTCAAATTCCTGATTGAATCCGTTGTACTCAACTGTAAGAGGCTGAGTAAGGTCAAGTCCAAATACACCAAGGATAGACTTAGCATCAACAACGTATCTGTTATAGTAAATATCTACATCAAAGTCACACTTTGTTGCCTCGCTGACGAAGTCCTTAACTTGAGATGGACTGAGCATGATGTGTTTCTGAATCATGTTACTGATCAACATAATGTCACTTCCTTTCTCGTCAATCGACTTTAAACGATATTACACGTAATTTGTGTTCATTTTGTGAATTATTTGCGAACAATTACACATAAAAATAATTTTAACTAAAACGTTTTCGCTCAATCCCGCTTCTGCTCTGGTTTTCAGCCTATGAAATACTTTTTCACTAAATATCATTTTTTCATCCCGGAGCTTAATTTTAGACAACTTTTTTCTTGCAATATGAAGAAAAAAGTAATTTAATGGAATGTGAATACTTATAAACAGAAAGTGAATACGATTATGGAAAACCTTAAAATTCCCAAGAACTACAAATCCGCCCTGGATCTTCACGACACCCAGGTCGGTATTAAGACAGTTAAGGACTTCTTTCAGGGCATGTTATCCACACGCCTTAATCTCCAGAGAGTAACAGCTCCTTTGTTTGTTACTCCAGAGTCAGGACTTAACGACAATCTTAACGGTGTAGAGCGCCCTGTTTCCTTTGATATTCTCAATGAGAATGAGCGCCCAGCTGAGATTGTGCACTCTCTTGCTAAATGGAAGAGATATGCTCTTAAGAAGTACGGTTTCAACGTATACGAAGGTCTTTACACAGATATGAACGCTGTCAGAAGAGATGAGATCCCTGACAACATCCATTCAATCTTCGTAGACCAGTGGGACTGGGAAAA
Organism: Butyrivibrio proteoclasticus P6B7; assembly: GCF_000622085.1. Lineage (GTDB taxonomy): Bacteria > Bacillota > Clostridia > Lachnospirales > Lachnospiraceae > Butyrivibrio > Butyrivibrio proteoclasticus_A. The sequence continues at coordinate 60,005 of NZ_JHWL01000019.1, forward strand.
GGTTATCAATAAAGAAGATAGAAATCTCGACTATCTAAAGGCCACAGTTAAGGACGTTTACAAGGTTCTTCGCAAGACTGAGAAGTTTATGTCTATCCAGTACGATTATATCGAGGAAATCCTTCCGGATGAGATTTTCTTCATCACTACTCAGGAGCTTGAGGACATGTTCCCAGACAATACTCCTAAGGAGCGTGAGTACTACATCGCCAAGGCTAAGGGCGCTGTATGTATCATGCAGATCGGTGATGAGCTTGCATCAGGTGACAAGCACGACGGAAGAGCTCCAGACTATGATGATTGGGCCCTCAATGCCGATATTATCGTGTACTACCCTGTTCTTGATATCGCTCTTGAGCTTTCAAGTATGGGTATCCGTGTAGACGAGGATTCTCTTGCATCTCAGCTTAAGAAGGCTGGCTGCGAAGACAGAGCACAGCTCCCATTCCAGAAGGCGATCCTTGACAAAGAGCTTCCATACACAATTGGAGGCGGTATTGGTCAGTCTCGTATCTGCATGTTCTTCTTAAGAAAGGCTCACATTGGAGAGGTTCAGTGCTCCATCTGGCCAGAAGAAATGGTAGAAGAGGCAACCAAGAACGGAATTTGGTTACTGTAATTTGATTAGATTCGGGAAGCTATTTTTTAGCTTCCCTTTTTCTTTGTAGCAGGTCAGGTACAGTCCCCTTTTCCACATAGGCCAGGTATTCACATCAACACACATCTAAGGGAGGCTTACATGAAAAACACATATTATGAAAATTCACAGGAAGAATACAGCGCAAAGGCTGTTTTAGTAGGTTTAAATACAGATAACGATACAGATGCATTTGAAAGGTCAATGGCGGAGTTAAAAGAGCTTACAAAGGCTCTGGACATTGCTGTGGTAAATACACTTACCCAGGCTCTCCCCTCCCCTGACAGAAGCACCTATATTGGCTCTGGTAAGGTAGAGGAAGTTAAGGCTGCCGTTGAGATGTTTGACGCAGACGTGGTTATCTTTGAGGACACCCTGTCTCCTATGCAGGTCAGGAACCTGGAGAAGGCTCTTGATACTGAGGTTATGGACAGAACAGGCCTCATCTTACAGATCTTTGCTAAAAGAGCTAAGACAAGAGAATCAAGGCTACAGGTTGAGTATGCTCAGCTTCAGTACATGCTTCCAAGACTTGTGGGAATGGGTACATCTCTTTCCCGTCAGGGCGGCGGCAGCGGCAGACTTTCCAACAAGGGTGCCGGTGAAAAGAAGCTGGAACTTGACAGAAGACGCATTGAACACCGCATGGCTGAGCTAAGAAGAGAGCTTGAAGGTGTTGAGAAGGAGCGAAATACCCAAAGGAGCAAAAGGCTTAATTCCAAGCTCCACAGTATCTCCCTTGTGGGTTATACCAACGCAGGTAAATCCACCATCCTCAACAGCCTCATTAAACTTTATGGCTCAGATTCTTTAGAGGAAAAGACGGTTCTTGAGAAGAATATGCTCTTTGCCACACTGGATACCAGTGTCAGGAAGATAGCACCTCCCTCTCATAAGCCATTTCTTTTAACAGATACCGTAGGATTTATCAGCAATCTCCCCCACGGTCTTGTAAAGGCCTTCCGCTCTACTCTTGAGGAGGCCAAGTACGCAGATCTCCTACTTCAGGTCATCGACTTCTCTGATCCTGAATACAGGCATCACATGGAGGTTACCAAGGAGACTCTGGCTGAGATTGGTGCCGGAGACGTGCCTGTAATCTATGTATTTAACAAGTCCGACATGGTTCAGAAGGAACAAGAGGAGAACAACCAGCTTGTAATGGAGGTTCCCCGCAGCATGGATGACCGCATCTATGTATGCGCCAAGGATAAGGACAGTCTTGATGCCCTCATCGAGCTTATGGAAAAGAAATTGTCAGAGAATGATACTCTCTGCAAGATGCTACTTCCCTACAGCGAAGGATCTCTTTTAAATCTGTTAAATGAGAGCTGCAAGATTGAGAACACTGAATATCTTCCTGAGGGAGTTGAGCTTAAGATATATCTTAATGCCAAGTTCTACTCCACGTATCAGGACTATGTAACTGAAGTTATTCATTGACAAATAGTGCTCTATGGAGTTAAATAATTAAAGAATTAAACAATAATGCTAGGGGAGCCCAGCTGAGAGTGTACGCAACTTTGCGTCTAACCCTTATTACCTGATCCGGTTAATGCCGGCGTAGGAAAGCACATTTTCGTTATGTTCTGCGTGGATAGTAGATTCTACCTGTTCACCATAGGCGTAGCGAACACGCGACTAAGACTATCCTCCCCTTGGCATACAAGAGGGAGGCTTTTTTATGGATTTATTTTTAGAAAAAGTGGTATACGACGGGGAAACCACTTATAGCCTGACAACAGCAGGTAATACCGCCATTGTGATCATCATGGTGCTTGCACTTCTCATGGCAAGCTTTTTTACCAACAAGGACAACAAATCAAAGCTCAGTGTTAAGCAGCTTACATATTCAGCGCTCTGCATCGCTCTTGCCTTTATTCTGTCAAATATTAAGCTCTTGAAGGCTCCTATGGGCGGTTCAGTAACTCCACTTAGCATGTTCATCATTACATACATCGGATACCTCTATGGCCCACGAGTAGGCATCAGCTCAGCTCTTGGCTATGGTTTCCTTCAGCTCATTGTGGATCCATACATCATTAGCGTTCCACAGCTTCTTTGCGACTACATTTTAGCCTTTGGTGCTCTCGGAATCGCAGGCTTCTTCTACAACAAGAAACATGGCATGGTAAAGGGCTATCTTGCCGGCATCCTTGGCAGATACTTCTTCTCAGTATTATCCGGCGTCATCTTCTTTGGAAGCTACGCCCCTGAAGGCCAGTCACCCCTTGTATATTCACTGCTCTACAACATTTCCTACATCGGAATCGAAGCAGTCATCACACTGGTCATCGTCCTCGTTCCATCAACAACCACTGTCCTTAAGCAGATAAAAGTTCAGGCCAACGAATCCAGCTCCAAAAAAGCCGTAAACGCAGCCTGACCATCACCCTTTAAGATATATAAGCCAGGCTCCATCCCAGAGCGGACGCCAGCCAATTCTGTTTTGCGATGGTTCGAGCACTGATATTTATGGCATTCCAAAAGCGGTTCTTAATCCTGCGAATTAAAACTCGGTTTGGCTCCTGGATTTTGCGGCAGGGTGTTTTAATACTCGTGAGTGTGAGCAAAAAGTGCCCATTTTCTAATGCTCCAAAGCAGACTTTAAGGCGCATGCGAACGATTGTCTGAAGCAGGGCGTTAATGATTATATTACATGGCAAGCCCGCCCAAGCGGGCATTGTGGCAAAAGAAAAATGAGAATTTTCAAACTCTCTGAGCTTGGAAATTCTCATTTATTTTTTGCCTATGGAGCATAGCTCCAATTGCCATGTAATATAATCCGCCCTGCAAGTTTATCGTGCAGCATGCGTAATAAATAAAAGTCTGCGGAGCATCTGAGAAAATGCGCACCTTTTTGGTAGGCGAACGAGATTAAAATCACCTGCCGTAAAATCCAGGAGACAAACCTCAAACATGTTAATTCGCAAGCAGGATTAAGAACCACTTTTGGAATGCCATAAATTAGCAGCACTCTCTTACATCGCAAAACAGAATTGGCTGGCGTCCGCTCTGGGATGGAGCCTGTTCCTTTAGATTCCGCCGGTGATGGTCTACGGCGCTAGTTTAATCTCTTTTCCAAGGGTAAAGGAGTAGATGTATACTTCCTTTACCTTTTTTTGTGTAGCGGATTCAAGAGCCTTTTTGTAGTAGTCCAGCTGGACTTTGTAGCGGTCTATGAGTTCCTTGTCCTCTTTGACTTTGTCGGTCTTGTAGTCCATGAGGACGATATCATCCCCTTCAAGGAACCAGGCGTCGATGATGCCCTGAACCAGCACCATCTCATCCTCTGGGAACTTCTCGTTAAGATCCCTGGCAGATACTCCCATCATGAAAGGCTTCTCTCTCATGAGATTTCCAGTTAAAAGAGCTTGTCCCATACGCTTTCCAAGGTCTGTGGACAGGAAGGTAATAATATCCTTGGCGTAGATTGAGTCGTAGTATTCCTCTGGAATAACCTTCTCGTCTGCCTTTTCCTTGATCCAGTCGCGGACCTGGGTCACGGTCACATTTGGATTTCCGTAGATCTTTTCATCCAAAAGCTCCATGACTCTGTGGTATGCGGTACCTCTCTCAGGGCCAGAAAGTCTGCCAGATGGCTCGTAGTCTGGCTTTTCCCTATCACCTGCAAAATCCACTATTTCTGCGGTAAAATGCTCTCCCTCTTCCTCAAGGGCCTGTTTTTTAAGCTCCGAAACGGTGGTCTTGGTAAAGAGTCCCTGGAGATTATCATAAGGGTATTTAGCGCTGAACTTTTCCTTGAGCCTTTCCTTAAGCTCTGGATCAACTCTGCCATCTATGTGGTCCGTAAGGTCAGCCCTGCGCAACTGCCCGGCTGTAGCCTTCTTAAGCTCCATAGTCAGGATCTTGTTATCGTCATAAAAGTCAAAATCAAAGGCTGGAACAGTCTCTGCCCTATCCTTGTATTTCTCGTAATCTGTGCCGTCTATAGATAGCTCTTTTACCAGCTTGCCAAAATTTGGGTGGCGCATAAGAGATGGCAGTAAAAGATCTAAATATGAGTGGGCACCTGACCTTATGGAGTAAGGAAGCACGGTATTAGCGGCAATAAGGGCTATCTCCTTAAGGGCCTTGTCAACAGTGGTGGCCACGTCCTTAAAGCAGGCGGTAAGGTAGAGCTTCTCCTTGGCTCTTGTAAGGGCAACGTAGAGGACTCTCAGCTCCTCTCCCAGGCAGTCCATCACCATCTTGTCTGCGATGATCAGGCGCTTCAGGGTGTCATACTTAACGCGAAGCTTACTGTCTATGCACCTTACACCTATTCCAAGGTCCATATCTGTAATAAGGTCGCCCTGGGTGTCCATCTTGTTAAAGCCTTTGGAAAGACCTGCCACGAAAACCACAGGGAACTCAAGTCCTTTACTCTTATGGATACTCATAATGCGGACAACATCGGCGTTTTCATCAATGGTGCCAGCTTCTCCCTGGTCCACCTGAATGAATTTTACATGCTCGATATATCTTACAAAGTGGAAAAGGCCTTTGAAACTGGACTTTTCAAAGGACAGAGCCTTGTTAAGAAGAAGGTCAAGGTTTGCCTTTCTCTGCTCTCCTCCTGGCATAGCGGCAACATAGGCATCAAAGCCTGTCTCCTGTATCACATACTGGATAATGCCGTGAACTGAGGTGTAGGTGGACATCTGTCGCAGGTTATCCACAAAGGCTACGAATTTATCTCTTTTATCCACCAGGTCTTCGTCTAAATCCACCTTCTTAAGGCAGGCGTAGAAGGGCTCAACCTTAAGGATAGATTCATCCTGATTGATGGCGATCCTGATCCTAGCCAGCTCTTCGTCGTCAAAGCCTCCGATGAAGGAGTGCATAATGGCAACCAGAGGAATGTCCTGCATAGGGTTATCAATGATGCTAAGAAGGTTAACTATGAAATCCACCTCAAAAGCCTCATAATAGCCCGATTTGGACTCTATATAGGCAGGAATGCCCTGTTTACCCAGAATCTTCTTAAACACGTCATCCCAGCCTGTATTTGCCCTTAAAAGGATAACTATATCTTTGTACTTAAGGTCTGGGTTCTTATGGCGAAGCTCAGCGATCTTGCCGGCTATAACAAGGGCTTCTTTCTCCTTGGCTGTGTAATCAGATAGTTCCTCACTATCACCCTCAGCCTCCACAAGGAGAAGTTCCGGTGACATGTCAAAGGCAGGCTCCTCATAGGTTGCGCCCGTAACAAGCCTTGCATCCTCATCGTAGGCTACGCTTCCTAAGTCAGTATCCATAATCTTCTCGAAGATGTAGTTGGTGCCCTCAAGGACCTCCTTCCTACTTCTAAAGTTCATATGAAGGTCGATTCGCCTATCCTTGGAATCAGGGTCCTTATTAAAGCTCACCAGCTTATCCATGAAGATCTCCGGGCGGGCCAGACGGAACTTGTAAATACTCTGCTTAACGTCGCCTACCATGAACCTTTCTGAACGCTCCACGTCCTCGCCGGAAATAGCCTTCAAAATAAGCTCCTGCACGTTATTACTGTCCTGATACTCATCTATTAATACTTCTTTAAAGAAATCCCTATATTCAAGGGCCACACTGGATGGAGTGCACTTTTCCATGATTTCCTGGCTAGAAAGCCCCTGACATTCCTCTTCTGAAGGGTGATTTACCAGTATGTTAAGTGCATAGTGCTCCATATCAGAAAAGTCGATGAGTCTCATCTCCTTTTTCTTGTCTTCGAAAGCTCTTTTAAACTTGATAGTAAGATTACAAAGCTCCTTAACAGCCCTGTCGCAAAGGACCATCTGATCAATGATCACATCACTTGGAAGGGCATAGTAGGTCTCAATGAGGTCCTTGATTTCATCCTTAACTGTGGTCCTTAAATTCTTGGCATACTCCCTCTTGGAAGGGTTAACGCTGTCGTCCTTCTTGGTGGGCAGCCTGTCAAAAGAAATACTTCTTATCCTGTCAAAGAGCTGGTCGTAGGAATTAAGGGATAAAAGAGCTTCAATCATATCCTTTTCCTTTTCGATCAGGTCTCCATACATGTATGGTCCATCTGGCTCACAGCAGATTTTCTCTGCGTTCTCCAGCTTATTAAAGCAATCCTTAAGTTTCCTTATGGTGTCACTTACACAGGCCTTCACCCAGTAAAGCTGTTCAAAATCAGCGCCTTCCAGACTATAGTCTCTGGATCTTTCATTAATCCAGTCCTCAGGCCAGGGCATACTCATAGAGAATCTAAAGAGCTGATAGATGTACTCCGCTACCTTCTTGTCGTTGCTGCCTGTGCCAAAGTACTCCATGGTATAAAGGAAATCGTCATTCTCTCCGGTTTTGGCCTTTTCGTACTCTGCTTCCAAAAGCTCGTTCATGACATCTTCCTGAAGGAGTCTGAACTCACCTTCGTCTCCAACCCTAAAGGACGGGTCCAGACCGATTGAATTAAAATTGTTCTTAATAATGTACTGACAGAAGGAATCTATGGTGGTTATCTGGGCATTGTGGACCAGAGTCTCCTGTTTCTGCAGGTGTTTGTTGTCAGGGTCCTCTAAAAGCTTATCCTGTATAGCTAAAGTGATCTTCTCCTTCATCTGTGAAGCCGCGGCCTTAGTGAAGGTCACCACAAGAAGATGGTCAATATCCACATTCTCACTGATCATCTGGATTATTCTCTCTACAAGGACCGCTGTCTTACCGGAGCCAGCAGCTGCAGATACAAGTATATTCTGTTTACGCGAGTCAATTACTGACTGCTGTTCTTTAGTGAATTTAACCGCCATTTCTTATGATCTCCATTGCATCCTGATCTGAAATATCAAGCTTTCTCTTGTTAAAGCCCGGAATCTTCTCATCATATCCACATATTGATCTGTACTGACAATAGGTACATGAGCCGTGAGTTCCCATTTCATAAGGGTTTACAGCTATATCACCATCAAGGATCCTATTGCCAAATTCCTTGATCTTCTTATGTACATAGGCTGAAATCTTGTCGTAGTCTGACCTTGACGCTGTCTGAGATCTGCTACTTAAGGTTCCATCCTTCTTAAGCTCTACCGGAATTACGTCGGACTTAGCTGTTAAGCCCTCATCCAGCATCTGGATAATAGCCTGATCTTCGTTAACCAGACCGGTCATTCGTAGCTCCTGTTTGATCATTTCATTGATCTCTTCTGGATGAAGGTCTCCCTTTCCAGCAACCACAGGGTCATCCACGTGGTAATACAAAATTGCAGCGGGAACCACATTCTTATTTCCGGATAATTTCTTTTCCGTGGCTATGGCAACATCCATATACATAACCAACTGAAGCTGAAGTCCATAATAGAGAGAAGCCACATTAAATCTATGTTTGCCGGACTTAAAGTCTATTACTTTGACGTACACATTATCATCATCTTTGTATAGATCAATTCGGTCAATTCTGCCCCTTAATTTCATACTGCGTGTTATTTTATCCTTTTCATCGGCAGAAAGATCTATGTTGATCTCATCAAGATTTCCAGCTTCAGAAAAGTCCATTTCCAAATATTCCGGGTTAAAGCGTCCCTTGGAAACCTGGTATTTAAGGGTTTCTACGGTCCTTGAAAGGATTCTCCTGATGCGTTCAACCATGAACTGATTGCGGGCACTACTCCTTAAAATGGTATCTCCATACCCATCCACCACGCTTGTTAAAATCTGATTTAACATTTCGTCAGATTGCTGCTGTGGCAAGGTTCTCCAGTCAATCTTCCTCTTTATGATCTCTGAAGTATATCTTTCCAAAACTTCATGGAATACATTTCCAAGATCCGATACGTCAAAGTCATAATCAGATCTTTCCTCCAGGTTAAGTCCGTAGCTTATAAAGTGTGCATAGCAGCAGGAAGCAAACCTCTCAAGACGACTTACAGAGTTTTCAAGGATTACGCCGTACAGAGCCTCCGCAACTCCCTTGGCTATTGGCTTATCGGTATAATGCTTGAAAGCCGCATCAGTCAAAGCATCAAGAAGTTCATCCCCCTTCTCTTCCTGTAAAACCTTATAAAGAGTCATGAAGGATGTGGTGTCTTCTTCCGGAAGGGTTCCTTCTGTGTATTTACGCAGCATTACTGCCAGATTGTCGCAGCTATCAAGAACCCTGACGTTCTGACTTAAGAAATCCCCATCCTCTGGTCTTTCCACCTTAAGGTCCTTGAACATCATTAGAAGTTTAGGAATCAGATAGGCTGGTCTTAAACTCTTTCCCTCCTGATCAAGCTCTGAGCATGACAGGTAAAGCCTGTTGGTAGGCTTTGTCAGGTTCATATAAAGATAGAGTCTCTGAATATACATCTGCTGTCTAGGAGTTGGCGCCAATTCTACTCCTGTATCAAGGTCTAAGAGGAACTGCCTGTCGATGTCCGACAAAATGCCGCCACTACCTGCATTTGAAGGTATTGCTCCGTCATTAACACCGATAAAGAACAGGTTCTTGATCTCCTTAAGCCTTGTTCTCTCAATGTCACCAACGATAATCCTGTCCACATCCTGAGGAATCGTGCCCACTTCGATCTCGCCAAAGCCGGCATTTAGAATATCCCTGAACTCTGTGATATCAATCTTGTCATCTCCAATAAGATCCATCATCTGCTGCAAAAGGCCCATGATCTTGCCGTAGATCTGGCCATATTCTCTACTTCTCTTAAGGTCTCCCCTATCCTCAAAGTACTTCTGATAGGAAAGGAGCTTATTCTCTGAATCGTTGTCCTCTATAACCTTCATAAGGGCTGTAGCAATCTCTTTTACCGTTCCCTCTTTAACATCAAATAAGGGCGCAAGATTAGCGCTTATGACACTTCTCATGTTCTCAAGCTTCGCCATAAGGGCTATCTCGTACTCCGCCAGATTATCAGCATTCTTCCTTGGTTTAAAATGCCTTGGCATGCGCCTTGAGAATCTGTCCTCCCACTGGTTCTTGCCGCTTATTCCAAGGGCTCTGACGTAGTTCTCAAGATAATCCACATCCTCCCTGTCAAAGGAAGTCATGCCGCTTCGCATATAGTGGAACACATCCTCGTACTTGTAGTTAGTAATAACGATATTGATGGCACTTGTGATGAACTCCACAAAGGGATTCAGCACCAGCTTGGTGTTCTGGTCGATGTAGACCGGTATATCGAATTTCTCTGCTTCTTTTTCCACAATATCACTGTAGCTGTCCAATGAACCGCACACTATGGCAATGTCCCTAAAGGCGCATTCTCCAGAGTTTATCAGCTCTGATATCTTGATAAAGGTCTGTCTTACCTCCTCAAGCGGGGTCTGGGATGTGTAGAGGGCGATGTTAAGGTCATCCCCTTCATAGCTCTTTTTGTTATATCTAAAGAGGTTCTCCTCAAGAAAGGCCAGGGACTTATTGCCCTCTAGTCTCTTTACCGGAGTCTCCTTTATGAATATGTCGCTTCTCTCCTTGGCAAAAGAGCTCCTCCATACTTCAAAGTCAGGCAGGGAGCCCACTTTCCCGTATATATCGCTTTCTAAATTGTACTGCAGCTTTTCAAGGTCTCTGACTGTTTTCTTGGTGAGCATGAACAGCTCCTGATCCTCCACTGGGCCCTCTGGGTCCTCCTCTGGAGAAATGGTCAGAGAAACCACCACCTCTTTGCAAAGGGCAAGGAGATTTTCAATTACTCTGTACTGGATAGGGGTAAAGCCAGTGAAACCGTCAAATACAATGATACTGTCCTTGATAAGCCCTGATTTAGGAAGGACTTTACAAAGAACGTCCAGCTTTTCCTCTGTTGTTATGAATTTGCCGTCGATATATTTAAGAAATTCACTGTAGAGAAGTCTAAGATCCTTGATTTTGGAGTTAAGTGCCCCCTTTTCATAGCTCTTTTCCTCAAGGGCAGCCAGCTCCTCATCTCCAATTCCGTACTGCATGAATTCAGAAATTGTGGACTTAACTTCGTCGATATAGCCTGGTTTATGCATATTGGAGCCGATTATAGGAAGTCTGTCTCCGAGGATATCGGAAACACGCCTTAAGACAAGACTTTTGCCCACGTCATCAAGCACAGAAAAAGAGCCAAGGCCTGTTTCGTCAAAGATTCTGTGACAAAGCCTGCCAAAGCTCAATACATCAATGTTCATTATGGCATGAGAAGGGTGCATTCTTACTACATCCTTCTGGGTCTGCATGGTAAACTGGTCTGGAACTATGATATAAAAATCACGTCCAGGCTCTTCTATACTTCTTTTTATAATTTCCTGGTACAAAAGTGTACTCTTTCCTGCACCAGATGCCCCAAAACAAAACCTTAACATTCCAAATCCGCCCCATTATCATGATTTTCCGTAGATAATGTCGTTACTGATCTCGTCGGCATATCTACAAAGGGAAATATACTTCCATCTGTCATTATAATAGAAAGGCAGAATCATGTACATCTGAAGTCGGCCACCGTCCCCAGGAATTCCTGAGTGGAAATAGTCAACCACGTAATCTCTTTTTATCTTGGCAATCCTGTCTCTGACTGTTGGAATACGGTAGAATTCCCTGAATCTCTCCTTATCTTCCGGATGTATATACATGTTGGAGTAGATCTCTACCGCCTTTACGGCATCACTTTCAAGGTCAGCCACCGCCAGCTGATCAGAGTTAAGGAAGATATTTTCAACTGTGCCATCCTCGTCATAGAGATCGACGCGGAAATACTGATTAAACACATGAGCCATGGCAACATTGATGTTATCAGAAGCTCTGGCTTCTCCATGGAGAGTGACATTTCTTGAAACAAGAGCGTAGGCTGCCCTATCTCCCATTCTATCAATAAAGCGAACCTTGGTGTTTATCACACTGCCACTTGTAATAATATCCGTTTCAGCTCTTTTATCATAGGACTTCTCTGCCTTATCCATGACCTCACGAAGCTTGATAACTTCCGGAATCTCGTTGTTGGAATTTCTCTTATTTGCCTCGTCAACGCCTGTGATTCCAAGGGAGCTCATAAAGTTCACGTAAGCATTATTAGCATAGAGGAAAGTCATTGCCTCCGGTGTTGTTTCGATAATAGCTATAGGAAGGTTATTAAGCACCTCCATCTTCTTCTCTCTAAGAGGTACACTTCCAAGGACATTAATCTCACCTATCCGATCGTAATACTGGTTATACTTAAAGTCTTCACATACATCAAATGAGTAATCGCCTTCAAGGGTAAAGTGATCTGTTGGCTTAGGTTTTCCAAACAGATATCCCTGAAGTCTTTCACAGCCGATTCTTCTAAGGAAATCATACTGTTCCTGGGTTTCTACACCCTCTGCCAATGTGTGCATGCCCAGTTCCTTGGCCATATTTACTATGGTTGAGAGAATGACCTTAGCTCTTTTATTGGTCTCGAAGTCCCTCAGGAAGTTCATGTCGATCTTGAGCATATCAAAGTTATAGGTCTTAAGGTTGTTAAAAGAGCTATAGCCTGCCCCGAAATCGTCCATCCAAACCTGGTATCCTGCTTCTCTAAAGCGGGTAATATGGTCACTAATATATTGTTCTCCTGATGCAACGGCACTTTCAGTTATTTCGATATTGAGAAGATTAGCTGGAATCTCATACTTTTCCCTTATCTTATCTATCTCTGATAAGATGTCACAGAGCTCAAAATCAAGTCTTGAAAGATTTACAGAAATAGGCTCCACTGCCATCTTAAAGGACATATCAATTCGGATATCCTGACAAACCTGATCAATGATATAAAGATCAAGCTTGTGAATAAGGTGAACATCTTCCAGCACCTCTACAAAAATAGCAGGTGATATCATTCCATGCTTAGGATCTATCCATCTTGCAAGAGCCTCGTATCCACAGACTTTTCCTGTAAGTGCCCTAACTTCTCTCTGATAATAAACCTTGAAGTATTTCTGTTTAAAGGCTTCTTCAAATTCATCTATAACGTACTGTCTAAGCTCATTCTCTTTGTTAAGCTCTTCGCTGTAGTAGTTAATGTCCTTATCGTAAACATGGATGATCACGTCACAGGCGATCTTGGCTCTGTCCACCATAACAACGGCGTCCTCTTCATTGCCATCAGCCTTGTAGACACCAGCTTTAAGGCGCATTTTAAGACCCTTATCGTATTTGATAAGGCTCCTCTTAAGCTGGTCAAACTTAACCTGTATTTCATCTTCTTTGATAGTGTTGGAAAGAATTATGAACTGATCTCCGCCTGCTCTTGCCGCAAGCTCATCAGAAAAGATTGCTTTTATCTCTAAGGCCAGGCTCTTTAAGAACTCATTACCGCCAGAAAAGCCGAAGTTCTGGTTAAAGAGTTTGAAATTCATGACATTCAAATAAACAACCACAGTGTCCTTGGTTGCTGCAAACCGGCCGTGTCCCTGAAGATGGGATAACAAACCTGTAAGACTTTGTAATCCTGTAAGTTCATCTAGCTGGTCTTTTTCTTCAATTGTAAAAAAAGCGCCATTTTCCGTGAACAATAATATGCACCCACATTAAATTTACAGTTGTACATACATTATAACATGTAATGCCGATAAACCACGTGGATGCATATTGTTTAATAGAAATTTTATTTGTCGTATTTTAATTAGTGATGGAAAAGTCTAAGTCCTGTAAATGCCATTACCATGTCATGGCTGTTAGCTGCCTCAATAACGTTGTCGTCACGAACTGATCCACCTGGCTGAGCCACATACTTAACGCCGCTCTTATAAGCTCTTTCAATATTATCGCCAAATGGGAAGAACGCGTCTGAGCCAAGGGCTACATCTGTGTTCTTATCAAGCCATGCTCTCTTTTCAGCCTCAGTGAACACCGCTGGCTTCTCCTTAAAGATGTGCTCCCACTTGCCATCAGCAAGAACGTCCATGTAATCAGCACCGATGTAAAGGTCAATAGCGTTGTCTCTGTCTGGTCTCTTGATGCTGTCAAGGAATGGAAGGTTAAGAACCTGTGGAGCCTGTCTAAGGAACCAGTTATCAGCCTTAGAACCAGCAAGTCTTGTGCAGTGGATACGAGACTGCTGACCAGCGCCGATACCGATTGCCTGTCCGCCCTTTACATAGCAAACTGAGTTGGACTGTGTGTACTTAAGAGTGATAAGAGCAATGATAAGATCGATCTTAGCTGACTCAGGAAGCTCTTTGTTATCTGTAACAATGTTAGTAAGCATCTTGTCATCAATTTCAATAAAGTTGTGACCCTGCTCGAAGGTTACGCCAAATACCTGCTTCTTTTCAATTGCTTCTGGAACATAATTCTCATCGATCTTGATTACTGCGTAGTTACCGCCCTTCTTAGCCTTAAGGATCTCAAGGGCCTCATCTGTATAGCCAGGAGCAATGATACCATCAGAAACTTCTCTTTTTACAAGTCTTGCTGTGCACTCGTCGCAAACATCAGAAAGAGAAATGAAATCACCAAAGGAAGACATTCTGTCTGCGCCACGAGCTCTTGCATAGGCATTAGCAAGAGGTGTGAGCTCACCAAGATCCTCTACCCAATAGATCTTTTTCTCAATATCTGTAAGTGGTGTTCCTACAGCTGCGCCTGCTGGTGATACGTGTTTAAAGGAAGTAGCAGCTGGAAGTCCTGTTGCCTTCTTAAGCTCTGATACAAGCTGCCATCCGTTAAGGGCATCAAGTAAGTTGATATATCCAGGTCTTCCATTTAATACTTCGATTGGAAGGTCTGCGCCATTTTCCATGTATACTCTGGATGGCTTCTGATTAGGGTTACATCCATATTTAAGTTCTATCTCGTTCATACCTTTTCTCCTTTTAATATCACGTGATATCTTATTATCACCGTCTATAGCTACTATTTCCAACAATTAATTCATACCTGGGTCGTCTTACTGGTTCTTGTTAACAATTCTTGCCTCGTACTTACCAGTCTCAATCTCGATAAATCTTGTGAAAAGAGATACCTTATTATCCTCATTAAGTGCGTTCCATACGTTGTTTGTGAAAGTATCGATATCCCCAGCGATATTCACAAGTGTAGGCTCTCCTTCGTAGCTAGGAAGAGGATTAGCATCCTTCATATATGTGTGGATAAAGTAACCCTCGCCACTCTTTGGATTCTCGTAAGAATAAGTAAATCTCTGGCATGATGATGGATCGCCATTATTACTCTTTAAGATAGACATAGCAAAATCAAATTTGCCATTCTGAACATTCATGATACCTGAAATTCTAGGTGTGTAGTTAGGAGCATCCGGCTCAAACTCTCTTGTTCTAAGAGCCTGCTCAAAGGTCTGCCCCTCTTTCATAAGGTCGTAGATAGTGTCTGTCTGATCGCCGTTTGTAACGATTGTAGAATTACCAAGAACGCGAACTGGAGCGTAGATGATAAGGCTTGGATCCTCAAGTTTAGCTGGATCAAAGGCCTGTGTGCGGATGCCTTCGCCATCCTCTACGAATACTCTGTTTCTTGAGTTCTCGCTTCTGCCCATGATAAAGTAAGCAGTTACTGCATACTTGCCATCTTCTGAAACACCGATAACAATGCCTCGTCCTGGATAAGTGGTCTTAGAGATTTCTTTGGTCAATTCGATCATAAATCCTCCTAGAAAAAAATTTACCGCCTGAGCATTCCACTAAAAGCGGTTGCCCAGGCGGTCGACATTCAATATTATTATCCGTACTCCCATGTGGTTACCCACTTATCCGCCAGTCATACAGACACCTATAACATACACTGTTTTACTTAAATTATCAAGTCCTGATTTTGTAGGAACGATACAGTTTACATTTTGGGGGAATCCAGCTCTGGCTCTTCTTCCTCAAATCAAACCAATAAAAATCCATATCAGAAGAACAGAACTGCAATTCCCACGATCAGTAAAAGAAGCGCTGTTGCTCCAACAATGAGAAATGTTACAGATGCAAGTCTGCAAAACAGGGTCGCATTAGGGTGATTACCTTTCTCTGCAAGCTTATTACCTGCAAAGATAAGTGAAATTCCGCCTCCTACTCCGGCCAATGTGGCAACAATAAGTATTCCTGCAAGCACTGCTAACGCGATTAAAAAAGCAAATAATAAAAACATTAGAATAATTACACTAAGTCCACCCATATCAAAACTCTCCTCTCAAAACTCCAAATAACGTTTCTATCTATTATACAACTGAGCTCCTTATAATGTTGCACTAATATTTTCCCTCTATTTTTGTTATGTCATTTCCACAAGGACAGCTGTTTCTTCATGTAGTTTTCCACATCCAGACCATAAGCCTCCTGAAGCTCTTTATTTCCAAGGCTGCTTGCCCTATCTCCATTGGCAATAATCTGGCCATCCTTCATAACAATAAATTCATCGCAGACACTAAGTGCCATATTTATATCGTGAAATACACCAATAAGCGTATTCTTTACTACTCTTCCATCCTCTAAAGTGGTGCTTTCCTTACTCCATTCCATCAGATACTCCATGAGCTCTGCCTGATACTTAAGATCCAGATGGTTAGTAGGCTCATCCAAAAGAAGTATCGGGGTCTGCTGAGCCATGGTTCTAGCCAGGAACACACGCTGTCTCTGGCCTCCTGACAGCTCATCAATCTGCTTATCTCTTATATCAGTAAGACCATTTCTTACAAGACACTTCTCCACAACCTCTCTGTCTTTGGCATCTGGAATACCAAAGATATTGTCAGTGTAAAGATATCTGCCCAGCATTACAGTCTCTTCCACAGTATAAGAAAAATAGATAGAAGAAAGCTGTGTCATTATAGCCACCATTCTAGACAGCTCTTTTCTCTTATAGGAGGAAACCTCCCTTTCATCAAGAGAAAGACTTCCATCATAGGAAAGCATTCCGCCGATAGCCCTTAACAAAGTAGTCTTACCAGAGCCATTAGCTCCAAGAATAGCCACTTTACTGCCTTCTGCAATATCAAACGATATTCTATTTAATACTGGATTGACACTCGGTTTTTTGCCATATCCACAAACAAGATCTTTACTTTTTAGTATCATGAAAATATACCCATAAAAAGAATGGAGCTCCCACCAGAGCTGTCACAGCACCTACTGGAATCTCTCTAGGTGCAAGGATTGTTCTTGAGATCATATCTGCAAGGGCCATAAATGCGCCCCCAAGGATCATAGACATTGGAAGTACGTATCTGTGCCTTGATCCGAATATGCGCCTTACAATATGAGGAACAGTCAGGTCTACAAAACCAATAATGCCTGAAAAGCACACAGCTGCTCCTGTCAGGAAGGACGCGATTATAAGCAGTCTTATCTTAGACTTCCTTGTATCTACACCAATACTCATGGCCTGCTCATCGCCGAAGGTCATAATATCCAGTTCTCTGTGCAAGAACATCAAAAGAACTATGCCGATCAGCACACATACAGCCACGATAAAGCTGTGTATCCATCTCCTTCCGGAAAAGGATCCCATCTGCCAGAATACAAGCCTTTGAACATGCTCACTGGCAAGGGAAGTGATGATCGTCAGCATAGCATTAACAAACAGAGAAAAGACCATACCAAAGAGGATAATGGTGTGATTCTGCATGTTGTGATCAATCCTTGAGGATACACCGATAACAAAAAGAACTGTCAAAAATCCCGCAGCGAATCCCACTACAGGAAGAGTAAAAATGCCAAGGACTGTGCTGGAAACTCCCATAACGATTACAATAGCAGCTCCTAAAGAAGCACCGGCAGAAACACCCATTGTATATGATGAAGCCAATGGATTCTGCAAAATAGACTGCATTACAACACCGCTTAATGAAAGGGCAGCACCTACAAAAAAAGCCGTAAAAGTCCTTGGCATCCTAATCTCCCATAAGATTGATACCAAGGACTTATCTATTGTTTCTGGAATGACAGTTCCAGTTATTTTGTGAAAGACTATTGAAAGTCCTTCTTTAACTGGAACTGATACACTTCCAAGACTCATGCATAATAGAACAATAACAAATGATATTGCACAACCTATTATGATTTTATAACTCTGAGTACTTTTATTCACGCTGCGTTATCTTCCTCTGCGTCATCTGCTTCAAAAGGATCAACCACGTCACTGTAATAATCAGGATAAATGTCTTTTGCCATCTCTATCATAGCACTAACTACGTGATGGTTAGGACGGTTAATTGCATCTCCATCAAGCTGGAATACTGCGCCATCCTTAATTGCTGCTACGTTCTCCCAGCCGCTCATTGTAAGAAGTACATTTACAACGTCTGGTGTATATGTGTCAGATGTAAGGATAACCTGAGGATCCATAGCAACAGCAGCCTCTTCTGTAAGAGCTGGCCACTGCTCTGTTGAATCACCAGCTACGTTTGTAGCACCGATTGTCTCAATCATCTCGTTGATGTATGTATTAGCACCGCAAGAATAGATTGTAGGATAATCTGCTGTTGGTGTTGAGATCTCATAAAGAACTGTCTTCTTCTCTTCCTCTGGAATAGTAGAAGCAATAGCTACGATCTCATCA
Source organism: Butyrivibrio proteoclasticus P6B7 (assembly GCF_000622085.1). Classification (GTDB taxonomy): domain Bacteria; phylum Bacillota; class Clostridia; order Lachnospirales; family Lachnospiraceae; genus Butyrivibrio; species Butyrivibrio proteoclasticus_A. The sequence goes on from NZ_JHWL01000019.1 coordinate 78,064, forward strand.
ATAGTAGCCTTCATCTCGTTAGAAATGGCACTGGCCTCATCCTCTTTACCAACTACAGCACCGATGAACTCGATATCTGCAATGATATCAGCTAAGCTTGCACTACTTGGAATATCGCAGACACAAACACCAGCCTCTTTAACTGAAGCAAACACATCCTCACCATGGCTTGCACTCATACCTGTTGTAAATACAACATCAGCGCCAAGTGCAATGATCTGCTCCTGATCTGGAGCCATCATATCGAACTGTGGGATATCTGCTGTAAGATACTCGCTGTAGCTAGCATATGAATATGTATCGCAAGCTACGATCTTGTCACCAAGTCCGAGATCAACAAGGATCTGGGTTGTTGATGGTGCCATTGAAATAATGTTTTCAACTGTTTCTGGGAGAGTAATAGGATTACCACTGCGATCTGTAGAAAGATCTGTCTCTGCCTCCTGTGATGCCTCTTCAGTAGATGCGTCAGATGTTGCATCAACCTCAGATGAAGCCTCTGTAGCAGGCTCAGTGGTTGTTTCTGTCTGGTTCTGGGTACCACAACCTACAACCAAACTAGAGATCATAGCAACAGCCATGACCATGGATAAAAACTTCTTTTTCATAATGTTCCTCACTTTCTTTGACTCGAAGAAATAATGTGGTTTGTAAATTACCTGGGCAGGTATCTGGCTGGGAAAAGATAGCTCTTTTCCATCACAGTAGCGGCACTGCTGAAGATTCTCACTTCATTCCCTTTTAATTGGCTCCGAAAACATCCCTGTCTCTGGTCACACCCGGGCAAAGCAACTCTACCATTATATATGTTTTCTGTCAAATCCGCGAGTTCGCATAATTGTTAAATAAATTAATTAAATACAGCAAAAAACCACATCAACGCTGAGGGTCTTACTACTTAAACATAAGTTGGCATCTTACGTTCCTTGGCTTCGTAATCTCATTGATATGGTTTAATGCTTTGGCGAAATATATTAATTGTTTTTCACGACTAACTAGAGGAGTATCATCGTGAAATAAGGGGGGCAAATTCATTAACTTAATAACTCATTTGCTGTACTTATTATACACACAATTCAAATAAATTGCAAGTTTCTTAAAATATTTGTAATATTATCTCACATTTTTCGAAATTTCATATAGCAATTGTAAATTTATTCGACAACAAATATCCGAAAGAAATAAGCAAAAATCAGTAAGTGCACGCCTGCGTACTGTGTTAGAATAGGCTCTAGTGACAATAAACCATCACAAAAGGAGATGTATGAAATGAGAGATTTTAAGGGATACATGCATGGTATCAATCTGGGTGGCTGGCTTTCCCAGTGCAATCACACTAAGGAAAGATACGATACTTTTATAGTAGAAAAAGATATTGAAGTAATTAAGAGCTGGGGTGCTGACCACATCAGAGTTCCAGTGGACTACGATCTTGTAGAGACTCAGGAAGGCGAATACAAGGAGGAAGGCTTTGGTTATATCCAGAAGGCCATTGACTGGTCCCGTAAGAACGGCCTTAACATGGTTCTTGACCTTCACAAGACCTTTGGCTACAGTTTTGACAGCGGCGAGAATGAATCAGGCTTTTTTGACAACGAAGCTTATCAGGAGCGCTTCTATAAGCTCTGGGAACAGTTCGCACAGCGCTTTGGTAAATATGAAGACACCGTTGCCTTCGAGCTTCTCAATGAGGTTACCAAGAAGGAATACTGCAAAACCTGGAATGCCATTTCCAAGAAGTGCATTCAGCGTGTAAGAAAGTACGCTCCTACTATCAAGATCTTAGTTGGTGGCTACTACAACAACAGTATCGAGGCCTTAAAAGATCTTGAGGCTCCTTACGATGACAACGTGGTCTACAACTTCCACTGCTACGAACCACTTATCTTCACACATCAGGGCGCTCACTGGATAAAAGAGATGGATACAAGCTTCAGAATGCCATTCGACTGCACCTATGGCGAATACATCAAATACAACGATGAGCAGCTTGATCACACCACAGGCGATATGGCAGGCTTTGATCCTTCCAAGAAGATCGGAATCGAATATTTCGAGCAGTACGTAGAAGAGGCTGTAAGAGTTGCCAACGAGCGTGATGTAGCCCTCTACTGCGGAGAATACGGCGTTATCAACTTAGCTTCTGCAGAAGATTCCCTTAAGTGGTATCAGGCTATCTGCAAATGCTTCGACAAATTCGGTATCGGCAGAGCTGCCTGGAGCTACAAGGAAATGGACTTCGGTCTTTCTGATGACCACATGAAGGCTGTTCTTCCTGAAATTACCAAGATTTTCTAATTTACACCAAGGTTCTCATAATATATAATAAAAGCGTCATCGGAAACGTTTCCGGTGACGCTAAATTTTTAAATTCATGGAGGTTTCCAATGCCTAGCTGGTTAAAAGATGCTGTTTTTTATGAGATATATCCCCAGAGCTTCAAGGATACCAATGAAGACGGAATAGGTGATATCAACGGAATCATTGAAAAACTTGATTATATCAAGGATCTTGGCTGTAATGCCCTCTGGATCAATCCTTGCTACGACTCTCCTTTTAAGGATGCAGGCTACGATGTGAGAGATTACAAAAAGGTTGCACCAAGATACGGTTCCAATCAGGACCTTTACAGACTCTTTGGAGAAGCCCACAACAGAGGAATCAAGGTACTTCTTGATCTGGTTCCTGGTCATACTTCTGAGGAACACAAATGGTTCCAGGAAAGTAAAAAAGCTGAAAAGAATGAGTATTCCAACAGATATGTCTGGACTAACGGCGCATTCCAGGGCATTGGCGGGCACCCTTATATAGGTGGAGAGGCCGACAGAGACGGCTGCTATATGCTTAACTTCTTCAAGTGCCAGCCAGCTCTTAACTACGGTTTTCTTAACAGAACCGAGGATTGGCAGCTTCCACCAGACCATCCTGACTGTATCGCCACAAGAGAAGCCCTTAAGGACATTATGCGCTTCTGGCTTGACCACGGCTGCGATGGCTTTAGAGTAGATATGGCAGATTCTCTGGTAAAAGAGGATGATGAGAACAAATCAGCAACTGGCGCTGTTTGGAAGAACATCAGAGAAATGATGGATAAGGACTATCCGGAAGCAGCCCTGGTTTCTGAATGGAGTAACCCATATCAGTCTCTTAAAAGCGGCTTCCACTGTGACTTTTATCTTGACCATCACGGAAACGGCTACAACACTCTTATAAGAGATAATGAAACTCCAGGTGGTGACCACAGTTTCCTTAAAAAAGACGGTCACGGCGATATCTTCAGATTCCTGGATGACTATCTTCCTAAATATGACAACACCAAGGACGATGGATATATTAGCTTTTTTACCTGCAATCATGACACGCCAAGAGCTCGCAGAACCCTGGGCTACGATGAACTTAAAATAGCATATGCTATGTTTTTAACTCTTCCAGGTGTTCCATTCATTTATTATGGGGATGAAATTGGAATGAGATATCTTGAGATTCCTACCAAAGAAGGTGGCTTTGCAAGAACAGGATCAAGAACTCCAATGCAGTGGGATCACAGCAAGAACATGGGATTTTCAGAGGCTCCAGAGGATATCCTCTATCTTCCTCTTGATCCAGCAGCCGATGCTCCAACTGTAGATGATCAGGCTTCTGACGAGAATTCACTTTATAACGAAGTTAAGCGCCTTATCGCCCTTCGTCACCAGTATACTGACCTTCAGGCCGATGGATCTTTTGAAGTAATATTTGCCGAAAAGGAGGCCTTTCCATTTGTTTATAAGCGCGGCTCTTTAATAGTTGCCATCAACCCTTCAGACCAGGAAGCCCGCGTAAGTCTCCCAGAAAGTGCTTCAGCCCTTTTCCAGATCGGAGATATCTCTCTCAATGGAAAAGAGCTGACAATGAAGCCGCAGAGCTTTGTAGTCTGCAAATAATTCAACCAGCCTTCTTAACCTCTTTAGCACGTACCATTGGGAGGATATCGGCTTTATTAAGTGCTGGACGAATAGCATTATAAAGAACTATAGCGATCACTGAATTGATCACTGCATTTATTACTGTTGCATAGGTTGTAATTGCCACGAGAGAATCGATGGCTTTTGCAGCCTTTTCTGCATCAGGAATAAGAATTGTAAACCATACATATTTAAGAGATGGCTCAAATACACAGTTAAAGGCCAGTGCTCCCACCGTTGCTATAGCAGACCATTTGGCAATCTTAGCCTTATCATGGCTCTGTGAGATCTTACCAATCTTATGAGCAATAAGCCCAACCACAAGGCCCATCACCAGCTTACAGATAAATGTCCTGGGGGCAGATGCTGCAAATCCTGTGAGAATATCTGCAAGTGTAAGTCCAACAGCTCCGGCAAGTCCGCCGTATACACCACCAAGTAATAATGCACCAAGAACAACAAATGCGTTGCCTATATGTACCTTAGTTCCATTTGCGTTAATAGCAGGGAAAATGGCATATCCTACATAGCAAAGGGCCGCCATAAGGCCTGCATAAGAAATATTCAAGATCTGATTCTTTTTCATTGTGAGTCTCCTCCCGTGGGAATTATGTATATTGACTTAAACATTGAAGTTAATATATCATCAAACTGGTGACATTAAAAATATCAGTTTTGGAATATTTTATATGACCAGATTGAAATAAGGGGATAATCAATGGAAAAGACAAAGCGATATCTTTCAATATATGAACAAGTCCGGGAGGACATCATATCAGGCAGATACACCGTAGGTAGTAAGCTCCCTTCAAAGCGTGTCATGGCTGAAAGCATGGGCGTTAGCGTCATTACCGTTGAACACGCCTATGAGCTCCTCATGGAGGAAGGCTATATAACCACCAGGGAAAAGAGTGGGTACTTTGTCATATTCGATGATAAGGATATCTATACGCCTGCTGTAACTATGCCGATTGTGCGTGTTAAAAGTGAAAAGAAAAACAATTCACAGAAGATTGACTTCTCCTATTCTATCTACGCCAAGACAGTCCGCCGTGTCCTTAGTGAATACGATTCCTACATCATGGAAAAATCTGATAAAAAAGGCCTGTTGCAGCTTCGTACTGCCCTTTGTGAATATCTTGGAAGGAGCCGCAGAATATCCGTTACTCCAAAGCAGATCATCGTTGGTGCAGGAGCAGAGTACCTTTACGGACTGATAGTTCAGACCTTTGGTCGTGAAATAACATATGGTATTGAAACGCCCTCCTACCCCAAAATCACCAAGGTTTACGCTTCAGGTGGAGCTAAACTTGAATCTCTTCCACTTACCAACGATGGAATTGACAGTAAAGACCTTTGGGCTGGCCACATGAATGTCCTTCACATTACCCCATACCGAAGCTTTCCATCTGGCGTTACAGCCTCTGCTTCCAAAAAAAGAGAGTATCTTAAATGGAGCAAGAAGACAGACGGTTATATCATTGAAGACGACTTCGAATCAGAATTCACTCCAAGTAGAAAACCCGAAGAAACGCTTTTTTCTATCGATACTGAAGGAAGAGTCATTTATGTTAATACTTTTACCAGGACAATTGGTAGCTTCATTCGATGCGCTTACATGGTACTTCCCACTAATCTTCTCCCACTATTTGAGGAAAAGATTGGTTTTTATGAGTGTCCCGTTCCAACCCTTGATCAGCTCGTCCTTTCCGAGCTCATAAACAGTGGTGACTTTGAACGCCACATTAACAGGGTTAGGCGACATAACCGAAAAGATAAATCATAAAAGAATGATATAGCATAAACTTCTTAAGATTTCCTTAAGATGCTTTACTTCCATCTTTCCTAATGTTAATATATGTCCCATCTGCTCCACTCGGAGCAATCGCTAATACAAGCCTGTAAACGGCCACATTTCATGTACTAGCGATAATTCCAGTTTCCTGCGCAGGATATATATTATTTAGGAAAGGAATAAAATGAATACATCTAAAACAAAAGTCCTTACTGAGGAGGCAATCAAGAACAGTCCTCTTAATGACAACATTAAGCAATTACTATTATCTATAAAACGTGGCGAAAAGCTTATTCCACTTACTAGTGACATCATGTCCAAAAACGTTCTTTCTCCAGATTTACATCCGGAGCGATTTGACTTTCTAGTTCAGCGTGTCATGAAAAATGCTAATCTCATCGCAGATAAATCATGCACCAATGAAATCCCACTTGAAAACTACGAATCCAAAAAATTGATTACCGATATCAGCGCATGGTTGGCAGATTCCGAACTTGCCACCATAGAAATGCAGGCTCTTGCTCAAGAATTCATTTTCAAAAGAGCAGATCTTTTAACTTCCAGAATGCTGATGCTCCAATATTCTGCTAAGAATGGTCAAAAAGGGACCGTTAACTTTGATAATGTACCCGGAGTAGTATTGGTAGTACTGATGAAGGAAAGCCCTAATATCTTCAAAAGCCATGATAGCAGTCGCTACATTCACAGAGTCACTAATGCAAAAAGTGATACAGGAATGACATTTCCATTACTTAGACAGATAGCCTTTGTACAGTTGGATAGTAGAGTAAATAAAGATTCGGAAAAATAAGAAAAGGGAAAGCATCATCTTCATGATAAGATTAGATTTGCGAGAAAATAATCTAAGAGAAGGTGGTGCTTTCCATGTACAACAGTATACTACAGTTTATTCAGAAAGATATTAGAGAGATTGAATTAATTGTAAAAGAGCTCCTTGATGGGGAAAGAGATACAGCAGATCTGTCACAGGAGGTGCACAAACGGGTACTGAACCTTGGATGTAGTCTCGTAAGTGAGATATATGAACAGATAGATGAGGAGATATTTGGGA
>NZ_JHWL01000020.1 GCF_000622085.1 Butyrivibrio proteoclasticus P6B7
CGTAGAGTGAAATTTTAAATTCAGCTATTTCAGGTCAAAAACATGGCGATGTAGAAGTTAGTCTTGCACATGCCATTTTTATCTCTTATCCTACTCAAGGTCATCTGTCTGTCAGGAAGGAGTTCCTTATGAGTGAATCGATAAGAGGTAACCACTCCCATCTGTTACTGTCAGATAGGATTTATATAGAACAGGAGCTTAACCAAGGCTCTACTTTTTATTCCATTGCAAAGGTTCTGCACAAGGATCCTACTACCATTTCAAAAGAAGTTAAAAGATCCAGAAGTATTGAATCCCCATATCAGTGGTGGGATAAATGCAGACTTTGCTGGGACTACAAAACCTGTAGGGAACGGGATGTATGTGGCGACAACAAGTACCGCAAATGTAACAAAGCTTGTCGTTACTGTTACCGCATGGATCCAACTAAGTATTGTAAGTACTTTATTCCCTATGTTTGTTATAAACCAACCAAGGCTCCATTTGTGTGCAATTCCTGCGATCATTACAGAGATTGTCCTTTAGAAAAAGCCTACTACTCTGCCACGGCCGCACAAGAAAAGTATGAGAAGAAACTGGTCAACTCAAGGAAAGGAATAAATCTCACTCCTGAGGAATTGCAGCAGCTAAACGATCTTGTTTCTCCACTGGTTCTCAACGGGCAGCCATTAAGTCATATATTTGCTGTGCATGCCGATGAGATACCTGTATGCAGACGTACTCTTTACAACTACTTCGACCAACGCGTCTTCCAGGCAAGGAACATTGATCTGCCCAGAAGAGTTCGTTATAAAAAGCGAAAGAAGCGCTCTGAACCAAGAGTAAAAAACATAGAACAGGTATACCGCAACAAGCGTACATACAAGGACTTTGAGTTCTTCATGGAGCATCATCCTGATCTCGATGTTGTCGAGATGGATACCGTTAAAGGTGGTCAGGCTAGTGGAAAGTGCCTGCTCACTCTTCTGTTTAGAAGTTGCAGTTTTATGCTTGTTATCCTATTACCAAGGTGTACTCAGGAGTGTGTCGTGAACGCTATCAACGAGCTCTACTCTACACTTGGGCCGCGCCTTTTCAAGAAATACTTTCCTGTGATTCTTACCGACAACGGGTCGGAATTCAAGAACCCCTGGGATATAGAAAAGACTGAAGATGGCAAGCAGCGCACCTATGTATTCTATTGCGATCCTTATGTGTCTAACCAGAAGGCCAGACTTGAGAAGAACCATGAATACATTCGCTATGTCATTCCAAAAGGTCGAAGCATGCACAAGTACACTCAGGAAGACATCAACCTTATGGCAAGTCACATCAATTCAACAGCCAGAGACAGCTTAAATGGAGCAACTCCATTTGACCTTGCTGAACTGCTTTTAGACAAAAGAATACCGGCTCTAACAGGACAGCAAAAAGTCTCCCCAGACTCAGTCATGTTAAAACCGGCTCTCATCAATAAATAAAAAATAGTAAGCAGACAGATGACCACTTATGTCTCAAATTTCATCAAAAATCATCCCGAGACGAGTGGAATTTAATTTTTCTCAAACTGCTCCAGTCGTCTGTTTGCCATACAACAAACAGAAACGATGAACCGATTTTATCACGTTTTTCAGAGGTCTCAAAGCACAATTTTATGAAATCATTCCTCAAAATCGCAAAAGAGACCATTTTTCATAGGTAAAGTGGAATTTACTTTTTCATTTGACCAGCTTTTGACCCTTTTGACTTCTTTAGCCACTACCTATCCAGCGAACAGTCTAGATATTGCTCTTAGCCCATCTACAAAGTAAAAAAATGTATCAGACATACCAAAATGAAAAAAAAATTAAATGCTATTAAAATACGGTTAAATCCATGTATAAGGCCCAAATTCATCCTATAATAGTATGTAGATTTGAACTGAATATGATATTTCTATATATCGTAGTTCTGATAATTAGGAGGGTGGATAATGAGTAGAGTTTCAGAAGTAACAGCTTTGCAGCAAAAGAGGGTTGCAGAAATGCAGGAAAGAATGAAGGAAGGAAACATTCCTGATTCAGTAAAGATGGAGCTCATGGTTCAGAACATGACTCAGACACTTAATGATATCTCTTATACTCTGGCAATCATCGCAGATATGAAGAAAGAGAAGAAATAAAAAGGAAATCTAAAAGGAGCCAGCAAGATTTTTATCCCTGCTGACTCCTATTTTTATTTTGAATTCATTGTATCTAAGCAGTTAAACTGCATCAGCTTTTCTTCTTAGAACCACAGCTAGCACAACTGCAATTTCCAGAACAACAGGAGCATCCGCCACCCTTTAGCTCATTTCTAAAAATCTTGAAGGCATGTCTTCCACTAAAGAAAAGAATTACTGCCAAGATTCCGATTACTATAACATTTCCGATAATAGATGACATGTTGAACACCCCTTTCCTAAATAAAACAAAATAACAATATAACAAATAGGCTTTAATACTTAAGCTGTAGCCTTAACTGAGTTAGGATTTACATCTGCTTCTGTAGCCTGATATCCTTTTCTGAAAATAAGATATAACAATGCTCCAAGAAGAACAATACCTACTACAGTTCCAACTCCAAAGGTAACTTCACCAACGATGAGTCCACCAATATTATAAACGATAAGTGCAAGAACGTAAGCCCAACCTGTCATGTAACCAATTGCAGCCCATGTCCACTTGCGGTTATTCATCTCACGCTTGATAGCACCGATCGCTGCAAAGCATGGAGCACAAAGGAGGTTGAAAATCATGAATGCGAAGGCTGCGATTGGTGTATAGTCTGCAGCGACTCTATCCCAGATCTGATCTCCTTCTTCGCCAAGCTCATCAGCTCCGTCCTGATCATCATAGTTATAAAGAACTCCGAATGTTCCTACTACTTCTTCCTTAGCAACAAGTCCTGTAACTGTAGCAACTGTAGCCTTCCAGTTACCAAATCCAAGTGGCTTAAATACGAATGATGCTGCATTACCTACACCTGCGAGAAGCGAAGCATCCATAGAATTTACATCTTCCTCTGAAATATCCATCTTATCAGCAAGCTCTGCTACATACTGGTCTGTAACAATAGCCTCGTCCTCAAAGAGATTATCTACAAGTCCGAAGTGTCCGTTTACATTACCAAATGCAGATAAGAACCAGATGATAACTGAAGAAACAACGATAACTGATCCAGCTCTCTTAATAAATGACCAGCCTCTTTCCCAAGTTGCACGGAGTACACCAGCAACTGAAGGAACGTGGTAAACAGGAAGCTCCATAACGAATGGTGCTGGCATTCCTGCAAAGGCCTTAAACTTCTTAAGGATGATACCTGAAAGAATGATTGAACCAATACCAATGAAGTAAGCGCTGGCAGCAATAAGTGGTGATCCACCAAATACAGCACCTGCAATAAGTCCGATGATAGGAAGCTTAGCTCCACATGGCATGAAGGTTGTTGTCATGATTGTCATCTTACGATCACGCTCATTCTCGATAGTTCTACTTGCCATAACACCAGGAACACCGCAGCCTGTAGCAACAAGGCAAGGAATGAAAGACTTACCTGAAAGACCAAACTGACGGAAGATACGGTCCATAACGAAGGCTACACGAGCCATGTATCCAATATCCTCAAGAATAGAAAGGAGAAGGAAAAGAACCAGCATCTGAGGAACGAAACCAATTACAGCTCCAACACCTGCTACAATACCATCCTGAATAAGTCCATAAAGAACTGTTCCTTCTGCAACACCGAATACACCAAGAATAGAATCAAAAAGACCTGGAACCCACTCGCCAAAGATAACATCATTGGTAAAGTCAGTAGCCCTAGTACCGATTGAAACACTCCAGCCACCCATGGCAATCGCATAAATAAGGAACATTACAACTGCAAAAATAGGAAGACCAAGAATACGGTTAGTAACGATCTTATCAATCTTATCAGATACAGAAAGCTCACCCTTTGCTCTACCCTTCTTAACAGCCTTAGAAGTTACTGAAGTAATAAAGTTATATCTCTCATTTGTAATGATTGATTCGCTGTCATCATCAAGCTCTTTTTCACAGTTCTTAATGATCTCTTCGATCTTACTCTTCTTATCTGCTGAAAGATTAAGTGAAGCCAAAGCCTTCTCATCTCTCTCAAAAGCCTTAACAGAGTTAAAGTGAAGGAATTTAGAATCTGATACTCCGGTAAGCACACTCTCAATCTCTGCAACAGCTGTAGCTGCAGCGCCTGTGATCATTTCCTTTTTCTGATGAACCTTACCACTCTTTGCAGCATCTACTGCCTTCTTGATGAGTGCATCAGTTCCCTCGCCCTTAAGAGCTGAAAGCTCAACAACTTCACATCCAAGAGCCTCAGAAAGAGCAGCCACATTGATCTTATCTCCGTTCTTACGAACAAGATCCATCATGTTAAGAGCTATGATCATAGGGATGTTAAGCTCAAGGAGCTGAGTTGTGAGATAGAGGTTACGCTCAATGTTAGTTCCATCTACAATGTTGATAATAGCGTCTGGTTTCTCGTTAACCAGATATGTACGTGATACCACCTCTTCCAATGTGTATGGTGAAAGGGAATAAATACCTGGAAGATCCTGGATTACAACATCCTTATATTCAGCTCCCTTAAGCTTACCTTCCTTCTTTTCAACAGTAACGCCTGGCCAGTTACCAACGTACTGTCTGCTACCTGTCAGATCATTAAACAAAGTGGTCTTACCACTATTTGGATTACCTGCTAAAGCAATCTTGATTTCCATTTCTGCCTCCTAAATTCCTCATTAAATACTTTTTCATCTCATATCAGTGCTTCTTGGTTGTGTTAGCTATTGCTTACACTCTGGTAAAAAAATAGATTACTCAACCTCGACAAATTCAGCATCAGCCTTACGAACAGTAAGCTCATAGCCTCTAACTGTAAGCTCGATAGGATCTCCCAAAGGTGCTACCTTACGAACATAAACTTCAGCGCCCTTTGTAAGTCCCATGTCCATGATCCTACGTCTTGTAGGGCCTTCCCCATGTAACTTCTTGACTGTTGCAGTCTGTCCAATTTCAACATTTCGAAGTGTCTTCATTGATATTCTCCCTTTTTATTTAGTAAATTGCATAGCAATTCCTTATCAGTTATCAGTTCCAAAGCCCCAGATATAAGTATTCGGAGCAAAAGAAATTACACCAGAATTCTGTTAGCAAGTGTTCTATCAAGAGCAATTCTGCTGTCCTTAACATTAAGTATCATGTTGCCACAGTTCTCGCTTACAACTGAAACCTTCTCACCTACTACAAAACCCAGTGTAGCAAGATGCTGCCTTACTTCATCATTACCTGAAATTTTCTTAATTGTCACGAGTGTGCCGGTGTTGGCCATTGAAATAGGCATCATTCTCCCTCTCTTTCACTTTCATCAACTGTTAAAAGAACTAAACCAGTCAGCCATTGCTAACTCAAAAGCAAAAATAATTGGTTAGTATTCGCTAACCGTATGTTAGTTTATTCTAACTGAAAGTTTTTGTCAATAATATCTTTTTTACAATATAAAAGATTTTTTCTCGATTACTTTTGAATGTTTATGTTAGCCTTTGCTAACTTTATGTTATCTTTTTTGAAAATGATTGTCAATAAGCATCTTCTATTTATATGATGAAAATTACATTATACAATTCTTCATTTATTAAAATACGCATATATAAAACAAAAAACTGACTAAGAAAGTATAAATTTCTTAGTCAGCTCTTTTATCATATTATTCAATTATTGATCTTACAGCTTATATGCAAAGATCATTCAATTACCAATCTCTTAGATCAGAGATCTTCCTTACTCTTCATACGTCCGATGGCATCCATAGCAAGCTTACTACGCTCACACTCAGATGCAGAAAGAGTGATCTGCCAAGCAAGTGGACTACCCTTCATACGCTCTGAAGCATAGGAAAGACCATTGGTACGCTCATCAAGGAATGGTCTGTCGATCTGATTAGGATCTCCAAGAAGAATAATCTTGGTGTCCTTACCTGCTCTGGTGATGATACCCTTTGCCTGATTAGGCGTCATGTTCTGAGCCTCATCAATAATAAGGTAGGTCTTAAGAATAGATCTTCCTCGAATGAAGTTAAGAGCTTCGCACTGGATAATACCGCGGTCAAAGACCTCATCAGTTTTACCCTGTAGCTCTTTTTCATCCTTGTAGCGCTCTTCCTCATTGGAATCAATGAGCTGCTCAAGGTTATCGATGATAGGTCTCATAAGAGGAGAAATCTTCTCCTGCTCATCACCTGGCAAAAATCCAATGTCATCATCGAACTGGGAGTTAGGTCTGCACACAAGGATCCTACGATACTCGCCGGTTGGCCTGTTGATCAGCTTCTCAAGGCCTACAGCCAGTGAATAGAATGTCTTAGCAGTTCCTGCCATACCCTTTACAATAACCAGTGGAGCCACATCTGCTGGCTGCATAAGTGCTTCCTGAAGGAAGTACTGACCGGCATTTCTTGGCTTAACACCATAGGGCTGTGTCTTTTCAAAATCAAGCTTCTTGATCACCTTACCACATACACGGCCCATCTGGGTCTTGTTGGTGGACTGATCAGCCCTGATAATAACAAACTCATTTTCATACAGCTCTGGGCTGTACTGATTACCCTCCTCGTCACAACAGTAAACCTTATCAACAGGAATACCTTTTTTCTTGAAATCCTTAAAGATTTCTTCAGGGGCATATACATCAACACGGCCGCTATACTGCTCGCCCTGACCTGCCACCTGCTCAGTAGTGAAGTCCTCAGCCTGAACCCCAAGAATCTGCGCTTTGACACGCATCAGAATATCCTTGGTGACCAGAATAACCTGCTCCTGACTACTGTCCTTTAGACCTTTACATACCTTAAGGATACGATTATCGGACTTGTACTCCGACAGATCCTTAGGAAGTTCAACATCCTTGAAGTTCTTCTCGACCCTTAAGGTGCCGCCCTTATCAAGGCTAACGCCCTTAACCAGATCTCCTGAGCCACGAAGCTGTTCGATAAGCCTTATTGCCTCTCTGACATTGGCTCCTCGCTCACCCTCATCTCTCTTGTGGGCATCGAGTTCCTCCAAGACTACCAGCGGAAGAACGACCTCGTTATCATCGAAGCACTTAATTGAAATAGGTGCCTGAATCAAAACGTTGGTGTCCAGTACGTAGATCTTCTTCATGCGTAGGTCCCCCTCTATTTGTATGACTTGTACATTAATTATACCACATATAGTATTTTCACAATATTTTTTTATTATTCAGATGGCCCTAATATTAATTATCATCAAGAAAATCGCAAAATTAACATTCAGTATTTAGTCAAAAAAATATCCTGATACGATAAAATATCAGGATATTCTTGAGTTTATCTATTTAATTATCATTGCCATAGCGGAGAAATCACGGTCCGCAGCACCATATTTAATATCAACCACTCCTTCAGGAATCTGAAGGTTATTGACCCTTGCAAACTCCTCCATGGAAACAGAGTTTTCAAATCTGTGATAGATCACAAGACTCTCATCTCCAAGGGTTCTAACAACAAGCTGACCTCCAGTAGGCTCTGCATAGCTCTTTGTATCAGCCTCCAGCACTGTGGTCTTACCATCCTTAATTATATGGGACACCTTATTGTAAAAAGAAATACCCTCATCAATTAAGTTCCACTGATGGTCACTAAGGTCATAAATATCGCCGCTAAGGCCCATTCTTCCAAGGAATGTGGCGCACATTGAGTAAAAGATCCTATCATCAGAATCCTCCTTACGCATAACGGACCAGATCTGATTCTGCTCAGGTCTTACAACTCTCTGAAGGTTCGCAGCTATGATAGGCAAAGACTTGGTTTCATGAGCATCTGAAAAGCTAGCCATGGTTGCATGTTCCATGAATGTGCCCTCAAGTCTGTGACCGCCACTTGAGCAGTTCTCTATAACGAGCTCAGGAATCTCCTCCCTCATTCTGTTAAAGAACTCAAGAGTTCCAGCGAGCTTATTTCTAAGGTTCTCGCCATAGGACTCATCGCCATCGCAGCCAATTCCCACAGTATCGTTGTAATCAACCTTGATATAGCCAAATCCGTTGTCCTTAAGGGTATCGATAACCTTCTCTTTAAGGAAGTCCTTAACCCATGGATCCTCCATATCCCAGAATCTGCAGCCTTCCACAGTGATAGGCACTCCATCTCTGTGAAGAACGTGTTCCTTTTGCTCCTCGTAGTTGTGGGCTTTGAAGGATACCACCTCTGGCTCGAACCAGATACCTGGAATCATGCCTTTTTCCCTGACGTAATCCGATAGCTCTTTTAACCCATTAGGGAATCTGTCGGTGTTGATGATCCAGTCTCCTCGGTTCTCCCACCACTGAGAGTCTCCCTCCAGATACCAGCCAGAGTCCATTACAAGGTACTGAATGCCCTTTCCCTCCAGCTTATCTGCGATTTTCTTAAGGTTGCCAATTGTAGGATTGCCCCAGGTTGTGCAGTATTCGTTAAAGGTGATGCCCATATGATCATCCACAGGGCTTGGATTAATTTCCGTAGCCTTCACCAGCTTGTCGCATACATCAAGAAGTGAGTCGCCCTCTGCCACTATTGCCCTAGGCGCGGTAAAAGAGCTACCTCCTTCTATGTTCTTGGTCCAGTGGCCAAAGTCGCGGTCAGCAATGCCGCCTGCAACGGTAAGAGTCTTCTCCTTCCTTACCACAAGCTCTATCTGCCAGGAATTAGGAGCATACAGCATGATACCTGTAAATTTCCCTGTCTTACTGTTTTCAAGAGCAAGGAATGGGAAGTACTTTCTAACAGGCATAGAGCCTACATTTCCAAACTTTTCAATCCTGCAACCGTGCCCAGCCCAGCTCTTTTCCATGTTAAGGTCGTAGATGCTATCTACCTTAAGCTTACCCTCTGCACTCCAGAAGGACAGCATCCTGTAGATCTTGTCTGCCTCAACACCTTCAAGCATAAAGGATGTCATATATTCCAGCGTTACATCCTTCTCTGAATCATTGATAAACGTGGTCTCAACGATGGTGGCATCAGAAGTCTCACTCTTAGTATGGCTTACGTTAAGTGTGAGCCCATCCTCAGTTTCAAGGATAGTCATATCCTCTTCATCCATCATGGTCTTAAAGCGCCTTGCGGTGCCATTATCTACCATGGACAAGCCGCAACAGTAACCAGCTGCATATTCGTCCCCAATAATCTTTACCGAACCAGAAATTCCCTTCATAACCCTCTCCTAAATAATTTGAATTCAAATATCACTATTTCAATAATAAAACTTCTATCATTAATCTCTTGTCACATGTACTAGCTTCATTGTGCTTCCGCAAGACTCCTTGCATACCAGGTACTTCCACCTAGACTCAACACAACTTTTCTACACTCTTCTGCCTTGTCATTAAAGCCAAGAGAACATAAACACCTGTACTTGTAATATGCCCTCTTTACCCTGATATTATTAGTCTTCGCCGGCTCAAAAAGAGCATCTATGCCCCAATTAACCTCATCAAACCTGCCTTCCGAATAGGCAAAGACAAGCTGATAATAAGTAGTCTTAGCTTTATAAATCTTCATAAAGTGACTTGAAACAGCGCCCCTTCTGGCAAACTCTGTAAGGCAATCCGTATGAGCCTTAAGGTCCTCAAGATCCTCCCTAAAAAGAGCTACATCACAGCTGGCAATCTCATAAAACAACTGCCCCGTACCATCAGTACAATACTTCTTCATCACCTCTAAAACCTTGACTGCATCCTCTACTCTACCTGCAAAAAGAAGCCCCGTCACTATATTCGCAAAATGCAGATAGAAATTCCTCTTCTTGTAGGCATGTGAAAACAATGCCATATTCGTAGAAAGAAACTTTTCCGGATTGCAATCATTAGTCAGGTAACCATAGAACTTCCCAAGACGGTATCTCTTATATGCATAATATATAATCACTAAGGCCAAAGTACCGTTTACTATTAACCCCATCTTAAAATATAGAACCTTTAAATATAGAGAAAAAATATGTCCTACAAAATCAAATAAAAACAAGAGAATAAATACAAGAAGGCCCAGAGCAATCAACTTAATAATCCATGCTCCGATCATATACTTCTTAACTTCTTTTTCACTATCCTCATCTATGTCTATATCTATTACTGAACTTAATTCCTTATAAGCCTCCGACATTACTCTTCAAACTCCTGGCTACAATAAATCTAACTAAAGTCCATTATATCAATCCTAGGCCAAAAATGAAGCAAATAATTGTGTCAAATAAGGTGGATTTTGCACATAGGTAAACTATACTCATCCGCATTTTTTGTGAGGGTTCTGGGAGGGCAGTTGCCTGACTCTGCCCTCCCAGAACCCCACAAAAAACCACCGGAAGCACTTAGTACTTCCGGTGGCATTATATACTCGAAGGAAATATTACTTGAAGAATGCCATCTCTTGGTTGAGCTGCTCGGCAACGTCTTTGAGGCCCTTAGCGGAGCCAGCAAGAGTTGTAACTGTAGCGGAAAGCTCCTGCATTGATGCACCTGTCTCTTCGGAGGATGCTGCATTCTCTTCAGAAATAGCTGAAAGAGCACTCATTGTATCAACAACCGCATTCTTGGAAGTCTCGCAAGTCTCTGCGCCAGTAGCAATCTTCTGAACACCACCAACTGTTGATGCGATGTCCTCAAGCATGCTGTTAACACTCTGGAGAGTCTCACCAAGAGCCTCCTGCTGATTGATATTACTATCCTTGATAGACTCAGCTGCTTCAACGGCTGCCTTGGACTGCTCAAGAAGAACATCCATCTCCTGACGGATCTCGTCAGCCATGTTCTTAGAATCTTCAGCCAGCTTACCGATTTCTTCAGCAACTACTGAGAAGCCTCTTCCTGCTTCACCGGCTCTTGCAGCCTCGATAGAAGCATTAAGTGAAAGGAGGTTGGTCTGTGTTGCGATTGAAGAAATACCCTCAACCTTATCATTGATATTAGTAACCGCATTCTGTGTAGCAGAAATCGTAGTGGAAATCTCATCAATCTTACCAGTCATCTCGTTACTTGATTCCTGAAGGTTTGAAAGTGATGCAGAGGATGCTTCTGATGCTTCCTGCATTCTTCCTGCAAGGCCTTCAAGATCTGTTGTTGAGGACTGAACCTCTACAACTGCATCTCCAATGTATCCAACGTTCTCGGATGCTGACTGGATCTCATCAGCCTGCTGTGTAGCTCCGGATGCAATCTCCTGAACTGCATTAGCTACATCTTCTGCTGTCTGAGAAATCTGATTGGCCATATCTGAAAGTTCCATAGAAGAAGTTTCAACAGTATTTGAAGACTCCTTAATATGTGAAACAATCTCAGAAAGCTTACCAATAACAGTGTTGGTATTGTTAACCATTGCACCGAATTCATCTTTTTGTTTAGTATATTTATCTATTGTGTAGAATCTACCGTCAGCCAGCTGAGCCAATGACTCGTTAACTTCCTTGATAGGATCTGTAAAGCTCTTAGCCATGAAGAATGAAACAACGATAGCTACAATCAGCATGATAACCCCAACAATAATTGTTATAAGAGCTGAGGTCTTAGCTGATGACATTGCCTTATTGTAATCAGTTGATACAACAATCTTAAATCCAGTAAGGCTATCCTCATAATAGGACATGATAAGTGGAGTATCAAAGCTTGTCTTATCAACAATTGTTCCAGAACCTCCAGCGCAGTATGGAGTACCAGTAAGGTCATATTCCTGATCAGCTGTGATCTCCATCTTAGCGTGAGCTGCCATGATGTTATTTCTATCAGCAACAAAGGCATCCTCTGTCTTTTCTGCAAGAAGATTATGGAGTTCGTCCAGATTGTAGTTTCTCTGAACTGTACCAATTACGGTTCCATCTGATCCCTTAATAGGTGTACACATTGTAACCTGTCTGGCACCAGTTGTGGTACTTACTATTACGTCAGAAATATATGTATTTCCCTTAAGTGCTTCCTGGAAATACTCTCTTGCTGCTACATTAGTAAGCTCTCCACTGGACTTGGCTACCTGATCACCATCTGTATTGGCTACGGCAATAACATTACCATCACCAATGATATTATCGTAGGCCTGGCACATGGAGATCATTACCTGATCCTCAATGCCAGCAGTTCCTTCCATATACACAATTGTAGTAGGGTTGTCTGCTACTGCCTGTATAATCTCAATGTTTTTCTCAATTTCAGCAGAAAACTCTCTTGCGATGTATCTAGCCTGCCAGCTAAGTGCAGTCTCGGCATCTTCAAGAGCCTTATTTGTAGATGAAACATAACTTATCACAAGCGAAACAATAAGTGGAATTGCTGCAACTGCAAGCATTACAGAAATAAGTCTGGTCTTAATACTCTTCTGGCCAGGCTTCTTCTGAGCATTAGCTTTCTTTGGCTGCTTTACCTCATTAGACATAATAGATTCCTCCGTATAATTTGTACACAAAAACAGCAATCTAACACCTATATTATCCAACAAATTAACGTATTTTAGTATATCTATAAACTTATTAATATATTAAAAAAACATAAAAAAAAGAAGAGTAATTTTCGATTACTCTTCCATTTCTTTTTGTTCCTGTATATCTGCATAGTTCCTGGTGGCATCAGATCTTTTACTACCACATCCCGGACAATACAAGGCATCGCTTGATGCATAGCCTCCGCAGTATTCACACATCCAGTCTGGTCCTGATGAAATCTTATGCTCACTTGGATTAATCGCATTTGCTCTGCTACGGTCCGTAGGAGGATAAAAAGCTACATCCTCATTTCTGGCACTTCCGCAATAGGGGCAATGCCTATAACGGCCAAGGTTACCTATATGTCCACAGTATACGCAGTCCCAAAGGGCTTCCAACCTATAACTTGCCATAATTATTCTCCAACATCAGTTTCAACAGCTAATACCAAGATCCGCTCTGATATTAATTCCAGTTATCCGCTGCCTTATTATAGTATTCCATCAAAACCGGCTTAGTAAGCCTGTTTATCTCCACATTATCTGTAATCTCATCCTTACCAAAGGCAAATAAACTTGCCACATTATCAGCGCTAAGGAACCTGGTCTCAACGCCAATATCAAAGCTTTCTGAAAACTCTTCCTTAGATGCCATGTTAAAGCCCCAATCACCAAAGGCTGGGACCTCCAGATGATACGCCATTACATTCATGCCCTCTGATGCAATAGTCTTATTGATGCACCAAAAGGCGTCCCTTGCATAGTATGGAGATGTGGACTGAACCACCAGCACTCCTCCATCGTTAAGAGCACTCTTACAAAGTCTGTAGAACACATTTGAATAGAGCTTATTAAGACTCTCAGAGTTTGGATCCGGGAGATCCACGATAATGAGATCATATAAAGAGCTGTTATTCTCCAGATACTCATAGGCATCTTCAATATGGATATTGAGCCTGTCGCTTAAAAGAGAATTCTCATTGATCTCAGTAATACTCTTGTTGGTACTGCAGATCCTTATCATCTCGCCGTCAAGGTCCACCAGGTCAATGTTCTTAACGGTATCGTACTTAAGAACCTCTCTGACAGCCATGCCATCTCCGCCTCCAAGAATAAGCACATTTTCACGATTTGCCACCTTGCTCATAGGAACGTGAACCAAAGCCTCATGATATCTGTACTCATCCTTAGTAGAGAACTGACAATTGCCATCTATAAACAGTCTCGTATCATCCTTGTGCTTGGTCATAACAATTTTCTGATACTGGGTTTGCTCTATAAGAACCACTCTGTCTCTGTATAGACCGCCCTCAATACTGTCAGAAATATTATCCGAAAAAATCATGCCAAGGATCATAAATATAGCAATTATTATGGTGACAAGTCTGTAAATCTTGTAATTCTCAATCCTATCTCTAAACTTGATAATGATCATTATTGCAGCAAGGATATTCATAAGTCCGCACAGAAATGATGTGGCGAAGTATCCAAGCTTAGGTAAAAGAAGTATAGGAAAAGCGATAGATCCCACAAGACCGCCCACGTAATCAAAGCTGAAGATTGAAGAAAGCGTCATCTTAAGATTCTGCTCATCCTCTTCTATAATTCTTGTAAGAATCGGAATCTCTGCCCCTGCAAGGGTACCTATCATAATCGTGATAAGATACATTACCACTGGATAGGCCTGAATATAAATATTTGACAAAAAAAGAACCAGTGAACTTACGCCACCAATTATTCCAATACTGATCTCTATCATCACAAAGATATTAAAAAGCTTTTTGCCAAAATATCTTGAAATATATGACCCAAGACCAAGAGCACACATATAAAATCCAATAGTTGTTGAATACTGCATGGTACTATTACCAAGCAGATATGAACTGACAGCGCTGATAATAAGCTCATAGCACATAGAACAGCCAGAGATGATCAGGGTTGTCAGCATTAGTAATCTGTACTTTCCTGACATTTTTGATCACCTACCTACTTTCCTGTTTAATTTTTGTGTTTCTACTCTATCTGCCTTAAATGCCTTTTGCAAAAGAGCTGTCAACTCCTCCACCACGAAATCGCTGCAGGAAAAAACATCAACCGCAGCGTAGCCGTATTCCGGCCATGTATGAATTGAAAAATGAGAGGTACTGATAACTGCAAAATAAGTAATTCCAATAGGTGAAAACTTGTGAACACACTCTTCTACAATCTCAGCTCCAACCTGCTCTATAGCCTCTTTGGCTATAGAACATATTCTCTTTTCATCATCAAGGATTTCACTGTCACATCCGTAAAAATCCGATACTACCTGTATTGCCAATTTAATTCCTTCTTTCGATCAACTAACAACTAAATAATTACTTACCACCACTTAAGCCGCCACCATCTGAGCTGCGGGCAGCTCTACTGGACTGACGAACACTACTTGAATATGCATCAAGATATCCATTTCCAAGATCATGGGTAACCACGCCATCATAGGACTTATATGCCGAAGGTGTGCTGGTGTACCTGTGAGCGTCTGAGCTATAGCCTGAGCTGTAATAGGATGTCCTGTACCAGGAGCTTGTTGTTCCAGAGGAATGATAAGGTGAACTCTCTGAAGAATAGGCATATTTCCTGGACGAAACCTGTACATAGGCATCCGGATAGCCATCTCCTGTCACATCTCCCTCTTCAGGAACATAGATAATACAATACTCATTGCTGGTAAGGATCGTAACAGAACCATCCTCTTCATTCTGAGACACAGCCTCGGTATGTCCATAAATTCCATTCACAATATCCTTGGCGATCAGCTCCTCATCTGCTGTTCCAAGATAAAGATATACATCCGCCTTCTGCTTACCGGAACCAGTTATGGAAGTCTCATAGACATAGTACTGATTCTTACTAACATAATCCTTAATCTTGGTATGGGTAAGATCCCAGTTCTGAAAAACACTGGTAAGCCCATATATAATAAAGAATGCCAATAACGCTATTAAACAGGAGTACTTCATTAAGAACTCCCCAGCAGTCATCTTCTTAACCCCGAGAAACTCTATCTCGTTTTCGTCGTAGTACTCACCTTGAGAAGCCTCAGTACCATCTGACCACATTTCAAGGGAAAGAGTATATTCCTCGGTGGCGTCCTCAAACTCTGCATAGTCAGCTCTTTCTCCTCTATCTACATCCACATCGCCAACAGCACTAGACACAACCTGAGTTCCCTCATCAACCTTGTGCCACTTAGGACCCACCTGACCATTCTTAAGTGTGATAGGCCAGGATAACACGTACTCCTCGTAGGTATCATCGACGCTAAGCCACATCTCACCCTTTGGGGTCTTAAGTCTGTAGTCGTACCACCTATAATCAAAGTTTTCCTTGTCATCTCGATATTCAATATATCCCAGAACTTCACATTCCATGCCATCAATCTTAAGGATTGATCTGGGTTTAAAAATCTGCATAAAAAAACCTCCAGTCAAAAAACTAGAGGTATTTTATCATCAAGACAAACTTTTTACAAAGTTTTTTATCATATCCATACCATTAGTTGTCATGATGGATTCGGGATGGAACTGTAGGCCATAGATTGGATATTCCTTATGCTGAACAGCCATTATCTCACCATCATCAGTCTTAGCTGTAACCTTAAGACACTCAGGAAGAGTCTCTGGTAAAAGAGCTAACGAATGATATCTGGCAACCTCAGTCCTTTCAGGGATATCTTTAAAAAGAGCCGACTCCTTAGAAAGGGTAACCACAGACTGTTTGCCATGCATAAGCTCCTTGGCATGGGCAACAGTTCCTCCAAAGGCTTCGCAGATGGCCTGATGTCCCAGGCATACCCCAAGAATTGGTATTTCTTTTCCCAGCTCTTTTACCACGTCTTCGCAGACGCCGGCATCAGAGGGCTTTCCTGGTCCTGGTGAAAGAACTATAGCTGCAGGATTTAAAGCTCTTATCTCCTCCACAGTCATGGCGTCGTTTCGGATAGGCTTAATATCAGGGTAGATGGAACCTATAAACTGATACAAATTGTAGGTAAAGCTATCGTAGTTATCTATAATTAAGATCATTGTTTTTCTCCTACTCTTAAATACTATTATGACTGTCCACAGGATTCTTTAATTGCTAATACCACGGCCTTTGCCTTGTTGATGCACTCAGTAAACTCGTTTTCCGGAACAGAATCTGCCACGATTCCAGCGCCGCTCCTTACAAAGACCTTGCCGTTTTTCTTATAAGCAAGACGGATGGCGATGCAGGTATCAAGGTTTCCTGTAAAGTCAACGTAGCCTATAGCTCCGCCGTAAATGCCTCTCTTCTTTCCTTCCAGCTCATCGATTATCTGACAGGCTCTTATCTTGGGAGCTCCAGAAAGTGTACCTGCTGGAAGCACCGCATCTATGGCATCTATAGCTGAATACTTAGAAGAAAGCTTACCCTTTACAGAGGAGCCAATATGCATTACATGGGAATATCTTTCAATAGCCATGTATTTCTCTACTTCCACAGAGCCAAACTCAGAGAGCTTACCAAGATCGTTTCTTCCAAGGTCTACAAGCATGTTGTGCTCTGCCTTTTCCTTCTCGTCAGCCAGGAGCTCTTTTTCCAGGGCAAGGTCCTGCTCTAAGGTCTCGCCCCTTGGTCTTGTTCCAGCAAGAGGAAAGGTCCTGATCTCGCCGTCCATAACCTTAACCAGGGTCTCTGGTGAAGCTCCAGCAATCTCTGTATCTCCAGAAAAATAGAACATGTAAGGAGAAGGATTAGTTGTGCGCAGGATTCTGTAGGTGTCAAAAAGACTTCCCTCAAATCCAGCCTCCATAGGATTGGATAATACAAGCTGGAAAATATCTCCCTCTACGATATGCTCCTTGGTCTTCATAACCTTCTGGCAGTACTCCTCCTTGGTAAATGTAGGAGTTATCTCGCCTAAGAGTTTGCCCTTTGGAATGTCAGCCATCTGGCCGTTTAAGATAATGTCCTCCATTTCATTGATCTTACTTACTGCCTTATCATAAGCTTCTTCTAATGTTCCCTCAGAAACCCCGGCATTAGAGATAAGAAGAATCTTCTGCTTGAGGTTATCAAAGCAGATAAGAGAATCAAACAGCATAAGATCCATATCGTTAAAGCCGTTCTCATTGCTGGCTTTAAAGTTAAGAGAAGGCTCAGCATACTGCATGTAATCATAGGAAAAATAGCCCACAAGGCCTCCTGTGAAGGTTGGAGCTCCGGGAAGCTTTGGTGATTTATTCTTATCAATAAGCTCCCTTATATAGGTGCTAGGGTTCTGGGTTTCTACCTTAGTGGTATTACCCTTTTCATCTGTGATATACAGCTCTTTTCCAAGGCTACAAAGCTCCAGGGAAGGGTTATATCCAAGGAAGGAATATCTTCCCCACTGTCTGTTGTCCTCCACGCTTTCAAGCAAAAAGCAGTGGTCACTTACATTCTTAAGCTTCTTCATGACCTGAACAGGAGTTGCCACATCAGAAAGAATCTCTCTGATCACAGGAATAAGCCTGTAATCGCCGCTGTCTGCAATTTTTTTTACTTCTTCTAATGATGTTTGGATCATACATGCCTCCTTTTCTCTTCTGTACATGCTATTGCAGACACAAACTCGAAAATGCTTCACATTTCCTCGTTCGTGTAGCTCGCCATATAATACTGATTATCTGCACGCAAGCATTCAGATAATCAGTTTTGCATGGCTCTGCAATAGCACTCAAAAAAGCCCCCAGTAGAAATAATTCTACTGAGGGCGAGTAATCTATTATACCCGTGTTGCCACCTCTATTTGCGAAATACGCACACTCTGCAGGATACCATCATATCCCTGGCAGGTAACGGCTGCCACAACCGTCATAAACTACTAAGCTAAGAGCCTTTCGCTATGCCCTCAACGGCCCATTTGTAAATCAGCGTTCTGCCTGGCTTCCACCTACCCAGACTCTCTGTGAGTGCCCCTTTTACTTTTCTTCCGTCTCTTCGGTTTGTGTTATAAATTAAATTGATTATAACTGCCTTAATAACCTCAGGTCAACAACAAATATACATAATCTGTGGTTTTTCACTTATTTAATCAAGAGAACCGTCACATCATTAACATTGGTGCCGGTAGGACCTGTGATAACAAGGCCCTCCACAAGCTTAAGTGCATTGTAGGAATCGTTATCTGCAAGAACATCTAAGATATTGATTCCCTTCTGCTTAAGGGCCTCTTTGGTTTCTCCGTCAACAATTCCGCCGGCAGCATCTGTAGGTCCGTCGGTTCCATCACTTCCAACAGAGAATACGCATACCTCACGTAATCCTCCGATACCCTCAGCTGCAGAAAGAGCTATCTCCTGGTTGCGGCCCCCAAGACCCTTGCCGGTTAGATGAACTACTGTCTCACCGCCCATAATATAAGCAAGGCTCTCTCCATCATAGGCATGCTCCCTTGCTATGGCAGAAATAAACTTACCAGCCTCTCTAGCTTCGCAGTCAAGGCTTGCTGTCAGGATTATTGGCTTATAGCCAAGGGCCTTGCATTTGCAGGCTGCTGCATCGCAGAGCTGCTTAACACTTCCTGTTACGCAGGTATCAACACCCTCAAGCTTTTTGGGTGTTTCTTTATTTATTAGCTCTTTTACCTGATCTGAGATCTTAAGGTCATAGCGTCTTACTATCTCAAGGGCGTCCTCTGTGGTGGCTGAATCAGGGTATGCAGGGCCTGATGCAATCATATCAAGGGGATCTCCAATGATATCCGAAAGGATTATGGAAAAGACTCTGGCTGGTTCACAGAGCTTAGCGAACTTTCCGCCCTTAACACCAGATAATCTCTTTCTTATGGTGTTGATCTCAGTAATATCTGCACCGCTGGCAAGGAGCTGCTTGTTGATATCCTGAAGTTCTGATAGAGATACAAGAGGGTCTTCAAAAAGAGCTGATCCTCCGCCGGATACAAGGAATATAACCAGGTCATCAGAAGTTAAGTTCTGGACCATCTTAAGGGCTTCCCTGGTGGCACTTACTGAATTATCATCAAGAACCGGGTGTCCGGCTTCATAGCACCTTACGCCCTGTATATCGCCCTTTACATGTTCATATTTGGTAATGCAGACTCCGTCCTTGATCCTGTCCTTAAGCTCATCGGAAGCTGCCTTAGCCATCTGCCAGGCTGCCTTTCCAATTGCCACAAGATACATATCTCCTTTGCAATCCGGAATTTGTTTAAGTGCCTTTTTAACTGCATTGTCAGGCATAGCGCTGTTTATTGAAGCATCTATTATTAGTTTTGCGTCTTCTCTGATCCCCATAGTCCCCTCCAATATTCTTAAATAGCAAATGCGTTATTTCTTAGTCTTACTTTCTTTTTGTAACTGCTTTAAAGCTGTGTCCTTAGCATATGTCAAATGAGTCTTATTGATAATCTCAGCTCCCTTATAATCTCCTTTAATAAGCTTATCGATAATATCCGAATGTTCAATCTGGGACTCATCAAATCTCTTCTTGGTTGATAAGGAAAAGATCCTAAATAACATGTTCATATTTCTGACTTTACTGTAGAGCTCCATCAGAATACTGTTGTCACAGCATTCGATAATATATCTGTGGAACTTGGAGTCTGTCTGAATATAACTATCCAGGTCATCCTCTTTATGATATTTCTCAAAGTCCTTTTTATAGGATTTAAACTTGGCAACCTGCTCTTTGGATAGCTTTGCAGGGAGATTAAGAATGGCGTGGGATTCAAGAAGCTCTCTTATCTCATACACCTCAATTATTTCCTTCTCATTAAACTCTCTTACAAAGGTTCCTTTATTAGGTATTTCTTTTACCAAGCCATCGGCAGCAAGAAGCTTAAGAGCCTCTCTAATAGGGCTTCTGCTAACCCCTAATTCTTTGGCGAGCTCCACTTCCTGAAGCCAGAATCCAGGCTCATACTCTCCTGAAACGATACCCTTTTTTATTATTGAATAAACCTGGTGGCTTATTGTATTTACCTGAATTTTCTTTGCTGCCATTTTTCTGTCCCCCTTTTTAAAAAAGCCGACCCAAATCCGAGAATTTGGATCGGCTTTCAGTCACCTAATTATACAACAATTAGTGGATAAACAGACTAAGAATTACTATCAGAATTGATCCAAATACAGGAATCAAAATAGTTGAAATAGTCCATGTCTTAAGTGATGTCTTGATATCCATTCCTGAGAAGTTAGTAACAACGTGGAAGTAAGAGTCGTTAAGGAATGAAGGCATCATAGCTGTCAAGCAGACTGCAAGAGCTGCAAGATATGGATTGATTCCAAGTGTACTCATCATAGGAGCAACGATAGCTGAACCTGTGATCATAGCAACAGTTCCAGATCCCTGTGGGAATCTCATGATAGTACCAATAAGAAGAGGTACTAAGATAGCTGGAATACCAGCTGCCACAATACCACCAGCCATGATCTGAGCTGCGCCAGTAGCCTTAACTACTGCACCAAGAGCTCCACCAGCTGCTGTGATGAATACGATAGGACCAGCGTCCTTACAAGCTTCACCCATAAGAGCAACGACTTTCTTCTTGTCCATATCATGAGCAAGTCCGAATGCACCAATGCAAAGAGAGATGAAAAGGGCAATAATTGGTGTTCCAAGGAACTGCACGATCTGTCCAAGTGTTGTAGCCTTAAGTGATGTCTGGCCAACAAGTGTGTTAAGAAGAATAAGGATTACAGGAAGAAGGAGAATTGTAAAGGAAATGAATGCTCCAGGGAGCTTCTCTGTTGAAAGGAGCTCTGCGAAGTCTGAATTCTCAAGGTCTTTTCCTGAGTTAAGCTTAGCTTCGATTCTGTCAAGAACCTTAAGCTGATCTTCTGTGTACTTAGATCTGTCGATCTCAGAAGGAACGATGAATTTGTCCTTATACTTGTTTCCGAACCAGCGGAATACAAATACTGAGAAGATGAACAGAGGAATTGAGAAGCACAGACCAGCTAAAATGAACATTCCAAGGTCGATAACAATACCGTTCTCCTGGAAAGTACTGATAACTGCAAGAGGTCCTGGTGTTGGAGGAACCATGAAGTGTGTGATATAAAGGCCCATACCAAGGATACCACCAAGCCATACCATAGATTTCTTGGTAAGTCTTGAGAACTCTTTTGCAAGAGAAGAAAGAATAACGAAACCGCTGTCGCAGAATACAGGAATAGAAACTACGAAACCTGTAAGACCAAGAACAACGTCAGCATTCTTAACACCAACAAGCTTTAAGATTGAAAGTGCCATTCTCTTTGCTGCACCAGTCTTTTCCATGAAGATACCCATTATTGTACCAAAGCCAATAACGATACCAATGGAAGTCATTGTACTACCAAAACCGCCTGTAACAGTGTTAACAGCTACAGATAAAAGATTTCCACCTTCATTGCCTGTTCCTGTCAGAAGATAATCTCCGGAAAGGATAGCAATCAGGATGGCTGACACGATCATCGCAGGGAATGGATGGATACGTGTGCAGATGATGAGAACCATCATCACTACAATACCGATTAGCATTGCAATTACTGGATTCATAAATGAAACCCCCTTTCACTTTTTGATAGTTTATATAACAGGTCCAAGACAGTGGATATCTATTGCACTGAAATACTGAATTGCCTCGTTTTTGGTCATCTCTCCGTTCAGTACGTGCAAAAGCTTATCAAACGCCTCTTCCCCTACCTGTTCTATAGTTTTTTCTCCCGTTATGATAAGACCAGCGTTAAGGTCCATATCGTCCTTCATGTTCTCGTAGGTATTAGGATTGCCGCAGATCTTGATAACCGGCATGCTTGGGAAGCCCTGAGGAGCTCCTCTTCCAGTTGAGAAACACATGAACTGTGCTCCTGTTGCTGCCATGCCTGTTAAGATCTCAGGCTCTCTTCCTGGTGAATCCTTGATCCAAAGCCCCTTTTGGTTTGTAACATGCTCCGGATATTCAAGAACACCCTGAATTGGTCTTGTTCCGCTCTTTACAATGGCGCCAAGGCTCTTCTCCTCAATACTGGAAAGGCCTCCAGCGATATTACCAGGAGTAGGCTGTCCCCTTCTCATATCACAGCCGATACTCTTAGCTCTTTCCTCCATTTCATTTACTATCTGGTAGATCTTGTCAGCTACCTGTTTGTTGACAGCTCTTTTTGCAAGGAGGTGTTCTCCTCCAAGAAACTCCGTGGTCTCTCCAAAAATAACTGTTGCTCCAAGGTCCACAAGCTTATCTGCCACATATCCTATTACGCAGTTAGAAGCCATTCCACTGGTGGTATCTGAAGCTCCACACTTAATTGCCATTACTATCTCGGATACATCTGCAGGTTCTCGTTGCTGCCTAGATATTTCCATGACAAGTCTTCTTGCAATATCTGTACCTTCTCTAATTGCCTTTGAAACTCCGCCAAGGGCCTGAATATGTATTATCTCTGTTGGCTTCCCCGTAGCCTTCAGCTCTTCATACATTCTTGCGTGATCTGTTCCTTCGCAGCCAAGGCTCACAATAAGAACAGCGCCTACGTTAGGACTTTTACCAAGACTTATAAGTGTATCTGTAACCCTGTCAAGATCTGGTGGCAGCTGGCAGCACCCCTGATGGTGCATGTAGGTTACAGTGCCCTGAACCTCTCTGCAAATAGCATTAGCAACATCATTGGCGCAGGTGACTGCTGGAATTACAGCCACAAAGTTTCTGGAACCAACAGATCCATCTTTTCTTCGATAACCATTCCACGTTGTCATGCCTGCTCCCCCTTTCTCTCAAGATCGCCTCTGCCTCTCATGCTGTCTAAGTTATGAACGTGAACATACTCACCGGTTTTGATATCACTGGTTGCCACTCCGATTTCTTCGCCGTATTTGATGATCTGTTCTCCCTTAGAAATGCTTTTAACTGCGATCTTATGTCCATAAGGGACATTTCCAATTACCTTAACAGGCTCCATATTGCCCTTCTTATCACGGATTTCCACTTCAGTGCCATCTGTAATATTCTCGGCAAATATAGTCGCAACGTTATCAAGGTCGTTTACCTTAAGTGCTATCTTTACCTCTCCCATGATTCTCCCCCTTTACTGCGGTGCAACTGCTAGAACACTTACTCCGTCTGGAATCACAACTACGCTGGCGTCTCTTCCTTTTATTTCATAGGCCATTTCAAGGGCCTCATCCGGAGTCTTTGCTGGAATCATGTTGCATCTTTTTACTGTCTCTGGATCAAGATAGGTTGTTACCAGAATCATCTTGTGCTTCTTGAGGATCCTTGCATAAATCTGTGGACACCACTGTTCTGGTATGGTCTCCTTAGGTGGAATCTTGGAAAGATATTCATCGATTTCCTGCGGAGTTCCCATCTGGATAAGCTTCTCAAAATGAGTACCGCCCATTCCATCAGCACAGCTACAGCACATGATGATGACACCGTCTTCTCCGGCACAGGCCTCAGCTGTTGCCACTGCCTTAGGGCTCTGATAGAGGTTCTGATCCAGAGGATAACCACCATTACTTGTAACAACAATGTCTCCAGTAACACTTGGGCACTGGGACCACTCTCTTATGAATTCAACGCCATGAGCATGGGCCTGTTCCAGATCACCTGCCCAGGCTGCAATTACTTTCTTCTCAGCGTTAAGAGCAACGTTAAGTATAAACTGAACATTTACTCTCTTGGCTGCACAGAGCATATCTTCATGGATCGGATTGTGCTCCAAGACACCTGTCTTGGCATACTGGCTGGAAATAGCCTTGTATGAGTGATTCATGTTGACTGTTTCCTGAGAGCATATTCCAGGAAGGATACTCTTTCGTCCCCCTGAAAAGCCTGCAAAGAAGTGTGGTTCAATAAAGCCTTCGCAGATAAGAAGGTCACATTCTGTAGCCAGCTTGTTAACATGGAATTCTGCACCAGATGGAAGAATTCCCATGTCTGCAAAATCAGAAGGCTCAAAGGCATTGTTAATAGCTATCTTCTCGTTATCAACTATGTTGTCGCCAAACATCCTTCGCTGCTCTTCCTCTGTAGTAGCTCTGTGAAGTCCGGTGGCGATTAGGATTGTAATATCCGCATCAGGACTTCCCTTTCTAATCTCAGCCAGTTCCAATGGAAGTGTGATCTTACTGGGCACAGCTCTTGTATGGTCACTGGTTACAATGACAACCTTTTTCTTTCCCTTAGCAAGCTCTTTTAACGGAGCCTGTCCAATAGGATTTTCCAAAGCTTCCATAACCAGCTCAGATTCTGTTTTATCAGTTTTAAACTCGTGCATTTTGGCTGTGAGCACAGCCTTAAGATTTTCCTCATCAACATGAATGTCCATGGTGGACGTATAATAAGGAATAGATATTGCTTTTTTCATACAACCCTCCCTCCCGGTAGATGTATAATGTATACATCATACATTGATTGTAGTCTCATCCCCTCTTAAATACAATACGATTTAACGTTTATTATCTTTAAAAAACTAACAAAAAAAGCAGTTCATAAATGGTAGATTTTACCATTTACAAACTGCTTCTATATGTTCTATCAAACAATCATCTGCTTAGATCTCTGCTGCTCTCTTAAGAGCCTCATCAATGTGAGGTTTGAAATTCTCTTCGCCTACAAGCTCAACAAAGCCGTCCTTCTTCATGGTGTTCATTGGCTGCTCGTTAACGTGTGAGAACACAAGTTGAACGTTGTGCTTCTTACATCTTTCATAGAGCTGCTCAAGGGAGTGCATAGCTGTTGCATCAATGGCTGGCACACCACGCATACGGATTACAAGAGCTCTTGTAAAGTCCTTAAAGCTGATCTCTGCGATCTGCTCCGCATCACCAAAGAACATAGGACCACTGATCTCATAAACACGAACATGTTTAGGAATATTCTTAAGTCCTGGGCCGTCTGGATCATCCTCTGGATCGTAGTACTTCCAGCCGCGAACTCTTGACTCTTCGCTCATACGCTTCATGAAAAGTACGCAGGCAATAACCATACCGATCTCGATAGCTACAACAAGGTCAAATACTACAGTAAGAATAAATGTAGTAACAAGAACGATGATATCGCTCTTAGGTGCTGTCTTAACAAGATGTACAAAGGTCTTGTACTGGCACATATTGTAAGCAACCATAAAGAGGATTGATGCAATAGTTGGCATAGGGATCATGGCTGCAAATGGCATGAGAACCACAAGTACAAGAACAAGGCATACTGAGTGGATCATACCGGCGATAGGTGTTCTTCCGCCGTTCTTGATGTTTGCAGCTGTACGGGCGATAGCGCCTGTAGCGGGAATACCACCAAAAAGAGCTGATCCGATATTACCAACACCCTGCGCCACAAGCTCCATGTTGGATCTGTGCTTGGAATCAATCATGCTGTCTGCAACAACACAGGATAAAAGAGATTCAATTGCAGCAAGGATAGCGATTGTAAAGCCATCTCCTGCGATTGACTGTATAGTCTTAAAATCAAAGCTTGGAATTGTTGGTGTAGGGAGCTTGCCACTGATCTCATAAAGATCACCAATAGTATTAACGTCAAGGCCAAGGAACTTAACCATAAGGATTCCAGCGATAACAGCTATAAGTGAACCAGGGATCTTCTGGCTGATCTTAGGCCAGATGATCTGAATAGCAAGGCATACAAGACCAACAACTAAAGCCATGTAATTGATAGTTCCGATGTTAGAAACGATAGCTCCAACCTTATCTACTGTCTCTACAGTAGTTGTACCTGCAGGATATGTAAGTCCAAGGAAATCCTTGACCTGACCAATTGCAATGGTAACAGCAATACCAGCAGTGAAGCCTGTTGTAATAGTATAAGGAATAAATTTGATAAGAGAGCCAAGCTTAAAGACTCCCATAAGAATCAAAAGAATACCTGCAAAAATGGTAGCCAGTGCAAGACCTTCCATTCCCTTAGTAGCAACAATACCAGCTACGATAGTTGCAAATGCAGCTGTAGGTCCGGCGATCTGAACTCTTGATCCTCCGAGAAAAGAAATAATAAATCCAGCTACGATAGCTGTGTAAAGACCTTCCTGAGGTCCTACTCCTGATGCAAGCGCAAGAGCAATTGATAAAGGCAGTGCTATGATAGCAACGATGATACCTGCCACAACATCAGATGCAAACTGCTTGCCATTGTAGCCCTTAATTGCCGTAAACAGCATAGGCTTCAATCTTTCGTTTTCCATAATATCCTCCAAGTAAGTGAATCGAAATCACGTCAATTTTGACCACTGACAATTATATTCCGATGAGCTTACATGGTCAATGAATCTTTTTAATAATTCATTATCTTTCCAAGGATATCCATCTGGCCTTTACAATACTTGTTATAAACACCTGACATGGCATCTCTGAAGCGCTGCTTTTCTTCTGACGATAATTCGATAACAGTTATGCCATTTTGTTCCGCAGTAAGCCTTGAGCTCTTTTCCCTTTCTGCCCAGAGTCTGCGCTCATATAACGCAGATTCCTTGGCACATTCCATGATGGTGGCCCTGTCAGTTGCAGAGAGCATATCCCACACAACGCTGGAACAGATTTGGATCTCTGGAACTCTTGTATGCTCATCAACAGTATAATAAGTAGCTACCTTATAATGCTTCATGGACTCGTAGGATGGCCAGTTATTCTCAGCGCCATCAACAAGGCCCTGCTCAAAGGCAGAGTACACTTCAGAGTACACGATCTTAGCAGGGTGGGCCCCAAGGGCTGCCACCATATCAGCCATAACCTCTGATTCCTGAACTCGTATGGTCATTCCCTGCAAGTCTTCTACTTTATATATAGGCTTAGTGCTGTAAAAGTTTCTGGCGCCGGCATCGTACCAGGAAAGTCCTGTAAGGCCATAGTCCCCCGCCATCTCCAGGAACTCATCTCCGATCTCACCGTCAAGAACTCTCCACATGTGCTCAGAACTACTGTAAATATAGGGCATCTGAAGCACGTTCATATCTGGGATATACTCTGCAAGCTGAGAAAGAGATACTCTTGCAAAGGCAATTCCGCCGTAGCGCATCTGCTTGATAACTTCACTTTCACTTCCAAGCTGAGCATCATACTTAACTAAGATCTTGATCCTGCCCCCTGTTCTTTCATAGACAAGATCAGCAAAATAGTTGGCTCCAAGAGTTGTGGGATAGTTCTCACTCTGGTTTTCTGCATAGAAAAATACATACTCAGGATCAGGTTCTTTTTTCTTTTCATTTATCTCAAAGGCAATAACTATAGCCAGAATAAGAGCAAAGACGCTGGCTATAGCTATTATGCTCTTCCATCTAATGTTCATTAACTGATCACTCCGTTTCTGTATTCACTAGGAGTCATGCCCACCATGCGTTTAAACACTCTGGTAAAGTAGTTGGCATCACGGTAGCCTGCATTGATGCTGACATCCTTGATGTTGATAAGAGGATCTGCTAAAAGTCTTTTAGCCTTGTCCATTCTGTATTCATTAAGATATGTGATGAAATTCTTGCCAAAGTTCTGCTTAAAGAGCTTGCAAAAATAAACATCAGAATATCCAAACACTCCGGCTATATCCTGAAGCGCTATATCCTCATGGTAGTTCTCATCAATATAGTCCTTGACGTTTTTCACAAAGACGTTTGGTTCTGTATAGGAATCATTTAGACTTTTCTCTACAACCTGGCTTCTGCGGGCGTCGCTCTTGTTGCAAAGCCTGAAGGCCTCCTCTAAGACATTAACAAGGTCCTCACTGGAGCCTGGTTTAAGAAGATAATCCAGTGCCTTTACTTCAATAGCTCTTTTGGCATAGCTGAATTCGTCAAAGGCTGTCAAAAAAATAATCTCTGCACCGGGATGTCTGTCTCTTACGATAGACGCAGCCTCAAGACCATTCATGCCCGGCATTTCAATGTCCAGAATTGCAATCTGACAGTTCTTTTCCTCAAAGAGTTTAACAGCCTGAAAGCCATTCTCTGCTAGATGGACCTCCACCTGCTCCGGAAAGAAATCCTGTATCTTCTTATATACGACCTGTCTTTCGATGGGCTCATCATCCGCCACCAGAATTTTAAATTTTTCCACTAGTTCTCTACCCCATTAGCGGGAATGCATATGGAAACTGTAGTACCCCCGTACTGATTGCCATTTATATCAAGGCTTCCCTCTTTATACATTGCCCGTATTCTTCTGTTAATGTTGCCAAGGCCAATGCCCACAATCTCGGTATTGTCAAAGGCATCTCTCCCGTTTTGCAAATGCTTTTTGATATTAGTAAGAATATCCTTATCGATTCCAACTCCCGTATCCTCCACATCGATCAGGAGCCTATCTTCATCTCTTCTTATGCGGATTGTAACCTTTCCGCCCTCCACCTTAGGAGCAAGGCCATGAATAATGGCGTTCTCCAAAAGGGGCTGAAATACAAAGGTTGGAACAATAGTCTTATTTTCGTCTACTTCGCAATCTATTTCAAACTCAACTCGTGAGCCAAATCTCATTTTTTGTAGGTACATGTAGTCTCTGGAAATCTTAAGTTCCTGATACAGATAGGTTTCCTTGGCGTGGGTCTTAAGGTTGTACCTAAACAAAGAGCTAAGGGCTTCTATAAGCTGCTCCGTGGTCTCTGCCCCTTCAAGGTTGGCATTTCCAGCAATTACATTAAGTGTGTTAAAAAGAAAATGTGGATTGATTTGACTCTTTAAAAGCTCCAGGTTCATGGCTTCAATCTGCTTCTCTATCTCAAGAGTTTCCATTTCCTGGGCATGAAGCTTATCAAGAACTTCCCTCTTTTCTTCCAGAGCCTTGATATATTCGCTTGTAGCGAATTTCATCTTGTTAAAGGCCGATACCATGTCTCCCAGTTCGTCCTTATTATCAACCACAACGTCATCAATAAAGAAATCGTTGTTGGCAATTCTTCTGGATGCAGTAGCCAGCTTAACAACCGGCGCGGTTACGCTTCTATTTAGTATCCTGGATATCCTTAAGATAAAAAGAAATAGAATAATACTAAGAACCGTAGCGATAACCGGAACCTTAACTACTTTAGGAAGAAGGGCCTTATATCTGGCATTACCCTCCTGAATAATGGAATCCACAAAGCCCTGGGCATAAGCAGATAAGTAATTCTGCATGCCATAAACATCATAGACCTCTTCTACGTGAAGTCCTGATGAAGAGGAGTCCTCAATAACCTTATCTCTTGCATTACAGTAAACTTCATAGGCGCTTCTAAGAGACTGGAGCTTGGCATATCTTTCATCTCCAAGCTTTCCATAGGAAAGGGGCACAGCGTAGATTGCTTTGCTGGTTTGCCTTGCTGTCTCCTGCCATATTTCTTTATCAACAGAATCAGAATCTCTGACGTAATCATCAAAGATCTCTATCTCTTTACTTAAGGTGGTAACGATTTCTCCAGCCATGGAGTTAGTTTCCATGATCTCGTTGAAATCTATCATGAACAGCTTAACGATCCATACATCAATAAGAAGTGCCACAAATAGCGCCACAAAAACACTTATTGTAAAGACTCGTATTTTATTTTTAATTGTTAGAGTTTCCCAAAGATCTTGTAATTTATTCATAATGTCAAAAAGAAAGCAGCGCTATAGTTTCGACAATAATTATAACGCTGCCTCCTTATTATTTCTATGGAAATCAGGCATTTATCTTTTCACAGAGGAAGTTAAAGAACGCATCCTTGTCTTTTCCTAAAACTCTGTTAGTAAGCATATATCCATGTTTGTCGTCGGACATAATGACAATCATATCCTGTAATCTGATGGCGCCTGTCAGTCTCCTCCATCTGATGTCTTCTCTTTTATGTCCCACAGAGACGTGCATTCCGCAATCATCAAAGGATAATTCCATGTTCCTTGGCATATCTTCAAGCTGTTTAACGCTCATACCATAAATACTTAGAGGTTGTATAATGGGGAACAAAATACATCCTAGTATCAGAAAACATCTCACAAAATCGTTGGTAGAGCCATAGAATCTGATAGTCAAAAGAATCATTGCCACGGTAAATACAATATTTACTATTCCGACGATTGATATGTAGTTCTTTTTCATAGCTTTTTTCCAAAGATCCAAAGCCTTTACATCACATATATACTTATATTTCATACCTTATCTCCAAGAATTCTTATTTCATAAAAAGGTTAGGTAAAAACATACTGATCGCTGGAACAAAGGTGATCAGAAGTAAAACAATGATCATGCAAAGATAGAATGGCAGGGTTGCCTTTACTACTCTCTCCATCTTAACCTTACCAACTGCAGAACCGATGAAAAGTACGCCGCCTACAGGAGGTGTGAGAAGACCGATACCACAGTTAAGAATAAGCATGATTCCGAACTGGATCGGATTGATTCCAATGGCTGTTGCAATAGGAAGAAGGATTGGTGTTGCAATAAGGATAATTGGCGCCATATCCATGATGCATCCAAGCACCAGCAGGATCAGGTTAAGCAAAAGAGCTAACGCATAAGGGTTGTCAGTGATTCCGATAATTGCCTTAGCTGCAAGATCAGGTACATGAAGTGTTGTAAGGCAATAACCAAAAACGCTTGATGTGGCTATGAGGATAAGAACGATTGAAAGTGTATCAACGCACTGTTCCAGAGTCTTCCAAACGCCCTTCCAATCAAGACCTTTATAAATGAATACGCTGACAATAAGGCTATAAATAACTGCTATGGCAGCTGACTCTGTAGCGGTAAATGCTCCGCCTACAACGCCCACAACAACTATAATGATTGCTGCCAGCGCCCAGAATGAAGTACCAAGCTGCTTAACAAAGTTTTTAAAATTAAACTTCTCTCCCTCTGGATAGTGGCGCTTCTTGGAAATAATGTAAGAGCCGATCATAAGGGATATTGCAAGTAATGCTCCTGGAATGTATCCAGCAAGGAAAAGGCTTCCTACTGAGATTCCACCTGCACTCATGGCATAGATTACCATGTTATGACTTGGAGGAACCAAAAGTCCTTCGCAGGAAGATGTGATGGTTACTGCTGTTGAGAAGTCATCGTCATAACCTTGATCAACCATCATAGGAATAAGAATACTTCCAAGGGAAGCTGTATCTGCCGCAGCAGATCCGGAGATTCCACCAAAGAAATATGATGCCACGATGTTAACCATGGCCATTCCACCGGTCATCCAGCCTACGCAGGCATTGGCAAGGGCGATGAGCTTTTCCGATATTCCTCCTTCTCCCATAAGACATCCCATCGTTATAAAGAAGGGAACAGCCATAAGCGAAAAGGAATTGATACCTTTAACCATGTGCTGACAAACTGTTGTCAGTGGAAGTCCCTGATAAAGGAGACAAAGGATTGATGATAAAGCAACTGCATAAGCTATGTGGAATCTAAGGATGATCATCACAAGGAAGCTTATAAGCAGGATTGCTATCGCTGTAGTATTAACACTCATAATTCACTCTCCTCCTTTATAAAAAAGCTCTTTATATGGTTGTAGATTGCCTCAAGCTCAAAGACCATCATGGCAAATCCAGCCATAGGAATTGGGAAATAAAGCCAAAACCTTGATAATTTAGGAAGAGATGTGTAGTAGCCTACGCCGCCAATCTTAACGGCGTACTGCCATCCAACAGTGATCATGACCACTGCAAGACACATGATACCAATATCAGATAAAA
Source organism: Butyrivibrio proteoclasticus P6B7 (assembly GCF_000622085.1). Taxonomy (GTDB): domain Bacteria; phylum Bacillota; class Clostridia; order Lachnospirales; family Lachnospiraceae; genus Butyrivibrio; species Butyrivibrio proteoclasticus_A. Next base: position 32,130 of record NZ_JHWL01000020.1, read on the forward strand.
GATCTAAGATTCTGATCACAATTTTGGGTAGATAACTATCAAATGCTGTCATTCTGATGTGAGCACCGCGTCTGATTGCAAGAGCTGCCGAAAGAACAGCCATGTATGCCATAAGTGTAAGTACTACTTCTTCACTCCATGAGGGGTCAGGAACGAAAGAGACGTACCTTCCAAGTACACTCGTGCTGGTGATCAGAATATCCGCCACCAGCAAGAGTTTACAAACAAACAGTACAGCCTTATAAACTACATCATAAGCAGGCTTGATACTATCTACCGCTTTGAAGAAAGATTTCATCTATATTTTCCTTTCTAAGCGGAGTATATATTATTACTTCATATCAACGATCTGCTGATAGTAGTCCTCAAGACCTTTGATATTCTCTTCGATTACAGGCTTAACTGCTTCCTGCCAAGGAGTGATATCGTCAACTTCGATGATTGTTACGCCATCAGCCTTGAGCTGCTCGAGAACTTCATTCTCCTTCTGCTCAGAGATCTCACGGTTGTAAGCTGAAGCTGCTTCGCCTGCTTCAACAAGGATCTGCTGCTGCTCAGGAGTAAGCTTGTTCCAAGCCTCATCTGTGATAACAACCTGGATTGCACCAAGTGTATGTCCATCAAGGATCATGTAAGGAGCAACCTCTGGGAATGCATTAGACTTGTAGTTAGCAATTGGCTGCTCTGCACCATCAACAACACCAGACTGAAGTGCTGAATAAAGCTCACCGAATGAAACAACTGTTGGAGAAGAACCAAGGCTCTCAACAAGACCGTTCATGATAGGGTCGTTAGAAACACGAAGCTTCTTGCCAGCAAGGTCATTGATGTCATTGATCTCATAGGATGTGAAGAAATGACGGAAACCTTCCTCGCCATAGAAAAGACCTCTGATGCCTGTGCCGTTCTCATAAGGCTCATTGAGGAATTCCTTAGCAAGATCAGATGTTGCAAAGTTCCAGAAATGATCACGGGATGTGAAGATATATGGAAGTGAAAGGAGCATTGACTTCTGTCCGCCGTAGCTTGTAAGAGCGAAAGCAGAAATTCTTGAGATATCAATTGTTCCGCCACCACCAAGCATTGTATCAAGTACGTCGTTCTCTGAACCAAGAACACCGCCTGCCTGAAGATCGATAATGATAGATCCGTTTGATCTGGCCTCAACCTCTTCCTTGAACTTGGTATCTGTCATACCAACGATGGTATCAAGTGGGTTAACCTCTGCCATTACAAGAGTGATGGCATCTGCTGCAGGTGTTACTGCCTCTGTAGCATCAGCGGTAGACTGTGTAGAATCTGTAGCTTCTGTTGTTGTCTCAGTATTCTCTCTTGACTGACCAAGAACGTCCTCTGAAGGAGCTGACAGACCGCAGGCTGTGATTGAGAATGCAGTTGTAGCTGCAAGTAACATGGAAAATAGTCTTCTTTTCATTTTAACCTCCCAACTATTAGACTGTGCGATTGCACATTTATGATTTGTTGTGTCGGTTTGTATCTCCCGACGATTAAATTGTAAAGCACAGGTCCCTAGTGGAAAATCGGACATTCTTATCAAAAATAGCATTATTTTAATATGTTTGCGCAAAGTTATAGTCAAAATTAAAAATGTCCTTATAATGGGGGTTGTAAGGCTTAAATATGATAAAATGGGAGGAATTTTTATGAAATCCTGTAAAGATCAAAAATGGTTATTTGGAAAAGATATTGAAGGGGAAAATGCTGGAGAAGGTGTCACAAGATTTATAAAGAGCTATACCGATGAGCTTATGGTTGTAGAAAACCACTTTAAGAAAGGTGCCATCGGTGCTCTCCACTCTCACCCTCATACCCAGATAACTTATGTTGTCAGTGGCAAGTTTGAATTTACTATTGGAGATGAAAAGAACATCGTAACAGCAGGTGATACAATGTTAAAGAAAGACGGCATAACCCATGGCTGCGTGTGCCTTGAGGAAGGCATTTTACTTGATATATTTAATCCTATGAGAGAGGATTTTGTTTAATTTCATAGTTCTTTTTACAAATACAAAAGCCCCCAGGTCACGCGGACCCGGGGGCTATTATTATCTTATAAATGGATTACTCTGCTACTGTGCAAGACATGAAGTACTTGAATCCAAGTGGGCTTGCATAGAAGCCGCTAACTGAATCGTCGATCATGTAAAGGTCTGTGTAGTAGTAGATTGGGCAGATAGCACCTGTTGACATAAGAAGGTCTTCTGCTCTGTGCATAAGCTCATAACGTGTTGCAGGATCTGTACATGTGTTAATAAGACCGATTACTGCATCGTATGTCTCAGCCCATGTTCCGTTCTCAACCTTGAGGTCATATCCAAGGTCTGTAACGTCGATTGAGTAAGCCTTAACATTAGCGTTGTCACCCTTACCAAACTGAACGTCGTTGTTACCTGATGTTGATGTCCAGAGTGAAAGGAATGAAATAGGATCGTTGAAGTCACCGAGCCATCCGTTACGTGCTACTGAATAGTCACCAGCTTTACGTGTCTCAAGGAATGTAGCCCACTCCTGGTTCTCAAGGTTCATTGTGATACCGATACCAGCGAATGTAGCCTGAATAGCCTCACCGATTGCTTTGTGTCCCTCTGATGTATTGTAGAGGTATGTAAGTGTAGGAACGTCAGAGAACTGACCTGTTGACTCATCATATGTGTAGTACTTCTTAAGTGTCTCGATAGCTGCTGTCCAGTTATCCTCGTAAGCATCAGCAGTTACATCATAGTAACCTGTGAAGCCTGCAGGACCTGCGTTCTCATAGAACTGTGATCCATCAGCATCTGTAAGACCCATAGCAACGAATGAAGAAGCAGGAACCTGTCCGCCCTGTGCGATATCTTCTACAATGTAGTTTCTGTCGATAAGAAGTGCAAGTGCGTTACGGATCTCAGCCTCAGCTGCTTCCTTCTCAGCTCCTGAAAGTGAGCTTCCTGCAGGAAGAAGATCCTCGTTGATATTCCAGCATACATAGTATGTTCCAAGCTGACCAGCTGTTACGAACTCTGTAGGATATGTCTCCTTAAGAGAAGCGATCTCGTTTGTAGGAACATCATCGATGAACTGCCAGTCGCCGTTCTCAAAGTTAGCAAGCATGTTATTTGAATCATCTGAAAGGTAGAAGTTGATCTCATTCATTGTAACTGAATCAGCATCTACATAAGAATCGTTCTTTGTAAGAGTGATAAGTGAGTTGTGCTCCCAACCAGTCATTGTGTAAGGACCGTTGTTAACATATGTAGATGGGTCTGTTGCCCAGCTCTCATTAGAAACAACATCTTCACGTACTGGGAAGTAAGCAGGGAAAGCAAGAAGCTCATTCCAATAAGCTACTGAGTTCTCAAGTGTAACTTCGATAGTCTTGTCATCAACAGCTGTTACGTTAAGCTGTGCGTCAGGGTTTGTGAAGTTACCAGAATCATCTGTCTCCCAGATCTCAGCGTATCCGTCGATTACTTCGAACATGTAACCGTAGTCTGCTGCAAGATCTGTTCCAGCTGCACGATTCCATGCAAATACGAAGTCACCAGCTGTTACAGGCTGTCCATCAGACCATGTAAGGCCATCTCTAAGTGTGTAAGTATAAGTAACTGTTCCGTCCTCATTCTCAACACCCTCTGTAAGCTCTGTTACGCAGTCAGGCTGAATCTCAAGTGATCCGTCATCTGCAAGGCCCCATTTTGCAAGACCAGAGAAAAGGTGTGCACAAAGTGTAGCACCATCAACTGATGAGTTAAGTGCTGGATCAAGAGTAGCTGGCTCTGATGCGAGACATACGTTGATCACGCCCTTGTTAGATGTTGCTGCATCTGATCCTGTGTTTGAATCAGATGTTGTCTGCTCCTTAGAATCAGAAGCCTGTGTGCTGTCGCCTGCGCTTCCAGCGTCTGGTGTGCTCTTTGAGCAAGCTACAAGGCTAAGCACCATAGCAGAAGCAAGAATTACTGATACTAACTTCTTTTTCATAATGTTCCTCCTTAATTATGATTGTTTTTTTGTATATCAAAATGCGATAATACATTACTATTTTACTACACTAAATTTGTAAAGTGCAATAAAAGTCGGCTTGTGTCATCTCATTTTTGATTCAGTTAACGTCCTCTACATGGTGACATGCTACGAAATGTCCCTTAGAGATCTCTTTAAACTCAGGCATGCTGAGTGCGCAATCCTCTTTAGCATGTGGGCATCTGGTTCTGAATGGGCATCCAGATGGTGCATTAAGAGGGCTAGGAATATCGCCTGATAAAACAATTCTCTTATTTGCTCTTGCAACCTTAGGATCAGGTACAGGAACTGCTGACAAAAGAGATTTGCTATAAGGATGAAGCGGATTAGAGTAGATCTCATTTGCATCCGCAAGCTCAACCATCTTACCAAGGTACATAACAGCGATTCTGTCACTGATATGTCTTACAACCAAAAGGTCGTGGGCGATGAACAGATATGTAAGTCCAAGCTTATCCTGAAGCTCATCAAACATGTTGATAACCTGGGCCTGAATTGAAACATCCAGAGCTGATACAGGCTCATCGCAAACGATGAATTCAGGGTTAACAGCAAGACTTCTTGCGATACCGATACGCTGTCTCTGTCCACCTGAGAACTCGTGAGCATAACGTGATGCATGCTCTGAGTTAAGTCCTACATAATTCATAAGTTCAAGGATTCTCTCTCTTCTCTCCTCCTTGGACTTATAGAGATTATGTACATCCAAAGGCTCGCCGATGATGTCGGATACGGTCATTCTAGGATTAAGTGATGAATATGGATCCTGGAATACCATAGTTGCCTTCTTACGGAACTCCTTAATATCTGCATTAGTCTTAATGAGCTTACCGTCATACCAAATCTCACCATCTGTTGGCTTGTAAAGGTTAAGGATTGTACGTCCTACTGTGGTCTTACCACAGCCTGACTCACCAACAAGTCCTAATGTCTCTCCCTTTTTGATGGTAAAAGAAACATCGTCAACAGCCTTAAGTGGTCTGGACTTGAAAAACCCTACATTAACATTGAAGTATTCTTTTAAGTGCTTTATCTCTACGAGGTTCTTAGCCTCTGTGTTCTGCTGGCTCATGCTTTTTCACCGCCTTCCATCATCTTCTTAACGTTCATCCAGCATCCAGCTGCATGATCATCGTTAATCTGCATGCGCTCTGCTCTTTCTCTTAAGCAGATCTTCATAGCCGCATCGCATCTAGGTGCGAAAGGACAGCCCTTAGGCATGTTCAAAAGATCTATAGGTGTACCTGAAATTGGCTCAAGCTTCTTACCCTCTTTTCCCTCTGTAGGAATTGAACGAAGAAGGCCCTTTGTGTACTCGTGGCAAGGATTGTAGAAAATCTCATCTGCTGTGCCCTGCTCACAGATAGAACCTGCATACATTACGATAACTTCATCACACATCTGAGCAACTACGCCAAGGTCATGTGTGATCATGATGATTGCCATTCCAAGCTCTTTCTGAAGATCCTTCATAAGGTCAAGGATCTGAGCCTGAATAGTAACGTCAAGGGCTGTTGTTGGCTCATCTGCGATAAGGATATCTGGTTCGCAGGCAAGAGCCATAGCGATCATAACTCTCTGTCTCATACCACCTGAGAACTCGTATGGATACTGGTTCATACGCTTCTCTGGTTCATTAACGTTAACAAGCTTAAGCATCTCGATTGCACGGGCCTTAGCCTGTTCTTTATTTCTGTCTGTATGGAGAAGAATTGCCTCCATAAGCTGATGTCCGATTGTATATGTTGGGTTAAGTGAGGTCATAGGATCCTGGAAAATAATGGATACCTTGTTACCTCTTACTGTCTTCATAACCTTCTCGCCGGATCCTACAAGCTCCTGACCATCAAGCTTGATGGAACCTGACACGATCTTACCTGTACCAGCCAGAATCTGCATGATTGAATATGCTGTAACTGACTTACCTGATCCAGACTCTCCTACTATTCCAAGGACTTTGCCTCTGTCCAGGTTAAAAGATATTCCGTTAACTGCCTTAACCTCACCTGCATCGGTAAAGAATGAGGTATGCAGATCTCTTACTTCTAATAAATTCATTTTTTGCCTCCAATGATTATACGTAAAAATGAAGTTCTGCTCTCGCTTCGCTCGCCAGAACACGTTCGAACCAGACCCAAAAGAACTTCGTCAGGTTCTCTCAGCTTAAGTATCAAGCTTAGGATCGAATGCATCTCTAAGTCCGTCACCGAAAAGGTTAAGTGAAAGAACTATGAGAGAAATAACCAGCGCTGGAATAAGAAGTCTGTGTGGATATGACTTAATTCCGTTAAGCGCGTCAGAAGCAAGTGAACCAAGTGAAGGCATTGGAGCGTTAACACCAAGTCCAAGGAATGAAAGGTAACTCTCAGTAAAGATGGCACTAGGAATCTGAAGTGCTGTTGAAATAATGATTACTGAGAAGCAGTTAGGAATAAGGTGTTTAAGGATGATCCATTTTCCTCTTGCACCAGCGGCCTGAGCTGCAAGTACGTATTCCTGTTCACGAAGTGAAAGGATCTGACCTCTGATAAGTCTTGCCATTGATACCCAGTAAAGAACACCGAATACGATGAACAAGCTTATGATGTTGGAACCGATCTTGGCCAGCACCGTTCCATCTAAGGCACCCTCCATTACAACCTTAAGTACTGATGAAAGAAGGATAACCATAAGCATATCAGGCAGTGAGTAGATGATATCTACTATTCTCATGATTATGAGATCCACCTTGCCTCCGCAGTAACCTGCCACGGAACCAATGGTCATACCTATAATAAGAACGATGATACTTGCAAAGAATCCAACTGCAAGTGAAATTCTTGTACCGTATACTACACGGATGAAGTAGTCACGTCCCTGAGAATCTGTTCCAAAGATATGAGGGATTACACTCTCACCTTTTTCAATTCTCTTAAGCTCTGATCTTCCGAACTCGAAAGGCTTAAGATCGTTAAAAGTGTTATCTACTGGCTTACCTGGTGTCATACCAAGCATCTGATCATAGGAATATGGCCAGAACATTGGGATGAAGATAGCTGCCAGTGTGATAAGTATGATAATAAAGAAGCAAACCGTTGCCACCTTATTCTTAAGAAGTCTTTTAACAGAATCCTTAAAGAATGTTGATGATGGACGCATCTGCACCATATATTCTTTTTCTTCGTCGGTAGCAGGAATGAAATCATCCATATTTACCTGTGCATTTAACTTTGAAATATCCATTATTAAGAAATTCTCCTAGTCATTATTTTGTAAGTTCAATTACTCAAGTGTAATTCTTGGATCAACTACCTTATAAAGGATGTCGCCTACAAGGTTCATGATTACAATCAGTGTTGCAAGAACAATTGTTGTGCCCATGATAAGTGGATAATCACGACCTGTGATACTGTTTACAAAGGCTCCACCAATTCCAGGTACGGCAAAGATCTTTTCAACAACCAAAGATCCTGTAACGATACCAGCAAGCATTGGTCCAAAATATGTGATTACAGGAATAAGAGAATTCTTAAGGGCATGACCGAAAATGATCTTCCATCCTGATACACCTTTTGCCTTAGCTGTTCTTATGTAATCCTGTCCAAGAACTTCAAGCATTGATGATCTTGTAAGTCTTGTGATGTAAGCCATCGGATAAAGCGATAAGGTTACAACAGGAAGAAAGAAACCGTTCTTGGATGCTCCGTTAGCTGGGAACCATCCAAGCTTAACTGCAAATAGCAAAAGCAGGAACGAACCCATAATGAACGAAGGCATTGATACGAATGCAGTTGTAATGATCATTATGATCCTATCTATCAGCTTGTTTCTCCTTAGAGCCGCGATAGAACCAAGGATAACGCCGCAGATAAGTGCAATGACAGCTGCAATAACACCCAGCTTAGCTGATGTCTTCATGCCGTCAAAAATAATATCATTGACGCTTCTACCTCTTTGTTTAAGGGATGGACCAAAATCGAATTTAGTGACGATATCTGAAAGATACGTAAGATACTGAACCCCCAATGGTTTATCCAGACCATATTTAGCTTCCATAGCCGCCATAACAGATGCTGTTACAGCTTTCTCCCCAGTGAATGGTCCTCCAGGTACAGCATGCATTACGAAGAATGTTACTGTGATAACTACCCAGACCGTTACGATTGCCAAAAAGACTCTTTTGACAATGTACATAAGTGTTTTAGTATTCATACTCTCCAACCTACCCGATAAGAAATTTTGATGATGCAAACCGTTAAACCTTCAAAGCGCCAAAGCTTCAACGCGCTAAAGAGTCAGGTTATAAAAAAACAATGAAGTACTGCTCAAATTGATTGTTAGTACATCATTGTACTTGGGTTTACATATAAGATTGTATACACGTATTTGTGTACCACAATTAAGACTTATATTAATGTTTAGGACATTTTATGTCAAGTATCCCATGTTATTTTCGCTCAAATGATTAATATACATCAATAATCTTTGCATAAAATACATATGTCCGTGGTACACATACATATTATAACACATATTCTTTCACGCAAAAACACCTGAAGAAAAAAATCTTCAGGTGTTCTTGTATCTGGCAATTACTAGTTATGAAAAGAGAAGGATGTTCTGCTGTTCTCTGTCGTCCATCTTCTGTTTTTCAAGGACATTCTGATAAGCATCCAGGGCCTGTTTAGTCTTAAGCTCCTGATAAGCCTTTACTGAATTGTCCTCTTCCTTATCCATCTGATACCCATTAAGTTCAAGGGCAGCATGTGAATTGTAGGTAAGAGCGTGCTCTACACCATTTGTCTCAGCTCCTGTGTTACTTCTCATAGAAGTTACTTTATCAAGAGCCTTGTCTATCTTAGAAATGTCAAAGTCTTTGGTCACATCGTAGTCATCAATACCAAGGGCTTCTGTTGTTGAATTATAGGTTGAAATTTCCTTAGTAGATCCTGATGAATCAGTTGCAAATTCAAATTTACTGGTTGGTACATCTTCATTATTAAGCAACTGCTTCTCATTATAGGTTGTATTCTTGGCAATGTCGTTGATGCCTTCCATATATTCCTTGATCTGGTCCTGAACAGACTGCTTATCTTCATCAGATAATGTTCCATTCATGGCCTTAAGAGAAAGCTCTTTTATAGACTGAAGATAATCCTCTATGCCAGCCATGGCACCTTCCTCAACGTTAAGCGCTGATTTGGCAGATGTAAGGTTCTCTTCTCCAGCCTCAAGTCCATTTACCTGTGCCTTTGTTTTTTCCTGTATAGCAAGTTCTGATGCACCCTGGGCAGCCTTTGTATATGTGCCACCAGCTGAAATGGTAGAATATGCATCATATCCTGAATATCCAGAAACGGAAGAAACTCCACTCATCTTGACCTCCTTTTCCAGCATAAGCTTTAAAACCAAAACAAAATACACTTATCTATCCTCATAGTAGCATGTAAATCTGAAAACTAAAGAGGTAAATATAGGAAAAATAGGTCAAAATGGTACCTTATTTCATTTAGTAACCATGGGACTTGAAATTAGAAATCCATATTTCGATCGCAAATTGGACTCAAAAAAGACTAACTTTGTTCACTTTTTGAACACATTTTAGTTTTAATATAATTACAGATTGTTGATGAAATATCTTCTACGTCCAGTAGAAATTTATCACAATCTCCCCCTCATAATAAGAAAAATCGCAGGCACTCACGACCCCCCTCGTGGGTGTTATTGCATTAATGAGATATCACTGATCAGCATACTTAGAATACATTTCCATTAGTTCCATCATTTCTTCCTGAGTAAGATTCTCGGCAGCATATTTAAGAAGCTCTTCCTTATTCCCTTCATTAACATATTCAATGACCTGGGCTGTGCTCTCTGCGTCCATATGGTTCTCAATGATTCCAGCCAAAGTCTCCTTGTCCTCTTCAGACATATTCTCAACAGCTTCCTTGATCTGTTCATTATCACCAGCTATTTTATCGATATTATCCGTTAGAACTTCCACGGTTTTCTTGGCCGCAACCTTTTTGGTCTCCTGTTTGATTATCGGAAAAGCATACTTTATAAATATGAAGACAACAATTCCAAATATCATCAAAGTCACTAGAAAGCGCCCAAATGCTGAACCTTTTCCATCCTGAGATGGTCTGCGATAATTTTTATTTCGTACATTTTTTGACATTTTTTCTTTTACTCCAATTATTATTTTAGAATAGGTTATATTTCTTTTAGAGTTCGGTCACAATTTGGAAACAGTTTGCCTGTAAGATATCCTTATCAGAAGTAAAACTTCTGAACCCCCAACAATACTTTTTTTCATACACGGGTTGTCTGGTTCCCCACTAGGCAACCCCTCCTCCCAAAATAATAACCAGTACCTATGATACCATAGGCACTGGTTTTTTTATACTTCATTTTCTGATTTTGCCTAATTTACTGTAATCTTACCTTCAAGCTGTTCAAAGCTATCGATATTTACTGGCTTGGAGAAATAGTATCCCTGGAAGAAATCACAGCCCATACCGGCTAGCATATCAAGCTGTTCCTTGGTCTCTACACCCTCAGCTACCACCAGCATCTTAAGATCCTGGGCAAGCTTAATAACATGGTCAATAATAACCGGCGTCCTTACCTTATCCTTAGTAGAATCAAGGAACTTCATATCAAGCTTAAGGACATCAACAGCAAAGTCCTTTAAGAGATTAAGGGATGAATAGCCAGATCCAAAGTCGTCGATCTCTACTACGAATCCTTTTTCTCTAAGATTACCAATCAGTTCGATACCATTTGCTATATTGCTGGCAATAGCAGTCTCTGTTATCTCCAGATTAAGCTTTCCTGGACAGATACCATATTTTTCTACCAGTTCAGAAAATACCACCTCAATATCAAGGAACTGCAGATCCTTGGGAGAAATATTGACTGAAATGCTGAATTTCTCTTTATCTGTGCCCTGCCAGGCCTTTAACTGTTTAGCCGCCAGCTCCCATACATACTGATCCATCTTGTAAATGAGGTTGGCATCCTCCAATACTCCAATGAACATTCCAGGAGGAATAATGCCCTTTTCAGGATGAATCCATCTTGCAAGAGCTTCTCCACCAATAATAGTGCCCTCCTTGTCAACCTGAGGTTGAAGGAATATGTGGAACTCTCCATTTTCCAGGGCAAGATTAAAGCTATTGATGATCTCATTTTCATGAAGAGTCTTTTTCATCATCTCTTCATCGTAAAAGGCAATAGACAGCTCTTTATTAGGGACAGCAGAATCTACAGCCATTCTGGCCTTATCCAGCATCTCGTAGATAGAATCATGGACATCTTCTATCTCATAAATACCAAGCTGGAATGATAGCCTGTAAATACTGTTATCAATAAGTTTAGCAACTTCATGAATGCTAGTTCTGAATCTGTCTTCATCAAATTCAGATTTCTTCATAAAGACAGCAAATTCATCGCCGTGAATCCTGGCGTAAACATCACCTACACGGCACCACTTCTCAAGGCCCCTTGCTATGGATCTAAGGACTTCATCGCCCTTTTCCATTCCAAAGAGCTGATTAACAAGCTTGAATTTATTAATATTGGAGCAGATCAGATAGTATGTATCCTCTGGTTCTAAGCTGATAGCTGCTCTGACGCCTTTAATAAATCCTTCCAGATTGTATATTCCTGTCAGGGTATCATGGGTTTCTCTAAACTTAATACCACCAGTATTAAAAGCCTCATCAGTAATATCCATGAACGCAATGCAGGATCCGATTACTTCCTTGGTATCTTCGTTAATTGCGGGCATATGATGTATCTCGTAGAGATAATCATTTCCCTCATATTCATAGAACTGGCTCCAGACATTACGTCCATTCTCCACATTATCAAAGATCATCCAGGAATCAATAAATTCCTGCATTCTATTGAGTTCATTAGGGATATGAAACATTCTAAAGGCCTGTTTATTGGTGTAAATACAATTGCCACTGTCATCAAGGCAAATAATACCAATAGATGAATCCAGCATGGCAAGTGATATGATCTCATCACTTACTTTCTTGTTGCCGACAATACTTACATAGAGTGCATCCTCATTGCTGTCTGCGCATACATCTCTGTAACTATCGTCCTCAGTACTCCTTACGGTATTACCAATTGTCACAAGCTCAAGGCTGTACATATTAGTTTTTTTACCATCTATCTCAACTGTTATAGGCAAAGAAATAACATGGCATTCTCTGCCATCCTTATACTCTGTCTTCTCATTAACTCTGTTGTGAGCACTGGCCTGGTAGCTGGTACAGTTACTGCACCGTTCACACTTACCCCAGACTGTGTAACACTTCTCACCCTCTGTCTTGTTACCGTCTTTATCAAGACTAATAACGTGACAGGATCCGGGCTCAACAAGACGTACAACATCATACATCCCCTGCATGCTATTGATGTAGTCTTTAAGTTTCTCAACAGTTAAGCTCATATAATTTGCCTCGTGGCCACAAGCTCTTTTAACTTATGACTTGAAAAGAGTTGACAGTAATCCCCTTCCAAGGCTGGCACCAAGATTTCCTCCCAGGGTCTTTCCAAATTTGCCAAATGTGCCGCCTACCGTTTTTCCTACCTCTCGTCCAACAGTTCCAGCAACTGAATTTCCAACAGACTTCATAGCCTGTTTCTTTTTTCTATCTTCTGCAGCTTTAGCTTTTTCTTTTTCTTTAGCTTCCTGAGCCTCTTTCTTTTCCAGCTCTTTTCTCTCTTTTTCTTTAGCTTCAAGCTCTTCCTTGGCCTTGGCATCAGCTATGCCCTTTCTCTCAAGGAACTCATAAGCTGAATCAGGGTCTACTGGCTCAAAGTACTTGCTATAAAGGACGCTTCCCTTGATCTCCCTGTCGCGGACTGAATCATCAATACCGCCCATAAGAGACTGTGGAGGAAGGATCTTAACCTTCTCGCAAACTGTTGGTGTTCCGCTCTCATCAAGGAATGAGCAGACAGCTTCACCAACTCCCAGCTCCTGAATAACATCAGCAGTCTTAAATGCTGGATTCTCACGGAAGGAATCTGCAGCGGCCTTAACTGCCTTCATATCAGATGGTGTATAAGCGTGGAGCGCATGCTGAATCTTGTTACCAAGCTGAGCAAGAACGCCATCCGGAATATCTCTTGGGTTCTGAGTTACAAAATAAATACCAACGCCCTTTGATCTGATAAGCTTAACCACCTGCTCAATCTTATCCATAAGAAGCTTAGGCGTATCCTTAAATAAAAGGTGTGCTTCGTCGAAGAAGAATACCATCTTAGGCTTATCAAGGTCTCCAACTTCTGGAAGTGTCTCAAACAGCTCAGACATCATCCAAAGAAGGAATGTAGCGTACAAGGTTCCGTTATTGATAAGGCTTGTACTATCTAAAATGCTGATCATGCCTTTTCCATCAGTGCCTGTTGCAAACCAGTCTCTGATATTAAGGGCAGGCTCGAAAAAGAACTTATCTCCTCCCGCGATCTCCAGTGAAACAACGGCTCTTACAATAGCAGCAATTGAAACCTTGCTGATATTGCCATAGTCAGCGGCAAATTCCTTACTATTCTCTGACATGTAGTTAAGAAGAGCCTTAAGGTCCTTAGTATCTACAAGAAGAAGTTCATTGTCATCTGCAATCTTGAATGCAATTGACAGAATATCTCTCTGAAGGTCATTAAGACCGAGTATTCTTGATAAAAGAAGTGGTCCCATCTCAGAAATTGTTGTTCTAAGAGGAATACCCTTTTCACCATAAATATCCCAGAAGGTTACAGGATATTTCTGATATTTAAAGCCAGCTTCTGCAAGTCCGAATTTCTGAATTCTCTTTTGCATATCCTCTGAGTCTGCGCCTTCAAGAACCATCCCTGAAAGGTCGCCCTTAACGTCAGCAAGGAATACTGGCACGCCCATGTCGCTGAAGCTCTCAGCCAGGACTTTGAGTGTAATTGTTTTACCTGTTCCTGTTGCACCTGCAACAAGACCGTGGCGATTGGCCATCTTAGGTAAAAGAAATACATTCTCCCCATTTTCTGTATTTGCTATCCAAACTTTTCCGTCTCTTAACATAGTCCCTCCCAAATACTTTTCTCATAAAATACCGTATTAATAATATCAAATATAACGCTGATATTAAAGTGATTTACTTCCTTGCAAAATGCTTATAGATGGCGTAGCCATGATGATACAGGAATACCACTATGAGCATGAATAAATGTGTATAAAAGATTCCTACGATGTAGTAGTTTCGTTCAAGAAGGTATCCTAAGTTGAAGCCGATAAGGCAAAGGGCTCCGGTTAGGAGTAGGCCCATGATGAGAAGGTGCAGGTTAGATAGGATGTTCTTCAGGGCACCGATGAAGTCCATGAAGGAGGCGTCGAAGTAGACGAAACGTCCTACCATGAGGCCAAGGTAGTACATCATTACTGGGCTGTACTCGCTCTCATCTCCGATCATGTTAAGGCAGATAAGGATGATGATAACGTAGAACATTCCAAGCATTCTAATGGATGCTTTCTTTTGTTTGTCGATTTTCTTAAGTGGAATAATGAATTTATCCAGAATTGTGTTAAGAACACAGGATAAACAGATAAGAAGGAGGAGGGCAAAGTCCTTGCCATCACTCCAGATATTTATGAAAGGAAGCCACTGATTGTAAGTGGCGCTGCCCTTCATATTCATAAGTAAGCTATAGATATGATTGAATACAACATAGGAGCAGGAAAATGACATTACAGAGGCTCCTGAAATTATCATTTCGAAAAAGAGCTGAATCGAGGTTTCAACTTTATTGTGAAGCTCTTCTTTCTCATACTCATCTCTTGGCTTTCTGCTAAAAGTATGATTAACAAGCTTAATTAGCAGTATACATAGGAATACGCCAAAGGCTGCAAGCAGTAAAAAGAACAGTTTCTGTAAAAGAGTAAAATCAGGATTAATATAATTCTTGTAAGTCATTTCTGTCACTTATCTGAACGATTCCTTCGTCAGATTTCTCCCTCCCTAGTTGTCACATGAATTATCATTAGTTATTTGGTTATCTCTTTATAGCACTCAGGTCTTCTATCTCTGAAAAGTCCCCAGGATGAACGCATCTTGCGGATCTCATCAAAGTCATATTCGGCATAGATGATCTCTTCCTTATCGCGACTAGCCTTAGCAACTACATCTCCAAGAGGATCTGTTAAGAAGCTGCATCCATAGAAGGTAAGGCTTGATGTCTGACCACCGTTCTCCTCAGAAGGAGTAACGTCTTCCTTGCCGATTCTATTGGCTGCCGCCACTGGAATGATGTTGGCTGCAGAATGGCCCTGCATTGTTCTCATCCAGTGTCCTGAGCTATCCACGTCAAGGATAGGCTCTGAACCTATGGCTGTAGGATACAGGATAATATCAGCACCCTTAAGAGCAAGACAGCGAGCGGTCTCTGGGAACCACTGATCCCAGCAAATGCCCACGCCCACGTTACCAAAGCGTGTCTCGAACACCTTAAAGCCTGTGTTACCTGGTGTGAAGTAGAACTTCTCCTGATAGTAGTGATCATCAGGAATATGGGTCTTTCTATATACATCAAGAATAGTGCCATCTGCATCTATCATGGCTACTGAATTGTAAAAAACATTTTCATCCTTTTCAAAGACGCTGATAGGCATTACGATACCCAGCTCTTTGCAAACCTCTGCAAAATGGATAACTGCAGGGTTCTCAAGGATTGGTGTTGCCAGTTCGTAGTAATCATAGCGTCTTTCCTGACAGAAATACTTTCTTTCAAAGAGCTCTGATAAAAGGACTATGTTGGCACCATTAGCTGCAGCTTCACGCACCAGCTTATCTGCCTTTTCTATACTTCTTTTTACCTGCTCTTCATCTGATGCAGCCTCTGCGCCACAAGCGTATTGAATGCAGGCCACCTTTATATTAGACATATTTTTACTCCTTTAATTATTCCGGTATCTGTTGTGTTATACAGTGAATGTTGCCTCCACCAAGAAGGATGTCCCTAGCAGGAATACCTATGACTTCCCTGTTTTTACAACATTTCTTTAAAATATCGATAGCTCTTTTATCACTCTCTTCGTTAGCGCCACCAAACTGTGGTACAAGTGCTGCGCCGTTAATGAAGTAGAAGTTGACGTAGCTTGCTGCAAGGCGCTCTCCCACTTCGCGGAAGTCTTCGCCTTCTTCGAATTCGTAGTTGGCAAGGTCTTTCTCATTGATGAGCTCTGGATGATCAGGGATAGGGAGCTTGTGAATTGTAATCTTCCTTCCCTTGGCATCGGTCTGGCTCTCCAGATATTCAAGGTCTGCCTTGGACATTGAATACTGAGGATCTGTCTCGTCATCAGTCCAGGCAAGAACCACCTCTGCTGGTCCTACAAAAGCGCAGACATTATCTACATGCTCATTGGTCTCATCATTGTAAATGCCGTAAGGAAGCCAAAGAACCTTGCTTCCTCCAAGGTATTTCTTAAGAGTATCCTCTATCTGCTCCTTAGTCATGGAAGGATTCCTTCCGGCACTAAGAAGACAGCTTTCAGTAACCATTATAGTACCTTCGCCGTCGCTATGAATAGAGCCGCCTTCAAGAACAAATGGAGCTGCATCGATCACATCAAAACCCACCTTCTCGCAGAAGGCCTTGGCGATGGCATCATCCTTATCCCAATTAGCATAGAGTCCGTCAACCTCTCCGCCCCAGGCGTTGAAGCGCCAATTGATTCCGCGAATATCACTGCGACCCTGTTTGCCATTAGCTCTTTTTACAACAAAGGTAGGAGCCACGTCTCTGGCCCAGGCATCGTCTGAATCTATTGGAAGCACAATGCATCTGTCGTCCAAAAGGTCCTCAAGCAGAATGCTGTCCACATCCACTTCACTTGGAAGCTCTGTCTCTTTTAACATTCTCTGGAACTGAGGCTCATACTGACCGTTCATCTTAAGCTCTTCGCAGTAGTTCTTGATAACGCTGTACAGGAGCTTAACTGCCTCATCATAGTGCTCTTCATCTGCTAAAAGAAATAGCCTTTCCCTCTTGATGATCTCAAGGAATATCTTAGAAAAAGAGCTAATGGCTCCGCTTCTATCCTTGCCCCAGCTTCCGGGTCTTGTGGGGTATATCATTATTGTGCCTATGTGCCTGGAATATTCGGCAGGCATAAAGAAATCTTGATTAGCCAATTATTTGTCCTCACTAAAACATTTTAGAAAATACTACATGCGCGGTTATTATAAAGATAATACTTCTCATCAGAACCATCTTTATAGAAATAAATGAAAATGCTTCCGTCCCTGACAAAATAACCATGTTCAAGCGTAAGCTCGTCAGTATATCCTCTGTCTAGATAGTCAAAGGCTTTCATCTGTCCATCCTTGCCATAGATAAGATATTCACTGGAAGGATCCACTGCAAAATTGCATCCCGTCTGAGCATTGTACTCTACACCTGAATCAATCAACACATCCTCGTTTTCAGATATATTTCTATAGTAAACATTTGACTGTTCTGTAAATACAAAAAATAAGCTTCCATTCAGATTAGAACAGTAATCCACTACTCTCTCTTTATCAAATTTAACATAGGTTTTTATACCACTATAACTTACTTCGTCGATGAGAAGTACTCCATCTTCAATATATGTTATAAGACCATGCATATAATAATCTACAGTTGGGTCATTAACATCATGTGGAATCTCTACTGCACCAACTTCATGTCCCAAACCATCAAGAATATACTGTGCACCGTTCTTATCAAATACAATAGAGGCCGAAACATCGCCACATACCATATTTACATTGTTATATCCCTGTTTAGTTATTGGGCTCTTACAAAGAATATGATCAAGTCCTGTAGAAAGAACTAAAGTAGCCTCCTCTGAGAGGTTCCTGTCAAAATAATAAAGATCATCACCCTTTACTACCAGCATTTCTCCAATATGGAAGAAATAAATCTCATCATATTCTCCCTGGTATATCTGCTTCGCTTCGCCTTTCTCGGAGTAGTAAATTGTTTTTTCGTCAAGATCATAATAATAGAGCTTGTTGTCACTATCGTCGGCGTAAAGCGGAATAGTATTGCCTTCAGCAATAATTCTTTCTGTTAATTCGAAATCTTCACCATGCAAAAGCCCCAGAGCTGTTGTTGATGTTTCAGCCAATGAATACTTTCCATCTTCGTATTTTTCATAATAGAAATAAAAGATCTGTTCATTAGCAATCTGTCGCACTGCTACTCCCGTTGAAGAGCCAACCACATTCCTAGCTAAAAGTATCGGTGTTTTATTAAAGGAATTAATAAAGAAAAGATCACCAATTGTACCATCATCACTTGTTGGCATCACATAAATAGCAGCATCATCATCAAGTGCTGTTGGATAAACTGAACCCTTCTCAAGCTCATAGAATCCATCTGAAAGTCTATTAAACATGTAGTTAGTACCATCAGCTGTAACCACATAATTGGCATAATTGAAAGTCTGAACATACTCTATATTCTTACCTTTTATAAGGTTTTCATAGTATGACCCGCCTTCTTCACTAAAGATGTCTTCAGCAAAATATGATTTGTAGGAATCTCCCTCAATTACTATAAAGTCCCCTAGACTATCATATTCTGAAAGGCCATATAAACTCCAGGTGCTAAGATTCTCCATTCTCTCATAATCTGCATACTTCTCAGGATGGAAATCTCCAGCTGGAATGGCACTATTCTTTGGATCAATTGTTATATCATCAGATCCAGTCTGCTGATCATCTGCATTTCCTGCGTTTCCTGCATTACTAGAGCTTGCTACGTCAGAGCCCTTCTTGTTCTTAAAGATCCTGGTAACTCCAAAGATTGCACCTGTTAAAAATGCAAGCATCAGAATTGCTGCGATAATGATAAGGGCAATTGGTGCACCTTTCTTCTTTACTGGTATATTCTGCACACCATTGTTATAAACTGGTCTCTGCATATTTGGTGCATTATTGTAGTTTACTGTATTATTAGCATTTGTAGTTGAAGTAACTGCACCTGCTACATTACTATTCACCACAAGGCTCGCTCCGCATCCTGCGCAGAACTTAGCCCCATTATCATTCTCTTTCCCACATTTTGGACAAAACATTTTCATTCTCCTTTATACCTTGTTTTATCCCCTCATAAATCCCCGTTTTACAATCTATCCTTAAAGTCCTGATATCCAAATTCCTTAAGCACTTCTATCTCCCCGTCTTCATGCATGATATCAATATCAGGAAGGGCCATACCGTTGAAGGTATTGTTCTTGACCATGCTGTAGATGGCCATGTCTTCAAACACGAGTCTGTCGCCAATAGACAGTTCTTTATCAAAGCTATAGTCACCGATGATGTCGCCAGCAAGACAAGTGCGGGAGGACAATCTGTAGGTAAAAGATAATTCTCCCTCTTCACCACTGTCACGAAGTGGTGGTCTGTAAGGCATCTCGAGAACATCAGGCATGTGACATGCTGCTGAGGTATCAAGAATCAGTACAGGGTACTTCTCAGTCTTTACGACGTCCATGATTGTTGTTACCAGATAGCCTGCGTCAATTGCGATAGCTTCTCCAGGCTCCAAGTAAACTTCAACATGGTACTTATCCCTAATGTATTTAACCAGTTCTATAAGTCCAGCCCTGTCATAATCAGGTTTGGTTATATGATGGCCTCCACCAAGGTTGATCCATTTGAGCCTCCTTGCTGAATCCTTTGGCAAAAGAAATCTCTCAAACTTCTTCTCAAACTCAGCGAAAGTATCGCGAAGAGGCTCAAAGCCCTGCTCACAAAGAGTATGGAAGTGAAGGCCCTCTACGCCTTCAGGAAGAGTCTCAGGCATATCGCACTCTCTTATACCAAGACGAGAACCCGGTGCGCATGGATCATAGATTTCATGCCCCTCCTGAGTACTAAACTCAGGATTCACACGAAGTCCCACTGAAAGAGATTCCTCTTTTACCGCCTTCTCCCAAACAGATCTGTGATGTTCCAGTTGATTAAGGGAGTTGAACACCATGTGATCGCAGACATCACATAGCTCTTTCATCTCCTCATCTCCAAAAGCAGGCTCAAAGACATGATTCTCAAGCCCCAGTTCCTGCGCAGCCAGCTTTGCCTCGTAAAGTCCTGAAGCCGTAGCACCAGTCAAATATTTAGCTACAAGCGGATATGTCTGATAGATAGAATAAGCCTTCTGAGCAAGAAGAATCTTCGCTCCTGACTCATCCTGAACACTCTTTAGAATTTCCAGATTGCTCCTAAGCTTAGCCTCATCAATAACGTAAGCCGGAGTCTTTATATTATCTAATCTCATACATAATTCCTACACTTTAATTATTTCACAACATGTAACATTTTAAGGTTTTTGGGGCATTCTTTCAATAGTCTACGCAAAGAAAAAGACAACGCGTAAATGCGTTGTCTACTCTACATCAATTATCACTACTTCAGGATGGTTGAAGAATCTGGGGTAAGGCATTCTCTCTCGGCAAAGGCCGCGGCTGACGACCATGTAGTGGCCATTTCCAAGGTCATATTTGCCATCCACGTATTTAGGGAATCGGCCCTGGTCAGGGGCTTCAACTCCCATCTGAGTAAATGGAATTTTCCACTGTCCGCCATGGGCGTGGCCACAGACCACAAGATCGAAGTCATACTCAGAATATGTGTCCTTCCTCTCAGGACGATGGGATAAAAGAACTTTGAAGTTCTCAGGATTAGTACCAGCCTGAGCCTCATCAAGCTGCGCTCTCCACTCTTCCCATGTCATGTAGGTGGGATCATCCAGTCCGCAGATATCAATATTGTTACCATTTAAATTGATGGTTGTTGCATCTCCATCAAGTACAGTTACTCCCACGGATGTAAGGAACTCCTTGAACTCCACTTCTGTTTTGCTCCAGAATTCATGATTACCAGTTACATAGAAGCAAGGATACTTAGCAGCAATCTGCTCTGTAAATATACGGGAATTCCCATTATCAAACTTGTTATCAAAGATATCTCCTGATAAAAGAACTGCATCCACATCCGCTTTGTCTATCATATTGATAAGCTGTGACTGGTTCTTGCCATAGTAACAGGAATGAAGATCTGTCACCAGCGCAAACCTTACAGGCTCAGCAATCTTACCATTTCCGTCTATGGAGATTTGCTCAGTAACTGGCACTTCGTACCATAAGATGATTGCAAAAAATAATATTATAATCGCCAAAATTCTTTTGGTCCACTTTTTCAATATCTTTTTCCTCCGCAACAATAATACCATAATGATAAGAGCTCAGCTTACACTAAGCTCTTAATTCATTTTGGGAAAGTCCTACAGCTTCAAAGTATCCCACAATCTTTTCTTCTCCGTTAAGTGGAATTCCATAGTTATATAAATCTAAACCTACTGCTGCAAAGAATATAAGCACCAGTGTAATGATGATAGCTCTTTTCTTACTCTTCTTACCTTTCTTCATAAATAAATCCTCCCAATTGTCTTATAAGCGCCTTCAACTTATATACAAATGGGAGGAAATAAATGTTGCAAAAAGAAATTTATTTAACTGGAACGCAATGTTTATCGTTGATGTCGCAGACCTTCTGAACTCTTCTACGATACTTCTCTTCCATAAGAGGCTCGGTAGTCAGCCATGTCTTAACTACTTCCATAGCCATAAGACCTCCGATTATCTTAGCTCCAAGGCACAGGATATTGGAGTCTGTATGCTGTCTTGCAAGAGTTGCACAAAGAGGATCCTGACAAACTGCCGCATAACAGCCATTTATCTTATTGGCGATCAAGGCACTGCCATATCCAACGCCATCACAGAATATTCCTCTGTCGCAATCGCCCTTGGCAACTGCAAGAGCGGCAGGATAAACGAAGTCCGATAAATCACAGGACTCATTATCAAAGGTTCCAAAATCTCTTACTTCATGGCCCTGAGCCTGGAGATATGCCTTGATTTCATTCTTCATCTCAGTTCCTGCGTGATCATTAGCCATAGCAATTACCATATCTTGCACCTACCTTTCTTGATTTACATACAATAATTATAGCGCATCGTCCCTAAAGCAAAAATCCGGCCCCATGAAAGTTTAGACTTTGTTAATAAACTAAACACAGTTCGGAAACATTAGAGGCTTATGCTTATATGTATAAACTAAGTAAAGGGGTGATACTAAATGGGAAGACTTGAAGTAGAGATTGCAGAATATGTTGGTAACCATTCTAGACAATATGGCTATCCTCCTACAGTAGAGGAACTCATCAAAACCTTTGGCCTTATCACTATAATGTGTTCAATGTTTTATGTGCTTAATCTCTATAGAATTGGGATGATTCGCAACAGCCTGTTCTTTGGAACCAAGGATCTGCAGCTTCTCCCAGTTAAGACAGACAAATAATTACAATTAAATATAAGAAAATTGGCTAGTCGAAAGTTTATCGACTAGCCTTTTTTATCATATATTACTGCGATGTAAGCTCTAAGCTGTCAGATACATAGACTGTATATCCCAGCTTGTGGCATTTCTTAATTGCCTTCTTGGTAATGTCTTGATCCTGAGAATATTCAAGGACGTAGACCTCTCCCCCAGCTTTCTTGACCTTTTTAAGGTAAGCAAGGAAGTACTCGGTTTCCTCTTCGTCATTCTCTCTGAAGGAATCATTGTCCCAGTCAATGGTAGTAAAGACACTCTCCTGGTTAACGCCGTCCAGGACGCCTTTTATAGTACCGTTCTCATCTATGCATCTGGACACGAAATTGTCACCACCATTGATGATAACCTTCATGTCCATTGCCTTAAGGCGCTTCATAATACTAACGAGGCCTTCGTATATCTTATCCTCGTGAAAAACATAGTAAACATCAGTGTTGTCTATAAAGAACCCATCAACACCCTTATCCTTAAGTGATTGTCCAACCTCTTCCACCAGGAAATCCTGCCATCTCTTTTCTGAGACATCTATCCAGTATTCCCCTTCCCAGTGCTCATAGGGCGCCAGAGTCAGATCTTCAAAATCCTCAAAGTAGTCCCTGAAATTCTCAAGAGATCCAACATTGACGTAAGAAAGAACTGTTCCATTCTTCTCATGTATCTGGGCAATCTCAGCCTTGGTGTAGTACTGGGCATCGATAACTATGGTCTTGCAATTTAGCTCTTTATCCAGATCATCGAAGTCATCAGACAGATAGACGCCGTATTCCTGATCATAGGGACTAAAGAGGCTACATCCAGTGGTAAAAATCAGCATTGCAGTCAAAATGATACTGGTAGCTTTCTTCATAGAAGATCCTCCATTTAAAATTTTGATCAACTCTCTAATTCACAATCCTAAAGCATGTTATTAGCTCTGGATATATTTTTTGTTCTTCTCATATTCTCATATTTCAATGCTACAGATTTATCTGTAAACTTTCAAGTTGCCAAATCATCCCTCCCCACTTACAATTACAAGATAAATGTCATTTTAGAAACGGAGAAAACCCATGAATTTATCATATTTCATCCATAACGTACTTTTGAAACCAAAGAAAAACATTGAGGATTTCGCGCCAGTTCAGGGTCCTAACGCTAACGCAAACAGTAACACACCAGTAGCTCCTGCTATTCCTACAGTCGTAGATGGCAAGCTCAGCATCGCAAGACAGGATCTTAACAGGCTCCTTGATGAGATCAAGAAAGCTTCTCTTAAGAAGGTTATTGCCATAGAAACTCACGTTAAGGACAACATCGCCCTTACAGACAGTAAGTTCGGCGGCTATCCATACTGGCCACAGGGCAAGGAATATCCTGTTAACAAGGATGGCAACAAGCTTATCCTTCTTGCCCAGATCAATCTTTCCGATGTGGAGGATGCTCTTTTACCAAAGTCTGGTCTCTTGCAGTTCTTCATAGACTGCGATGACTTAAACGGCCTTGATGAGGAGCTTGGTCACAAGGTGGTTTACCACAATGATATCGATCCTTCTGTTACAGAGGATTCTGTGAAAGCCCTTGGAATCAGAGCTGCCAGCGATCTTAATCCTGATGATGAGGAGTACTTCCCTCTTTCTGACTGCTATGCTCTTTCCTTTGAGGATTATCTGGAGTTCACTAACTTCGATGACTGGAGACTTTGGGATATTTTCTGTGATAAGTTAAAAGAGCTATATAATATCAATGTAAAGGATATTCAGGACCACCGCATTTCCGGTCTCTACGATTTCCTTCAGGATGATGATTACGACTATGTGAATGAGGTATTAAATGAGTCATCAGGTCACAAGATGCTGGGATATCCTTGCTTTACTCAGGGCGATCCTCGTAATCCTGGTGAGTATGACATACTTCTTTTCCAGATGGATACTGATAACATGGAGGATGGAATCAACATTATGTGGGGCGACTCTGGTGTTGGTAACTTCTTCATGAATGAAGAGGATCTTAAGAATCTTGATTTTGATAAGGCAATGTACACCTGGGATTGCTACTGATACAAGCATTCAACATAGTTATCCTATAATCTTCAGCTTAGTAATTAACGATAAGCTCATACTCATCAGGATAATAAACACCGTTTATCTTCTCGCCCTTATCTGCAATGATCTTAAGTCCCTGATCGCAAAGGCCCGCATAAGTAATAGTGGCGCCTGCTAACTCATCATTACCATCAATGAGGTTACTAATATCATCAAAGCTAATCTCTTCCACAAACTCTGATCCATTATAGCTCCATACAGAAATCTCGTAAGCAACATAAGTAGCAGTGCTTATAGTATATGTTACAACAAGGATCTCTTCCTGGCCATCGCCGTTAATATCCATTACCTGAAGATAGTCGATAGCTGCATTGTTAGATTGTTCCCTGTGATCATATCCAACATATTTACTACCAAGTTTAAAGGTGAAATTGATATCATAGTTGTCATCATGCATTTTAGTGATTTCCAAACGTCCATCCCAGGAAGAACCCTTATAGCCATCCACATAATCAGAAATCACTGCTGGATCACCGTTAATTACTCTCACGTTATCTTTACAAGTCTGCTCTTCAGCATTAAGCATACTACTATTAGAATGCTCCATAGCCACAAGAGTAAGCTCATGATTTGCAGAAACTGCCTGATCCCACTCAGGATATCCAATCTCTTCAGCTCTCTTTGAAAGCTTCTCAACAATGGCATCCTTCTTGTAAATAGTAATTCCAGCCTCAGTGAACTTCTGCATGTATGGATTAGACTCAGCAAAGTCCTCATCAGTTGTGATTATGTTATAGCCATCATCCAGCATGTTGTAAGTATAGTAACACTGGGTATTGCGCTGGTCATCCTCAATTCTGTAGCTGGTAACCATGAAGTAATCTGTGTCCAGATCATCAAAGTTGATGGTTACATATTCGCCAGCATCATTCTGAACATACATGCTGTATGGCATGCCCTCATCCTCTACATAGTAGAAGAAATGATAGTCACCCTCTGCATCTACATAAGCGTAGTCAGATCCATGGACTGTGGCTCCGCCTGAACCAGAAGATGTGATAACGCCTGTATCACTGATGCAAAGCTCACTTCTATCCCAGCTCTCACCTGAATAACAATACTTAAGTTTTCCATCAACGTCCTTAAGGATCATTGAAAGTGAAGTTGAATCGCCAAACTGGAATCTCACAAGTAGCTCTTTTACCCCATCCTCGCCACAATCGATAAGTCTGCTTGTAGGGTCTTCAGTAAGGGTTCTGCCTGGTGTATAGCCTTCCTCAGCCTTCTTGGCTATCTCGTTGATATCATATTCTTCACCATCTTCAAGGTAATCAGCCAGCATGTCTGCTGAACCGTTAACATCAAGATTAGTGTAGGTAATCTTCACATCACCGTTCATAAAGGCATCGTAGAGTTCCTCGCCTGTAAGGTTTTCAGTATCAGCCTCTTCCTCTTCAGGCTCCTCTTCTGCCTCTTCCTCTTTTTCTTCTTCCTCTTCCTCGGTGCTTTCCTCTGTAGCAGCCTCCTCGTCCTCATTCTTAATAGAATAGCTAATGCCACAGCCACTAAGAAGTGTAGACGCCATGGTCATAGCAAGTAATCTAACAACAAATTTCTTTTTCATATATATCCCTTCCTTCCGTATAACCTTTCATATAGTAAACTCATTTCACAGAGCTTACAATATATATACAGTTAAAAGAGCTATTATGTTGCATTCATAAATTAATCCCGCGAAAATATTGCAGGTTGAGTCAATTGTCACATTAGTTCCAGCACAAAAAAAAGAAACGACAGCCCCCAAAGGTAAAAGGCTATCGCTTCAAAAGAGAGAATCTATATGAAAGCCATCCTAGGGATAGCTATTAAGTAAAGTAGTCCCAAACGAATTATTTAACGGCGAACTCAATCACCTGCGCCTCTGAAAACTCCTCATACATTTCCTTCAGAAGCGTATAATCTTTCTCCTCATGTTCTTCAAGCATATCTCTTGAATAATACGTTGCATTGTTGCTGTCGTCATACTCCACGTATGCGCTGTTATCGATCCAGACAGTGTTGTCATTGTCGATCACGTATCTTGTTACAATATCATCAGCTGCTGTATAAAGGTAATTGCCCTTTACAGAAACCGGATATGCAGAGCCACCGCTCATGATCTTTCCTGCTTCAACAATTTTCCCAGTGTCTGACATAACAAATATAGTGGAATTAACTGCTACATTTGTACCTTCCTTGTCATAACAGCTGCTTGAAACCAGAAGGACATCTGCGCCGTCAATCTTAACGGTAGCGTATCCCATTCCTTCGGAAAGCTTGTTATCAATGATCTGCTCAAAGGATGTGCAGCCTGTGATATCGATAATCGGAGCTGCCTCCGATAGTTCTACCTCCTTTTCCGACTCTCCACTGGAGTCTTCTAAATTTGCCGAGTCTGTTTCTTTTGCCGAGTCTGTTTTATCCAATGAATCCTGTGAGCTATCCGCTCTCGGATAGCCTTCAACGATAGATGCCTCTACATCTTCCTGAGCATAGATGGAAAGAGCCTCACTACTTCCTGTCACTTCCTCTGTTGTCTGAGTCTCTCCTCCACATCCCATGAGTACCATGGTCAGTATCATACTTGCTACAACTGCTTTTCTCTTCATCTGTCATCACCTCCTTCAAATATGATAATGAAATTGTTACATATCTAGTAATATTTGTCAACCTTTACAATTTAGAATTGGGAAGATCTGGCAGAATATGTGCGAATAAACACGAGATATTGTGGCTAGTTTCCGATTGTATATGCTCGTTGATGCAGACTATTGCTAAATCCTTTAATGTGATAACATGATAAAAGAGCTTAAATGTGAATTATTTGTTAACAATCACATCTAAGCTCTTTTTTATAATTTATCTGCCATCATATCTTTATTTCTGATTTAACAGACACGGTCTGCTTGTCGTATTACTAGTATCATCTCATCATGATATTGCAATTCTCGTATAGTACTCAAGGTCATCTTCATGATGGATTATGGCTCCGTTCTTCTGCTGGACTTTAAGGCTTGCTGGGTTATCTTTATTAACTGAAAGGTATGCTTCGTCAATGCCCTTCTCTTTTGCCTTTATAAGGGCAAGTCTAAGCCCCTCTGTAGCATAGCCCTTTCCTCTATAGGCCTTGGATACACAATAGCCTATATGCCCCGGCCCTTCTCTAAGGAAGTCGTTAAGGTAATGCCTTAGATTAACAACTCCTACGTACTCTCCATCCACATCCATGACAAAGGTTGTATCTGCCACGAAGTTTTCAGGAAGGTTCTTTCCCTCAGACCAGTCTCTCTTTTTCTCAATCCAACCAAGGAACTGGTCGTAATCATAGCCGTACACGTTGTTCATGTAGCCATTCTCGTTTTCAGGGAATGACATGTAAAGGTCATAGGTCTTTTTGTAATCTGAATCCTGTACTCTTATTAGTTGCATGGGTCGTCTCCTCCTAGTCTTTTGCAGATGTTTATGTTGATATCATAGTTCTTTTCACATATTAGTTGCATTACTTGTCGTTAGTGCAAATAAGAAGCAGATGGCTCGAATTTCCGAGAAGTACTCGTTTCTCACAGAAGTGCAAATGGTACTTAACGTAATTTTCGAATTGGTCATCCAGGATTCCGAAATCTGCTCTGTCCTTGGCAAGTTCCAGAACACCGTCAGTAGCTGCTATTTTTTCTCTCTTAAGTCCTACGCTGTCCACCAGGTTCTCAAAATCTTCTATGTCAAAGCCAGTAAATATCTGTTCTTTGAAGTGCTTAACCTGGAAGTCCTCTGTAAAGTTCTCAAGAAAGCCATCGTCAAAGTTGTTGGCAAGGTAGTCGTTGTGCATGATTGCGTAGATTGAAAGAAATGCGATCATGATCACTCCGCCCTTTTTAGTGATGCGCCTTGCCTCGTCAAGAGCTGCCTTCTGCTCTTCCTCTGTATAAAGATGATACATTGGTCCAAAGAGGAGCGTTGCGTCAAATTCATCATCTTTTAGCATTGTGAGATTCACTGCGTCTCCCTGGAAAGCTCTGATATTACCTAAGCCCTCACAGTTCTTTTTAAGGACCTCCACATTGTCATCAAGGAACTCCACTGCTGTTACATCGTAGCCTTCCTTAGCCAGTGTCACTGAGTATCTTCCAGTTGCAGCTCCGATCTCTGCTATCTTGGCACCAGCCTTGATCTCCTTGTGAATGTAGTGCATTGTGGTGATGTACTCAAGCTCGCCCTGCCTGTCTCTTACAAGTCTGCCATCCTCCCACTCTGGTGTGTACAGTGTCTGTAAGATTTCCTTTCGATTTTTCATAATGCTCCTCCTGTGATGTTATTTATTGTTAAAAGAGCTGTCTACTCCTCTACAATCGTGAATAAATGTAAGTATTTGGCGATATCGATGGATATAAAAATAGCCCTATCAAACATCTCTGCTCGATAGGGCTTAACTTAGACTTTATTAAGCTACAGATACGCTCTCATCTACATTTCCCTATCATACATACGCAAATTAGACCCCTTAGTATCATTACCGGAGTTTGAATTAGATGAATCGTATGTGGGATTAGTTAATGTGTAAATTATCTGCATATTGTCTCTCTTTTCAGAAAATATATTAGTCGTTAGTATAATTCGTAGACAACTTCCTGTCAACATAAAATATCTCTGTCAAAATTTATTAATTGCCCACACAAGAGTATATCTTCAAAGATTCGTCAATAAATCAACAATACTTCTGAATATACTCACCAAAGAAAGGTAGCGTGATCTCCGCCACTCCATAAGACTCAGGATCACTAGACAATAATCCCATATTCTTTAGAGCTGTGCTGTATACTTGATAGCTTCCCTTATTTTTCATTTCATCCAGAACTTCTTTTCTCTTCTTTGGACCATCAGCCACTATTCTAAGGATTTCTCTCTGTCCCTCTGGAAGTTCTTTCCAAATCTTCTCATAACATTGGGCAAACAATTCACTCTTAGCATGCTTAATCACATACTCCATTCCCTTATCCTTATCCTGGAAATATGCACTTCCAAATACCTGATATGCATATGCAAATCCCTTTGTTTCCTTGGCATAAGATATTGCTGCATCTTCCTCAAGGCCAAGCATATCTTCATACTTGATAGCCATCGCAGGTACTCCAAAGGGTTCTGTCTTAAGCTCAGCAGCTCTTTTAAAAAATGTAAGATTAGGTACTTCACCCAGTTCATAAAAATTCTGATAAACACCAGAACAAATCAAATAAACTGGCCAGGGTGTCTGTTCCTTGTTATCCATAGTATTCCTGATAAGCTTAGCATATACAGAACAGAATTCTGCCATCTCATCAGTCTTAGCAATATCATCAATGCCAATAAGAATCTTTTTCTTAGCCTTAACCAGAACACCAACAAGCTGTTCTACTCTAACTTCATCATCATATTCCGTCTTAGTATCAATTCCTGCATTAATTCCAACTACAGGAAGTGAAATACTTAGCTTAGTCTTCTCAGAAACAAGAGCTTTCTTAACCTCCGGCTCTAACATAAGATATGAAATAAGTGTACTTATCGGATTTCTAGCTGATGATAGGTCATATACAAGCCAGCCTTCCGCTTTCATTTCCGCGCTCTTGTAGTGTCTTATAATATTTCCAAAAAGAACTGTCTTTCCAGATCCTCTAATTCCAGTTATCTTATATACACATTCAGAAGGCTGATCATAACTAAAATTTTCATATACAACTTCTTCTAAGTTAGTCACAATGATAGCATCACCGACTCTTCCTGGAGTATGTGTAAAAGGATTCTTCATCTCAATCCTCCTCTACATCTATTTACATCTATTTACAACTATTTACAGGTTCAATTCTAATTTACACCTTTTTACACCTATTTACAAGTATTTACACCTATTTACACCTTTCGATATTTATGACAAGTATTTACACCTCTTTACAGGTAAAAAAAGAAAGCCCCATTAGGAGCTTTCTTGATATTTTGTGATTAACCTTCTGTTGCAGGTTCAGCCTGAGTTGCAGCACCAGGGTCATCATCCATAAGCTTCAATCCAGCAACTTCAGACTCCCAGTCCTTCTTTTCCATTCTTGTATAAATACCAGTTGCCCAGCCATCGCCTTCTGATGATAAGTAAACTGTATTTCCGTCCTCTGACAGCTTTGCATGAAGTGGAGTCCACTTAGCCATATCGCCCGAGAAATAAAGATCCTTACCTTCATCTGTTGTTTCAGCATTTCCCTCAAATTTATCGAAGTAATTATATGAGAAAATATTTAAAGTGTTTATGTAATATTCAGCCTTATTACCATCTATTTTGAGATAGAAACGACCATGACCGGTCTCATAGTAATAACAGCCATCCATTTTTTTACTGCTTTTGCTGTCTGATCCACAGCCTGTAACTAAAAGACATGATAATAAAACCATTGTAAGAATTGAGCATAAAATTTTCTTCATTGTAATTGTTCTCCTAATCTAATGTTTTTTATGTAGTATTCAGACTACTACTTGTAAAACCTTCTCTCGCCTTCTACTAGCATCTGAGAACTATTTTTTGTTCCCCAAACATATTTTTCATTCTTTACTCCCTCCTTAATTTTTCATACAAAAGTTATTGTCACACCACGCAGAAAGCTTGTCAAGGTCGATAAAATGGGCATTTTGAAATGTCGTTAA
The DNA here is from genome assembly GCF_000622085.1 of Butyrivibrio proteoclasticus P6B7. Lineage (GTDB taxonomy): Bacteria > Bacillota > Clostridia > Lachnospirales > Lachnospiraceae > Butyrivibrio > Butyrivibrio proteoclasticus_A. The sequence goes on from NZ_JHWL01000020.1 coordinate 63,295, forward strand.
TTTTAAACCGCGGTTTCGTGCGGCATATTGATAGCCATTTTAACAAAGTGCCTAGTGACGCCATATTGAACGCTATACAGATATTTAACATTGGTTAATATTTGGATTCATATTTTTTTCTAACTAAATTGCAAAACATTAAGCATCTTTAATATCATGTATATGTAATTTGGGATGTGCTAATCATATGTGTGATCATGTATTACACATCTCTATTGGCATATTTCACTTATTTGGGATGTGCTACAACAACACATATCAGCACATAATACATCCTATTCAGCAAATATTCCATTTTCGGGATGCGTTAAATCTACTCTTGCCATTGCATAACGCATCCCATTTAGCAAATATCCCATTTCCAGGATGCGTTACACCAGCTCTAGCCACTATATCACGCATCCCATCTGGCAAATATCCCATTTCCAGGATACGTTACACCAGCTCTAGCCACTATATCACGCATCCCATCTAGCAAATATCCCATTTCCAGGATGCGTTACACCAGCTCTAGCCACTACACCACGCATCCCATCCAGCAAATATCCCATTTCCGGGATGCGTCACTCCCACTCTAGTCACTACATAACGCATCCCATCCAGCAAATTTCCCATTTCCGGGATGCGTCACTCCCACTCTAGCCACTACACCACGCATCCCATTTAGACCATAACAACAATTCAGGATCATCCCCCCAAAAAAACTGCACATAAAAACCAAAATAACTGCACATAAAATCCAAGATAACTTCACATAAAATCTAAGATAACTTCACATAAAACCCACGAACTCACAAATATAATTGCAGGCAACAAAAAGGGGCCTCGCCCAGATGATTTAATCATCTAAAGCGACAGCCCCTTATAAAACGCTATAACTATAACTACATCAATCAACAAGCACTGGGTTCTCATCAACTACCCATGGAAGGCCGAACTTGTTAAGCATATCCATGTATGGATCTGGATCGAACTCATCAGTTGTGAATACACCTGGCTTCTTCCACTGGCCGCTCATTACAAGAGCTGTTCCAATCATAGCTGGAACACCTGTTGTGTAGCTGATAGCCTGGCTACCAAGTTCCTTGTAGCATTCCTGGTGGTCGCAGACATTGTAGATATAAACTGTCTTGTCCTTACCATCCTTCTTACCTTTGAAGATACAGCCGATGTTAGTCTTACCAACTGTTCTTGGTCCAAGGCTTGCAGGATCTGGAAGAAGAGCCTTAAGGAACTGAATAGGAACAATCTCCTTACCCTCAAAGTTAATAGGTGTTGTTGAAAGCATTCCAACATCCTCAAGACATCTCATGTGATCAAGATAGCTCTGACCAAAGGTCATGAAGAAACGGATTCTCTTAATCTCTGGGAAGTTACGTCCAAGAGCCTCAATCTCCTCGTGGTGAAGAAGGTACATATCCTTCTGTCCTACCTCAGGGAAGTTGTACTCTCTCTTGATCTCCATAGGCTTAGTCTCAATCCACTTGCCATTCTCCCAATAACTTCCGTTGGCACTAACCTCACGAAGGTTGATCTCTGGGTTAAAGTTAGTAGCGAAGGCATAGCCGTGGTCACCACCGTTGCAGTCAAGAATATCAACTGACTCAATCTCATCAAAGAAGTGCTTCTTAGCATAAGCTACGAATACACTTGTTACACCTGGGTCAAAACCTGTTCCGAGAAGACCTGTAATACCTGCCTCCTTGAACTTATCCATGTATGCCCACTGATAGCTGTAATCAAAGTAAGCTGTGAAGCCCTTTTCCTTACATCTCTTCTCGTAAGCTGCGCGCCATACAGGCTCATCTGTATCCTCTGGCTCGTAGTTAGCTGTATCAATGTAATCAACCTTGCACTCAAGACAAGCATCCATGATTGTAAGATCCTGATAAGGAAGTGCTACATTAAGCACTGCATCAGGCTGATACTCCTTAATAAGCTTAACTACATCTGCAGTATCATCAGCATTAACAGTTGCTGTTGTAATCTTAACTGAATAACCATTCTTCTCAAGCTTCTCCTTAAGTGCATCGCACTTAGAAACTGTTCTTGATGCTAAGCACATCTCTGTAAATACATCACTATTCTGTGCGCACTTCTGAATTGCAACCTGTGCAACACCACCACAACCAATTACAAGTAATCTTCCCATAATAGTCTCCTTCCATAAACGGGTTAACTACACCCTTTTTACTCAATTAACAAATCTATTCTATATATTATTATTCTATCCAAATAACACGGATTGCTCCGCGCTTTGCACTCTCGCAATCCTACGAATCATTCGGAAATCGTGGGGCCCCTAACCCCACTTTTCCCTCATGCTTATTCAGGTCATGAAGTAATTCAACCACATTCAAGCAAGCTTGCAGTGGTTTCTTACTTATGACCGTGTTATCTGGACATGTCCTCTTCTTCCTGAAGCAAATCTTCTACGTACTTAGGTAACATGAACGCTCCCTTGTGAAGGTGCGTTGTATAGTACCAGGTCTTGATGCCACGCTCATCCCATCTGTCTGGGTTAAAGTCCTTAAGTGGATGATACTTCTTAGAAGCAAATCCAAAGAGCCAGTATCCAGCCGGGCATGTAGGAATGTGGGCCTGATAAACCCTGTTTACAGGGAATACTCTGTAGGCCTTCCTGTGCATTGCCCTGCATGTCTCCTCATCCTCATCATAGAATGGGCTGCCATGCTGATATACCATGATTCCGTCATCGTGAAGAGCCTTGTAGCAGCTTCCGTAGAATTCCTTGGTAAAAAGACCTGCCTCATGTCCCAAAGGCTCTGTAACATCGTTAATTATAAGGTCGTACATATCCTCACACTTACGAAGGTACTTAAGACCATCCTGATAATAAATATGAACTCTGTCATCCTCAAGTCCTACAGCATTGTCTGGGAAATACTGCTTACATACATCCACAAACATATTGTCAGGCTCGACAACATCGATTACCTTGATTTCATCATAGTGTGTAAGCTCTCTGGCAACACCGCCATCGCCACCACCAAGAACAAGAACTCTTTGAACCTTAGGATGTACAGCCATAGGCACGTGTACGATCATCTCGTCATAAGTGAACTCGTCCTTTTCAGAGAAAATGATATTTCCATCTGATGTAAGGAACTTACCAAATTCAGGTGAATCAAAAACGTCTATTCTCTGGAACTCACTGCTTCCAGAAAAGAGCTGCTTACTGATCCTAATGCTAATCTTAACATTGCCAGTGTGCATATCACTGAACCAATAATCCATCTCAGCCATATCATGCCTCCTTTAAATCACTTAAGTACAAACAACTCCGAAATATCCTCACTCTCAGGTCCCTGCATGGAGCATCCCTTTTCCATAGCAGTCTTGATGTAGGAAAGGATATCCTCTGTGATCATCTCACCTGGTGAAAGGATTGGGATTCCAGGTGGATAACACATAACTGACTCAGCACTGATCCTGCCAACACAGCTGTCGATAGGAAGTGACTCCTTCTCTGCGTAGAAGGCCTCCTGAGGAGTTGCCTTAACGATAGGTGTCACATACTCAGCTGAGAAAAAGCTCTGCTCTGGCTTAGAATAAAGCCTTCTGATATCAGCCAAAGCTCCGGCAAGTCTCTCAATATCCTGAAGTCTGTCGCCAATTGAAATATATGCCATAACATTAGACAGATCACCAAACTCCATCTGAATGTCATATTCATCTCTAAGAAGATCATAAACCTCAATTCCGGTAAGTCCAATCTTTCTTGTATTAACCACAAGCTTGGTCTCATCGAAATCATAAATGCTTCCGCCATTCTTAAGCTCATTACCATAAGCATAGTAGCCACCGATGTCGTTGATCTCTTCTCTTGCGTACTGAGCCATCTTGGTAACCTTCTCAAAGGAATTATGTCCGTTAAGAGCAAGATTACGTCTTGAAATATCAAGACTTCCAAGAAGCAGATAGCTGGCACTGGTGGTTTGAGTAAGATTGACGATCCTACTAATGTAACCTACGTTAGCATCTGGTCCGCACAGAAGGATTGAGCTCTGGGTAAGACTTCCTCCTGACTTGTGCATACTGATTGCCGCCATATCCGCACCGGCTGCCATAGCATTAAGGGGAAGGTTAGGTCCAAAGTAAAGGTGTGTTCCGTGAGCTTCATCAACAAGAGCCTTCATGCCATTTCTATGGGCCAGCTCTACGATAGCCTTAAGATCTGAACAAATACCATAGTAGGATGGATTGTTGATAAGGATTGCCTTGGCATCAGGGTTCTCTTTAACTGCCTGCTCAACGTCTGCAATCTCCATTCCAAGAGGGATTCCAAGGTTGGTATCAACCTTAGGATCGATATATACAGGAACTGCACCACAAAGGATAAGTGCGTTGATAGCGCTCTTATGAACGTTACGTGGCATGATGATCTTCTCACCCTTCTTAACATGAGAAAGAACCATTGCCTGAACCGCGCTGGTGGTTCCATTGACCATCATAAAAGCGTGAGCTGCACCAAAGGCATCAGCCATAAGCTCCTCAGCATCCTTGATTACAGAAACAGGATGACAAAGGTTATCAAGTGGCTTCATGGAATTAACATCAATACCTACGCATCTGTCCCCCAAAAAGCTCACAAGCTCAGGGTTACCTCTTCCTCTCTTATGTCCGGGAACATCGAAAGGAACAACGCGCTGCTTTCTAAATCTTTCAAGAGCCTCATAAACAGGCGCTTTCTTCTGTCTCTCTAAATCCAACTAAGTATCCTCCCAAGATAAAAAAACTTCTCAAAAATACTTATTATGCAAAACAAAGGAGCGGTACGCAAATGCGTGCTGCTCCTTGGGTTTAAAACTAATTATGCAGTAATGATATAATACACTATTTCTCTGAGATATTCCACTAAAAAATACTATAAAAATCAGCTCTTTTTCCTTAGTTGTCAAGCAGTACTTTAACTCTTCTAAGGCTGCCATTTCCAATGTAGATCGTATCACCCATAGCAGGTGCAACCTTGATCTGAGTAACGATATCTCTTGGAATGTTGATAAGAGTAATATCTTTAACGTTCTCAAAGAATACGTGAGCACCCTGATCCCTGATGGTCTTAAGGATAGGATTGGAAAGAGATGTAAGAGGTGCATTGTCGATGTCTGTGAACATGAGACAAATCTTACTATCTCTAGCCTTCTCAACAATACCGTTGAACCAGTTAAGGATTTCCTCATCCTTTCTGATGACTTCAAGATACTGCTTGGAGCCAACAACCACCATAATAAGTGGATCTGTCTGCTTCTTGGAAGGATCTTCTTTGTATTCGTCGTAACGATCGTTGGCAATATCATAAACTGTCTCGAAGATATCGCCGGTATCGTTGACATTATCAACGTAGCCCTTAGTCTCCTCTGTATCATCATACTTCTTAAGCAGATGATTGTTGTTATCGAGAATGTACAGATGAGTCTTGGACTTATCCTGATTAGCCATAATCTTACCAAGTACATAGTAAATGAACTTGCTCTTACCAAAGTTCTCACGACCGATAACAGTAAATATAGGATTAGCTGTAAAGTCGATGTACTCTGGGTTGGTTGTTGAGTAGTTAAGACCAATGAAGAGCTTGTGGTCAATAATATCGTTATGTCCAAATCTCCTGATGACATACTTCTCATCAAGATCTGAAGGTACGTACTTAACTGCCTCTGCTCTAAGATCAGGATACATTGCGTTAATGGTCTCGATATGCTTTTGGATCTTGGAGATTCTCTCAACCTCCTTGGCAGCGTCAAAGGCAATGTAGGACTGGAACTCTTTACACTCTGTTCCAAATACAGTAACGCCTCGACCAGCAACCTCATCAGGATAGATCCTACATCTGTCAAGAAGCATTGAATACTGACCTCTATCGTTACAGTGAAGGGCTATCTTCACAGAGAAGTTAGTCATAAGCTTATAACCGATACCTGACATCTGCTGTGATGAAACAACAACGGAAATACCGTTAGCCACACCATCTCGGCAGATTGTAAGGAATTTCTCCTCGTAATCAGGGAAGGTCGCTCTAAATACAACGTAGTTCTCTACAAAGAGAATTATCTGAGGCTGATCCTTGTAGCCAGCTTCTCTATAGGAGCCAAAAGAGCTAAGACCCTTGGAAGCAAGGATACGTCTTCTGTCTTCTATCTTCTTAAGGAGAAGGTCAAAGAGGTTCTTGAGCTTATCCTCATCTGTGATAGTAACTACGCTACCAACATGATTCATATCCTCGAAGATTCTCATGATCATTGACGCAAAGTCGATGATGTAGATGTTAACATCCTCAGGCGAATACTTGGTAGAAAGGCCCATGATCATGCTCTGCATGAGACAAGTCTTACCACTAAGGGAAGAACCAAGGATAAATGCATGGTTCTTGGTAAAGTTAATGGAGAACTCATCCTGTGCCTGTCTGTCTGGATCGTCGTAAATACCAATAGGTACGATAATATCTGTACTGTCTGTAGGAAGCTCCTCCGGATATGGAATATTCTCTGGAAGAGGTGGCAGACAGATGTCTGGCAGCTTAGCAATCTCGTTCTTCTTACAATACTCTTCAATATAATCAACTACAGCATCAAGCTGTGTCATGGAAGCTTCGCTCTTCTCTGGCTTCTGCTCATAGAGAACAGTTCTTTTACCAGAAAGATCTACTGCGCTAATCTGGAACTTCCTGCTGGTGTTAGTACTCTGAACGAAGGCTGGAGCTCCACTGTAGGCTGACTGGAACAGCTCGAATATCTCGTTGTTACCAACCTGGAGATAAGCTCTACCAGGCTCTCTGATCTCAGCAGCAAGAGGTGAATGAAGCACCTCGTTAGAGTCGCTCTTATCCTGCACCTTAAGACAGAGCTTGAACTTAGAGTTGGACCAGATCTGGTCGTTAACGACACCGGCTGGCTTCTGAGTAGCAAGGATAAGGTGCACACCAAGGCTTCGACCGATACGGGCTGTAGAGATAAGCTCTTTCATGAACTCAGGCTGATCTGCTTTCAACTCCGCAAACTCGTCGACGATAAGGATAAGGTGTGGAAGTGGAACGTCCGCCTTTCCTTCCTTGAAAAGCTTGATGTAGTTATCAATCTGGTTAACTTCATACTTGGCAAAGAGCTCCTGTCTCTTTAAAAGCTCAGCCTTGATGGACTTAAGGGATCTGTCGATCTGCTTACCATCAATGTTAGTAATGGCGCCGTTAAGGTGTGGCAGGTTCTTGAACTGGTTAGCCATACCACCACCCTTAAAGTCGATGATTACAAAGCTTACATCGTAAGGATGGAACGTTGTCGCCATGGACAAAACGTAGGACTGAAGGATCTCAGACTTACCGGAACCAGTAGTACCGGCGACAAGTCCGTGAGGTCCGTGATATTTTTCGTGAAGGTCAAGGGCAATGATCTCATCGCCACTCTTAACACCAAGTGGAGCACCCATGGACTCGTAAACCTTGGACTCTGCCCATCTCTGAGCAAGGTTAAGGTCGTAGGCACTCATGATTCCAAGAAGCTGATAGAAAGAGATGTTCTTGGTAAGAGTACTCTCCAAGCTAAGCTCCTTGATATATACAGGAGCAAGTCTCTTAGCACAGTGAAGAGCCACCTCCATAGGAATATGAGGATAATCAAAGTACTGAATTGACTCACCATCGAGAACATCCTGAACGAAGCCGTGGTTCTTATCAGGCTCAAGGAATACTCTCTTATCGCAGGCCTTGTGAAGCATCTCAGGGAATTCCTCAAAGAACAGGAATGAGAATCCCATATCCTTGGCGTACTTAACATACTCTTTTACCGGATGCTCCATAAATTTCTTGGAACGATATACAAATACTACGAAATTGGAGAAAAGAATCTTCTCCTTTTCCTTAACAGCCTCTCTTGCGGACAATTCGCCGTAGAGGAACTCAAGACCCTGCTTGTAGCTGTCCTCATCATAAATGATAAAGCGCTGTCCTGAAGACTCATCGTTGACGTTCTTAAGCCATCTAGCCCACTGGAAGTAAGGCACATCCTCTTTATCCATGATCATGATGATCTTAACGTCGTTATAGAAGTGCTGACCGGCGATTGTGATCAGCATGTTCTTCATCATCTGATAGAGCTTGTTTCTGGCGCCGACAAAACCGATGGCGTTACACTTGGCAAGCTCAAGTACAACAGGCATGTCGTCAATATACTCATACTTATCGTGCATCTTCTCAGGATAGTTCATGAGCATATCGTCAGTCTCAACGTACTCCTGCTTTCTGAACTCAACCTGGCAAAGAGATTCAACACGGCCTGTACCAATTCTAACGTTGAGATAGTCCGCATGATCTCTTTCCTTCTCGAAAAGTCTTGGACTGAACTCATCGATATCTCTGATGGTATCCTCTACTGAACGGTTCTTTTCAGAAAGAACTGTTCTCTCACTCTGACGCATCTTAGTGAGGTCCTCTTCCTTCTTGTCCAGATACTCGTTGTAGACCTTGATACGATTGGCAGATTTCTTTTTAAAATCCTTGATTGAATAGAAATAGTTCCAAACTGACATGGCACCACTTACAACCATGGTGGCTGCAAAGTACACGATGTACAGCTTGTTACCTGTCATCATTCTTCCTCTGATAAAGATCATAAGGAAAAGCATAACAAGAATAGGCGTAAGAATCATGATGAGGTTACGCCTTGGCTCAGTAGGCTCGTTCTTAGGTGGAAGAACCTCTGGCTTCTCCTTAGGGTCAAGATACTGCTGTCTTGCGCTCTTGATATACTGAGGATACTGATAGTGACTGGTCTGAGGCAGAATGTCAAAGACCTTAAATCTTGATGTTACAAAGCCGTTATCTACGGTATAAAGGCAGTCATTCTCAAAATAGAAAAAGAATCCGCAGTACTCAAAGAAATGCTCATTAAGAAGCTGAACCCTAGTCTGATTACGTGGAGTAAAGCCGTTGACCATGACTCCATAGTGGCTTCTTGATGAGTCCACCATGAATCCCTGCTCATTTCTGGTAAAGGTAATAACCTCACCTGCAAGCACATCCTTGTTAATAAATACATCGCAGGTAGGAACGCCGCCCAGAGTGAACTGCATTGCACCCTGAAGCTGGATCTGAAGGTTGTAGTTCTCCTGCTTATCTCCAAAGTCCTCGCAGAACTCCAAGAATACAAGATTACTTCCAGACTCGTCATCACAGATCTCTAAGCTCTCTCCGGATTTGAGGATATGCATCTTCTCCTTGATGGCAGAATCTGACTTGAAGTAAATATCGCTTGCGGCGGTGGCAATATAGCCCCCTTCATTAGCCACAATCTCAAAAGTAAAGTCTTTCCAGAAGTTCTTTCCAGAAAGACATACTCTATTCTCCTTACCAGTACCGATAGTGATCTTGTCGTGGTCTGGTGTTAAGGTGATCTCTTTATATAGCTTGTTGTTATATATGGTTAACTTATAATTCATGTCACTTACCGCTTATCGTAAAATATTATGGAGCCATCTCGCAGCCCAAGTTCTTCCAGTGTCTTCTCGCCTCTTATAAGCGCTATTGGCTCTTTAGCCCTAAGATAGCACTCTGCAGGCTTATCCATGTTAATTCCAAGCTTAAAGCTCTCATTAAGGCCATAGATCAGCTCATTAGCTGTAAGATTCTTAGGAATCTCTATATCAATTTCTCTGTTTTCATTACTTTTTCTAAAAATAACAATTATATTCTCACTCATGGCTATTACCTCACAGCCTCAGCAGCGGCTTTAAACAGGCCTTCACTAAGAAAATCATTGATGGTCATGCTGGCCTTTGATTCGCTAATGCTGTCGCAGACTGGATATTTGTAAATAATGGAATCTCCAAGGAGTCTGCTGTCCACGTGGGCTCTTCTCTTATCGCACACAAGGAAGCACTGTCCGTTGAAGTCCACAATATTCTTCATGAATCTGTCGATCCTGCCTCTTGCATAGGCTGTTGAATCAGTACAGATAACAAGCATTCTACTGCCTGAAAGGTGTCTTACCAGCGCCATAGAAAGCTCGAGAGAATGCTCAATCACAATGTAGTCATAGATACCAAGCTCTGCTACAAAGCTTGCAACATGATAGTAGGCTTCCAGTGACACGTTATAGGCAAACACCGGCTCCTTAAAGGCTGGGAAGTAGTCAAAAGAGCTCTTTTTGATAGCACCAAGTATTGTGGCCTTTACTTCTCTTGGGTTCTTGATAAAGCCAAGGGCCATATTCTCATCGCCGTACTCTTCTCTTACTCCCTCTGGCATGAACTCGTAGAAGTTCTGCATAACCTCTGCGTCCATGTAAAGGACCTTCTTACCCATGTCTGCAAGGTGTGTGGCAATTCCCAGAGCTGTCATGGTCTTACAGCTTCCGCCTGAAGTTGCAACAACGTCAATGATATGGGTCTTTTCCTCCTCAGGGATCACTGAGTTTAAGTACTGAGAACCGATGCAGGAAAGAATTCCCATCTCTCCATCGTACTTACTGATGGAGTTATCAACACCCTTACCCTCTACGATCTTGTAGGATTTGGTTGCAGGCTGAACTCTGTGGAGCTCCTGATAGATTGCTTCATCAGCAATAAGAACATCCACCTCAGCGTGCATGGATTCTACGTATTCTTTAAAGTATTCTTCTGAATCAATTACTGTGAGTTTGGAAAACTCGTTAAGAGCAAAAACAATAGAGGCTTCTACCTTGTCCACATACTCGCGGTCGAGGCAGGCCAATAAAATCACATTGGTTTTCATACGCTACCTCCACCCTTTTGCATTATCTCAACGACAAAGTCCATGTCTGCAAGTCGCAGATGATCGCCGTTGGACAGCTTATATCTGTTATTGGGATTTAACATATTCCCGTTAAGGTATGAATGATTGCTGCTTCCAAGGTCTGTGTAAAAACAGCCTTCAGCTTCCACATCAATCTCTCCATGCCTTCTACTGATAGCCTGGTTGAAGGTAAGCTTACCATCGCAGTCCGATGTCTTACCGATCAGGAATTTATTATTAAGAATGTAAAATGCAAAATTGCCATAAGCACCGTCGTGAACCAGCTTAACCTCTTTTTCCTTGCTGGCATTTCTGCTGGCGCTGCTGGAAACAGGCCTGTAGTCCTCGCCTGCAAAGGTATCAACCAGGAAGTTGGCAATATCGATAAGATCCGGGATCTTACTCTCGCCGTCCTGATTCTCCTTAAGTCCCTGTCTCTCAAGTCTTGTGATGAGTTCCTGAAGGTCATCATCCTTGACCTCATCAGCGCTCTGGAACAGGAAGCTAAGGAAGCTATACAGGTTCTCAAGCCAAATACGTCTAAGAGAACCTGTGCTGTTATCTGTAATTGGAAGTACGACAAAGCCTGGCAGTCCAGTCTCTGGGTTAAGATAGATGTAGTCTCTGTCTATCTGGATGAACTCTCTATCAAGGAAAGTATTCTCATCAGTAGCCTTGATGAGCTTGGCAAGGCCAATGGTGATGTTGAGTCTGTTGGCCTCTGTCAGATATGAACAGGTTGAGCCAACACTCTCAAAGCCCTTAGTCTTACAAACAAGCTTATCTGCGCCGTTGTAATTAAGTTCACCAACACCAAGAACAATAGGACTTGTGATCTGCCTAAGCATCTTCATTCCCAGTCCTGAGATATGTTCCTCTTTGCCCAATATGAATGCTATATGTGTTTGTGAAAAGCACGTCTGCATCTGTCGTTTCCTTCATCTATAATCAAACTCTGTAGTCAAATTCTTCGTCAGCGAGCTTAATAACATCTCCGCTCTTGATAGAAACTGGCTGCTCTGGAGATACTCTCACTCCATTTACATAAGTTCCGTTGGTTGAATTGTAGTCTTCGATTACAATTCCGGCAGCTGTCTTGTTGATAGCCGCATGTCTTCTACTGATCGCACTGTTGTCAGCAATTCTAAAGTCGATATTAAGGCTATCCTTACCAATAATGAATGGAGCCTTATTGATAACTGTGTTCTCGCCGTTCTTCCTTCTGATAAGGGTACCCATGATCTGTGGTGCAGCTGCTGGAGGTGCTCCAAGTACTGAAGTTCCGTTATCAACTGGTGGAAGGTTAAGAGATGTGGTCTCTGTGCCCTTTACAAAAGAGTTAGCGTTACTCTGAATAGGTGCATTAGGTGTTCTTGGCTGAGACTGCATCTGGTTAACTGGCATGCCAAATCGGTCTATCTGAGGCTGCTGTGGCTGCTTCTTAACCGGCTTCTTCTCCTTCTTTGGCTTTGGCTTGTCCTTTTTGTCCTTGGTGAGCATAAGTACTACAACAAGGGCTAAAAGAGCTACCAAAAGAACTGTAATAACAATGAGGGCTGCAATGAGCCACTTAGGAACTATTGGTGCAGGTGGATCGATAGGAGGTGGCGTAATTGAAGATCCTGTAGTTGCTGAAGTAGCTGAAGTAGCCGCATTAGCTGGGTTTACAGCTGGAGTCATCTTAACATAAGAGATTCCAAGTTCATCAAGACAGTCACAGATCTCAATTGAAGAAATCGCAACTGAATAGTCACCCTCATGAGCCAGGATATTCATACCTACTACCCAACCGTTCTCATCAACAAGTGGGCCACCACAGTTCTTGTCAGTAATGTCTGCGTCGTGGTTGAGTACAAATATGTTATTAGACTGATGGATATTAACGATCTTACCAGTTGTAAGAACCTTCTCATCCTTGTAGTAGTAAACAGGATTGTCGATGTAATTGATTCCCTCTGGGAAGCCAATTGCATAGATACTGTCTGTCTGCTTGTATGGAAGGTCGTTACTTGAGTTGTCATCACTGGTTGAGAGTGTAAGACAAGTTCTTTTACTAAGATTCTCACTGATCTTAAATACAGCGATATCTACATCATCAGAGCTATTGACAAGCTCTGCCTTTACCTTCATTCCTTTTGAGATTGCAACTTCATAAGAAAGCTTTTTTTCCTTATTGTCCTTAAGGTCTTCCTTGCTGACACCATAGGATAAAAGAGCATCCTTATAGATCTCATCATCGATGTTCATGATGTACTTGCTGGTGATAACGTACTGGTCAGTACCATCCTCGTCATCCTCCTCAGAAGCAGGCACACCAACAATGAAGCCAGCGCTACCAACAATGATATGGCTCTCTTCATTCTCATCAACATATACACAGTTGATCTGAACTACTCCGTTCTTGGCCTCTTCAGGGTTCTCAGTAGTTGGCTTAACATACTCTATAGCCTCTGTGCTGGCACTTGTAGAAGCGTCAGCATTATCAGATTCCTCAGAATCTGTATCCTCTTCTCCGTCTAGTGAGGAGCTCTCTGCTCCACTTGATGCCTCGTCAGAAGCATCTGTCTCTGATGATAATAATTCCCCAGCAAGACTCTTTGCCTGCGCACTAATAGGCATCATCAAAATGCCTGCTGCCACAAGCACTGCTAACAGTCTATTTACCATTCTCTTCATGTCCACTCTCCCATTCAAAGCATTAATAAAATATAGTCATTGGAAATCAATGATTTGCCAATATTATAGTATCCGTCACAATACAATATATTAACAAATTGTGTCTGATTTAGCAAAAGTTATTTGCCCGATATGTCCACACCTTATATACATATGACAGCTTAAAAATGTTGCATGGAAAATGATTTTAATAAGCGTTTTTTATCCCCAATATTTTCTGTGTTTTTAGGAAACTAGGTTGGGTGTGAATTAATTCTCTACCTTCACAGTTCCAACAACTTCATGTTCAGCAGTATCATATATAACAAGTGTACTACCAACCCAATTAAACGATATCTGTCCTTCAGGCATATTTATTATCTCGTAAATAACTTCTTCCTTACCTGTTTCTAATGAATGCTTAATGATCTTACTTTTTTTGTAGATATATACATATCCCTCTTCATATCCTATTATTTGTTTTTTATTTCCTTTTACCTCATAAAGAATTCTGCCCTCATGAGTCACTAAATCAAATTCGTACAGAGCTTCTCCTTTTAATTGTCCAGCGATAATTGAATTGTCATATCCAGAATAATACTTATATTCAATACTTGTACTCTGAACAACACCAAATACTTTTCCATCTTCCACAACATAATTATCTGAAAGCTCTGTTTTTTCAGCATATTTACCGTTTAAAGCATCGATTTCCTCAGTCGTTTCCCCCACCTGATATGTATACGGGTCTTTAGCCATTTTAGAAATCACTGCTACAACTACTCCATCTTTATTTCTAATACCAAGCTTTCTTTCGCCTTTTGAAGCTTGTTCTTCAACTGGAGTAGCGGTTTCAACTATTGAATATTTTCCATTTTCTTTTTCTAAAGAATAGTACTTATTTCCTTCAGAATAGTACTTACTCCCTTCTCCTATTATCGGCCCAGAATTTGTTTTTACTATAAATATGTCATCTCTAGAACAAAGGACGCTCTGATTCTGACCAGATGTATTATCATGATAGATTAAAGAACTATCACAATAATCATCCGTATAGTCTAAAAAAACAAAAAACACACCTTCATCATCACCATAGAATTCTTCAATTCTCTGATCATCCGAATCTTCCGTGACGTATATTATTTTCTTTTCCATAGTTTCAACATCATATCTAACCAACTCAAAATGATCAGCACTTTCAGTATATATATAATCACGATAGTAAAAATACTTGCTATATGATACATTAGGACCAAATTCACCAATAAATGGGACATGTTGAACACGTATGCTATCAATATTACATCCACAAAGAATCATAAAAAGCATTATTTCCAAAAGTGTAATACTATATTTCTTCAACATGTATTAATTCTCTACCTTTACAGAATCAATAATTTCCTTGTTATTTTCATCAAAAATCACAAGAGTACTTCCAATCCAATTAAAAGAAAGCTGTATGTCAGATATATTTTCCATTTCATAAACAGTACTTTCTTCACCTGTATCTAATAAATGTCTAATTATTTTTCCATTTTTATAAATGTATATCTGCCCTCTTTCATAACCTACAATCAGCTCTTTTTTCCCTTTTATTTCATAGAGGATTCTACTCTCGCAAGTCTGTTGTAAACGTCAATGAAAAAGTTTACCACTCGCTAACGAATTAGTTTACCACCCCGCTAGCGAAAAACTTTACCATTTTATCCTTTTTCGCTGGTGAATAAGTTTACCAGCAGCGCTATCGAAAAAGTTTACCACCAACGCTACCGAAAAAGTTCATCACCAAGTCTCTTGTTATGGGGAACACCGCAATAGCAGCATTCCCCGGGTTACTTTAGTTATAAAACATAGTTTTCAAATGGCAGATCCTCATCAAGACGAGCCTTGTGGGCATGAGCTTTAAAGTATTCAAAGTCTTCTGTAAGTCCCTTCCATTCGATATAGTCACTAAGGTATTGCCTCTCATCA
>NZ_JHWL01000021.1 GCF_000622085.1 Butyrivibrio proteoclasticus P6B7
ATGGGAGCAGGAATGATTAAAGGTGATGTTGAACAGATTCAGCAGAGCGCAACAAAGCTTGGAGACTTTTCAACAGAGCTTAACGACACACTTACAAGACTTAGAGGAACAGTAGATGACATCTCAGCTATCACATACGGTACAGCATCTGAGACACTTACATCTACATACTATCAGCTTGATAACGATCTTAAGACATACGTTACAGAGCTTGAGACTCTTTCAAAGAACGTAATGACATCATCAAACAACCTCGAGTCTATCGACGAGGCAGCTTCATCAGGACTTTCTTACAACTAAGAAGTTCTTATCTCACGGCCGTGTCAAAGCGGCTGTGGGGATTACTTGTATTTTAGAAGAAGGAGAAATAATGTATGACAAACGAAGAATACTATGCAAAACAAAAGATGAGAGAAGAATTAGAGAAGCAGAAAGGCTATTATAAGCAGCTGAAGGCTAAACTCGAAGAATGCAGGGATAATATAAGTACTTCGTTAGATAACATACGAACAGGAGTTGAGGAGCCTATAACGGCACCTTACGATCTGTCAGCAGGCGGCGAATTATGGCGTGGAAGTAACTACGACACTGCTGAGTCTGATGCTGGATATATTGGAACAGCAGTCAGTAATTATGATGGAGCTGTTGATAGATTGCTTTGCAAGATTCAAGAAGCTATAGACCAGGTTCAGGAAAAGATAGATGAGATAGATGCTCAGATTGCAGCGCTGGGAATTTAAGGTATAGGAGAAAATGGTATGGGAAACCAGGGAGATATAAAACTTAAAACAGGCAAGTATTCAAAATATGTGGAGAAAATTGATAAGAGTGCAGATGCTATATTGACAGATAAAGAGCCAAAGGAGGCACCAGAGGCATGTAAGCAAAACTGCGTAATACCTGATTATGAATTTGCGGATCAGTCAATGTTTAACACGCTAACAAAGTTTCAGAGCACTATGGATGTGGTGACAAGATTGATGAGAAATGTATTGAATTATCACAAAGGAATTGATCAAGAGGCATCAGGTGGCTGATATTTTAACCGTAAGATTACTATTAAACTAAGTGAGGTATAGCACAAGTGAGTGATAATTCAAATAAATATACAGTAGGAAAAAATGGAGTATACACCACAATACCTGGAGCAGGAGTCCAGTATGTTGGGGGAGAGCAAATTTGGGATCATGAAGTATGCGCCCAGTACTTTCAGGAGTGCCTGGATCAGCTGAAAGCTCTTAATGAGCAGGGCAGTGAGTTGGCTGCAAACTTAATGGAGTTTGTTAATGATGAATCTCATTCTGGATATGAGGCAGAAGCATCAAAGGATTTTGTTTTAAATAAACTTTATCCAACTTTGATTGATATGATACGAGCATCCCAGATCTTACAGGGAAAGATGGTACCACCAGGGTTTGAGGGTAGTGTACCTTTGCTGGATGATTTTATTAATGATCTTTCAGAGAATGAAACTGCAATTTTAAGTGTTGAGAATCTTAAGAAAGTCATTACTGACTTTTCTGAGTATAATAAAAACTTTAAAACAGAGTCTGCTACAATCAAGGAATGGCGTGATACTGCTAATTCGTTGGTTAAAGGATGCATGGTTATTTCTGTGGGAGAGCTTCCAGATCCATCACCTGACCTTGCTCAAAGATATATGGATGAGTTTGTAACAGAAGATGGGAAAGATGGAACTGTTCCAAAGCTTTTAGTTAAGTTCACGGATTTTTTAAATGAGCACGATTGTGATTTTTACAATTGTGAGTTCAATACACTTATCGAGAACATAAACACCAATCTTGATAACTTTAAAGCTGGACTTGGCGATGGCATATATGATCCTGATATCACAGTCGCAAACCTTAATGATATTGAATACATTAAGGGCAGCGACAACGCTGACTATGATGCTTATGTTGACAGCTACAAAAAGTATATTAATGGTGAGGAGCCAAGATCTCAGGTATATAAGTACGACCCTGTAAACATGACAACAGGTAACTTTGTAAGCAGTAAGACAGATCTTACTGTTGGCGGAGCCCATACTATAGTAGTAAAGAGATTCTATAACGCTCAGTCTGATGTTATAGGTGCTCTTGGAAGAGGGTGGACTCTTAACTATGAGCAGCACCTTACAAAGAAAGACGATGAAACTATCACAGTCTTTTATGGTGATGGAAAAGAAGGTTGCTTTAAGAAGACAAATATAGGCAAAGAAGAAGTATTCTTTGAGATCCATGGTGAGCAGGGAACACTTCGAGAATTAGATAACTCTTATCGTCTTTCATACGATGATAACAGCTATATCGATTTTGATAATGAAGGCTATATTACATCCTATGGTGATGGCTTCGGTCAGCATACAACTGTTGATTATGATGTCATCGAAAAAGAGATCGATGGAAAAGTAGAGAAAAAGGCGCTTCCAGTTAAAGTAAGTACCAAAGAGGGAAGTGAACTGGTATTTAAGTATGATGAAATGGGACTTCTTGTAGAAGCCAAAGATCATACTGGAAGAACAGTAAGCTATAAGTATGAAGATCCCAAGGATAAGTACAGACTTACTTCTATTACTGCGCCTGACGGAACAGAAAGAAAGTATTCCTATACAGACAACGGACTTATATATACATCAACAAGACCAGATGGAGTTGTAGGTGTAGTCAATGAGTATGATGATGAAGACAGAGTAATACATCAGGTAATGCCAGATGGCGGTGAGTTTAACTATAGCTATGATGATGAGAAGAACATAACAACAGCCATAGAGCCTAATGGATGTAAGGTTGAGTATCTTTCTGATGAGTTAAAGCGTCATATCGGAACTCGTTACCCTGACTTTGGCATTGAAGAGAAGTTTACTTATAACGACAAGGGATTTAAGACATCCCATACAGACAGAAACGGATATACAACAAGATATACATATGATAACAGAGGCCATCTTACCAGTATCATCGGACCAGAAGGACTCCATGAGTTCTATACCTATGATGCAGATGGTAAGCTTTCAGCAAGAAAAGACTCTGAGGGTAATGTAACCAAGTTTAAGTATGACCTTAATGGTAACCTTTATGCTGTAGTTAATCCATTAAGAGAAAAGGTGACATTCTACTACGATGAGACAGGAAAGGTTATCTCTATCCGTGATGCAGAGAATAAGAGAACAAACCTTACCTATGATGAGCGTGGAAACATCGCGTCCATAACAGATCCAAGTGGTATTACAACAAAGTATGAGTGTGATAGTCTTGGAAGAGTTGTTGCCACAACAGATGCAGAGGGTAACAGAACTACTTACGATATCGATGCTTGCGATAACCTTAAGAGAGTCGTAGACCCAGAAGGAAATGTTACTTCATATGAGTACAATGCTCTTGGTAAAGTATCTGCCATCACAAACCCTGATGGAACCAAGAAGACCTGGGAATACAACGCTATTGGAAAGCCTTCAGCTTATACAGATGAAGATAACAGAACAACACGTGTTTACTATAACCTTTCAGCCAAGGAAGAAAGGATCGTACTTCCAAATAGCGGAAACATAAGCTATGAGTATGACCTTCTTGGTAACCTTACAAAGGTAACAGA
The DNA here is from genome assembly GCF_000622085.1 of Butyrivibrio proteoclasticus P6B7. Classification (GTDB taxonomy): domain Bacteria; phylum Bacillota; class Clostridia; order Lachnospirales; family Lachnospiraceae; genus Butyrivibrio; species Butyrivibrio proteoclasticus_A. The sequence continues at coordinate 3,595 of NZ_JHWL01000021.1, forward strand.
CCCAGATGGAAGAGTAACAAGCTATACTCATGATAAGGCTGGTAACATCCTTACCATCAAAAAGGCTGATAAGACTATCGAGGCAAATGCCGAAGATGGTGCAATCACTGTATCATCATATACATATGACGGTCTTGGAAGGATCAAGACAGAGACTGATGGTAACGGCAATGTAACATCATATGAGTATGATAATAACGGTAACATCACAAAGGTAACAGATCCTAACGGTGGTGTTATTGCAAGAGAGTATGACAAGGCAGGAAGACTTGTAAAAGAAATCGATGCTGCTGATAGAGAGACTCTCTATACATACGATAAGAACGGAAACAGAAAGACAACTACTGATCCTAATGGTGTAGTAACAGAGAACACCTATAAGGACAATAGGCTTGTTAAGATCGTTCAGAAGGCTGGAGATGAGGAACACCTTGTAGGAAGCTATGAGTATGACAGCCTTGGAAGAGTTAAGAGTGAGACTCAGGCAGATGGCTTTGTGGTATCAATGGAATACACAAAGACAGGACGTATTTCAAAGGTTACTGGTTCGAATGGCAGGACAGTATCTTACAAGTATGATGTTCGCGGAAGATTGGCTGAGATAAATGATGCAGGTAAGATCACTAAGAATACTTACACAGGAACAGGAAGGCTACAGAGCGTAACAGATGCTCTTGGAAACAGAACGGAGTATACATACAATGAACTTGACCTTCTTACAAAGGTTGAGAGATTTGGTGATGAAGAAACTACTGCAGATGAGAACGGTAACTTCCCTAAGGTTGATAATAACGGTCATGTAACAATCAATGAATATAGCCTTGCAGGAAATCTCCTTTCTATCACTGATGCTCTTGGTCAGAAGGATACTTATACTTATGACGTTCTTGGTAACGTTAAGAGCCATATTGACCGTGACGGCTATGAAACAGTATATACAAGGGATAACAATGGTAACGTAACAGGAGTTAACTATGCTGATGGTAAGAGTGTAAAGATGCAGTATAACGCTCTTAACATACTTCAGGAAGTTAAGGATCACCTTGGTCTTACCAAGATTGAGAGCGACATCCTTGGAAGAACTGTATCCGTAACAGACTATAAGGGAAGAACAGTTGGCTATGAGTATGGCCCTTATGATAATGAGAGCGCCATCATCTATCCTGATGGAAAGAGGGCAGAGTATACCTACGATGCCTTTGGAAGACTAGATAGTCTAACTGATGGAACTTCAGATAAGCCTATCACATACACTTATGATGCTGCAGGAAGACTTTCTGGAAAGAGCTTCCCTAATGGAGTTAAGACAGCTCTTGATTACTATCAGGGCGGACTTCTTAAGTCCATGACAAGCACTGATACTCAGGGGATCATCGATAAGTATGTCTATAACTATGAAAAAGAGACATCACTTGTTACAGATATCGAGAGAAACAGACGTGGAATGGATGCTGTTTCTGGTACATATCACTATGAGTATGATGATCTTGGAAGACTTACAAAGAGTACATTAAATGGTAACCTCAGAGCAGAGTATAAGTATGATGCCTTCGGTAACAGAACAGAGATGACTGAAGCTGATACAAAGACATCTTATGAGTACGATGCCCTCGACAGACTTACAAGATCCATTGTTAGAGATTCTTCAAACAATGAGACAAGTAACATCTATTCATATGACAGGAGAGGTAACCAGGTAGCCCTTACTTCTGGTGATATCATCAAGAAGACCTTCAAGTATGATGCGATGGGCAAGATGACTCATGCAACAGATACAGAAAAGGGTGATATCTCTTATACATACAATGGTCTTGGATTCAGGGTTGAATCAGTACGTCCTGAAGAGAAGATTGAATATCTTTGCGATCTTTCAAAGGATTACTATAACCTTCTTGAAAGAACAGTAAATGGTGAAACAGAGAGTTTCATCTACGATAACAACGTTGTAAGTATGAATAGGGGCGGAAGTAATTACTACTACCTCCAGGATGAACTTGGAAGTACAATGTATCTTACCGGTACAGATGGCCTTACAGTTGATGCCTATGCTTATGATGACTTTGGTAGAAGGGTAGATCCATACACAGGTAAGCTAAGAAACAGACTCGGCAAAGAAAACAAATCCCATGCTTACACTAAGAATGGAAACATCATTCAGCCATTTGCATTCACTGGATACCAGGAAGATGAAGTATCAGAACTTAACTTTGCTCAGGCAAGATACTATGATCCAAACGCTGGCAGATTCAATGGTGAAGATAAAGTTAGAGGATTTATAGAAGCTCCAGAAACCCTTAACCACTATGAATACTGTTGGAATAACCCATTATCATTTATAGACTTAGATGGTAATTGGGGAAAGATTGTAAAATGGTTTGATGAGCACCCTAAGATTGTTGGAGGTATATTGGTAGGTGCAGCTATAGCTGGTGGTGTGGCACTAACTGTATGCACTGGTGGAGCTGCGGCCCCTCTTGTTGCAGCAGCTGCGGGAGCAGCTACGTCTGCAGCAGCTGATTTAGGAATGCAATTAATTACGTCAGATACTGGAAAAATATCGACAACTAAAATTGATTGGGCTTCAGTTGGTGCTTCAGCTGTTTCTGGCGCAGTGACTGGATATTTTGGATCTGCGATAGGAGATTTGGGTAAAGGAGTTACGAAATTGATGTCTGGAAGCGGAAGTAAAGTAGTGTCTGCTCTTGCTAGACCAGCAGGCGCTGCTTTGGCAGGGGTTGTCGAGGGTACTCTTGATACTGCAGTGGATACCTTTGTAAAAGCTGGTTCAAGTATATTATTCGGAACCAAGTGTCCTACAGGAAAGGACGTGGTTGAGCATTTTGTTACGTCTTCACTCTTTTCGACGATTGGACATTGGGGAGATACTGTAGATGAAGACGCACTAGTAAGAAAACGTATGGGCGGCTATACAGATGATAGTACTCTTACCACTGCAGACCAGATAAAAAATAAGATTAATGATTTGAAGCGAATGATAGAGAATGACGATGGTTGTACTAAAGTTATAGGTGAACGTATTGCAAAGCTCGAAGAAAGGCTTAAGCTTGTTGAAAAAGTGGCCAAAGATGTAGTTAAAGGGCAAACAGTGTCTGGAGCGACAAAGGATGTTGTTTCCGACGTATATAATTACATGGATCCTTTTGGACAGGGTGATGTAGAAGAAGGTGTATGTTGATGGAAAGCTTTGAACTCACGATGAAATATCGCCTTTTTGGTTTTATATTTGGACCTATTTTTGTACTTGTATTTTTGGCCCTTACTATATCTTCAATAGTTTTATGCGTTACGGATGGAGGCTGGATAGCTGTTTTTGGAATTGCATGTTTCTTCATTTTTATGACGATTTCAATTTATGGTTTTATTAGTTTTCTTTCATATTTTGAAAAGATTAGCGTAGAAAACAATGTAGTAACTATTTCTATTGCTGGTAAGGAGAGATATAGCTTTAAAATAAATGATGTATCTAAAATTGTTTTTTCTTATCATTCAAATAAAGGAATTAGATCCGAAGTTACAACTATATTCATTGGTGATAAGAAAATATGGCTGCCTGAACATCCTAGTGAATATTTCAAAAACTATCATCAATGGAAGAATTTCGTGTTAAAATCTGGAGTAAAAGTCGAACATGCGTGAAGAAGGAAAGTAAAAATGCGCGATATGGTTTTTAAAGAAAACACAAAAGAGGCATACAGAAGAGTTCGGATTGCTACAGTTGCTGTTGTGTGCGGATTGTCGGGATCTTGTTTTATGTATTTAAAAGGAGAGAGTTTAATAGAGACAATCATTAATTATCTCAGCTTTTTTTCTGGTATATCTTTTATTACTATAATTGTTTTGTTTGCTTTAAGGAATAAGATTGTTGTTGTTGGCAATAAGATGAAAATCTATAGGGGTATATTTCACAAAACTATTATTTTGGATGACGTCACCAAATGTATTGATGAAGAAAACAAGCTTGTTTTACTAGTTGGCGGTAATGAGATAGTAGTTGATATTAACTTATTTCAGGATCCAGATGGCATACGAGAAGTTGTTAAGGCAAATGGAATTGCTATAGAAAGAATGTATAGTTAATGACATTTCATACAGAGACAAAATAAGTAAGGCAGGTAATATGAAGATGAAATCCATATTACCTGTCGCTTTTTTATAAAAGGGTTGAAGTAAAAGGTGAGGAGTTAACCATAAGGATGCTTTTCCACCAAAAAAGTGTTCTGAAGGTTTCGGATATTAAAGAATATGCTTTTTGAAACTCACTATAAAATTGGAAAAGATATAAATATGATTGTCGTGAAATTTGACAGTAAAACTTTCATTCTACAGGATACATTTACGAAGAATTTCGATTTATTCGCGAAGTATCTTCGCCAGAATGCAACTGTTAAGCCTATTTCACCACGTAAATGAATGGAGTTACGAGAAAATAATGTTTTGTATCACTGGCAATAAAATAATGCGATTTACCCATATTTTTATTTCGCTTTGCATGGTAGGTGTAATGAGCTTTTTGGTCTTTGTTATGATAAAGTTTGTTCCGACATGTTTTCCTTCTAAAAGAGAGGCTTTGGTGGTATATGGGATAGGAGTAGCTTGCGGGCTGGTATCCATAAGCCTTAATAATCTATTGATTCATATGGCATTCGATAAAACAAACATAGATGGAAATCAAATTGTTGTAAGAACATTCTATGGAAAGCAGTGGGAATATGACTTATCAGATATCAGTAAATGGAGTATAGCGAGAAAACATTTCAGGACTTATTGGGATAATGTTATAACTGTGCATGTTGGAAAGAAGTATCTTGATTTCAATCAGCTCTATCATACCAACTTTGATGAGTTTTGGGATTATCTTGAAAAGCATTGCCCTGAAAAGCAAGTTGATATTATAAATCATTGGTAAAAAACCATGAAACAAGGCAGATGATGCTTTTGGAGCCATAGCATAACATGATATTTCATAGATTTGATGAATTGGCCACTCTGTTTGAGGATGACTATCCAATGAATCAAGAGTGGACTACGCTTGAAAAATTTAGATATCTGGATGAATGCTACAAGGATGTATGCAAATATGAAGGAGACGAATTAAGAGAGTTTCTAATGAAGATGGCAGCAGAATATGGGAAAGCCTTATTATCTCTGCCACATATGAAGTTAGAATGGAATGAAGAAAATTCTAGCCTAATGGTGGTAAGCAGTGATTTAAAGTGTTATTGGTAGAAATAGAATGCTTAGAACAAGAAGAATAAATGATATCTAATATTCTGAATATTTAGTAATCGAAAATGATAAGCAATTTAAATAGTACATAGAGTAAGTGACGATGGAAAAAGGGATAAAATTTGAGCTAAAACCAAATAATTATGCGATAACATATAGTGTTATCTTTTTTGTTGGAGCAGTAGCATCTTTTTTTCTTTTGCTTGATTTTATATTGGGGATAACTAGAGAAAACAAAATTGATGAAATAATTATTGTATCTCTCATTCTTGGAGCAAGTAGCCTATTCTGTTTAGTGTATGGTATTTCTATGTTGACACCAATAGTAAATGTGTGTGGAGATATTATAACTATAAAACATCTGAAGAGGATAGAAACTATTAACGTTCATGAGATAGAATATATTGAAAGCGAAACGCGATATCGTATTGGCAGAGTTTCACATCTTATGCTGATCAGAAGCCAAAAGAGAGGATTATCGTTGCAGGATACTTTTATAACCAATTACGAAGTATTTGTAGAGTATCTAAAAGCAAATGTTGATAGTGAAAAGTGCAAAATAGTTATTAGCTGATAGAAAAAGAGGAATCCAAGCTAAAGAAAGAATTATTATTTGAGTAAGAATCGTGGAATAAATTGGAGAAAAACAATGAGATTTAAAGTGACAGGGTCAAAAGCAGCAAGGATTTTCTATACTTTATTAGCGGTTGGATTGCTTGGATATATTTTTTTTGATGTATATGTGATGGTCAGAGTGCTTCCTGACTTACGTTTTGATCGTCAATTTACCATTCTGACTTATTCGGTTGGAGTAATATCGGGATTTGTTTTGGCTGTGTTTGATATTTATATTCTTCATAGGGTATTTGACGAGATAACGGTATATAAACGCCAGATTGTAGTGAAAAGATTATTCAGAAAAGAAATCGAATTTGATAAAGAAGACATCAAAAAATGGTGTATTACTATGAATCATGTTAGATATTATTGGACTTCAGTGATAACTATATCAATTGGAAGAAAATATGTAGATCTAGATTATAGAGTACATGAGAATTTTGACGAGATGGAAAAATATCTTGAAAAGTACTGTCCTGAAAAAAGAGTTGATAGCATAGTACAAGGATGCTTTTCCACCAAAAAAGTGTTCTGAAGGTTTCGGATATTAAAGAATATGCTTTTGAAACTCACTATAAAATTGGAAAAGATGTACATATGATTGTCGTAAAGTTTGACAATAAAACATTCATTCTTCAGGATACATTTACGAAGAATTACGACTTGTTTGCAAAGTATCTTATTAAGAATGCGAATCCTAAGCCTATTTCACCGCGTAAATAAATGGAACTATAGATATATTTATTGAGGCACTAATATGAACGGAAGTAATGAAAGAAAATCATTTATAGTTAAGCCAAGTGCTACAGCCTATGGTTATAGCGCTTTGCTTTGCGTGGGAAGCTTAGTGTGTATGATATTTCTTTTCAATGAGCTGAGAAATCCTCCACGAAATTATACGCAAAGTGATATGGCAATAATAGCTATGCTCTTTGGGGTTGCGGCATTGCTCCTTCTTGCCTTTGCTGCGTTGCCAATATATAAAAGCGTTTTAGTAGAAGGTGATAAATTGACGATAAAGAAGTTCAATAAGCCCGTTGAGATTAGTGTTAAAGACATATCTTTTCTGGCAACAGAAACAAAGTACAGGATCGGAAAAACAATTTGTATGATAGTGATAAGATATGGCAAAAAAGAACTGATACTACAGGATACGTTCACAAATAACTTCTTTATATTTCAGGAATACCTTATTGAATCAGTAGATCGATCTAAGTGTGAAGTGGTAGAACAATGAAGAAATACACATTTAAACAACTAAATATATATCTTTTACTTATGTACCTGGTGTCAGGTCTGCTGATGGCACTGGCTCTCTTTGTGTACACCAGGTTCTTGGATAACTGGTGCATAGAGCATAAGGATGAGATTCATAAGTATCCTGGCAAGGTTACGGCTTGTTATCCCAAGAATCCATCTCATGGACAACCCTTTAACATTGAGATAGATCTTTCTAACGGTAGACATGTTCTCATTGTGGATAATGACAAGATGAAGGGAAGCGTGCTGGTATATGCATATGAAAGCGGAGCTGTGAATTACTATACCTTCACTGAACGAACATTGGCGGCGAAGGTAAATGGGGCGCAGCGTAGATTTGTGGTGTTCTTAATTGTGATATTGGCGTTGGTTCCGCTGGCAATATACCTGTGGCTGATTAGGACCAGGCGCAGTAATGAATCCTTGAATGAGTTTGTTTATGGGAAAAGCTATAAGGTTGAAATTCTTGATTTTAGTAATGCCATGAACAAGCCTCTTAACGAGGTATTTAGAGATTGCATCATTGGTGAGTTAAATGAGTATCTGATACTAAAGGGCGGTTTTCTTGGAAATACTCTGGTGAAAGAAAGTAGCTCTTTTGACGAATTCATGGAATTCCACAGCCAGTTCATAGCTGAAAAAAGGAAAATGCCCACCAAGATCTTGAAGATTCTCTGGATCATAAAGATGGAAAACGTTGACGATTCGGCATTACAAAAACTTGAAGATCATCTATTCGCCGACAAGGTAACCAGTACCTATGTTGGCGCAATCCAGGCAGTTCTTGTAGACAAATCTACAGGCAAAGCATACTTTGGTGGCATGCACGAGAACGGAAAGACAGCACTTTACAAGGAGACGTTTAAGATTTTATCCAATGTTTGAAAGATATAGTGAGCCTACGGTAAGAGGCGACAGCTTTCTTTGCTGACGTAAGCGTTAACGCTGGAGGGAAAAGCGCTGTAACTGCAATATTTAGTGAGTATTAAGCAAAATCTGAAGTGATAAACCTATATGGAAAAGATATAATTAAAGGCGTAATATGTAATTATTGCGCCTTATTTTTGTGGAAAGGCGCTGATTATAAGGAGGTCAGGTATGCTTTATATAGGTGTAGATTTGGGGACATCATCCGTTAAGCTTGTGCTTATGGATGAGACGGGTAAGATTCATGGAACAGTCACAAGGGAGTATCCTTTATACTTCCCACAGCCAGGCTGGTCTGAGCAGAAGCCAGAGGACTGGTATACACAGGCAATCGAGGGCCTTAAGGAGCTTCTTAAGGATGCAGACAAGTCTCAGGTTGCAGGTATCAGCTTCGGTGGCCAGATGCACGGTCTTGTAATCCTTGATGAGAACGACAACGTTATCCGCCCAGCAATTCTCTGGAACGACGGTAGAACTCAGAAGCAGGTGGATTACCTCAACGGAGAGATCGGCAAGGAGACACTTTCCAAGTACACAGCTAACATCGCATTTGCAGGCTTCACAGCTCCTAAGATCCTTTGGGTAAAAGAGAATGAGCCTGAGAACTTCGGTAAGATCAAGAAGATCATGCTTCCTAAGGACTATCTTGCTTACAAGCTTTCTGGAACATTCTGCACAGACTATTCAGATGCTTCAGGAATGCTCCTTCTTGATGTGCAGAATCGTAAGTGGAGCAAGGAGATGTGTGACATCTGCGGAATCACAGAGGATATGCTTCCACAGCTCTTCGAGAGTTTTGAGAAGGTTGGCACACTGAAGGCTGATCTGGCAAAAGAGCTAGGTCTTTCAGAAAACGTAGTTATTGCGGCAGGTGCTGGTGACAACGCGGCAGCAGCTGTTGGAACAGGTACAGTTGGTAATAACAAGTGCAACATCTCTCTTGGAACAAGTGGAACAATCTTCATGTCAGCTGATTCCTTCGCAGTAGATAGCAACAACGCACTTCACTCATTTGATCATGCTGATGGACACTTCCATCTCATGGGATGTATGCTCAGTGCTGCAAGTTGCAACAAGTGGTGGAACGATGAAATCCTTAAGACTAAGGACTACGCAGCAGAGCAGAAGGGAATTGAGAAGCTTGGTGAGAACCACGTATTCTTCCTTCCATATCTTATGGGCGAGAGATCTCCTTGGAACAATCCTAATGCTCGTGCTACATTCACAGGTATCACAATGGATACAACAAGAGAGGACATGACACAGGCAGTTCTTGAAGGCGTTGCTTTTGCAACAAGAGATATGTACGAGGTTGCTAAGTCAATCGGCGTAGCTCCTAAGCGCACAATGATCTGCGGCGGTGGTGCTAAGAGCCCACTTTGGAGAAAGATGATCGCTAACATCCTCAACGTAGAAGTTGATGTTCCTGTATGCGAAGAGGGTCCTGGAATGGGTGGTGCTATGCTAGCTATGGTAGCTTGCGGAGCTTATGCTTCTGTAGAAGATGCTGCAGCAGCTATCGTTAAGGTAGACAAGACTGAGAAGCCAGATCCAGAGCTCGTTGCTAAGTACGAAGCTAGATATCAGCAGTTCAAGACTCTTTACCCAGCTCTTGCTGATACATTTGATAAGATTATCTGATGATTGTAGAATTGAAGTAACGACTATTGCCGTGAGACAATTCGAGATTCACCAAGCATTATAAAGATTTATACGAGACTCACTGCAAAGTTTTTTGCAGTGAGTTTTTTATTGGGTTTGTACTAATTGGTACAGGAGTTGTTAAAAGAAATATCTTATGAGAGATAGTAAATTAATGAATAAAAGAACAGGGATTCTGATAGCTCTTTTGCTGACTAATTGCATAGTGGGTTGTAGTTCGACGCCTGAGGAAGTTGTGGCTGGAGCGGAAGGTTCAGAAGCTTCTACTGTGCTTGAGAATTCTAGTATATCTTCTGATTCTAGTACACTGGCGGAATCAAGTGAGTCTACAGATACACAAATATCAGGAACTGAATTGGAGTCAGATGCCGATACACAGGCGAGCGCAGAAGTAACCCTAATCATGGTTGGCGACATTTTACTTCACGACCCTATCGAGAAGGTGGCAAAGGATGAAGCTGGTAATTACAACTATGACTTCATTTTTGAGCACATGAAAGATGATATCTCCGCTGCAGACATTGCTCTGGTTAACCAGGAGGTTATCATCGGCGGCCAGGACCTTGGTGTGTCTGGGTATCCAGCTTTTAATGCCCCATTTGAGATTGGCGACGCCTTGGTAAATACAGGCTTTGACGTGGTATGTCACGCCACCAATCACAGTCTTGATAAGGGTAAAAGAGGAATCGTTAATTGCTATGATTACTGGCAGCAGAACCACCCTGAGATAACGGTGGTGGGCCTTAATGGCGACGAGAGCGATTACGAGAACATCGATATTATTGAAAAGGACGGGATTCGGATTGCAATACTTAACTATACCTACGGCACCAATGGGATTTCTTTTCCCTCAGATATGCCCCACGCAGTGGACATGTTGGAGGAAGCTAAGGTGGAAAAAGACCTTGCGTACGCAGAAGAGAACGCCGACTTCACCATTGTATGTCCGCACTGGGGGACAGAATATAGCCTTGGAACAGATTCCTCTCAGAAGAAGTGGACTGAAATCTTCAGGGCTGGAGGTGCAGATCTGGTGATAGGAACTCATCCTCATGTGATAGAGCCCATAGAGATGCTGGAAGACGATGAACAGGGCATTACTAACAACCATGGCGGCGGAGATATGCTTGTTTACTATTCTCTTGGGAACTTTGTCAGCTGGACTTCTTCCTCTGGAAGCGGAATCGCCAATAGAAATGTGGGCGGAATGGCCATGGTCACTATCGAAAGAGGCGCTGATGGAGAGGTGGTCATAAAAGACCATTCGGTAAAAGCTTTGGTGTGCCATGATACCAGCGCAGAACGAGGCGTCACAGTTTATCCCCTTTCAGAATATTCTGAAGAACTTGCCGGGGAGAATGAGATTCGCTTTCAAGATAGCTCTTTTACCATGAAATATTGCGTCGAGCTCTGCGACAAGATCTGGGGAGAGCTCTGGAAATAGAATGTAGCAAGATGCAGTAAATGCCTGATGGTCATGGGCATTGTTCATCAGGTTTTTAGAATGTTTAATATGATATTTAGACAAAAATTATCATTTGCCCTATTGATTTTATTAGGAACATAGTTTATTATCAAATTCGATATTCGAGAGAATATTGTTACAATTGAAATTCTCTTATTCAGAGTGGTGGAGGTACATAGGACCTGTGAAGCCACGGCAACCCCTTGAGTATTCAGGAAGGTGCCAACCTGAGCGTGCAGTTCCATTTTTGGAATACGAGCAATAAGAGGATCTGATACGATAATCAGCTCCGTTTGTTTTGTTAGTGCACGCAACAAAATAAACGGAGTTTTTTTCGAGTTATGGCGAAGCAATTTCGAGTCTGCCATAACGAGACGAGAAAAGAAAGGACAAATATGGATAAGTTTATTTTCACATCCGAATCAGTAACAGAAGGACACCCAGACAAAATTTGTGATAACATCTCTGATGCTATCCTTGATGCTTGCATGGAGCAGGATCCAATGAGCCGTGTAGCTTGCGAGACAGCAGCTTGCACAGGTTTCGTTCTTATCACAGGTGAGATCACAACTAAGGCTCACGTTGACTATGCTAAGATCGCTCGTGAGACAATCAAAGAGATTGGCTACGATGATTCAGCTAAGGGCTTTGATGGTAACACATGTGCAGTACTCGTAGCACTTGATCAGCAGTCAGCTGATATCGCTATGGGCGTTGACAAGGCTCTTGAGGCTAGAGAGAACCAGATGACAGATGAGCAGCTTGAAGCTATCGGTGCTGGTGACCAGGGTATGATGTTCGGTTACGCTACAAACGAGACTGACGACTACATGCCATACGCAATCAGCCTTGCACACAAGCTTACTAAGAAGCTTACAGAGGTTCGTAAGAACGGCACACTTCCATACCTTAGAGCAGATGGAAAGAGCCAGGTTTCAGTTGAGTATGATGAGAATGGTAAGGTTAAGAGACTTGAGGCTATCGTTATCTCAACTCAGCACGATGAGAAGGTTACACAGGAGCAGATCCACACAGATATCAGAAAGCACGTTATCGATGCAGTAGTTGATCTTGCACTTGTTGATGACAATACAAAGATCTATATCAACCCAACAGGCCGTTTCGTAATCGGTGGACCTCAGGGTGATGCTGGTCTTACAGGTCGTAAGATCATCGTTGATACTTATGGTGGAGCAGCTCGTCACGGCGGCGGAGCATTCTCTGGTAAGGACTGCACAAAGGTTGACCGTTCTGCAGCTTACGCAGCAAGATACGTTGCTAAGAATATCGTAGCAGCAGGTCTTGCAGACAGAGCAGAGATCCAGCTTTCATACGCTATCGGTGTTGCACAGCCTACATCAATTCTTGTAGATACATTTGGTACAGGTAAGGTTTCTGATGAGAAGCTTACAGAGGCAGTTCGTAAGGTATTCGACCTTCGTCCAGCTGGTATCATCAAGATGCTCGACCTTCGTCGTCCTATCTACAAGCAGACAGCAGCTTACGGTCACTTCGGACGTAACGATCTTAACCTTCCTTGGGAGCAGACTAACAAGGTAGAAGAGCTTAAGGCAGCTGTACAGTAATTCAATATTTGAGTTATTTGGCGCCAGCGATTTTGCTGGCGCTTTTCTTTTGGGCAGATGTTGGATGTAGCTAGATGTGGCGCGTCTTAGAGATGTTTTTTGAATGGTGTGAGATTTTTTGCATACGATGTGCAACATTCTCTGGATTACATCTGTATGAATAGTATAGGAGATGAGAACATGGGAAATAAATTGCCTTATATATATAGAAAACCAAATAAAGCCGGAAGCACACCTATTCTTCTGGTATTTCTGACTCCGGTAGCAGGTCATATAATTGGCTTTTTGTATTGGGTGGTAAGACTTATTGCCACAATCCTATTTGGAGGCGGTGAGTATGCAGGAATTAAGATTCTTACCTTGTATCCAATGCAGGCCGTAGTCATTGGCATGATAATGGCTGGAGTCTTATCCATTCCAACATTCATCTTTGTTTTAAAGCAAAAGATGGAACTGGACAGTAACCGTGCTGCTTCATTTTTTGAACCAACATATTTGGAAAAGCTTAAAAGTCAAGGATTAATAGCTCTTGTACTTGCAAGTGTCTACATGGTTTTATCATTGTTAATAGCTATTTTTTATGGCGTTGGAAGCATGAAGCTATTTTTCGGATAAGTAGATCGCAAGTGTTGAAAATGGCGAAGAATTGTACGATAATTTTTGGTGCATAAATCATATAGGTATTGGGAGGAAATACAAAAAATGAATCAGAAAAGTAATACGGGGTCAGTTATTCTTGGAATTATCAGTGCGTTTTTTTCTTTTGCAAGTGCAATCTGTGCGGTTGTCTTCATCGTCTTGGGAAGCATCTTTGTAAGCAACCAGGATAAAATGGATTCTATCACTGTTAATGGAGAAGAGGTTACCGGAGAAGAAGCTGTTGAGCTTGCAGAAAAGCTTGGAAAAATCTTCCTTGGAGTTGGTGGTGTCACAGCAGTTTTATTCATTGCTTTCTTAGTTCTTTGCATAGTTCTTTTGAAAAAAGCTTCAAAGGCTAAAAAGCAGATGCAGAATGGTGCTTATTACAACAATATGAATCAGCGTGGTTACAATGGTCAGATGAACGGTCAGTTTAACCAGATGAACCAGGGATTCAATAACCAGAATAGATTCAATGGTCAGAACAATCAGATGAACCAGGGATTCAATAATCAGAACAATTTCGGTGGTCAGTACAATCAGGGTGGATTTAATAACCAGATGAACGGCCAGTTTAATCAGATGAATCAGGGATTCAATAATCAGAACGGATTTAACAACCAGATGAATGGCAACGGACAGTTTGGCCAGATGAATCAGGGTTTTAATAATCAATATAATCAGAATCAGTAATTGTTAAAAGAACTATAGGAATTGGAGGAGTATTACAATGCCACAGAAAAGCGGAACAGGAAGATTAGTTGGAGGAATTATTTCTACAATATTAGCAGTCATTTTGGGATTTCCAGGGGTTATTCTCACGTTATTTTCACTCATTTTTGTGATTGGATCACCGATTATGGATTCCTTTGAATTAAATGGTGAAATGTATTATGGCGATGAGGCTTCTAAGATGGCTTTATCAACCGGTGGAAAGATGCTCATTGTTGCTTTGATCCTGGATGCTTTTGTGGTAGGATTTGTTTTTCTTGCTGTTAAGCTTTTCAAGGGATATGCCAAGATTGAGAGAGAAAACCAGATGGCTAGACAGTATGGTATGTATCCTAATGCATACCAGAATCAGCAGGTGTACGGAATGAACCCTCCTACAGGCCAGCAGGTGTATGGACTTAATAATCAGTTCCAGGGCCAGCAGGCATATGGTGCAGGTAATCAGGCCCAGAGCGGGACAGTGTATACTTCACCAAGACAGATGCAGTAAAAAGAGCTAGTAGACGAAGCTAGTGAACATGTATGGTAAATATACATAGAAAAAAACAAATTGGTTTGATTGTAAAATAAAAGAAAGATGGAAATGATCCATCTTTCTTTTTTATTTGATATATGAGTCGCGTGTTTTAATCCTTGTACATTCCAACAATTGTGTCTGCTACATCTTCACGATACCAGGTAAGCTCACGGCGATTGAAGATTGAGAAGTATTCGTTGCCTGTGTTGTAGAGGCCGTTGTCCCACCATACACATGGAATACCAACGTTCTTGGCACGGGTAAGATACTCTGTTACCCATTTGCAAACTTCTTCATTGTTCTTGTCCTTATCAACTGCGCCGTACTCTGTAAGGATTACAGGAATTCCCTTATCAATAAAGAATCTCTTTAAGTCAGACATAACATTGATGATATCCATCTTAGCTGAGCCATCCCATACGAACTGCTCAGAAGCATCACCAGTGTGATAAGTGAACTGGTAAGGAGTGTAAGCATGGATTGAAACACCAAGGTGATCATCCTCTGGAATCTTAAGGCATGCAATTGTAGTTGTTGAAGCAGAGGAAGCAAAACTTGTGATAAGGAGTAATCTCTTTTCATTGTTGCCACCAGTTGCTCTTACTACATCAACGAAGGACTGGTTAAGTCTGTCCAGGCACTGTCTGCCTTCTGAAGTTCCACCGTTCCATTCATTTTCGCCGCCCTTAACTCGAGGCTCGTTGAGGCCTTCGAAGATCAGGTGATCACCGTATTTCTCAAAGTGAGTTGCAATCTGTGTCCAAAGAGCTCTGTGCTGCTCATCAACTGCATCGATGTGAGCGTTATCAGGAATTCTCCAGGATTCCTCGTGGTGAGAATTAAGGATTACGTACATGCCATCGTCAAGGCAGTAGTTAACTACTTCTTCAACTCGCTCAATCCACTCTTCATCCACTGTGTAATCAGGCGCTGAGCCCATGTGTCCAGCCCAGGTTACTGGAATTCTGATGGTGTTGAAGCCCTTGTCTTTAACTGCATCGATCATTTCCTTGGTGGTCTTAGGATTGCCCCAGCTTGTTTCATCTGAAAGACTTCCCTTACCTTCAGACCAGGCATCAAAGGTGTTGCCCAGGTTCCAGCCTGTAGTCATCTCTGCTACAAGCTCTGTTGGTGTAATGTCTCGCATGGTTTCTTTACCTACGTTTGTTGTGTCGCCGGCGTCAGTGCTGGCATTTGTGCTGCTGGTTTCAGATGCAGCGCTACTTGCGTCTGCTGAACTATCGGATGCATCAGAAGAATTTGATTGGTTAGCTGAATCATCTGTGTTAGCCGATGTGCTCGAATCATTGTTACCTGTAGCACTGTTTGAATCAGTGCTTACAGATGCTTCATTACCAGTGTTATTACCGGTTTCTCCACTATTTCCAGCCCCTGCACATCCTCCCAGACACGCAACAACTGTAGTCATAGCTAGGAATGAAGCTATGGCTGTTCTTATTTTTTTCTTTTTCAAAATATAACCTCCCCAAAACTAATGATATAAAGTCTGTGACACTATTATATATTAGTGCAACAACTCCACAGACTCAAGGCTTGGACTGCCAGTTCCGCAGTACACAAGGTACAGAGGAAGCACGCCGGAAACAGCATCAAAGCTGCAGCTGCCTGCGGTCCAGACATTAGTGTTGGAGCCTGAGATCTCGCCGAGAACTTCACCGTCAAGACTTGTCTTAACCTGGAACTTGCCGTTAAAGTAAGCTCTGGTCTTGATCTTGACGCCAGTTACGTTCTTAAAGTCAAAATACTTAAATCCAATAGTTGTGCCATCTACGATACCCTTGATGTAGCCTGGGTTTGGAGTGCCATCGCCGCCGTCCTGAACTACTCTTGGAGCGCCAGGCTCAACATACATCTTGTTTTCCTTAGTGAAGATGTTGCAAGCAATGTAAGCAGGATATTCACCCACATCAGAAAGTGGTCCGCCGTTGAGACCGCAGGATGTAATCTCAACCTGAGGAATAGAGCCGTCCTCAAGGAATGTAATCTTCTCAGCGCAGCCCTGTCTGCTGTACCAGGTTCCGCTTGTGTGTCTGTGGTAAAAGATATACCATTCATCACCAATCTGAACAATGCTTCCGTGGTTATTGGCACCAAAGGCAGTGCACTTGTCCGCATCCTTGTAGCTATCAATACCCTTATCGCAGTTACTTACAATTACTCCGCCATACTTAAATGGTCCCTCAGGCTTGTCGCTGACTGCGTAGCAAAGTTCGTGCATAACCTCAGAAGAATAGATGAAGTAGTACTTGCCATTAGCCTTTCTGATAGAAGGAGCCTCGAAGAAAGCGTGTCCCTCAAACTCAGTGCCAGCACTGTACTGACTGCCAGGAGCTACAAACACAGGCGCTTTCTTAATTGTGAGCATATCCTTGTCAAGAACAGTGAACATAGCGCCATGTCTTGACTTATCACCCTGTCCGCAGAAGCCTGTATAAAGATATGTCTCATCACCTTCAGTTAATACGCCAGGATCAAACTGTGGTTCATCGCCAGCCTTCTCACCAAGCTTAGTGCCATCTTCATAATGAACATATCCGTAGAACTCGAAAGGCCCCGCAGGTCTGTCGCTGACTGCAACAGAAACAACGCTTACCTTATCAAGAACATAATATAAGTAGTATCTTCCGTCAGGACCAACAGTCACATCAGGAGCATAGAGACACATATGTCCGTCTGGATTAAGTGGATCTGCTGTCTTAGGATAGATAACTCCTTCGTAGTGCCAGTTGCCAAGATCGTTAACAGGAGCTGAATAGCAGATGTAATCACCAAGGCAGAAGGTCTCGCCCTGATAAAGATCGTGGGATCCATAAACATAAACCCTGTCGCCAAATACATATGGCTCTCCATCTGGAATGTACTCCCAGGATGGAAGATAAGGATTCACAGCCTGCTTAGAAGTATTCTGTCTGATGCCGCCTTCAATCTTAGGAACAGCACCTCTTCCAAGAAACTCCATCTCAGCATGGCACTCATTTCTGTAGGTCTCCCACTTAGGAAGCTCTGCGCCATTTTTATCTGTTCCATTAGGGTCACCAAACTTAACAAGATTAGCAAAGTAGTCAGCCATCTGTCTTGCAAGATCAAAATGTCTTCCCTCATAGTGTCTGTGGCACTTGTAGAGAGTATCAAAGAAGAACCACAGATCGCAGGAGTGGAAGGTACCAGGATATGGCTCGTTCTTATCGCCATCACTTGGGATATCCGGATCAAATCTATAGTAGTAGAGCTGCGCGCTTGGATCATTCTTAAGAGCATCGCCAAAGGTTGACTTAACAGAATTCTCCACCATGCTAACGCCGCCAATTAAGAACTCATCGGAAGTGTTACCTGAGATCACAGGGCATTTAGCTCTTTTACCAAGGACGAACTTCTCAACAGGGTCCTGGTCGCAGAACTTGCCGTCAAGGATTGGGAACATTCTCTGGTGGTCCTGAGCAAACTTGTTGTAGCCTGCAAGAAGGTCTGCAGCTGGGATTTTCCTTGCTTCCTCAAGACTGCTTACGCCGAGGCTCTTAAAGAACTCTTCGCCGTTGGCCTCAGCCTTCTCAAGATTAAGAGGCTTGAAGATATCTGAGTCCTCGTCAGGGTGTCTGATGATTCCGCTGAAGATGGCAGCTCCCTTGATAATGTCATAGTTCTTTTCATTGGTGAGCTGGTGCATAACGCTGGATCCGCCTGCGGACTGGCCTGCGATAGAGATCTTGTTCTTATCTCCGCCAAAAGAGCTGATATTGTCATAAACCCAGTGAAGGGCCGCCTGCTGATCAAGAAGGCCAAAGTTAGAAGGAGCATCTGGATTCTCAGCAGTGATGTCCTTGTGAGCAAGGAAACCAAAGCATCCGAGACGATAAGCGATTGTAACCACGATGATTCCGCGTCTTGCAAGGCGCTCGCCGTCAAACTCCATCTCTGAAGAATAGCCCCACTGAAAGGCGCCGCCGTAGATCCACACAAGAACTGGAAGCTTGTCATCCACAGACTTGGCTGGTGAATAAACATTTAAATAGAGACAGTCCTCGCTCTCCTTAACATCAGGATTGCAGTGCCACTCTCTGTCGTAGAGGCCTGTTCCGTTGCCAGGGTGATCCTGGAAGGAAAGAGGTGCGAACTCAAAGGCGTTAAGTGTGCCTTCCCAGTCTGGACAAGGCTGAGGCGCTCTGAATCTGTTCTCTCCAACTGGTGGAGCTGCAAAAGGAATGCCCTTAAACACTGTGACTCTTGGGTCTGCCCCAGTGAGTCCTCTGATTTTACCGTTTTTAACTGTGACTTCTCTTAACATAGCTTTTTCCCCTAATACGTTGTGATGTATAGCTTTTTATACTCACATTTTAAATATTGCCCCCTGGTTATTCTTATCAAATATTGTTATGGACTCGCTAAAGAGTGCTAAATAGGGCATTTGCGCAATTACTGAATACAAGTCCGCAACTTTTTGGTGGCGACACCCTAGGGTCACAATTTATATTTTGTTGGTAACGCTTTTATGTTAAAAGAACTATCGCGATTGGTACAAAGAATGAAAAGAAATGATAAATGGCAGACCATACTGTCCCTGGCAATGACCGTATTTGTGCTGGCTTCCTGTGGTATAGCAGGGACAAACGGCACAGGCAGTGGCAACGCCGCAACATACGATTCGGCAACAGGTGGAGCAACCACTAATAATACAGGTAGTGACGCAGCTACCACAGAAACAGGAGAACTAACAATGAACGCTGAACTTATGACACCATTTAAGAAGACAACAGAGAACAACCCGGTTATGACACAGAGATTTGGCGCAGATCCATACGCCCTTGTCTACAACGGAAGAGTTTATTTATACATGACAGCAGATACACCTTCTTACAACCCAGACAAGACTCTTAAAGAGAACACCTATGGCAACATTAACACCATCAACGTTATCTCTTCAGATGACCTTGTTAACTGGACAGATCACGGCAACGTGTACGCAGCAGGTAAGACCGGTGCAGCAAGCTGGGGCAACAACTCCTGGGCACCAGCTGCAGCCTACAAGAACATCGATGGCAAGGATAAGTTCTTTTTATACTTTGCTAATAACGGAAACGGAATCGCAGTACTGACTGCAGATTCACCAGAGGGACCATTCACAGATCCTCTTGGAGAGGCCCTTATTTCAAGAGACACACCTACATGTGCAGAAGTAACATGGCTCTTCGATCCAGCAATTCTTATGGATGATGACGGAAATGCATATATCTACTTTGGCGGCGGAGTTCCAGGACCAGACAAGACTGACAACCCAGGAACAGCAAGAGTGGCAAAGCTGTCTGATGACATGATCAGTCTCGACGGCGATCCTGTTGTAATTGAGAACGTTCCTTATCTCTTCGAGGATTCAGGAATTAACAAGATTGGCGATAAATACTACTACTCATACTGCTCCAACTTCAACGTTACCCCTGAGGCAACCAAGGAGTTCGGATTTGAGAACGGCGAGATCGTTACTATGGTTTCCGATTCACCTATGGGACCATTCACACTGAGCGCTCCTGTACTTAAGAACCCTCAGGAGTTCTTCGGAAGAGGCGGCAACAACCACCACTGCATCTTCGAATTCGAAGGCAAGTGGTACATCACATATCACAGCAGAATCCTTGAGCAGTCCATGGGCATCGACGGTGGTTACAGAAGCACCAACATCGACGAGCTGGTATTTGATGAGGAAGGTAAGCCAACAGCAAGTAAGGGCACCAAGGCAGGTGTTGCACAGGTAAAGGCCCTTGATCCATTTGCAGAGACCAAGGCAGTTACCATGAGTTCCAGCGCTGGCGTATCCACCAAGCAGTACGGCGATGTTGCTAAGGAGTACGGCTCAGGCGACATGATCCTTTGCGGAATCTGCGATGGAGCTTATGTTGGTGTTAAGGGCGCTGACTTTGGAACAGATGGGGCAAAAGAAATTGAGCTTCAGCTTAAGGGAACTGGCAGCGGTAAGATCGGTGTATATCTTGATGCTCCAGACGGTGAGCTTGTTGGAATCATTGCAGTAGACAATCCTGGACAGGACCTTGCAGTGGTAAAAGAAAACCTTAGTAAGGAAGTAACTGGAACCCACGATGTTTACTTCGTATTTGAAGGTGAAGGCTACGAGTTCTACAGCTGGAAATTCGTAAAATAAATAGAACAAAGAGTCGCTTGCGACTCTTTGCGCGCTGGTGCGCGCAAGCTTTAGCTTGCATAATTCATCTGCGCACCAGTCGCATCCTTAGCGGAGCGCTTTTTATTCAATAGGAAATTCCTTTGGATTTCCTATTGAATAAAAAGCTTAGTTAAGTGAACTGTCCTTAGTTGGAGCCTTGGAGAAGAGAGCTCTGTACTCACCTGGAGTGCATCCCTTCTTAAGCTTGAAGGTTCTGTTAAAGGTAGGGATACTTGAAAATCCCGCCTGAAGAGCAATATCTGTAATTGACAGATCATCTCTTGTTAAAAGAACTTCCGTAGCCTTGATACGTCTGTTGATCAGATAATCATAGAAGGTGCAGTTCATGTATTCCTTAAACAGTCTTGAGAAATGGAACTTGGAGAAACCGCTGTAAGCAGCTGCATCCTCCAAAGTGATCTTAGTTGTATAGTTACTGTCGATGTAGTCGATAACATTGTTGAGTCTGTCGAAGTACTCACGGCGCTTGATTGGAGAAGCCTCATTAAAGAGCTGCATCTTACCAAGCTGGAATCTGGACAGAATAGTTAGTATCTGGAACAGATGTGAGTAATTGGAAAACTCATAGAACTCGGCTTTACGGAAGTACTCATTCCAGATCTGGGTAAAGAGATCGTAGATCTCATTATATATAGGAGCATAGTCATCCGGAGTTATGTGGATGCACTCCTCCAGATTGGCCATAAGACCTGAGTAGCCTCGAACTGATGAAAAGAAATCAATATCAAAGAGGCAGATGTATCTGGCGCCGGTCTTGGGAGCGTGGAGAGTATGAGACTTTCTTGGTGGGATAAAGAGGATCTCACCTGGAAGAACATGATGTGACTCGTTCTCAATCTCTACATCGTAGTAATTCTCAATTGGAAATATGATCTCTAAGGCGTTGTGCCAGTGAGATGAATAATCATATTTCTCGACGTTGTACCATATTCTAATGGAACTATCCTGTGGGAAAATGTACTTCTCATTATCCCCGTCGAGAATTCTTTCTCTATAGTCTGTATTCTGCTGATAATAGTTGAGGTTGGTGGTTTCGTTCAAATTAACCATAAAAAAGTCTCCTATTCATGTCTATTTTCAACAATGAATTTTCCATATAATAGCACAATTAGAAATCTCAAACCTATCAAAAATTGCTACTGCCCAAAAAATGCGATTCATATTTGCTAATGGTTTACAAGAAAAATTCTGAGGCTTTGTGAAAAGTGCACAAAAAACGTCGTTCATTTTTTGCTCATGAATCGCAATATCTGAAAGGCATCGGGCAAAAAATGGTAGGCAGCCCCATAACTCAGCCTATATACTAATTACTAACATAACAAAATGGGGTAGCAAAATTTGTTAATTACATTTTTGGGAGGAAATGAAATTGTGCAGAAGGGGTAAGCTATTTTCCGCGGTTCTCGCAATGATTTCAGCTTTAACAATTCCATTAAATGGTTGCGGTAATACAAATACAGCTGCTACAGATGCTTCAGTACAGGCAACAAGTGCTTTGGAGGCATCGACGCAGGATGCAGCAGCTTTAGGGAGTTCAGACGTGAGCACAGATGAGGAACAGATTCCGGCACTTCGAGATTGTGTCAGTCAGAAGATGGGATGCAGGATTGGATGTTGCATAACAGGTAATGATCCTTGGGATGTAGAGCTTTGGAACCTTGTTACAACGCATTTCAATGCAGTCACTCTTGGCAACGAGCTTAAACCGGATTCACTTTTTGGTTACAGCGTTTCAACCTGTCCGGGCACAAGCGAGGCAGAGCTTAATGGAGAGACAATAACAGTTCCCAATCTTAACTTTGAAAATCCAGAGAAGATTCTTAATAAGATTCTTAAATGGAACGAAGCTCATCCAGAGAAGAGCTTAGAGGTAAGAGGACACGTTCTTTTATGGCATTCACAGACACCTGAGTGGTTCTTCCATGAGGACTACGACAAGACCAAGCCTTATGTTTCCAAGGAAGAAATGGACAAGAGACTTGAGTGGTACATAAGAGAAGTACTTACACACTTTACCGGAGAGGACAGCCCATACAAAGATCTCTTTTATGGCTGGGATGTAGTTAACGAAGCAATATCTGATGCAACAGGAACCTACAGAACAGATACAGAGAATCCTGACGAGGCCCTTTCAGAGGATAGACACGGTAATAACTCAAGCTGGTGGCATGTATACCAGAGCGAAGAGTTCATTATAAATGCATTCAAATATGCCAACAAATATGCACCTGCTGATCTTGAGCTTTACTACAACGATTACAACGAGTGCAATGTTAAAAAGAGAAACGGCATAATCACACTTCTTGAAACAGTTATTGAGAATCAGGGAGAACCTGGCGTAGGAACAAGAATTGATGCCTTTGGAATGCAGGGGCACTACAATGTAGCATCTCCTTCATCAACAGAGTTTGCTGCAGCAGTTAAAGCCTACGGCAAAGTAATTGGCAACGTTCAGGTAACTGAGTGGGATTTAAGTGCCAGCGAAGGCTACGACGGATCCGACGAAGCCAAAGAGGAAGAGTACGAGAAACAGAGAAAGACCTACAACCTTATGTACTACGAACTCTTCAATGCACAGAAGAACGGCGACGCCAACATCACAGGAATTACCTTCTGGGGAACAATCGACAGATTGTCCTGGTTGCAGTTCAGATCAAATGTAGGAGGCAGCAGTAAGACCAATCAGGGTCAATGCCCACTGCTCTTTGATGATTTCTATAAACCAAAGCCTGCATTCTGGGTTTTTGCGCAGACTGAATAATAAGGTAAAGGAAGTTAGGACATTACAATATGAGCAAAACAGTTAAGAAGATAATAGCAGTTGTCCTTGTTGTAGCACTTGTTGCTTCGGTATTTGTAGTAATCAATAACAAGACAATTGAGAATTTCGCAAACAAGTACGAAGGCACAGATCTTACAAAAGAGATCGAAGGCATGGAAAGAGCTGGCGGCTATGCAGGATACCTTGCAGATCACGGGAATGCAGCACAGCAGGCAGGCGACATAGAAGTTGATCTTATGGACAACAAAAGCGAAGGCGATGTTAAGACTTCAGATGGAGGCCTTTTAACAGGCGTTGGTTCTAAGGTTACATGGAACATAGATGTTCCTAAGGAAGGCTTCTATCAGCTCTTTGTTGAATACAAACTTCCAGAATCAAGAGGAGTTGCAGCTGAGAGAACAGTTTACATCAACGGCGAAATTCCTTTCGAGGGAGCAAGAAACATCGCATTCACAAGAATGTGGATGGATGGAGGCGATGTAAGAATTGATAACCAGGGTAACGAGATTCGTCCTATCCAGGTTGAGTACATCGATTGGCAGAGCGCTTACTTCAGAGATGATATGGGTTATGTTCCAGAACCTTATCTCTTCTATTTTAATAAAGGAACTAATGAACTTACATTTGAAGCTGACAACGAGCCAATGATCATTAGAAAGCTTGTTGTAAAGGGCATTGAAGAGACTCCTACATACGAGGAGTACCTTGCAGCACAGACTGGTTCAGAGGGCAGCGAAACTGCCAAGACATATGAGCAGGTGGTCCAGGGCGAGGATTCAACACTACGTTCCGAATCTTCCCTATATGCTAAATACGACCGTTCCTCGCCTACCACAGTCCCTAACAGTGTAACTACTACAGTTCTTAACTACGTAGGTGGTGATAGCTGGAGAAGCTCAGGACAGTGGATCGAATGGGACTTCGAGGTTCCAGAGGATGGTTACTACAATATCATGATCAAGGGTCGTCAGAACTATCAGAGAGGTTCTGTATCAAGTAGAAAGGTCATGATCGACGGCGAAGTTCCATTTAAGGAACTTGAGGAAATTTCCTTTAGCTATGCTAACGACTGGGAGTGCAAAGATCTTGCTTCTGAAGATGGAACTCCTTACAACATCTACCTCACAAAGGGTACTCACACAATAAGACTTGAGGCAACTCTTGGAGGAATGGGTACAATCCTTGAATCACTTGAGGATTCAACCTACAGACTTAACCAGATTTACAGAAGACTTCTTATTTATACAGGTGCTACACCTGATATTTACAGAGATTATCACATTGATACAACCTATCCAGAAATCATGGAAGCTATGGATCTTGAATCCAAGAGACTTTATAAGCTTGTAGATGACATGGTTGCTTATTCTGGACAGAAGGCTAACAACATTGCAACAGCTCAGACAGTTGCTCAGCAGCTTGAAAGATTCTGCGCTAAGCCACAGAAGATCACAACTGAGTTCGTAGCATTCAAGGATAACATCACAGCTCTTGGTACTGCATCACTTAACATGAGTGAGACCAAGCTTGATGTAGACTACATCACAATCACAGGAACAGAGAAGACTCCTAAGAAGGATAAGGCAAACTTCTTCACAAGTGCAGCTCACGAGATCAGATCATTCGTTGCTTCCTTCTTTGTAGACTACAACGCAGTCGGTGATGTATATGATGATAACGACAGCGATAAGGTTATAAAGGTTTGGGTACTTACTGGTAGAGACCAGGGTACAATCCTCAAATCCATGATTGATGATTCCTTTACACCAGATACAGGAATCAAGGTTAACGTTGAGATCGTTGATCAGGCAGCACTTCTTAATGCGGTTCTTGCAGGAAGAGGACCTAACGTAGCTCTTTCAGTTTCAGCCGAGAAGCCAGTTAACTACGCACTTAGAGGAGCGGCAGAGGATATAACACAGTTTGATGGTTGGGAAGAAGTAATGTCCCACTATTCAGAAAGTTCCTATGAGCAGTACAGACTTGATGGTCACATCTACGGTATTCCAGAGACACAGACCTTCAACGTTATGTTCTATAGAAAAGACGTACTTGAGGAACTTGGACTTGAAGTTCCAAATACATGGCAGGAACTGATTGAAATGCTTCCTACAATTCAGGGTAACAACCTTTCAATCGGTATTCCAACAGCAGCAGGTAGTAGTGGTGCAGCAGCAGCATCAACACAGATCATGTCTAACACACCTGACCTTTCAATGTACTTCTCACTGCTTTATCAGTACGGCGGAGACATGTACAACGAGACAGGAACCAAGACCACAGTTAACACTGAGGCTGGTGTAAAGGCATTCGATGATTACGTAAGATACTTTAACGACTATGGCATTCCTACAATTTACGACGCAGTCAGCAGATTCAGATCTGGTGAGATGCCAATCGTAATTCAGCCATATTCAACTTACAACACTCTTATGGTTTCAGCACCTGAGATCAGAGGCCTTTGGGACTTCACTCTCATCCCTGGAACAGAGAAGGCTGGACCAGATGGAAAGACCTACATCGATAGATCAGACTTCATCACAGGTAGTGCAACAATGATGATCAAGACTGAGGATGAAGAGCTTAGACAGAACTCATGGGAGTTCATGAAGTGGTGGTCATCAGCTGATACACAGATTAGATTTGGTCGTGAGATCGAGGCGCTCCTTGGTTCTTCTGCAAGATATGCAACAGCCAACAGAGATGCATTTACAAATCTTTCCTGGAGTGCAAATGATATCGAAGTACTGAATGCTCAGTGGGATCAGACAGTTGGTATCAGAGAGGTACCTGGTGGATACTTCACAGGAAGACATATCTCTAATGCGATCCGTAAAGTTCTTACTGATAAAGATGATTCACGAGAAACAATTATTGACTACTCCATCCTTATAGATGAAGAGATCAAGAAGAAACGAACCGAGTTTGGTATGCCGATAGATGACTAATACCGTGTCTGGTAGTTGGGAGAAATAGAAAAGTGAAGGAATATCTGAACAAATATTTTACATTACGAAAGCATAATGCACAGGTTGCTTGGAAGAAGGCAAAAGCAAGAAAGATGTGTTACCTCTTCCTGGCGCCATACGCGATACTATTTACGATGTTCTATGTGTTCCCTGTAGTTGCATCAATCTTCTACAGCTTCACATATTACAACATACTTGAACCTCCTAGATTCATTGGACTTCAGAATTATATCTCACTGGTACTCCAGGACGATATCTTCCTGATTGGTGTTAAGAACACAATGATGATAGCGCTTATCACCGGTCCACTAGGTTATATCTTGTCATTCCTTTTTGCTTGGCTCATCAATGAGCTGCCTAGATGGATTCGAAGTATTGCTGTTGTCGTGTTCTACGCACCGTCCATTGCAGGAAACTGTTACGTAATCTTCTCAGTATTCTTCAGAGGTGATGCATACGGATACGTAAACGCCTTCCTTATGAATCTGGGAATCATCGACACAGCTAAGCTTTGGCTCATCGATCCAAAATACATGCTTCCAATCTGTATGATCGTTATTTTGTGGATGAGTTTGGGAACAGGATTCCTTTCCTTCGTAGCTGGTCTTCAGGGTGTAGACAGAGCACAGTTCGAAGCTGGTTACGTGGATGGTATCAAGAACAGATGGCAGGAGCTTTGGTATATCACACTTCCTAACATGAAGCCAATGCTTATGTTCGGAGCTATCATGGCAATCACATCATCCTTTGGTGTTTGTGAAGTAACAATGGCCCTTTGTGGATATCCAAGTACAAACTACGCAGCACGAACAATCGTAACACACCTTTATGACTACGGTTTTGACAGATTTGAGATGGGTTACGCTTGCGCAATAGCAACAGTATTGTTCTTAATGATGATTCTTTGTAATAAAGCAATTCAAAGCCTGTTAAGGAGAGTTGGAACTTGATATGAGTAAGCTAATTAAGAAAAGAAAACCAAACAGATCAATTGCCGGAGATATAGCACTTTACATTTTCCTTATCCTGGTTGCAATGGTCATGGTATTCCCAATTGTATATGCAGTCAGCAGTGCTTTGAAGCCACTTGATGAGTTGTTTAAATTCCCACCAAGAATCTTCCCACAGCATCCAACATTTGATAACTTCTCAGATTTGTTTGTAACAATGGGTAAGACTGGTGTAGTAACATTCTCAAGATATCTTTTCAACACTGTATTTATCACATTTGTTGGTACAGCAGGACATCTTATCATCGCATCAATGGGTGCCTTTGTACTTGCTAAGTATGAATTCCCAGGTGGAAAGACATTCTTCAAGATTGTCACAGTATCCATGATGTTCACAGGTATGGTAACACAGATTCCTAACTACCTTATCATCAACAAGCTTGGTTGGATCGATACCTATTGGGCAATCATAGTTCCAGCCTTCGCAGCACCAATGGGATTCTTCCTTATGAAACAGTTCATGGAAGGACTTCCAACTTCACTTATTGAAGCTGCCAAGATCGACGGTGCCAATGAGTGGACAGTATTTTCCAGAATCGTTATGCCAAACGTTAAGCCTGCGTGGATGACACTTATCATCTTCTCAGTACAGGGACTTTGGAATAACAGAGCTTCAACATTTATTTATTCAGAAGAACGTAAGACTCTTGTATATGCTCTTCAGCAGATTCAGAGTGGTGGTATCGCAAGAACAGGTCAGGGAGCTGCAGTACTTGTAGTAGTAATGATAGTTCCAATTCTCATCTTTGTTTTCTCTGAGAGCCAGATTCTTGAGACAATGGCTAGCTCAGGTTTGAAAGACTGATTTGAAAGGACTTTTAGATATGCATAAGAGGAAAATATTACTAAGAACAGCCACAGCTCTTGCTGCTGCATGCCTGGCATTGCTTTCACCGCTGAGCGTAAGTGCTGAAGAAGGAAGTTATACATACAACTACGACTACTGGGGAGACGTTCAGGATTGCCCTGATCTGTATTCAGTAAGTAAGGTTCTTACATCATCAGATCTTGGCCTTGATGTTAAACTTAACAATCCTCAGGGACTATATACAACAGACGATGGTCGCGTGTTTATCTGCGACACAGGTAATAACAGAGTAATCGAGCTTGTTAGAAAGAGTGCCGAGAGCCTTGAAGTTGTAAGGATAATCGACAAGATCAAGGGCTCAGATGTAAATACTCTGGCAGGTCCTACAGACGTAGCGGTTTCTGCAAATGGAGATATCTTCATTGCAGATCAGGGAAACGCCAGAATCGTCAAAGTGGATAAAGACCTGAATTACATTATGGAATTCGTTAAGCCTGTGGATAACACACTGGATCCTTCACTGGTATTCCAGCCAAACAAGATCGTACTTGATACAGCAGAGCGTGTTTACTGCATCGCAACTGGTATCAACAAAGGTCTTATCAAATATGAGAACGACGGTACATTCTCAGGCTTCGTAGGAGCTACACCAGTTTCCTTCGACTTTACAGACTACCTTTGGAAGAAATTTGCTTCTCAGGAGCAGAGAGCTAAGATGGAATCCTTTGTTCCAACCGAGTACGAGAACATCTACATGGACAAAGAGGGTTTCATTTACACAACAATGGCTCTTAGCATTGATAAGCCAAACGGTAACGGCGACAACGCTGTAAGAAAGCTTAACCTTATGGGTAGCGACATCCTGGTTAAGAACGGCGAATGGGAAATCTGTGGTGACCTCTATGTAGGATCTGGCGGTGGATACGAAGGTATTTCAATCCTCACAGACATAACAGTTCTTGATAACGACGTTTACGTTTGCCTCGACAGAAACAGAGGAAGACTTTTCGGATATGACGATCAGGGCAGAATGGTATTTGCCTTCGGTGGAAATGGTAACATGGATGGCTACTTCAGAAGACCAGCAGCCATCGAGCATATCGGACATGAGCTCTACGTACTTGACAGTCTTGACTGCTCAATCACAGTCTTCTCAACAACAGAGTTCGGTGAGCTGATCTACACAGCAATGGAAGAGTTCGATCTTGGTCACTACGAAGAGTCAGGTGCAGCTTGGCAGAGAGTAATGGACCTTGATGGTAACTACGATCTTGCATACATCGGAATCGGAAGATCTCTTCTTAGACAAAAGAGATACAAAGAAGCTATGAGATACTTCGAGCTTAAGTACGATGAAGATAATTATTCAAAGGCCTACAAGCAATACAGAAAAGAGTGGGTTGAGGAACACATAGTTGTCATAGTTCTTGTGATTCTGGCATTGTTCCTGATTCCTCTTTCAATAGGCAGAGTTAAAGCAATACGTCATGAAATAGATACAGCTGATATTTTTGTAGTTGGCAAGGAAAAAGGTAAAAACACATGATAGCGAATACTAAGAAGATTACAGATCCAAAAGAAAAATACATAGACTCGCTGAAGTTTTCACTTTATTGTATCTCACATCCTCTGGATGGTTTCTGGGATCTTACCCATGAAAAAAGAGGAACAATGGCAGCGGCTAATACAATCCTTATAGCTACACTTCTTGTAAGACTTTTAAAGCTTCGCTACACAAGCTTCATCTTCTTAAGAGTGTACTGGGAAGGAATCAACATTTTCCTTTACCTTGCAAGTATTCTATTTCCACTTTCACTTTGGGTATTAGGAAACTGGGGACTTACAACACTGTTTGATGGTAAAGGAAGACTTGGACAGGTTTACATGGCAACATGTTACGCCTTAGCTCCTTATCCACTGATTCAGTTCCCACTGATGATATTCAGTAACTTTGTAACAGTTGAGGAAGCAGGCTTCTATTCAGTAGTAAGTGCTCTGAGCCTTGTCTACGCAGGAATACTGGTTGTGGTGGCCATGGGACAGATACATGAATATTCAGCTGCTAAGAACATCCTCTTCACCGTAGCTACTTTGTTTGCAATGCTAGTTATGATCTTCATTTTGATGATCTTCTTTAGCATGATTTCCCAGGGTGTTGCATACTTCATCTCCCTGGCAAAGGAATTTATGTTCAGAATTTAGTGATAAGAGGTGACCGAATTGAAGACGGATAAGAAAAAAACAGAGAACAAACCAAAGAACAAAATACTTAGTGCGATTGGTAAGGCGCTTCTTTCACACATCCCTGCTTTAGTTCTTCTTGCTATCGTCATTGTGGGAGTACTGGTAATTGTGAACATCAAGCCACCAGTTGAAGATGAAGAAGGCTTCGCACCATACGCATATGCAGGCGGTGAAGATCCAGTAGTGATCGACAATGGCAAGCTTAAGCTTACCATGGATCCACTTACAACAGAATTCACCATCGAAGTTAAAGATTCAGGTAAGATCTGGTACTCAAACCCACAGAACGTTGAGGATGACACAGTTGCTCTTACAGATGAGAAATCTCTTTTGCAGTCAACTCTTGTAATGAGCTACTCAATCACACAGGGTCTTGAGACAACCTATAACTCATATCAGTACAGTGTACAGAACGGTATCTACGAGATCATTCCTGGTGATAACGAGATCAGAGTTAACTACTCTCTTGGTAACGTTGAGAAGGAATACGTTGTTCCTCCAGTACTTACTCAGGAGAATTGGGATAAATGGACAGGCCTTATGGAGGCTAAGAACGTAACCTTCATCGGTGAGTATTTCAAGAAGTACGATATCAACAAGCTTTCCAAGAAGGACAACAAGGACGAGCTCCTTGCCAGCTATCCATCTCTTGCAGACGGCGTTATCTATGTTCTCAGACCAACAACTAAGGAGAACGTAAGAAAACAGATTCAGGAAATCTTTGAAGCAGTTGGATATACTTACGATGATTATCAGGCAGATAAAGAGCTTGATATGGCTGAAAAGACATCTGATAACCCTGTATTTAATGTAAGCGTTATTTATAAGCTCGACGGCGATGACCTTGTAGTTGAAGTTCCTTTCGAGGATATGCAGTACGATGAGGAAACTCCTATCTACACAGTATCACCTCTTCCATACTTCGGAGCAGGCGGCCCTAACGATAAGGGTTACATGCTGGTTCCTGAGGGAGGCGGAGCTCTTATCAACTTCAACAATGGTAAGACAGCCCAGAGTAGTTATTATACAAACCTCTATGGTTGGGACATGTGCCTTTCCAGAGACGCAGTAGTACACAACACAAGAGCGTACTACGGAGTATATGGTATTTCAGAAGGAAATGATTCCTTTATCTGTGTTCTTGAAGGCGGTAAGGCCTATGCTTCAGTAAGAGCAGACATCGCAGGTAAGAACAACAGTTACAACTATGTAAATGCAGTTTACAGCGTATGTCAGAGAGAACAGTACGACGTTGGTGATATCGCTAACAGTGAGATCTACGAGTACATCAAGGATCTTCCTAATGAGACAATCACTCAGAGATATAAATTCATCCACTCTGGCGATTATGTAGACATGGCAAAGACCTATGGTCAGTACCTTCAGGATCAGTATGCAGGCTATATGGAAATGCAGACAGAAGCCAGCACTCCTGTAGCAATTGAGATCGTTGGAGCAATCGATAAGGTTAAGCAGGTTCTTGGTGTTCCAGTATCTAAGCCACTTAAGCTTACAACTTATAAGGATGCAACCAATATCGTTACAGACTTAAATAATTCCGGAGTCTCAAACATGAGCGTCAAGCTCACAGGTTGGTGTAACGGCGGTGTTAAGCAGAAGATGCTTTCATCAATCAGACCAATCAGATCACTTGGAAGTAAGAAAGACCTAAAGAACTTTGTAAATACAGCAAGCGGCCTGGGGGCTGATGTTTACTTTAACGGCATCACACAGTACGCAGTAGATAGCAATATCTTTAACGGATTCTTCTCCTACAGAGATGCAGCTAAGTTCATCAGTAAGGAGAGAGCTCAGCTCAGGGATTACAGCAGAGTTACATACGGTGAGAGAGATGACCTTGATCCATACTTCCTTCTCCACACAGAACTTGCTGAGAAGATGGCTAACAACTTGGTAAAGACATCAGCTAAGTATGGCGCAGGTGCTTCCTTCGATGATCTTGGAATGGATCTTTCATCTGACTTCTATAGGAAAAAGACCTATTCAAGACAGGAAGTTCTTAACAGACAGGAAGAACTCCTTAAGGGATATGCTGATAACGGTAATCACCTTATGATCAGCATGGGTAACGACTACGCAGTACCATATGTAAATATGGTAACTGGAATGGATCTTAGAGGATCTGAGTACACAATCCTTGATGAGTGTGTTCCATTCTTCCAGTTGGCAATCCACGGAAGAGTAAGCTACACAGGAGATCCAATCAATATCTGCGGTAACGAAGAGAACGAGATTCTCTACAGCGCAGAGTACGGCGCAGGTTTGTACTTCACATTCATGGAAGAATCTTCATTTGCAACACAGAAGACTCTTTACACACAGTATTATGGTTCTACCTATGATGCTTGGAAGGCAGACATGCTTGAGATTTACAACAGATATAACACAGAGCTTGGACATACCTTCAATCAGGAAATGGTTGGACACGACAACCTTACAGCTGATGTTTCCTGCACAGAATATGCAGATGGAACTAAGGTCTATGTCAACTATGGTTATAGCGAATATGTAACTGATAACGGAGTAAAAGTTCCAGCAAGAGATTACGTTGTTGTCAGGTAAGGAAGGGCACTAAGTTATGAGTAAAAACAAAAACAAATTAGCCGGACTACAGAAACGTAAGGCAATATCGGGTTATCTTTTTATATCACCCTTTATCTTCGGTTTCTTAGTCTTCATGATTAAGCCACTTTTCGAATCCTGTTACATGAGTTTTTGTAATGTAAATCTTGAAGCTGGAAAAGTAACAAAGACATTAGCAGGACTAGTAAATTACAAATACGCCCTCAGAGTAGACCCTGAATATTTCAGACTTCTCACAGAAGAGATTTCCAGAATGATGGTTTACTCTCTGGCGATCATAGTATTCAGTTTCTTCGTAGCACTTATTCTTAACCAGAAGTTCCACGGAAGAGCACTTGTAAGAGCAATCTTCTTCCTGCCAGTTATCCTTTCTTCCGGTGTTATCATCGGACTTGAGTCTAACAACCAGCTTATGGCTAACCTGGCACAGACCATTGAAGATTCAGCAAGTGGTGTAAGTGTAACAGCAGCTCTTGAGAGCATTCTTAGAACAGCTGGTGTAGGTGTAAGAGCCTACGAGAAGGTCTTCGAAGTAATTGATAACATCTACGATGTAGCACTTGCTTCTGGTATCCAGATCATCATTTTCTTATCTGGACTTCAGACAATCTCATCAAGTATGTATGAGGCAGCTGATATCGAAGGATGTACAAAGTGGGAAAGCCTTTGGAAGATCACATTCCCAATGATCAGTTCACTTTTCCTTGTAAACTGGATCTACACAGTAGTTGATTTCTGTATGAGATCAGATAACTCAGTAATTGAGAAGATTCAGACCGTTATGGTTCAGAATCAGGAATACGGAAATGCATCGGCAATGTCCTGGATTTATTTCCTTATTGTTCTTGCCTTTGTAGGAATTACATCATTCTTCATTTCAAAGAGGGTTTATTACTATGACTAATGTGGAAAATAAAGCAGGATATGCAAAGCTAAGCTTTTGGGAAAGAAATAAGTTATCTGGCGGATATCTTCTTAAGAAGATCGTTGGAGAAAGAGCAGTAAGTATCATCAGATTCATTCTTCTGTTTGGTATGTGCTTCCTTATCATCCAGCCTATTTTAAACAAGATCTCAGTCAGCTTCATGACAGAAAAAGATCTTTATAACCCAATTGTTGTTTCAATTCCAGAGCACTTTACGACAGGTAACTACAGACTGGCTGCTGAGCTGATGAATTTCAAGCAGGCTGCGATTAACTCACTTTTGGTTTCATTTACTATCGCACTCCTTCAGATTGCCATGTGTACAATAGTTGGTTACGGATTCGCAAGATTCGAATTTCCTCTTAAGAAGTTCTGGTTTGCATGTGTAATCCTTGTAATCCTTATTCCACCACAGACAATTGCCAGCTCACTTCACCTTCATTTTAGATATTTTGATATTTTGGGTATCTTTAAACTGTTAACCGGTGATACAATAAACTTACGTGGTTCTAAACTTCCATACTACTTTATGAGTGCAGGTTGTATGGGACTCAAGAACGGTCTGTATATCTACATGATCAGACAGTACTTTAGAAACATTCCTGGAGACCTTGAAGAGGCTGCATACGTTGATGGCTGCGGAACATTTAAGACATTCCTTAGAATCATGCTTCCACAGGCTAAGCCAATTCTTACATCATGTTTCCTTTTCGCCTTTGTATGGCAGTGGACAGATGGTTTCTATTCAAGAATGTTCCTTGGAAATACCAAGCTCGTAAGTACAGCTCTTTCAAGAATTGTAGATAGTCTTGGTGCATATATTCAGAGAATTAACGGTGTTAAGACAACTATTTCAGTTGCTTACTCTAACTGTATCCTTTCAACAGGAACACTTATGATCATCGTTCCTCTTATTGTTCTTTATCTCTTTGCACAGAGAGCATTCGTTGAGAGTATCAGTAGTACAGGTATTAAGATGTAAATGTATTGGTTCCACCGGGCTTTTGCCCGTTAAAACAAACAAGCCCTTATGAAGGGGGTTACATTACTAAGGAGGATTTTAGTATGAGAAAGTCTTTAACAACAAAGGCTACAGCCATTATCACAATGGCAGCTATGCTCTTTAGCATGGCAGGCTGTACAAACGGCGCACAGAATGCTGGCGGCGAGACACAGCCAGACACAGCAGGTTCTGAAGCTACAGAAGCAGCAGTTGATGGAGCTTCAGAGGCTGAAGAAGTTGCATCTGCAGGCGATGGATATGATCCATACGTTGAAATTAAGGATGCAGACGGAAACACAGTTGACCTCGGCGGAATGGAAATCATCATCCGTGACTGGTGGTCAGGTGACCCAACAGAACCACAGAACGATTATGAAGAGGCTCTTCAGGATTACAGAGATTGGATCCAGGAGACATACAACTTCACAATCAAGCAGCAGGCTATTTCTGACTGGGGAACAACACCTCAGGATTTCGTAGACTATGCTACAGCTCCAGATGAGAATAACTACGTATTCATCGTACGTGATGACCCAGCTATCACATCAGCTATGGCTAACGGTCTTATGTATGACCTTTCAACTCTTGACTGTCTTGATTTCTCAGAGGACAAGTTCCAGAGAAACCTTCTTCACGAGCAGTATTCAAAGGGTGACGCTATCTACGCTATGTTCGCTGGATATTCAGAGGCTCGTACAGGCGTTTACTTCAACAAGAGACTTCTTACAGACGCTGGTATCGATCCAGAATCAATCTATGACATGCAGGCAGATGGAACATGGACATGGGATGCATTCGAAGATCTTCTCTCAAAGGTTCAGAGAGATACAGATAACGATGGTGTAATCGATGTTTATGGTCTTACACTTAACGAAGGTGTTATGACAACACAGGCTGTATTCTCAAATACAGGTGATTACATTGGTAAGGATGCAAGCGGTAACTTCACATATGACCTTGAGAATCCTGAGACTCTTGAGGCTCTTGAGTGGACAGTAAACATCTTCACAAAGTATGACGCAGAAGTTGCTAACCCAGAAGGCGCTGAGTGGGATTACTACAAAGAGCAGTTCGTTAACGGTCAGGCAGCATTCCTTGTAGAGGATGAGTATGCAGGAACACCTGGTAACTTCCTTGAGGATATGCAGGATGAAGTTGGATTCGTAATGTTCCCTAAGGGACCTAAGGCTTCTGACTACATCAACGTTTGGTCAAACAACCCAGCATGTATCCCTGGTTGCTACGATGCTGACAGAGCTTGGAAGATCGCATTTGCTTGGAACCTTTACACAAATCCACCAGCAGCAGAGTACTATGACTACAACGGATATCTTTCAACAGCAAGAAACGGTATCTTCGATACAAGAGCCGTTGACGAGACAATCACAATGATGACTGAGAAGGGAACAATCGCATTCCACGGAATGGTTCCTAACCTTTCACTTGGTTCAGACTTCGTATGGAACATCACACCTGGTTGTGTAGTTTCAGAGCAGGTTGAAGCTATTCGTGATACATGGAAAGCATATGTAGATGATGCTAACAGCAAGTAATTAGTTTTACGATTATTAGGGGCGGCATATCTATGCCGCCCTTTTTATACCAAAAAACGGGGGAGTTATGGAAGCAGTTGCATTAAACAAAAGACCAAAATCAGGCCCAATCGCACCAAAGGATCCAATTAAGAAAAGACCTTATTTCTTTATCATGCAGGGAAAAGAGATATATGGTGCTCCAATGCCTGACAAAAGGGGTATTCAGTTTATATTTGAAGACAGTGGGAGACTTATTGATTCTGCCAAGATAACAGGTAATGTCAAGGACCAGGAAATACTTGAGCTTCTTAGAAGCGCTAAGGGCTTTAGGCGATTAGTGCACAGTGTGGGAGTAAGTGTAAGCTCAAGAGTAAGCACAGACAAGGTTCATTTCGTTCTTCAGATGTATGGAGAACATCAGGAGGACAAGGCCACAGAACTTACAGCAGATCTTAGCTGCGATGGAATGGAATATGTCATCAACCTTGAAGATATAGATTTCATGCCAACTGACAAGGAAGTGGGTCAAATCCGATTTGAATTTGATACACCTGGAATTCAGGCTACAACAGACGTGTGCTTCTATCTTAACGATGGATTTACAGCACCACCACAGACCACTGAGACCAGTGTTGACTTTGCTTCTGATAACTACAAGAAAATGATAGAGCGAAGCCTTATGTATGCAGGCAATGTTTCCCGTCTTGAGAAGGTCTTTGAAAAGGCCGGATCAGGAGAAGAACTTACCCTGGCATTCATCGGAGGCTCAATAACTCAGGGAGCTGGAGCTGTTCCGCTTCATGAGAGAAACTACGCCAGAGTATTTACCGAAGCCTTTGAAAAGAAATATTCTCAAAAGGGTAAGGTTAAGCTTGTTAAGGCAGGTGTTGGAGGAACCCCTTCAGAGCTTGGTATGATCAGGTTCGAAAGAGATATCCTAAGACACGGTCAGGAAAGACCTGACATTATTGTTATTGAATTTGCAGTTAACGACGAGGGAGATGAGACCAAAGGCGTATGCTATGAGTCTCTTGTAAGGAAGGCATTGTCTCTTCCATGGCATCCCGCAGTAGTTCTTTTGTTCGCAGTATTCTCCTTTGACTGGAATCTGCAGGACAGACTTGGAGTTGTAGGAACCAGATACAACATTCCTATGGTAAGCATCATGGATGCTGTAACTCCACAGTTTTCACTTCTTCCTGAAGACGGAAGAGTTATTTCAAAGAATCAGTTCTTTTACGATCAGTACCATCCAAGTAACTTGGGACACAGAGTAATGGCTGACTGTCTCCTTAACCTGATGGATGCTGTCAACGAAGGACATTGCAAGAGTGAAGGCGAAGAGAGGAAGCTCTCTGATATAAGGCCAGCGATTGGTAACGACTTCGATTACATTTCACTTCTTGATAGAAAAGAGCTGCCTATGCTCAAGGAAAGATACAGAATATCCGGTATTGAGCTTGGTGATTTTGCAGATGTGGATAAAGAGGTTCAGATGGCGGAACTTGATTATTCAGAGGATGGATCTCCTCAGTTCCCATACAACTGGGCTAAAACCTCCAGCGAATCCACTAAGAGCCCATTCAGGATGAAGGCTCTTTGCAGTAAGCTTCTTCTTGTGTTTAAGGACTCAGGAAGCCCTGAATACGGCACTGCTGAAGTATATGTGGATGGCAAGCTATGTCTTGTGGCAGATCCACTGGTAGTTGGCTGGACTCACTGCAATGCTCTTATTGTATTAAATGAGAAAGATGCAGCCATTCATGAGATCAAGGTCTCAATGAAGGAAGGCTTTGAAGATAAGAAATTTACAATCTTAGGATTTGGAATAGCATAGGAATAATTCAAAAAATCTTGCCTGGATATGTTATTATCTAAAGGTAAGATTTTTTGCTTTTACAAAGCAAAAAATAATTATGCGCAACTCGTGGAAGGGAAGTTATTGCATACGCAATCCACTCGTGCGCAAAAGATTTGCGAGCAAATCTTTTATAAAATTTTTGGGGGAGATGAATGTCATTTGCACACCTACACGTCCATACAGAATACAGTCTTTTGGACGGTTCCAATAAGATAAAAGAATATGTGAAAAGGCTTAAAGACCTTGGTATGACCGCAGGGGCTATTACCGACCATGGCGTTATGTATGGCGTAATAGACTTCTATAAAGCCTGCAAGGATGCTGGGATCAACCCTATCCTGGGCTGCGAAGTCTATGTGGCTCCAGGTTCCAGGTTTGAAAAAGAGTCTTCTATAGAAGATGAGAGATATTATCACCTGGTTCTTCTTGCTGAGAACAACGTGGGCTATGCCAACCTTTCCCACATCGTCAGCAGAGGCTTTACAGAAGGCTATTACTACAAGCCACGAGTTGATATGGAGCTTCTTGAGCAGTATCACGAGGGCATCATTGCAACCAGCGCCTGTCTTGCCGGCGAGATTCCAAGGAACATCGTAAAGGGCATGAATGCCAAGGCTAAAGAGGCTGCTTTGCGCCTTGATAAGATCTTTGGCCATGGCAACTTCTTCCTAGAGCTTCAGGACCACGGAATTCCTGAGCAGAGAATGGTTAACTCTGCCCTGATGGCTCTTTCTCAGGAGCTTGATATTCCTATGGTTGCCACAAACGACTGTCACTACACCTACGCTGATGATGCAGAGGCCCATGACCTCCTTCTTTGCATCCAGACTGGTAAAAAAGTTACAGACGAAGATCGTATGCGCTACGAAGGCGGTCAGTACTACGTTAAAAGTGAAGAGGAGATGAGAGCTCTTTTTCCATATGCTCAGGAAGCCATCGACAACACACAAAAGATTGCGGACAGATGCCATGTGGAGATTGAGTTTGGCGTAACCAAGCTCCCACATTTCGATGTGCCTGAGGGCTATGATTCCTGGACATATCTTAATAAGCTGTGTCTTGATGGACTTCATGAAAGATATCCTGAGGATGACGGAACCCTTAAGGAGAAGCTTGACTACGAGCTGTCTGTCATCAAGAGAATGGGCTATGTTGACTACTTCCTTATTGTTTGGGATTACATCAACTACTGTCGTGAGAATGGCATAGCTGTAGGACCGGGAAGAGGTTCTGCTGCAGGAAGTATTGTTTCTTACTGCATGCACATCACCAACATAGATCCTATCAAGTATGATCTTCTCTTTGAGCGATTCCTTAACCCGGAACGTGTATCCATGCCTGATATAGACGTGGATTTCGAATATGAAAGGCGCCAGGACGTTATCGACTATGTAACGGAGAAATACGGCGCAGACAAGGTTGTTCAGATCATCACTTTTGGTACTCTGGCAGCTAAGGGCGTTATCAGGGACGTGGCCCGTGTTATGGACCTTCCCTACAGCTACGGCGATCAGATTGCCAAGATGATTCCTAACGAGCTTAACATCACACTGGAGAAAGCTCTTTCCATGAATCCTGAGCTTCGAACCCAGTACGAGACTGAACCTACAGTGCACAAGCTCATCGACATGTGTATGAAGCTTGAGGGCCTTCCAAGGCATACCTCAATTCATGCGGCCGGCGTGGTTATCTGCCAGGCTCCTGCTGAGGATCTGGTGCCTTTATCAAGGTCTGCAGAAGGTAATATCACAACTCAGTTCACCATGACTACCATCGAGGAACTGGGCCTTCTTAAGATGGACTTTTTGGGTCTTCGTACCCTTACTGTTATCAAGGACGCTGTCCGATTTGCCAATGAATCCCTTGGAGTTAAGGAAGGCGATAAGGGCTTCATTAATATAGATGAGATTGATTACGATGATCCTGCGGTTCTGGGCCTTATCGGAAGTGGTAAGTGCGACGGTATCTTCCAGCTTGAATCTGGTGGAATGCAGGCCTTCATGAAGGAGCTTAAGCCCCAGTCCTTAGAGGATATCATAGCGGGCATATCTCTTTATCGCCCAGGCCCAATGGATTTCATTCCTAAGTATATTGCAGGTAAGAACGATTCCGGCTCCATCACCTACCAGACCGGCGAGCTTGAGCCAATCCTTAAGCCTACCTACGGTTGTATCGTGTACCAGGAGCAGGTTATGCAGATCGTTCAGCAGCTTGGTGGCTACACTCTTGGTAGAGCGGACCTGGTTAGACGAGCCATGAGTAAAAAGAAACAGCACGTTATGGAGGTTGAGCGCGAGAACTTCGTAAATGGTAATGAGGCTGAGGGCGTTCCTGGCTGTGCTTCCAAGGGCATTCCAGCTGAGGTTGCCAACGCAATCTACGATTCCATGATGGACTTTGCTAAGTATGCCTTTAATAAGTCCCATGCTGCCTGCTATGCAGTGGTTGCCCTTCAGACAGCCTGGCTTAAGTATTACTTCCCTGTAGAGTTCATGGCAGCCCTTATGACCTCCGTCATCGATAACTCCGGCAAGGTTTCAGGCTATATCATGAGTTGCAGGAATATGAATATACCTCTTTTGCCACCAGATATTAACGAGGGCTTTGACGGCTTTTCTGTTGCTGAGATCGATAGAGAAGACGGGGACAGGGATATTCCTGGGGCCGTTAAGACCTGTCCTGATAATAAGAAAAAAGCTATCAGATACGCCCTTACAGCTATCAAAGGCGTAGGAAGACCAGTAATTGCTTCTATAGTTAATGAGAGGCAGTTAAGGGGCAAATTTAAGGATCTCAACGACTTCCTTACAAGAATGGATGGAAGCGAGGGAGACGTTAATAAAAGAGCCGTGGAGAACTTCATCAAGGCGGGAGCCTTTGACTGCTTCCCTGGCACCAGAAAGCAGCTTATGACGGTTTATTCCGTTATTATGGATCAGATCCACTCAACAGGTAAGAACAGCATGGCTGGTCAGATGACCCTGTTTGACATAGCTGGAGAGCAGGATAAGAAGCAGTATGAGATCCAACTCCCCAATGTGGGCGAATTCCCAAGGGAGCTTATTCTTGAGTTTGAGAAGGATGTACTTGGCATCTACGTCAGTGGACATCCTCTTGAAGAATACGTTTCCATGTGGAAAAAGAAAATAACCAATACCACTACAGACTTCTATCTTGATGATGAGACAGGGGAGCCTATCGTCAAAGACGGCAACAATGCTGTAATTGGCGGTATCATCAGCGAGAAGAAGATCAAATATACCAAGAATGACCAGATCATGGCCTTTATCACCCTGGAAGACCTGGTGGGCTCTGTGGAAGTTATCGTATTTCCTAAGACCTACGAGGCTAACGCAGGGCGCCTTAACGAAGATGGCAAGATCTTCGTGGAAGGCAGGATTTCTGTGGAAGAGGACAGGGATGCCAAGCTCATCGCCAGCAAGATTACTATGTTTGACGAGGTTCCAAGGACTCTCTGGATCCGCTTTAGCAACAAGGAAGAGTATGAGGCAGCTGAGGAGAGGCTTATCCAGATGCTTAGAGACAGTGATGGCAAGGATGAGGTCACAATCTTCCTTACAGATACCAAGCAGGTTAAGAAGCTTGGAAGGCAGTACTCTGTAAAGGCGGATAAAGCTCTTTTAACAGCTCTGGAAGAGCGATTCGGGGCTGAAAATGTGCAGCTGGTGTGATGGATATGAGATATTGATATGAAGCATTGTCAGAAGCCAGTATTAGTGCAACTTGGAAACTGATTGGGAATTGTTTGAAAAAAATTAGTGAAATCGTTTTCATAATGATTGCAGATTAAAAAAGATTGCGCTAATATATAGAAGAAAAATGACAAAGTATTATCAATAGGAAAAGGTATTTTATTTAGAATCGAGGATTTAATTATGGCAAAGCAGATCAAAACAATCGGTGTACTTACTAGTGGTGGAGATGCACCAGGAATGAACGCTGCCATCCGTGCAGTTGTTCGTAAGTCACTTGCAAACGGACTCAAGGTTAAGGGTATCAAGAAGGGCTATCAGGGTCTTCTCAATGAAGAAATCATTGATATGGACAGACGTAGCGTATCTGATATCATCCAGCGTGGTGGTACAATCCTTGGAACAGCTCGTTGCATGGAGTTCACAACACCTGAGGGACAGGCTAAGGGTGCTGAGATCTGCCGTAAGCATGGTATAGATGGTATGGTAGTTATCGGTGGTGACGGATCATACCGTGGAGCTCAGAAGCTTTCACAGCAGGGTATCAATACAGTAGGTATCCCAGGAACAATCGACCTTGATATTTCTTGTACAGATTATACAATCGGTTTCGATACAGCTATTAACACAGCAATGGAAGCTATCGACAAGATCCGTGATACATCTTCTTCACACGAGAGAGTTAGTATCGTAGAGGTTATGGGTCGTCATGCTGGTTACATCGCTCTTTGGTGCGCAATCGCTAACGGAGCTGATGATATCCTTCTTCCAGAGAAGTATGATTACAACGAGCAGCGTATTATCGATAACATCATCGATAACCGTAAGAAGGGTAAGACACACCACATCATCGTTAACGCTGAGGGTATTGGACATTCAACATCAATGGCTCGTCGTATCGAGGCTGCTACAGGTCTTGAGACAAGAGCTTCAATCCTTGGTTACATGCAGCGTGGTGGTAGCCCAACATGTAAGGATCGTGTATATGCATCAATGATGGGATGCTACGCAGCAGATATCCTTACAGCTGGCAAGACAAACCGTGTAGTTGGTTACCGCAACGGCCAGTTCGTTGATTACGATATCGACGAGGCTCTTGCAATGAAGAAGAACATCAACGAGTATATGTACGAAATCGCTCGTATTCTCTAATAAGTCGGCAGCTGCGAAAATGCTTGTTTTCGTCTGCGTCGTAAATCATTAAAATTCAAAATCTCAAATTGGTCTCCTTTCGGCGTTGCTCAGAGAAGTCGACCAATTTGAGATTTTTTATTTTATGATTTATCTCCTCGTCCGAGAACAGCGCATTTTCGCAGCCGTGCCAAGCCTATAGTGCTTGCGGGAATATATGGTGGATAAGATGTTATGAATCAGCTGTTTTATCCGCAAGGGAAATTACAACTTGCAGGTTGGTACAAAAAATGTGTTATACTAGTTACTAACCCGTTAATAGATTTGAGGAAGTTTTATGATTACAAGTGTGAATAACGACCGCGTCAAGAAGGTATTAACTTACGTAGAAAAGAGTAAGGCTCGACGTGAGGACAAGGTCTTTGTTATAGAAGGAATGAAAATGCTCAGGGAAGCGCCTGTTCTTCAGGTTAGAGAAGTCTATGTAACTGAGAAGTTCCTTGATAAAGCAACTGAAGAAGATAAGGAAATCCTTTGGAGATACGGTGCAGAGCCAGTTTCAGAAGAGGTTATGAAGAAAATGGCTGATACTCAAACACCGCAAGGGGTATTGGCTGTCATAAGCCAGTATGAATACACAATGGAAGAGGTCTTGGAAGGTTATAACCAGGAGAACGAAGGCGCAGCGCCCCTCATCCTCATCCTTGAGAACATCCAGGACCCAGGCAACCTTGGAACCATGCTCCGTTCAGGAGAGGGCGCAGGTGTTACCGGCGTGATCCTCAGCAAAGGCTCAGCAGACATCTACAATCCTAAGGTTATCAGATCCACCATGGGATCTATCTTTAGAATGCCATTTATATATGTGGACAACCTTCCAGAAGTGATAAAAGAGTTATCAGGAAACGGAATCAAGACCTACGCAGCTCACCTTAAGGGAACCAAGAGCTACGATGAATTTGATTATAAAGAGCCAACAGCTTTCCTGATCGGTAACGAAGGTAATGGACTTACCAAGGAGACTGCAGATGCAGCAGACATCTACG
The DNA here is from genome assembly GCF_000622085.1 of Butyrivibrio proteoclasticus P6B7. GTDB lineage: Bacteria > Bacillota > Clostridia > Lachnospirales > Lachnospiraceae > Butyrivibrio > Butyrivibrio proteoclasticus_A. Next base: position 48,090 of record NZ_JHWL01000021.1, read on the forward strand.
TTCTCATTCCTATGAAGGGTGAAGTAGAGTCCATGAACGCAGCCACATCATCAGCAATTCTTACATTTGAAGCATCCAGACAGCGTCGTGGGTAATGTAGCCAGTAGAGCGACATAGCATATACACAACAATTGATTTGCACATTACATGTAGGAGGAGTTAACAATGACTATCGGATTTATTGGACTTGGAAATATGGCGAAGGCCATGATTGGTGGAATTCTTGCAAAGGGCCTTATGGGACCTAACGAGATCATAGGCGCAGCAGCCACAGAGACAACAAGACTCAAGGTTGCTAATAAGTATGGAATTCAGGTCAGAAGCTCCAATGAAGCTGTTGCCAAAGAGGCTGATATCATCATTCTTGCTGTTAAACCTCAGTATCTTAAGGTTGTAATTGCTGACATCATGGACAGCATCGATGATTCCAAGATCGTGGTAAGCATCGCTGCCGGCAAGACTATATCCTGGCTTGCCAACGAGTTTGAAAAGCCAACTAAGATCATTCGTGTAATGCCTAATACACCAGCTCTTGTTCTTGAAGGCTGTTCAGCTGTATGCAGAAACGATCTTGTTGGAGACGACGATTTCCACTTTGTAATGGAGCTCCTTGAGAGCTTTGGTAAGGCCTATACAGTGCCTGAGAATATGATGGACGTAGTTGTAGGTGTAAGCGGATCTTCACCTGCTTATGTATTTCTTTTCATCGAAGCAATGGCAGACGCCGCAGTTGCAGGCGGAATGCCAAGAAAGCAGGCCTATGAGTTTGCAGCACAGTCCGTTCTTGGAAGTGCCAAGATGGTCCTTGAAACAGGTAAGCATCCTGGCGAGTTAAAAGATATGGTTTGCTCACCAGCAGGTACAACAATAGAGGCAGTAAGGGTTCTTGAGGAACAGGGCTTTAGAGGCACTGTGATGGATGCAGTAACTGCCTGCATTGACAAGAGTCGCAGCCTGTAATTGTAGTCATTTCTACATGCACAAATGTAGCAGAATATAGTTTGATAAAGCGCGAAAAGCCCCATTTTATGGGGCTTTTCTTTCGATAATTTGACAAATTATTTCAGTTTTGCTAATATTCCTTTTGGTATTTTGTTTTAATAAGTCGAAATACATTCTTAACAATTATCTAGTCGAGGAAGGCAAAGTATGAATAAGGCAATAAAGTTATCCGCTGGGATAATGAGACCAATCATGATTTGCAGTCTCATCGTAGTTCTTTTTATTTCCCAGGGGATTTCAGCACAGGCAAGAACTGGAGCCAGTTGTATTGATCAGGCTATCGGTATTTCTAGTATTTTGAGTCCTGTTGCTCCTCTTGGTATTGATGATAATTCAGCAGAAGCCAAGGCTATGGAGAAGAATGAAAAGAACGACGCAGCGAATAGTGCATCAACCTCTGAAGAGGAAAGCAAGCTCGTAATGGCCAACGTAAGTAAGGCCATGAATGTAAGAGAAGAGCCCTCAGAGGATAGCGAGAAGGTAGGAGTCCTTTACAAGGACTGCGGCGGTAAGCTTCTCGAAAGAAAGGACGGATGGTCCAAGATCCAGTCAGGAGACCTGATCGGATGGGCCAAGGACGAGTACCTGTTGTTTGACGATGACGCTCAGGTGGCTGCACAGGATGTAGGCAAGCAGGTTGTTACCAGCATGAGCAGTGCCCTCAATGTAAGAAAAGAGGCATCAGAGGACGCAGAGGTAGTCGGAGTCCTTACAGAAAAGACATTTGTAGATATGATCGAAGATCTGGGCAATGGCTGGATCAGTGTTGATTATAACGACGAGACAGCGTATGTTCAGGCAGAATATGTTACTACAGAATTCAGGATCGACCAGGGCGAGACAATCGCAGCCATCAAGATCCGTGAAGAGGAAGAGAAAAAGAACGCTCTTACCAAGAATCGTGGAGCAGTCAGCGCAGATGCTGATGAGGTTAAGCTTCTTGCAGCTCTTATCCAGTGTGAGGCTGGTAACCAGCCATACGAAGGACGAGTTGCAGTTGGTGCAGTAGTTATGAACCGTGTTAAAAGCGGTGCTTACCCTAACACAATTTACAGTGTTATCTATGCATCAGGACAGTTTACACCAGCTCTTAATGGAACAGTTGCCAAGGTTTATAACTCAGGCAACATCGCAGACCTTAACTACCAGGCGGCTCAGGCAGCCATAAACGGCGAGACAACAGTCGGCGACGCTCTTCACTTCAGACGTTGCAACGGTCGTGAAGGTATCATCATCGGAGCACACGTATTCTGGTAATTCAGTGCAAATACTGAGAAGAGACAGCTCTTTTGCATGGTTGATATGATTCAGAGCTAATATGTTATGCATAATGAATGCATAAAAATGTAAAAATTCAATAATTAGTGAATAAATATTAAAAAGTAGTATCATTAATTGAATAATTATGCTAAGATGAAAGAGGAATTGTAGTAAATACGATTCCTCTTTACTTTTTTTGCAAATAATTACTACAAAGGAGAACTGCTATGAATCTTAAAGGAAGACATCTACTTAAGTTACTTGATCACACCCCAGAGGAAATCCTCTACCTTGTTGATCTTGCTGCAGAGCTCAAGGACAAGAAGAAAAAGGGAATTCTTCACGACGAGCTCAAGGGCAAGAACATTGCTCTTATCTTTGAAAAGACAAGTACTCGTACCAGATGCTCCTTTGAGGTTGCTGCCAGCGATCTTGGCATGGGTTCTACCTATCTTAATCCCACAGATTCCCAGATCGGCAAGAAGGAAAGCATCGCAGATACCACAAGGGTTCTGGCCAGCATGTACGACGGAATCGAGTACAGAGGCTTTGAGCAGGAAATCGTGGAGACCATCGCTAAGTACAGTAAGGTCCCAGTTTGGAACGGCCTTACCAACGAGTTCCACCCAACTCAGATGCTTGCCGACGTTCTCACGATCAGAGAGCACTTCGGCCACATCAAGGGAATCCACCTGGTATACATGGGCGATGCAAGGTACAACACAGGTAACTCGCTGATGGTTGTCTGCGCTAAGCTGGGCATGCACTTCACCGCCGTATCCAACAAGAAATACTTCCCATCCCAGGATCTCATCGATCAGTGCCAGGCCATTGCCAAGGAAACTGGCGCCATCATCGACTTTAGTGAGGATCCTATTGAGGGAACCAAGGGCGCAGACGTTATCTACACTGACATCTGGGTATCCATGGGCGAGCCAGACAGCGTTTGGGAAGAGAGGATAAAAGAGCTATCTCCTTACAGGGTGACCAGTGACATCATGAAGAATGCAGGCGACCAGTGCGTCTTCATGCATTGCCTTCCATCCTTCCACGATCTTAACACTGGAATTGGCAAACAGATCCACGAAAAGTACGGGCTTACAGAGATGGAGGTCACTGACGAGGTCTTCGAGTCAAGTCAGTCAATAGTATTTGACGAAGCGGAAAATCGCATGCATACTATAAAGGCAGTGATGCTTGCAACGCTTAAAGATTGACCGTCGAAATGAATCAAATATGATCTATTTTCTCGGGCAATGATAATACAGGAGTAATAGGATGCTTAATAACGAGCATATTAAAGGGCAGCTTCACACAAAGTGGGCTGCCCATAATTATTATTATAAAGAAATAACCACCTCCACCAACGACGATGCCAAAGAGCTGGCGGAAAATGGCGCGCCCCACGGAACCCTCGTGGTGGCTGACAGACAGGACAAGGGCCGAGGCTCTAAGGGAAGAGCTTGGGAGACTCCTGCTGGCACCAACATCGCCATGTCGCTAATTGTAAGGCCCATCGCACCTTCCGATAAGATATCAATGCTTACACTTATCATGGGACTTTCCGTGGCGGAAGGAATTGAGCAGTGCCTTGGAGATAGCTCTTTTGACAGGATAGACGGGATTGGAGGAGGAGAGAAAAGCGGCTGTGTAGCCCAGATTAAGTGGCCCAACGACGTGGTTATTGCAGGTAAAAAAATCTGTGGTATACTTACAGAGCTTCACATGGACGATAGCAATAAGATCGCAGATGTGGTAATTGGTGTTGGAATTAACGTTAACATGACTGAGTTTCCTAAGGAGATAAGTGAGATCGCTGGATCAGTTCTTAGTACCACCGGCGTAAGGCTTGATAGAGGCGCTGTTGTGGCGGCAGTCATGGAGAGATTCGAAGAGAACTACGAGAAATATAACAGCACATTTGACCTTTCACTACTAAAAGAGCAATATGAAAAAAGGTTAATTAATATTGGCAAAGATGTGAGGGTTATTGATACAATGAAGGAGTACGAAGCAGTGGCTCTTGGAATTACTGAGGGCGGTGCTTTGATCATCAGGACCAAAGACGGCAAGACCCAGGAGATTAACGCAGGGGAAGTCACCGTCAGGGGCCTGTATAGCTACGTATGATCATAGATGTAGAAACTGGCTGTGAGCTTGTGCAGATGGGCTGTGCAGTTAAGGTTGAGGAGAGATAAGATGATTCTTGTAATCGATGTTGGAAATACAAATATTACATTTGGTGTGTTCAGAGGCGAGAAGCTGGTCACTTCCTTTAGAATGACCACAGGAGCTGAGAGAACCTCCGACGAATTCGGAATGACCATGCTGGGCATGCTTGCCATGAAGGAAGTGGACAAGGATAGCCTTGAGGGTGTTATGATCGCCAGCGTAGTGCCTAAGCTTATGCACGCTCTGGTTAATGCAATTCTTAAGTACCTGGGCAAAAGACCTTACATCGTTGGCCCTGGAATCAAGACAGGCATTAAGATCGTGACAGATAACCCTCGTGAGATCGGACCAGACCTTATCGTTGGAGCCGTTGCAGGTTACGAACTCTACGGCGGACCAGTTCTTGTAATTGACTTTGGTACAGCTACTACTTATATCGCAGTTAACGAAAAGGGCGAGTTCTTCACCGGTGTTGTTTCACCTGGTATCAGGATTTCTGCTAAGGCACTTTGGCAGGATACAGCTAAGCTCCCTGAGATCGAGATCAAGAAGCCAGCCAGCATCCTTGCTAAGGAGACTATCTCCAGTATGCAGGCCGGGCTTATTTACGGACAGATCGGTCAGACTAAGTACATCATCAACGAGATGAAGCGCGAGTCAGGCCTTACTAATATGAAAGTCGTTGCTACAGGCGGACTTGGAAGAATCATTTCAGAAGAAGTTGATGAGATCGACATCTACGATCCAAACCTTGTGCTTCGCGGACTTCAGATCCTCTATGAGAAGAACCGTAAGACAAAGCCACAGATTGGGGAATTTGCAGATACTGATAAGCCAGAGTGATCTGAGAATTACTGAGACAATGAGTTATAGATGAATAATGGCAATAACTGATATTGCCAGAATGAAGTATGGAGTAAAAATGAGCGCAGAAGAATTTGAAAGAGAATACAACAAAGAATTTAATGAGAATATAAAGAACCAGACAGAGGATGACCTCAAGATCGACGAGATGCAAAAGACCAACAAGGGACGCGTCTTTGAAGGCGTTGCTAATGGCCGCGTGGTACTGTGTGGTGCCAACGCCTATGAGCAGAAGTACTACTTCAACCCAATCTTCAAGCAGATTCCTGAGAGCATCAAAAAAGAGCTCAACATCATCAGTGTCCTCTTCACACAGGAAGCAGGTGGCATCTTTACCATCGTCTTCGAAGAAGACGGCCAGATCTCAATCGAAACCAACGCCGACGAAGAAGACATCACCTACGATGAAATCACCGCAGGCCTCCTCGTAAGCGAGGTAAGAAGAAAGCGCCAAGACTTGTTTGAAGCGCTTGGATTATATTATAGGCTTTACGTACTTCATGAGAGTCCAGCAGACATATTAGGAGATGAGGATTAATAAGTAGACAGGTTTCAATTCAGAAATTATTTCTGGATGGAACCGTCCGGGTATAAACATATGTCAGGATATGGAAAGTTAACTATAGGGAACGTCACCCTGGAGAACAATATAATACTTGGCCCAATGGCAGGTGTTTCGGACCTGCCTTTTCGTATATTATGCAAAGAAATGGGCGCAGGCCTTGTGTGTATGGAAATGGTCAGCGCCAAAGCCATCACCTACAAGAACAAGAACACAGGCGCCCTCATGGAGATTCACCCAGATGAACATCCGGTTTCTTTGCAGCTCTTTGGCTCAGAGCCTGAGGTAATGCAGCACGCCGTAGAGATGATCAAGGACAGGCCCTACGACATCCTGGATGTGAACATGGGCTGCCCAGTACCAAAGGTTGTAAGTAACGGCGAGGGCTCAGCCCTTATGAAGAATCCGGCCCTTATTGAAAAAATCGTCAAGGCTCTTGTACAGGTGTCAGACAGGCCGGTAACTGTTAAAATAAGAAAAGGATTTACCGAGAATTCAGTCAACGCAGTGGAATGTGCACTGGCAGCTCAGGAAGGCGGAGCGGCAGCGGTTGCAGTCCACGGAAGAACCAGAGAACAGTACTACTCAGGTCAGGCGGACTGGAGTATTATAAAAGAAGTTAAGGATGCCCTCCACATCCCTGTAATTGGGAACGGAGATGTGGTGGATGGAGAGAGCGCAAAGCGCATGTTTGAACAGACCGGCTGCGATGGGGTTATGGTAGCCAGGGCTGCTCAGGGCAATCCATTTATATTTAGAGAGATAAAGAGCTATTTTGAAACTGGCAAGGCCTGCGACAGGCCAACAGGACAGGAGATCTACGACACAGTCATAAGACACGCAGACTTACAACTCCAGTACAAAGGGGAATACACTGGAATTCGTGAGATGCGTAAGCACGTGTCCTGGTACACCTACGGAATGCCTGGCAGCGCCAGATTCAGGAATGAGATCAATCAGATGACTGACATGGACTCCCTTAAGGAAGCCTGCAAGAAAGTCATGCTGGGTGATCTAAGCATGGGGTAAACTTACACTGGCTGATGGGATAGCAGCGCAGTTTGGTTAATGAATTATAATTGTTTGGGGAACAAAGGTATGAAGGTATTTTTGGTTGAGGACGAGTTTGTCGTTCGAGAGGGAATCAAGAACAACGTCAATTGGGAGGCGCACGGTTACGACTTCTGCGGAGAAGCCAGCGATGGGGAGCTTGCTTATTCCATGATACAGAAGCTCCTTCCGGACATTGTTATCACAGACATTAAGATGCCATTTATGGATGGCCTGACACTTAGCAAGATGATAAAGGCCGAGTATCCCTGGATGGAGATAATCCTCCTTACAGGCTACGAGGACTTTCAGTATGCCAAGGAAGCCATCAAGATAGGCATATCCTGCTATCTTTCCAAGCCCATCAGTGGTGATAATCTGTTAAAAGAGGTGGATGCAGTTGCAGAGCGCATCCAGGAGCAGAGACAGGAAAGAGAAGCAGCTAAAAGATTCGAAGAAGAAATGAAGGAGAGAACTGAGCTTGAGAAACAAGGTCTTTTCAGAAGCCTTGTGACAGGCGGTAAGACAGCATCTGACCTTATAGAGGCTGCCAAGAAGCTCTCCCTTGATCTAACAGCACTTCGCTACAATATCCTATTACTTAAGGTATGGTCCACAAGACACGACGCCTTCGAGTATTCCAACAGCGTGGTAAAGGCAGAGGATGGAATCAAAGCCGTGGCTGAAAAGCATGGCGCCCTCTACTTTGACCTTAACGTGGAAGGCATAGCTCTTTTGTTCAAGGCGGATGACGACGGGGCACTGGATGAGAATATCGAGACTGCGGTAAAAGAGCTACAGCAGATCTTTTCAGAGTACCATCACATCAGATACTTTGGTGGTATCGGCCAGAACGTGGAGCGCCTTTCGGAAATACCTGAGACCTTCAGATGGGCCAGCAGAGCCTTTGCCCATATCTATCTGACTTCAGACAACGGATTTTTGTACGGCTCCGAGGAGTCCCTTAAATCCAGCAAAGACGAGGTCACCCTTTCAGAAATTGATCCAAAGCACATAGACAGAAAGCTGATCCGCGAGTTTCTTCGCCGCGGAGACCAGGCAGAAGCTGCGTTCTTTATGATGGAATTCATAAAGGGCATGGGTGAGAGCGCCATCAAATCCACCATGCTAAGGCAGTACGTGGCCATGGATGTTTATTTCTGCGCCACAGAATTTGTTGAAAACGAATTAGGACTTCCAAGAAAGGCCCTGGATGAGCGTGTTGAAGAGCTTTCTCCAGAAATCCTCTCAGATGAAGCAAGAACCATGGAATACCTGACCAAAGTCTTAGAGCAGGCCGTTATCCTTAGGGAAGAGGACACCAGAGGCCATTACAAGGATGTGGTAAAAGAGGCCCTTTCCTACATCGAAGAGCACTATGCCGAAGAGAACCTGTCCCTGAACGTATTGGCTGCCCAGGTTAACGTATCTCCTAACCATTTAAGCGCCGTGTTCAGGCAGCAGACAGGCCAGCCCTTCATCAAATATCTTACGGACTATCGCATGAATGAGGCTAAAGAGCTCCTTAGCAGAACCAACAAGAAGAGCAACGAGATAGGACTAATGGTGGGCTACAAGGATCCGCACTATTTCTCATATCTCTTTAAGAAAACCCAGGGCGTTAACCCTACACAGTACAGATCCAGAAGCTTTGCGGAGAGTGAGTGACAGAGCAGCAACTACAGATAACAACTCAAAGCTATGTGAGAGTGAGAACGAGTAATGGTAAAGAATAACCCAAGAGTAAGACAGAAATCCCGTCTTGCTACCCAGATACGTATAACCTATCTGGTACTTCTTTTGCCCAATATCATATTCATGGTGTACGCCTCCTATACCTTCTGGACCGCCAACGTCAGGTACAACGACATGATAAGCTCTGTCGTTACCGCCAGCGAGTTCAGTTTGGATTTCAAAGAGGACTTTGATTATCAGACCTACCTTCTTATCGTAGGTAACGTAAGCCCAGAGGAGACGCCACTTAACCAGATGCTGGTGGATGCAAGGAAAGTCGTGGTGGGCCTTAAGGACTACACCGGCACCGAGGACAACCAGAATCGTCTTCGTAGCGCCGAGAAATACCTGACCAACCTTGGCACCTACACCAACAGGATCATCGATAACTTAGAGCACGACGACAAGTACGAAGCTAACATGGTCATTTGGGAGAACGACGTCCAGATCGTGACAGCTCTTTTGCAGGAGACCATCAACGAGTACATCTACTACGAGAACAAACAGCTCCAGATTGGTCAGGCCGCCAACGAAGCCATGTACCTTAAGTCCATCGGCATCTCCATGGCAATCCTGGTGTTTATCATCATAAGTGTCATCGTGGTTTCCTTTGTGGGTCCTATCTGGATCACCCGCCCAATTGAGGAGCAGGTAAAAAGAGAACAAAAGCAATTGCGAAAGGCAGAGTTTGAGCTGTTGCAGGCCCAGATCAATCCCCACTTCCTCTACAACACCCTGGACGCCATTGTCTGGAGCGCAGAGGGAGGCAACAAGGAGCAGGTAGTTAAGATGGTTGGAAGTCTTTCCAGCTTTTTCCGCACCTCTCTTAATAAGGGAAAAGAGATCATATCCATTGAGGAGGAACTGGCCCACGTCAGGAGTTATCTGGAGATTCAGCAGATCCGATACCAGGATATTCTTAGCTATGAGATAGATGTGCCACAGGAAATTTACAACTACAAGATTCCCAAGATCACGGTACAGCCCCTTGTAGAGAATGCTCTTTATCATGGTATAAAGAACCATCGCGGTGGTGGAACGATCCGCATCACCGGTAAGGAAGAAAAAGAGTTTATTACCATCACTGTAGCGGACGATGGAATCGGAATGGATGCTAAGAGACTTGAGGAAGTAAGAAAGGGCCTTACAGAGGGTGGCAACACCAAGGAAGCCATCTACGGCCTTTACAACGTTAACCAGCGTATAATCCTTAATTTTGGCGAAGAATATGGAGTTTCATTAGATAGCTCTTTTGAAAAGGGAACGGAGGTTACTATTAAACTTCCCAAGAATTTAGCATCAAAATCTCAACCTAAATCGTAAAAAAATATAACATTATAAAAATACGATAAAAAAACTAAACACATTCAGTTTTTTATTCAATGGAGTTTTTCCTCCTGGAAATTAGAATATTAACCATAAGGGAATGGTCCCTAAAAACGTTTAATTCTATTTTCAGGAGGAATAGGTTTATGAAGAAGAAAGTATTGTCATTTGTTATGGCAGCAGCCATGACTCTGAGCCTTGTGGCTTGTGGAAATGCTAAGCCAGCATCTTCAGACGGTGCACCAGCAGCATCTGGTGACCTCATCAAAGTTGGTATCATCAACAACGACCCTAATGAATCTGGTTATCGTACAGCTAACGATAACGACCTTAAGAACACATTTACAAAAGAGAACGGCTATGATGCTTCATTCGCATACAGCTTAAAGAATGATGAGCAGATCGCAGCAGCTCAGACATTCATTCAGGATGGTGTTGATTACCTCCTTCTTTCTGCAGCTGATACAGCAGGTTGGGATTCAGTTCTTCAGGAAGCTCAGGCTGAAGGCGTAAAGGTTATCCTTTTCGACCGTACAATCGACGCAGACGAGAGCCTTTACGAGGCATCAATCGTTTCTGATATGGCTAAGGAAGGCCAGACAGCTGTTGACTGGCTTGCAGGTCAGAACCTTTCAGAGTACAACGTAATCCACATCCAGGGTGTTATGGGTTCAGCTGCTCAGCAGGGCAGAAGTAACGCTCTTACATCAAAGGTTGAGGCTGAGTCAAACTGGAACCTCGTTGTTGAGCAGACAGCTGAGTGGAACGCAGAGAAGGCACAGCAGATCGTTCAGTCAGTTATCGACGCTGGCACACCTTTCAACGTAATCTATGCTGAGAACGACGATATGGCTAAGGGCGCTGTTGCAGCTCTTGATGCAGCTGGTATCTCACACGGTGTTGGCAAAGACGTTATCGTAATGGGCTTTGACTGCAACAAGTGGGCACTTGAAGAGCTCCTTAAGCAGAACTGGAACTATGATGGACAGTGCAATCCTTTCCAGGCTAGCTACATTGATGAGATCATCAAGAAGCTCGAGAAGGGCGAGACACTTGAGCAGAAGACAATCATCATGGATGAGAAGGGCTTCGATGCTTCAACAATCACACAGGATGATGTAGATACTTACGGAATCTGAGTGATATAGGGATTAAAGTTCATGAGATGTTGTGCTTGCACAAAACATCACATGAATTTGAAGACCGAACAGACATGAGGAAAAAAGACATACGAATGAAATGAGTATGGCGATTTCCGAATGGATGTAGCATGTCGAAGACATGCGTATATCACGATAACAGTAGTGAAATTCAGGCGGTGCGGCGTAAACCGCACCGCTTTTTAGGGAGTGGATATATGGACGAAAAAAGAGTGCTGGAAATGCGAGGCATATACAAGATCTTTCCTGCGGTAAAGGCTTTGCAGAATGTGGATTTCTCGTTGAATAAAGGTGAGATCCATGCTCTTATGGGTGAAAACGGCGCCGGCAAATCAACACTTATCAAGGTCCTTACAGGTGTTTATGAAAAGGACGGCGGAACCATAGAGCTGCAGGGAGAGGGAATGGTAAATATCCATTCTCCACAGGATGCACAAAAGCTCGGAATCAGCACAGTGTATCAGGAAATTACCCTTTGCCCTAACCTGACCGTGGCTGAGAATATGTTCATCGGAAGAGGGAAAGGTCTTATTACAAACTGGAAACAGATGAATGCAGAAGCAGACAAGCTTCTAAAGATGCTGGATATTCCAGCAAGCGCTACACAGCAGCTGGGAAGCTGTTCCATCGCGGTTCAGCAGATGGTTGCCATAGCAAGAGCAGTGGACATGGACTGTAAAGTCCTCATTCTCGACGAGCCTACATCATCTCTGGATGAGCAGGAAGTTGAGAAATTGTTTGGTCTCATGAGAGACCTTAAGGAAATGGGCGTAGGAATCATTTTCGTTACACATTTCCTGGATCAGGTTTATGAAGTTTGCGACAAGATAACCGTTCTTAGAGATGGTCAGCTGGTGGGCGAGTACGACATTGCAGACCTTCCAAGAGTTCAGCTTGTTGCCAAGATGCTTGGAAAAGAAATGGATGATCTTTCTGATATTAAGGGCGAGGAAGGCTCCTATCAGGGAGAGGATGCAGATAAAAAGATATTTGAAGCCACAGGACTTCAGAGCGATGCTGGCATACATCCATTTGATTTTTATATTAAAAAAGGCGAGGTCAACGGCTTCACAGGCCTTCTGGGTTCTGGACGAAGCGAGTGCGTAAGAGCTATCTTTGGTGCCGATAAGGTTCTTGGCGGAACAGTCAAGATGAAGGGAAAAGAGATCAAGATCAACAAGCCACTGGATGCCATGAAGAATGGAATTGCTTATCTTCCTGAGGACAGAAAAGTGGACGGAATTATTGGAGATCTTTCTGTAAGGGATAACATCATCATGGCCCTTCAGGTACTTACAGGCTTCTGGAAGCCATTTAGCAAAGCAAAAGCCAACGCCTTTGCAGATGAGTACATCAAAAAGCTAAACATCAAGACAGCATCTGCAGACACACCGATCAAATCACTGTCAGGTGGTAATCAGCAGAAGGTTATCCTGGCAAGATGGCTTTTAATGCATCCGGAATATCTCATCCTTGATGAGCCTACAAGAGGTATCGACGTAGGAACCAAGGTAGATATCCAAAAGCTGGTCTTAGAGCTGGCTAAAGAGGGAATGAGCGTAACCTTCATTTCTTCAGAAACTGATGAGATGCTCAGAACATGTTCAAGACTAATCGTAATGAGAGACAGAAAAGTGGTGGGAGAGCTTTCGGGAGAGGATCTTACCCAGAACAAGATAATGAGCACCATCGCAGGGGAGAGCGCAGTATGAGTAAAAATAAAACCAAAAAGTTTGAAGCAGGCCAGATCTTGATTCCGCTTATAGCACTGATTCTTCTGGCACTTATCAACCTTATCGTTGATCCAAGCTTTTTTAAGATTACACCAGTAGTAAATAACTCAGGTAACACCGTACTTTCGGGCTACCTTATCACCATCCTGGACTATGGCTCAGAACTGGGAATTCTGGCTATAGGAATGACGCTGGTAACAGCAGCTTCAGGTGGACAGGACATCTCAGTTGGAGCAACCATCGCAATCGCAGGCTCAGCAATGCTTAAGATCATCTGCGGCGGAGTTTCAAGACCAACAGAGGTAAAGAACTATGTTGTAACTGTTATTGTGGCATTTGTTGTAGCTTGCATCGTTGGAATGCTCTGTGGTGCCTTTAACGGAACCCTGGTAGCTGTCTTCAAGATACAGCCCATGATCGCCACACTGATTCTTTTTACAGCAGGAAGATCAATCGCAGCCTGGATCAACAACAACGAGCTTCCAATCGTTCCAGATCCAAGATTTGCTTACTTTGGCGGATTCATTCCTGGTATACCGATTCCAACAACAGTATTTATCGTAGCCATCTGTATCGTCATCATCGCATTGGTGCTTAAGTTCACCAACCTTGGACTTTACACACAGGCAGTTGGTATCAACGAGAAATCATCCAAGCTTAACGGTATCAACCCTACATTTATTAAGTTCCTTTCCTTCGTTATTTTGGGACTTTGCGTAGCGGTTGCAGCCCTCATCAAGGTCAGCAGACTTTCAACCATCAACTATTCAGTTATTGCAAAAGATATTGAGATGGATGCCATCCTTGCTGTAGCCCTTGGTGGTAACGCCCTTTCAGGCGGTAAGTTCAACATGTGGTCATCAATACTTGGAGCTTATGTTATTCAGTTCCTTACTACAACCCTTTACAAGTTCCACGTTCAGTCAGATGCGTTGGCAGCTTATAAGGCAGTAGTAGTTATTATTCTTGTAGTATTCTCCGCTCCTACAGTTAGAGAATTTTTTAAAAAGCTCTTTTCATTCAAAAAGAAACCGGCACAAAAGGGGGTGGCATAAATGAAAAAGAAGATCAAGCTTAACGACTCCAACCTCTTGCTGGTGATCACCATTGTGATCTTCACACTTATGTACCTTGGAGCTATTATCTTTCAGGGCGGCGGATTTACCAAGCCACAGATGTTCTTTAATCAGTTTAATAACAATGCAGCGCTTATCATAACTGCCTGCGGTATGAGTGTAGTTATGATCACGGGAGGAATTGATATAAGTGTAGGCGGCGTAGTAGCCTTGGTTTCTATGTGCTGCGCCGTTTACCTGGATAATCCAAATGGAAATGGCACCATCGGCGGATCAATCCTGATCGCTCTTGGAATCGGAATTGCCTACGGTATCGTTCAGGGATTCCTGGTAGCATATCTGGATATTCAGCCATTCATCGTATCCCTTGCAGGAATGTTCTTTGCAAGAGGTATGACAACCATCGTTAACACAGCACCATTTAACGTTGAGAACGAGAAATTTAAGGCCCTTAAGCTCACTAAGGTAACAATTCCATTTATCGGAAGCATCAATAAAAAAGGCGAATTTTCACCAGCATATGTGGAAATCGGAGTTATTGTTGCACTGTTAATTGTGATATTATTGTTTGTAGTACTTAGATGGACTAAATTGGGCAGATGCTTTTACGCTGTGGGCGGCAATAAGCAAAGCGCGCTTATGCTTGGAATCAATGTCAGAAGAACTAAGTTCTTATCACACCTTATCTGCAGTACCCTGGCAGGAATTGCCGGATATGTATACTTCCTTCATGTAGGCTCTGGTTCTGCAAGCCATGCAACAGGTATGGAGATGCAGGCCATCGCGTCATCAATCATCGGTGGCACAATGCTTACAGGTGGTGTTGGTAACATCATTGGTACATTGTTCGGTGTTTTATCACTTAGTACAATTCAGAATATCGTTTCCCTTGCCGGTCTTGACCAGGCTTGGTGGACAGGAATCACAATTGCAGCAATGCTTGGCATATTCCTTATAATCCAGAGTGTAGTAATGGCACAGAGAAAAAAGGCATGAAAAAGATAAATGAAGTTGTAACTTTACTGCTCCTGCTTTCAGTCCTTGTGACTGGCTGCGGGAGCAGCGTTGTTAATGGCAAAAAAGATAACGCTGGGGAAGGAAATGATGCTGGCAAGACTATAACGGTGGGCTTCTCTCAGCTGGGGGCAGAATCAGACTGGCGCAATACCAATACCCAGTCTATGCTCGATGCCTTTGATGGAGATGGCTATACCCTTATCTATAAGAATGGGCAGCAGAAGCAGAGCAATCAGATAACCGCCATCAGAATGTTCATCCAGCAGGAGGTGGACTACATTGTCCTTGCGCCTGCCACGGAGACCGGATGGGATTCAGTTCTTTCTGAGGCGAAAGAGGCAGGAATTCCCGTTATCATCGTTGACAGGCGAGTAGATGTGGCGGATAAGAATCTCTATTCCTGCTGGGTTGGATCTGACTTTGAGCTGGAGGGAAGAAAAGTGGCTGCCTGGATCAAGGCTTACACTGAAGGTCAGGGAATTGACCCATCAGATCTTCATATAGTAAATATCCAGGGAAGCCTTGGATCAACAGCACAGCTTGGAAGGACAAGAGGCCTTGCCAATGCTGCAAGAGAGAATGGCTGGGAGATCCTTG
This sequence comes from Butyrivibrio proteoclasticus P6B7, assembly GCF_000622085.1. GTDB lineage: Bacteria > Bacillota > Clostridia > Lachnospirales > Lachnospiraceae > Butyrivibrio > Butyrivibrio proteoclasticus_A. Next base: position 63,643 of record NZ_JHWL01000021.1, read on the forward strand.
CAGAGGAAAGTGGCGACTTTACTGAGACTAAGGGTAGAGAGGTTATGACATCTCTTTTAAAGCGCTACGACAATATTAATATTGTATATTGTGAGAATGATAATGAAGCCATCGGTGCCATCGACGCCATTGAGAGCGCAGGCAAAAAAGTTGGCTCTGACATAAAGCACGGAGAGATCATGGTGGTATCCTTTGATGCTGTTAATGAGCAGGCTATTCAGTACGCCAGAGAGGGTAAGATCTCCTGTATCGCAGAGTGTAACCCACTTCACGGACCAAGAGTTAAGGCTCTTATAGAGACCATCGAAGCTGGAGGAACACCAGAGAAGTTTAACTACGTGGATGAGAGGATTTTTAGCTCTGTACCGGATGTAAATGTGATAATTGTGGACGGTATTACATATACTGTTGATGCACCGCCAGAGACACAAAGCGCTGCAGATGCTTCCAGTAGTGGGTAAACCAGATACCATTGACATAGGTATATATAGACTGTATAATGTCAAAGTTAAATTAGGTTTGTTATCTATTTTAACGTTTCCATTTTTATTTTTTGTATGTTTTCAATATATATACTTTCATGCCCGTACTGGGCGCAATCTTTATGAAGGGTAGGTTTGGAGATGGAAGAGAAGAAGAACATTTTAACTTATGAAGGACTTAAGAAGTACGAAGATGAGCTTCATGAGCTTAAAGTTGTCAAGCGTAAGGAAGTAGCTGAGAAGATCAAGGAAGCTAGAGAGCAGGGTGACCTTTCAGAGAACGCTGAGTACGATGCAGCTAAGGATGAGCAGAGAGATATCGAGGCTAGAATCGAAGCTCTTGAGAAGATCCTTAAGAATGCAGAAGTAGTTGTAGAAGAGGACGTAGACCTCAATAAGATCAGCATCGGATGTAAGGTTAAGATCCGTGACCTTGAGTTTAACGAGGATCTTGAGTACAAGATCGTAGGTTCATCTGAGGCTAACTCACTTAAGGGTAAGATCTCAAACGAGTCTCCAGTTGGTAAGGCTTTAATCGGTGCCAAGAAGGGACAGACAGTTTCTGTAGAGACACAGGCTGGTGTTCTTAAGTACAAAGTACTTGGAATCGAGAGATCAGAGGCTTAAGACAGCTAATAATTATGAATTTCGGGGGCCAGCGATTTACTTGTATTTCGCTGGCTCTTTTTGAGAATTGAGCAATCAGGAGGATAAATAAGTGGCAGATAATAATCAGCAGAACAATCAACAGAATGCACCAGCAGAGGACGTTGGACGTCTCCGTCAGGTTCGTAGAGATAAGCTCTCTGAGCTTCAGGCAGCAGGTAATGATCCTTTCCAGATCGTTAAGTATGATCAGACACATCACACACAGCAGGTTAGAGATAACTTCGAGGCTCTTGAGTTTGTAGCTCCAGTAGACGAAGAAGGCAAGGCTATCACAGTAGCTCTTTCAGATGTTCCAGCAGAGAAGGTTGTTTCTCTTGCAGGTCGTATGATGAGTAAGCGTGTAATGGGTAAGGCTTCATTTGCTAACCTTCAGGACAGAGATGGTCGTATGCAGCTCTACGTTTCAAGAAATGACCTTGGCGAAGAGGCTTATGCTGCATTCAAGAAGATGGATATCGGCGATATCATCGGAGTTAAGGGTTTTGCATTCAGAACTAAGACTGGTGAGATTTCAGTTCACGTTAAGGAATTAGTTCTTTTATCTAAGTCACTTATGCCACTTCCAGAGAAGTTCCACGGACTTACAGATACAGAGATCAGATACAGACAGCGTTACGTTGACCTCATCATGAACGAAGAGGTTAAGGAGACATTCAAGAAGAGATCTGCAATTCTTCGTGAAATCCGTAACTTCCTTGCAGACAGAGATTTCATGGAAGTTGAGACTCCAATGCTTGTTGAGAACGCAGGTGGAGCAGCTGCCAGACCATTCATCACACACTACAATGCTCTTGATGAAGAGCGTAAGCTTCGTATCTCACTTGAGCTTTACCTTAAGAGACTTATCGTTGGTGGTCTTGAGAGAGTATTTGAGATTGGCCGAGTATTCAGAAACGAAGGTGTTGATACAAGACATAACCCAGAGTTCACACTTATGGAGCTCTATCAGGCATATACAGATTATGAAGGAATGATGGAACTTACAGAGTCTATGTTCCGTTACCTTGCTGAGAAGGTTTGTGGAACAACACAGATCAAGTACGGTGATAACATCATCGACCTTGGTAAGCCTTTCGAGCGTCTTACAATGAACGATGCAATCAAGAAGTACACAGGCATCGACTTCGATGAAGTTAAGACTGATGAAGAAGCTAAGGCTCTTGCTAAGGAGAAAGGAATCGAATTTGAGGATCGTCACAAGAAGGGCGATATCATCAACCTCTTCTTCGAAGAGTTCTGCGAGAAGAATTTGATCCAGCCTACATTTATCATGGATCACCCTCTTGCTATTTCTCCTCTTACCAAGAAGAAGCCTACAGATCCTGAGAAGGTTGAGCGTTTCGAGCTCTTCATCAACACTTGGGAAATGTGTAACGCTTATTCAGAGCTTAACGATCCTATCGACCAGAGAGAGCGTTTTGCTATGCAGGACGCTAACGCAGCAGCCGGCGACGAAGAAGCAGAGCACACAGATGAGGACTTCCTCAATGCCCTTGAAATCGGTATGGCTCCTACAGGCGGTATCGGCTATGGTATTGACAGACTTTGTATGCTCCTTACAGACAGCGCAACAATAAGAGACGTGCTCCTCTTCCCAACCTTGAAATCACAGAAGTAACACACGGACTCATTAGGAATCACTGAAATCCATAGACGTACTATGTTATCCAAAAATGCAACATTTTTACAACGAATTCATTGGACAAGTACGGAGCTATTTGGACTTGTATGTAGTTTTTATCTAAAATAAATAGGACATCAGTGGTGTGTCAAAAGACAATTTCTACTTGCTTAAAAAACGCATTTTGGGATAGGAACTTTTAAAAGTTTCTATCCCAGGGTAATTGTCAAAGGAATAATCGGTTCAGACACATCACATATTTGACCACATTTCTCGAAGGAAGAGAAGATGTGGTTTTTTTGTACCCAAAATTCTGATCTTCTTAATTGCATCTCGTAACACCAGAAACGGAGGTTACAGATGAATCGTGGAAAATCCCCACCAGTTGACTTAGACAAGTATCTTGTCGGAAAAGAACATCGATATTGCACCTACCAGGACGGAGCCAGACTTTACAGCATGGCATATTGGTCATTTGTGACTCTGGCAAAAGAAGCCAAAGCCAATATAAAGCTTCGGAAAACTGCCCTTGTGGATTTAGATTTGATCGAACAGTACATTGAACAATTTTGTGAAGAAGGAAACGAAAGTGAGGAAGTATTCATGGCTAGAAGAAAGAAAATCGAAGATTTGGCAGAAATCGTTAAGGAAGGAAAAAAGAAATATGTCAGGTACGCAGAGGGAGCAGAGCTCTATTCAATGGGGCTTCATACCTTTGAAAGCCTTGCAAAGGAAGCCAAGGCAACAAGAAAGGTAAAGGGAGTGGTCCTCTGCAACACAGAAAAGATTGATGCGTTTATTGAATCATTTGATGAATAAGGGGGAAAAGAGATGTCTAAAGTTATAGCAGTTGCAAACCAAAAAGGCGGGGTAGGGAAGACAGTAACAAGTGTGAATCTTGGTATTGGACTTGCCAGGGAAGGTTACAAGGTACTCATGATAGATGCGGATCCTCAGGGCAGCATGTCAATAAGTCTTGGATGTGATGAACCGGACAGACTTGATTATTCTCTTGCCACAGCACTTGTAAATATTATCAATGATGAGCCCGTGGATGTATCAAAAGGAATTATCCACCATGCAGAAGGTGTTGATCTGATGCCGGGAAATATTGAGCTCTCAAGCTTGGAAATAAGCATGACCGGAGTTATCAGCAGGGAAACAATTCTCAGAGAATATGTGGATAACGCCAGAAATATTTATGATTTTGTGATTATTGACTGTATGCCATCCCTTGGAATGATGACGATTAACGCACTTGCCTGTGCAGATTCAGTAATTATTCCGTGCCAGGCAGCATATCTTCCTGTAAAGGGCCTTCAGCAGCTTATAAAGACCATAGGAAGAGTTAAACGTCAGCTTAATCCAAAACTCGAGATAGAGGGAATCCTCATTACTATGGTTGATAACAGAACCAATTATGCCAAAGATATAGCGGCTCAGATTTACGAAGCTTATTCCTCAAGCATAAATGTTTTTGAAACTGAGATCCCTCTTTCAGTAAGAGCTGCAGAAATAAGTGCTTCAGGAAGCAGCTTGTATCAGTACGATCCAAAAGGAAAAGCAGCATTTGCTTACACATCATTTATCAAGGAGGTTATGAACAATGACACAAAGAGTTGGTCAGAAAGTAAAGTTATCTAGTATAGATGAGCTCCTCGGTGTTCCAAGCACCGAGGGGACTGTAGATCTAGATGTAATGACTATCTATCCTTTTGAAAACCATCCTTTCAGGGTCGTTGATGATGAAAAGATGGAAGAACTTGTTGAAAGCATCAAGGAAAGTGGAGTGCTTACTCCTGTTCTAGTAAGACCTGATGATGAAGGAACTTACGAGATGATTTCAGGGCATAGAAGACTTCACGCGGCTAAACGAGCTGGGCTTCGAAAGATACCGGCAATCATCAAGGAAATGACCAATGATGATGCGACAATCGCCATGGTTAATGCCAATATGCAGAGGGAAGAGATACTTCCGAGTGAAAGAGCCTTTGCCTTAAAAATGAAGATGGATGCCTTAAATCATCAAGGTAAGCGTTCTGATTTAACTTTGTCTCTTGAAGAGACAAAGTTGCATTCGGCAACAGAAGTTGGCGAATCAGTGGGAATGAAAAGAGCTCAAATACATAGATATATGCGACTCACATATCTAATTCCCAAGTTATTAACAATGGTTGATGAAGGAAGATTAGCTATTGCAGTAGCTGTAGAAATCTCCTACTTTAACCCAACCTATCAACAGTGGATATGGGAGTATATTCATGAAAACGGCATGATCAAACAGGAACAACTCATGGATCTTCGTCAATATCGTGATGATGACTCTCTTACACAGGAACAGATGATAGACATCCTTATCCAAAAGAGATCCACGCCACAGACCAGGAAGAAGATTCTTATCACAGAACGTAAGCTCAACAAGTACTTCCCTGCTTATTATTCACAGTCTGAGATTGAAAGAGTTATCGTAAGTCTCTTAGAGCAATGGAAGGCATCGCAGGAAAGTGAGGAACAATAATATGATGGACTATTTTTACAACACCCAGGCACAGCAATTTGCTTCTGTAGAGATACCAAGAGAGCTGCTTACAGGGAAGAGCTTTTCTTCCCTGTCGGCTTCGGCCAAAATGCTTTATGCAGTTCTTTTGGACCGCATGGGCGAAGCTAAGAAACATAATTGGTTTGATGATGATAACAGAGTCTACATCATTTATCCGTTAAGCAAGATTCAGGAAGATATCAATTTCTCCAAGCATACAATAATTGATTGTATGAATGAACTTGAAGAATTTGGTCTTATATATAAGTTACAGGCAAAAGGTAAGCCAAGCAAGATCTACGTCAAAAATTTCAATCGTAGATGCAGATTTCAGCTGATTGGGTAGTGCAGAAATTGCACCACTTAAATCCATGGAACGTCACAGAAAATCATTGAAGGGAGGAAAAAAGAGTGAGCGAAAGAATCATTTTTGACTATTTTAGCGGTCAGGAATCAGAAATGCTTGCCTTTTACAGAATACCAAAGCTTCTGTTCACAAACACATATTTTAGCGGGCTTGATGCGCTTGCTAAGACTCTTTACGGTCTTATGCTTGATAGAATGTCATTATCCCTTAAAAATAAGTGGTTTGACGAGCTTCAGAGGGCATATATATACTTTGCACAGCAGGAAGCCGCAGAAATGCTGGGCTGTGGGGAAGATAAGATCAGATGTCTTTTTAAGAGTCTTGAGGAATATGGGCTCATAGAGCGCAAAAAGCAGGGCCAGGGGAAGCCTACCAAGATTTATCTCAAGAACTTTGCTTCAAGGGAAAATGAAGAAGTTCAGACCTTGGAAAAACCAAGTTCTGGAACAAATATGGAAATTTCAGACCCCGGAAATATCGGGGTCAAGACCACGGGAATTTCGGGTTCTAGACCAAGCGAAAATCCGGTTCTAGACCACGGAGAATCCGACCCTAATTATATTAATATTAATAATACTAAAAGAATAATAAATACTAATCATATCTCTTCGATGAAAAACGATTTGAATGATGAGTACAATGCCTATGCAGAAATAGTCAGGGAAAATCTGTGTATTGATACCATGTTGGAAAGATATCCTCATGACACAGAAATCATTGAAGGCATCTATGACCTGGTACTTGAGACTGTTCTTTGCCAGAATCCAAGCATTTGGATCTCCAAGAACGAGTATCCTACAAATCTTGTTAAGTCCAAGTTTTTGAAGCTTAACCATATGCATCTTGAGTATGTTATGGGATGCATGAAGGACAATACCACCAAGGTGCGGAATATAAAGAACTATCTGCTCTCAGCTCTTTTCAACGCACCAACGACTATGGGTAGCTATTATCAGTCAGAGGTAAGTCATGATCAGGCATACAGAGCCATGTAGAAGTATTTGACATATATGTTCAACACTCATATAATCAAAATATAACATAACCGTTCAACACTCATAGGAGGATTAAGATATGCCAAGAGTAAATCTATCACTTACACAGGATATGTATGATCGTATTGAGAAGGAAGCTAAGAAGCAGAACATCACAGTCAATTATTATATCTGCGAGATGCTGGAAGAGCGCTTTGGTAAAAGAACTACCTACGACTATACAGTGGCCGTTGGCGAGATGATCAAGGAAGCCAAGAAGATGGATAAAGAGTTCACTCTGGCAGATCTTCCTACTTTTGCAGATGTGAATGAGGTACTTGTAGAGTACAAGATCAAGGAATCACCGGCTCAGATAAGAGCCCGTCTTGGCAAGATGTTTAATGAGGCAGTCAAGAAGGGTACAGCAAAAGGAGTCGAGAGAGCTACAACTATAAAAGATGGCGAGGAGCAGCTTAAGTTCTATTGCCGAGCTGCAGTGTACGTTAACAAATTGAATCAGATTAAAAAGGGTGAAAAATAATGTGGGACGAAGATAAGTATTTCTTTAATAGGCACGATAGTGTATCAGACAGTGTTTCAGGCAGTACTGCTGGCGCTCTAGCAGGTCTTGCTGCTATTCCGCTGGCATTGGTCTTTTCAGCTGTTGGTATTCTAATTATGAGGATTGACATCCTCAATGCAGCCAGTGCTGGCTTTATTCCATTGTTCCTTACTCGTAACATGGGATTGGATTCAAAGACGTGCCTGTTTATATATGGGGTAACTGTAATTGTTACGCTTGTTCTTGAGCACTGTTTTACTATTGCCAAGATTCTGGGAAGTATTATAGGTTGCTTGGTTGTTGCTTTTCTATGCTATGAGCTTAGTGATGTGACTCCTATGAACACAAGGCTGATAATTACTGGAGTTGGAACAGTTATAACTATTTTGCTTAATATCAGATTCTGGAGAAGATAATCACAACAATACACGAATTTGAAGTCATCTAGCAGATAAAACTGCCAGATGACTTTTTTTTTTTTTTGAAAACAGATATAGTAGAAGATAAATATCTGAAAAGTGTTGGAGGCGTAATGGTGCGTAGAATTGAAACTGAAAGACTCATTCTAAGGACAGTTACAGTAGATGATGCAGAAGCCATCTTTAAATGGGCATCTGATCCGGATGTGAACAAATTTATGATTTATCCTCTTCACAAGGATATAGAGGTTACTAAAGAATGGCTTAAATCGCGTGATATTGATGGTAACGATGAATTTGATCTTGGGTTTGTTTTGAAAGAAACAGGAGAATTGATAGGGCAGGGTGGAGTCTTCTACAAGGAAGATATAGATGCCTGGTCTATCGGTTATAACCTTAGAAAAGAATACTGGGGACAGGGGCTCGTACCCGAAGCTATGAATGCAATCATCAATTACGTCAATCAAGAGAAAGGTGTCCGCGCTATAGTGGGCGAGTTTGCAAAAGATAATTCAAAGAGCAGACGAGTTATGGAAAAGCTAGGAATGACTTATTGGAAGGATTGCCAGTATTCCAAGTTTGATGGAAGTGCAACCTTTGATGCGTATCTGTTTAAGAGGGAGTTTTAAAGACTATATAAGCTATATTCCAGTATAATGTACATTTAAGCTTCGGTTAAATCCCGAAGCTTTTTCTTTGGAATTGTGTTGACAAAAAATATGTAATATATTACATTGTTTCATATAGGTAATATATTACATAATATAAAAAGGAGCTCACATGAATTACGATGAAGTAATGAATATAGAAAAAGTAACGTTTGGAGATATGCCACCACAGCCGTTTTTACTCGGATTACTCAGTGCATTTGATAACAGATATCAGGCTGCAGCCGATGCATATTTCAAGGAGATTACCTGGAAACAATTCTTTGCAATAATCTGTATCGACCTATGCAAGGAACCTCCGACATTGAATGAGCTTTCAGATGTAATGGGAAGTTCTCATCAGAATGTAAAGCAGATTTTACTTAAGCTTGAGAAAAAGGGGTTTGTCTCTGCAATCCCTGATGAGAAGGACAAGCGAAAGCAGCGAATCTTTGTCACAGATAAATGCAGGACTTTTCTGGAACAGAATGACAATAACGGTCAGCAGAGCCAGTACGTCATCGGAAGAATATTTAATGGAATCGATGAAAAGAGCCTTCAGACTACCATACAAACTATCATGAAAATGGAAAGGAATTTGAGCGAGTTATGAAAACACTGATTATTTACACATCACAGACAGGATTTACTAAAAGGTATGCAGAGTGGATTGCAGAAAAAATTAGCGGTGAGCTTCTTGATCTAAGGGATGCTCAGAAAAAGAGTGATGATTATTTCAAGGACTTTGACGCGATCTGCTACGGAGGTTGGGCTATGGCAGGTAATCTGGTCAAAGGTAAGTGGTTTCTCGGAAAAGCTTCTGACTTGCAAGACAAGCGCCTGGCTATGTTCTGCGTAGGCGGCAGCCCTAATGACAATCCTGATGTAGATGCTTTTCTTCAGAATGTCCTTACGGAGGAGCAGAAGAAGTATATTAAAGTATTCTACTGTCAGGGCGGTTTTAACTATGAAAAGATGAAGGCACCATCCAGACTTGCAATGAAGATGTTTGTATCAACTCTCAGGAATAAAAAAGATTCTACTGAGAAAGAAAAGGCCATGGCCGAGAAGATGGCTTCATCCTATGATATTTCTGATGTCAAATATATAGAACCTATAGTGGCTTATCTGTTGGAGAAAGATAATGAAAAGGCTGTTTAAAACCCTGCTTGCAATAGTAATCGTAATTGTGGTGATCATCATATCTGCAGTCGCAATTGTTAGTGTCAGGATGAGTGGACAGGTCAAGGCTTTCGACAAATCAGGAATTGATCTGTTCCATGTTGCTGATGGTGTATATAATGGTCATAGTGAGACGGATCTGGTCAAGGTTGATGTTCGAGTAACAGTAGCTGATGGGAGAATAGAAGATATTGAAATCCTAAAGCACGAGTGTGGCAAGGGGCATCCTGCTGATGTGATTGTTAGTGATATGATCAAAGATAATACAGTAGAGGTTGATGCGGTTTCGGGTGCAACGATGTCCAGTGAAGTAATAAAAGACGCAGTCAGGGATGCGTTAAGATCGGGGCTTTAACTTGCAGTATATATGACAATAGAGAGGTTGATATGAATTTTCTATTTGTAGCACTTGGTGGTGCCTTGGGTGCAGTAGCGCGATATGCAATAAGTCTGATTCCTGTTAAGACTTATTTTCCGATATTAACTCTGATTACAAATATCCTCGGTGCCATACTAATTGGATTCGTTGTTGGAATTACCAGTAACCGAGAAAGTGTATCTGATAATACCATTCTTTTCTGGAAGACAGGGGTGTGTGGAGGTTTTACCACATTCTCTACATTTTCCCTTGAAGCTTTTAATTTGTTTGAGAAGAAACAATATATGAATGGCGGATTATATGTGGCACTGAGTTGTTTTTGCTGCATATTTGGAATTCTATGCGGAAAGAAACTTGCGACGATAATAAAACTTTGAATTCCAGGATAATGAAATAAGCAAATCGGGATTAGTGGAGTAGAACATGGATAAAAAAAGGGCTTTGTCTGGCGCCATAATATTTATAACCCTGATGGGAATCGTAAGTCTGTTTTCGGACATGACTCATGAAGGCGCCAGAAGCATATTGGGCGAATATCTGAACCTCGCAGGGGCATCCGCTGCAACCATCGGATTTGTGTCCGGTATAGGAGAATTGTGCGGGTATTCACTAAGGCTCATATCCGGATTTATAGCAGATAAAACGAAGAAATACTGGACATTTGTTATCACAGGCTATGTAATACAGGCTCTGGCGATTCCTGCACTGGCACTCGTACCTGAACATGGCTGGATTTGGGCCTGCGGTCTTGTGATCCTGGAGCGTATCGGAAAAGCGATAAAAAAGCCTGCCAAAAACACATTGGTAAGCTTTGCGGCAAGCGAGATCGGAACCGGAAAAGGCTTTGCCTATCAGGAGTTTCTGGATCAGCTTGGCGCGTTTCTCGGACCGGTACTGCTTTTTGTAACAGCTCTTGTAAAAGGTACAGACGACCTTTTTACAACATATAGAATCTCTTTTGCGATACTGCTTGTTCCTGCAATGATCACAATAGCTCTTGTTTTGACAGCAAAGATAAGATACCCTGATCCGGAGATCTTTGAAAAGCAGGAAGATAAACCGGCAAGCTTTGAATTCAGGAAGTCATTTGTTCTGTTCATGGCGGCCATCTGCTTTTTTGCTTTTGGCTTTGCAGACTTCACCCTGATCACACTTCATTCGGCTAATACCGGAGCATTT
>NZ_JHWL01000022.1 GCF_000622085.1 Butyrivibrio proteoclasticus P6B7
CAAAAACAGGATGACAAGAGACTTTCTTGCCATGGAGACAACTCCAGGAACTCTGCCTGAAGAGCTTGAAAAGATGGGAGCCGGAGCCCTCAGAAGAGCTGCAAAAGATGGAGATGTGAAAACCGGATCCTGTATGTGTGGCCAGATCGCAGGCCTTGTAAATACAGAGGATACCTGCGCGGAAATAGTTGAAGGGATTTGCAAAAGAGCTTACGAGCTTTTAGGAAGGTAAGGTAGTGCATGGGAAAAATAGCTTTTTTATTTGATGGACAGGGTAGCCAGTATGCGGGAATGAGCAGGGATATCTATGAAAATGTCAAGGAAGTTCATGATTTCTTTGGCGTGGCTGAGGCTATCCGCCCAGGCACCCTTACACAGATGTTTGCTGGCTCAGAGGAGGAGCTTAAGCAGACAGACAACACGCAGCCACTGGTATTCTTGTCAGACATCGCAGCTGCGCTGGCATTAAGAGCCGGAGGAGTACATCCTGACGCTGTTGCGGGCTTTTCTCTTGGAGAAACTGTGGCTTTAACTGAGAGCGGGGTCCTCTCTAAAGAGAAGGCTTTTAAGCTTGTGTGCAAGAGAGGAAGCCTAATGCAGGAGGCTGCTACAGCCACGAAGGGAGCTATGGTGGCGGTTCTTAAGATGGATAAAAAAGAGCTTGAGAAAGCTTGCAAAAAATACGAGGTTTATCCGGTAAATTACAACTGCCCAGGGCAGATCGTGGTTTCCGGAGAGGAGAAAAAGATTGAGAAGTTCACTGCTTTCTTGGATGAACAGAAGGTTAGATACGCCAAACTGGCTGTCGGTGGCTCTTTTCACACTCCATATATGAAGACAGCTATGGAAGGCCTTAAGGAAGAGCTCAGGACCAACAAGTTATATAACATAAATAAGTCAGATATACCGATCTACTCCAACAAGACTGCCAAATGCTACCCAGATAGCGCTGATGAGATGATAGACACCTTTTCAGAGCAGGTAGTTAGCAGCGTTCAGTGGGAGAACACACTGCTGAACATGGATAAGGACGGTGTGGATACATTCATAGAATGTGGCCCAGGCAAGACTTTAGCTGGATTTGTAAAAAGAACTTTGCCAAAGGCAAGGATATTCAGCGTTACAGACATGACAAGTCTGGAGAATACACTTAAGGAGCTTGAAAAAGATGCTTAAAGGGAAAAATGTCGTTATTACAGGCGGTGTAAGGGGAATAGGCTTCGAGATTGCAAAGACCTTTGCTCAGGAAGAGGCAAATCTTTTCCTGGTGGCATCCAGAGAGAGCGAAGCGGCTAAGAACGCAGTAGAAGAGATAAAGGCTCTTGGATGTGAAGTAGCTTTTTTCCCATGTGATGTTAAGGATAACGACGCTGTTGAAGCAATGACGAAGGAAATACTTGAAAAGAGCCAGGGGATTGACATCCTCGTAAATAACGCAGGAATTACAAGGGATAATCTTCTGCCTGGCCTTTCAATTACAGATATTGAGGAGGTTCTTGATACAAATCTTAAGGGAACAATGCTGGTTACCAGGGCTTTCATCAGGAATTTCATGAAAAAGAAGCAGGGAAATATCATAAATATCAGCTCTGTTGTGGGCCTTATGGGCAATAAAGGACAGACTAATTATGCTGCTTCAAAGGCCGGGATCATTGGATTTACCAAGTCTGTGGCCAAGGAATACGGAAGAAAAAACATAAGATGCAACGCGATCGCACCAGGCTTTATTGAAACAGATATGACTGCAAAGCTAAACGAGGCGCAGGTTGAAGCGATTTCAAAAGAGATTGCCCTGGGAAGGCTTGGTAGCGCCAAGGACGTGGCAGATCTTGCGCTGTTTCTTGCAAGTGACAGGTCCAGATATATCACTGGCGAAGTCATCAAGGTAGATGGAGGACTTTATGTGTAGAGTAGTTGTGACAGGAATGGGCGTGGTTACGCCTGTTGGAAATACAGTTGATGAATTCTGGGACAGCCTTAAAAACGGCGTTTGCGGAATTGATAAGATAAATAGATTTGACGCGTCAGGCCTCAAAGTGAGCCTTGATGCGGAGGTTAAGGACTTTGAGCCTAAGAAATACTATGACTCAATGGCTGAGATCAGAAAGGCAGATCTTTTCATGCAGTATGCTATGGCTGCGGCCAGACAGGCTGTGGACCAGAGCGGAATCCTCGAAAGAGATCTGGATAAGGAGCGCTTTGGAGTCTACATAGGCTCTGGAATTGGAGGAATTAACACAACACTTAGAGAGGCTCAGAAGCTGACAGAAAAGGGCCCAGAGATGGTTTCACCTTTCTTTGTTCCAATGATGATCAGCAATATGGCTACCGGTGCGGTGTCTATCAAATTTGGCGCTAAAGGCCCCACACTTCCAATTGTTACGGCCTGCGCTACATCAACACACACCATTGGCGAGGCGTACAGAGCAATTAAGCACGGTTACGCAGACGCCATCATCGCTGGCGGAAGCGAAGCATCCATAAATGAGCTGGCTATGGCGGGCTTTATTAACTGCCAGGCTCTTAATCTTGCCGAGAATCCTAGCGAAGGAAGCCTTCCGTTCGATAAGAGAAGGGGCGGCTTCGTAATGGGAGAGGGCGCTGGAGTGCTGATCCTTGAGGAATATCAGCATGCTAAGAATAGAGGAGCCAAGATATTTGCTGAGGCTGTGGGCTATAGTAACACTTCAGACGCATACCACATCACAGCTCCAGACCCAGAGGGATCAGGCGCTATCAGAGCAATCACCGAGGCAGCCAAGGAAGCCGGTGCTACAGCGGGGCCAGAGCTCTATATCAACGCCCACGGCACAGGCACACATCTAAATGACGCCATGGAGACCAAAGCTATCAAGGCTGTTTTTGGAGATAAGGCAAAAGAGATCCATATCAGCTCCACCAAGTCTATGACAGGCCACATGATGGGTGCAACAGGAGCTGTTGAAGCTATTGCATCTGTGCTGGCTCTGGAAAATGGCATAGTTCCACCAACCATCAACTACAAGGAAAAGGACGAAGAGTGCGACCTTAACTACACACCAAATGAGGCCGTTGAAGCACCATTACAGTATGCTCTTAGCACATCCCTTGGATTTGGCGGCCACAATGCCTGCATTGCCTTTAAGAAGATTGACGCCTAAAAGAGCTATCAATTAAGAAACAGTCAAGTAAAATACAAGGTTTACCAGAAAACGAGGAAACAATGAGCACATATTCACTTAAGGATTACGGAGATCTTTTTTCCAGATTAAATCTAAGCCAGCTAACGGTGGAGGACGGGGATTTTAAGCTTCAGCTGGTAAGGGAAGCTTTGGGTTCAGCCGCAGATAGCACCGTTGCCACCATGGGAAGCACTGCTTCAGAGGACGAGGCACAGGTAAAAGAGCTAGTGTCACAGCAAGCAGAACTAAAAGGAACCCAGGTAAAAGCACCTCTTCTTGGGGTTTTCTACGCCTCAAACGGCGATAGAAAGAAGATTAGCGAAGGTGACAGTGTCAAGAAAGGCGACGTTATCTGTACCATCGAAGCCATGAAGATGATGAACGACGTCAAAGCCCCAGTGGATGGCGTGGTTAAGAAGATTTGCGTCGAAGATGGAGCTTTGGTTGAGTATGATCAGGTTCTTTTTGTAATTGAGGAATAAGCAGATGGATAGAGAAGAAATAAAGAAAATACTTCCCCACAGAGAGCCTATGCTGCTTGTGGACAGCGTAGAGCTTATGGAGGATGGAAGCGCAGTTGGGTACTACAAAGTCAAAGGAGATGAGTTCTTTTTACAGGGGCATTTCCCAGGAAAGCCAATCGTACCAGGTGTTATTCAATGTGAAATAATGGCCCAGTCAGCTTGCGTAATGTTTGCAGATAAGCTAAAGAGAGGATCATTACCAGTGTACACAGGCCTTGATAAGGTCAGATTCAGAGGAATGATAACCCCTGGAGACCTTATTAAGATCGAAACCAGGCTCACTAAGGTAATGCATCCATTGTACATGCTACACGGCGAACTATCGGTTGATGGTAAAAGATGTATGAGCGGCGATTTTTCTTTTGCCATCCTTGAGGAAAGCGAGGGAAACTAAGATGTTTTCTAAAATTCTGATTGCCAACAGGGGAGAAGTTGCAGTAAGAGTCATCAGAGCGTGCAAGGAAATGGGAATAGAGACTGTTGCGGTGTATTCCGAAGCAGACAAAGACGCCCTTCACGTTGAGATGGCGGATGTAAGCTACTGCATAGGCGGAGCTCTGGCTAAAGACAGCTATCTTAACATGGATGCCTATATAACCCTGGCCAGGCAATTGGAGGTAGAGGCCATCCACCCTGGCTACGGCATGCTTTCTGAGAACCCTGAATTTGCAAAGAAATGCAAGGAAAACGGCATAACCCTCATTGGTCCATCCTGGGAAGTTATGGAGAAGATGGGGCAAAAAGAGCTAGCCCGGGAAATCGCCACAAAGGCTGGCGTTAATATTGCCAAGGGAAGCGAGATTCTTAAGGATGAAGAGGACGTCCTAAAATGGGCTGAAGAAATTGGCTATCCAGTTATTCTTAAAGCCAGAGCTGGAGGCGGAGGAAAGGGTATTAGAATCGTCAGATCAAGAGATGACCTGCCTGAGGCTTTTAATCAGGTGAAGATGGAAGCCGGTAGCTCTTTTTCCGATGACGCCATATTTATGGAGAAGTATCTGGAAAATGTCAAGCACGTGGAAGTCCAGATCCTGTCTGATGCCTTCGGAAAGGTGATTATTCTGGGGGACAGAGACTGCTCTGTTCAGAGAAAGAGCCAAAAGCTCATCGAGGAGTGCCCTGCCCCGGTCCTTTCAGAGGAGCTTAGGGAAAAGATGTATGAAGCCTCCAAAAGGCTTGTACAGGCTGTTGGTTATGTCACTGTGGGAACCATAGAATTCCTGGTTCAGGGCGATGAGTTCTTTTTCATGGAGATGAACACTAGGCTCCAGGTGGAACACTCGGTAACCGAGATGGTCTGCGGCATTGACATTGTTGAGTGGCAGATAAGAACCGCTGCGGGAATTCCTATTTCTTTTGAGCAAAAAGATATAACAAGAAAGCGCCACGCCATCGAGTGCAGGATATGTGCTGAAACACCAGACAGTTTCATGCCTTCAACGGGCAAGGTTGAGCTGTTGCACATTCCAGGCGGTGTTGACGTCAGATTCGATTCTGCGCTTTATCAGGACTACGAGGTCACACCCTTCTACGATTCTATGCTAGGAAAGCTTATAGTCTGCGCAGATACAAGGGAAGCGGCCATAAGGAAAATGAAATGTGCACTGTCAGAATTTGTGCTGGTTGGAGTAAGTAACAACCGCGAAATGCACATGAAATTTATGGATAACAATCGTTTTTTAATGGGCAATTATGACACCACAATCTGTCAGAAGGTGCTGCAATAATGGAACTTAAGAAATTCTTTTTAAAACCAAATAACGAGCTGGAAAGCACCGGTGTAAGGGCTAGGAGCAGGCGTATTACCTGTAAGAAATGCCAGAACATCGTTCCTGTCTCTAAGATCCGGAAGAATAACTTCATCTGTCCTGAGTGCGGAGCCTACATGACTGTCAGGGCTCGCAGAAGGATTCTGATGCTTACAGATAAAAGAAGTTTTTTTGAGCTGGATAGAGACCTTCAGTCCATGAATGTTCTGGGATTTCCAGGATATGAGGAAAAGCTTTCCCAGGCTATGGAAAAGAGCCGTGAAAAAGAGGGCGTGATTTGCGGAACAGCAACAATCGGAGGCTACAAAACCTGTATATTTGCCATGGACGCCAATTTCATGATGGGCTCCATGGGAGCTGTGGTGGGAGAGAAGATAGCAAGACTCTTTGAGTATGCCACAGGTCGGAACCTGCCTGTGATCGGCGTTACCGTGTCAGGGGGAGCCAGAATGCAGGAGGGCATGATCTCTCTGATGCAGATGTCTAAGGTTTCTGCGGCGGTTAAACGCCATAGTGACAGAGGAAATCTCTACATAGTTCTTTTAACAAATCCCACCACTGGAGGTGTTGACGCAAGCTTTGCCATGCTCGGAGATGTGACACTGGCTGAGCCTGGCGCAAGAGTTGGCTTTGCTGGTCCACGCGTCATCGAAAAGACGCTGAAAACCAAGCTTCCTGAGGATTTCCAGAGGGCAGAGAGGGTCCTGGAGTGCGGTTTCATCGATGCCATAGTACCAAGGCCGGAGCAAAAGAAATACTTAGAAAAGCTTCTTAGACTCCACGGCGTCCATAAAATGAGGAGTTAAGCGTTATGGAAGATTACGAGATTGTTCTAAATGCCAGAAAAGAGGACAGGAAGGTAGCTAGCGACTATATTGCAGCTCTTTTTCCTGATTTTCTGGAATTTCACGGGGATAGACTCTTTGGAGACGATAAAGCGATAATTGCAGGTCTTGGAAGCCTAGGAGATATGCCGGTTACAGTAATAGGTGTAGAAAAAGGGAAGGGTACAGAAGGAAGAGTTTATCGGAATTTTGGAAGTGCTCATCCTGAGGGCTACAGGAAGGCTCTGCGTCTTATGAAGCAGGCGGAGAAGTTTAAAAGGCCTGTCCTGTGCCTTGTGGACACGGCCGGTGCCTTCTGCGGAATTGATGCGGAGGAACGGGGCCAGGGAAGAGCTATCGCTGAGTGCCTTTACGAGATGTCCACCCTTAGAACTCCTGTCATCAGTATCGTGATAGGAGAGGGTGGTAGCGGAGGAGCCCTTGCGCTCTCACATTCAGACAGGATCTGGATGCTGGAAGATGCCTATTTTAGCGTGGTTTCCCCGGAGAACTGTGCCAACATTCTATGGAAGACCATAGATAGAGCCGCAGATGCTGCTAAATCACTGGGACTGACTGCCAAGAAGCTCTACGAGCTGGGGCTTATCGACAGAATCTTGTCAGGCAAAAACATGAGTAAGCTCAAGGAGAGCCTTGTTTCTGAATACGAAGTCCTTCTGGCCCAGTCAGAGAGCGACCTTTTAGAGGCCAGATACAGAAGATTTCGGAAAGTTGGGTATTAAGCTATGGAACTTATATATGAGAAGTACTACAAAGAAATAAAGGACGAATCTGGCGCCATTACTGACATTCAGATCGATTACCCGGAGGATTTCAACTTTGCCTACGACGTAATGGACTGGTATGCAGAGCACTATCCTGATAAGCTGGCTCTTTTGCATAAGTCAGCAGAGGGCGTGGTTACCAGATTCTCCTTCAAACAGTTAAAAGAGCTAACGAATAAAGCTGCCAATGCTCTGAAAACTAGAGGAATAGGTAAAAGCGACTCGGTAATGCTTCTACTTAAGCGCAGATACGAATTCTGGATCAGCATCCTTGCCCTTCACAAACTGGGAGCTGTGGCGATTCCTACATCCCACATGGTTTCTGCAGCGGACATCAGGGAGAGAGCTCAGATGGCCAGGATAAAGGCTGTAATCTGCGTAAACTCAGAGCATATCTGCGATAAAGTCACCGCAGCAATTCAGGGTCTTGAGGGAGAAATACTAGAGATCGTGGTGGGAGAAGGCTACAGAGATTGTCCATCCTTTGATGAAATGCTTAAGAATGCAGATGATAGCTGGGACAGAGTTCCTACCAAAGCCACCGACGATATGCTCTATTACTTCACTTCTGGCACCAGCGGCGAACCAAAGGCTGTAATTCACGATTATTCCTATCCGATTGCTCACATCTACACAGCCCGGAACTGGCACGGGGTTATCCCCTTTGGGCTTCACCTGACCGTGGCAGATTCAGGGTGGGCTAAGTCCGCCTGGGGCAAGCTCTATGGACAGTGGTTCATGGGAACCTGCATAATGGTCTATGACTATGAGCAGTTCTACGCTGCTGATATGCTAAAGCTTCTGGAAGAAGAGAGGATCAATACTTTCTGCGCACCACCTACAATCTACAAGTACCTGATCCTTGAGGATCTTGAGAAATACAATTTACATAACCTGCGTTATGCTACAACAGCAGGTGAACCAATGCCTTCAGAGGTTTCAAGTAAGTTTAAAGAAAAGACAGGACTCACTATCAGAGAGGGTTTTGGACAGACAGAAACAGCCCTTCAGATCTGCATTCCCATCGATGGAGAGCAGAAGGATGGCTCAATTGGAAAGGCATCGCCACTTTATGAGATAGAGCTTGTGGACGAAGCTTGTAATCCTGTTGGCCCCGGAGAAGAGGGCGAAATTATCATTAGACCCAAGGGAGACTTAAATCCCATCGGCATATTTAAAGGCTATCTTGGGGACCAGGAGAGGTATGAGGAGGTTTGGCGCGGTGGAGTTTATCACACCTGTGATAAGGCCACCAAAGACCAGGACGGATACTTCTATTTCGTGGGCCGTAACGACGATGTCATCAAGTCCAGCGGCTATCGAATCGGTCCGTCGGAAGTTGAGGATATTCTTATGCAGCATGGAGCGGTCTTTGAATGTGCTGTGACGGCATATCCCTCCAAAAACCGCGGATCAGTAGTTAAGGCCAGCATAATCCTCAACAAGGGCTTTGAAGCCAGCGATAAGCTTAAGACCGAGGTCCAGGAATTTGTTAAGAAAAGAGCTGCGATCTATAAGTACCCCAGAATCATCAAATTCGTAAAAGAGCTTCCTCGTACCTCCAACGGAAAGATCAGCCGTGCAAAGATCAGAGAGGCAGACTACAGGAATTTGAAAACTACTTAATCACGTAACAATTTATCTTTTTTTTAGATTAATTCCTATTGAAATCAATGAGGGTTTGGCATGATAATAGAATTGTTCCAACAATTATGACGGAGGAAAAGCTATGCGTAAAAAGATTCTAATTGCCGATGATACAATCCTTATGCGTGAGATGCTAAAGAATGCTCTTGATCCTGAGAAATATCAAATTGTTGGCGAAGCAGTAACTGGCCAGGAAGCAGTGGATTTCTATAAGGAAAAGAAGCCAGATCTTCTTATCCTTGATATTAATATGCCTAAAATGAACGGAATCGACGCCCTCACAGAGGTTATGAAGATCGATCCTAAGGCCAATGTCATCATGTGCTCTGATCAGAAGTACGAGAACATGATCGTTATGGCACTTAAAAAAGGCGCAAAGGACTTTGTAGTAAAGCCCTTTACAGCCTCTGATGTTATCCTTGCGGTTAAAAAGATATTTGGAGATGAAGACTGATCATCTAAGACCCTGCAAGATGGACCTGGATTCCTTCATGGCAGTATCTGATGCCTTGGCATAGATATTGGTGGTCTGGATGCTCTTGTGATTCATTTTCTTTTTCAACAAAAGAATATCGTTGTTGCTGGCGGCGTAAAAGCTCATGGCAAAACTTGATCTTAGCTTATGTGGCGATATGATCTTTGCTTTTTCAGGAAGACATGCTGTCACATATTTTTTTACCAGCATTTCCACAGCCCTGACACCAAGCCTTGTTCCGGTGGAGGTGGTAAAGGCAGGGAATCTGAGATCCCTTAGGCTGTACTTAACCTTCTGGGCAGAAAAGTACACATCAAGATAGTCTCTACATTCGTCGGAAAAGTACACAATCTGCGTATCTCCGCCCTTCCTGACAACTACAACACTGCAGTCTTCCAGGTTGTAATCCTGAATGTCAGTGGAGAGCATCTCTGAAACTCGAAGCCCCGTATCCAAAAGAAGCAGGAATAAAGCTGAATCTCTGTCTTCATATATATAGTGAACCTTGGAAGCATTGTCGCTTAGCCTGTTTCCGCTTCTTACAGTCTGCAGAAGGAGCCTCTGCTCATCATTTGTAAGATAGATAACTTCCTTTTCCGGAATCTTGATAGTATGTGTGGCAGCGATAGGATTCCTGGAAACCTTGCCAGTGCTGACAAAGAAGCCATACATACTAGAAAGAGATGCACGTTTTCTCTTAACAGTTGTCTCCTTGTGCTTACCAGAAAGTGTGGTCAGAAACCTGTTAATATCCAAAATCTCTACGTTTGCAATGTCATTTAAAGTGATATCTTTAATTGTCTTATCTGAATATTCTGGAAGGAAATTCACCATAAACTCAAGAAATACCTTGATATCACGGCAGTACTCAAGCTTGGTTGCGTAGTTCTCAACACGGCCAAAATTGTAGATAAAATCCGTGACAAAGTCAGGCATTTCCGTAAGTAGCTCATTTATCTTATCTGTATAATTAACATTATTTGTAGGCATAGATCTTTCCTTTCTTTCATACACCATAATTTTAGCAAAATAACTACTGTTATGGAATTATAAAAACCCCTGTTTCAAGCCCTTTGTGATATGATTAAGTAAGTAAACAAATGTGAGGTATTGATCATGCCAGTTCTAGCTACCTTTATGGTTCCTCACCCTCCACTTATCGTTCCTGAGATTGGAAGGGGTTCAGAGAAACAGGTCCAGGAGACAATAACAGCATATGAGCAGGTTGCAGATGAGATTGCCAAGTTGGCCCCAGAGACCATCCTGGTTACGAGTCCTCATGCCACCATGTACGCTGATTATTTTAGCATTTCTTCAGGAAACGCTGCTCTGGGATCCTTTGCTAATTTCGGCGCTGGCGGTGTTAAATTCCTTGAGGAGTACGACTCTGAGCTGATCGGTGCCATCTCTGATAAGGCAAAAGAGCTGTCTTTCCCCGCAGGAACCCTTGGAAACGTGGACAAAGAGCTTGATCACGGAACCATGGTGCCTCTTTGGTTTATAAGACGTAAGTACAAAGGGGGAAAGTTAGTTAGAATCGGCCTTTCCGGACTTCCACTTACAGATCACTACAGACTTGGAATGATAATTAAGGACGCCATAGAAGCCACAGGAAGAAACGTTGTCATCGTGGCAAGTGGCGATCTTTCCCATAAACTTCAGGATTACGGACCCTATGGCTACGCAGTAGAGGGCCCTGTATATGATCAGAAGATCATGGATGTATGCTCAAGAGGAGCCTTTGGCGAGCTCTTTGATTTTGATGAGAACTTCTGCGAAAAGGCTGCGGAGTGCGGTCATAGATCTTTTGTCATAATGGCTGGTACTCTGGATGGAATGAAGGTTATTCCTACCAAGCTGTCCCACCAGGACGTTACAGGCGTGGGCTACGGCATCTGCACCTTCTATCCTACGGAGCCGGATAAAAAGAGATGTTTCCTTGATAGCTATTTGAAGGCTAAGAAAAAAGAGCTAATGAAGAGCCGTGAGAAGAGCGATCCTTACGTACAGCTGGCCTACCAGACTGTGGAGAATTATATTGCACATAAGAAGACCATTACTGTTCCAGCAGGGCTCCCTGAGGAGATGCTTGAGAACAGGGCGGGAGTCTTTGTTTCCATTCATAAGCACGACAAACTTCGCGGGTGTATTGGTACAATAGGGCCTACAACTGAGAATATCGCCAGTGAGATAATCCAGAACGCAGTCAGTGCATCCACAAGGGATCCACGATTTGACCCAATCACTTTGGATGAGCTTAACTGGCTTGAGATCAGCGTTGACGTGCTGGCAGAGCCTGAAGACATTGATTCCATGGACCAGCTTGATGTTAAGAGATACGGAGTCATTGTCACCAGCGGAATGAAGAGAGGTCTTTTGCTTCCTAACCTTGACGGCGTGGACACTGTGGAAGAGCAGGTGGAGATTGCCAAAAGAAAAGGCGGCATCAGTGATTACGACAAAATTAGCCTCCAGAGATTTGAAGTGGTGAGACATTACTGATCCAGGGAGAGCGCACTGGCGCAGAATTGCAAGACTATAGATTTGAGAGAATATAGATGAGTTCCAAAGAAAAGGTTCTTGAACTTCTTGAAAAGAATAGAGGAGAGTACATATCAGGAGAGGCCATGGCTGAGAAGCTGGGCTTCTCTCGAAATGCTATCTGGAAGGCCATCAACGAGCTTCGTAAGGCTGGCTATGATGTTGAGGCCGTCAGTAAGCGCGGATATATGCTGAGCACAGGTAACGACATCATCTCGGCCCAGGGAATCATTTCCTATCTTGATAGCTCTTTTGACAGCAACATTGGCAGTGATAAGTTGGCAGAACATATCCGGGTTTACGACACCGTGGATTCCACCAACAAGGTTGCCAAGGAAATGGCCATTAAAGGCGCTTCCCATGGCACGCTGGTGGTGGCCAAGACTCAGGACGGGGGTCGCGGAAGAAAGGACCATAGCTTCTTTTCACCAGAGGGCGGCATTTACATGAGCGTGATTCTGTCTCCGGAAAGGCTACAGAGTCTTGAGCCAGATGTGATTACCACCCACACCGGCGAAGCAGTCCGGGATTCCATAAAAGAGCTATGCGGAGTAGCCTCAGTTATCAAGCCCATCAATGACCTGTTCGTCAACGGCAAGAAGATCTGCGGAATCCTGACAGAAGCGGGGCAGGAGTTTGACTCAGGCCTTGTGCAGTGGATAGTTGTGGGAATTGGAATTAACTTTGATTCAAATGTGAGCAGTTTTCCTAAGGAGCTTAGGACCATTGTCACCTCAGTGTTTGAGCCTGGAAAGGCCACAGTGACCAAGAATCAGCTGATTGCTGAGATTTATAAGAGGATATTAGAAAGGCAGTAACGTTATTTAAGCGCTACTGCCTTTAATTATGCTTATTCGGCGATGACTTTCCTAAACTGAGGAATTATCTGGGCTGCCACCACAGCCTTTATTACGTCCAAAACAATAAACGGAGCAACGCCCAGTGTAAAGCCTGTTACCAGATCGTAGCTCATGGCGTGCATAAGGTAGAGCATTCCTATGATGTCGATGAGAACAATTCCGATAATGGAGCTGATTGTGTACCAGATTCTGTTGTATTTAGATCCACGAATAAGTGGAATAACAATTGATATTATTGGATAAGACATAGTGTATCCGCCGTAAGGAGCCACCAGATAAGCAACTCCCGCGCCGCCTCCGATGAATACCGGAAGTCCTACGCATCCAAGTAGGAACCACACCAGTACTATAAGGAAGGACTCCTGCACTGGGAATAAAAGAGCTATGAGAATAACCACAAAGTTGATCATAGTGATCTTAGGTGCCATTGGAAGTGGGGTAGGAATACTTAAATATGCGCTGATGCAGAGAAGAGCGGCGAAAAGAGCGCAGATTACAAGGCGCTTTGTGGATATAGATGGTTTGGAAGTGATTGTGCTTTCTTTTGAACTCATGATGTCTGAAATTCTCCTGTCTGATGATTTGGTAGTAAATGACCGATATAGATTTAGGTCTTTTAACATAGTAATGAATTTGAGAGGTATTGTCAACCATATATTTGTGACAAGGTGACAATAGAACCATAACAAGTTTACAATATAGCTCTTTTATGCTAAAGTGTGACATTATGTATACTAAAACGATAGAAGAAATGATGTCCGATGAGAGAGAGAAGCTCGTCATCGACGTCAGAGAAGAAAAAGATTATAAAATGAATACCTACCCAGCTGCCCTGAACTTTCCATGGCAGCAATTTGGTGAGCACGAAAGCGAGCTTCCAAAGGATAAGCCAATCTACCTTATCTGCTACAGTGGTAAGCACTCCGTGGAGATTTGCGAGGATCTGACACCAAAGGGATACGAGATCTACAGCATTGAAGGTGGAATCTATAGCTATCTGCGAGTTCAGATAGAGGGACAGCTTGAGGATAATGAAGCTCAGGAAAGGTGCAAGGATATTGAGCGTAGCATCATCAAGAAGTTCAGACCTGAGCTATGGAGCCAGTTCACCAAGGCAATCAACACCTATGAGCTTATCAAGGACGGAGACAAGATCGCTGTCTGCATCTCAGGCGGAAAGGATTCTATGCTTATGGCGAAGCTCTTCCAGGAGCTTTCAAGGCATGGTAAAAAGAACTTTGAAGTTGTTTATCTGGTAATGAATCCGGGCTACAACGACATCAACTATACCACCATCATCAATAATGCCAAGCTTATGCAGATTCCAATCACTGTATTTGATTCTGATATCTTTGATATTGTGGCAGGTCAGGATGGATCACCATGTTATCTCTGTGCAAGAATGCGTCGAGGAGCGCTTTATAGCAAGGCAAAAGAGCTAGGATGTAACAAGATAGCTCTTGGACACCACTACGATGATGTTATTGAGACTATTCTTATGGGGATGCTCTATGGTGGGCAGATTCAGACCATGATGCCTAAGCTTCACAGCACTAACTTCGAAGGAATGGAGCTTATCAGACCTCTTTATCTTATTAGAGAGGAAGACATCAAGAAGTGGATGCACTACAACAACCTGACTTTTATCAACTGCGCATGCAGACTTACTGAGAGCTGCGCAAGCTGTGGTGGAACTGATAAAGGCAGTAAGCGTGCCGAGATCAAGACTCTTATCTCTGAGCTTCGCGAAAGAAGTCCTTATATTGAGGCCAACATTTTTAAGAGTGTTGAGAACGTCCACATGAACGCCCTTATCGGCTACAAGACTCCAGATGGTAAAAGACATCATTTCCTGGATGAATACGACAAATAATGCGCAAAACATAAATTTTGCGAAAAAGATGATATGTATTATGAAGCCCCTGCTACGCTAGGTAACAAGGGCTTTTATTAGTTTTCCGAGCTTATCCCAGTTTAGTTGTTTCAGTTCCATATCTATGACATCTAAGGTTTCTTGTTGTGCATCAGTAAGTTGATATTGTTTTAGATCCTTAATCGCCATTTCCACGGAATCATAGTCCTCAAAAGAAATCAATTCCTTCATGGCATTGGTGATTTCGGTAAGTACATCCTGAGGTAAAGGCTTCTTATCGCTGGCGTCACTCTGAGAGCCAGCCTGAGATCCGCCTATATACTCAGCCATTTTATCCTTATAGCTTCTATACAAAGTCAGTAAATCAGCGGTATTCGCATCTATGAAGGCCTGATCTCCACCATTTCCGGCCTTTTCCAGGGACTCCGCGAGGCTAGATAGCTCTTTTGCCCCAATTATGCGACTGGAGCTCTTGAGGGCGTGGACCTTGGTGGTGTAAAAAGAAATATCTCCACGATTGTAGGCGTCCTCAATCTCTGCAGACTTGCTGTCTATGAAATTGTAGAAAGAAGTAAGAAATTTCTCAAAGGCCTTCTGACTTCCGCAGTATTTAAGGCCATCCGAGATGGATATTCCCTCAATTTCCTTCATGATAATACTGTTCACCCCTATAATAACAAATGATATCTTTGTTCCACAACACTACATTAATTGTACTCCAAGGTCTAAATTTGGACAATCTATTGGCGCAAGATCAGACCTGTATTTCATTCGAAAAACAAACAAAAAATGCTCAAAAATTCCATATTGAAAGCAGGCTCCGTGTGTTGTAATATACATTCTTGCGCGGTAATTTCCGTGAATCTACAGTTCTGAGCAACATTTGCTAAGCAAATCATATATATTTCAAGAAAAGGGAAGTTTTTTATCATGGAAAATCAGTTGTACACTTACGAAGAAGTATGCGAAATCATTGAAAGCAAGGACATTAAGGTGTCTATGAGACGCGACGAGGATCTTAACAAGATCTGTCAGTTCGGCGATCGCGGATCAATCCTCAATGTTAATACTCTTCTGTTTGATAGATACCAGATTCACGCCACTGAGAAGGACTACAACGCCATCAAGAGAATGGCTGAGTCAGAGAACCTTGCAATCGTGCTTAGAGAGACTGATAAGGACGAGATCGAGGACGTAATCACAGGCTACGAGGAGGTTGGTAGTAAGGCTATCCTCTTTGTTAAGAACGGTAACAGACTCATTCAGCTCAACGAAACTGACAAGAACCTGCCTCACGAGATTATTTTCTTTACCAACGAGAACCTGGACCTAATCCTGGACTGCCTTGTGGAGGCTTACAAGCCTAAGGTTAAGGTGGCAGCGCCTGTTTACGTAGCTCCTAAGATTGTAGAGCCAGAGCTGTCTGACGATGAGATAAAAGAGCTATATCCAGAAGGCTGCACAGTTGAGCATGCCAAGTACGGTCAGGGAACCATCAAGTCTGTAGCAACAGGCAAGATTATCGTTGAATTCGAGGATTCCCTTGAAAAGATCTTAGCTGCTAAGGTTTGCATAAAGAATAAGCTTCTTAAAGTAGTTTAATAGAGCCTTTTAGTGTAGATTTTTCTTCTTTTTCTTAAGGAAAACAATTACAAAAGCGTACAGGATCACAGCGAAGATTCCGCCGGCGATCAGTAACCCGTATTGATTGGACATAAGCTTTTCTCCGCCATAGGTATAGAGGAAAATATGGGGGAATCTGGCGATAAAGGTGATGAATACCCATTTTAGGAGCGATTCTTCAGAGTAGTATCCAAGCCAGGCGTAGGTGTCCTTAGGCAGCGGAAGGAACATGAAAAGAATGTGGATAAAGGTTGGATTATCCTCTTCCACCAGTTCTTCTACCTGTTTTAGCTTGTTTTCCGGGAAAAGATAACATAGAAAGCTTCGACCATACTTCCTGCCAATGAGGAAAGCTGCCGTGTTTCCGAGGGTTGCGAAGGCGTCGCACAAAAGCGCACCCTTAACGCCGCCAAGGAGGTATCCTGCGGCCAGATAGAATGGAAGCCCCGGAATGCAAGTAGACATGGTCTGAACAAAGACAAATAATCCAAATACCAGATAAGCCAGAATTCCCTGGCTTTTTACAAATTCGCTAAGCTTCTGTGGGTCACCGACGAACTTTATCATTGGTTTTCCCACAAGAAAATACAGCGCAGCCAGAAAAACAGCAACTAATGCAAGGGTTAAGGTTGTTCTCAAAGCGCCCTTTTTCATTGAATTCTTCCTCCGTCTTCAATGATGGTAGCTATATAATCTATCATTGGTTTGGTGTACTCGAAGGCTGCAAATTTCCAGACATTGCCGTTGATTTCGCCTAAATCGTAAGGATTACGAAGGGCGAAGACGGCTATTTTTTTGCCTTTTTGTGCCAGCTTGCTGACCAGATCCAGCTGGCCCCTGTATACATGGGCATTGTAGGTTCCAATTATGATAAAAGAGCTATCTTCTGAAGCCTTCAGCACTTCTTCTATTTCAGTAGCATCCGGATTATTGCTGATAGGGCATGCTTTTCCGCCTAGTCTGCCACTTAAAATCTCGCAGAAGGAACCGTGTTCCTCATCCTTTACATTTCCAACGAGACTGACGTTAAAGGGATAAGGGCTGATAAAAAGAGGTTTGTCGCCTGTTTCCAGTGGGTAATCAGCCTGGGATACGAGTTTCACGGTTTGATGTCTTATATCTTCTATTCTACACTTCAAATCATCAATTTGATCTGTTGCTAATTCGATGCTACTCTGTGCTTGGTTCTCATCGTTGTTATGAGCATTGTTGGATTCTAGGTTCTCTTTCATAAGATACTTTTCTTTATAACTAAGCACCCTTTTAGCACTAGTCTCCATCTCCTTAAGTTCTATCTCCCCAGCTTCTACAGCCTCTTTTACCATGGCAACTACCTTAGGCACGAAGGAAGGAGTATGGGAAATCATGGCAATATCAGCGCCAGCCTTAAAGGCCGCCACTGCGCCATTTTCAGTGCCGTAGAATTTCTGAATTGCCTGCATTTCAAGACAGTCAGTTAAGATCATGCCCTCAAATCCCAGCTTTTCTCTGAGGATTCCAGTAAGAATTGTTCTGGACATGGTGGCTGGAACGTTGTTCTTTTCTACCTTTGGAAACAGAATGTGAGCAGACATAACAGCTGGTATTTTATTATTAACCCCATTAGCGAAAGGAATAAGCTCCATTTTCTCAAGTTCATCCAGGGTTTTGTCCACCATAGGCAAGGTCAGATGAGAATCCTGTGAAACATCCCCATGGCCAGGGAAGTGCTTTCCGCAGGACACAACACCAGCTTCTTCAAGACCCGTAGCCATTTCCATGGAAAAAGTGCTGACAGCCTCAGGGGTTTCACCGTAGCTTCTGCATCCAATCACAGGATTTGCTGGATTAGAATTGATGTCCATAACAGGAGCAAGATTAAAGTTACAACCAAGGCTACGGAGCTGAAGTCCGGTGTAATAGCCGCAGACGTGTGCATTCTCTGGATCCTTAGTGCCGGCAATCGCCATGGCACCTGGAATATTCACCATGCTGACAGGAAGTCTTGATATCATGCCACCTTCCTGATCAATCATGATAAAGGCAGGAACCCCGGTCTCTTTAGTGACCAGGTCCTGAATTTCACTGCATAGCTCTTTTATCTGGGCTTCGTCCTTAAGGTTCTCCCTAAAGAGAATCACGTTTCCAACTTTATATTGTTTGACGATTGTCCTGAATTCCTCTGGAATTGTGAAGCCCTGAAAGCCCACAACCAGCTTCTGGCCGATAATCTCATCAAGTGTCATGGTTATCCTCTTTTCATAGCAAGGCGTAAAGCCCCTACTGAAGCATCTTTATCTGGAAGAAATGTGGAACCTCCAAGATTCTTAGATAGTAGCCCACGGATATATTCATTATTCTGAAGTACGCTTCCCCAAAGAGCTACAGGGGCATCACCAAGGTTTAGCCTCGTCTTTACTGCCTTAACCAGTGCCGATAGCTCTTTTGCCACGTTCTCAGCGATGCTGATTGAGCAGGCATCGTCCTTTTCAAGAGCATCAGACAAAACCTGCGCCAGCGCTGCGATTTTGCCCTTGCTGGTGTCTTCGGCGTAGACAAAGCCTACCAGCTCTCCAACGTCAGATATTCCGAGCTTCTCAAATACAAGGTCCTTAAGGCATGTGCCCTCGCCGCGTCCGTCCTCGGCCTGCACAATCGCAGACATGATCTGAACAGCAATGTCGTATGCACTTCCCTTATCGTCGATAAGATGCCCGTAGCCACCGGATCTTGCAGACAATCCGCCACGAGTCCTTCCGTAGCACATGCTTCCGGTTCCGGATATTAAAAGAACTCCCTCGCCCTCCGGAAAGGCAGTGGCAAAGGCAGTTTCGTAGTCACCATATATTCCAAAGTCTGTGAAGCCGCGCTCCGACAGGAACGCAGAGATTTCGCCCTTAAGCTTAGCGTTGGTAATTCCGGCAGCGCCGATAGCAAGCCCTGCACAGTCAGAAACAGGCCCCGCAACGCTGATGCACTCATCAATCACCGCCCCAAGATTCTCTTTAAGGCCTTCAATAGACAGACCATTCCCATTTAGTGCACCGCCGGCGCCAGTATGAAACACCACTCCATCGTCGCCAGCTATGGAGAAACGGCTTCCCGTGCCGCCTCCGTCAATTCCAACGTAATACCCCATTTTGCTCACTCCATTTATTTATATAAATGAAACTCTTCTTTTCTTCTAATAAAAGTATCATTTTCTTTTCGTATTTTTTCAAGTGTTTCCGAAGCGCTAAAGCCCATGTGTAGCTTCATGCCGCTAAGCATCTGGATGAAAGGCTTATCCCTACCTGCAACTGGAGGCAGGAACAGGAATTCCTCGTACCTGGTATTAAGCATCTCAAGAAGCGTAAGCCCCATCTCGAAAGGCCGCGCCACAGCTGGATCATTGATGTGAATGTGTAGTCCCCCGCACTGCTTTCCCTGATGCTTGGAAGTATAGGGCACGAAATAATAAGGCGTAGCGCTGATTCCAGCAAAGCCCTTTTGATTGAAGGCCTCAGCAAGCTCCTCCGGGTCATGGATATAGGGCGCGCCAATGACCTGGAACGGATTGGCAGTTCCTCTGCCCTCCGACATGTTAGTGCCCTCCAACAGGCAGGTTCCCACGTACACCAGCGCAGTCTCCAGATTAGGAATATTAGGACTTGGCATAACCCAGTTAAGCCCTGTCCTGTCAAAAGAGCTATCTCTCTCCCATACAGCACATGGAACCACCTTAACATCAGCACCAAGGCCCATTTCCTTATTAACCATAAGAGCGAATTCCCCGGGAGTCAGACCATATCTGACTGGCAGAGAATAGCACCCAACAAAGCTATATTCAGAAGGATCAAGAACATTTCCCTCAGTGATCACGCCTCCTAAGGGATCTGGCCTATCCAGCACCACCACACGCTTTCCGTGGCTTGCGCAATCCTCAATCACGTTTTTAAGAGAAGAAATGAAGGTATAGTAACGACTTCCCACGTCCTGAATGTCATAGACGATGATGTCGAACAGATCAAGCATCTCCTCTGTCATTCTGCGACGCTGACCTTCGTAAAGACTGTAAACAGGAAGTCCCGACTTCTTATCCACGGTCTTAGCAACATTTCCAGCGTCCTCAATGTCGCCACGAATTCCGTGCTCCGGACCAAACAGAACCTGCAGGTCGCATAGCTCTTTTAACGCATCGATGGTACTGCGGCCGTTTACGAGTCTTCCTGTGGGTGTAGTGATAAGGCCAACTCTCCCGCCTTCAAAGTATTCTCTGTATTCTTCTAAACGATCAGCACCGCATAAAACCATAGCTTTGTACCTCATTAAAACGCATAAATTAGTGCAAATAATTCCAAAATTTGAGCATCCATCCGCTCTATACCAAAACTAATATGAAACCCGTCCCATAACCACCGGATGCTCAGCCCCAGTCACAGATGGAACGTTGTTGCACTGCCCCTTTAGAGCCTCTCCAGCCAGAATCGCCATGGCTACCGCCTCCTTGGCATCAGGATTTATGCCAGCCTCTGTCGCTGTCATAACCTGACACTCTGGTAAAAGAGCTTTCAAATGCCCCATAATTGCTTCGTTGTGAGATCCGCCTCCGCTTACAATGAGCTTACCAGGCATGCAGGGAGCGAAATCCTCTATGCCCTGCTTAACGCACTCTGCTGTAAACCTAGTGACAGTGGCAATTGCGTCCACTTCATCTATATTGTTGTCATTACAAAAAGCATATATCTCTTTTAGATAATCCCAGTTGTAGTGCTCTCTTCCCGTGGATTTGGGAGGTCTTTTCTCAAGATATTCATCTCTTCCTATTATGAAGCGAAGAAGGGCTTCGTTACAAGTTCCAGACAGTGCAATCTTGCCGCCTCTGTCGTAGGGGAACTTGGCTTGGGTGTAAAAGCTTATCATCTTGTCGATAAGGACATTTCCAGGTCCTACGTCAAAAGCCAGCACGTCCTCAAGCCTACAACCAGCCGGTAATATAGTGATATTGGCAATTCCGCCAATATTAAGAAGAGCCACAGCCTCATTCCCGCGATACAACAGGAACTCGGTGTATGGCACAATAGGCGCTCCCTGCCCACCTGCAGCCATGTCCCTTAAGCGGAAATCACTGACTACTGGGCACGAAAACGCCTCATTTATGAAACTGGGATCTCCAAGCTGAAGAGATCCCCTTACATTTTCACCTAAATATTCGATAACCTCGGGCTGATGCCAGAGAGTCTGTCCGTGGCAGCCAACGAAGTCTATGTTAGAAGGCTTAACTTTGGCCTTTTTGCACAGATCAAGGCAAGCCTTAGCATAGAGCTTTCCTAAAAGTTCCTGCATCAGGCATAGCTCTTTTACCCCGGCGTTATCGCCCTTGGCAAGCTCTAGGAGACGAGATCTGACCTCAGGCGCATAGGGATAGGTCTCGAAGGCCACTAGTTCCGCCTTAACACACTCGGCCCCCATATCCACCAGCGCCACATCAATTCCATCCATGGAGGTTCCGCTCATTATGCCGATTGCAAGCTTTTTATTCTGAAAGAGCATCAGCTATCATCCCTCCTGATTTAGCCAGCATAGACTGAGCTTCTTCTGCATCTACGCCCTTCTTAATCATAACAATTGCTACCTTTGGTCTGTAATCGCACTTCTTAAGTGTGGCCACAGCTTCATCTCTTGATACGCCCGTAGTTCTTTCTACAATGGTTTCGCATCTGCTGACAAGTTTTTCATTGGAAGCCTTAACGTCCACCATGAGATTTCCATAGACTTTGCCCAGCCTGATCATGGTGCCTGTGGAGATCATGTTAAGGATCATCTTCTCCGCAGTTCCGCTCTTAAGCCTTGTGGAGCCTGTAATTACCTCTGGACCTGGCTCAGGCGCGATCTTGATATCCGCCAGCTCGTCAATCTCAGAACCAGGGCAGCATGTGAGGCCTACCACCTTACAGCCTATGCTCCTTGCGTACTTCATAGCCCCGATGACATATGGGGTTCTTCCGGAAGCAGCGATACCAACTACCAGGTCTCTGTCAGATAGATTGGTATCCTTTAGGTCTTTTGCTCCAAGTTCAAAGGAATCCTCGGCACCCTCTACCGCCTGGAAAATGGCAGTGTTTCCACCGGCGATAAGCCCAAGAACCATGGACGGATCTGTTGAAAAGGTAGGAGGACACTCAACAGCGTCCAGAATG
The DNA here is from genome assembly GCF_000622085.1 of Butyrivibrio proteoclasticus P6B7. Lineage (GTDB taxonomy): Bacteria > Bacillota > Clostridia > Lachnospirales > Lachnospiraceae > Butyrivibrio > Butyrivibrio proteoclasticus_A. Next base: position 22,241 of record NZ_JHWL01000022.1, read on the forward strand.
CCCAGTCTTCCTGAGGTTCCACAGCCAATATAGATGAGCCTTCCGCCCACCTTAAGCCTTTCTGCGGCAGCGTCGATGGCCTCAGCCACCTGTGGCAGGACCTTCTCCACCGCCAGGGCTACTAATTTATCTTCACTATTTATAAGCTTCACCATTTCCAGTGTGTCCAGCTTATCTATATGTAATGTTCTTTCGTTTCTTTGCTCTGTTGCTATATTTGAAAGTTCCATGTATATCCGCTCCTTAGTGTCAGCCTTTTACAGCACCTACAGTTACACCTTCCAAAAAGTACTTCTGCAATGAGAAGAATAGAATAAACATAGGTATTACTGAAATACATGCACCCGCCATCATAGGTGACAGCAGGGATCCGTTAGCAAACTTAAAGGTCTTAAGTCCCACCTGAATCGTGTACATCTCCTCCTTGGAGGTAACCAGGAATGGCCAAAAGAAGGTGTTCCAGGAGTTCAGGAACGTGTTGATGGCCATAACTGAGAGGATTGTCTTGGACAGCGGCAGGATGATCTTTCTGAAGATCATAAGCTGGCTACAGCCCTCAATCTTGGCGCTTTCAATAAGCGCTGTGGGAATTCCGGTAAAGAATTGTTTAGCCATGAAAATGTTGTAAGCGGTGCACATTCCCGGAAGAATCAGCGCAGGATAAGTGTTGGTCATGCGGAAATTCTTAACGATGAGGATGTACAGCGGAACCTGAGTTACCTGATAAGGAATCATCATGGATAGGAGGATCACGAAAAAGAGAATGCTCCTGCCCCTGAAGTTGATCTTGGCGAAGGCGTAACCAGCCATGCCAGCAAATATCACATTTCCCAGGACGGTAATCGCCGCAACGATGATACTGTTCAATATCCACTTAAGTGAATAGTCACTGAAATTGATGAAAGCCTTGTAGGAATCAAAGGACCAGCGCCCCGGAAAAATGTTGTAGGACGTGGAGGCCGATTCCACCGCAGGTCCAAAGGACCATGCAAACATGTAAACTATAGGAAACAGCGATACAGCTGCAAAAAATATGAGAAATACTGCGATCAGCAGGTTCCTTAAGTGATAGATCTTTCTATTATGTAAGTGTTGAGAATAAAGTCCCGTAGCCATATTTGTCTTCCCCTAACTAATTAGTACTCGATGTCCTCTCCCATAAGCTTGAACTGCAGCGTCGTAAGGGCTGCAATTACTATGGCCAGCAATATTGCCTGTGCACACGCCAGACCATATTTTCCGTAGGTAAACGCATTGTTGAATATCAAAAGACCTATCATAGTTGTGTTATTGTCTGGTCCGCCACCAGTCATCATGTATGCGTTCATGAATACCTGGAAGGAACCAATAACACCTGTTACCAAAAGAAACAGTGTGGTTGGTCTGCACATTGGAAGCACGATGTACAGGATCTTTTGGAAGAATCTGGCACCGTCCATCTCTGCAGCTTCGTAGTAGGTATTGTCGATTCCATGAAGAGCTGCGATGTAGATGATGATGTTAGCACCGTGACTTGATAAAAGAGCCATGATGATAAGGGATAACATGGCTGTCTTACTGGATGAAAGCCAGTTCTGTGAGCTTGCCCCGAAAAGCGCAAGAACCCTGTTGAAGATTCCATTTGGAGACGCATCGTAGAGCCAGAGCCAAACTACGGAGATGGCAACACCTGATGCGATTCCTGGCAGGTAGTAGATGCCTTTAAAGAAGGATTGAATTCTTTTTGTAAAAGGCATGATCATCACCGCTATAGAAAATGAAAGGATCAGTGATAGCGGAATTACCACAACCGTGTAAACCAGCGTATTCTTAATGGACTTCCAGAATAGGTCATTCTTCATGGCTGTCACATAGTTCTTAAAGCCCACCCATTCTGAGCCGAAGGGCTTGTATTCCTGGAAGCTGGTTATGATAGCTGAGATAACGGGGTACAGGGTAAAGATTACGAAGATCGCCACCGCCACTGCGATGAAACCCCATCCGCTTATGTTATCTGCCATATGATATCTTGGTTTTGCTAGTCTTTTATTCTGTCTTTCCTGTGTTTTCAAGGTAACGCTCCTTTTAAATAAGCCCCACCGGCTCTGTGCAGGCGGGGCTTAGAATACATCTTTTAATTACTTGATCCAACCAGAAGCACAATTCTCTTCGCCGAATAAGTTGTAAGCTTCTGAGCAGATTGCATCGTAAACATCCTGAGCTGTTGTCTCTCCTGCAAGAAGAGCCTGGAACTTAGGAACGATAGTCTCATCCATCATTGTCTTAGCATTTGCGCTCTGCTCTGCTGTGATACCTGTTGGAGGAGCAACTACCTTAGAAATTGCATAAGCAACAGCTGCTGCGTTAGCATCTGACTGATCAAGCTCGAAGCTCTCCTGAGCCTTTCTAGCTGATTCGCAAACGCCTGTAAGATAAACTGCGTTGTCTACTGTAGCAGCTCTTTCGCCTGAGCAAAGGTAATCCATAAACAGAAGAACGTTCTTAAGGTGCTCGTCTGTTGTGTTGTTGTTTCTAAGAGCGATCATACCGTCAACTGTACCGAATACAGATGCTGTAGCATTGTCCATTGTAGGAACTGGAAGGAATACATATTCCATCTCGATTGTGCCTTCAACAGCTTCTGGGTCGCTAGCCTGCATTTTCTCAATGTTTCTCTTGATGTTGTTCTCGAAAAGAGGCATTGCCTTACCTGTGAGCATTGTCTGACCTGTCTGAAGCATTACAAGTCTCTGACCAGCTTCCACAGCGTAGTTAGGCATGTAACCTGAAGATGTCATTGTCTCAACTGCCTGAAGCAGGGACAGCATGTTGTCTGAAGTGTAAGCGTACTTAAGATCGCTTGTGAAGCTGGATGTGATACCAGCAGATACACCAAAGATGTTGATGAAGTCCTGAGTTGTTGCGCCAGCGTTGGCAAATACGAAGCCGTAGCGGTCGTCAACTGTTCCGTTCTTGATAACTTCAAGGAACTCGTCGTATGTCCAGCCCTTTGTCTGGATAGACTCTACATCTGCACCTGCAGCCTCGAGCATCTCTTTGTTTCCGCCAAGAGCCTGGATTGTGATGTAAAGAGGAAGGCCATAAAGTGTGCCCTCAAGAGTCATGTAATCAAGCGCATTCTGGTCGTAATCAGCAAGTCTGTCTGCCTCGATGTACTGTGAAATATCGATGGCTGTGCCGTTCTCAACGTAGGTTCCGATTGCTGCGTAGCTAACCTCTGCAATATCAGGAGCTTCGCCTGCAAGAGCCATAGTTGTCAGCTTCTCTGTGTGATCGTCCCAGCTGGTTGCGATTACTTCAATTGTGATATTTGGATAATCCTGATTGAATTCTTTGATCCATCCATCCAAAAGATCTACATAGTCACCGGTAATTGGTGGAACCATGATAGTGATGGTATCAGTAACGTCAGATGATGTGGCAGTCTCTTCTGCCTGTGTTTCCCCCGCTGTAGTAGTTGATGTCTCACTTCCTGTGTTCTGTGCTGATTCTGGAGCAGAATTGCCGCAGGCAACAACACTTGAAACCATAGCTACAGACAATACGGTTGCTAAAACCTTCTTAATTTTCATACCTTCCCTCCTTAAATAGGTAATGCATTTGTAATAGAAACCGAATAACTATAATTAAATGTTAGTCTTTTGAAAACAGATTTTCAATGTGTGTACACAATTATGAAACAGTGTTTCTTGTTTTGCTACTTTTAAGATGATTTTTGGTTAAGATTCAGATCTTTTTTCAATATGAGTACTATTTATCTGACTCATGCAATAATCGTAGTTGGCGGTAGCATAGGCGGTAAACAGGATATCGACTATGTTAAGCTGCGCTATTCTTGAGGATGTGGCGCCACTACGAAACAGTGATTCACTGGCTGGTGTATACAGCACCTGATCCGCCATCTTAGACATGGTGGAGGGCGCGAACCTGGTAATAAGGATGCTTGGGGTGTGATTGAGATTCACAGCTTCCAGACACTTAATCATCTCTGAGGTTTCACCGGAATAGGATATGAAGATTGCCACGTCCTCTGGCTGGGAATTCTTGGCTATCAGGTACTGGGAATGCCAGTCCTGGGCGATGAGACAGAGCTTGTTAACCCTAAGGAATTTAAGGTAGGCATCCTCTGCTACGCAAAGAGAAGCACCCATGCCGAACATGCGAAGGCTCCTGGCATCTGCAATGAGCTTGGTGCACGCCTCTACTCTGTCTATATCAAGGAGCTTCTGGGTTTCCTGAAGCGTCACCACGTTCTTATTGGTGGTTTTGTTGATGATCATCTTGATAGTATCGTCTTTCCTGATGCTATCGCTGGTATCGATCTGCTTACCGTTGTACTGGGCCATTTCGTAGAGCACAGCCTGCCTGAATTCCTTGTATCCGTCAAAGCCCAGGTGCTGAGCAAGTCTTACTATTGTGGCTGGTGAAACATACACTTCCTTGGCCAGCTCACGGACGCCCTTCTCGATGACGATATTTGGGTCATTCAAGATGCGCTCTGCCACCATCTTCTCTGCGCTTCCGACGTAGCCTTGCATTTCTCTTAGTCTTAAAAGGGGATTCTTCATGGGATTGCCTCCTATTGGGGATTCTATAGCTCTTTTGCCATGTTCTCTTTGTGGATTTCGTGATGAAACTGTCGTTTTTTTAATTCTAGTGTAAACCGATTTTCACGAATTTGGAAGATTTCAAGAAACAAATTTTCCTTTAGACATCCGTAATTAGAAAAACTTGAAAAAAGCTGTAAATACTAGTATAAATAGCAAGTGCCCATTATATATACAAAGATTCAAATAAGTAGAGATAAAAGATATGAACATCAACAGACAAAAAGTCAGAGAAGCCTTTGCTTCATATACAAATAACTACGATCCTGCGGATCCTAAAATTGCTCTCAAGATCGCCCATACCTACCGCGTTGCAGACAACTGCGAGCAGATCGCCAGATCTCTTGGCATGAGCGATGAGGACGTGGACTTTGCCTGGCTTTCGGGTATGCTCCACGATATCGGCAGATTCGAGCAGGTTAAAAGATATAATACCTTCATCGACTCAGAGTCCGTGGACCACGCGGAGTTCGGCGCTGATCTCCTCTTTGGCCCTGACAATCTGGTAAAAGAGTACACGAATGACAGGTCATTGGACGATGTAATGGACATCGTGATCAGGCAGCACAACAAGTACAGGATGCGCGAAGATCTTACAGAAAGAACAAAAACCTTCTGCGAGATTCTTCGCGATGCTGATAAAATCGATATTCTCAGAGTTAATATTGAGACACCGCTGGAGGACATCTACAACGTTTCGGAAGAAGAGCTCCTCACATCAGGCGTTTCAGAGCGAGTAATGAATCAGGTTAGACAGCACGTAGCAATCAAGCGTGACGTCCCCCTCTCTCCTGCCGAGCGTGTAATCGGCCATATCGCCTTATCTTTTGAACTTGCCTTCCCAAAGAGCTGGGAATTAACCAAGGAACAGGGCTACCTGGACAAAATGTTCCAGTTCCCATCCAGAAATGAATCCACAATAAAAGCCCTGGCCGAAACCAAGGCTGAATTGGATAAGTATTATAGTGAAAAATGATTATTGCAAATGTCATATCCGCATTATTTCTTAACACTATTATCACTGCTCAAGGGGCTCATTATAACGCCATCTCTCGGCTGCGCCGCCGGCATTATTGTACCAGTTTCCGGTGATCTCATTTATAATAGCCAGCTTATCGCCCATCTCTTCCATCTCGAAAAGAAGAATCCTCTTTTTCTCATGAATATTGGGACAATGAAGGGACATCATAAGCTTTCCTTCAAAGGTTCTAAAGAGCATAGCATGACCACCATCAAGAGCGTACAGTGGAATGGGCTCTTGAATCCAGGGCCCTTGAATGCTTCCAGTGGCAGATCTTGCATAACCTACTGTATAGCCGCCTCTTTCTGAGAAGCTGGACCAAAGCATTATCAGAGAGCCATTTTCCATTCTGTAAAGAAACGGTCCATCAGTAATAAGGCCACCATCAGCAGCATTATTGCCGCGCCAAGGGGCGTCAGAAGCTCTAAACAAGATAATTGGCTCAGATATAGCCTCGGATAGATCATCATTTAATCTAACGGCACATATCTGCCCATCGTAAACCTGCATCCACTCGTGACAGAATACCATCCAGGGATTCCCCTCTTCATCTACATAGAGCGTTCCATCCAGGCAGTGCCAGCCCTTCGGAGTAACAGGGCCTTCGCCAACAGGAACAAATGGCCCTTCAGGATTATCAGCCACAAGGCACTGGCATCCTCTATATTTTCCTTCTGCTCTAAAGGAGGAAATGATATAGTATTTACCCTTCCAGATATGACACTCAGGTGCCCAATAGTCTTTATCTGCCCAGAAATTCCCCTTTTTGAAGCACACCTTAGGTTCAGACCAGTTCAAAAGATCTTTTGACTTAAGCACATAGAAACAGGCTTCGTCACACTTGGCTTCCGGAAATCTTGTTGTATCCACGAACTGAACATAAGTGTAGTAAAACCCTGACTTCTCATCAGCCAAAATAAAAGGGTCACTGATATGAACATCCCTTATACTGTAGGGAAAAGCGGCCCCATTTTCAATAACATCTGTTTTCTTAGACATCGGTTATACCTCTATAATACTGTACATTCTCAGATACGGTGTTACCTCATGTGATGTATCACCGAATCATCGTTATCCAGGTGTTCCAATTCCATGGTATCGAATAGTAAAAAGAAAAACCAGCAACTTTTTAGTTAAAATTGCCGGTTTTTTGCACTATTATTTTCCCTCTTCACATTTCGACCAAAATGTTATAGTATTACGTTTGCTGTTTTTGATAGCGACAATCAACAAACGAGTTTTATAGAAATAGGAGCAATATATGTCTTTATTAGGTTTAATGCACGGTGCAGCCAACGCATCTCGCGCAAGAAACGCTGCCCAGAACATATCAAAGCACAATTTCATGAAGTCACTTCATGACACCAACAGAATCAGCGACGAGGAATACGCCATCTATCGCAAGGCAAAAAGAAATATGACCCTCGTGCCACTCATCGCCCTGGCCCTTACAGTGATCATCTCACTGGCGCTCTTCTTCTACAGCGCAGCCACCAACGCTGAAGGCGAATATGGCCTGTTCATCCTCATGACATCACCACTTTTATGGGTTGCCCTCTTCTTAGTAGCATCCATCGTGGCAATGTTTACCAAGAGCAGGAAATACATGTATCTCTACGACAAGTGGTACAACGACCCACACAGCGTTCCTCAGGAACTGCACTACATCTTCACTCCAGATGGCTGGAAGAAAGTAAGCAGCAAGAACACTGCGCTCGAGGTACTTGGAATCATCGGATTTATCATCCTCGTTGTCGTGATCGTAATGTTCAAGCAGTCAAAATAACAGAACAAACAAATCCAAAAGGAATCACTTCCAGACACACTTCTGCCTGAACATAAAGGCAAGGGAGAACAATATCAGCGCAGCCAGATAGAATGAAATGTCGAACATGTTATTTCTTAGGAAGATTCGAATGTTCTTTTCAAATAAGATGAAGTAAACAATCTGATCAATTATAAAGATAACGCATGTTATGAATCCTAAATAGGGGAGCCATCTGGCTTCCCTTATTGTTTGCTTTCTTTCAAAAAGAAATCCCAGGAATATTACCAGATTTATGAGAACATCTGCGACAAGCACAGTACGAGCATCTTCTGTTCCAGCCCCGTGTCTGTAATTAGTAAGAGCGCTAAGGTTGATGCACAGAAGAATCAGATCCAGTGCCATTATTATTCCAGACAGAACCACCGGAACTAAGGTATCTCTTTTGTTTAAAAGAGCTGCAAAGATAAAGACTCCAACCACTACAACCGGCACTCTGCCTACGAGTTGCAGGTATGAATCCGCTACCCCACTACCACTAAAGTAGTAATTGAGAGCTTCTTCCAATAGTTCTTTTAACCCAAGGATAATTGTGACAACCAGAAATGGAATTGCCATTGCCATAGATGTGGCCTTATATGTGCGGCCTTTACTTATGTTCATCATATATTTGTCCCCCAAACTCTCTTGATAGTTATTATACCAATCGGCGATTTATTATCAATTTTTGGTATTTAGGAAAACGTTTTCCATTGACCAGGTGCAGTAATATCGGCTATCATGGATATTAGTTACTATAAAATCAGACTTAAAAGAGGGGAATATTATGAAAGTTATTACTAAAGCTGATATCAAGAATGCCCTTGCAGAACTGGGGCTTCAGCGCGGAGATGCTGTGATGGTGCACACTTCCATGAAGGAGATCGGATATGTGTGCGGAGGGGGCCAGACTGTGATTGAAGCGCTTATTGAAACTGTGGGGGAAGAAGGCACCATTATGATGCCAACGCAGTCCTGGAAGAATCTGGATCCTGAGGTTGGAGTCCACTGGGTAGTTGATGAAAGCGATTGGGATATCATAAGGGAGAACTGGCCTGCATACGACAAGGCTATAACTCCAACCAATACTATGGGCTCTGTGGCGGAGATGTTCAGGACCTGGCCAGGGGCTAAGCGAAGCGACCATCCGGCAAGATCAGTTGCAGCCTGGGGGAAACATGCGGCTTATCTTACAGAGAATCATGATCTTTCCAACATATTTGGTGATGGATCACCAATCGGTAAGCTGTATGAGTTAGATGGAAAAGTGCTGCTGATCGGTGTTGCTTACGACAAGAACACTTCGATACACTTGGCTGACGCCAGAGCGGAGTATCCTAGCAAGCACACCAGCGTTGAGCACAGCGCGGTTATGGAAAATGGACAGCGCGTGTGGAAGGCTTATGAAACTCTTTTTGTTGATGGAGAGGATTTCCAGGATATTGGTAGAGACTTTGAGAATTCTGGCGATGTTAAGAAGACACTGCTTGGAGATGCTACTTTAAGGCTTATGAACCAGCGTGATATTGTGGATTTTGCAGTTGATTGGATTGAAAAGAACAGGAAATAAAAATCAGGTCGGTCACGGAATGTGATCGACCTGTTAATTATTTACTTATGAATTTATCCAAAAATCCTAGCCCCACCAAACAACACTCCCCGTTTCCCCAAGTTTCTTCCCAATACTAATTAAGCAAATTGTAATATATTCGGATGTGATATAATACTTCCCATCGAAGATTTTTTGGAGGAATTATTATGAAAAAGAGATTTGCAGCCCTTGTGATGATGGGCATCATGACATTCAGCCTTTGCGGATGTGGATTTAGCTTCACTATGAAGGATGACGCTGACGAGGTCATCAGTGAGGACGACGCCAGCAATGACGCAACTGACAAGGATGAAGAAGCCGATAAAGCGGAAAAGGAAGCTGACAACGACACTGACGACAAAGAGGATGAGGAAGTAGAAACAGATCCTAAGATGATCTTTACTAATTATGTTAGCTCAGATGCTTACGTTAGTGCCTATGGTACAGACTTTACCTTAAATGCATACTTTAATGAAAAGGGCAACTTGTTTACTTCAGTTGATGGCCAGAGTGGTTCAATCGCCGGCATCTTTGCGAACGGCGATGAGAATTATATTATTTTCAATTTCAATGCGGAAAAGAATGCACTTGAGATTAAGCTTCTTGGCATCGATGATAACTACGAAGTTGAAGTAGTGGATACCGTTGAAATTGAAGAATTCATCAAGTTTGCTGACGAAAGCCAGGTTCTTATCGCTGAGACCAATGACTTTGCTAATGGAAAGGATACTATCATCATCGAGACCAGATCTAGTGCATACACCTTCGGTGATGGCGTAGACTACGAGCTTTCATTGGTTGAGATCTGTGAGGACGGAACCCTTGACTACTACTACAACGATAGAACAGCGGGCTCTGGTGATGAGGACATCACTAGCCTTCTTAGAGCATCTTTTAACGAGGCAACAGGTGAGGACTTCACACAGGAACAGTTCGAAGATGCATTCTACCACGGCGAGCTTCTTATAAACCAGCTTAGCTTAGGCGTTATGACACAGAGTCACTTCAAGTCCTACGCAGCTGAATATGCAGAAGAAGGTGACTGGGATTCTGTTAATGAAATCGTCTCAAAGCTCTACGACGAAGCAGACGAGTCCAACCCATTTGAATGGGGAACAGGCCTTTTAGGAGAGACATTCTAAAAAGCTAGAATCTATTGGGGGATTACATTCAACTATGCTAAAAACACTACTAATCATAGCCATAGTCTGGCTTATCGTAGGCCACATCCTGATGTGGGCCCTGGCGCGCAAGTTTGCACCCACTGGAGGCATAGATGCCGTTGGTAAAGCTATTTTTTATGTAATGGTATGGAAAATATCGGTTTGGGGCCCGCCTATAATACTTGCTTCCATCAGCCTGTTTTCCTGGCTCTATAGCAATCACAGATGGATGATCAAATACGTTATCCTGGCGCTCGTCCTGGTAATCGTATTATGGAAACTATACAACACCCTGGGCCGCCAAATCCTGATGACACCGGGTAAGAACGCATTTTCCATTCAGAAATACCCCGATTGGCTGGAAGATGAAAGGAAGTCGCGCAGCTCTCGATATATGAAATCCCGCTGGACAGAATATGACTACATTTGTGACTACATAGGCCAAAAAGTCGTAGATGCCACGGTTAGCAATATTCATCGCATTTATCCAAGAACATATCAGGAAATAAGAGTTAATTACGTGAACACCGCCCTGGAAGAGACAACCAAGGCAGTTCCTCATGTTACAGACTATGAATACATAATGGATATCACTTCTATCATAGGCAAAAGAGCTAATTCCCCATCCTACGGTTATCTTTTGGGCAACGAAGAACTCCTTGCCGTGGCTGAGCATTATGGCAAAAGACTTAACACAGAGCATGCGCTTAACATATACCAATTTGGCAAATCTGCTTTCAATAACTTTCACTCAGATTATCCCATGGTTGCGCTCTTCTACGACGATGGTACAATGGACCTGGTGGTTACAGCGCCAGTAAGATAATAGGAGGAACCGTATGAAAAAGACAGCAATCGTATATTACAGCAAGCACCACGGAAACACCAAAAAGCTCCTGGACGCTATCAAGTCCTTTGATCCAGACCTTGAGCTCATTGACGTCACAGAAAAGCCCGAAGCCAACCTGACAGAGTATGATAGAATCGGCTTTGCCTCCGGCGCCTACTACAGCAAATTCGCAGAGCAACTCCTTAACTTTGCCAAGGTCAATCTCCCTGAGCAAAAAGGTGTATTCTTCATATGCACTGCAGGAAATCCGGTAAAGGTCTACTTCAACGCCATTGCAGACATAACCGCCGAAAAGCAATGTAACGAGCTTGGCCGCTATATGTGCAAAGGCTTCGACACCTTCGGTCCATTCAAGCTAGTAGGCGGCATTCAGAAAGGCCATCCTACAGAAGACGAAATAAGCGGCGCTGTGGAATTCTATAAGAATCTCTGAAATTGAGGATTACCCATGGTGGCGCAATAGTGTCTGTTAGAATTATAATATTTTGTAAATAGATGTCTTTTATTTTAGGGGGATTGAAGATGCCAGATAATAGGCCAGAAAGAGAACTTCAAAGAGTAGCCAGTGTTCCATGTCCATCATGTGGTAAGCCCATTGCTATTCCACGAGATTTCATGGGTGCGCAGATAACATGCGAACATTGTGGATCAAAGATGTCATTCAATACTCAGATGTCTGAAAAAGCCATGGAATATCTAGATAAAATACAAGAAGCACAAAAAAAGCAGGGGAATTGACCCCTGCTTTTTTATTCTCATAGAATTGCCACAACTTCTCTTAAATATAACTTACTGTCTCTGATAGCTCTTTTCTACTGTTGTGGTTGTCAAGAGGGCCTGCACCCTCTGCCGCATAGCCAAGATCAAGGAGCATCAGGATTTCTTCGTTCTCTGGAAGGCCCAGGTCCTGCGCAAGTTTCTCAGGGTCGAAGAAGTTGAGCCAGCAGCTGTCCACGCCTTCGTTGGCTGCCGCCAACATCAGGTGGGTTGCTACGATGGAAGCGTCCTCAACGCCGGAATCTCTTTTGCCACCTGGATATGTGAAGATATTGTTCTTATCAAAGGCCACAACAAGGACTGTTGGCGCGCCGTATCGACATGGAGTCGCGTTGTCGATCTTGGCGAGGTTCTCCTGGGTTTCAACTACATAAATGCGCTGTTCCTGAAGGTTCTTGGCGGTTGGTGCAAGTCTGCCTGCCTCAAGGATGGCGTTGAGTCTTGCTCTGTCCACCTTGCGGTCGCTGTATTTTTTGCATGAATAACGGTTCTTAACTACGTCTTTAAATTCCATTGTATAACTCCCCTTTCTATACTGATTCATACTAGTATTAACAGTATTGGAGATGGATTTCCAATACATTTTGGTTATTGATGGCAATAAGTTATTTCTTATTAATGGATTTTAACAGCTTTTAGATCAAGATTCCCTCGAAATGATCGATTTCATGCTGAATTATCTGCGCGGTGAAATCCTTGTATTTCCCGTGCTGTGGCTTGAAGTCCTGGTCCAGGTAATCGACTTCAATCTCTTTATATCTGGTGCAAGGTCTCACGCCTTCCAGGGAAAGACAGCTTTCCTCCGTCTGGTATTCTCCGCTTTTCTTTGTAATCACTGGGTTGATCATGGGGAATATGAAGGGTCCCATCGCTACGACGATGATTCTTTTGCGGACGCCTATCATGTTTGCGGCCATTCCAACGCATCTATCCTGGTTGGCGCGCAGTGTATCAAGCAAGTCTTCGACGACTTGTTTGTCAGCTTTTGTGGCTATATCTGATTTCTGCTGAAGGAACATTGGGTCTTTTACTATTTCTTTTACCATTTATCACTATTTCCTTTCTCAATCAAACAAGCTCAGTTGCTCATATTCGCTGGACTTAACCAACTGAGGCATTGGTTGTTTGATCATATCCAGTGCTGATGAGGCGTCCAAAAGGTACTCTTTGACGTCTTTTTTATCTATCATCACTGGCATTCTATCGTGGACAGGCTTCATTGACTCATTCGCAGAGGTGGTAAGGATCACGAAGGAGTCCTTGTTGTCACTAAGGTCGTACAGGCCTGCAAGGTAGATGCTTCCTGTATCTTCTCTTTTGAATTCGTATTTGGTCTTGGATTTGTCCCATTCATAGAAGCCTGCGGCTGGCAATATGCACCTTCGCGCCATGAAGCTGTCTGCGAACAAGGTTTTGTCAGCAACAGACTCTGACTTAGCGTTAATGATGAGCTTCTTGTCATAGCCCACAATTCCCCAGAATAGGCTTGTTATCGCGATGCTTTCTGAAAGCTTTTTGTCTTTTACCAAGGATACTGCGTTCATGGCTGGAGTTATGACGCTGTCGTTATATGTATATGAGCCTTCCAGCTCTAGATATCTTTGAATTTCTTTGGTTACCTTGTCATTGTAAATATATCTTCCGCACATATGACCTCTCTTGGCTTGTCGCCATCAATATCCATGGAGCAAGCATTCGCACTCCTTAATTGCACCATCATACACAATTGTCAGTGTGTCATCATCACAGGACATAGGGTAGTAGATGGTTTCGCCGTCAACTATATTGCCCATTTCATCAACCTTCTGGGTCACTATGATGTAATCAAGACCCCTGGCATCTACATCTGGAAGATCTGAAGCTGGGACGATATCTGTAATTTCAAAGTATTCACTCTCGCTTTCACTCTGGCCGTCCTCTGTGCCCTTGGGAAGCCACAGGATGAATTTACCGTTTCCATCGCCATTCATGAAGTTCGGGAAGAAGTCTCTATCCTTCGAAGCCCAGAATCCAATAATCTTAAGCCTCATATCGATGTACAGGTCGCTATGACCTGCGGCCGCGCCGGATTCTGTGACTTTATTAAAGCGGATCCACTCACCTTCATATTCAAATAGAAGTTTGTCGCCATCGATATAAAAAGGCGCAAAGGCCGTCATTTCCCCAGCATACAGAAGATAGTACGCGTTGCCATAGCTCATATCCAGGTGTTCATTGGCATAGCCGTAGTCATCACGATAGACGTTGTTCTGCTGAACCAGCTTTCCATTATTATAGAGGCTCTGGGTGATGGTCAGGCGCTGGTCCTGCTCCACTTCAAGGATATAGGCCTTATCAAGGCTCTCCCACTTGCCCAGCATGGCTTCCTTGATCTCCTGGTTGTTCTTCTCCTCCTGGCTACGCCCACAACCTGCTAAAAGAAATATCAAGGCAACGCCGCAAGCTAGTGAAAGCGCTAGTTTCAGCTTGGAAATATCCGAAATAGATCTTCTGGTCCTTTTCAAAGTTCTTTTCCCCCTAGAATCTATGGAATATGGCAAAGACTACGCCATATAACTGTTTGGCGAATTGTTTTATGGTTAAGTGTAACACTATCTTCGAATCTCCTTTTGAGTCCTGTTTATCATAGACCCTTTAATTATAATACAGATGAGCGCTGGGAAATGTTGCAGATGGTGTTTTATACAATTGATTTTTATGAGGAAAGGCTGTAGGATAGTTAATTATCATTTTGAAACTAGAGGGAAACAAATAGAAAATGTCAAACGCATCATATGCAATAGGTATTCCGTTTGTTGCCGCATTTGTATTCTGGCATCTTTTTCAGATTATCAGGTTTAAAACGGCGGTTGTTTGCGAAGGAAAAGTTATTAGAAGTCTTGGAACAGATACACACCATTACAGATATGGTCTTGAATATTACGAAACCTATGAAGTAGAGTTCTGCTATAAAGGCAATACGTATAAAGAAAATGTGTACACTTCAGAGACTAGCCTAAGACCAGGAGATCATCTGGATGTACACATTAAAGAAGATAAAGATGGTGATTTTGAGGTTTTACCAGACAAATACTGTTACTTAACAAGAGATTTAGTAGTAATGCTCTTTTTAGTTATTATTATTTGTGCTATAGCTATCGCTTTCGCTTTTCTTCATCTTTAAGAAGCGTATCGCGGATAGCCATGGCAATCAGCTCATCGGGGGCTCTTTTAATGATCTCCACTTTGGAGTTGGGGTCTATTTTGATTTCTTTTTTGGCGGGCTTTGATGGTAGGTTTTTATCCATAAATGCGCTCCTATCATGAAAATGCGCTCTCTGCGTCTCGGATCATGTCACTAAGCTCCTGGTCAGACACGTCAACTACCCACGCCAGCATAGTGATGTTATGCGCATGTTCGTCCACTGAGAATTTGGGACATGTGAGATAAATGTCGATTTCATCCTGAAGCTTTTTTCTGATTTCGTCTTCTGAACGCATGAGCTGCCCTCCAATAAAGCGTTATATATTATATTATATAACAAATATCGGCAAATACTGTCTTCAAATCACTTTATGCTCTTCAAAAACCTCTTAGCCAGCTCTTTGTCCGCAAAGTCCCCTCTATAAACGCCGTTAATTAATCCAAAAATGTATTGCAAACCGTTTATAAAAATCATATACTCATTCAGGCTTGAATATTGGGCAAAGCAAGCGAAAGCTTGTGGCGCAAAGCTATAGGGACTTTAACATGTCAGCATAATATATATGTTATATCAGTTATATAACTTATACATATAAATAAGACGGCCGCTGTTCATATAACAGTAGCCGTCTTTTCTAATTAATCTTTATTTCATAGTTCTTTTACCCAATCTCATCTCAGTGAATGTCAATCGTGATCACTGCTTAACAGCGCCGTCGGATACGCCTGCCACAAGGAATCTGGACAATGAGAAGTACAGGATTACGATTGGCACAGCGATAAATATGGCGCCAGCTGCGAACCTTGAGAATTCAGTCTCTCCAAGGTGGGTAAGCCCTACAGCCACGGTCCACAGGTCTCGGTTCTTGAGGAGCATGTTAGGAAGGATGAAATCGCTCCAGGGCCATGCAAATGAGGTCAGTGCCGTGTAGACCAGGATTGGCTTGGACAAAGGAAGTGTGATCCTCCAGAATATGGTTGGATTTGACGCCCCGTCGATTCTGGCTGCTTCATATATTGAATTGCTGATGGTGTCAAAGTAGCCCTTCTGCACCAGATATCCCATTGGAGCACCGGCTGAATAGATCAGGATAAGGCTCCAGAGGTTGTTGATCATGTTGAAGTTGATCATGATCAGGTACACAGCGGTCATTCCCATGAAGCTTGGGAACATGCTAAGGACCAGGGTGGTCTTCATGAGGGGCTTACGCATTTTGAATCTGAAGCGGCTCATGGTGTAGGCAGTTAGTATCACCAGAACCGTAGAGATTACGCAGGAAAATGTAGCCACGAACAGTGTATTCCTAAGCCAGCTGGGGTAATCGTACATGGCAGTGTCGCTAAATAGCTTAACGTAGGTCGCTACGCTATAGCTCTTTGGGAAGAATCCGTCAAAATCGTAGATTGATCCCGATGCGGAAAATGAAGCCAAGACAAGCCACAGCACTGGGAAGAAAAACACGAAGGAAACCAGTATCAGAACCACATATGTGATTATGACTTCAGATAGCTTTTCTTTTTTCATCTGAATGTATCCTCCTTCTTAAATGCTGATGAATTAACGTAGGCTGTCAGAGAGATTACGGACGTGATAATGAATATTATGAGGCTGACAGCGGCTCCGATGCCATAGTAGTTGTTGTCTATGGACAGGTTGTAGAGCCAGTTGATCAAAAGGTCCGTGTCGCTGGCCAGGAAGTAGTCGTCAAGGTACATTCCGCCTCTTAGGAAGTAGAACACGCCAAAGTTGTTGAAGTTGCCCACAAAGCTTGTGATCAGGGTTGGGGTAGTTGAAAAGACCACAAATGGCAGCGTCAGCTTGGTGAACATCTTCCATCTTCCGGCGCCGTCAAGGCTGGCTGCCTCATATAGCTCTTTATTCATATTAGAAAGAATTCCCGTAGCCAGCAGCATGGACGTTGGAATCGAGATCCAGGCGTTGACGAGAAGGCCGATTATTCTGGCCATCCAGCCTGCGTCGATATCAAGAAAGCCTATGCTGTTGCCGCCGAACATCTTAATGTAATAGTTGATGGGGCCGCCGTAGGAGAACATGAACTTAAAGCCCAGAAGCGTGATGAATCCTGGCACCGCGTAGGCGATGATTGGAAATGCTCTCCAGAAGGTCTTGCCCTTTACGCAGTTCTTATTGAGCAAAAGAGCTAAGAACAGACCACCAAAGTAGTTAAGGGCGGTGGCGCAGACAGCCCAGGTGATGTTCCAGCCAAGGATCTTAACAAAAGTATCCTTAATGCCTGAAAGTGAGAGGATCTGCTTGAAATTCCCAAGTCCTATCCAGTCCACAAGCTTAGGAGGAATGATATCTCCGCCGTAGTTGGTAAAGGCGATGAGTATCATGAATATGATTGGAAGGACGTTGAATATGGCGACTCCCACAACAGGCAGGAAAAGAGCTACAACGTAGAATTTCCTGTCCACAAAGGAAATCAGTGATCTGTAAAAGCCAGGAACAGGTCTGCCCTGTTCCACCAGCTTTTCTGTATTCTTTATATCTTTTAGGTTGGAGAGATAGAAGATAATCACTGCGATGAAAATCATAAATGAGAGAATTCCTCTAAGCATCATTATGATTGAGTCATCGCCCTTAATTCCCAACCAGGGATCACCCTCTACCGTTCCCAGAGTGAAGAATCCTGCCATATCGCTGATACCTGCGGTGAAAAGATACCACAAATAAAGCGCAAGTATAGCCATATAGAGAAGGCCCTTTATCCTCTGTCCATATAGGAACTGACCAAGCCCCATGATGATATAGGAGCATTTGGTCTTAATTTTGCTAGATTTCATAAGTCTTGCTCCCTTGGTACTTAGTTAGACAGGGTAAAGATCGCATCGTAGATACTGTTTGATGCGTTATCCAGTGCATCCTGCATAGTAGCGTCATCCAGGTATTTTATTGCCTCTCCGTTTTTCTCACGGAATGCGTCCTTTGCCACATCACTAAGGAGCGTGCGCATTGGGTCCCAGATCTGGTCTACAGCCTTGATTGAAGGCATAAGGTAAATGTGGCCGGCATTGAGGCTTTCAAATATCATCTCGGTTGTGCCACCCATTTCCTGGGCTACATCTGATCTTGTAGGCGCAATTCCTAAGATCTCTGATCTTTTTTTGATCATTTCATGGCTTGTTGCGAAGTTCACGAATTCGATGCAGGCTTCCTTGTGCTCCGTATAGGCGCTAATTCCATAGCCATTAACTCCGCCCATGACAACTGTGTCTACTACAGGTGACTCGCCTGACAGAATTCCATCTCCAGGCATTGAGCGTGGAAGCTCAATCATTCCAAGATTCTCTGTGGCCTTCTGGTCCGCTTCTTCGTCACCAAGTCCCTCAGATTTATAAACATCGACAAGTCTGTCATGGAATAAGACATATGTGTCAGGTGTAGATATAGAGCAGAAATACGTACCATCTGCCACCTTGGAGTATCTGTTCTGCCCAATGGAATCATCGATGCACTCTTCGCTCATAACACCGGCAAACTGTCTAAGAGCAAGCATTCCTTTGGCAGCTTCGCCCTTGTTAAAACCGATGTCCTCTGCGTTATAAAGGCCATTCTCATCTTTGCCAAACACATATCCACCATAGGAGAATATGAACTCAGCCATCATATAAAGGTCATTACAAGGAGCAACAAGGCCAAACTTCTGGCCATTTGATTCATCGTAGATCTGCTTGGAATAACGATAAAGGAAGCTGAAATCCTCGAAGAAATCCGGAGTCTGATTACCGTTATTATCCCAGCTAAGCTCCCAATCCTCTGGAAGCATGTCTTTTCTATAAAAGAGCATAGGCTCCTGAACATTTACAGGAACAGCGCAGGTGTACTGGCTTCCATCCACAGAAATTGTGAAAGCATCCCATGCCTCATCTGGAGTATACGCTGCGCACTCGAAGTCGTCCTTGTTAAGAGCCAGGATATGCTTGTCCTCTGCGTAGGTCATAAGCTTGTCGTTGGCCTGATAAAGAACATCAGGGCCATAGCCATAAGGGCCGTTTTCCGCCAGATTGCTGTATTCGTCCATATTGGCGTCGACAGCCTGGATTCCCTTGCCCTTGTAGGCTTCATTGAACGCATTTATAAGCTCATCAAGGTATCCTTCCTGCTTAGCTGTATCATTTTCCAGTATTCGCAGTGTTATCACGTCTCCATTTGTAGCATCCCCGGAAGTCTTGTCTGTACTTTTTCCGCAAGCCGCCATGCTTACCACCATAGATGATGCCAGCACAAGGCTTATTGCTTTTTTCATATACTTCATACCATCTCTCCTCCGTTTACAAACAGCTTAAATCCCATGGGATCTACCTGTATTTCTCTATCTATACCCTGTTTATCTGTCTGATTGATGTAGAGCCTTGCATCTGACTTTTTCCCATGTCTTTCGATGCACAAAAGCCTTCCATCCTCTGAAGCATAGATTCTTGTTCCTTCAGAAGAAAACTCGCATTTCTTTCTGACGTCTGAAAGCTTCTTAATTAGCTCTTTTACCTCAAGGTCCTGGCCTGCAGCCTCCCAATCCATGCACCGTCTACAGTCAGGATCATAGCCGCCTGGGGTATAGACCTCTGTGCCATAGAATATTGAAGGCTCGCCTGGGAACAGGTACAAAAGAGCCAGCGCTGCGTGAAGCTTGTCATTGTCCTCTCCTACCTCACTGTAGAATCTGTCTGTATCGTGGCTGTCCAAAAGATTCATCATCATGTCGTTGACAGTATCTGTGTTGCGGGCAAGGATATCGTTCAATTTGCGGGCCATGTGGGCCGCATCCATTTTATTATATGCGAAATAGTCAAGGGCTGCCTTAGTAAATGCGTAATTCATGATGCTGTCGTACTGATCACCCCTAAGGTAGTTGGAGGCATCATGCCAGTTTTCGCCGATGATCACCGCATCCTTCTTGGCTGCCTTCACTTCCTTCCTGAATCTCCTCCAGAAGTCGTGGCTGATTTCGTCTGATACATCAAGGCGCCAGCCATCTATGTCGAATTCATTGATGTAGAAAAGAGCTATCGACATCAGGTAGTCTTGTACAGCGCTGTTAGAGGTGTTCCACTTTGGCATGTACTTACATCCTGCAAAAACCTCGTAGTTAAGAGGTTCCTTGGTGGGCAGGTCGCCGTCTATCACGAACCAGTCAAAATACTCAGATTCTCTGCCCTTTTGGACAACATCTGCGAATTTCTCGTTGTGCTCGCTGACGTGGTTAAATACTGCGTCCAGCACGATCTTCATTCCTCGGTTATGTAGCTCTTTTACCAGGGTATGGAGATCCTGACTGTTGCCAAACTGTTCATCCACCTGGAAATAGTCCACAATGTCGTACTTGTGGTTGGATGGAGACTTGAAGATTGGCGTCAGATATAGGGCATCGCAGCCAATTCCCTTGATATAGTCCAGCTTGTCGATGATTCCCTTGAGATCGCCGCCTGCGAAGCTCTTGGGAAGGGGCTTATCGCCCCATTTCATGTTGATATAGCTCATGTCCTTGTCTTTATCGCCGATGTTGAAGCGGTCGATGAAGATCTGGTAGAAGCTGGCGTTACTTAACCAGTTAACCTTGCCGAGAATATCTGCCTCGTTGATGTATGGGTACTGGAAAAAGTTGTAGTAGCTCTTCTCAAAATCGTAGTCCTTGGTGGCTCCGTCCTCTGAGAAATAGTAGTAATCCTGGCCATCGTAGATGTAGAAAACATAAGCAAGGCGCGTGTCCTTAAGCTTAAGGGTCACGCTGTAGTAGTCAAATAGCTCACCCTCAAAGGCCTTGGCCATCTCAAGCTTTTCCTGGGACTGAGCGATCTTGTACTTGCTCTCGTAGATAACCCAGACCCTCTCAACGTCGCCTGTGGCGGTCCTAAGCCTTATTGTGATCTCATCCTTGGACACAGGGAAGCAATACGCCGAATCCACGATGTGTTGTAAAGCATGCTGTTTCATTCTGGTCCCCCGATTACTTAGTAATTTCTACAGTCATATCATCGAGGTTGACTGTGAATGTATATGTTCCATCCTCAAGGATCTGGATGTTGTTGCCGTTTTCTGCAAGGAGAGCCTTGTCAGAAGTTACATTCTCTTCCTTAAGAACAACTCCTGCGTCCTCATCCTTCTCAAATACTGAGAAGCAGAGCTCTGTGTCAGCTTTAAGGTCCATTGTGATTGTGTAAGTGTTAGTTCCAGCCTCTCTATCGAGCTCCTGAAGATCTGACCAGTCAGCTACCCAGCTGCCCTTTACGAATACCTTGGTGTCCTCTGTTGGAGCAAATGGCTCACTCTCAACCTCTGCGCCATCTGTCAAAGGATCTGAATTTCTAACAATTGAAAGTGTGTCCTGGGCTGCGTTATCAGGGTTTGTTGTAAGAGTGATTGTGTAGTTGCCATCAACCTTAACCTGTACATTAGATGTATCTGCTGTTCCGCCAAGTCCTCCGGCGTTCTCCATCTGAGACTCGTCAATATCAGTGAACTTGCCGAATCCCTTCTGTCCATCCCATGACCAATCAGGAATGATTTGGAACTGATCGCCTTCGAAAAGATCTATTGTAAGGACAAATTCATTGGTGTTGCCTGTTGCCTTAAGCTCAAACTGCTCTTTTTCCTCATCAGATAGAGAAGCCGCCCAGTTGTTAAGTGCAAGGGTTCCCTTTGTGGAAGTGCCTGCGATATACCACTTACGTGTATCCTCAGTTACGTTTGTGCTTCTGAAATCGCCGTAAAGTGTGGTGTCCTTTGTAAATGTATCTACTGATGGATCTTTTTTGCTGCTCTCAAGATATGTAGGTGTCTCGAACCAGCCATTGAATTCTGCGCCATCTACTGTTTCAAATGCCTCGTAAGCTGACTTATCAAGGGCTACGCCTGAAGTTGTTGTGGCTGTTCCAAGAGTTTCATCCTGGTTCATGAATGTTACTGTAATTGTGTCACCAGCGCTGTTGGTATTGTCTGTACCCTCTGCTGATGCCTTGCTTCCGCAACCGGTTAATGCAGAAACTGTAAGAACTGTGCTGATTACAAGTGTCATTACTCTAGTCAAAAATCTTCCCTTTTTCATAAAATTCCCTCCGTTTTGGATTTTGTTAACCTTGTTAACTTAACTGATAAATTATTCATAACACTTTGGGAGCCTCTTGTCAACATCCGATAATTCTGATACCATTAGGTTAACATGTTAACCCAAGCGAGGATAGACACCATGGCACAGGAAAAGAAGGCAACAGTAAGAGATATCGCCAAAAAGGCTGAAGTTTCAGTGGCTACAGTTTCATATGTATTAAACGATAAGGAAGGCACCAAGATAAGCGAAGCTACCAGGAAAAAAGTTCTTCAGGTGGCCAATCTTCTTAATTACAGCATTCCAGAGAAATATAAGAATACAGGAAGCCAGAAGAATTCCTATTCTCTTGGCATTATCTATAGCCTGGATTCCCTTACTCCCTCCAGGAATATCGAGATCATGAATCTTGTTAACCTGCTGGCAGAAAGGTTCGGAAGAATGAAGTTTAACTGCCTCCTTCTTCCTATTGAGCCCGATCTTGAGGAATACGAGCCAATTCAAGGGTTAGACGGCATCATCGCCATAGATCTTAAGGAGCATGATTTCAAGAAGATCTCTGGAAGCTACTACGTTCCTGTGCTCTGCCTTGATATGATGATCAACGACTTTCTCTTTTACCAGATCCACTCTGATATTGAGAAGCTTGTAAATAAGGCCGGCGACACTTTAGGCAAGGATTTCTATCTGGTAACTGACAAATACCACAATGAAGGCTATCAGACCTACATTTCATCAGCGGTTCCAAAAGGAAGGGCCCTGATCTTTTCAGAGCTTAATAAAAAAGAGCTATCATCCTTAAAGAACAAAAAGCTCCTGGCTCTGGGTACATTTTTAGGTACAGCTCTTTTGCAATATGCGCCAGCTGACAATATTCTCGTTATATCGGGGGATGACAATGATCAGCCCTATGGTGTGGGCCTTAGATCTATACACAATGATCTGGAGAAAAAGGCCAATCTGGCCATGAGCATTATGATGAATGCTCTCGAAAGAAAATTTGATATCAAGCATGAATACAAGATTTAATGAAATTAAGGGCAACAAAAAAGCCAGGGTGC
This sequence comes from Butyrivibrio proteoclasticus P6B7, assembly GCF_000622085.1. GTDB lineage: Bacteria > Bacillota > Clostridia > Lachnospirales > Lachnospiraceae > Butyrivibrio > Butyrivibrio proteoclasticus_A. Next base: position 45,366 of record NZ_JHWL01000022.1, read on the forward strand.
ATATTAAATATACACCCCGGCTAATTATTTGTTTTAATTATTTCTTATTAACAGCGTCCTTAAGAGCCTTACCAGCCTTAAACTTAGGAACTGTAGCTGCAGGAATCTTGATAGCTGCGCCAGTCTGAGGGTTCTTACCTGTTCTAGCTGCTCTCTTAGCAGTCTCGAATGTTCCGAATCCAACAAGCTGAACTTTGCCCTTCTTCTTGAGCTCCTTAGTAACTGTCTCTGTGAAAGCCTTAACAGCCTTCTCTGATGCAGCCTTTGTAAGGCCAGTCTGCTTTGCGATAGCTTCTACTAATTCTGTTTTGTTCATTCTCTGAACCTCCTCATAAGTTTTTTGAAAACACTTTATTGTTTTAACGAACAATAAACTACTATTAAAGCGTATACCACTTAAAACCTTGTGTCAACCACTTTCTCGTCAAAAAATGAACATTTCTTCCCATATTTGTGGGATTATTTAAAAAAACATGCTGTTAACCCAGTAAATGAACCTAAATCGCGATCCTCCAGGAGCATTTATCAGTGTTGAAGTACAGTCGGACCGTCCTATACAGGTCAAGAATAAGCACTCTGCACTCGTACACCTTATCCTTGCTGCAAACCGTGACTCCATCTGGGGTTGTGTAGCATTCCTTGCGAAAGATCTGTCTATACCCTTTGATGGTGTAAGCCTCATAAATGCCGTCTTCGTTCATCAGCCGAAACCGCATAGGAATAACGCTTCCGTCTGCCTTGTGCTCGCATATAACATCTACATTATCAATAATCCTACTCATATCAACAAACCATTCTACATCGATATTCCTCAAATCAGATGTCCCTATGGCGATAAACATCTGTTCGATGTAATATCATTATATGAACGTTTGTTCTATTTTGCAAGCTCTTTTTTCTCGTTCTTGATTTCCCAGTGAATAAGGAAGGTCAGCATGGCTCTTAGGATTATGATGGCGCCAAGAATGCCTAGTTCTGCCCATTCTCGCACCACAACAGTCCTTAGAACCTCTCCTCCAAGCTTAAACTCCAGCGCCAGCGCAATTCCCTGCGCCAGCTGCAGTCTGATGGAATCATCCTTCTTAAGCCAAAAGATAAAGCTCTTGACCGCAGTAAATACCAAAATACAGATACCAAATAGCTCTAGTAGTAGCGTTGAAAATTCAACGAGATACCGAAGCATCCCTTCTGCCCCTTGATACATCGACTCCATATTCCCGGCCTCCTTTGCTAAAACAAAGTTATCCCTACATATTTATTGTACATCAAAAACTGATTGTCTTGGCTGGTTCTTTATCCAAAAGAGCTACTCTCTTAGCAGGCTTGTAAAGTGGAAGTTCGCAGCCCTTTCTCACAAAAATAAGGACTTCATTTAATCCGCACTTCACGTAGTGATCGCCCTTTCCAAGGACTTCTTCATCATAGTCCTCAAAAGACCTGAATCTAAAGAGCTTCATCTCCTCTGGAAGATAGACATATCTACCTGTTGTATTCTGCTTGTAAACAGGTGCCACCATTATGCTGTCGCCCACAAAGAGCTGATCCTCTGCTTCAAAAGCTCTTTTATCCTCTGGATACTCAAAGGAAAGAGGTGTAAACAAGAGCTTATTGCCATTAATGGCCTCAAGATACTGCTCGTACAGGTAAGGAATCAGTGAATATCTAAGCTCCACCAGATTCTTAAAGGCCTCTTTATTCTTAAATCTGTAGAATTCCTGCCTTCTGGTGCCCATAGCTGAGTGATTTCTGAACAATGGTGTGAATATTGCAAAGGCCACCCATCTAAGCATCAGATCTTCTGTAACGTCAGCGCCAAATCCGCCAACATCTGCGCCAGAATAAAGGAATCCGCACATGTTAAGTCCCGGCATCTGCTGAATATTAAGAAGAAGATGACTCCACCAAGATTTGTTATCTCCGCACCAAACACCGCCGTATCTGTGCATTCCTATATAAGAAGATCTTGAGAACATGAGGATTTCCTTATCTGGAGCGATTTCCTTAAAGGCCTCACCCGCAGCCCTTGTCATGTTGTAGCCGTAGAGGTTGTGGACCTTGTCGTGCCTGATCTTCTGGCCCTTGTAATTGTGATAGAATCTTCTGTAATCCTCATCGTTATTACTGATGGACTCTACACAGCCTCTGAAGTCAAAAAAGCTGTTAATATCAAGATTCTGATTCTCGTAGCACTTGATTTTCTGGAAAACTTCCTGTAAATGATCCTCTGTGTAGAAAATAGCAGGCTCATTCATATCATTCCAGAAGCCGTCAATTCCCATATCCACAAGCCTCTTATACTTAAGGCCAAACCATTTTCTTGCATTTTCATCAAGGAAATCCGGGAAATGTACCTTGCCAGGCCAAACAGCCGCAACCAGGCGCTCTCCATCTTCTTTCTTAACGAAGTAGTCGTTCTTAACGCCTTCTTCGTATACATCATAGCCGTCTTCAATCTTAACTCCGGCATCTATAATTGGAACAAGATGAACATCCTTAGCCTTCATCTCACTGACAAATTCTGGGAATTTAGGAAAACGGTCGTTATCTATCGTGAAGTCCTTATATCTTTCCATATAATCAATGTCAAGATAGATACTGTCTATTGGAATATCACACTTCTCATACTCAGAAAGAACTTCTCTAACTTCGTCCTCGTTCATGTAGCTCCATCTGCTCTGTCCAAAACCAAAGGCCCACTTTGGAGCAACATAGCTTCTGCCAATCAGCTCTCTGAATTCTTTGATAATCTCTTTTACGCCATTTCCTTCAATTACATATATGTTCGCATCAAAATCATCAAACGTAATCTTGAAAGTGTCATGATCACTATATCCAATATCAAATGTGACTTTTCCAGGAGTATCAACATACATACCAAGGCTCTTGTTGGCACTGTATATAACATAGAAATTCTGAGCAGCATAAAGAGATCTCTTATCCTCAGTATGATTTGGATCATCTGAACAATTGCTCACATAGATCCATCCTCTTTTATTAATTCCTCTGATTGTTTCTCCAAGTCCATATACAACTTCATCCTCATCAAGAGAACAAAAAATAGATTTACCATTCTGGTCAACATTCCAAAAAGGGATGTTTCCCTGCTCTATCTCAATTTCTTTTACCACTGAATCTGTTGGAATTGGATTCCCTATTTTATACCTTTTGATCATATCCTCTTTCTCCCTTATAAACTTACAACTGAGCAATAATCAGCGAATAGGCTGTTTATATAATCTTTATTTAATTTTTCTCCAATCACTATCAATATACTCTTTTCACTCTTTAACGGCGTGATATTGGTGATTTCTTTGGTGGCGTTAATTTCAATCTGGCCCTGGTCAGTATTTATAGCTCCCTTTACTCGCCTCACTCTTCCAACTTCAGGCTTTGCAAATAGCTCTTTTACGATTTCCTGTAATCTGGCTGTGCCAATCTCCACATCAAAATAGAAAAGAGAATCATAGGCGTCCTCTTCTACAGGGAGCTTAACGAAGGAAGCCTTTCTGTAGCCGGCGTCCAGAATCTTCTTAAAGTCGTCTTCATTAAATTCATTGATTTTATTGGAAAAGAAATCCTGATGAGCATCAAATCTTGATTTACAGTCATATTTTTCCATGACCGAATTGATATGCTCACAGATCTTGTCAGAATCTGCATTTTCGCTTTTGCTAAGAATAATCTTGCCAGCGTAAGCTACTTCAGACATAAAAACGTACTCAGAGGTTCCTGAGACCTCCAGACAAGAGGTCGCATCCACAACAGCAATGACACTGCCCACCTCATACCACCTGTCCAGTGGCTCATCGTGGAGAATGTCAAAGAATTCATCCATATCAAAAATTCCCGAAGGTTCGATTATCACTCTGTCATAGCCACTCATACCTATCGATATGAGCTTGGTCCTAAGGCGCCTTTGATGAGCATCTTTGCCATCTCCGCCTACAACCATCTCCAGATTACAGTTATCATCAAGCAGATTCTGTAAAAGAACCATATCAACATTGACAGCACCGTAATCGTTCTCAACTATGCAGATCTTTTCTCCACAATCCTTCAGGAATTTAGCATACTCTTTTATAAATGTTGTCTTACCAGCCCCCAAAAAGCCAGTCACAAGGTCAACTTTTATCATTCTATATATCCTTTAATTTACAAATAAACTAAAGTCGAACTCCTCACCAGTTCTTTCTTCATAGATTTCATAGAAGGTCTTGCCCTGATCCTCAGGGTTAAAATCCACGTCCTTACATTTTGCGCGCCAAGCGTTGTCTTCTGGAAGATACTCATAGGCCACATTGTGCTGAAGCCATTCATAGGCCATATCATCGGCTGATCTGTAGCTAACCATATCAGCTCCATGAACAGGGTGAATGTCTATCAGAGCCTGACAGATCACTTCCATATCAGAAGCACTTGTTATTTTATAAGAATCGATAATCTTCCAGTGATCTGGGGTATAAATAGCAGAAAATGTCTCGTCGTAATAAACAAAGGTATAGTTCTTTTCACCGCCATCTGCAGAAATCACTTCGATAACAAGCTCATCCTCGTCCTCACCAGTAATAACTGTCACGTCTTCGGAAGACTTGAATAACGCTGATTCCAGAATGGCCTCCGCCTCTTTGGAAAATTCTTCGTCAAGAAAAGAGCTAGTACTATCCAAAGCTGCGTCCTTGCTCTTTCCATCAAAAATAGGGTCATTGTAGTACCACAATAACCCTCCCAAAATCACTGTTAAAACTACTAAACTATAATAAATCGGATGTTTTTTCATACTTTACTTAGAATATTGAAGCCTTTCAATATACGCAATCCTTGCACAAACGGTAAATATATCTGCGGCCTGCTCCAACTCTGAGATTGGAGGTAATGATGGTGCAAATCTTATTACTGAGTCATTAGGGTCCATATGATAAGGGAATGGTGCTCCAGCTGGAGTAAGGATAACTCCTGCCTCTCTAGCAAGCTCTACGATACGTGAAGCTGTACCCTTAGGTGCATCATAAGTTATGAAGTAGCCACCCTTAGGTGAGATCCATGATCCGCAGCCTGCTGGCGCCAAATCTCTCTCCATAGTGCTTATAACAAGCTCAAATTTAGGTCTTAAGATCTTAGCATGCTTCTTCATGTGCTCTTCTACAGACTCAACGTCCATAAAGTAGCGGGCATGTCTGAGCATATTGATCTTATCAAAACCAATTGTCTGAACAGTCAGAGTCTTCTTGAGCTCCTGACGGTTTAAGTTATTGCAGGCAATAGCTGCAATTCCTCCACCTGCAAAGGTAATCTTTGAAGTAGAAGCAAACATAAATGCAAGGCTAGGGTTATCTGCCTCTTCACACTCGTGAAGAATATTGAGAATCTTGCACTTCTCCTTGTACAGATGGTGAACAGCGTAGGCATTATCCCAGAATACTCTGAAATCCTTAGCAGCAGGCTTAAGATTAGCCATTCTGCGAACAACCTCATCAGAATAAACAATTCCCTGAGGATTAGAATACTTAGGAACACACCAGATACCCTTGATGGAATCGTCCTTAGAAACAAGATCCTCGATCATGTCCATATCCGGACCATCTTCCAACATAGGAATATTTATCATTTCGAAGCCGAAATGCTGAGTAATAGCGAAATGTCTGTCATAACCCGGAACAGGGCAAAGCCACTTAACCTTGTCCAGCTTGCACCATGGAGTGCAGCCGCCAAAGCCAAACATGTAGCCACGGGCAACAGTATCAAACATGATATTAAGAGATGAGTTACCACATACGATAACCTGCTCTGGCTGACAATCCATAATCTCAGCCATCAGGTGCTGTGCTTCTACGATTCCCTCAAGGCAACCATAGTTTCTGGTCTCTACACCATTCATGCACTTCATAAGTGATTTGCCATCAAGGATATCGAAGATAGGCATTGAAAGGTTCAACTGCTCAATTGAGGGCTTGCCTCTACTCATGTCAAACTTAAGTCCCTTGGCCTGCCACTGTTTGTACTCCTGAGAAAGCTTGGTCTTTTCAGCAATAAGCTCTTCAGCAGTCATTTCGCTGTATTTTTTCATAATAAATTCCCCTGCACTTACTACTTATTTTTATTTAGTTTCTTCTAAATACATTACCACATCTTTCTCAAAAGAAAAGGCTTTTTTGCATAATTATTGAAATGTTGAATAACCAAAGCCATTACAGATGGCATCTATCTTAACTGCCTCTCTGCAAAGTGGGCATGAATCCTGAGCATAGCTAGCATAATCCGGAAGATCTCTCATTGTAAAAAGAGCTCTGATCGGAATATTTTCAATCTGTGTAGCCACTGAGAAAATCGCAGAAATTCCCACGATCTCGCCCTGGTAAAATCTTACTGATTCAAGAGCACTTCTTAAAGTTCCGCCTGTAGTAGCAGAATCAATAAGGATAAGGACTTTTTTACCCCTTATCATATGCTGATTGCTCTCTCTAAAAAGGATCTGGCCATCACCTGTGTACTCAGGTCCTGTAATATACATTGTCTTATGGGAATTCATGGAAAGAATTCCTGCTTCAGTGAGCTTGTCAGCCATATAAGAGCCCACAACCTCTGTGCCATTCAGACACAAAATAGTATCAATAACGTCTGAAGACATATACATCTCAGCCAATGACTCGCCGGCTGCTCTTGCTTCCTTCATTCTTGCCTTGGCATCGCACATATCAATATAGTAGTTGACATGTGAATGTGGAGTAATAAAATGTCCTTTGGTATATCTCATTATTACGTTGCTGTTTCTAGAGTATTGGAGCTTTTGGTAATCCTGCATTTTTTACCCTCCTAAAGCATTTACGCTAGACAATAGATACATATTAATAATACCATTAATTGTGTATTAAGATACAATATTAAGTTTATTCTTGTTTTTGGAGGTACTTATGAACACATCAACACTTATTGAAGCCTTTGGATATCTGGGCTCTGCTCTGGTGCTGGTATCATTCTTAATGGTATCAGTTGTTAAGCTTAGAATAGTTAACACCATCGGAAGCACAATTTTCACAATCTATGCGTTTATTATCCACTCATATCCAACAGCTCTTATGAATCTTTGCCTTGTGCTTATCAACATTTACTACCTTATCAAACTCAGTAATACCAAGGTTAGCTACGATTTTGTTAAAACTGATGACCGCGGATCTCTTTTTAACTATCTTGTTGATCTCTATCGTCAGGACATCGAGAAATGTTTCCCTGGAATTGACACAAACTTTGATAGCGCTAACGCTTCTTATATGATCTGCAATAATGGAAAACCAGTTGGAATTGCTGTAGGAAAAAAAGAAGATAAGAATCTTGAACTGTTATTAGACTATTCAATCCCAGAATACAGGGACTTTTCAATCGGAAAGTTCTTATATGAAAAGCTTGCCCAGGAAGGAATAAGCAAGGTTATTTACAAAGGCTCCGACCTCAACCACAAAGCTTACCTTTCACATGTTGGCTTTGTGGACAAGGGCGGTTTTTATGAAAAAGAGCTATAATTGTCTTATCAAGGCTTGTTGATATCGTGAAGCATCTTAAGGGTCTCGATATCATTAGCAGTAAGCTTAACATTGGATTCCAGTGTCTTGCCTTCTGGAGTAACGACTTTCATCTCACAGATAGTGCCCTCTTCAAGAGCATTAGCTGCTACAGCCTGGAAAAATGGCATTACCTTGGGATGATCCTGCTGAAAAAGGCCAAGCCTTTGCTGTAATTGCATAAGCATCATTGGATTCATATTCATAAGTTAGCGTTCCTTTCAGTTATAATAAGAGTATTCTAACACAAATCAGATTGGATTATTATAGTTAAAAAATAGTCAAAGTATATAATATAGTTAAAAAATAATCAATGTTTTTTGGGAATTATCACTATATTTTTCACTATTTTTGACTGAAATCAAGTTTTTTTGATTTTATAAGGACTATAATCCCAATTGCGCTTAAGAAATGTATGCGCTTACATAGATTAAACCCGATAAAAAGGAGGATAAATAAATGTACGGATTTGGTGATATGATTGAAAAGCTTAAGGCTAACCCAAAGACTATCGTTTTCCCAGAGGGATCTGACCCAAGAATTCTTGAGGCAGCTTCAAGACTTCTGGCTGGAAACTTTATTAAACCAATTCTCTTAGGTAACGAGGAAGAGATTATTAAATCAGCAGAGTCTGCTGGATACAACATCAGAGGTGCTAAGATTATCGACCCTGAGAACTTCGAAAAGTTCGATGAGATGGTTGAGCAGTTCTGCGAATTAAGAAAGAGCAAGGGAATGACTCCTGAGAAGGCTATTCCTATTCTTAAGCAGACTAACTATTTTGGAACAATGCTTGTAAAGATGGGGCTTGGCGACTGTCTTCTCGGAGGAGCAACATATTCAACAGCTGATACTGTAAGACCAGCTCTTCAGATCATCAAGACAAAGCCTGAGAACTCTATCGTTTCTTCATGCTTTATCCTTGTTCGTCCTGCAGCTACAGGCGAGAACGAGGTTATTGCAATGGCTGACTGTGGTATCAACATCAATCCTAACGAGGATGAGCTTGTTGAGATCTGTGGCGAGACTGTTGGATGCGCTAGAAGATTTGGCGTAGATCCTAAGGTTGCTTTCCTTTCATTCTCTACAAAGGGATCTGCTAAGGACGACACAGTAACAAAGATGCAGAACGCAACTAAGAAGGCTCAGGAGAGATATCCTGATATCCCAATCGATGGCGAATTACAGTTTGACGCAGCTGTTTCTCCAAAGGTAGCTAAGCAGAAGGCTCCTGGTTCAGCTGTTGCCGGACATGCTAATACATTTATCTTCCCAGACATTAACGCTGGTAACCTTGGATACAAGATTGCTCAGAGAATGGGTAACTTTGAAGCATATGGCCCTATTCTTCTTGGTCTTAATGCTCCAATCAATGACCTTTCTCGTGGATGCAACGCTATTGAGGTTTACTCAATGTCTATCATCACTGCAGCTCTTGCGTAATTTAATTACATATGTTATTGATAAAAGAAGCTCCTGTTCATCAGGAGCTTCTTTCACGTCTTCTATTATTTTTCCTATAATAATTGGCCTTATCTTCATACATGGCCTTATCTGCTTCCTTGGTAACCTCTTCAATGTTTACCGAGGATGATGACCAGGCCCAGCCTGTGGCAACAGAAATACCGTCGGCATCTTCAAACTGCTGTCTTACGTCAAGACACATCTTTTCAAACGTATCCTTGTCGTATCTAGTAGCTATAACCACGAATTCATCGCCACCAGCACGATATACATAATCTTTTCCAAAGGCGTTTTCCAGCATCTTGCTAAGACGCTTTAACAGCCTGTCGCCTGCTTCATGACCCTGAGTATCATTTACATGTTTCAGTCCATTTGCATCCGCAAACATTATACCAACTTCTGAATGTCTTTCTTTTAGCCTCTTCACCACAAGCTCCATGGCATTTCTGTTCTTTACGCCGCAGAGACTGTCATATACACTCTTTTCCTCAAGCTCATCCAAAAGTCTTTTACGACTAATGACAGATGAAAGGAAATAAGAAATGGTCTCCACCAGCTGTCTGATATCAAAGCCAATATTTGTCTTATGTAAAGTGGCACCCAGATAGCCCATCAACTGACCCTCGTCATAAATAGGCACCTCTACAAGGTTTTTGATATTGTATTCTGAAAGAATTCTATACATTCTAGGATGGCTATCCTTCAGATTCTCAAGGTTATCAATGATAATATTAAAAGCACCAATAAACTCATCTTCCCAGTTGATCATATTCTCTCTGGTAAGATTCTGGAATTTATCAATATTGGTCTCAACACCTTCATCGCACCACTCAAAGGTCTGACTAAAGTGCTCTCCATCAGTAGTTTCAACAATGTAAAGCCTCTCTCCACCAATAGCTTCGCCGACAGTCTGTAAAAGAGATTGTATTGATTCCTCATAAGGCATTCCACTGTGTAAAAGCTTCGTACAGTTAATGATAAGGTCATCTGTACGCCACTCTCTGCCCAGCCTTTCAGATGTCATTCTTTCTTTTGTGACATCCTCGAAAATTATTGCAACTTTTCCTTTACTTGCGGCCTGATCTACAATTACTGAAATCCATTTTCCTGTGTGAGGAATATAGATAGTCTCCTTACTCTTCTTACCATTGTAGGCAGCATCTTTAAGAATGTCGCACCAAAATTCCTTCTTGGTCTTAAAGGTAGACATAATTGATTTTCCAAAAAGAACTTCCTCATCCAGCTCCATTACCTTTGAAACCAGGTCGCTTGCATACATGCAATAGATATCCGAAACCTGCTCATTCTCATCAAGAACAACGCGGAATACAGAATATGCTACAGGAAGCTTATTAAACAGCTGAACATAGTCATCCTTAATAAGAATGTGCTCAGTCGCTGTACAAACGCTTCTTACACAGAAAAAGTAGACCATCTTGCCTTCTATAATGCGTCTTAGCAAGAGATAAGCCTTCCACTCATCTGCTCCATCAGGCATAATTGTTTTGTAATAGGCGATCAGGAAATTATTTTTTTCAACAGAAAATAGATGGTTGATACTATCAATGGAATAATAATCGATAAATATCTGCCTGGAATCCGGATGAATATAGTTTTCTGCATAGAAACTGGTAAAATCTGCAAAATCAACGAAGTCTTTTTTATCAGCCTTTCCATAACGCTCGTTATTGTATAAAGCCTTTATTTCCTTGAAGTCCTCATCAATTGTACAGATATTATCATAGAAAGAATATAGATATCTTAAATACTTATCAAGCTCTGACACTTTTTCAGACAAAGAATTATTAGACATATTGCGTAATAAGAGCTTGCAGATTATCTGCTCCTTATCTTCTTCAGGTATCCAACATCTCATTTTGAGGCAACAGTATGCACCGTTATTAACAAACTCTTTTTCTTCAACCTGTCCTGAAGAAACACACTCTTTCGCAAACGCAAGAAGTCCCTCATAGATACCTGTATCATGCCTATTAAAGTATTCTTCTGTTTCAGAAAGACTCTTAAAACCAATAGATCTTATTTCATCAATGAAATCCTTAGAAGCATAGTCACACCAAAAGCGCCCTCCCTTGCAAATAAGGACAGCGACTGGAAACCTGTCATTTAGTTCAGAAAAATCACTTTCTGAATATCGACTATTAGTTTCTACTTCTGACATGTACTACTACTTACTCCCTTTTAATGGATTACTTTTCTTATGACGCCTCTCATGATCCTGATAGTAGATCGTCTTATCCCTGTACATCTCTTCGTCAGCCTTCTTTATTGCCTTATTTATGTCTTTTGAGTCCTTAATCCACACAGAACCAATAGATAACGACACCTGTTTCGTTTTTCCTCTTAGCTTTTTTACCAAGCCATCAAACTTATCTTCCTCAATCTCAGGAACTATTGCTATAAATTCATCGCCACCAATTCTGTAGCAGAACTTTCCCTTAAAGATTGAAGAAAACAGCTCTGCAGCTTCTTTAATATACGAATCTCCAGCTACATGCCCCTGTTCATCGTTGATTGTCTTAAGTCCGTTGATATCTGAATAACAAACTCCTGCGCAAATGGACATGTTAGATAAAAGACCTAACGTCTGATTCAGGGAATATCTATTGCCCAGACCTGTAAGCGCATCATGACTTCCAAGGTACATCATCTCGTTACTAAGGTTATTATTTCTAATCTCAGCTGCCAAAAAAATAGCAACTGTTTTTATCATTTCCTCAACATCCAGCCTAAGATCCAACGCATAATTATCAACAACCATATAGCCTATAACATCCTGCTTATCCTTAAGCTCTGTCAGAATATACCGTGAAACTCGGCCCGCCAGGACTTCTTTATAGGCTTCCTCGTTAGAAATCTTCATGTTAGAGGTATCATCTATCTTTACCAGGCCCTTACCTTTTAGCTGTTGTTTCCACATCTCAAGGATGTTGTATTTTTCTATGGTCTTTCTGGGTGGAAGCTCCGATGGTCGTGAACTGCTGACCCATTCATAGAATTCTCCATGCTTTACGTCTTCACCCTCTACAATGAATACTCTGTCAGCTTCAAAGGTCTGGCCAATAAGCTTCAGCGCCTTCTTAATTCCTTTTCCAAAATCAGAGGCATAAAGCACCTTGGCACACTCTATGACCAGGTCATTAGTGTTTGAAGTCTTTACATTCTCTTCCTCATCCTTCTTGGCTGCTGTAACATCGTGAATTATAAATGCACAGAATCCCTTCTGATAAACTGGGACTGCCCAGAACTCAAACCACTTGTCAAACTGGGTGTTGTATGTTCGTGAGATTGTGGACTGGCGTAGAATTGCCGCATGATAACTATACTTTATCCAGTCCTCATCGTTGTTACTAACCGAAGAATAATATGTACTTCCTATAAGCTCTGCAGATGGGCGTCCCACCAGAGAAGCATATTTTTCATTTGCAAAAAGAAACAGCATATCCTTCACTGTTCCAAAGGGGTCTGTTAACACCTTGAAAATGCAGCAAGCATCAGGAAGATCCTTGAGCATATAGAGAATATCAGATGGTCCAAACTCGGACACAGCTGAGTATCCAATTTTTCCGTCAGAAGTCTGTCTAGCCATTCTTTTCTCCACACAACAATACAATAAACCTTATTATGTCTAATTATACATTAATAAACCGTGAAAAGACAGACTGTTGTGACTGATTTATGAATATAGTATTACAATTTCCATAAATATTTATAAAGCCATTCTTTTTGCCACGTTAAAATATACGGTATATGGTAAAATATTCTTACTCATGGAGGTGTCTAATGGGCATAAAAAGAGCTTTAAAACCTATTATTCCAATATTAGCCATGTCATTGGTTTTATGCTCATGCTCAAAGTCTGCCCAGAAAAGCATCAGAGATTATGCAGATGAAGAAGATCTGCCTACCTTATCTATCGCTGCCCGCAGTGGTTCCTACACCGATGTAATAAGCAGCGTTCTTGCACAATTTGAGGAAGACAATAACTGTAAGGTCTTTATAACTTCCTTTGACAGCGATGAACTTCATGATGAAATCCTGGAAAATTCCCAAAAAGAAACTGGTTTTTACGATGTGATCATGATAGATGATCCTCTAATGCCTGAATATATCGAGAACGGTGTGCTATGCAATCTGACCAAGCTTGGATATATCGACGACGAAGACTTCGTGGAAAAATCAAGGCTTCTTGGCAAAGATCCCTATCCCCTTGGCGCCACATACGCACTCCCCTTCTCTGGAAATGTTCAGCTTATTTTTTATAACGAGGATATAATTGGCTCCAACCCAGACTTTTCAAGCTGGGACAATGTTTTAGAATACTGTCAGAAGGCTAATGAAGCAGGAAAAAAGGGATATGCTATCCGTGGACAGACAGGAAATCCCATCGTTTCTGATTTTCTCCCTATCCTTTGGGCCTTTGGGGCGGACATTTTTGATGATTACGACAATGTTATCTTAGACTCCAAGGAAAGCCGCGAAGCTCTTAGTTTTTACTGTAAGTTATACGAAACTGGAGAATGCTATAACAAAGACTCTTTAGTTGAAGCTATTTCCAGTGGAGAAGCTGCTATTGGATTGGGCTGGCCTTCTTGGTTCATATCTGGCACAGGTTCTAAGGCTGCTATTTCTCAGATTCCTTCCAAAAAAGACTCATCTACAGAGGCTTTTGCCACTGGTGAGATTGGCAACTGGCTACTTGGCGTTTCCGATAATTCAACCAATAAAGAGCTTGCTCTTGAATTAGTTAGATACTTAACCAGCGCGGATGTTCAAAAAAGAACTCTTAGTTATGGCGGAATCCCTACAAGAAAAAGTGTCTTCCGGGATCAGGACATCCTTACTCAGTACCCGTTTTTTGAGACAATATATAATGGAACCAATAACTCCCGTGTAAGGCCAAGAACAACAAAATGGTCCCAGATTGAAGATGTATTTGGCGCTGAGCTTATGAAATGTATTAACAATGAACAGAGCATTGATGCAACAATCACAAACTCCCACAAGGCCATCAAAGAGCTGGTAAAAGAATAATTTAATAACACATGTTATTAGAGCTTAAGGATTATTAATCCTTAAGCTCTTCTTTTATTTCTTGTAAGGATTTGCCTGTCCTTCTGGCTATTCCGGCAAGATCCTCGTATTCATATTTAGTTCTTTCCACATTGTATCCAAAAGATCTTTTTACTCTCACTTCTCCATAGGGAGTATCAAGCTTCTTGATCTCTCTGTCTAGAACATATCTATTGGATACAACTTCTCTGATTCCCAAAGTAGTGGTATTTGCAAATATCTTTTCAATGATCTGATCTCTTTTATCAAGCTTACAAATGCAAGTAATAAGCGTTCCCGGCCTACTCTTCTTCATTCCAACCGCAGTTGTGAAGACCTCAAGGGCCCCCTCTGCAAAAAGAGCTTCCATTGCATAGCCAATTTCCTCAGCCGTCATGTCATCAACATTACAATTAAGCTCCACTATCTGCTCTGAGGAATCCTGCGCTTCTCCCCAAAGAGCTCGTACACAATTGGCCTGAGGGAAATCCTTTTTGCCCATGCCATAACCAATCTTATTAACCACCATCTGTGGCTGGTTGGAGAACTCAAATGCAAAATACTTAACCAGCGCAGCCCCTGTTGGCGTACACAGCTCCGTTTTAATCGTGTCACTTCCATAGCTTGGAATTCCATTTAGCAAAAGAGCTGTCGCCGGAGTAGGAACAGGAAGAATACCGTGAGCGCACTTAGCACTTCCTCCACCATAGTTTATAGGCGAAACAATGATCTTATCCGGGTCAAGCTCATGAATCAGGTAGCAAACTGCCAGAACATCAGCAATTGCATCCATTTCTCCGACTTCGTGGAAATGAATCATAGAGATTTCTTCGTTGTGAGCCTTGCTCTCTGCCTCTGCCAGAAGCTGATAAACCTCTCTGACATCACTCTTTATATCCTTAGAAACGTTTAAATTCTCAATTATATCTTCGATATCATGCAGGAAATTTAAGCTATGATCGTGATTATGATCATGCTCACTATTAGCACTGCTATGCTCACTATGACCGTGGTCATGGCTATGTTCATGTTCGTGCTCATGTTCTCCGTGGTCCTCCCAAAGCTCACCCTCTTCCTTGCCATCAACAAGGACTCTGACATGATTTCCAGCAATGCCACACTTCCTACTTTCTTCAAGGACATAGGTAACCTTAGGAACCCCAAGGCCATTCAATTCCCGAACCATTTTATCCGGATCTTCAAATAGGCCTAAAAGAGCCGCAGTAAGCATATCTCCAGCCACACCCATCTTACACTCTATAAAAAGAGTTCTCATAAATACCTCCAATTGTTATATAACCTATATCGATTATATATGTTATATTTTGCATATGTTTTATGTGCTATGATTCAGTCGTCGATAGTAACATTCTTTAGCTCAACGCTCTTTCCTGCGATAATATGTGCTTTCCTTCCTCCGCAATGAGGGCACAGATATCTGTTTTCTTTTGATGGTAAATACTCTTTGTTGCACTCTTCACATAAGGCCTTAACCGGCACTTCTACGCACACAAGCTCTGAACCCTCAAGTAATGTGCCTTTCGTAGCCTCTGGATAGTATTTATGAAGATAATATGGCATTACACCGCTTGTCTTTCCTACTTCAACTTCAATCGATCTGACTCTCTTGGCGTTATTTTCCTGCGCTACCTCTATCGCCAGCGCTGCCAGTCTCATGATATAACTCATCTCATGCATATGGATACTCCTAAAAAATTGCGTTAAATTCATTCTAGCACAATTTTTTATTTTCATTTAATAAACATTTAATTGAGTATGTCCTAAAAAGCGTAATAATAGAATATAGGAGGGCTCTATGGCACACAACATCGAAAAAACATGTGTAGGATGCGGTCGTACTTTTGTAGCTCGTAACAGTAGCATGCCTTTCTGTTGCAAAGCCTGCAAAAAGAGATATTCTTATCACTACACCTTCAAATGCAGAGAATGTAGAAATGCTTCATGCGAAGTACGCAACGAGGCTTTAGTAGGGTGTGCTCCAGGCTGTCCTAACCTTAAGTGGGATCCGTAAGCTCTTTTCCCAGAAGATAATTCGTAAATTGCTGTGCACATCTTCCGGAAATTCCTCCGTGGGAAAGTTCCCATCTATCAGCCTCTTTGATAAGTGTTTCCGTATCTATTTTAAGATTGTTTCTCTTCGCAAGTTCCTCAACAATTTGATGGAACTCCTGTCTTGATGGCTTGAAATATCCGATATTTATGCCAAATCTATTAGCCAGCGATAGCTTCTCTTCCATGGTGTCTGATCTGTGAATGTCTCCATCCTGCTCAACATCCTTTCTATCCTGCCAAACCTCTTTGATCAGGTGACGTCTGTTTGAAGTGGCGTAAACAAGGATATTATCAGGCTTTGTCTCTACGCCACCTTCGATTACTGCCTTGAGGAACTTGTAATCTGACTCATCCTCCTCAAAAGAAAGATCGTCCATATAGATAATAAACTTGTAGTTTCTGCTCTTGGTCTGGGCAATAAGCTGCGAAAGGTTCTTGAACTGGTGCTTGTATATCTCTATCATTCGAAGGCCGTCAGGGTAGAACTCATTAACGATAGCCTTGATACTAGTAGATTTGCCAGTTCCGCTATCTCCGTATAGAAGAACATTGTTAGCTTTTTTACCTTCTACAAAAGCTTTCGTATTGGCAATCAGCTTCTCTTTTTGCAGCTCATAACCCACAAGATCATCCAGGACCACAGGATCCATGTTGCTTATCGGAATGAAATCCACTAAACCGTCCTCTTTTTCTTTGATCCTGAAGGCCTTATTAAGTCCAAAGGCGCCGACACCAAACTTTTTATAAAAGTCTGTAATTACCTGGAAGAATTCCTCATCAGACGTGGTCTTCTCTATCTGCTCGCTTAGGTCTCTTATCTTGGCGCTAACATTGGCATTGTACATCAAAAGAGGCTTCTTGATTGCTTTGTAATCAGTAATACATGAAAAGCAATCTATTCCAAGCTCCTTCTCAATTGGTGAGAAATCATAGTCAAAAAGAGCTTTGAACTGACGGAAATCACTTTTGGCAAAATGATTCACACTTCCATCCTGGCTTCCAAGCTTTTCACAGGTAAGAGTGAATGGATTCTCGTCCATCACCAGTAAATATGTCAGATAATTGTGCCATAGATTCTTATCAAAGGCGTTGGCTGTTCCAAGTTCAAGCAATCTCTTAATCTGCGTGTTGATTCTGCTTACAAGATTCTCCTTATCGTATTTTCCACTGTGCAATTCTTTACATACTTCAGATAGCTGAATCAGAATGCTGTTTTCTGGTATTTCTCCGTAAATGAGTAACTTAGAGACTATCTTTTCCATATAAATTCTCCTATTTAATAAATAAGCCATATATGTTATATAACATATATGGCTCTTTCTTAATTATCCAACAGTTCTTTTTCAAGCGCCTCAAAGTCATAGGTGTTCTGCTGTTTAAAGTTCGTAAACTTATTGGCACCTGGTTTCATAGGCTTTGCTTTACTTAAGTAATATTCGTTTTTAATGCATTCTTTAATAAAGGCTATGGGAACATCGATCTGATTGTTATATCCCTTCATGTACTTATAAGCCTTACTAATCTTATCCTCGTTATATTCCGCAACTTCTGCAATCTCTCTAATCTCTCTAAGTTTGAAATCATCATGAAGAAGATCTATAAGGTTATCCAGAACCTCTTCCTTGTTGATATTAGGAACTGCATCATTAACGGCTGCGATATCTTTTTTACTTACAAAAAACCTGATATCTGTAGTCTTACGTCCACACTTTATTGGTTCATACTCAACATTGATACTGGTCTTCTTATTGAGCTCTTCCTTGGCCTTACTAAGCACACTTCGGTTAAAGACCTTGTACTCCTTGTATTTGGTCTGTCCAGTCTTCTCAGCAAGCTCATCTATCCTGTCGTAATCAGGATTAGGCTTCTCCAATTCAGACTTTATCTCTTTGCTACCGCCAGAATTGATAATGCCAAGCTCAAGCTTAAGCTCAGTAATATTATATTCAAGGACCTGTTCTGCATTGTCCTTCCTGATTGCGTTCTGGTAGTCATATGCCGACTTGAGCATCTCGTATAATCTTAAAGAATACACACTCTTCAGACTGAGAGTATCTGATAAACTCAGTACTGTGTAGTCCTTTTTAAGATTGACGATCTTATCTGTCAAAGAGTTGTTGTATCTAAGCGTAAGAACGCCGTCCTTAAAAGAAGCATCTGTCACAACCTGGTGCGCTTCGATTTTGCCATTTTCCTTGTCCTTCATCAGAAGGTTCCAGTCAAAAATCGTAGCTCCCTTGATCTGTCTATCACACAGCGCTTCAATATGCTCATACAAAGAACCCGAATTAGACTTAAACATCTTTCTAAGTTCGGTTCCATAAATTGTAGCTACAACATTGTTGGTCTCATCAACCTTCATATGCTGCATACCTATGGCAAACAACTTCTGGCTTAGTGCGGTACCTTTACCCATGGCATTGATCAGCTCATTGGACTTCTGGTACGTCTTCCTACTTATGGCCAGCTGGTCTCTCTTATTATTATCTTTCATTAATCCCCCGTTAAGTCAGATTCCTTTTTTATACACTCTACGCTTGGCTTCTCGTTCCTTTTTTATTCACCAAAAGAGCTGTCTCATCTCAGCCAGGCGTTCCCTTTTTTTATACTATAACTATATTATATTCCCTTTCTTTACACTTTCAACATATATTTTCCCATATTTTGTGGGTTTTGCCAATAATTCATACTAATATTTGTTGATTGGTAATTGACTGTTATAGTCATTATTTTTATTCCCTTTATATACACCACTCATGCCCTATTAGGTCACGTTGCTTCCTTTTTTATTCACCATAAACCATTATGGTATGACTATAGTAGTCTATTTTATCCCCTTTTTGTACCCCTGTTTTCTTTATTTTATTCATCCTATTATCGATTAATCATTATTTTAGATTTATAAAAAGAAATTTGTCCTTCAGATAGTTTTTCATAGTGCTTCTATGAAGCATTTATTATTTGCTGGATCATTTTTTATTTATGTACCTTTTTTGATACCTAATCATTCCCCTTTTGTACACTCTTATAATCCCTTTTTATTCACCTTTGGATTTGTGATTTGCTTATATAACGCATAAATACAGGGTTTGAGCATGTTGCCCTAAAGAAATAATTATAATTATAGTGCTTCCCTTTTTGTACACCTTAAAATCATTATACCTATTTATATCCCTTTTCGTGCCCTCTTAATATACTTTTGGAGCCCTTTTTGTACACTTTAAGCCAGATCTATTTATCCCCTTTTTGTTCGCTTTCCATCCCTTTTTGATTAACTTTTCAAACCCCTTTTATTATCTTTTTATCCCTTTTTTGTACACCATAATCAAAAAGAAACCGCATGAATACTGGATTTTTACGATGTATTAATTAATAACAAATTGTAGTTTTATATATAAAAAAAACAACAAAAGCTGGGTATAACAAACAAATACTTCAAAATTGTTTTAAGGACATATAGTTAAGCTAGGAATGAATTATTCTTTTCATTTCTTGCATATTGTAAAAAAAAATATAGTAATAGCTATTTATAGGTGATATTTTTGGGATGATTATAACATTTAGTATGATATTGACTTGGTTTGCTGCAAAAAAATAAATCTACAAATGTAGATTTAAAATAATTATATTTTGATTTGATTATTCTATTAATATTATAAATTTACTAATTGTATGTCTCAATACTTTTTGTATGATTAAATAAGAAGTCATGTTTGGCAATAAATACCACATGATATCTATATTTAAATACAACTAACATTTTATATAAATCTATAATTTATGCATATGACGGATCATTAATCATTTCAGTCAAAAATTTTCTGCAAGATATGCTTTTAGACTATAAATATCATATGTTATTAAAACAAGATATAATTACATCATGTATTCCCATATTTTGCTGTATAAATCACGTGGTATGTAATGGTATATTTTGTCTTTATATTCTTTATTCTGCAAGTTATCTTGCAACTACCAATCTATCTATTTGCACAATTAGTAACCCAGGCTCTAGGAAGCCTCAAATTAAGCCGTTTCTTATGAATTTATAAAAAATTTATATTGCACCTGTCTGATTTTATAATTTATTTATAGTTTGGTTACTTGTTTTTTATTTTATCACTGTATTTTCTGGTAGCTTTTAAATGATTTTGCTTTAATTACGATGATTTTGACTAATATCGATACAAATCTTGATGATTATTAATGCGTTTTATCGCTTTTATCCGTTTATGCTCTCTATTTTGAGAATAAATCTATTTTGATCAGGTTAACCAGGCCTTAAATCTTAGTGATAGATATTCTTTGGGTGTAAATAAATATAAACAATAACATATATCTATAACATATATTATAAACCTGATATAGACAATATACAATATTCAAACTATATTTTTTATGTTTCATACATCACATATATCTAATATATGAATAATGTAAAATATATCATTTATTCTTGATATCTAACATATAATACATATTCACATTATTAACGATATTAATAATATACATCATATTCATGACATAAGACATATACATGACATAGAACAGATACAAAATATTTGATTGATATAAGAGATAAAACATATATTTTATATTTGAGATGTATAATATATATGAAATAGCTAAGACATGGAATATAAATATGATATATAACATAGATAATATACATGTTGAATATATATAATATTACAATTATATGATAGATAATATGTATTATATATATAACGGTCTGGTCTTCTAGATATTTTGATCTTTTGACTATTTAGAATCTAATAGTTAAATGGATTATATAACATCTTTAAGATGATTTATATATTAAATACATTATACAGCATAAACACTGACTTTACTAGAATTTAGCATAAATCGAATGATATATAATATATATATCATTGCGCTTATAATTTTATACGTTTATCCAGAAAAATAATGCTCAGTGATTAGAAGGACACGATTGATATTTAACTAAAAGTTATATAACAAATATATCATGACAAATAGATGTTAAAAACACCACGTTTGAATTCAGACAAAGAAAATTAGTTGCAAGCATCTATATGTTATATAATTCATATAATCGTTTAAAAAAGAGAAAAAACAGCAAATATAAATAATTATAGAATACATAGAAAATATAAAATATATAATATATATACAACATATAGCTCAATCCATATTACTCTCTCGAATAAATAATAAAAGACATATATATGAAATAAGATATTTAAGATATATAACATACAAATATCACATTCAAACGATAGGCAATACAATAAGAAAGCATATAAGTTATATAACATATCTACAATATGTTGTTTATATCAGTCATATTTGTTATTGAAGGCGTATATTCTATTGTGTATAATATTAAAGGTATGAAATAAGAGCAATTAAGCGATTTGTTGCTCTGCTTTAGGAGGAGATATGCGAATTATAGCGTTTAGCAACCAAAAGGGTGGGGTTGCCAAGACAACATCGAGTTATGCAATGGCTGTAGGATTAGCCAGAAGGGGAAAGAAGATTCTTGTAGTTGATGCTGATCCACAGGAAAACTTATCTATGACAGCTGGAATCGATTTAAATGAGATAGATCCTGATCCAGAGGACATAGAGAAGCTTACAGAAGAACAGAGAGAGTATTTTGAGAAGAATGTTCCTGCTAAGCTCTTTGAAGTAATGTGTGGCGATAAAGATATCAATAAGGCAATTATTCCAATTGAAGAGAATCTTGACCTTATTGTAGGTGGTATAGATCTTGCTTCTGCAGATATGACCTTTAATTCACTTGGAAGAGAGCGCCTTATCAAGGAAGCATTCTCTAAGATCAAAAAAGAATATGATTACTGCATATTTGACTGTAGCCCAGCTCTTGGCGTAGTTCTTATGAATATCTTAACAGTGGCAGATGAGGTGGTTATTCCACTTGAGCCAGGTGCATATTCTTTACAGGGATTATCAAGACTGTACAAGTTCATTGATCAGATCCACGATTTCACTAATGATAAAGTAAAGGTGGCAGGTCTTTTGGTTACAAAGGTTAGAAATACAGCTAACTCTAAGATCTGGATTGGTGATATTGAAGATAAAGCACAACTTCTCGGAACAAAGGTATTTAAGTCTAAAATCAGACTTAACGTATCAGTAGAGGAAGCACAGACCATGAAGATGAATCTGTTTGAGTATTCAAGCGGATCATCAGCTGCTAGAGATTACGATGACTTCATTGATGAATTCCTAGAGGAGGAAGAGTGATGGCAAGTAAAGCAAGCATGTTAAAACAGGGTGTTAGCAAGACAGGAAAGGGCCTTTTTCAGGGCATGACACCAATTTCCAGTGAGGAAAATAAAGAAAAGGCTCAGCCAGCAGCTCAGAGTCCAAGCAAGGCAGTTAAGAAAGAGGAAGCACCAATTCCTGAGCCAGTTGTTGAAAAGGTAGTAGAGAAGGTAGTTGAGGAGCCTGTTGCTCCAGCACCTGAAAAGGTTTATGTACAGCCAGTAGAAGAGAAGCCTGTTGAAAAAGAGATTCCAGTTCAGGAAATAGTTGAAAGGATTCCTGTTCAGCCGGTAGAAACTCAGATTGAAGAGGAACCAGTTAAGAAGTCAGCTAAGGGTGAAAAGAACCAGAGCAGATATGAAAAGGATAAATTCCTTTTGTTAGACATTAGAGGACTTAGAGATTATGTAGAGCACATGGCTAAGGCAGCTAATATGTCAGCAACAAAATATATCCGTAGCCTGATCATGCAGGATATGAATAAGAACATGGATATCTATCAGGCTCATAAGGCCTTGGAAGAGCGTTTAAAGGGCCGTAATATGTAATTTATATAACAAATATATAAATAGTGTATCAAGCCAAATAAAACGCTAAAATCGAAAAAAAGCATGAAAATAGCCCCTGAAGAATTTCTTCAGAGGCTAAATTTTTATGTATTATTTCTTCTTTCCGTTTACAGCGTCCTTAAGAGCCTTACCAGCTTTAAATTTAGGAACTGTAGCTGCAGGAATCTTAATAGCTGCACCAGTCTGAGGATTCTTACCAGTTCTAGCTGCTCTCTTAGCAGTCTCAAATGTTCCGAATCCAACAAGCTGTACTTTGCCTTTTTTCTTAAGCTCTTTTGTAACAGCTTCTGTGAAAGCCTTAACAGCCTTCTCTGAATCCTTCTTAGAAAGACCAGTCTCTTTTGCGATAGCATCAACAAGTTCAGTCTTATTCATGGTATTATTACCTCCCTCAAATTGAGTATTTTTACTACTAAACAAGATTTTACACCCAATAAATGCACACTACAAGAGGTTTAATGCGAAAAAATGCCAAATTTTGTAGTGAAATTTAGTGCAATATTTTGAAAAGACGCATATATGTTGACTTGTTTTAAATCATAGTGTAGAAACAGTGGTTTTATATAGTCTTTTAAAGAAGAAGGATGATAAACATAAGGATGCCAGCTCAGCAAAGAGGAATGACCACCAAATATTATTGACATTACCTGTCATTGATAATAACCATGCTGTAGGAATAAGAACAACAAGCTGTCTTCCAACAGATATGATCAGCGAATAAAAGCTCTTTGCGAAAGCCTGGAAAATAGATCCCATTACAATACAGATACCAGCTAATGGGAATGACAGGCTAATGGTTCTAAGAGCTGGAATACCGATCTCCTTAAGATTTCCAGTATCATTGAAAAGCTTCAATAGTGATGCTGGGAAAAGCTGGAAAATAAGGGTTCCGCTTATCATAATTGAAAGAGCCAGTACAAACGCAAACTTTAAAGCCTCTTTAATACGCTCTTTGTTCTTAGCACCATAGTTAAAGGCAAGAACAGGGATAAGACCGTTATTAAGCCCAAATACAGGCATGAATATGAAGCTCTGGAGCTTGAAGTAGATACCAAATACAGAAGTGGCATTGTTAAAGTGATCAAGAATCTTATCCATCAGATAAGTCATAAGAGAACCGATGGACATCATAAGGATTGATGGAAGTCCTACGTAGTAAATCTCCTTAATTACATTGCCCTTAAGCTTGAATATGCCCTTGAAGTCAAAAGAAATCTCGTGGTTAAACTTAAGGTTACAGAAAAGACCAATAAGAGCAGCGCAGCACTGACCAAGAATTGTTGCATAGGCAGCACCAGCAACCCCAAGTTCAGGGAATGGGCCATAACCAAAGATCAAAAGTGGATCAAAGATAATATTGATAATAGCGCCTGTAGCCTGAGAAATCATGCTATATACAGTCTTACCAGTAGACTGAAGAAGTCTTTCAAAGGTCACCTGGAAGAACAGACCGATAGACATGATGCAGATGATAGAAAGATAGGTTGTTCCCATCTCTATAGCAGCCTGGTCCTTAGTCTGTGAAGCAATGAAAGCATGAGCTCCAAATATACCGATGAAAAGAAAGATTATGTAATTCACAAGAGTGAGGAAAATACCGGCATTAGCAGCATCATTGGCTTTGCCATAGTTCTTTTCACCAAGAGAACGGGACAGAAGGGAATTGATACCTACGCCTGTACCAGAGCCCATGGCGATCATGAAGTTCTGCATTGGGAAAGCCAGAGTAACAGCCTTAAGAGCGAAGTTATCGCCACCTGCTGTAGCAATATTTGAAACAAAAATACTGTCAACAATGTTGTACAAAGCCTGAACAAGCATTGAAACCATCATTGGAAGTGACATTGAGATAATAAGCTTTTTGATTGGCATATAGCCCATCTTGTTTTCTTTGTTCATAACTAATCCTTTTCCTAATCAATTCATGTGCCGTGAAAGTATAACATAAAAAAGGTACATCGGCTAGTTATGATAATGATGAATAATTAGGGAAAAGAGTATATACTAGATATGATTTTACAGTTTAGGAGAATTTGAAATATGTCTATTTTTTGTTTGAAGCCCACATGTAAGGACTATTTATGGGGCGGACATCGCATAGTTGATGAGTACGGAGTCGAATTTGACGGGGATATCTGCGCTGAAGCGTGGGTTCTTTCCTGCCATAAGGACGGCGATTCAATAATAACAAATGGTATTTATACAGGCAAGAGTCTTGCCGATGTGGTAAAAGAGCTAGGAAGAGAAGCTCTTGGTACCAATTGCGACAGGTTTGAAGAGTTTCCTATTCTCATAAAGCTCATTGACGCCGCAAGACCATTGTCAATTCAGGTACATCCAGATGATGAATATGCTCTTGCCAATGAGCATCAGTACGGCAAGACAGAGATGTGGTACGTCCTTGATGCTAAGGATGGCGCATTCCTTTACGAGGGCTTTGAAAAAGAGATCACAAAGGAAGAGTTTACAGATAGGATAAAGAACAACACCCTTGAGGAAGTGCTTCATAAGCGTATGGTTAAAAGGGGAGACGTGATTCTGATTGAGCCTGGCACACTTCATGCCATCGGCAAAGATATCATGGTTGCAGAGATTCAGCAGAGCTCAAACGTAACCTACAGAATCTATGACTACGGGAGACTTGGCGCAGATGGTAAGCCAAGAGAGCTTCATATTGACAAGGCTGTTGATGTAACTAAGCTGGAAAGACCTAAGGAAAGAAAATTCAAGGGCGAGAGGATTGCAGAGAACAAGTATTTCACAGTGGATCACATAGAAGTTACTGATGGTAAAGTCGTTACAAAGAATGCCACAACAGAGTCCTTTGTCAGCATTCTTTGTATTGACGGAAGCCTTGAAGTGAAGACTTCTGAAGAAACTGTAAAGCTTAATAAGGGTGGTTCAGCCTTTATTACAGCAGGAAGTGGAGAGTACTCTATTTCAGGAAACGGAGAAATGTTGATCTCCATGATCCCATAATTGTAGCATTGTAAGGTAATCGAGAGAATCCGACAATAACGCGCGTTATTCATCCTCGACACAGATGAACAGATACTTAAAGTAAGTATGACGGTTCTCTTTGTCATAAAGATTGATAAGACTAATAATGTATAGATCAGAACAGGCCTTAAGCCTGTTCTTTTTTATGTAACGAACAATCTTTTGGTAGCTAAGATCAATGTCAGACATGTTTTGCTGGTGATAGCAACTGACAGCCTTGGAACTTGGAAGGTAAAAAGAGCTAACATTGTCAGCTGGAAGCAGAGAAAGACTGATAATGCTGTTATAAGTATAGTTCTTGCTAAAAAGATCAGCTTTGTCTATGGTAACTCCCGCTGGGAAGTTAGAAATTCCACGGTTTAAAGGAGATTTGGACAGGTGAGCCGATATATCTTTTGCAATATCTCCTGTGTGGTGGGCAGAAGCCTTGTCTTTTATCAAAGTTCTGGTGACGCTAATAGAGGGGAGCGGATCCAGGAAAGGAGTGCCATTTCTGTGGGCTTCGTATTTCTCCAGAATCCAAAGGCCCAGATGAAGGGCACTTATCTTATTGTTTATCATAAAGAGCTCTCTTTGCATCTCCAGAATCTTGGAATTAGCCAGCTGATGCACGTAATCCCTGTTTGAATTGTGGATTATGGAGCTTATTTCCTTAATGCTACATCCGGCCTGTCTCATGGTTGTAATAAAGAAAAAAGAGCTGATCTGGGAAGCAGAATAGTAGTGATAACCGTTATTTGGATCAACTCTGGGAATAATTATCTTTTGCTCATAGTAGTATCTGAGAGTATCTCTCGTGGTTCCACAAAGCTTGGCAAACTGGCCAACGCTTAAAGAATAATCCTGTTCATATTCACTGGACTCATAGTAAGTCGACATAAAAATCTCCTATTTATCACAAAAAATGTCTTGACCTGGGGGTTACCCCCACGTTTATTGTATCAAGGAACCAAATTTTTACAACCAATAAATTGTCAAAAAAGGAGATAAAAAACATGAAAGACGTAAGAGCAACAATCATCCACATTATAGCTGAATACCTTGATAAGGAGGATTCTGAGATCTCAGTAACAGACTCATTCACAGATATCGGTCTTGATTCTTTGGACATCATGGAGCTTGTAATGCAGATGCAAGAAGAGCTTGACTGTAAGATCGAGCTTTCACAGGAGATCACAACAATCGAGAAGCTTGCAGAGCACATTGAACAGCAGTGATATCAGCAGCAATACTTGGAGGAATGACACATGGATAAGAATCCAATTTGTGAGCTTCTTGGAATTGAATATCCCGTAATTCAGGGAGGTATGGCCTGGATCGCAGACGCAGAGCTTGCTGCAGCGGTTTCTAATGCGGGAGGCCTTGGCCTGATCGCGGCTATGAATTCAAATGGAGAGCAGCTAAGAGAAGAGATCAGAAAGGCAAAAGAGCTAACAAATAAGCCCTTTGGCGTAAATCTCATGCTGATGAGTCCATACATCGAAGAAGCTGTAGAGGTGGTGTGCCAGGAGCATATTGAGGTGGTGACCACAGGAGCCGGAAACCCTGCCAAATACATGGAAAAGCTTCTTGGAGCTAACGTGAAGGTTATGTGCGTGGTTTCCAGCGTGGCCCTGGCTGTAATGGCCGAGAGAATGGGCGCCAGCGCCATAATTGCGGAAGGCTGTGAATCAGGAGGTCATGTAGGAGAGACAACGACTATGGCCCTTGTGCCTCAGGTGGCAGATGCAGTGAGCATTCCTGTGGTTGCTGCAGGTGGAATCGCAGATGGCAGAGGCATGGCGGCTTCATTTATGCTTGGAGCCTGCGCAGTTCAGATGGGAACACGATTCCTCACAGCTAAGGAGTGCAATGTACATCCTAACTATAAGGAAAAGGTCCTTAAAGCCAAGGACAGAGACACCATTGTAACCGGAAAGAGCCTTGGGCACCCGGTAAGAGCTC
>NZ_KK211397.1:0-21178 GCF_000622085.1 Butyrivibrio proteoclasticus P6B7
GAAGTGATAATTGAGCCAAAGTTCTATGGTGCAAGTTCGTTTTCAAAAGATGGATTAGCTGTTGTTAAAGGTAAGAATGGGAAATATGGTTATATAGATATAAATGGAGATATTGTTATTTCAGAGATATATGACTCTGCTATCGGTTTTACCGATGGTGTTGCACCAGTTTATGTAGATGGAAGATCCTTTTTTATAGATACTAAAGGAACAGAAGTAATAGATATTGATGGATATATTTTTTCTGAAGGCTTTACTGTTGTAAGAAATGATGATAGAAAATATGCGTATTTCGATAAAAGTGGAAAAGCATTGACAGATTATATATTTGATTTTGCTACCGAGTTTGAAAACGGATATGCATCTGTTGAAATAGATGGGCTTTATGGATGTATAGATTATAGTGGTAATTTTGCGATAGAACCATCTTTTAAACTTCTCGGTGATTTTTCTGATAATGGACTTGCATCAGCAAAAGATGAAAATGATTTATTCGGTTTTGTGGATAATAAAGGCGAATGGGTTATCGAACCAAAATATAAAACTGTTTATGGATATTATAATGGCGTGAATTTAGTTGAAATACCATAAAATCTGAGTACCGATAAAAAGGATTTTATAGCAATGAAGAAAAACGGAATTTTAATAGTATTTGGTATTATTGCAATTGTCATCTTGTCTATTACTGTGCTGTACTGTATAAACGCCAATAGGAAAAAGGCCGATAGCGAATATCAGCTACAGACCATGTACAAATGGCAGAATAAGGCATTTGGACTAGGAAACAATAATGATGACAAAATACAGACATATATTGGTGCCAATGAATTGGATCTGAAACTGTTATTTGTTTCCTTATACAGATATTCCATGGATGAGCCCAATAGTGAATTGACCATTCAGGAAGTAGTTGACTATCTAAGTAAGGAATACGCGTATGATGGTACTTTGATGATATATTCGCAACCTGAATCAATAAGTGATTATATTGAGTGGTGGTCTGAAAAGGATGGCTCCAAGAAGGTAACACTATTTATAGCTGATATAGCAGGATTCTTAAGTCAAAATGGCTACGATAGTCATGACTATGAAACCTATAGTATTGAAGAACTTCAGGAGATTCTTCCTTTAGTTGAAAAAGCTAAAGATGACCAATAAAACTTTTATAGGACTATAAAGCTTGTGCCAGTTGCAATTACGAAAGTTGTAAATGTGACTGGCATCAATGATGTAAAGATAGAGAATTATTGATGAATAAGAGAATTATTATAATATCTGCCTGTATAACCATTCTTATGTTAGCTCTTTTTACAGGCTACAAGTTCAGTTATACAGATGGCAATTGCTACATAATAGATGAAAATGGAAATCATATTAACAAAAAAGGCTACAAAGAGATAAGAACTGGCTTTTCGGAAAATGGATTAGCAACTGTTCTTGTTGAAAACAGATGGAAACCAGGTAGCTTGTTTTATCATGAATATTTGCTTTTGGTTGATACTTCAGGAAAGGTGAAGTATAAGACTACGGCGGATGATATATATACTATCATTAACAATACAGTACCACGAAAGGATAGAGGTTCTTTTGCGGAGTATATTCTTAATGATGACGGCAAGGTGATCTATAAAGTTCCGAGCGACAAGTATATATATTGTGATAGTTACAACTATGCAGATGCAGTGCCTTTTTCTGATGGAGAAGATTGCTTGAAATATGGATTGGTAAATATGAAAGATGAAGTATTGATTGAGCCAATCTACAAATATGTATGGCCTGTTGATGAAAATGGATTAGTCAGAGTTCAATCGGAGGACGGTAAATATGGCCTATTTAGAGAGAATGGCGATGTGGTTGTAGACCCTATATATAAATCAATGTCAGATTTTTGTGAAGGCATAGCTGTTGTGGAGTTAGACGATGGCACAAATGGCTATATTGATACAAATGGAGAATTTGTTATTGATCCAATATATGAGTATGCAACTGATTTCTCTGATGGGCTTGCTATAGTGCGCAATAATGGAGAGTCCTTTTACATAGATCATACTGGGCAAAAAGTAATGGACTGTGGTAAAAGCAGTTTGTTTAACGAAGGTTTTGCTAAAGTGTTGGGAGATAATAACTTCTATGCATATATGGACAAGTCTGGAAAACTTATAACAGATTATATTTATCCAATAGAAAGTGATCTCTTTTGCAATGGCTTTGCTCGTATCCAGCAGGGTGGATTAAAAGGATTTATTGATCAGGAAGGCAGTGTTGTTTTTGAAGCACAATTCAGAAAGGCATCACCTATGGGGAAAGATGGCCATGCGACAGTGCAGATAGAAAGCGGATTGTGGGGATACATTAATTCGGATGGAACATGGCTTTTGGAACCAGTGTTTTTAGAAGCTACAGATTTTCACGATGGAGTTGCATTAGTTAAAGTGGCTGAAGAATAAAGAAATTTGAACATGAATAAGAAAATAAGAATACTAGCGATATTCCTTACTCTTCCCATAATAGCCCTAGTGATTTTGAATGGTCACCAGATAAAAGAGATACTCAAAGAAAAATCCAGGAAAGAGGGAATAGAGCAGAGAAAACAGATCGCTCAATTGTATAAACATGATAATAATGCATTTGGAATTGAAAGTTCTTTAGAATACCGTGATTTCAGTTATGTTGATGTTAATCTTCTGACTTTGCACATAGCTGTATACGAAGACAATAACCCTGATGCAGCTGAAGTTACAATTCATGACATCGAAGACTATTTATCAAGTGAATATGATGAAAAAGGCAAACTTCGAGTGCTAAATCAGCCTAAGAACATAGCGGATTTTGTACTCTGGTATAGTTATGTTGGAACGGGTCACACTCTAGATTTAATATCATGTTTGAGAAATTATTCTAAAGATCATTACGACAAGTATCAGGATATCGGCATCTTTGAAATGGACATAGATATGTTGAATGAGCTAATTGATGATTATAGAAATTGTCCAAATAAGGATGACTATAAGGAATTTTGAAATCATTAAGAAAGCTTATAAGGATATAGAGGAGATGGGTTCAGGATGAAAAAGCCCAATAGATAGTTGCCAAGAGTCTCAGTGTTTTATATCATGACAATTGGAACAATCGTACTGTATTTTTGAGTCATTTCTATTGGAATCCGGAGTTTTATATAAATGGAATCAGATTTTAAAACAATCCTTAAACAGCATAAAGACAAGATAGTAGGCGGCATTTTCTACCTGATGGCCATCTACTACCTGATAAGAGGCATTATCCTGGCTTTCTCAGTGGATATTTGGTACGACGAGCTCTTTTCCATAGAATTTGCCAAAAGAACTGTCTCAGAACTTGTAGGCCTCACAGCCAGGGACGTTCACCCGCCTCTTTACTACATACTTTTAAGAGGCATGTACCTTCTCCTTGGTGGAACAGGGCTTCCGATTGAGACCATCGCCAAGCTCACAAGCTGCATTCCCTTTGCTATTCTGATCATCTACAGCCTTACATACATCAGAAAGAACTTTGGATTCATTGCATCAGGTATCTTTAGCTTTGCGATTCTCACAATGCCTCAGATGCCGGAGTACACCACAGAGATCAGAATGTACAGCTTTGCTGTCCTGTTTGTGACAGCAGCTCTTTTGCATGGCTTTGGACTTATGAAGAGCATGACAGATGCAGGTAACACCAAGTGGGATATCAAGAATTCTCTTGGACTGTTCCTCTTTGGCGTAGCGGCCTTCTATAGCCACTACTACGCTGGAATGAGCGTTGGCATCATCTACTTCCTGCTTATTGTCTGGATGGTTCTCTTTTATCTCAAAGCAATGAAGGAGCACATCAAGATCAACTTCAAAGTGCTGGCATCTGTAGTGATCGCCATGAACCTTACAGTTATAGCCTACGTGCCATGGCTTTTTGCACTGTCCAAGCAGATCAGCACAGTTAAGAATAATTACTGGATTCAGCCTGTGGGGCTACGTAGCTTTTTAAGCGCAGCCAAATACATCTTTACCCCATACTACACAGAGAAAAGCATGCAGATGTTCGCTGCGGTGATGATGATAATCTTTACAGTAGCCCTTGCTGCCTGGACTTTCTTTAAGGGCTGGGATGACAAGCTGACAAAACACCAGTGCATCATGGCGTTTCTGGTACTTCCGCTGCTGATATTAGGCGGCCTTGTGGCTTCATGGCTTATTAGACCAGTGTTCGTCAACAGATACATGATTCCTGCCTTTGGCTGTTTCTGGCTTTCCATAGCCATCATGATAGGAAAGGCCCTTGAGCAGAAGAGAGATACTTTGGTAAAAAGAGCTATCATTTCAGTGGCCCTTGTGATGACCATTTACATGGCAAGCATCGGAATCACTGATTACAGAGCCTTTATCGGCAACGAAGAGTACAGAGAGGTCAACATGACTGAAACTCTTAAGCTCTTTAGATCCATAGATGATGACACAATTATCATCAGTAACTTTGACCAGGCCCAGGCACTTATGGCATACTATTTAAATGATGACCAGACAGATAATCATAAGGTTTATCTGTATCTCAATTCTCCAGAGGCTTTGATTAACGAGACCGTCAGCGGCCTTGCCACAATCGAGGATCCAGTGGATGTTTACAATTTCGTGGATTCTGGGAAGAGAGTTCTTTTCCTTGGAAGTTTTAACTCCCGCGAAGTTATACTTCAGGAGTGGAATGACGCCTACGGAATTACCTTTGAGAATAAGGGGAGCTTCTTGATGGAGAGATACTGGTTTGATGTATTCGAGCTGAGTTTAGAATGATCAGTGGTTAGACACCACTGTAGATCTGGACTATTATGATTTGAATTAAATGTATCAGGTAGGTATTTATGAAAAGAACTATTAATGTAATTGGAATATCTTTGGCACTGGCACTTTCACTGGTGGCAGGCGTACTTTCTTCAAAGCCAATGAAGGCCCTGGCAGAGGATGAACTTAAGGAGGCTAAATCCTGCACCTTTGTTATTCCTTCAGAGTTTGTTCCCTGTGCTGAGAAAGGTCTTTTTATCAATAAGAATAATCCTATGGAGTCTTCATCCATATTCTTTGACTATTTTGACAATGGAAAGGATGTGGTGCTGACCAACAGAGAAAGGCAGCAGGAAGAGGAGTCTGGGGAGCTTGAGATAATCGATGATTCTCTTAATATGACAAAAGAGATTTATCAGGAGACCATTTCAAATGCCTACAATACACAGTTTGGCGAGGATGTGGGATTTACAGTGACATCCTATGAGAATATAACAATAGATGGTTACCCGGGCTTTAAGATTGAGGCCAATTATCAGGCATCAGGCCAGGAGAGAGTATATCAGACAGTTTACATTCTTCTTTCCAAGTACAGAATGTTCACCGTAACCTATCAGCGAGCTGAAGATGACGACTGCATCGAAGCCTTTGAAAAAAGTGCAGCCACCATCCATGTCAGATAATAACTGACCGTTTTGCAATAAATTAGATAAAACAAAAAGGACCAAGATTTCAAAGCTATAAAAGCTTAAAATCTTGGTTTTTATTTTGGGTAACACAAATTATTACTATGATTTTATACAAATGCAAGATCCAGCTCTTTTATCCTGGTAAGGCAATTATCAACAAAGAGCCTTGCATTGAGAAGATCATGGCGATTAGGGTGCTCTAGGGCATCATTGTAGAAGTTAAGCATCATATCCAGCTTGGAGTCTTCGCACAGACCTCTGTAGGATTCGTATTTATCACGAACCTCAGGAGGCATCTTACCCTGGCAAAAATAGGAATCAACGAAATAATTATCGTCCGAAATCCAAACCCTGGCATTCTGCTCAAGGGATTTGAAGTATTCATCGGTATTTCCCATGCCACAGGTTCCAAAAAGTGCGACATTCTTATCATGAAGTGATGAAAGAATGTCGATAATCTCTAGAGAACAGGAACCTCTGTTGGACCAGAAGCCCACAAAGTAGTTCTCTGCATCAAACTGGCCATGCCAGGTGCGCACATCAACAATTTCCTTGTCCTTTAAAGGTACAGGGAGGGAGCTATATATTTCATGGGCAAGCTTCTTGGTATTGCCAGTTTCACTTGCGTAAATGACAAGATGTTTGAGCATTGGATTCCACTCCTTGAGAAAGGTAACCAGCGTCAATCCGCGCCGACATAGTAATTGTACGATTATGGTGCCTATAATACAATGAATTACGCAGTAAATATGTATTAAAAAATCATAAAACATGATAGAATGGGTATTTCGGGGCGGTTGATTTAAACCACCTAAGAAAATATAATAAAACAGTAGTATATAATCATGGAGGCAACTATGAACATTATTATTGTTGGCTGCGGAAATGTAGGTCAGACTATTACTCAGCAGCTTAGCAAGGAAGGTCATAATATAACTGTCATAGATGAAAAGAGCACTGTCGTTCAGGCGGTTGTTAACAATTATGATGTTATGGGAATTGTTGGCAATGGCGCCAGCTATTCAATCATGAAGGACGCTGGAATCGAGAGCTCAGATCTTATGGTGGCTGTTACAGATTCAGACGAGCTGAATCTCCTGTGCTGTCTTATAGCTAAGAAAGCCGGTAACTGCCATACTATCGCAAGAGTACGTAATCCTATTTATAAAAAAGAGATCAACTTCATCAAGGAAGAGCTTGGTCTTTCAATGGTAATCAATCCTGAAGAGGCTGCAGCAGGCGAAGCTGAGAGACTTCTCAAGTTCCCTTACGCAACCAAGATTGAGACCTTTGCCAGAGGAAGAGCTGAGCTTGTTAAATTCGTTATTGATGAGAAATCAAGACTTTGTGACAAGGCCCTTAGAGATATTCCTCAGGATCTGAAGAAACAGGTAGTCATTGCCGTTGTTTCAAGAGGCAGTGAGACCTATATCCCTGATGGTAACTTTGTACTTAGAGCTGGAGACGAGATTACAATTCTTGGATCTGGTAAGAATACACTTAGCTTTATTAAAAAGCTTGGAATGCCTACAGCCAAGGTTCATTCCACAATTATTATCGGTGGCGGCGAGACAGCCTACTACCTGGCTAAGCAGCTTATCGCATTTGGCATTAAGGTCACAATCTTTGAAAGAGATGCTCAAAGGTGCAAGGAATTGTCAGATCTTTTACCACAGGCTCTTATCATCAACGGTGACGGAACAGACAAGGATATGCTCCTTGAAGAGGGCGTTACAAGCGTAGAGTCCTTTGTATCCCTCACTAACCTTGATGAAGAGAATATCATGCTCTCTATGTATGTAAAGAGCATCAATCCTAAGGCTAAGCTTATTACCAAGGTTCACCGCGTTAACTACGGCGAGATCATTGGTTCTTTGAATATCGGAAGTATCATTTATCCTAAGAATATTACTGCGGACAGAATTGTTCAGTTCGTACGTGGCAGATCAGCTTCCCTTGATAGCAATATCGAGGCTCTTTACAAGCTGGATGATGAGAGGGTTGAGGCCCTTGAGTTCATCGTTGGCGCCAACTGCAAGGCTATTGGAATACCTCTTTCTGAGCTTAAGATCAAGAAGGGCATCATCATCGCCTGCATTAACCATTACGGCGAGATCATTACCCCAAGTGGTGATACTGTGATCAGGGAGAGAGACTCTGTTATCGTAGTTACAACCCTTGCGGGACTTAAAGATATTAAGGATATATTGGAGAATTAAGATGAATTACGGGATGATCAGATATACCCTGTTCAGACTTATGCGTATCATGGCTGCACTTTTGATACTGCCTTTTGTCGTAGGGTTAATCTACAAAGAATATGATAGTGCAGAAACGTTCTTTATTTTGATTCTTGTGATGTTTATCGTGGGATATCTTGGCTCTTTTAAAAAGCCTGCTAATCAGGTGCTCTATGCCAAGGAAGGCTTTGCGATTACTGCAGTTGCCTGGGTTGTTATGAGTATGCTTGGTGCAATACCTTTCGTTCTTACAGGAACTATCCCTAATTACATCGACGCTCTTTTTGAGACTATATCAGGTTTTACCACCACAGGAGGAAGTATTCTTACCTCCGTTGACGGCGTTGAGAAGAGCGTACAGTTCTGGAGAACCTTTACTCACTGGATCGGAGGTATGGGCGTTCTTGTATTCCTTCTGGCAGTAGTAAGGAATTCAGACGGTTACAGCATCCATCTTATGAGGGCAGAAAGCCCGGGACCAGTTGTAGGTAAGTTTGTTCCTAAGGTTAAGGATACAGCTAAGATCCTGTACCTTATCTACCTTGGAATCACACTGGTTGAGATGGCACTTCTTAAGATTTCCGGACTTCCACTATATGATGCCATCACTATTTCTTTTTCCACAGTAGGAACCGGCGGATTTGCTGTTAATGACGCTGGTATGGGCAATTACTCCACTGTGAGCCAGGCTATAATCATAGTATTCATGGCCCTTTGCGGAGTTAACTTTACAGTTTACTATTTCCTCTTAAACCGCAAGCCTAAGGAGGCTTTTGCTATTGAGGAGGTCAAGTACTATTTTGGAACAATGCTGGTTGCAGCGGGACTTATCGCTGTTAATATCTACAGAGCAGGCATTCTTGACAGTGCCCAGATGTGTTTCCACCATGCGTTGTTCTCAGTTACTTCAGTTATGACCACAACAGGATTTGGAACTCTGGACTTCGACAAGTGGCCTACCTTTTCCAAGATGATCCTGTGTATACTGTCGCTGACGGGAGCCTGCGCAGGTTCCACAGGTGGTGGATTTAAGTTCTCAAGAGTACTTATCATCGTGAGAAATGCCAGAAACGAGCTGAACTACATCGTTCATCCTAAGGCTGTAAAAAGAGTCTACATGGACAAGCACACAGTTGATGGCACCACAGTTAAGTCAGTAACTGCTTACCTTGGAATTTATGTTATAACCTTTATTGTTTCAACAATCATCGTTGCTCTGGACAATTTCGATTTCCAGACCACTGTAACTTCAGTAGCAGCGACACTTAACAATATCGGACCTGGTCTTGGCATGGTTGGACCTGCTGGAAACTATTCTGAATTTTCAGTATTGTCCAAGCTTGTACTTATGTTTGATATGTTGGCTGGTAGACTAGAACTGTTGCCACTTTTCGTGGTTATCAAACCTAAGACCTGGAGAAAGTAATTTGGGAATTATTAAATTTTTATAAACTAAGCCATTGAAAATTGTGTCCAAAGTGTGATAAAATTTAGTGAGTTTTGTGAACAAGCTATTTTTTAGGAGTTTAAAATAGAGGCTTATGACTAGAACAAGAAAAGGTTTGAGTATTGTTCTTGGTTTTGTGCTTATTGTATGTATTACTGTTGCGGGAATTCTTCTTTATAGGAATAATGGCAGTAACAAGAGCATTGTTGAGAGCGATGTTTCCTATGATGAGGTTCAGAATGCTTTGGCAGAGTATATGAATAGTAATGCTGATGTTCTTGGAGATAAGAGAGATCAGAGTAACAGTGGTGTTCCTGGCAGAGAAATCGGAGTACTTACTCAGAGAGTTACTATTCTTAAAGACGGCGAGATAATGCCTATTTCAGGCACAGTTACCAAGAATCAGGATGGCTTTTATCCTGGCACATATGAGATAAAGTTTTCAACAAAGGCTATTCTTACATCAAGAGCCACTGTCATGGTGGATGTTGATATCGCACCAGGTGAGAAGGTGTATGTTCTTATTGGAGATAAGGATAAGGGATACACAGAATTCACTGAGGTTGTGGCTGGTGAGGATAGTATGATAACCTTTGATACTAATATCATTCAGAACTACACCATATCAACCACAGATATTGAGAGCGCACAGAAGGCTATGGCCAATCTGGTTGATGAGTCACTTAACTAACTATGGGAGGGTATTTCTTATCGGGGTATAGTTGATATTGATCAGCCGTATAACAGGCATCGTATCAGATAGATAAGGAATATATGAACAGGGTAGAAAGCGTAGAACAGGTATTTAAGCCTGCCAAGCTTTCTACCCTGTTTATTATTGTACAGATAGGGTAAAAGAAATCCTGGAAGAGCAAAAATCTCTGATTCTGAAATGGTACACATGGTGATATACCCAAATAGGGATCCAAGAAGTGGAATGTTACTAAAGAGATAGAAAATCATAATAAGAAATACTCCGCGGTAGGAGTAATCGCTCTTTATAACATAGGCAATAAGAGCGCATATAAGCCCTGG
Source organism: Butyrivibrio proteoclasticus P6B7 (assembly GCF_000622085.1). Taxonomy (GTDB): domain Bacteria; phylum Bacillota; class Clostridia; order Lachnospirales; family Lachnospiraceae; genus Butyrivibrio; species Butyrivibrio proteoclasticus_A. Next base: position 10,199 of record NZ_KK211397.1, read on the forward strand.
AACAAGACTTAAGACGTTTCTTATTATCTCAGGGATTACCTTGATATTAAGGAGCTTATAAAGGGCTTCAAATCCCCAGATGGCCAGAAGACCAAGAAGGAGAGTGAAAAAGACATTACAATGATCAAACAAAGTGCTACGGTTGGCGCTTAGTGCTTCGATCAGATTGATGTTGAAAACGTCCTTTTTGAAGCCTATAGTATCAAAGGGAATCTCAGAAATAAAGCCAAAAAGAAGCAGACTAAGAGTGTATCTTAGTCTGCTGTGTGTGTGTTTAAAACCCTCTACTATGAGGAAACAGAAGATAGGGAAGGCACTCCTTCCGATATCTCTGGTGATTCTATAAATAAGAACCATAGTGTTGTAAGGAAGACCACAATGATACACCCTCAGCTTAATGGCAAAGTATAACAGGCCTGCTCCGATGTGATCTATAAGCATGATCACCATAGCAATTACCTTAAGTGTGTTGCCATTAAGTTTGCGAAGGTTTGTATAATTCATGGTGTAATGTCCTTACTCGAAGATGATACGCTCCCATGTGTCGTCTGGGATAAGAGCTATATATGTCTTACCAGTGTTGATCTGAAGCTCTTCGCCGTTCTCATCATAATATCTTGTAACGTCAGTCTCGCTTGTCTTAACCCATGTAACGTCCTTAGCTACGCCGTTTGTGATGTACCAAGCGTACTCACCAGAACCGATACAGTTGTAAATAAGATATCCGTGCTCATCAAGCTGTGTGAAAGAGCACTTCTGAAGGATTACATTCTTGAAGCTAAGTGGCTCGCCATCCTCGTCATCCTCGTGACGCTCACCATACTCGTAATACTCATACTCACCTGTCTCAGTGTTGTAAACAAGCTGTGATGAGTTGTGGAAGAATGGAAGTGAAAGCTTGTTAGCTGTGTATGTTCTATCATACTTCTCATCAAGATTAAGTGTTGTGCCATAGTCAACGAAGTTGAAGTGGCTGCCTTCGTTAGCGTACTCGTTGTAAGTTGTGGAGTAAGCTGGGTTGTTAGCGTAGTTGTTGAAGTTGTCCTCAAGGTCTCCGCTTACGATGTACTCAGTGAACTCTCTGGCCTTACCGTTGTTGATACGTGAGAAAGTTCCTGAGAAATGAGCTGACCAAGCCTGTGTAAAGTACTGGTCGTTGTAGTAAGGGCCACCATCATGGCAAAGAACTGCGTTCCATTCAGCAGCAAGCATGATATTGGTTGGACGTGTACTACGGATACTTCCGAGCTGCTCAATCTTGCCCCAGTCCTTAACAACACACATAAGTCTTGTGATACGGTCGTTAAGAGTACTGTTCATAAGCTCGTAAACAACGTCTGCTTCAGAAGTTCCAAAGTGAGGAAGAGCAGTAATCTCGTTATCTACCATTGCTGCGATAGGACGCTGGTCCTTGATCTCCTCGCTTATAGGCTCACCTGTAAGCTCGCTGAAATACATTCCCTCTGGAAGTACATAAGGCTCATCTGTAGCAGCCTCCTCTGTAGTGCCGTTGGTTGATGCGTCATTAGAATCAACATTCTCAACAGAAAGTTCCTGTGAAGGTTCTACATCATCAGCTGGTGTAGAGCTACATGCAGCAACTGCAAAAATAGAAGCAGCGCAGATAATAGAAGCTGCAGCTCTTTTTCCATATGACTTAATATACATGTTAAAAATCTCCTTAAAAATAATCAGTTATCAACATTCTACCAAAAATCGCCCTTTTTTTCTATGAAGAAATTGTGAAATAAATCTGTGTGCCTATATATTGGTTCTTCATGCTATACTAAGAAGTGGTAAAAAAGCTACAAGGAGGAGGGAGATATATGTCACGAGCAGACGAAATCTTTATTGATATGTGTAAGGATATCCTTGAAAATGGCACTTCTACAGAGGGAGAAAAGGTTAGACCACACTGGCCTGACGGAACACCAGCTTATACTATCAAGAAATTCGGAGTTGTAAATAGATACGATCTTTCCAAAGAATTCCCAATCATGACTCTTAGAAAGACAGCGCTTAAGAGCGCCACAGATGAGGTCCTTTGGATCTATCAGCAAAAGAGTAACAACATCAACGACCTTAACAGCCACATTTGGGATGAATGGGCTGATGAGACAGGATCAATCGGTAAGGCCTATGGCTATCAGATTGGTCAAAAGAGCTTATACAAAGAGGGAGAGTTTGACCAGATTGACAGAGTTATCTACGACCTTAAGAATAATCCATTCAGCCGTCGTATCATGACTAATACCTATGTCTTTTCTGATCTTCACGAGATGAACCTGTATCCATGTGCATACAGCGTTACATACAATGTTACACAGAAGAAGGGCGAGGATAAGCTCACACTTAATGCCATCCTCAATCAGAGATCTCAGGACGTTTTAGCAGCTAACAACTGGAACGTTGTTCAGTATGCGGTTCTTGTTCATATGCTGGCTCAGGTTTGCGATATGAACGTGGGAGAACTGGTTCACGTAATAGCAGATGCCCATATTTACGACAGGCATGTGCCTCTTATTAAGGAACTTATCGAAAGGAAGCCACTTCCAGCACCTAAGTTCCACCTTAATCCTGATATTCACGATTTCTATCAGTTCACAAGAAACGACGTATCCCTTGAGGGCTACGAAGTTGCCGGTGAACAGCTTAAAGATATTCCAATCGCTATCTAAAAAGGAGACAGCATGAAAGCAATAGTAGCAGTAGACAGTAACTGGGCTATCGGCAACAAGGGACAGCTCCTTGTCAGCATCCCTGCCGACCAGAAGAACTTTAGAAATGAGACCATCAATAAGACAATCGTTTATGGAAGAAAGACTCTGGAGACCTTTCCACAGCGCGTGGTTCTTCCTAAGCGCAACAACATAATCCTTTCAACCAAGCAGGATTACAGAGTTAAGGATGCAGCTGTTGTCCACAGCAGACAGGAGCTTCTGGATCTTATCTCTGATCTTGACAGTGATGAGGTTTATATCATCGGCGGAGAGAGCGTTTACAGGGAGTTTTTAGATCTTTGTGACACCGCCATCGTAACCTTTATCGACAAGGAATACGAAGCTGACACCTATTTCCCTAACCTGGACAAGGACCCGGAGTGGGAGCTTAAGGATGAAAGCGAAGAGCAGGTATATTTCGATATTACCTATACTTATAGAACCTACGTAAGGAAGTGATTGCATGAAGAAAAGAGCTCTTGTTCTTATAAACAAGACTTCTGGAACTGGAAAAGCGGGAAACGACACGCTTAATATAGTAACTAGACTGGCAGAGAACGGATACGAGCCAGTTGTTTATCCAATAATACCTGGGACTGATCTGACATCAGAAGGCCTCATAGGTCATTACGATGGCAAGGTAGATCTGATCATGTGTAGTGGCGGCGATGGAACCCTTAATCACGTGGTCAACGCTATTATGAACATGAAGAAGAAACCAAGAGTAGCCTACCTTCCATCAGGAAGTACCAACGATTTCGCCAAGGGAATCGGTGTATCCTCAGTCAGAAGTAAGGCCATTGAGGATGCTGTAGGAGGAGTTCCTTTTTCTTACGATCTTGGCAAGATGAATGGCAAGTATTTCAACTATGTGGCTGCCTTTGGCGCCTTTTCCAAGGTTAGCTATGCTACAGATCAGGATCTTAAGAACGTTCTGGGCTACGCAGCCTATGTTATCAGCGCTATTTCTGAGCTTCCTCAGAACATTGGCTATAGCTCCCACATCAGGATCAATGCTGATGGAGTAGAGGAAGAGGACGATTATATCTTTGGCGCAGTTTGTAACAACGCTTCAATTGGAGGCATGAACCTCTTTGGAAATGCAGATGTAAGGCTTAACGACGGCAAGATGGAGCTGGTACTTATCCACACTCCTAAGAACCTGGCCGAGTTTAATGCCATTATCTCTGCTCTGGCCATGAAGACTGTGGATAATCCATACATCACCTTCAAGCAGGTTCACCATGTGGAGTTTGAATCTGAGGAAGAGATAGAGTGGACCCTGGATGGAGAGTTTGGCGGAAGTGCAAGCTCAACCACCATCGATATCGTGGATCAGCCTATTACAATCATGACTAAAGGTAAGCTTTAAGGGCTTTAGAATTAACAAATGCTTAGATACGAGATAATTACTGATAAAACCGGATCCCAGTACGCAGAGATAACGGGCTATGATGGAATGGTAAAAGAACTGTCTATTCCAGAGGAAATTGATGGTCTGCCAGTTAAAAGCATTGGTAACCACGCCTTTTCTGGAAGAGACGACATTACCAGCGTCATTTTGCCTGGATCTATCAAGATCCTCAGGGGTTTTGCATTTCACAACTGTAAGAATCTTGAAAAGATAGTTCTTTTTGACAGTCTTCAGGACTATTACGACGGCGTCTGCAGGCAGTGCGACAATCTTAAGCTGATAGAGCTTACTGTCAGGGATAGCTGGTACGAGGTGGTCAGAAACTTCCTGGCTGACAGCGATAAAAGGCTTCATTTCCTGCTTCATCAAAGTGGTGGCGATGCCTATCTGACCTTCCCTGAGTTTGTGTATGACTTTAACGAGAACACCATGGCCAGGACTATTCAATTCTCTATTGCGGGCTCAGGCTATGCCTACAGAGAGTGTGTGGACAGAAGACGCATAGACTACAGGGAGTATGATTCTCTTTTTAAAGCTGCCAACGTGGACGGAAGCGGTGTCTCCCAGGAGATTGCCCTGGGAAGGCTCCTGTATCCTGTGGAGCTGTCGGAGGCTGCCAGAGATAAATACTGTTCCTACGTTAAGCGCTGGGACGTGGATATTGTAAAAGAACTAATTACAGAAGCCCAGGATTCTGCTGAGGCTATGGATAAGCTGACTAAGGTGCTGGCTCTTTGCGATGCAGAGGGAGCTTACCTTATTTCAGACGGTGCACTTAGCCAGGGAACTCAGTTTGCTGTGGATAAGAAATATACTAAGGTTGTTCCGGTGCTGATGGATGCAAGGAAGACTGCGAGAGCTTCTGAGTTTAGCTTTGAGTTGTAGGTATAGGATTTTTATGAGTTTAGATAAGAAGATTGAGGCCGTCATCTTTGATCTTGACGGCACTTTGACAGATACAGAGAAATATTACCAGGAGTGCTGGCCCAAGGCTGCGGCCCATTTTGGCTATAAGATGGAGCCTTACATGCCTCTGGAGCTAAGGAGTCTTGGAAGACCCTTTGCACCACTTAAGTTCAAGGAGTGGTTTGGCGAGGAATTTGACTACAATCAGGTGAGGGAATACAGAAAAAGTCTGGTGGAAGAGGTTATCAGTAAGCACGGCATTCCTCTTAAAAAGGGCGCTGTGGAGATCCTTACATGGCTTCGTGAGAACGGCATTCTCACTGCTCTTGCCACAGCCAATGACTACGAGCGTACAGAACGCTACCTTAAGAAGATAGGTCTTTTTGAATACTTTGATAAGATCATCTGCGCCAGCATGGTAAAAGAGGGAAAGCCATCCCCTGAGATCTACGCCTTTGCCTGTAAAGAGTTAGCTCTTTCTCCTGATAAGACCATAGCTGTGGAGGATTCACCTAATGGCGTAAGAAGCGCTTACGGTGCAGGCTGCAACGTGGTCATGGTTCCGGACTTAACTGAGCCTGATGAGGAGCTTAAGAAGTGCCTCTACGCAAGGGTGGATGAGCTTTTGGATATTAAGGGGCTTATTTCTTTATAACGGAAATGGAGAGCTGTCCATGGAAGTAATTGGTGCAAGCACAAAGAAGCTGGAACTGGACTCCGCAGGCAAAGCTGTTTTGCAGGCCTCCAGAACAGAGCTTTATATGGATATGAGATTTTTTGGTGGTGCTTTGAATTCTCTTTTGTATGAGATGGATCTGAGCACCACTACTGTTGGTACGGATGCAGTTTCCATAAGGTTTAATCCTTCATATATTCTGAGACTTTACGTGGAGGAGCCAGGGAAGCTGAATAGGACCTACATACACATGCTTCTTCACTGCATTTTCAGGCATATGTACACCTCTGCAAGATATGAGGATGTGCGGCTCTTTGACCTGTGTGCGGATATTGTGGTGGAATCTCTTTTGGACACTATGGACTATCAGAGCATTTACCGCGTGTCCTCTGATTTCCGTGACAGATGGGTAAAAGAGCTTGAATCTGCCCTTAAGACTTTGACGGTGGAAAAGCTGTATCGTTACTTTTCTGAGGAGAGGGAGCTGGAGGAGCTTGAATACGAGAAGCTGGAGCGGGAGTTTAAGCTTGATGACCATGGCTTCTGGCAGAGACTATCTGATAATCCTGCTGATGAGGATCAGAGTAATGAGGATAAAGATAAGGAAATGCCGCCACTTGATGATGATATGACACCGCCGGATAGCGGCAATGACAGTGAAGATAACGGTAAGAAGAAAGAAAAGTATATAAACCCAAGGCGCCTTAAGCAGATCCAGAATAAGGAAAAAGACTGGGATAAGGAGGCCAAGAGGCTTCAGACAGAGATAGAGACCATAGGAAGCAAGGCCAGTGACAAGCTGGGTAAGCTTCGCTGGACTCTTAAGTTCTTTAATACTTCAAGGACGGATTACCGCAAGTTCTTAGAGAGATTTAAGGTTCTTAAGGAAGAGGGCGGCATTGATCTTGATAGCTTCGACTATGGAATGTATTCCTTTGGAATTGAGCATTATGGCAACATGCCTCTTATTGAGGAGAACGAGTTCCGGGAGGTTAAGAAGGTTCAGGAGCTGGTGATTGCCATAGATACTTCCGCGTCCTGTAAAGATGAGCTGGTTCAGGTGTTTCTTAATGAGACTGCCAGGATTCTTCTTACAGGAGACAGCTTTTTTCAAAGGATCAAGATCCATGTGATAGAGTGCGATAACCAGATTCAGAGGGACGAGCTTATCACGGAAGTTGCTGATATGAAGAAGTATGCTGATGGAATCCATGTGGAGGGCGGCTACGGAACGGACTTCAGACCGGTGTTTGAATATGTGGATAAACTTAAGGCAGAAGGAGCCTTTGAAAATCTCAAGGGACTTATATATTTTACTGATGGATATGGGACCTATCCCGAGAAGGTAACCACCTATGATACAGCCTTTGTGTTCCCTGAGAATGGGGAATACGAGGACGAAAATGTGCCAGACTGGGCTATAAAGCTATATGTATAGGGTGGATGATGAAGTGATGTAAACTAGCGCAGAAGTCGCAGATGATATGGCAATGAAGTGATTGCAGTAGCGAGGAATGTAAGATGAACATTGATCAGGCTAAAGAGGAAGTTAAGAACGCCGTAAGAACATATCTTGAGAAGGACGAGGCGGGACAGTATGAGATTCCTGTGGAGAAGCAAAGACCTATCCTTTTGATGGGACCTCCCGGAATCGGTAAGACTGCGGTTATGGAGCAGATTGCCCATGAACTGGGGATCAGCCTTGTTTCCTACACCATTACCCATCATACAAGGCAGAGCGCCATTGGACTTCCCATGATTTCTGAGAAGGAGTTTGGCGGAAAGAAATACTCTGTTACAGAGTACACCATGAGTGAGATCATAGGTGCAGTCTACGAGCAGATCGAGAAGTCTGGGATAAAAGAGGGAATTCTTTTCCTGGATGAGATCAACTGCGTTTCAGAGACCCTTGCACCTACCATGCTTCAGTTCCTGCAGTACAAGACCTTTGGAAGCCACAGACTTCCTGAGGGGTACATCATTGTTACCGCAGGCAATCCTCCTCAGTACAACAAGTCTGTAAGGGAGTTTGATATTGTTACCCTGGACCGTGTAAGGCAGATCAATATTGAGGAAGACTTTGATGCCTGGAAGGAATATGCCTACAAGGCCAGAGTTCACGGTGCTATTCTGGCATACCTGGAGATCAAGAAGGATAATTTCTATAAAATCGAAACTACTGTGGATGGCAGAAGCTTTGTAACAGCAAGAGGCTGGGAGGACCTTTCCAGAACCATGCTTGTGTGCGAGAAGCTTGGAATTCCGGTTGATGAGAATCTTGCGGTTCAGTATCTTCAGAACAAAGAAATTGCAAGAGATTTTGCAACCTACTATGAATTATATTGCAGATACAATGAACTGTATAAGATACCTGATATATTGGAAGGTAGATTTCCTGACGATAAAAAGGCAATTCGCGATGGCTCTTTTGACGAAAAGCTTAGTATTATCGGCCTTTTAACAGATAAGCTCATGCAGGAGTTTGAGTCCTATGCCAAAATGCAAGGAGTTCAGAAGTTGCTTTTTGAAGCTGTGAAGGAGTTTGTAAGTGGGGCAGGTCCGCAGTTTACAGACTGGGCAGATGGTAAAAGAGCTGAACTCTCTGAGAAATTGACTAAGGAGAAGGAAGCAGGTCTTTTGGACAAGGAAAGTGAGACCACACAAAGACTTGTGATTGCAGCTCTTGATGACTGCAAGACATATGTGGCAGAGCAGGGAGTTGGAAATGCGGATGTTGCAAATGGTGAGAAGTCTGAAAAAGCTGACAAGAATGGGGATAATGCCAACACTGTGGCTCTTGTTAAGAAGTGGTTTAATGAAAGAGAGGCAGGTCGTCAGGAGGATATCAAGATCTACGACAGGCATCTTACCAACAGCTTTGAGTTTGTTGAGGCTGTGTTTGGGGATGAGCAGTCTCTTTCTGGAAGCCAGGAGATGGTGATCTTCTTAACTGAGCTTTCCAAGGCTTATTACAGTCTTAAGTTTGTGCGTGAAACTGGAAATGAGGCTTATTACAAATATAATAAGCTCCTTCTTCTGAATGACAGAAGAAAGGAGCTTGTGGATCTGGCTGAGAGTTTGATTTTGTGATTTAGTCTAATGTGTCATATACAAAGTTAGAAAATGTGGCGCTGCCGCCGGCTTCCTTGGTACTGTACATGAATAGTCCAAAGCGGGCGCCGGTGAAGTGGTCAAGCTTAAACTGTAGCTTATGCTGACAGCCAAGCTGGGTAAAATCTGCGCCATTGCTATAACTAAATACTGCGGTGTCATCACTAAGCGGAATCAGAATCTTTCTGGTATCCGCTTTTTCTTTTGCCTTTTCATCAAAGCAGATGTCGCAGCGGAGCGTAACTACTGGGCTATCGAGCTTAACCGATTCTATCTCTTCAGGAGCTTCGTCATCGTGCCTTTCACCCCAGAAGCCGCCTGTGGTGATTTCTCTTTTGGACATAACAAGATAGTAATCGCCATTTCTCTTAGTCATGGCAATGTAGCCGTAGGAACTAAGGAGGATGCTAAGTCCTGCGTAGTCTCCTTCCTTAAGATTAGAGCCATCAAGGGTTACAGAGCCCACGCAGCCTGGGAACATTGTTCTCTGTGTGAGGGTGTTCCTAGCCTGTACAAGATTTGTTACGGTTTCCCCTGTGGTTATAGTAACTGTGCCTTTTTCTGGATTTCTTTTTACAAGAGAAATGTCAGGTTCGTGGTTAAACTGCCAGCAGCTCTTGAAACCAAAGCTGTCATTGGTGTGTTCTGCGTTGCCATCAGTGGAATCCTTGAAGTTATCGCTCTGTACGAGAGGAATGTAGGTGTGGCCTTCTTTGGTGCTGGTTGTATCAAACTCTGCAGGGATTACGCCTTCATCACCAAATACAGGGAATAGGCCGTATTCAGCGGTTTCCTTGAACTCTACAGGCATGAGCACAGGGATACGGCCAACTGAGCCGCTGTCCTGGAATAGGATGGAGAACCACTTGCCTTCAGGAGTATCAACGATGCCGCCCTGGGCAACGCCGCTTCTTCTGTAGCCTCTGTCATCATCCATTACTTTCTTACCAATGTATGGGCCCTCTGGCTCGTCAGCCACAAAGCAGCTCTCGGTGCGCTTTCCTGTATCTTTAGGAATTCCTATAACAAAGAGATAGTACTTGCCGTTTAGTTTGTAGAAATGGGAGCCTTCGTAGCCAAGGGGAGCATCCTCGGTGTCCTTAAGGATTATCCTGTTAAGACCGTCTTCCTTAGGGGCCAGAGTAGGATGACCATTCTCTCCGTAGCTTACGCATAGCTCGTTTAAGTGGAGCTGTCTGTTTCCTGAAACTATGTAAATTCTTCCGTCATCATCAAAGAGTATAGAGTTATCGTGATAGAAACCATCGATATAGCTCTTTTGCCAAGGACCATTGATGTCCCTTGATGTATAGAGGTAGGTTCTGTGAGTGTCATTGCACACGAAGCAAACGTAGAAGAAGCCGTCGTAGTAGCGAAGGCTTGCTGCCCACATGCCCTGACCGTAGATGTTCTCTTTGCTTTCCAGCCTCTGAGCTGGCGTGCTGTCCAGGGTGTCGTATACGTAGGATGCGTGCTCCCAGTGAACAAGGTCGTAGGAGCTCAGGATCTCACAGCCTGGCATGAAGTACATTGTGGTACTTACCATGTAGTAGGTGTCTCCAACCCTGATGATATCTGGATCTGGGTAATCTAATCTTGTGAGTGGGTTAATTGTGGTCATTGTGTCCTCCCCTTTGATGTCGTGCTGGATTGATGTATATGTTTTTGGATGCTTATACATAAACATGTTTGCAGAAGTAGTGTGTAATTAGTCTATTCTTTGCATGCTTTAATGTGAATATGCTCTATGAATGTAATTATAATGCGATTTCGACAAGGTATTCTTGCTGATTACTGCCATGTTTATGCTTATTCTTGCTATGGGGAAATAAGCTTGTAGGAAGGGTAGTGGCCCAGGACGCCATCCTTGACCCGCGTAGATCAGGACGCTTGCACGTTTTCACCGATGGCGACAGACTCATGAGCAGCTGAAGAGTGGCGCCATCGCTTGATTCATTGTAGCGCCCGTGATCTACGCGCCTCAAGGACAAGCCCAGTCGGGTGGCTGTGTAGGACCTCAGACTCTAGATCTATGAGCAGCTGTAAATGTGTGGCATGAGATTCTGTGACCTTCGCCTGGGCACGAGGGTACAAATGGCTGTTTTTGCGTTTTGTACCCCTCAGAAATTCTTGGCGAGAGGGTATAGATGGCT
>NZ_KK211397.1:21800-66974 GCF_000622085.1 Butyrivibrio proteoclasticus P6B7
GTGCTGGGGGTACAAATGGCTGTTTTGGTGTTTTGTACCCTCGGAAATTCTTGGTGCGTGGGTACAGAAGCTTATTTTGGCAATCTGTACCCAAGAAATCTGGGAGAGTTTTGGGTACAGAAGCCGATTATAAGCTTAGTACCCAAAGAAATACAGAAAGTTTGGGTACAGAAGCCGAAAATGAGCTAAGTACCCAAAGAAATTCAGAAATTTTGGGTACAGAAGCCGAAAATGAGCTTAGTACCCAAAGAAATACAGAAAGTTTGGGTACAGAAGCCGAAAATGAGCTAAGTACCCAAAGAAATACAGAAAGTTTGGGTACAGAAGCCGAAAATGGGCTTAGTACCCAAAGAAATACAGAAAGTTTGGGTACAGAAGCTGAATATGAGCTTAGTACCCAAAGAAATACAGAAACTTTGGGTACAGAAGCCGAAAATGAGCTAAGTACCCAAAGAAATACAGAAAGTTTGGGTACAGAAGCCGAAAATGGGCTTAGTACCCAAAGAAATACAGAAAGTTTGGGTACAGAAGCTGAATATGAGCTTAGTACCCAAAGAAATACAGAAATTTTGGGTACAGAAGCCGAAAATGAGCTAAGTACCCAAAGAAATACAGAAAGTTTGGGTACAGAAGCTGAATATGAGCTTAGTACCCAAAGAAATTCAGAAAATGTGGGTACAGAAGTGAAAATAGGGCTCTGTACCCAAAACTCTGCGAGTGCGAGGACGTAGAGGAAGGAGTATGGCAGCTGCTCGAAGATCAGGAGCCTGAGGTGATGAAACAGCCACCCGTAGGGCTTGTCCTTGAGGCTCAAAAATCAGGGCGCTACGATGAAGTGAGTGATGGCGCCACTCTACAGCTGCTCATGAGTCTATCGCCATCGGTGAAAGCGGGGCAGCGCCCTGATTTATGAGGGTCAAGGATGGCGTCCGCTAAATGCGCATTCGCGCTGAAATCTTTGATGTATTCTTTCTTTTCCTCTAAATGTTCACAGTGGACTAACTTCATTTGCTAAAAACACATATGTAAACCACATTTTCGCCTGGTGAGCATATATGTAAACAGAAATATTAATATCCATCAAGAAAAATGGATAATATCACCATGTTTTATTTGCAATAATTTGTGATAACATAAGAATTATCAAAAAACATGTGCAAATTTAACATCGCTCTATTAATTTCTATCAAACAAACCGATATATATTAATATAGCAAGATAAAAAACATCAACTTTTAACTATCTGTATCTCCAAAAACAGTAATAACAAGATCAAAAACAGTAATAACAAGAATATCTGTGATTCATAACAATGACAGATACAAAGAATACAAAATATCAGCATCGGAGGGGAAGATTATGAAGAACGTCGAGAAGTACCAGCGCCAGTATTTTATGCCACCTAAGTCAACCTATGACTGGGTTAAAAAAGACTATGTGGATCATCCACCAATTTGGTGCAGTGTTGATCTTAGAGATGGAAACCAGGCACTTATTGAGCCTATGAGCCTTGATGAGAAGCTTGAGTTCTTTACAATGCTTGTGGACCTTGGCTTTAAGGAAATTGAGATTGGATTCCCAGCTGCGTCAGAGACAGAGTTTGAGTTTGCAAGAACTCTTATCGAGAGAAACATGATTCCTGATGACGTAACAGTTCAGGTTCTTACTCAGGCAAGAGAGCACATCATCAAGAGAACCTTCGAGGCAGTAAAGGGTGCGCCAAAGGCCATCATCCATCTTTACAACTCAACTTCTGTTGCCCAGAGAGAGCAGGTTTTCAAAAAGAGCAAGGAAGAAGTTAAGAAGATCGCTGTAGACGGAGCAAAGCTTCTTGATAAGCTTGCTAAAGAGACAAAAGGTAATTTCTCCTTTGAGTATTCACCGGAGAGCTTCCCTGGAACTGAGGTGGACTACGCAGTAGAAGTCTGCAACGCAGTTCTGGATGTTTGGAAGCCAACAGTTAAGAATAAAGTTGTTATCAACATCCCTACAACTGTAGAGATCGCAATGCCTCACGTATTCGCAACTCAGGTTGAGTATATCAGTAAGAACCTTAAGTACAGAGAGGCTGTAACTCTTTCCCTTCATCCACACAATGACAGAGGAACCGGAATAAGCGATGCAGAGCTTGGTTGCCTTGCAGGAGCTGACAGAATCGAGGGTACCTTGTTTGGTAACGGAGAAAGAACAGGAAACGTAGATATCGTTACTCTTGCTCTTAACATGTACTCCCACGGCGTGGATCCAGGACTTGATTTCAGTAAGATCACAGCCATCGGCGAGACCTATGAGAGACTTACAAGAATGCACATCTACGAGAGACAGCCATATGCTGGCCAGCTTGTGTTTACAGCATTTTCTGGATCTCACCAGGATGCTATCTCCAAGGGCTTTGCATGGCATGAGCAGAAGAAGGACAAGGGAATATGGTCTGTTCCATATCTTCCTATCGATCCAAAGGACCTTGGCAGAGAGTACGACGGAGACGTTATCAGAATCAACAGCCAGTCTGGTAAGGGCGGCGTAAGCTACATCCTTAAGACCAACTATGGCATGATGGTTCCTAAGGAAATGCAGGCAGATATCAGCTACACCATCAAGGATATCTCTGACAGAGAGCACGCTGAACTTTCACCAGCCAGAATATATCAGATATTTGAAGATAAGTACGTTCACAATGACAACGTATTCAAGATTACAGATGTTCATTTCAAGCAGGTTGACGGTATCCTTGCAGAGGTTAACATCATGCATGCTGATAAAGAGCATATGATAGAGGCCAATGGTAACGGCCGTCTTGATGCTGTAAGTAACGCTATCAAGCAGTACTTCAATGTAAGCTATGAGCTTTCAACTTATGAAGAGCATGCTCTTTCAAGAGGATCATCTTCAAAGGCCTGCTCCTATGTGGGAATTACCTGCGATGGAAAGAAGTACTGGGGCGTAGGAATTGACGAAGATATCATCAAGTCCTCCATCAATGCCCTTGTTATTGCAGTTAACCAGATCGAGGCAGTAAGAGACGTCAAGAACACTAAGGATGAGAGAATCACTTCTATCATCAATTACATTCAGGAGAATTACTTAAGCGTTACTCTTGATGATCTTTCAAACCAGTTCTACCTTTCAAAGCCATATCTTTCTAAGTACATCAAAGAAAAATCTGGCATGACCTTTGGTGAGAACGTTAAGAGAATCAGACTTAATAAGGCCAGCACACTTTTAAGAAACGGCAACATGAAGGTTGAGAAGGTGGCTGAGGCCGCTGGATATCAGAATGTTGAGCATTTCAACAGACTCTTTAAAAAGAAATATGGTATGACACCTGTTCAGTACAGAAGTAGTAGATGATTCTGATATATCAGACATGAATCACAGCCAAAAACAGGCTGGTTTGTAACCATATCAACGAACCCAGTAAATAAGCTGCATGTTATAGATTTCACATGCAGCTTATTAATATGTTATAATAACTTGCTAATGTATTATTTGATATGGTATTATTTTTGTCCTTTGGTATCAGTATCAATTTATTAAATAGAGAGATGGCAGCATTTCTCTATATGGAGGTTTTATGTCAAGAGAAGTAGATGTAATTATTATTGGTGCAGGCCCTGGTGGTATTTTTTGTGCCTATGAGTTAATGGAGAAAAGACCTGATCTTAAGGTTCTCATGATAGAAAAGGGACGCTCTATTGAAAAGAGAAATTGTCCTAAGAGAGTAACTAAGACTTGCGCAGGTTGTAAGCCTTGTTCCATCACAACTGGATTTGCAGGAGCTGGAGCTTTTTCTGATGGAAAGCTTTCTCTTTCACCTGATGTAGGTGGAACACTTCCAGATATTCTTGGTTATGATGAGGCTACTAAGCTTATTCACGAGTCTGACGAGATCTACCTTAAGTTCGGCGCTGATACAAGCGTATACGGTGTTGATAAAGAGGCTGAGATCCGTGAGATCCGTAGAAAGGCCATCAACGCTAACCTTAAGCTTGTTGAGTGCCCAATCAGACACCTTGGAACAGAGGAAGGCTACAAGATTTATGCTAAGCTTCAGCAGCACATTCTTGATGCTGGTGTAGAGATCGAGTTCAACACAATGGTTACAGAGATCATAGTTGAAGATGGCGTATGTAAGGGTGTTGTAACAGACAAGGGCGAGACCTATTATGCTAAGGAAGTCGTAAGTGCAGTTGGTCGTGAAGGAGCTGACTGGTTCAAGGATAAGTGCGAAGAGATCGGCATTGAGACTAAGCCTGGTACAGTTGACGTTGGTGTTCGTGTAGAGGTAAGAGACGAGGTTATGCAGTTCCTTAATGAGAACCTCTATGAGGCTAAGCTCATCTACCACACACCTACCTTCGATGATAAGGTTCGTACCTTCTGTACTAACCCATCAGGCGAGGTTGCAACTGAGTATTACGAGGGCGGTCTTGCAGTAGTTAACGGACATGCTTATAAGGGAAAAGAGCTTAAGACTAACAATACAAACTTTGCTCTCCTTGTATCAAAGAACTTTACTAAGCCTTTCAAGACACCTATCGAATATGGTAAAAAAATTGCAGAGCTTTCCAACATGCTCTGTGGCGGTAAGATTCTTGTTCAGACCTACGGTGATTTCAGACGTGGAAGAAGAACAACAGAAGAGAGACTTTGCAGAAACAACCTTATCCCAACACTTAAGGATGCGGTTCCTGGAGATCTTTCACTGGTATTCCCACACAGAATCATGGTAGACCTTGATGAGATGATTCAGGCCCTTGATAAGGTTACACCTGGTATTGCTTCAGATGAGACACTTCTTTACGGTGTTGAAGTTAAATTCTATTCTAATAAAGTTATTGTTAATAAAGATTTTGAAACCAGCATTAAGGGACTTCGTGCAATCGGAGACGGAGCTGGTGTGACTAGAGGATTGCAGCAGGCATCAGCAAATGGTATAAGTGTTGCCCGCAGCATTATGAAAACACTTGAGGCTTAAATTTATTATGAATCTTTATAAGAGAACAAATAATAAAATAGATAAACGCGCTTGTTCACTCATGCGCGTTTTCTCTATATTACTGGTAATTATATGTCTGTCCAGCTGTGGCTTTGACTCTGAGAATAAGCCTAAGGTGGTATTCACCACAGGCTTTTCTGATAGTGAGGTGTTCAGGATCGAGGACTCTGTCTGCAGTATTCAGGAGATGATGGTATATCTTGTTAATACCCAGAATGGTTACGAGGATACCTTTGGAACTGATATCTGGAGTAAGGAGACTGATAATGGCACTGTTGAGGATAAGCTCAAGGAATCTGTCCTTGCCAAGGTGGCCCAGATAAAGGCAATGAATCTTTTGGCAAAAGAGATGGAGATAGAGTTGGCTCCTGAAGAAATCGAGAAGGCAGAAAATGCAGCAACAGCCTACTATGACACACTATCAGAGGCTGATATTACAGCAATGAAGCAGGTTACAAAAGATCAAATTGCGCAAATATACACAGAATATGCCTTGGCAGATAAACTATATGATTATATAATCAAAGACATTAACCCTGAGATTAGTGACGATGAGGCCAGAACCATCACCGTTGAGCAGATCCTTATAAAGAACTATTCCCTTGATGCCAATGGAGAAAAGGTTCTTTACTCAGATATTGAGAGGGCTGAGGCCAGACATAAGGCTAATAATGTCATAGCTCTTTTAGAAGAGGGCAGCAGCTTTGAGGAACTCATGGCTGAGTATAACGAGGCGGATGAGGGCACAATCTCTTTTGGTAAAGGGGATATGGAAGAGATCTACGAGACCACTGCCTTTAATCTTGGTAACGAAGAAATAAGTAATATAGTGGAAACTTCGGAAGGATATTGTATAATAAAATGCATCAGTACCTTTAACCGAGAGGAAACTGAGGCTAACAAGGAGAAAATCGTTACCCAGAGAAAGCGTCAGGTCTTCGGTGAGAAGTACGATGCCTACGTAGCTACCCTTACCAAGGAGCTTAATGTAGATCTTTGGAACTCCATTACAGTGACACCGGATGAGGCTGTCACAACTTCAAATTTGTGGGATGTGTATGAGGAGTTCTTTTAAGATAAATGTTTTAAAAGGAGAAAAATTATGAAGAAAAAAGTTATTGCGTTGGCACTGGCTCTATCTATGGTAGTTGCTGGATGCACACCGGCAAAGCCAGGTGACAACAATGGCGGAAGCGATGCTTCTACAGAGGCTTCTACTAGTGCAGATGCTAGCAGCGATGCCAGCAGCCAGGATTCAGCAGACGACCAGCAGGCCGCAACAGATGCTACTGGTGGAATGCCATGGATTGATTCAGATATTCAGGAGAATATCCTTAGTGTTACTAATCCATCCTACAAGGATGACTTCAATGTAGCTGTTAACCAGGAGTGGGCTAAGACTGCTTCTATTCCTGACGGATACTCAAGCTATGGAGAGTTTTCTGCAGTAAGCGATATCATCAAAGAGAAAGGTATCGCAGCTCTTGAGGATGATTCTATCGAGGGACATGATGCAGAGCTTGCAAGAGCTTACTACAATGCTTACAAGGACTGGGATCAGAGAAATGAACTTGGTCTTACACCACTTAAGGAAATCCTTGATGATATCAGCACAATCTCAACCCTGGATGACCTTTCAGCTTTCTTCTGCGATCCAGAGAGAAGCTTTTATGTAACTACTCTTGTAGGTGTTGGCAACGATACAGACCTTGTTGAGTCAGATAAGTATGTTACTTACGTTACAAATCCAAGCTTTTTGCTGGGTGATGCAGCTGAGTACTCAGAGATGACTGATACAGGTGAGGCTTTGAAGGCTGGTTATTTAGATCTTTTTACAAAGCTTATGACCCGTATGGGATATACAGAGGATGAAGCAAGCGCTATGTACGACAGCAGCTTTGAGTTCGAGACACAGCTTGCAGAGTCTTCACTTACTAACGAAGAGGGTAACTCACCTGATATTTACGACAAGATCCTTAACTACTACGCTCCAGACGAGCTTGCAGATCTTGCACCTAACTTCCCAATTGTAGATGTTATTGCATCTGTTGGATATGACAAAGCTAATAAGTACCTTGTAATGGAGCCAGATGCTATCAAGAAGATCTCAGATCTTTATACAGAGGAGAATGTGGCTCAGATCAAGGATTACCTGTTTGTTATGACAACTCTTTCAATGGCAGGAATGCTTGATGAAGAGAGCTTTAATGACTACCTTGAGATGGAGAACTCAGTATACGGTTCAAGTGGAAGACTTTCAGATGAAGAGTACGCTTACAGCTCAGCTAAGAGCAACCTTTGCGAGCCTGTGGAAAAGCTCTACATGGCTAAGTACGATGCTACTGAAGTTAAGGCTGACGTAACTGGAATCTGTGAGGATGTTGTTGATGTTTACAGAGAAATGCTTGCTGCTGAGGACTGGCTTTCAGACGAGACCAAAGAGTACGCTATTGCTAAGCTTGATAACATCAAGATCAATGTTGTTTCTCCTGATAAGTGGCTTGATTACAGCAGCCTTGATTTCACAGGCATGTCTTATTATGAGATGAAAAGAGCTTTAGCTGACTTCGAGTTGAAGCTTGATGTAAGCCACACTAATGGTGTTGTGGATAAAGAGATCTGGGATTTCTCAACTCTTGATACAAACGCTTACTACAGCCCAGTTGATAACTCAATCAATATTCTTCTTGGTATTCTTGATGGCAACTTCTACAGCCCAGATATGACCAAAGAAGAGATGTACGGTGGAATCGGTGTTGTTATCGGACACGAGATCAGCCACGCATTTGATACAAGTGGAGCTCAGTTCGATAAGGACGGTAACTATGCTAACTGGTGGACAGACGAAGATTACGCTGCTTTCCAGGATAGAGCACAGAAGCTTATTGATTACTACAATGGAATCACAGTATATGGTGATGTTAAGGTGAACGGTGCCAACATCCAGACTGAGGCTATTGCTGATATGGCTGGTATGAAGGCTATGCTTACACTGGCAGCCAAGGAAGAGAACTTCGACTACGAGGTATTCTTCAAGAGCTTTGCACAGGACTGGAGAGGTATCTGCTACTTCGAGATCGAGAGCTACTACCTCCAGCAGGATACACACCCTCTTGATTACCTTAGAACCAACGTAACATGTCAGCAGTTCGAGGAATTCTACACAGCCTTCGACGTCAAGGAAGGCGACGGAATGTACCTTGCACCAGAAGACCGCGTAGCTGTATGGTAATGTGATATTTGAGAGGTGGACAGTAATGTCCACCTTTTTTGTTGCGCAGATTTTTTTTTTGCATTAATATAGAAGTGGTTTACTAAAAAGCGTTAATTTCTTTATGAGGGCGAAATAATAATGAAAGGGGTCAAACGACTCAATGTCGAGTATTTCTCTGAGGAGCTAGAGGGGAAGCTGTCGGAGATAGTTCATTTTCCGTGCACATTAATAGAAGCACCTTCTGGTTTTGGGAAGACCACCGCTGTTAAGCATTACCTTCAGAAAATGGCTGATGAGGGTGCAAAGGTGCTGACCTACAGATTCCTTCCGGAGAATTCCGTTGAGACTTCTTGGGAAGAGCTTTGTAATGCTCTTTATGATATTCAGGTAGGCAAGGTTAGTAAACTTAAAGCTGTTGGTTATCCTAACGAGGATTCTTTGGCAGACATTCGTCACATCATCCAGGATTATACTGGGGATGGCAAAACTGCCTTCTTTTTCATCGACGATTTCCAGGCCTTTGACTGCGAATATGCAGTTGAACTAATTGATTATCTTGCAGGCCATCAGGTAAAAGGTTTCCACATAATAATTGCATCCCATCCCTTCTCTGCAGATCAGAGGGCTAAGCTTGTGCCTACAGGAAAGCTTTATCATCTTTCTGAGGAGGACTTTGTCTTTAACAAGCAGGATGTTACTGAGTACTACAAGTCTGCCGGAATAGAGCTTTCAGAGGAGGAAGTGGAGGATGTAATGGAGCTTACTGGCGGATGGGCCATAGCTCTTTATCTTCAGCTTGATTCCTATGTTAAGAAGGGAAGCTTTGAGCACGGCGGAATGGACGCCCTTATGGAAAAGACTGTCTGGAACAGCCTTAGCGACAAGGACAAGAATACATACCTGCAGCTATCTGTCCTGCCAAGCTTTACCCTGTCCCAGGCCGTTGGCTTTTCAGGCGATTCCATGACCATTTCGGAAAAGAGCTTAAGAGAGACCCACTATTTTATCCAGTATTCCAAACTGGAAAAGCGCTATTATCTCCACACCCAGCTTAAGAAGTTCTTAAATGGCAGGTTTGAGCTTCTATCTGAGGATGAGAAAAAAGAAATCTATCATACTGCCGGAAAGCTTTGCTGGGAGGCAGGAGACCATACAAGAGCCATAAGACTTCTGTATCTGTCTGGATATTGGAGCGAGATATATGAGCTTCCTACGGATATCACGGATTTTTCTGCAGTTAATGAAACCTACACAGTGCCCATGATAATTGATCTCATGGAGCATTCTGATAAAAAAGATACCTATGCCCACCCCGGAGTTCCGATCTATATGATGTTCACCATGTTCATGATGGGACATAACGAGGAGATAATCCGCTTTGCGCCCAAGATGCGTGAAAATATCAGAAACAGTAGCCTGAGCGAACGAGAGAAGGAAGAACTCATGGGCGAACTGGAGCTTCTTTTGTCATTCCTTAGGTACAACAGGATTGATGCCATGTGTAAGCTTCAGAAAAAAGCCTGGGATCTGTTACAGCGTCAGTCCAAGATGTTCAATTGCCATGGTTCCTGGAGCTTTGGAAGTCCATCGATACTGTACCTTTACTGGAGAGAGGCGGGAAAGCTCTCAGAAGAACTGGATCAGATGGATGAATGTATGCCTATATATTGCAAACTTTCGGGGAATCACGGAGCAGGAGCTGAGATAATTGCAAGGGCAGAGGCTGAGCTTAACAGAGGTAATTACGACAAGGCAGAGATAGGAGCCTTCCGCGGAATATTCGATGCTGACAGTAAGGAGCAGACCTCCATTGCCATCTGCGGTTCATTTATTCTTGCAAGGATAGCTCTTTTAACAGGGAATAAAGAGCTATTGTCGGAGGCAGAGACTAATCTTAAGAATCACTCCGGAAGAAAGCTTGAGGACTTCACCCGCTATACCTATGACATGGCAGATGGCTTCATTGCCATGATCGAGGGGGATTACGACAGGATTAAGCCATGGCTTAAGGAGGGCAAGATAGATGCCAAGCACCTGACCTTCACAACCCAGGCTTATGCGTTTATTATCTACGAGAGCTATCTTCTTAATCGCCAGGAATACACTAAGCTTTTGGGAATATCCCAGGTGGTAAAAGAGCTATCATCCACCTTCCCAAATCTTCTATCAAGCTTATACACTAGTATCTTTTGTGCAGCAGCCTATGAAGCCATTGGACAGGAGAAGGAGGCTGCTGAGGAGCTAAATACTGCCCTGGATATGGGGCTTCCGGATAAGATGTATCTTCCTTTTGCGGAGAACTTTGACTCTATCAGGAAGATACTGGTTAAATGCCATATAAAAGCTGACGACAGGATATGCATAGAAAGGATAGCAAGGAATCTTGAAGAGAGTCTGGAGGTAATGGGACTTACAGGTCCGAAGTTATCTGATAGAGAGAAGGAAGTTCTTTCTTTGATCAAGCAGGGGCTTACGAATTCGGAGATAGCCAAGGCGCAACTTGTGTCCCTGTCTACGGTTAAGAAGCAGGTAAGCTCTATACTCCTTAAATATGGCCTGGCCAGCCGTGAGCAGCTTAAAATTATAAACTGAAAAATGACCACATTAATGACCACCGACCCATAGAATCAAAAATCGGAAACCCCTATGATGGTTAATAGGGAACGCCCGCAACATCAAGCCCAGTAGAGGAAACTCTACCCGGGCTTGTTTTTTATTTTGGGTTACGAAAAAGCTTACCGGGCAAGTACCTACGAGGGGTAACATAAATTTTTTCTTTATGAGACGGAGGCATTTTTTATGAGGAACAAAAAACTATGGAAGGGAAGTTTGGCTAAGGGATTGGCTGCAATTATGGTATCAGCATTACTTGCTGGTAGTTTTGGTGGTATTACCACATATGCTGAAGGCGAGGGCGATGGCGAGCCTGTAGTCGAAGAGTACAAGGAAAAACCTTCAGAGCCTGCAAAGGATCCAGAGACACCTTCAGTAGAGCCGGAATATAAAGAACATCCAAGTGATGATCCGGATACACCACCAGAAAAGCCAAAACCTGAGGATCCAGAAGATCCAGAAATTCCACCAACAAAGCCTACTGGTGATGATCCTATAACTACAGATCCTGCATTTTCTGATCCAGAAGATCCAGATAAGCCAGATGTTCCAACTCCAGGCGAAGATGATCCGAAGCCAGATCCAGAGCCTGAGTATGATAGTGACATTACAGAAGAAAGAGATGTTCATTACGATGAGACTTTAGATGATGGAACTCATACTGCAGATGTATACGTGACAATTACTGAAAAACAGTATTATTCTGATAAAGATAGCAAGGATGAAGATGGTAACCAGACTGATGATTATCAGCGTGTAAATAAGTCAGATGTTCAGGGACAGACTCTTGATTATACTGATGCATATGTTGAGCGTGAGGGATGGACCAGCCATATTTATCTTGAAGATGAGAACGGTGACGTTGTCACAGTTAAAAATGATAAAAATGAAGATGTAAGACTTGAGCTTCCGGAAGATTTTGATGTAGAGGAAGATATAGAAGTTGTTCCAAGAATCCCTATGGAAGATGGATCATTTGAACTTCTTTTTGACATTGTAGAAGCTAAAGATATCTTCTATGGTTATTTTGATGACTTTGGACAGTTTGTAGAATGTAAGCCTTCTGATGACAAAGCCATTGCGTATGTAAATACAAAAGAGGGCATGAAGCCAACAGATACAGTTTATTATACCGTTGGTTCAAAGGGCGAAGTATATTGCCTTGAAGAGGAAGTATACAAGGCACTTAAAAATGAAAGTGACACATTAACAGCTAAAAAAGCGTACGTATATAATGGCAAAGGATATTCCAGAGAAGAAATGGAAGAGATGGAAGGAATATCACAGGTCGAAGACTGGAGCTATTGGATTGAGGGTAGAGAGGAAGTTATAGCTACAGAGCAAACACATATCTACAACACTAAGGGTGATGAAAGCTCTGGTGAAGGATATGCTGATTACAAAGCACTATGGTTTGAAGTAATAGGTGAAAGAGTACTTGACAGTGATGGCTGTGATTCATATAAAGCTAAGATTTATATTGAATACGAAGGCGAAGTATATATGTACATTGGAAAAGTAGGTGCCTATGACGATGGTAGATATTCAGGCATTGCATCTGAGTATAATCACTGGCAGATTGGCGATATCGTAGAGTATAGCGCTGGCAGAACACAATATATTAGTACACAATACTACGATCTATACAAAGTAGAAGTAGTTGGACAGGAAGAGGAAGAATCAGATCGTGTTATAGTCATTGTCTGTGATCCTGATGGAAATATGGTCGCTAAGTTTGATAAGACCCTCTTTGAAAATATCCAGACAGGTAACATAACACAGATCAACGAAGATAAGGTTGCTGTAAAAGATGTTGATGGCAACACAGTTATAATTGATGCCAAAGATTATCACAAATATGAGGAATGGGTTTACACATATAGATATATAGAGAAACACAATTACACAGTACAGGATAAGTATCAGGATAGAAACGTTCCAATTACATTGGATGGTAATGATTATAATCTCACAGTTAAGTTCTGGCAGAATGCTAGAGTTGGTATTTCTGGAGTTGAAGTTGAAGAATTTGAGGATGGAACAGCAGATGTGACTGTTTACTACAGATTCCTTGATTATGATTATAATGATCCGATAGTAACAGATATGAACATTGTTGTAACTGTATCAGCAGATAACTTTGGACCAACAAATGAAGCAATCCTTAAGCTTAGTGCATTGCCACACTACTATGCGGAGATGCAAGAATACTGTAAGGTAGCTGTAATGAAGAAGCTTAGCACTGATTCATTAAAAGCATTCCTTGCATTAGAATTATCAGATATACATGAGATCGATCTGTTAGAGGATGAGTATTGGCCAGAGTTCCCAGAGGAAGATGGACTTATGCATTGGGCAGAGATTGATGATCCAGTGTACTCTCTTGAGAAGGTAGTTCCACAGTCTAATCCAGATGGACCAACACCTGGACCAAACAATCCATCAACTCCTTCAACAAGCGTTGTAGCAACAGCTACACCAGCACAGGCAGTTCTTGGAGCAGTTAGAGAAGATACACCAGCTGACCAGAGAGCAGTTCTCGGAGCAGTAAGAGCCGGATCTACAGATGATACTACTATGAGTACACTTTATAGAATCGTTATCCTTATGGTAGCAGCATTTGGAGCAATATTCTTCGTAGCTAAGAAAAAAGAGAATTGATAGATAATAATAAATAACTATTGAGGTAAGGCGGATACTTAGTGTCCGCCTTACTTCTTTTTTGCGCTATTTATGGCAATTAACCGTTTCCAAGGGTATAATCTTCTTAATGGGAATAATATACATCTAATCGCTGATTACTATAAGGAAACGGGGGATATCTTATGGGAAGGAATCACGAAGTTGTTGATAGACACATGCTGCTGGATGAAAAGGGTGAACTGCTTGAACCAGGCTGGTCCAGGAGCCTAATTCAGACCTATGACAGGACCATGATCAAAGCACCTAAGTGGCGCATCAAGGAGTGGGACTACTATCTGGTACTGGCAGATGACTTCGCAGGAGCCTTTACCATTTCTGATGATGGCTATATTGGCCTTCAGTCTGTATCTCTTTTAACATTTGGAGAGAAGCCCTGGGAACATACTGAAACGGTGTTAAATGCCTTTCCTATGGGCAAATTATCCCTTCCTGCAACATCAGAGCAGGGGACAACTATCTACGAGGATAAGCGCATTCAAATGAAATTTGAGGCCATAGATGGCAAAAGACATATCTCCTGCCACTTCGATAACTTCTGCGATGGTAAGCCCTTTGACTGCCATATAACTCTGTCACAGCCGCCAATGGATACCATGGTCATTGCAACGCCCTGGGATCAGAAGCACGCCTTCTATTACAATCAGAAGATCAACTGCATGAGGGCTGAGGGCTTCATGGAATATGATGGCAAAAGATATGAATTCGACCCTAAAAAGAACTTCGGAACCCTGGACTGGGGTAGAGGCGTATGGACCTACGACAACACCTGGCACTGGGGATCTGGTAATACAGATATAGATGGCAAGGCCTTTGGCTTTAATATTGGCTATGGCTTTGGTAACACCAGCGCAGCAACAGAGAATGTTCTCTTTTACGACGGCAAAGTCCACAAGCTTGATGACATAACCTTCCACATCCCTGAGAGCTCCTATATGGATCCCTGGAAGATCACATCCTCTGACGGCCGCTTTGAGATGGACTTTGTGCCTGTCCTTGATAGAGCAGCCTGCCTTGATTACAAGCTGATAGTATCTGACCAGCACCAGGTATTTGGCAGACTTTCAGGTACTGCGATCCTGGATGATGGCACCAAGATAGATGTGAAGGACATGATGTGCTTTGCAGAGAAGGTCCACAACAAGTATTGAGAGGTGACAATGTACACGGAAAAGGATATAGCGGAGATTGTAACTAAACAAAGGAAGTTCTTTAGGACCGGCAAGACCCTTGATGTGGACTTCAGGATCAGGCAGCTTAAGCGCCTTAAGAAAGCCGTTCTTGATCACCAGAAGGACCTCGAGAAAGCTCTTTTTGATGATCTTGGTCGTGACCCCTTGGAGGCGTACTTTTGCGATATTGGAAGCCTTGTGCTTGAGATAAACGAGACCATACATGGCCTTAAGAAATGGGCAAGGCCTGAGACTCACTTTAGTGGTTTCCATTGTTTCCCAAGCCTTTTTACCAAGGTTTACAAGATGCCCTATGGTGTGTCCCTGATCATAAGTCCATTCAACTTCCCTGTGATATTGTCCTTTGGGGTTCTTACAGCCAGCATAGCAGGAGGTAACACGGCGGTCATTAAGGCCAGCAGCAAGTCTCCTACCTGCACTAGAGTCATGATGGACCTGGTAAAAGAGCTATATCCTGAAGAATACATAACTGTCATAGATGGAGGCCATGACGTGGCGGATATGTGCCTGGCCCAGAGGTTTGATAAGATTTTTTACACAGGATCTCCCAAGGTTGGAGTTCACGTCCTGCAGGAAGCCGCTAAGAACCTGACTTCTACAGCCCTGGAACTTGGAGGCGAGACCGGCAACTGGTGCGTTGTAAGGAAGGATGCGGATTTTAGGGATGCTGCCAGGAAGATAGCCTTTTTCAAGATCCTTAACAGCGGACAGATCTGTATCAACATCAATCAGGTGGCGGTGGCTTCTGAGGTGGCAGATGAGTTTGTAAAGGCTTTGAAGGCTGAGTTTGTAAGGCAGATTGGAGAATGGGCCCATGATAATCCCGAGTATCCAAGACTTATAAACAGAGCGGCCTATGATAAGTGCAGTAGTACTGTGGATAACTATAGAGACCGGGTTGTGTTTGGTGGAAAAGGAGATGAGAATACCCTTAAATATTCACCAACTGTCATATATCCGGTGGATATAGATGAGGAAATCGTAAAGAGAGAGCTCTTTTGCCCAATACTGCCAGTGGTGGTATACGAGGATGAGAGGGTACAGGAGCTTCTTGATACTATTGAGGACAGAGAACACGGGCTTTCGTTATATCTTTTTACCAAGGATGTGACCTGGGCCAAGAGGGTGATGCAGACCATGCAGTTCGGAGGCGGTTGTATCAACGAGGTGTGCCTTCATATGATGGTGAAGGGCGTGCCCTTTAACGGTGTTGGACATTCCGGACTTGGGGCATACCACGGAGAGTGGGGCTTTAAGGAGTTCACCCATCCGTCGGCAGTGCTGGTTGGAAGCCGTCACTTCAACCTGCCAATGCGAGAACATCCCTATAATAAGGGCTGGAAAGGCAGTCTTATCAGAAAATTTGAAAGATAAAAATAATTATTAGCACTCATATTGAATGAGTGCTAATTTTTCGTTGACTTTTGTTTATGGCGATACTAAACTAGTATTTGGCAGTATTCAGGTGATGGAATTAGAGTCAGCAATACTACCAGATTCTGGCAATTACCAATATTTGCAGAATTCAATAATACTAAATAAAGGGAGTGAGAATTATGGCTTCAAAAAAGGGAAATCTTTCAATTAACAGCGAGAACATGTTCCCAATCATCAAGAAATGGTTGTATTCGGATCATGATATTTTCTACAGAGAAGTAATTTCTAATGCGTGTGACGCTATCACCAAGATCCGCAAGATGGATATGATGGGTGAGTACACACTTCCAGAGGGCTTCAAGCCTCGCGTGGACGTTGTGCTCAATGATAAAGAGAAGACAATCAAGATTACTGATAACGGTATCGGTATGACAGCAGAAGAGGTTGAGGAGTACATCAATCAGGTGGCTTTTTCTGGTGCTACAGACTTCCTTAACAAGTATAAGGACAAGGCTAATGCAGATCAGATCATCGGTCACTTCGGTCTTGGTTTCTATTCAACATTTATGGTATCTGATTATGTAGATATCGATACACTTTCATATAAGTCAGATGCTGCATCTGTACACTGGACCTGCGATGGCGGCTCAGACTTCGAGATGTCAGATGGCGACAAGACTACAGTTGGTACTACAATCACACTTCACCTTTCAGAGGACTGCCTTGAGTTCTGTAATGAGTACAAGGCTAGAGAAGTAATTGAGAAGTACTGCTCATTCATGCCTTATGAGATCTATCTTTCAAGAGAGAACGAAGAGGGCACTGAGACAATCAAGGAATCAGAGAAGCGCGATGACGATGTAGTTATCGAGACTATAGAGCCTGAGAAGAAAGAGGCTAAGGAAGGCGAGGAGGCTAAAGAGGAAGAGACTAAGCTCAAGATTAAGAGACGCCCTCAGCTTCTTAACGACACACATCCTCTTTGGGCTAAGACTCCTAAGGACTGCACAGATGAGGAGTACAAGGAGTTCTACAGAAAGGTATTCCGCGATTTCAAGGAGCCACTTTTCTGGATCCACCTTAACATGGACTATCCTTTCAACTTAAAGGGTATCCTTTACTTCCCTAAGATCAACATGGAGTTTGAGTCAATCGAGGGAACAATCAAGCTTTACAACAACCAGGTATTCATCGCTGATAACATCAAGGAGGTTATTCCTGAGTATCTTATGCTCCTTAAGGGCGTAATTGACTGCCCAGACCTTCCTCTTAACGTTTCAAGATCAGCTCTTCAGAATGATGGCTTTGTTAAGAAGATTTCTGAGTACATCTCCAAGAAGGTTGCAGAAAAGCTTGCAGGTCTTTGCAAGACAGATAAAGAGAACTACGATAAGTACTGGGATGACATCAGCCCATTCATCAAATATGGTTGCCTTCGCGACGACAAGTTCTGCGAGAAGATGACAGATTACATCCTCTTTAAGAATCTTGATGGCAAGTACCTTACAACACCTGAGGCTCTTCAGATTAACAAGGAAGCTGAAGAGGCAGCGGCTAAGGAAGAGGCCACTGATGAGAATGGCAATAAGGTAGAGGCTGAGGTAGTAGACGATAAGAAGGAAGAGAGCGCAGACTCCAAGGAGGAGAAAGAGCCTCGTACAATCTACTACGTAACAGACGAACAGCAGCAGAGTCAGTACATCAAGATGTTCAAAGCTCAGAAGATGGAAGCTTTCATCATGAACCACTCAATTGATGTACCTTTCATGCAGCAGCTTGAGTCTAAGAACGAAGGAATCTCCTTTAAGAGAATTGATGCTGACCTTACAGATACCTTCAAGTCCAAGACTTCTAAGAAGGCAGCAGCTGAGCTTGAAGAGAAGGAAAAAGAGCTGTCAGAGAGAATCAAGAAGGCTCTTAAGAACGACAAGCTCACTGTTAAGCTTGAGAAACTTAAGGACAAGAAGATGTCTTCAATGCTTACAGTATCTGAAGAGTCAAGACGTATGGCTGACATGATGAAGATGTATGCTATGAACGGCATGGGTATGGACATGAATGCCTTTGCTAATGAAGGTCAGACCCTTATCCTTAACGCTAACCATCCTCTTGTTGAGTATGTAATGAACCATGAGGATGATGACAATACCAAGATGATCTGCGAGCAGCTCTACGATCTTGCCCGCATCCAGAACGCTCCACTTGAGGGCGAAGCAATGACCAAGTTCGTTGCAAGAAGTAACGAGATCATGATGGTTCTTGCTAAGTGATTTATTTGAGTAACAAGTTGTATAGCATATGATGTTAAATAGTTGCTTTGACAACAACATCATACAGTGAATTATTAACTGAATTTGTAATGCGCATGATCCTGAGACACAAGGTCATGCGCATTTTTTCGCTTTCCCGCGCGCTGCTGCGGCATTCCACGGTCTCGTTGACTTGAAATCTGTTAGTGACTGGCGCAATGCGGGGCGCTATGGCATTATGAGTTGTATGTGGGCTTACGGTAATGTGGAAGAAATTATCTGATTTACCGTAGTAAAAGTTGTGTGCAATTGAATTCCATTACGGTATAGGAATGATAACGTGTGTTATATGCCGTAGTATGCGGTGACAAGAGATTTTGTGACTACGGTAAAGATTGTGTATTTATCTTAATATACCGTAGGAATAACCATATTACGACAAGGTAGCTCTTGATTTATTTTTGAAAGACTGCAACATTTCCTTACCATCATCTGTGTTAATAATAGAGACTGGTAATAACAGACATAAGTCTGTGGATTGGGACATAGATGAAATGGAGGGGAAGTGGTATGAAGAGGACTCTGATAAGAATAGTTAGTCTTATGACAGTAGCTTTGTTACTGTCTAATTGCGGGAGTCAGAGTAAAGAGATACCTGTTGCAGGAGATGAACTTGTTGGAGTAAATCTGTTTAATTGCTTAGATGTTGTTGATAATAAGTGTGAAAGCATTGACCTGCTATATGTAAATAATGGTGAGATGTGTGTGGCTGAGTATTCAGTTGGTGACGAAATTGTTGTTTCCGGGAAAACCATTGAGGGCGACAAGGCTACTGAACTTACCAATCTTATTATTTTATACAGCCAGACAGTTGATGCAGGCAAGGATGATTATTGGCCAGACAGCGATGAATATCCGGCAATGATAGATTTGTTTGGATATAAAGTTGATTATATACATGAGGGCCAATCATGTTATATGAATGTGAGTGGAGGGCTTACTAAGCCAGAGGGCTATGACGAGTTTATATCACAGATAAAAGAAATAATAACTGAGGAGTAAGACATGAAAAGAAAGCTTTGTTTAATGTTAGTGGGAGCAGTACTTGCAGGAAATCTGACAGGATGCGGATTCTTTACTACAAGTAGCAACAAATCTCTAGAAGACATCATGGAGGAAGCAGAGAACGCAGATTCAGTAGATTTTGCTACAAAAGAAGATACAGAAGAGAAAGCTGATGCAGAAGAATCTGTAGAAGCATCTACAGAAAACAGTGTGGAAGAGCAAGAAAACAATGTTGAGGCTATTTCTTTTGATGACAATGCCCTTGAAAATGTTATGGTTGCCATTGATAAAGCAAAGAGCTATGAGGAAGCAGCTTATACTGGCAACGACCAGAATTCAACCCAGGCAGATATGACAGAGACTTCTGCAGATGTAAGACAGATGTGGGAAAACACCATGGATGCAATCCTTATGTGTGCTGTAGATGGAGCAGATGAGAATACTGATATGCTGGCTTTCCAGGGCGACTGGGAAGAAAAAGTTGAGAATTACATCAAAACCAAGGTAGCAGCCATGGGCGGCGGAAGTGCCAGTGGTATGGATGAGAACGAGCTTTATGCAGATGCATACAAGAATAGATGTTATGCACTTTACAGAGTAATCTTTAGAGAGCTTGAGACAGAAGAAGTTATCTATGAAAACGAAGAAGAATACATCAAATTCTCAGTCTATTGGCCAGCTCAGGAAGTTCGCCAGGAGTACAAAACTTTTATAGAAGAGAGGTTTACTGAGGAATATATAGAGGAAGGAATGTACCAGAAGGCATGGTTCCTTGATGCTGACAATGATGGAGAGCTTGAACTTGCCGTTTCTTCAATGTATGCTACTCCAGAGTCAATCTGGGATATTGAGGATGGTGAAGTTGTTCTACTGGCACAGTATGAGGGAACAGCTCTTAATCTAATGGTTACCTATGTAGGCGAGACTGCTTATGTTTGCCATTGGGACTGTTCACATGGTGGAAGAAAGTACTACAACTTTGAAAAGTACGAAGGCTACAATAACATGACTGATGAGTTCAGACTTGAGGCAATTTTTGAGGACTCAGATAACTACGATGAGAACAGCACATTCAACTTCAGAGATGAAGCCATAACCATGGAAGAGTATGAAAACCTTGTGTTTTATTACACATATGAGCGTGGATGAGACACTGGATTTTGATATTTAAATAAATTAGAAAACTGGAGGAGTTTAATATGAAAAGATTAAAAGCATTATTAGTGATGGGACTTTCACTTAGCATGACACTTACAGCATGTGGAAATGTAAATCCATCTGAGGAGACAGAGAGTGTTACTGAAATCGAGGAAGAAGATACAGAGGAAGTAACAAAGGATTCAGAGAATGAAGACGAAGAAGATGAAGAAGAATCCGAAGAAGATGCTGAAGAAAGCGATGAAGATGAGGAACAGGCAGATAGCCAGGAAGATGTAGAAGTTAAAGAGACTGTTTATGAAGTAAGTGATGATGTTAAGGAACGTCTTGAGGCACTTGATTCAGATTACAACAAGGTTAATTGGGACTATGTAACTACACCGTTTGATGATGAGGATATTGTTATTTCTACAGTAGTAGCTAAACATGACACTGTTTATACTGTTTTTGTAGGCATTACAAATTTGCATGATGAGCAGTATGATATTGAAGCTGAAGGTCTATTGAAGGACATTTCAGGAGACAAAATTGAAGATGAAGAGGTTTATCTCTATGATTACAGTATCGGATCTGGAAACACCATCATCAAAATGATTAACACACAAGAACCAACTGATGGTGAAATCGAATGGGATGACGATGACATTCATGATGCTTATAGAGATGAATTTTGCCCATTCACAATTGATTGGACAATGCCAGAGAATACAGAGGACTTTGATGGAGAGTTAATTGATGTTGAAGTTAGCTTAGAGGAAGCAATTTATT
Organism: Butyrivibrio proteoclasticus P6B7; assembly: GCF_000622085.1. Classification (GTDB taxonomy): domain Bacteria; phylum Bacillota; class Clostridia; order Lachnospirales; family Lachnospiraceae; genus Butyrivibrio; species Butyrivibrio proteoclasticus_A. Next base: position 43,137 of record NZ_KK211397.1, read on the forward strand.
CCTTTGATATCCAGTGCCTTGTTCTCGATGAAAATGGCAAAGTAATTGGATATGGTGTTCAAGAGATAAGTGATAATGAGGAAGAAGTTTATAGTGATCAAATTAAACTCAATGCTCTTCTTGATCTAGATGTTCAAAGAGAAATGGAAGATATAGCAATGTTCTCTAATCCAACTGTTGTTGATTAAAACTAAAAAAGCTTCGCACGTAATGTGCGAAGCTTTTTTGACCACGAGCGAGATTAAAACGCCGACGTCAAATCCCAGGGCCGAGCCATAGTATCCATCATTTACGAAGGTAGATTGCGTGGTACATTGCACCGACGCACACAGCACCACCTATGATGTTACCGATTGTAACAGGAATCAGGTTGGTGATGAAGAACCCTACGAGGGAGAGGCCTTCTGCGGGTATGTTGTAGAAGTGGGAAGACAGAAGGCCCGCTGGAATAAAGTACATATTAGCAACGCAGTGTTCAAAACCGCAGATTATAAACAACATAACAGGAAGCCAAAGAGCAAATACCTTGCCTGCAAGTTCATCAGCTGCAAAAGAGCACCAAACAGCCATGCATACAAGGACATTACAAAGGATTCCACGAAGAAGTCCATCGGAAAAAGAAATATTGGACTTGGTAACAGCAGTGCTTACTACTAAGTTAGCAAGATCATTGTTGCTGAAAGTGTAGATGTGACTATAGGTTGCGATGGCAGCAATAATAAATCCGCCGATCATGTTTCCAAAGTAAACGATAACCCAGTTTCTAAGCATCTTAAGAACTGTAGTCTTCTTAGAAAGAACTGGAATAGAAATAAGACAGTTTCCTGTAAAGAGCTCAGCACCTCCAACAAGTACCATAAAGAGGCCGATTGGGAATACAACTGAGCTTATCATTCTTCCAGTAGATGGGTCAGGGGCACAACAGCTGGCAATCTGACTTCCAAGACCGCCAAGGGCGATGAAGGCGCCAGCAAGAATTCCAAGTAAAAGAGTTTTCATAAAAGGCAGATCAGCCTTTTTAGTTCCAACATTTTCATAAGTAGCAGCTATTTCTGCAGGTGATTTCATACACATTCTCCTTAACTTCAAAACAAAACTTTTTATACTTTATATAGTATACCATTATATGATAAAACACAAAATATTGTGGTTTTCAGAATGCCCTATTTTAGGGCAACGAAATGATTTTATAAAAAATTTATTATATTTACAAGGTTTTTTCACAGGAATAGTGTCAGAATATTATTGATGCTTTTTAGCAAAATCGGTGTAAAGGTGTGATAAATCAGTGTTTTCCTTTACAAACGTCTGAAAATTTAATAATCTAAATGAAGTTGGGTAAACACTGAATGTTTGAGGTTGTGTAATGAAAAAGTTAGTAGAAATCAAGGATGTATGTAAAATATACAATCCTGGGGAAAACGAGGTAAGAGCCCTTAACCACGTAAACCTCATTATCGGCGAGGGTGAATTCGTGGCGATCATAGGTCAGTCGGGATCTGGTAAATCAACGCTTATGAATATGCTGGGCTGTCTTGATACACCCACAAGTGGAAAGTATTATCTCCATGGCCAGGATGTTTCTGATATGACGGACGACGAACAGTCCGATGTCCGCAACAGAGAAATTGGCTTTATCTTTCAGGGATTCAATCTGATCCCGTCACTTACAGCATTTGAAAATGTAGAGCTTCCTCTTATATATAGAGGAGTTGGCAAAAGAGAAAGAAGCAGACTTGCAAACTACGCCCTGGACAGGGTTGGCCTGGGTAAAAGAAAAACCCATAAGCCTAATGAGATGTCTGGTGGACAGCAGCAGAGAGTTGCTATTGCAAGGGCTATAGCTCAGGCACCGCCAATACTTCTTGCGGATGAGCCCACAGGTAACCTGGATTCAGGTTCAAGTAAAGAGATAATCAGCATTATCAAAAGACTATACGCAGAGGGCAGAACGGTTATCATCATTACCCACGATCCGGGAATTGCCAAGCAGGCTAAGAGAATCATCACCATATCTGATGGTGAGATCCAGAGCGATATCATGAATCCGGATTACGTGGAAGTTTCATAAGGGAGGACAACATGGCCAAGGATAAGAATAAAGAAAAAGAGACCATTGTATATAGTGAGATTGATAAGAAAGAGAACGGATCAGAAGAGATGAAGAAAGAAGAAACAAAGACTGCATCAGAGATTAAAGATACAGCTGAGAGCAAAACAGAAGAAGCTAAAGACGTAGCAGAAACATCAGAAGCAAAAGAGAAAGAATCAGATAAGAAAGAATCAGATAAGAAAGAATCAGATAAGAAGGATTCCGATAAGAAAGAAGACAAGAAAGAGCCTGAAAAGCCAGTATACGAGGACTACGAGGAAGACGAAAAGGCTGGCAAGAAAAAGAAGAAATTCAAGCTTAAGAAAAGATACATTGCCCTTTTAGTTGCAGTTCTTTTAGTATTTTTCTTTATTTCAAGAAGTATGGCTGCAGCTAAGAATGCAGTTACCTATGTAACAGTAGATACAGTAGGTCTTGGCGACATTGAGAACATTATCTCAGTTTCCGGAACAGTTGAGAGTTCAGAGTCCATCACAGTATTCTCAGAGATCACAGCTCCAGTAAGCAAGATCAATGTGGAGGTTGGTGACAGAGTAAGCGCCGGGGATATCCTTATGACTTTTGATGAAGACGCTCTTGCCCTTGCCAAGCAGACAGCTCAGCTTGCCATCACACAGGCTAACGGAACCTATTCAAACACAATGACAGCTGGCGCTGCTGATGCATCCTATGCTGAGGGCATGACACCAGAGCAGATCAATGCAAGAATTGATACTATCCAGTCCCAGATTGATACCCTTAACAACCAGATCACTGAGAAGCTTGCAAGAATGAATCAGACCTTAAAAGAGCTTCAGCAGGTTGCCATGGATATCAACCAGAATGGTATTCAGGATGGAACAGCAGAGAGCGTTCTTGATGGTAACGACGGATACATCACAAGAACAGAGAGCGGCAACAGCGAAGATGAGTTAAGCGAAGACAACAAGCAGATGGCTCTTGCAGTTCAGGAGTCAATCCTTGAGGTTCAGTACGCTATTAACTATGACCCTGAGATCCAGGGCTGGAAGAACCAGATCACAGCTCTTGAGGAGGAAAAGGCACACCTTCAGAGCGCTAAGGCAGCCAATGTGACAGATGGCGCCAAGAGCGCAGCTTATGCTTCAAAAGAGTCAACAACCATCACTAACGAAGATACAATTGCCAAGATCGAAGAAGTTGAAGGCGGAATTGCAGCAAACTTTAACGGCGTTGTAACTGCAATCCCTGTTGTGGAGGGAGCTACCGTGGCACCTGGAACACAGATGATCACAGTTGCCAACATGGACAAGATCGAAGTAACAGTACAGATCTCAAAGAGCGATATCACTAAGATTGCAGTTGGACAGCAGGTTGACGTTACTATCAACGGCAAGGAGTATGCAGGACAGATCACCAAGATCTCTGGCGCTGCAACCAAGAACAGCAACGGCGTAGCAGTAGTTGATACAACAGTAACAGTTACAAACCCAGATGATGGAATCATTCTTGGAGTAGAAGCAAATAACAAGATCCATGCCCAGAAGGCAGAGAACACCATCGTTCTTCCTTATGAGTATGTTCACACAGATTCAGAGGGCGACTTCGTATTACTTCTTGTAGATGGTCTTGTACAGAGAAAGAACGTAACAGTAGGCATTTCATCAAGCACAGAGGCTCAGATCGTAGAGGGCGTAGCTGAGGGAGATCAGATTATCACATCAGATGCAGATATGCTGGTTGAGGGAAGCCCGGTATTTGTAATGCCAGAACAGGGTTAAGCTTTAAAGTAATATGGGAAAATTAGGCGAATACATAAAAAGTGCAGTTAAGCACATCATAAGTAATGGTTACAGAACCCTTATGACCATGCTGGGAATAGTAATTGGTATCGCTGCAGTTATCGCCGTCGTTTCTCTTGGTAATGGAATGACCGCTTTTGTTCAGGACCAGGTTAACGGCATTGCAGGTAACTACGGTATTATCAGCATTGATTCCAAGAAGACCACAGAGAAGCTCACTCCTGCAGATATGGAGCTGTTGGAGGAGCAAATGCCAGACATCAAGGGCGTATCCCCTGATTCCTCCGGCTATGGCAAGGTAAAGGGCACCAAGGGAACCTATGAGGTTCAGGTCTATGGCGGAACAGAGTCCTTCCAGTATGCCTTTGGAAATGAGGTCGTGGAGGGTAACTATTTTACCAAACAGCAGGTGGAAAGCGGCCAGAGAGTATGCGTAATGCTTCTGGACGATGCCAAGAAGCTCTTTGGTACAGAGCATGCAGTTGGCATGCAGGTTGATATCACATTGTACGGAAGTACACAGACCTATACTATTGTGGGACTTCGTGACCATATGAACGAGATGTACGAGTTCCTTATGGAGGGGCAGGATTATTATGCTCAGATTGAGATGCCCTACACCTCCATGGGTCGTGACTATGGTTATTATACAGATCAGTTCTACGAACTGGTTATCTTTGCAGATCAGGGAATCCTTAATGACAAGGTTGATGAGGCAAAAGAGATCCTGACTAACGTTCACGGACTTAGAGGCACCAATGGTCTTACAGCCTACAGTATGGCTGACTTTTCAGAGCAGCTTAATTCAATCCTTGGCTATGCATCCACATTCCTTCTTCTGGTTTCAGTTATTTCGCTGCTTGTAGGTGGAATAGGTGTTATGAATATCATGCTGGTATCTGTAGCAGAAAGAACCAGAGAAATTGGAATAAGAAAATCCATAGGAGCCAAGACCGGCGCCATTATGACGCAATTTTTGGCGGAGGCTGCCATCCTTACCTTTATGGGAGGTATCATTGGCATCATCCTTGGAATAATTGCGGCACATATTATTTGTACCACTATCGGCTTTGACGTTATCATCACTCCAACTTCCGTTTTGGGAGCAGCATTTTTCTCTATAATGATAGGTCTTTTCTTCGGAATCTATCCAGCGAGGAAGGCTGCCAAGATGAGCCCTATCGAAGCACTTAACAAGTAGGAGTCAAAATGGGAACTTTTGGTGAATATATAAAAAGCGCGTTATCCAGTATACGCAGCAATAAGGGCAGATCTTTTTTAACTATGCTTGGTATCATTATCGGTATAGCTGCCGTTCTTACAGTGCTTATCTTAGGTGATGGCATGAAGGCAACTGTTAACAGCGAGATGGATTCTATAGGAGCAGCAACAGTTTCAGTTTCCCTCGATGTGACCAAGACAGATAAGACCTTTTCTAAAGAAGACTTTGATCTGATCGAAGAGAATATAGACAACATCTACGGAATCTCCCCTTCCATTGGTAATTACTTAGGAGAGGTCCACACCAAGAACCAGGTCTATGACCTTTTAATGACTGGTGGATCAGAAGCCCTTATAAATCAGGGCCAGGTTAAGATGCTTCACGGAAGATATTTTAACAAGAACGATGTAAAAGAAGGCAAGCTGGTGTGCGTTATCAGTAAGAGCGCTGCCATGAACATATTTGGCTATGAGGAAGCTGCCGGAGAGACACTGCCTATTACAATGGCTGATATGACTGCAGAGTTTACTGTGGTTGGTGTAAGGGATGACAATACCATGGATACAGCCTATGCCAGCTATTATGATGATCCAATGTTTATGGCTGAGTGTCCATATACAGCCTACGAAAGTGGATTTGGCTTTTATCTGGACGACTATTTTACCAGCTTTACTATATACATGGACAACGACTACAAGAATTCAGTTCTTGCAAAGGCCAGATCAGTAGTTGAGAATATTATGGACCTTAGAGGAGAGAATGCAGTTAAGATCAGCTCCGGCTATGGTTTTGACCAGACCACAGAGACTATCCTTAATATCATTACCTCAGTAGTAGCCATAATTGCAGCCATATCTCTTTTGGTAGGTGGTATCGGTGTTATGAATATCATGACGGTTTCCGTTACAGAGAGAACCAGAGAGATCGGCATCAGAAAGTCCCTGGGAGCAAGGACTTCATCTATCCTTACCCAGTTCCTTGCAGAGGCTGCCATCCTTACCTTTATTGGCGGTGTTATCGGCCTTCTTATGGGCCTTGGCTTTTCATACCTTATCTGCAAGGTCATAGACTTTGTATTTACTGTTAATCCGCTTCTTGTTATTGCGGTTTTAGTAGTTTCATCTTCCATAGGTCTTTTCTTTGGAATTTATCCTGCAAAAAGAGCTGCAACTCTTGACCCAATCGAAGCACTTAGAATGGAATAATTGGCCCCACCTATGGTATACTATTAGATATATTTTTTGTTTTTTGGGGTGAATCGTGAGAGAAGTTATTAATGCGCTGCTACAGGGGAAATATGAATTTGCGGAGAGAAGCCTGGACTTTTCTGCGCCCAGAATAGAGTTATCTCTATCTCAGGGCGAGGTGGCAAGTGGCACCTTCACTATTTTCGGGCCTGAGGGCAGACCTGTAGACGGCCTTATCTTCTCATCAGATGTGCGTATGGAGGTTATTACCAAGGAGTTCTCCGGATCTCCCTATGAAGCCTCCTATAGATTTGATTCAATTGGATTATCCCAGGGCGATGTGCTGGAGGGATACTTTAAGATTATTTCTAATCAGGGAGAATATCTGCTCCCATACACTGTCAATGTAAGGCAGGATCACATTGCATCCAGCCTTGGCGACATCAAGAATCTTTTTCACTTTGCCAACCTGGCTAAGACTGATTGGAAGGAGGCTGTCAACCTCTTTTATTCCCATGAGTTTATTTCAATATTTAGTGGCAATGAAAGCCAGTACGAGTCCCTTTACAGGGGCCTTTCAATGGTGCATGACAACGAGCAGAATGTTGAGGAATTCCTGATTGCCATCAACAAGAAGCAACCCGTTAATTACATCCTTGATCAAAAAGAGCTAATTGTGGACTTCACAGGTCTTTCCCACGATACAGATGTGATCATTTCAAGAAATGGCTGGGGCTATGTACACCTTGATACCAAGGTGGAAGGCGACTTTATCGTTCCTGATAAGACCACCATCACTGAAGATGACTTCACTGGAAGTTCCTGCCACATCAAGATCAGGATCAAGACTGACAGACTCCACGAGGGTAACAACTTTGGAAGGATTACCTTCTACAATGCCTTTGTTAAGGCAGAGCTTCCTATAACTGTGGCAGTGGATCTTACTGGCATGCACCCTACAGCAGATTACCAGGAAAAGAAAAAGCTTAAGATCCAGCTGGTAAGAACCTATGAGAACTTTAGCTGTAAGAAGATAACATCAAGGGCATGGCTCTCTGAGACAGGCAAGATCATCACCAAGATGAATGCCATAGATGACAAGGACTTAGAGTTCAGACTCTACACAGCCCATTACTACATCACTGCAGGAAGAGTCAACGAGGGTAAGTGGCTTTTAGACCAGGCAGCAAGGGAGTGTGAAGCTGCCAAGGGCGATACTTACTACAGCTACTACCTGTATCTTTCCAGCCTTTGCAGTAGAGAAGACAGCTATATCAATGACATTTCAGAAAGACTTGAGGGAATATTCCGCAGGAACCCAGATAACTGGCGCATTGCATGGCTCCTTCAGTATGTTTCTGAGGACTATACTGTAAGCTCCTCCAGCAAGTGGATCATGATGGAGCAGCAGTTCTCCTATGGATCAAGGAGTCCTATCATCTACCTTGAGTCCATGAATATATTAAATGAATCTCCTTCAATGCTGACCAAGCTTGAGGAGTTCGAGCTGTACGTTCTTGAGTACGGCGCTAAAAGAGGTATCATCAGCCTTAACCTTATTGATCAGATCGTATATCTTTCTGTAAGGGCAAGGAACTTTAATAAAAAGCTCTTTAACATCCTTAAGAGCTGCTACGAGACTAAAGAAAATGATGAGATCTTAGAAGCAATGGTATCACTCCTTATAAAGGGCGGTATCACTGATAAGTTCGCCTTTGAATGGTATGCCAAGGGCGTTGATAAAGAGCTTAGGATCACAAGACTTTATGAATACTACATGATGAGTATCTATACTGATGAGGACGGGCTTCTTCCCTGCGAGATCAGTAAGATGGTGCTCATGTATTTCTCATATCAAAGTAACCTTGAATATGACAAGAATGCTATTCTCTACAGATATATCCACGAGAATAGAGAGACCTACCCAGAGCTCTACGAAAGCTACATGCCTCAGATAGAGAAGTTCCTTATGGGACAGCTGGATAAGGGCAGGACCAGCAGAGATTTAGGATACCTGTACAAGAACCTTCTTACCAAGCAGATGGTGGATGCAGCCAATGCCTCCAAGGTTCTTAATGTAATATACACATCAGAGATCAGGTGCGATGATCCAAGGATCTGCAGCGTATGCGTTATCTACGATAAGTGCGAGGATCTGATGCGCTATCCAATGACCGAGGGAAAGGCCTATGTTCCTCTTTATGGAAGCGACTTTGCAATCCTTTTGGCAGATCATGAGGACAATAAATACGCAGCCAGCATTCCTTACAGCAACGTAAGACTCATGCTTCCTGGTAAGATCGCAGGCTATGCTATTCCTTATATCCAGAAGGGCAAGGAGAACCTGGATCTGTTCCTGTGTGACCTTGGTAAAAATGCTTACACCATTGATATGGACAACGTAGGCAGATACAGAGATCTGGCTGCTTCTGAGATTGTTCGCAAGAAGTGCAGAAATGAGATCAGGAACAATCTGGTAAGATTCTACTATGACAATGACTTTACAAGACAGCTCACAGAATACCTGATGGCTATTGAGGTTACAGAGCTTACTAATAATGAGAGAAATGAGATATTGGAGCTCATGGTAATGTCTGGGCTCTATGACAAGGCCTATGAGTGGGTCAGAACCTTTGGAACCTACGGCACAGACCCTAAGGTTATCTTAAGACTTTGTGACAGACTCATGGACAGAGACCAGTTTGAGGGAAGGGACCCGGAGACTGAGATTGCTTATTATGCCTTTAATAATGGCAAGTATGATGAGCAGCTTTTAGGATATCTTGTTAACTACTATCAGGGAACCATCAAGGAGATGCGCAATATCTACAAGGCAGCCATATCCTTTGGCCTTGATACCTATACTCTCTGTGAGAGAATGCTTATTCAGATGATGTACAGTGGCTCCTACGTTGGAGAGAAGGTAGACATCTACAGAAGCTACGTACAGAACGGCCCCAACACCGATATTGAGACCGCCTTCCTTTCACAGAATGCCTACGACAGCTTCGTTCACGGAAGTGTATCTGATGGCTACATCTTTGAGAGAATTGAAAAGCTTGCCCTTGAGAACATCCCACTTCAGGATGTATGCAAGCTGGCTTACCTTAGATACTATGCAACTGAGAAGAGCTCAGAAGAAGTGTTTAACGAAGAGGTGGCAAAGAGCTTCTTGCGAAGCCTGATGCTTAAGAATATCTACTTCCCATTCTTTATGGAGTACGATGAGCTTTTGCCAGATATGGTTCAGTTCCTTGATAAGACAATGCTCGAGTACAGGACTAAGCCCGGTACCCACTGCGTACTTCACTACAGACTGGATCAGGATCCTGACAATGAGTATCAGTCCAAGGATATGCTGGAGATGTATGACGGCATCTACGTATGCTCTTTTGTCTTATTCTTTGGAGAACAGCTTCAGTACTACATTACGGAAGAGGGAGATGGTGAGAGCAGCGGTGCTACAGAAAGCGGAACCATCTCAAAGAGTGATATAACAAAGAGCCAGCTCATTGGCAGATACAACATCATCAACGACATCATGATCGGTGAGACTCTGCAGGATTACAACACTGTGGATAAGCTTCTTTCTGAGTATTCAGAAAAGAGATACACCTGTAACAGGCTCTTTTACCCAATAGAAGATACAAGCAGATAAAGGATACAGACTATGCTTTTAAAGAATTCATCAGCAAAGCGCTTTGTGCTGGGATATGATCTGGGAGATAAGGTCTCTCAGATAAGCTTCCTTGCCTCCGATGCAGACATGCCGGAGACACTCTCAGTACTGGCGGGAGCAGAACTTTATAATATTCCCACTGTCCTTTGTAAAAAGAAGGACGTGAATCAGTGGTTCTACGGCAAAGAGGCTGTAAGACACATTGATGATGGCGATGGCGTCCCTGTCTATGCGCTTGTATCCGCGGCAAGGGAAGGAAAGCCAGTGAAGGTGGCAGATGCTGAGTATGACCCCATAGCTCTTTTAACACTGTTCATTAAGAGAAGCCTGTCACTGTTGTCCATGGAGTTGTCTCTGGACCTGGTGGATTCCATTATGTTCACCACCAAGTCACTGGATCACAGAATGGTACAGGTCCTTAATGCAGTGACGGCCAATCTGGAGCTTAAGACAGAGAATATTTACTACCAGAGCCATGAGGAGAGCTTCTACAATTACATGCTGTATCAGCCAGATGATCTGTGCCAGCATGGAATCATGGCCTGCGACTATGATCTTGAGGATCTTACAGTTTATGAGATGAGCTTTAACCACAACACCACCCCTGTTGTGGCAACTATAGATTCCACAACCTACGATGATCTCTATGTTGGTAAGGAGGGCTTTCCTAAGGATGCAGCTCTTTTCCACAAGACCTGCGACAAGCTGGATGATGAGTTCCTGGCCATTGTTCAGAGACATTGCAGCGAGAAGATCTTCTCAACTATCTACCTTCTTGGAGATGGCTATAAGGAGAAGTGGCCTAAGAGGTCCCTTGAGTATCTGTGCAGAACAAGGCGCGTGTTCCAGGGTAACAACCTCTTTAGTAAGGGAGCCTGCATAGCAGCAAGAGAGAGGATCCGTCCCACAGAGGGAGTGGGCAGATTCGTATACCTTGGTGAGGATAAGCTTAAGTCCAACCTGGGAATGCAGGTACTTAAGTGCGGAACAGAAGTGTATTATGCCCTGCTTGATGCAGGCGTTAACTGGTTTGAAGCTCAGAAGGATTTTGACATTATCATGGATCCAAGCGGGATCCTTAACATTCAGATAACACCACTTACCGGCAAGATGCCAAGGGTGGTGCAGTTCTACTTAGATGGCCTTGAGAAAAGACCTAAGGGAACCACAAGACTTAAGATAGACCTGTACATGAGCTCAGTTAATGAGGTGGAGGTCAAGGTGACAGACCTTGGCTTTGGGGAGATTTTCCCTGCAACGGGCAAGGTATGGGAGCAGCATATTGAGGTATGAGTATGAGTAAACCGATTCTTTGTATAGGTACATATGCCAAAGAACCTTTCCAGATCGAAAGGGTGGGAAGAAATGTATATTGCATTGAGGAGCTGTGCTATGTGATGGTGCAGAACGCCTTCCTTTTTGATGAGGAGAGCATTGGACCTGACATGTTCGACTGGATCGAGAGGGAGTGCTCACTGGAGAAGCTTGCGGACGACCTTAGGAGCATGTACGCCAAGAAGTGTTCCATGGCATCCCTTGCAGGTACCATCCTTGATTATGCAGGCTACAACACCAGACAGGAAATAGATCACACAGAGGAAGTTCTCAGGGAAAACGCTGGAATGGACATTTACAAGAAGAAGCTGTCCAGAGCGGATTTCCTTATGAAAAATGAAAGATACAGCATGGCCTTCAAGGAGTATGAATTTCTTTTACACAATACTCCTGACATCGACAGGAAGATCAAGGCTAAGATCGAGCACAACGAGGGCGTGATGTATGCAAGGCTCTTCTTGTTTGACAGAGCCAGGGAAATGTTCCTTAAGGCCTACGAGGATGGCAGGAATAAGGAGTCTTACCTTCAGTATCTGGCTGCCATGCGTATGTCCCTTTCGGATAAAGAGTATGTTTCCTACATCGCTGATAACGAGGATGCCTACGATGCTTCTCTTACGCTGGAGAAGCGCATGAATGAGGCAAAAGAGCTGTATTCAGCCAGCGAGGATAACCATGTACTTGGTACTCTTTCAGTGTTTAAGGCAGAGGGCAAGATGCATGAGTATTACGAGCAGGTAGGAAATATCACACAGAAACTTAAAAACGAGTATCGAGACATTGTCAAAGACAAAGTGGGGAGTAGCGTAAGGTGAACTTTTTAGAGGGGTTATTTGGCAAATCAAGGGAAAGTGAATTCCAGAAACAGGCTGAGCTTGAGAACTGGAATGATATCGTCTATACCAGAAAAGATCTTGATATGGACGATCCGGTCCAGAGGCGCGAGTACATCAACAGCTGTCTTCAGCAGATGGAGGAAGCTGCCAGGGAACTTGATGCTCTGGAAATAGAGTATAACGACGTTACTAGTCATCTCCGTGATATGGAAGAGATCAATGCGCTTCCTAAGGAACAAAGGGCGGAGATAGATGAGTGCGCCATGAAGATCCTGGAGTCCCAGGAACAGCAGGATAAGTTCAACAAGAGAAAGAACCGCATGACTGATGCGGAGTTTGAAATAATGGAAAGGCTCCATTCCGAGGCAAGCGATGGTATCAAGAGGCTTACCGAGGCTGAGGGCTACCAAAAGAAGATCAAAAACGATCTTAAGAGGCTTGATGGTGAGCATGAAGCCTATCTTTTCAGGGAGGAAGAGCTCCTTAACGCCATAAGTAATGGTAAGAAGCTGATCACCATGATTGGAATAGTCCTGGTGATTATTATCATAGTTCTTTTGACCCTTCAGTACGGCCTTGGTCTTAACGTGGTCTATGGCTATATGATTTCGATTCTACTGGCCGCAGTGGCTATTACCCTTTTATATGTTAATTCCACCAATGCGCAGCTTGAGCTTAAGACGGTCCGCAAGTCCATCTCAAGGCTTATCATGCTGCAGAATTCAGTTAAGATCCGCTATGTGAACAATACTAACCTTATAGATTATCTCTGCCTTAAGTACAGAGTTATGAATTCAAAAGAGCTTACATCCATGTACGAAAGGTATATTCAGGAGGTTAAGGAGCGTGCGGCCCTTGAGGATGCTGAGAGGAATCTGGATGCCAACCAGAAGGACCTTGTTTACATCCTTCGCCACTATCGTGTTAAGGATCCTGACATCTGGCTTCATCAGGTGGAGGCCCTTGTTAACCACAACGAAGAGGTGGAAATCCGCCACAGTCTCAACGTTCGTCGCCAGTCCCTTCGTAAGCGCATGGAGTATAACCGCGACATCGTAGCCGGCAATGCTAAGCTTGAGATTGAGGATATGGCCCGTCAGTATCCTAATTACACACAGGAAATCCTGGATATGGTTTCCCGCTATGAGGAGCGTTATCCGGATATGTAAAAATAGTTTTCTCCAGCCTCTAAAGTTACCATAGTGGCTGGAGATTTTTTGTGATTATAGTGTTGTCAGAACGGGGAGTAAATGTTATTATTTCCTTGTTTGTGGCATAACATTTTGTGTTATAGATGAGGAGATTAAATGGGAAGTTTAGGTAGGACTGAGAATTACAAGCGCCTCGGTGAAGAGTGCGGAGTTTTTGGTATGTACGACTTCGACGGCGGTGATGTTGCCGAGTCCATTTATTATGGACTTGTATCGCTTCAGCACAGAGGGCAGGAGAGCTGCGGTATCGCAGTTAGTGAAACGGAAGGCCCTAAGGGAAAGATTAACAGCTACAAGGATATGGGCCTTGTCAATGAGGCTTTCACACCGGATATTCTTGATAAGCTTAAGGGTGATATCGGTGTTGGTCATGTTCGTTATTCTACAGCAGGGAGCAGTACGAGAGAGAATGCACAGCCCCTGGTTCTTAATTATGTAAAGGGTACCTTGGCTCTGGCCCATAACGGTAACCTTGTCAATGCACCAGAGCTTCGTAAAGAGCTTGCATATACTGGTGCCATTTTCCAGACTACAATTGATTCTGAGGTAATTGCATATCATATCGCAAGAGAGAGACTTCTTTCACAGTCTGTTGAAGAAGCTGTTGGACGTGCTATGCTCAAGATAAAGGGTGCGTACAGCCTTGTTATCATGTCACCTCGTAAGCTCATCGGAGCAAGGGATCCATACGGCTTTAAGCCACTTGTAATCGGAAGAAGAGAGAACTGCTATATCTTAGCATCTGAGACCTGCGCTCTTGATACCATCGGAGCAACCTTTATTCGTGACGTCGAGCCTGGCGAGATCGTAACTATCTCACCGGAGTACGGCATTCAGTCTAATAAAACAATGTGCCTTGAAAAAGAAAAGCACGCACGTTGTATCTTTGAGTATATTTATTTTTCCAGACCAGACAGTAATATAGACGGAGTCAGTGTATATGACGCCAGAATCGCAGCAGGTAGATTCCTTGCCAAGGATTCACCAGTTGATGCGGACATGGTTGTTGGTGTACCTGAGTCAGGTAACGTGGCAGCTCTTGGCTATGCCCTTGAGTCCGGCATTCCTTACGGACAGGCATTTGTGAAGAACTCCTACATTGGTAGAACCTTCATTAAGCCAAGACAGAAGAACCGTGAGTCTTCCGTTCAGGTTAAGCTCAATGCACTTAAGAGCGCTGTTCAGGGCAAGAGGGTCATCATGATCGATGACTCCATCGTTAGAGGAACCACATCAGATCGTATCGTAAGAATGCTTCGTGATGCAGGAGCCAAGGAAGTTCACATGAGAGTATCATCACCACCATTTTTGTGGCCATGCTACTTTGGAACGGACGTACCTGCAAGAGATCAGCTTATTGCCTACAACAGAAATGTTGATGACATCTGCAAGATTATCGGTGCAGACTCACTGGCTTACCTCAACATCGAAAGACTTGAGGAGATGGTTGGTGGCAACCTTGGAATCTGTAAGGGATGCTTTACAGGTAACTACCCTGTAGACCCTCCTAAGGAAGATATTAGAGGCGAGTTTGAGCAATAGGCAGATGAAAATACATATAATCCTGTGCTTGCACAATGGATTATATGTATTTGAAGATGTAATGGACATGAGGAAAGAAGAAATACGAACGAAGTGAGTATTTCGATTTCCGAATGGACATAGCATGGCGAGAACGAAGTGGAGCCGTGCGTTATTGCGTAGTACATCAGAATAATTACTAGATTATCCCAGCTGCCGTAAGTTTATCATGCGGCAGCTGAAATTAATGAATGGACATAAAATGTGTGAGTGAGAGATTTTTCATGGATGAATAAGACTAAGGTCATAGATCTTTTTGGAAAAGAGATTACTATTAAAAACTACATATGCGCTAAGGACGGCGGGCAGTACATGGAAAAGCCCGAGGATCCTAAGCTGCAGTTTTCGATTATTCCTACAGAGGTCTGCGGCTGCAATTGTCCCTTCTGCTGTGCCAGGGATTCAATGCATGGACGGAGCCTTGATATTGAAAGACTTAAGACAGTTCTTTTGTCACTTCAGGAGAGGAACCTAATCCGAGGCATTTCCATTTCAGGTGGAGAGCCATTTACGGATGTCACGCTGCTTAATGAGATCATTAACCTGTGCTTTGATGTATGCGGAACTGAGGTGGAAATGTCCATCAACACTAACGGAAGTGGCATAGGTAGTGTGACTAAGATAAAGAACTATGAGCATATTGATGCCATCCACATCAGCAGGCACCACTATGATGATGCTAAGAATGCGGAGCTGTTTGGCGGGAAAGTGCCTACCACCAGTGAGATAAGAAAAGTGGTGGAAGAGGTGCCTTTTAAGGACTTGTTTGTGTTTAACTGTATTCTTCTTAAGGATTACATCGGCAGCAGGGAGGAGGCCCACAGATTTCTTGATTACGCTATAGATGTGGGAGTTCACAAGACTGGCTTTATCACTGCCATGGAGGTCAATGACTTTACAAGGGGTCAGCGTGTGTCCTACGAGGATATAATATCCAGGGAGGATGAGAGATTTCTTTTTACCCAGTGTTTTAGAGACTTTGAGACCTGTTGTTGTCAGCACGGAATATACCATAACGGGGCCGGTCAGATCTGCGAGTTCTACGGAAGGCAGACCAAACCTGGGACTATAGATTATGTTAGAGGCCTTGTGTATGGGGCAGACAATTACCTTCGTACAGGGTACGGCGGAGAAATCATTATATAGATAACTGGATATCAGATAGAATACGGAAGTTTCCGGAAAGGGACTTAGATGGAAGAAAGAGAAGTTTATGAATTCATTCAGAAGATAATAGATGGCGCTCAGGATTCCAAAAGCGCAGGGTATGCTATTTTGGGAGTTGCAGGGATCATATCAAGAGAGCCCTACAACAAAGAACTGGATCAGAAATTAAGAGATCTTGCCTTTGGTCTTATAGATAAGGATCTTAAGCTTAATGATTACAAATCAGCTATAACGGGGAAAACTATTGGCTGGAGTGCGGTAGTAAATGCAGCTGATAAGCGAAGATATGAGATGCAGAGACGAGAAGAAGAACGAAGAAGATGTGGGTGGTGCTAAGCTATGTTTATGAAATCAGATGGGGATTTTCTTGTCCTTGATGACACTATCGTTTTGTATAAGGGCAAGGGACCAAAGGTGGTATTTCCGGCGGTTATTGATGGCCATAGGATCAAAACTATCGGTAACGAGGTTGTAAGCGGAAGAACAGATATAGAGGAAATAGTGGTTGAAAGAGGCATAGAGGTTATCAATACTCTTTCCTTTGAAAGACTTCCTGAGCTTATGAGGATTCAGTTACCGGATACATTGAATCATATAGGAAGACAGACTTTTGCTGAAGATCATAAGCTTAGCCAGCTTGATTTTATGCTGCATCTGTCAGAGAGTGAGTACAAGGAACTCTTAGAGGACAGCTGCGGCGGATCTGAGGGGCTTAGGGTTTGTGGTTCCTATATTAAGAAATTTGATTTTTACAAAGCTCTTAAGGAGGCACCCATTGTTGGTACCTTTATGTTTAAACCTGTTACCCAGCTTGATAAGAAGGTAAGGACTCTTGTGGCTATTCAGAGACTTGATGTTTACAGAACTATAACCACCAATATAGATC
The DNA here is from genome assembly GCF_000622085.1 of Butyrivibrio proteoclasticus P6B7. Taxonomy (GTDB): domain Bacteria; phylum Bacillota; class Clostridia; order Lachnospirales; family Lachnospiraceae; genus Butyrivibrio; species Butyrivibrio proteoclasticus_A. Next base: position 60,114 of record NZ_KK211397.1, read on the forward strand.
TGGTTGGTGGAGATAGCTTTGAATTCTTTAGCGAAGCGGAAGTTGATAGAAATGATATCACAAGGAAGATAGCTCTTTTGCAAAAGAAGGAGTACATAAATCCTGATACTGCTGATGTGGACAGGTACAATGATCAGCGTTTGAAAAATCATGAGGTATTCAGGGAGCCAAATACTATGCTTCCTTGCTTCCACGAAGACAATGTGTCTTTTGAAAACGGAGAAGTCATCGTAAAGATCGAGATGCTTATTGGAACCTTTTACTGGAACAGCGTAAGAAGGGTGGTTGTACAGGGGAAGAACTATTATTCTGTGGACAGATATTATCTTACGGATGAGGAGTTCCAGTCATATCGCAGAAAGAGAAGTGGCATATATTTTGATGAGAATGGCATTGAGGTTTCAGATCCAGCAAGGATAGAGGCTATTGATCTTAAGAGTAGTGTTTTGAATTATATGTGAGAGAAGATATGAGTAATACACCGATAATTAAAGGACTGGCAGCTCTGGCAACTGTAGGGCTTGCCTATATAGCTCAGGGAGCAGGAATCAAGATTAATGATTCCGTTGAAAAGAATAAGAAACAGGAAAATAAGAAGCCAGAGTATAAGAAATCAGAGAATAATGGTGCTAAAACTAATGGCCAGACCTATAAAAATGATGGCTTTTACAGTGCGGCAGCAGGGATTAAGTCCGAGAACCGCTATGATCTTACAAAAGAACTTCAGCTGACTTTAGATGATAACATAAGCCCAGAGAAGAGAAAGCAGATAAGAGACAAGATATTTGCTTTCAAGCTTTATGTGCTTAAAACTGAGCCTATGTGTGGAAAGATGTTGATGGCCATTGATGTGGTTGAGGATTTCAAAACTCCGAAGGCAGCTACAGATGGCAGGAAGATATATTATAATCCGGCCTATTTTGATGCTATCGGCGAGGATAAGTATTTCTTTATAATTCTGAGCCAGTTTTACCACATTTTGCATGGCTACTGTTATAAAGCAGATGGTAAGAATGAGGAGCTATGGAGTACAGCCTGTGAGTTTGCAGCAAACGCAAAGGCTACGAATTTTAGTAGACGCCATAGAGACATTGAACTACATGCCATGGAGGATGCGCCCTTTATTATGACAGAGGGCTACTATGAAAAGGTTGATGCCGAAGATATTTATCAGCAGATGTCAAAGGCTTCAAACAAGTACAGGCTTTCCGGACAGCCTATTCATTTTATCTATGTATTTCGCTCAGTGTGGAAATACGATGTTAATGTAAGACCAGTGAAGAATCTGATCCTGCCAGTAAATATGGGATTTACGGAGCTTATGGATGCAAAGAGTGAACTGGAGCACCTTAAGAAATGGGCCCAGAATTCAGTGCCAGCAAATATTTCTGATGAGTGTAAGTTCTTTTCAAAGGTTAATTCCTATGATGCCCTAAGTAGTAATGATCAGGACAGGTTAGACAGGATAATAGAGGATGCCTTTAATCAGGGGTCCGATGATAAGACAGTTCTTAGGCTTATGGAGCTACTTGAAGCCAACAGGAAAGTAGTTAAGGAAGCCTTTGCAATATGTGACAATGATAGAATAGATTCTTTTCTTAGAAAATGTTACTATCTAAAAGATGCTAAATAAAGTTTAGGAGGAGTATTATGAGCACAGATCGTTACAGTAGCCCACTTTCAGAGCGCTACGCCAGCAAGGAGATGCAGTATATCTTTTCACAGGACATGAAGTTCAGAACCTGGAGAAGGCTTTGGATCGCTCTTGCAGAGATTGAGCATGAACTTGGACTTAACATTACACAGGAGCAGATTGATGAGCTTAAGGCCCACAAGGACGACATCAACTATGATGTGGCAAGAGCCCGTGAGAAGGAAGTTCGTCATGATGTAATGAGCCATGTATACGCATACGGCCAGCAGTGCCCTAAGGCTAAGGGTATCATCCACCTTGGTGCAACCAGCTGCTACGTTGGTGATAACACAGATATCATCATTATGACAGAGGCTCTTAAGCTTGTTCGTAAGAAACTCGTTAATGTAATCGCAGAGCTTGCTAAGTTCGCAGATAAATATAAGGCACAGGCTACTCTTGGATTCACACACTTCCAGCCTGCACAGCCTACAACGGTTGGTAAAAGAGCTTGCCTCTGGCTTCAGGACTTTACTTTAGACCTTGAAGATCTTGATTATGTTCTTGATAACATGAAGCTTCTTGGATCTAAGGGAACAACAGGAACTCAGGCATCCTTCCTTGAGCTCTTTGATGGAGACCTTACCAAGGTTGATAAGCTTGATCCAATGCTTGCTGAGAAGATGGGCTTCAAGGGATGCATGGCAGTATCAGGCCAGACCTACAGCCGTAAGATTGATGTTAAGGTAGTTAACGTTCTTTCAGGTATCTGCCAGTCAGCTACCAAGATGGCTCAGGATATCAGACTTCTTCAGCATCTTAAAGAGGTTGAGGAGCCATTTGAAAAGAGCCAGATCGGTTCATCAGCTATGGCTTACAAGCGCAATCCTATGAGAAGTGAGCGTATCTGTTCTCTTTCAAGATACGTTATCGTTGATACACTTAACCCAGCTATCACAGAGGTTTCACAGTGGTTTGAGAGAACTCTTGATGATTCTGCTAACAAGAGACTTTCTATTGCAGAGGGCTTCCTTGCTACAGATGGTGTTCTTGACCTTTGCCTCAATGTTGTTGATGGTCTTGTGGTTTATCCTAAGGTTATCGAGAAGCGCCTTATGTCAGAACTTCCATTCATGGCAACTGAGAACATCATGATGGATGCTGTTAAGGCTGGCGGCGACAGACAGGAGCTCCACGAGAGAATCCGTGAGCTTTCTATGGAAGCTGGTAAGACAGTTAAGGTTGACGGTAAGGACAATAACCTCCTTGAGCTTATCGCTGCAGATCCTGCCTTCCACTTAAGCCTTGATGACCTTAAGGCAGCAATGGATCCTAACAAGTACACTGGCTGCAGTGCTCACCAGGTTGATAAGTTCCTTGCTGAGGTTGTAAACCCAATCCTTGAGGCTAACAAGGATGACCTTGGTGTAACAGCGGAGATTAATGTTTAATTGAATTGTCGATAGACATTATTGTAAATGTGAAGGGGCTGCCACACTAATTAGTGCGACAGCCCCTTCTTATATTGTAACGGCTCCGTACGCCATCCTTGACCCACGTAAATCAGGGAGCTTCTGCCATGTCACCGATGGCGATAGACTCATGAGCAGCTGCAAGGAATCACCATCGCATTCACCAGTGTAGCCCCCTGATTTATGTGCATCAAGGACAAGCCTAACGGTGGCTGGTTATTACCTCCGGCTCCAGATCTTTGAGCAGCTGAAAGCATCTTAGGGCATGATCAACCTCTACCAGGGCTCTTTTTCGCTTTCTATCGTGGTATTTCACCATAAACAACCTCCTGTTAGGGACGATATTTACCTCTAACAATACAGTTTTTTCTTTCTATCGTGGTATTTCACCATAAACAACCTCTTGTTAGGGACGATATTTACCTCTAACGATACAGTTTTTTTCTTTCTATCGTGGTATTTCGCCATAAACAACCTCCTACTATTAGTATTAGTCATAGTCTTTCTTTACCTTTTCTATAGGTTCGACTATGCTGTTTAAGATACTGTGGATTGGTTGTTTCCTCCTACCGCATAGACGGTTTCTAACAGGCTCCAACCACAGTCTCTTTGTATATTTGTTAATCAGTTAGTTACCGCATGACGGTTTATCAAGAAGTAGGTTACGATTGCAAGGAGCCCTGTGGATCTGAAACAGTATCAATACTTTTATTAGGGAGGTCCTATATGGTCTATGTAGGAATTGATGTCGCTAAAGACAAACATGATTGCATTATCAAAAACTCTGTTGGGGAAGTTGTTTTCAAAACATTCACTATCAAAAACAATCTCGATGGGTTCAATGATCTTTATCAGAAGATAGAAACCGTAATGGAAGATGCATCTAAAGTAAAAGTAGGGCTAGAAGCCACTGGACACTATAGTTACAATCTTCTTGGATATCTCATTGATAAAGGTTTGCCCACCTTCGTTATCAATCCGTTACATACCAATCTGTACAGAAAAAGTCTAAGCCTTAGACAGACGAAAACGGATAAAGTAGATGTCAATACGATTGCTTCTATGCTCATGTCTGATGTGAACTTAAAGTCCTACTCTGACACATCGTACCACAACGAAGAACTCAAGTCACTAACCCGCTATCGCTTTGATAAAGTAAAAGAGCGGGCAAAGCTTAAAGCTTCTATATCTCGTCTGGTCTGTATCCTTTTTCCTGAATTAGAAAAGCTTGTTCCTACTCTGCATATGAATTCTGTTTATTCATTGCTATACGAATTTCCTGGAGCTAAGCAAGTAGCATTCGCTCATCTTACAAGGCTTTCTAATTTACTGTCCGAATCTTCTAAAGGTCATTACGACAAGGATGTTGCAATAACATTTCGAGAAGCAGCAAGAACCTCTATCGGCTCAAATATGCCAGCAAAATCACTTGAATTAAAGCACACCATTAAGCTGATACGTGAGCTTGATTCCGAGATTGATGAAATCGAAGGAAAAATCAAGGCTATCATGGATACCATCAATTCTCCAATTCTTAGCATTCCTGGAATAAGCTATCGTATGGGCGCCATGATCATAGCAGAGATTGGAGATTTCAGCAGATTTGAATCTGCCGATAAAATCCTTGCCTATGCAGGTTTATCACCATCTACATATCAATCCGGGCAATTAGATAACTGTCATCCTCGAATGGAAAAGCGGGGTTCCAGATATCTACGATATGCTCTGTTTAACGCCACTATCTATGTCTGCCATTGGGATCCGACGTTCAACGCCTACCTTGCCAGAAAGCGAGCTGAAGGAAAGCACTATTATGTCGCTATGTCCCATGCAGCTAAGAAGCTCGTAAGACTGATATATCGGCTTGAAAAATCTAATCAGCCATACAATAAAGCCGTTTAACTAATTCCATACAAATCTTCTTTCAAGAGCATCTTGCGCGATGCTCTATTTGTCATGCAGTTTTCAAGGTACTAATTGCGATGAATAAATCACCATCACTATATTTAAAACATTTCTGTCTTAAAACATTTCTATTGACTTCCTTTAGGTCAAATGAAAAAGTAAATTCCACTTTACCTATGAAAAATGGTCTCTTTTGCGATTTTGAGGAATGATTTCATAAAATTGTGCTTTGAGACCTCTGAAAAACGTGATAAAATCGGTTCATCGTTTCTGTTTGTTGTATGGCAAACAGACGACTGGAGCAGTTTGAGAAAAATTAAATTCCACTCGTCTCGGGATGATTTTTGATGAAATTTGAGACATAAGTGGTCATCTGTCTGCTTACTATTTTTTATTTATTGATGAGAGCCGGTTTTAACATGACTGAGTCTGGGGAGACTTTTTGCTGTCCTGTTAGAGCCGGTATTCTTTTGTCTAAAAGCAGTTCAGCAAGGTCAAATGGAGTTGCTCCATTTAAGCTGTCTCTGGCTGTTGAATTGATGTGACTTGCCATAAGGTTGATGTCTTCCTGAGTGTACTTGTGCATGCTTCGACCTTTTGGAATGACATAGCGAATGTATTCATGGTTCTTCTCAAGTCTGGCCTTCTGGTTAGACACATAAGGATCGCAATAGAATACATAGGTGCGCTGCTTGCCATCTTCAGTCTTTTCTATATCCCAGGGGTTCTTGAATTCCGACCCGTTGTCGGTAAGAATCACAGGAAAGTATTTCTTGAAAAGGCGCGGCCCAAGTGTAGAGTAGAGCTCGTTGATAGCGTTCACGACACACTCCTGAGTACACCTTGGTAATAGGATAACAAGCATAAAACTGCAACTTCTAAACAGAAGAGTGAGCAGGCACTTTCCACTAGCCTGACCACCTTTAACGGTATCCATCTCGACAACATCGAGATCAGGATGATGCTCCATGAAGAACTCAAAGTCCTTGTATGTACGCTTGTTGCGGTATACCTGTTCTATGTTTTTTACTCTTGGTTCAGAGCGCTTCTTTCGCTTTTTATAACGAACTCTTCTGGGCAGATCAATGTTCCTTGCCTGGAAGACGCGTTGGTCGAAGTAGTTGTAAAGAGTACGTCTGCATACAGGTATCTCATCGGCATGCACAGCAAATATATGACTTAATGGCTGCCCGTTGAGAACCAGTGGAGAAACAAGATCGTTTAGCTGCTGCAATTCCTCAGGAGTGAGATTTATTCCTTTCCTTGAGTTGACCAGTTTCTTCTCATACTTTTCTTGTGCGGCCGTGGCAGAGTAGTAGGCTTTTTCTAAAGGACAATCTCTGTAATGATCGCAGGAATTGCACACAAATGGAGCCTTGGTTGGTTTATAACAAACATAGGGAATAAAGTACTTACAATACTTAGTTGGATCCATGCGGTAACAGTAACGACAAGCTTTGTTACATTTGCGGTACTTGTTGTCGCCACATACATCCCGTTCCCTACAGGTTTTGTAGTCCCAGCAAAGTCTGCATTTATCCCACCACTGATATGGGGATTCAATACTTCTGGATCTTTTAACTTCTTTTGAAATGGTAGTAGGATCCTTGTGCAGAACCTTTGCAATGGAATAAAAAGTAGAGCCTTGGTTAAGCTCCTGTTCTATATAAATCCTATCTGACAGTAACAGATGGGAGTGGTTACCTCTTATCGATTCACTCATAAGGAACTCCTTCCTGACAGACAGATGACCTTGAGTAGGATAAGAGATAAAAATGGCATGTGCAAGACTAACTTCTACATCGCCATGTTTTTGACCTGAAATAGCTGAATTTAAAATTTCACTCTACG
>NZ_JHWL01000025.1 GCF_000622085.1 Butyrivibrio proteoclasticus P6B7
CTCTGTATCCGCTTTCCTGAAAAAGTGGGGTTATCCTTCGCATTCTTTTTATATACAGGGATATAGTCCTTTGCAAGGTAGTCTGCCTTTGATGTGTAGCTTTCTTCTGTAAGGACAAACCTTATACCATATTCAGCAAGTTTGTATCTGAGCATGTCTGCAAATATCAGCATTGGTATCTGCACAAAGTTCTGGTTATTGACATGTCCTATACCTATTTCCTTTTTCTGGTATGTGTTATGTCCCATCACCACTATGTCTACATGGTTATCCCTTGCATAGTCAGCAAGCTGTCTGCTCACCTTATGGAACTGATCCTTTATCCTTCTGTTCCTCTTTTCAGTAAGAGAATTCATCCTCCTTGTCCTGTACCTCTTGTTACATGTCATGGCACAGGAAGAGAGTCTTTTCATCTCTTTGTTGTAAAGTTGGTTGATTGACTTGATCATACCTCCCTTTATCACAAATGGTCTTGCACCAAAAGTGTTTGCTACAGCGGCTATGTTGTCAGTTCCGGGATCGATAGCCATAACTCTCAGATTTTTCAGATCCTCTACAGCCGAAAGGTCAGCGAGGATATCCTTATCAGCCATGGGGGTTATCCCTTTGTCAGGCACTGAAAGAACTACATCCAGGACAAAGCTGTTTCCACTGGGCTTTATGCGTACTTCCTTAAGGCATACTTCTTCCGGGAGCTGACCAAGAGACAGAGTATCCCTGGTTCCGGGAAACTTAAGGCAGCCATCTTTGAGCCTGCATATCTGGTTCGTAAGGACAGATGTCTTGAATGAACCGGAAGGCATATACCCCGGCATCCTGGGACGCCCCGTGAAGGCCTCAGGATTCCTTCCATATACTTTTACAGCTTCAAAGAAAGACTTATAGTCCCTAAGAAGGAGCTTTAATATCTGCTGATTAGCCTGGGCCGGAAGGGCATAGTATGCCTTATCCCTTGTTACCTTTAGCAGATGATCAAGGGCATTATATGAGAGCCACTTGCTGTCACCTAGATATTTGGTTCCAAAGAGACTATCCCTTACGAGCCTGTAAACTACCATCTGGTTTGGGAAAAGAGGCTTGAACATGGCCATTGAATCGACCGATGAAGAATACTGCCTTAAGATGAAATTTGCCCTGTTGTACAGAATGGCTGATGATCTGCAGATATCCCTGCAGTAGTCATAGAGTATGTGGTTTTTGCTTATCCTGTATTGCCTTGTTCTGTACACGGTTGAAAATTCCTTATCAGTATTCTATAGTTAGTATTATAGCACACATTTCAGAAAATCACAAACAAATGTTCTCTTAGGATAAGGAGTAAATTTATGCAGAAATCGATGCTGGAATCAGATATCCTGAACGAGTACAGAAGAGGCTCACATTCCGTATACAAACTCACTTACCATGTGATTTTCGTGACTAAATACAGAAAGAAAGTGATCACAGATGAGATCGGTGATTTCATGAAGAATTACGCCGCTTACCTCTGTGGACGCATGAACAGCAAACTCATTTCAGCAGAGACCGATGTCGATCACATGCATCTGCTGATCTCCATGCCACCTGATGTGGCTCCTGTAAAGCTCATCAACTCGTTAAAATCACAACTTTCTAAAGAAGTGAGAAATACATATAGGACTCATGTAGAAAAGTATCTATGGGGAGATTCACCCTTCTGGAGTGCAAGTTACTTCTGTGCCACTACAGGAAGTGTTTCTCTTGATACTGTTAAGAAATACATTGAAGAACAACGAACAGAAGAACACAAACGCAAATACATTAAGACGGGAAAATACAAAAAGAAAAGCTAGTGCGATTCATCCCACAACCGATTTCATCGGAAGGAGTTTTCTCGCACGTTGTTATAAATCTTCTTTGTTCATTATGTTTGATTCCCTCTATACTTGCTATTGATAACAGCTCTTCAGCAACGCTATTACACTTTACGGCTTTTTTAGAGTTTTCCCAATTCGAGATGTCCATATAAAAAATCGCAACGTCTTTATTATCATTTTCTTTTTTTGAGCAGTAGAGAATGGCATATATTTGCTATTCAATACTATCTTCTACATGCCCACTTACTGCTAAAATCAGATTTTAAAAATAAAAGCAGTAGGATTATCTCTGAATTCGTACGCGACCTTCAATTCTCTACTGCTTTTTTAAAGATAATTGGAATAAAGACGACGTCCTAAAAAATATGGACATCTTTTTCAAAGAAATTGATAAAAGAGCCGTAAATTCAATGATATCTTCTTTGAAATCAACTCAATGTACTCTTTACTGACCTCTTTACTGGAGGCTTTATTGGGCCCGGTCCCTTACTGGTTCCCTTCAACTCTCTCATCCGATACGATGTGCTCAACGCCGCTGTGTTCTGACTGCAGATAGTCCTTCATAAATGTGGGAAAAGATCTATATTTGTCCAGGTCAGCTATCTTGAGCCAGTGCATCTTCTCTTCAACGCCCTGGGTCATACTATGGCTGTTAAGCTCACGGCTTCCGCGGGGCTTCATCAGGAAATAGAAAGCTATCTCATGACAGTCAAGGCCCTTGAGGCCGCCCTTGTTCTCGTTAAAGAAGTTCTCGTGAATTACCGCAAGATGGTCTATCTCGTAGTGAACGCCAGTCTCTTCGAAGACTTCTCTTCTAACGGCATCCTCAGCAGTCTCGCCCATGTGGACCGCTCCGCCAATTGAGTAGTAATAGTCGTCTATAGAATTTCCAGCAAAGAGGACGCTGTCACCTTCTACAATTATAGCTGCAGCGCGGTATCTGAACCACTTGTTGTCCTCAGTAAATCCGCAGTTATATTCTTTTTCCATAATCATCCTCCTCGTATATCATTAAGTCACTGGGTAAGTCACTGGGGACGGTTCTCTTTGACTTATTTCTTGTAAGTCACTGGGGACGGTTCTCTTCGACTTATTTCTTGGAGTCATTTGGAACCGTCCCCGTTGACTGCTATGCTTGAGTTCCTGGTTTCCATGGCTCAGGTGTTAAAAGAGATGTCTTACCAATATCAGGAAGTACATCGTAGATAGAGCAGTCCATCTTAGATTCGAAGTACTCTTTTATCTCGAAGGCTTTCTCCCAGCCCTGAATGTAGTCTTCCATGATGCCGTAACGTCTTGTAACATCAACAAATCTCTTTTCCATGATTACAAAGCCATAGTCAACAGCCATGGAATCGCAGATCTGAATAAGCTTGTCATAATCGTCGGCTCCATCCAGACTACAGATATATTCCTTAATAACCTTAAGATGCTCTTCTTTAGGCTCGTACCCCTCAAACTCATCCTTCATAAAAAGATATGAGTGAGTCATGCAGACACGAGCTGCTTCATCCCAGCCCTTCTCCATGCAGTATTTGTAGCCGTCGTAGACGTGGGTTGGAATGTCAGTGATTCCCGCACGGCGTCCGATGTCGTGGAGAGTACCCACTACATATGCCTTTTCTGCGTCCATCCCTGGCACTTTCTCAGCAATGTTACGAGCAGCAATTCCTACATTTATCGAGTGCTTAACCCATGGCCCAGGATTAAGCTGTTCTGCAATCTTCAATTCATTTAACGCTTCTTCTATTGTTGGATACATTATTCCTCCTCTAAAACAAGTCAATCAGAACCGTCCCCTGTGACTCCAAGTCAAACAGAACCGTCCCTAATGTACCATCTTGGCAACGATTTTCTTCTGGGTCGCAGCGTCAATTCCGATGGCTTCAAAGAAGGCCTTGGCAGTGCCGTGACTCTCCTTAAGAAGGTCGAAGAATACGTACATATTGTTCTCGTTAGGAATAACGATGTTCATATCAAGATCTGGGAAGTTCTTGTGAATCAGTTCAAAGCGCTCCGCGATATTGAGCTTGGTTCTCATGTAATCGAAGACGATGTCTGCCTTCCTGACGCCACAGAGCCACAGTAAAAGAGCTGACGTCACCCCAGACCTGTCCTTACCGGCGCTACAGTTGAACATTACACTCCCCTTTGCATCAGCAATTGTCTTAAACACTTTGACCAGATTCTCTGAGTGAGCGATCTTGTAGTAACTATAAGGCACAGCCTCTACGCTTTCAGGAACGCCGCTTCCTTCCTCGATAGGAATATCGTGATACTCAAAGCCTTCCACACCGGCAAGGCCATGAGGCTTACGCTCCTTCTCCTCACCGTTTCTCATATCGATAATGGTAGTGATGCCATTATCTTTAAGATACTCAATATCTCTTTCTGAAGGGTAATTGGCAACGTCGCTTCTGATAACGCGGCCATATTTAGTTAATGTATCTGTGCCATCGACTCTGTAGCCACCAAGATCTCTAGTATTTTGTGTGGTCTCGAGAAGTGAATATGGCATGTTGTCCCAGGCTGTATCGTAGCCGCTAATGAGGCGCGTGCCCTCCTTAAGAGCCGTAAGCTCTTTTTCACAGGCCTCCACTGCCTCGGCTATATATTCATCTGCCATTTCTCTAGTGAAAAAGAAAATGTCTCCCTCCGGAACCTCATTGAAATACTTATCCAATGAATCCATGAACCACTTCACATCATAGAAGCAGATCTCATTGATCTTTTCTTTATCAAATTCGGATGGCACAACAACATCGTTGCAAAGCTGATATTTCTCAGCAACATAACTATTGATTATTGAATAATCGTTGTGAAGCTTCTCAACATTTCCCGGTGTATGTGAATTCCAGTGGTGCTTATCGTAGACAAAATGCCTGTAGCAGGCATCCTGCACAAGATGAAGGTAATAACCAAGATATAGGTCATCCTCCTTCATTAGATCCCCAAATTTAGTCCTAAAAAGCTCAAAGTCATAAGCCTTTTTATTATATCCCCAAAGTCCTGTTTTAATATGTCCCGCCTGCTTCTGACCTGCGTCAGGAAGAACTGCCCCAAATTTAAGGCGATCCACATTTTTGAAAGTGTACTTCTTAGTTAGTTCGTTAATTACCGCTATATGCATGATACTTGATGCCATAACTCCTCCTTGTGGTACACGTATTATTCAGATATTCCCCAATCCAAAACAAGTCATTTAGAATCGTCCCCATTGACTCATGTCTAATATCATAGCATAAGAAAAAGGCTCAAACCACACTGATTTGAGCCTTTTCGCACTTTTCACACTATTTTAAAAATATGTTCAAATATCCTTATCCTCAAGAATTCTGCTTTCGTTCATCCGAAGCATAGATAGCTTTAAGGATAATAGGCGTCAGAATTGAGCTTGTGATGATAAGTAGAATTACTGCTGTGAAATATCTACTGTCTATAATCTCCGCCTTTAAGCCTCTCTGGGCAACGATAAGAGCAACCTCTCCACGCGTCATCATACCTACGCCAATCTTAGCACTGTCAGTTAAGTTGTATCCAAGGAGCTTAGCTACTGTTCCGCAACCAAGCACCTTACCAAGAAGTCCCACAACAACAAAGGCTACAGAGAAGGCCAGGATAGTCATATCGATATCCTTAAGATTGGTCTGAAGACCAACGCTGGCAAAGAATACAGGTCCGAAGATCATATAGGAATTGATATCCATCTTCCTGTCGATATACTCTGAATCCTCAAGGGAGCTAAGGATTATGCCTGCCACGTAGGCGCCGGTAATGTCCGCAACTCCAAAGTACTTATCTGCCACGTAAGAAAATACAAAGGCAAGAGCCATTCCCATGATAGGAATTCTTCTGGTGTGAGGCCATCTTGCATCAAGTCTTCTCATGATCTTGAATACGATGATTCCCACAACCAATGAAAGTGCAAAGAAAAGAACTGTCTTAATGCAGACCATTCCCGTGTTGGAGCCAGGCTCCTTAAGTCCAAGAACTGCAGTGAGCACAACGATGCCGATTACGTCATCGATGATAGCAGCACTCATAATGGTGGTTCCCACATCTGTAGAGATCTTTCCAAGCTCTTTTAACACCTGAACAGTGATGCTGACAGATGTAGCAGTAAGGATTGTTCCAACGAAAAGAGCCTGCATAAACTCAGGAGTTCCTGGAGAAGCAAATCCGTAGAATCCCATGAAAAGAACTGTTCCCATAGCCAGTGGTATTCCAACACCGGTGCAGGCAAGGATTGTTGCCTTAATGCCGGATCTTTTAAGACTGTCAATGTCTGTTTCAAGGCCAGCGCTGAACATAAGAAGAATTACGCCAATTTCAGCCATGCCTGAAAGGAAGTCGTTTGTTGTAACCAGGTTAAAAAGTGTAGGTCCAATAAGAAGGCCTGCAATGATTTCGCCGGCAACCTGAGGCGCCTTGAGCTTCCTGGCTACGATTCCCATAAACTTCGCAGAAATAATAATGATCGCCAAATCCCTTAAAATACTTAGTGTGTCCATTTTGATACTCCATTTCAAATATTCCACCCCAACTCACAAGTACTATTATACCACTGCTGGCAACCCCTTATGCCAGCTTCATATCTCCGTCCTTAACAAGACCGAGCTTTTTAACAACTGCATGAATAGCAAGAGAAAGTACTGCTGGAAGAACAAAACATACAAGCACAAGTCCGATCCAGTCAAGGGCTGTAATTGAAGCCTTTGCTCCGCTTGCCACGTCGTTAACCCATCCTGTGTAAACGCCAATAGGTCCAACTAATCCGCAGGTTCCCATGCCTGAAGATACTGGCGCACCGTTCATCTGAAGCTTGAATATACAGGTAGCGATAGGTCCTGTGATAACAGATGCCAATGTAGGTGCAATCCAGATAGCTGGATTCTTAATGATATTGCCCATCTGGAGCATACTTGTTCCAATTCCCTGTGAAACAAGACCGCCCCACTTATTTTCCTTAAATGAGATAACAGCAAAGCCCACCATCTGAGCACAGCATCCAGCTACAGCTGCTCCACCTGCAAGACCGGTAAGTCCAAAGGCTGCGCAGATAGCTGCTGAAGAAATAGGAAGTGTAAGTGCAATTCCCACAAGGGCTGAAACTACGCTTCCCATAAGAAGTGGTTGAAGCTCAGTAGCATCCATTATGACTTTACCAAACCACATAGCAAATTTGCCAAGAAGTGGTGCTATCAGCCATGAGAAAAACATACCAACTCCGATTGTAACAAGGGGTGTAACCAGAATATCAACCTTGGTCTCCTTAGAAACAGCCTTACCAAACTCTGCAGCAATAATAGCTACAAAAAGAACTGCCAAAGGACCGCCTGCTCCGCCTAGAGCATTAGCAGCAAAACCAACGGTGATCATTGAAAAAAGAACAAGTGGCGGACATTCAAGTGCAAATCCAATAGCTGTAGCCATGGCTGGGCCACTCATAGCACTGGCAAGTCCGCCTACCGTATATTCTTTACCAGCGATGTTTGCAACAGTATCCTGCAAAAAGCTAATACCAAACTGCTTGCCAATGGTATCAATGATTGTTCCAATAAGAAGCGAACAGAAAAGACCCTGCGCCATTGCCCCCAGCGCATCAATACCATAGCGTTTCAAGGAAATCTCAATGTTTTTCCTCTTCAAAAAACTCTGACTCTTTTTCATACCCTCATTTCTCCCTTAAGTAATATATTTAAGCATCCCCACGATTATACTATATTGCTTTAGTGAATTAAATATAAATTGCGCCGAACGCGGTTGCATTTATGCAACAAATTACATATCGCGTGAGTGCGCTTGAATAAAAAAAACTGCAGACCAGCTAAGGTCTGCAGCATTTTTCACAATTCCCGTCTCCACGCCCTCGTAATGGATCACAGCTATGTAGATCTTGTTCTTAGATGCCCTTGAGTAGAAAAGAGCTATCATAATGATCATAATAACCGCTGACAAAATCTTGGGGATACGAGCTTTAAGTTTCCACGGAATAGAACTTCCATACTATCTCCTTTGAATCCACTTAACGACAATACTTCATAACAATTTACTATATTTCGGTTACCGAAAATATTAAATTGCGATAATTTTTTTCAACAAAAACAATTTAAACAGAAAAAAGGGCTCACGCTGGTGTTTCCATTCGGAAAACACTGGCGCAAGCCCTTATTATTTACGTATGTTATTGTGTTTAGTATGAATTACTCAACTGTTACGCTCTTAGCAAGGTTTCTTGGCTTATCAACGTCAAGACCCTTAGCAACACTGGTGTAATATCCAAGAAGCTGAAGAGGAATAATTGCAAGGCTTCCGATGAAGTGCTCGTCAACCTTAGGTACATATACAGTGAAATCGCACTGATCCTCAACGTTGTATCTTCCATAGGTTGTAAGACCCATGAGATATGCTCCACGGCTCTTACACTCAACCATGTTAGAAACAGTCTTCTCATAGAGATCTGGCTGTGTAAGAACACCGATAACAAGGGTTCCCTTATCGATAAGAGAAATTGTACCGTGCTTAAGCTCTCCTGCAGCGTAGGCCTCAGAATGGATATAACTGATTTCCTTCATCTTAAGGCTTCCCTCAAGGGAAATTGCATAGTCGATGCCTCTTCCGATGAAGAAAATGTCCTGAGCGTTAGAGAACTTAGCTGAGAACCACTGGATACGCTCCTTCTCATCAAGAATTCTGGTCATCTTCTCAGGGATACTCTTGATTTCGTCAAGATAGTATTCCATCTTGCTGGCATCCTCTAATGTACCTCTTACCTGAGCAAGCTTAAGTGCAAGGAAGTATCCGCAGATAAGCTGACAGCTATAAGCCTTAGTTGTTGCAACTGAGATCTCAGGACCAGCCAGTGTATACATTACGTAATCAGCTTCTCTTGCAATAGAAGAACCAACTACGTTAACGATAGCCAAGGTCTTAATGCCCTTTTCCTTAGCCATACGAAGGGCTGCCAATGTATCAGCTGTCTCACCTGACTGAGAAACAACAACTACGAGAGCGTTAGGATCAAGATTCATCTTTCTGTATCTGAACTCAGAAGCAAGCTCACATCTTACGTTAACATCTGTAAGTTCCTCGATAACGTACTGAGCTTCCATTCCAACGTGCCAAGCAGATCCGCAAGCCACGATATAAATCTGATTGATATTCTTAATGTCCTCATCTGAAATACCAACTTCAGAAAGGTCAATCTCTTTTCCCTTGATATACTTGTTGATAGTATCTGATACAACCTTAGGCTGCTCGTGAATCTCCTTCATCATGAAGTGCTCAAAGCCGCCCTTTTCTGCTGCTTCTGCAGAGAAATCTACAGTTGTAAGCTCTTTTTCAATCTCATCACCATCAAGGTTGTAGAAAGTAACGTTACCACCAGTGATCTTAGCCATCTCCATATTGTCGATGTAGTAAACATCCCTTGTATACTTAAGGATGGCTGGTACATCTGATGCAATATATGATGAATCCTCGCTTACACCGATGATCATAGGTGAATCTTTTCTGGCAACGTAGATCTCACCTGGATAGTCCTTGAACATTACCTCTAAGGCAAAAGAGCCACGTACTCTTACGAGAGTCTTAGCGATAGCGTCGATTGGACCCATTTTATATTTGTTGTAGTAATAATCAACGAGCTTAATGAGAACCTCTGTATCTGTGTCTGAATAGAACTCGTAGCCCTTTCTTGTGAGCTTGTCCTTCATCTCCTGAAAGTTCTCGATGATTCCGTTGTGAACACCAACAACCTCAGAATCAACATCACCGTGGCCTGAATGCTCATACTTACCACTTACGTGTGGATGCGCATTGACCTCAGTTGGTGCTCCGTGGGTTGCCCATCTTGTATGACCGATACCACAGCAACCAGCAATGGCATTACCGTCATTAGTCTTATTAGCAAGGTTAACAAGCTTTCCAACACTCTTAACTACTACTGTGTTGTGATCTCCGTCTCTAACTGCAAGTCCAGCTGAATCATATCCTCTGTATTCAAGCTTAGAAAGGCCATCCAACAAGATTGGGGCTGCCTGTTTACGTCCTACATATCCTACAATTCCGCACATACTTATAATGCTCCTATTTATTAAAAGTCAAATTATCTCTACCATTATACCATCCAATGTAAATAATGGTAGTGAAAGTTGATTTTTTTAATATAAGCTACTCTTCATGCGCTTCTTTTTATCGTACATTCTCTCATCCGCAAGTTCAAAGACTTCGGTAAAAGAGCAGGCTTCCTGATTCTTTGCCATTCCAAAAGCCACGGTAACTGCACCGTCTAATTTATTTGAATTATTCCTGATATCTATCATAGCAAGGCATGACTTGATGTTATCGTAGTCCTTTCCTTTGGCTATAACAGAGAATTCATCTCCGCCAATACGATATACAGGGCTGTGGGCAAATATTTCACAGATTATTCTGCAGCCTTCCTTGATGAATTCATCGCCCATCTGATGTCCAAAGGTGTCATTTATCTTTTTAAGTCCGTTAATATCAAGGACAACAATAGCGTACTTTTGGTTTTTACCCTCTTTCTGGCTATCTTCAATCTCTTTTTGTGCCAAAGAATAGGCATGCTTATTCTTAACACAGGTCAGCTCATCCTTTAAGGCCAGATCTTCTGCCGCAGAAAGGTTTTCTTTATACTTCTGATCCTTTCTAACCTGTGCGTCGATATCTATAAGTCCCACGATAAGCTTGGACTCGTCATTTTCCTTGATGACAACAGCCCTGAACATTACGTATTTCGGTTCACCAGCTATAATAAGACTGTATCTAAGCTCAAAGGTACCATCTTTAGCGATGGTATTAAGGATATTATCCTTCTTAACTCTTCTTTCAAACTCCTTGTAATCTTCCTTAAGTATGAGTTCTTTTATTCTTATTCTTGTTTCTTCGAAGAAATCTTCGCCTTTTTGTTTTCCACCAATAAGGCCTACTCCTTCTTGTGTCTTATATGCAATGTAGCTATTATCAGCAATATCCACGCTATAAACAGCAAAGATACTACCTGCAAGCGCAGCTATTCTTGAATAGACTATTTTTTCCTCCTGGAGGGTAGCAAACATCTGCTGCTTCTTAACCTGATCATCAACATCACTAACTTCAATGATTATGTGTTTATTGTCTCCCTTAGCCCTTACAGCCTTGAAATTCACATAGTGCACGCCCTTTTTGTCATTAGCCCTGTAGGTTATGGAGAAAGCGCCATGATTATCGATACTCTTAATGATATTTTCTTTTGTGCAGATCTCATTGAACATCTCGAGATCTTCTTCATAGATAAGGCCATCCTTATTATCGATTGCGTCCTTAAAAAAGTCTTCACCATGTTTTTCGATGCTAAGCTCTCTGTTTGTACCATCTGATGTGTAAACCACGAAATTATTGGTCTCCAGATCCACAAAGTACATAGCATCATAGTCCTCACAAAGGGACCTGGCAATGTAGTTATAGGTAAGGGCATCTGTTGTCTTATCAATGTCATTAACAGAAATAACTGCAAAAAGAACTGCATTCCTACCTGTAACAGGATTTTGAGCCACTCTTTGAAGCAGGATATGGATATTTTTGCCTCCATAGTTTCTGTCATCAATAATAACTAATTCATTACTTTGAGATGCCTTCTTAATCGAATTGATTGTATATGTTCCAGGACCATTTCCTTTAGCATCGCTAAAAGGAATATAGACCTTTTTGTTATAAATAGGGAAATTATGCTGGGCGTATTCCATGCAGGCGCTATTTTGCCTCATTACTGTAAAGCTATTTTCATCCACCTCAAAAATAGCCATTGGAAGGGAATCGTATAAATCCGCATCAATTCCTGGCTTTTCTCTTATAAATGAAATGTCATGAAGGCTTATCTTATCTACAGCTGAATAATAATCGCTTTCTTCAGGGTTCTCAAAGCCAATCTGTAATCCTTTTTCGTATCTGTCAAAAACTTCAGTAAGTGAAATGGGCTTGCAATAATAAAAGCCCTGAAGTTTGGCACAGCCAAGCTCACTAAGGAATTCATACTGTTTTTTTGTCTCAACCCCCTTAACTGTGGTTTCTACACCAATCTTTCCAGCTGTTTTTACTAGCTCTGAAAGGACAATCCTTGCCTTTGGGTATTTTGTAGCAAGTCTAGTCAAAGTGATATTTATTTTTACATTGTCAAAATGAACATCAGGATAAAGAAGAAGGGAAATATCGCTACAGCCATAATCGTCAAGCTCAATCTTATACCCCAGCTCCTGAAGACGATGAAGCTGATCCAGTGTATTATCCAAATTCACGGAAACTGAACTTTCGGACACCTCAATAGCGATCTTATCCTTTGCTATCTTAGCCTTGGACACGATCTTGTCTATCTGCTCAACAATATCGCCACTTTGGAAATCTACTTGGGAGAAATTGATAGAAGTAGTAACGATTTGAAGCTTATTCTTCTTTTGCTTCTTCATTTTATCGATAACCTGATTAAGAATGTACAGGTCTAGCTTTTCAGTTATTCCAGCTTCTTCAAGGGCTGGCACAAATTCAGCAGCGTTAAGAACGCCAATCTCAGGATCTTCCCAACGGGCAAGAGCTTCATCTTCACATACTCTGCCATTGGACGTACGAACAACAGGCTGGTAATAGGTCTCTATCCAGTCTTCACTGATTGCCCTGTCGAAGTTTTTGACAAGGTAGCTATTCAGTTTCTTTTTACTCATGACTTTTTTCATGAATTCAGAATCACCTGACGTTTTATCGTGCAATGTTTACGCATTTTAGTCTATATATCTATTCTACAACGATAAGAGAATGAACTATATTAAACTTTTATAAAAAAGAAAAGCCCACATCATAATATGATGTAGGTTTTACAATTTTATGGGATTTTCTATCTAGTTAAGCTTGTCCCACCTTTAAATACAAATATATCCTTAAAACTGCTTTCATTAAAAAGATGATCTATCAGGAAACAAATCCAAAAGTCCTTTTCTATTGCATCTGCTCTTATTCCTACCTTTGCAGCAGTTGCTTCAAAAAGATCCCTTCTATCCTGGTCACTTGCTGTGGCTACCTTTCTCATATTAACAACAAACCTTCCTTATAGTTTCATGTATCCATTCCGCGCTGTCAGCCGATTCCATAAGTATCAACTCCTTATCCTCATGAGCAATCTTATTTCTAAGAGTTTTTATTACGCTTTCATCTACTCTTTCTTTTCCTAATGTCTTTAAGGCTTCTATAACCATCACAGTTAAGGTCGACATATTGCTGATATCTCTATTAGTCCTATGCTTAAACGAAAGCTTCGCATTCTCTATTTCAAACTCCCTATATGGGCCATCACTAACAAAAACCCAAACAGAAGGAACCTGCGTAGAAAGCCCCAGCTTATTGAGCGCAACATCACCTGCAGGAGAAATATTCCAATGATATCCTCTGGCTATAGCATAGGCAACTGCCTCTGGATTCGTAGGAAGTATTTCTTTCAAAAAAGAACTATAACGTGGCTTTTCATACACACCATCCATAACCCTTTTGATGTTGCCCTTTTCCGTTTGTCTTCCAAGGCACTTTCTAACCGTAGTATTACTTGCCAAGTCTGAAAAATCAGATGTAAGAAAAATAGCACCATCTTCTGCTTCTAATATTCTATTGTTGATTTCATTAGAAATAGTCGTAGCCATTTCGCTCCTCCTGTCACGATTATTATACAATTATCGTGACACTTTTTCAATACGCAAACACCCTTTTTCGTCAGATAAATTGTGCAGTTTATCTGACGATCTGCTGCGGCTATTATGATGAGTGGCTGTTTCCAAAATGGAAATAACCACCTTCAGCGCTTTTCTATACTTAGCATGTCTTTGTCTCTTCTTCACCAACTGTAACCGTACAAACTTTATATCCAAGTTTCCCCATAACTGGAACCTTTTCGTATTTCCTGGTTTCAGTATCAATAATAATCATGGCTGATTCTCCAATCTGCCTTCCATCACTATATGTAGAAAATACATCCGTAGAAATGAAGCCATTCTTCTCGTAGATTTCCTTAACCGGAGTGTGGCCAATCACCTGCGTGTAGATTTCTTTCCTAAAAGCCTCCACATCTTTATACTGCGGTCTGTACCAAAGCAGTGATTCATCATTCCATAGGTACTTATCTGATGCACTGTTTACTGCTTCCAAAACCTCATCTATATCTGCATCCAGCAATACAGGATTTAATCTGCTGACATACTCCGCAGTCAGCCCACCATGCATAAATAGTACATTATCAATCCTGTGTATAAATGCAATCTGTGATTTTTCCTGCAGAGAATCCTTGAGTTCTTCTAACTTTGAAATGACAGTTCTTTCAGCATATGGTGAGTAGCCTGTTTCAAGTTTGCCCCAGGGATAACTAACATCATGATTTCCATAGCACCATAATGTCTCATGTTTATCCTTGGCAAAAGAAATAGCCCTATCGAAAGTATCTCGGTATTTATCCACACGGAGTTCCATTCCCCAATCATCAGGTATGTCCATGAGGCACACTGCTTTATTTGCCTTACCTGCATTTAGGATTTCCTCTGCCCTGTCAAATATCCAGGATTTTAAATGTATATCCGGAATTACAAGTACTTTCATTTATCAAATCCTTTCAAAAAATGTATTTAGAAATCATCTTTTTTATAATCCTGTCGTTAAGCACATTTCCCGAAGATTCAAAAGATACTATTAGATTATCCCCTGGAAAATAGCCATTTGCAATATACGAGTTGATCTTCCGTACTGCTTTTTCCGCATATGACGGGTCATCCATTCTACCATCATGTTCCCAGTAAACTTCTTTACCATCTCTTTTCCTAAAAATAGTGAAATCAGGGTAGACAGTTCCTACTCCCTTAAGATTCAATGGGCATTCGTATTTGTACTCAATGCCTAAATCATAGAATGTATCTGCAATTATCTTTTCGGATTTAGATCGGACACGTTCCCCTTTCTTAGTGTAGATTACTGGAATGTTCTCAGAAAACTCTTTTCCTACGTAGGGGATGTCTTTCCATTCAGCAAGACGCTTCTCCCATGGCTTCTCTACTGGAATGACAAGCTTCTGTCTTACTGGATGTAACTGGTCATATATATCCTCAATTTCATTGTCGTTATATTCATCACTAAGCTTCTTGATTTGTTTAATGCGCCTTTCTACTAACCTTTGTACCTTTTGGTCGTACGACTTTTGAGCTAGTTTAAATGCCAGTTCTTGGTTTTCCTTCTTTATGAATTGCCCATTTTTGTCCTGCTCAGTGCAATGCATGTATTGTATTTGACTCTTTCTGGTTGATGTTATTCTTAATGCACCATCTGGAACATTCTTAAGCCTATTATCTACTACAAGTTTTACCGCCTGCAGTTTCTCCTCTTCATGTTTTAGTAATTCTTTTAAACCATTCATTTACTTGTTACTTCTCCTTCTATTTGTTATTTCTATTACAAGTTTTTCTTTTGTATGTTGCTTTTACTTGTGTGTTTTTATTTATATGTCTTTATTTGTATGTCTTTATTTGTCTGCCTTATTTGTATGTCTTTATTTGTATGTCTTTATTTGTCTGCCTTCATATGTCTGCCTATCGTTATGTATTTGCGGTTTTGGCAGGCTGTCTATCAGTGTACTGTCTGCCTTTTTGCTAGAAATATTGCACTTAGGCAGACTATCCCTCGCCCTAGTGTCTGCTTTATTGCCATAAATATTGCACTTCGGCAGACTATCTCTCGCCCTAGTGTCTGCTTTATTGCCATAAATACTGCACTTCGGCAGACTATCCCTCGCCCTAATGTCTGCTGGCAAATGCGTAAATGCATATTTAGGCAGGCTATTTGAAGGCATTTGGTCTGCTTAAATACAGCACCCTCAAATTCAAGCAGACAAATTCAATTGTTCTAGCCTGCTGATATTCCTAAATATAGGTATCAAGCAGACAAACACCAATAAATATGTCTGTTCTATATAAAAAAATTGGATTTGCAGCAGACAAGCTTTGAATAAAACGTCTGCTAAGAATCAAAAGTTCAAGATTGCGGCAGACTAAAAGCTTAGTCAGCCGCAATTATTAGAATATCTTGTTAGAATTTGTGATCAGAAAACTGTTTAGTCGACATGTTTCCTTGTAAAGCCGCATTAAACCCGCATGGTTATGCGGTTGTCTTGGTGAGTAAGACGACGGTCTCAACGTGATTATGCTTGTCCAAACTTATTTCCATATCCTTTTCAAGAAGCGGAAGCTTGAACTTGATGGACTTTAGCCATTGCCCCAGCGCAGTTCTTTCCGGAAAAACTTGTACCTCGCTCACTAAATGCTCAATAAAGTCTCTGCGTTCCTGTTGATTCATCTTATCAAAGAATTTATCTAAGTAGATAATAGACTTATAAATATTGTCTACAGACATTTTATCAGAGATTATCGTCCTTTTCTTGGCTCTTGATTCTATGATAAGACCTTCAATCTCATCTATCTTATCATATACTTTATACAAGCTGTTTTCCAAGTCTGTCTTCCTACGACTATAATGCTTGTCATCAACATCCAAATTATCAATATCAGCTAGGATTATGTCTCTTCTGCTATTCTGCTGGCGTAATTGTTTTCCGAGTGCTTCAAGCTCCGCATCTAGATCAGAAACATCAACCTTACTATTAATCTTGCTTCTGAGAAAATCTGCACATTTTTTATTTTGTACTGTTTTAGAAATTGCCTCCATGACTGCTGCATCAAGGATTTCCTCATTGATCTGTTTTTTATAGTCACACTTATGGCCTCTGTCACTGCGACGATGTTTGCAGCCATAGTAGTAAAAATGCTTATAAAAAGAGCCATCGCTTTTACGCTTTGTGCACTTGCTGGCATACATCCCCGCACCGCAAACAGGACATTTAACTATCCCGGAAAGCAAATGAATAGTTTCATCCTCTACCCTATTGTATCGTTTATACCTTTCCCCGTTTGCCTGACGGATAATTTGCGCCTGTTCCCATATTTCTTCTGTAACTATCTCA
Organism: Butyrivibrio proteoclasticus P6B7; assembly: GCF_000622085.1. Classification (GTDB taxonomy): domain Bacteria; phylum Bacillota; class Clostridia; order Lachnospirales; family Lachnospiraceae; genus Butyrivibrio; species Butyrivibrio proteoclasticus_A. The sequence continues at coordinate 16,873 of NZ_JHWL01000025.1, forward strand.
TCATGAATTCCAGGAACCAGAATATAGTCATCATGGTTGACCAGATGATAGTCATTTCTTGTCCCATGGACTTTCTCAAGTCGCCTCCTGCCATAAGCTATTTTCCCACAATAAACTGGATTACGTAATATCTGCTTCAAAACAGCAGTACTAAACAGTGTGCTCTTTCCGTTCTGTCTGGGAATCTTACTGATGCCGTGAGTGTCAAGGTATCTGGCAATTCCGGCAACACCCATGTTGTGATTAACATAAAGGTCATATATAGTTCTAATTGCCGGAGCTTCTTCCTCATTTATTACAAGTGCTCCGTCAACAAGTTTGTACCCATACGGAGCAAAGCCTCCGTTCCACTTACCTTCTCTTGCTTTCTGCATACGCCCTTCCATGGTTTGAACACGGATATTTTCACGCTCTATCTCTGCAACAGCAGATAACACAGATATCATAAGTTTGCCGGAATCTTTTGATGAATCCAATCCGTCTTCTACGCATATAAGATTAACGCCGAAATCCTGCATGACCTGAAGAGAATTGAGTGTATCAGCTGCATTTCTTCCAAATCGAGAAAGCTTGAAAACAAGCACATATGAGACATCATTTTTCATAGTCTTGATGTCATCCATCATGCGGTTAAACTTTATCCTATTCTCAATGGATTTACCGGAAATGCCTGCATCCTCATATTCTCCGACAATTTCATAGTTATTAAACTCACAAAAAGCCTTCATCTTAGCTTTCTGAGCTTCAAGAGAATAACCATCTACCTGCATTGCAGTGGATACGCGGGTATAGAGATAGACTTTAATCTTTTCCTGCTTGTTTGTCATTTATCAAATCCTTTCAAAAAATACTTGACTAACCCCCAAATTCTTTGTATCTTATAATCAAGAAATGGGTTTTGTGTCGTGTACAGCGCTTAGGTGCTCAAGCGGGTTGCTCGTTTCTTTTTTTACGTCTATAACATCATATAGATACATTTTCTTATCCTCAGAGTGTCTAACAATAAGAGATGCATGAAAAGCATTATATCTCTCTACAGTCCCATCTTCAGCATACACAGGAATCGCAAACCTGGTGTCATACCTGTACCACCCATATTTTGCATTTCTACTGTGCTTTTCCTCATTATTTTCGCGGAAATGTTTACCTTTTGCAGTCGTTATCAATTCCGGAATTCCCTGTGAAGCATTTGCTTTAGCTTTTGCCACTGCACCGTTTAGCTTATAAGTGTATTCTGAACCAGCGTACTCGTTAGGAAGATCGTTTCCGATGTAAATGAGATCCTTTGTGTCAGAAATAGTATAGTTTCTCCCAACAAACTGCTTGAGATAATCTTTTACATCATCCCAATTAATTGCTCGCTTTCCTTTAAATCTGATTTCGTCGATTACAACTATCTCCTTTCCGTTCTTATCAGTCATAATCCTTGATCTATCAGTAAAACCGTTATTAACCATTGAATATGGTATTCCTCCCTTAACTTTTAATAATAATTTTTTAAGGGCACTAATTGTGACCTTAAATTTCCCCAACAAAAATGTTCACATCTGAACACTTTATAATAATTGAAATGCCAAATTAACATTTCAAAATCAGATATTCTCAAGATCCTCAAGTTTCTTCAAAGTCTTCAGATAAGCCATCAGCCTCTTTTGCTGTTCTTCCCCAAGACCATGATACTCAACAAGCATCTCTTTATCTTCAAAGCTTACTTCCATATCATTATGCCTTGCGAAATCATCATCGATCCCATCCCCTGTAAGAAGCTGCTCCGGAGTGATGTCCAGAGCAGCGCAGATATCCATTATTTTCTCTGCTGAAGGATTTGTCTTTTTTGTTTTCCAATCACTTATTGTACTGCTGGAAAGACCAACCATTTTGCCAAAAGATGCCTGTGAAATGCCGCGTTCCTGTAATATCTTGAATATTCTTTCGCTTATGATCACGATTATCATCCTCCGTATATACGAGCGTTATACATCTCGTTGCTACGTTTATAATATCATCCCACCAATACATATTCAATGCTCTCCATTGCTTTTTCACAGGTAATTTCCCTAACGTGGCGCATATATGCTTTGTAGGCATCCTTGATATATTTTCTTGCAAAGAACACATCAGGATCCGGAAGATCATCCAACGATACTTCATCTGAATACTTTGCAATGATTTCGGCAAGGAACTCACCAAATGCACTCCATTCATCTCTTTTCTCAATTATCACAACATTTTTCTTACTCATTATTATCCTCCTTTGAAAAGAGCCGGCAGAGAAGCGGTAAACTCACTTCGTAAACCGGCTCTAAAAAACTTTTTTCTTGTTACACACTGTGAAAACTTTTTAGTTTTCTCAGTTTATCGGTTTATCAGTTTACGTTTCACTTGAAGGGAATCTCCATTTGCTCCGTAACCTGGACAAAACCATCAGGATTATCCTCTGCAGGATGAGTCCCTTCCCTCTTCCAACCTCTCTGCTTTCCATAATCTGCAAAGTTATGGGAAGTAACTCTCTCCCAACCTGGGATATTATCCATGATATCCGCAATGATCCTTGCTTCGCCCTGCTTAGGCTTGTCAAAATCCCTATTATGCTTAAGAGCTTCATAGTAAAGCATACTCACGCATACATGGTTTTCTTTAGTTAAGTCAAGGAAATCCCGAATCTCTGTCTCCATGGGATCCTCTGGAACAAAGTCTTCCTGAAGGATCTCCAGCTCCTCCTTCATCTCTTTGGAAAGAGTAAGAGAATAGTCTCCGGAGTTGTATACCACCATCATTTCAGCCCACATCTGCTCAATATACTTTCGGGAAGCTTCTTCATCATCAAGGATGTGAACCTCCGCTAAACTTGCATGACACTCCACAGGGATAAATCGTCTGTTTCCGGATTTATCCGGTGGAAGAAACTGCCTCTTATTGGAAGTACCTGCAAATACACACTTCCTTGGATGTTCAGTTGCATATTTGTCATAGCGAATTCTATAAACATCCACCTGTCTTGTGATAAAGGACTTAATTTCCTCTGCGTTCACAGCCCTTATTGCTGCCAGCATCTCTGCCATTTCTATGATCAAATGCCCCTGTAATTTTTCAAAGACATCCTCACCATCCAGCTTTTTAACATCATCCGTAAAGTATCTGTCCATGATAGCCAAGAATCTTAGGAAGGTAGACTTTCCAGCTCCTTGTCCGCCTACCAAACAGAGCATATAGTCAAATTTGTGACCGGGATCATACACCCTTGCTATTGCAGCCAGCATAAATATCTTCAATGCCTGATAGTTTAGCTCTGAAAGATCAGCTCCGAGGAAATGATGCAGTGCATACCTAACTCTCGATTTCCCATCCCAAACCAGCGACTCCCAATAAGTTTTAATCGGATGATAGGGATTATCAAAAGAGACTGTTTTTATCGCCCTTTCTATCATCTTGTCAACCTTAAGGCCGTAATAGTTTTCAAGATAAGTTATAAGATTGGCTACATCTACATCTGTAAGTGCATCGGCTGTCCTTCTCCAGGGCATTGGCTTTATGATGTCCACTCTTTCATTAAGCTCATTGAACCTGATAGCATCCTTAAGAACCGGATCTTCACGAAGCGCTATCTTGCAGTTATTGTTGGTCTGTTTAGGAATTCCCTTTGCATCTGTTTCCAACATTTGCAATACTGCTTGCCTCTGCTTAGATATTTCATCTTGGTTATCCCCAGTTCTCCCATCTCCTTTATCAACAACAGCTCTCTTTTTAATTTCATCCATGATTCCTGATGTCATAAACACTGTTGCCATACGACTTATTTCTTCTTCAGTCAAACTGTTTAATTCGTTCCCCAATACGCCTGATCTCCTCTCCATAAGTTTCTAAAACATCCAGTTGTTTGGTTCTGTCCCCAAAGGACAGATCATCAAGAAGTTCGTTAACATGTTCCAACTTTCCCAGTGCTTCCACGAAAAAAGGATGCCAATTGGCATCCCCTTCATTCATGGCTTCTGGTCCATATTCTCTTTTCCATTCCCATAATAGTTTGTGGTACTTGGTTAAGATGTTTATTGCATCACGTCTTAAGATATTAAAAGCTCTTATAACATCTTTCTTCCAAGCCTGTTCCTTCTCCTGCATTATCTGCTCCTGAGATTTTGGAAACAGCCGTTTATCGCACCCAATCCGTAATTGTAACTTCATATCCTCATTGAGCTTTTTGGCTGCTTCAATTACAGATAATCCGAAGTAGTTTGCTACAAAATCCGTTGCATCTCCATCAGCACCGCATCCGAAGCAATGGTAACGTTTATCCACTTTCATGCTCGGATTCCTGTCATTGTGGAATGGGCACCTACACATTCCTTTGCTATCCACAATGATTCCATAATAGGTAACTACATCATAAGCTGTCACCCTTTCCTTGATTTCATCAAAAATACTCACCCAGATACCTCCCTCATCTTTCAATGTCATGCTTCTTACTTCTTGTAGATCGTTCACGTTCTCTCCGCTTATTCTCCTGCTGCGCTTTATATTTTGCTCTTTCAAGAAGTTCATTGATACTTGGCTTCGCTTCATAAGCTATCTCTCTGACGTACTGTTTCTTAACTGAAGCTGCTGACAGTCTTTCTTTCACTGCTGCGACAACCCTGTCCTTAATTTCAGAGAGCTTATCCTGAAACTTAGTAAGCTGGTCGATTACAACCTTCCTTATGGGCTTAGGGACTAAACTACTGGTATTCATAATCTGTGTTTTTAGTCTGCCTATCTCTCTTGAACCTTCTATCTTGACACCGTTTGCTATTTCATCAACAAGTTTGTCACAAGCCTTTTCATAAGCGATATCCGAAACCTTGTCTACAAGACCTTCCACATCCTCTATCTCTAGCTCCAGATTTTCTTTTCTGTCCATAAGTTCCTCAATCTGACTTGTCAGTGTTTCATTCTCCCCTCGAAGTCTTTCATTGTCAGCCCGGCACTCCTCGTTACTGATTGCCAGAATGTTATTCTCAGAAAGCGCTGCCTCATATTTGCTTGTCAGTTCCTCAAGATCTGCATTTAGCTTGTCGATGACATACTCCTTTTTCTCCTTATACTTCTGCCCACCGTATATAGGTTCTTCATCTATCTGAAGACCATGTTCTTTGCAGATTTCCATAAAGAGCTTTCGGCACTCAGCATCAAAACACATTTTCCTGTTGTTATATTTCCCCGGCTTTTTGTCCGGATCAGGAAGTTCAAATCCCATTTCCTTAAGTGCCTGCTCCTGTTTAGGCTGCCTTTCTCCGTAAGCGTTTATCACATCAAAAACATGTCTTTCGTGAATGTGCGGTGTACTTTCATCCAGGTGTAATGCCCAGTCCAGTATATGAACATGGTCTCCATATCTTTCCTGCATTTTGCTTAGAAACTCCACTGCAACTTCTGCCAGTACTTCATAGGAAACATGTTCATCAATGTTACCTATCTGATAGATTGTTTCCTCAGGGCAGGTTTTCGGATTCATCCTAAGATCATCGGTGGTTCGGTTACGCTCAGGATGCCTGGCTTCAGTGTTCCTCTGATTCTGTCCTTCAGCATACCCTTTGTAAACCAAATCGTAAAAACCTTTCTCAACATCTGTAAACGAAGTAGCATTTTCTTTTAGTTCCTCATGCCTTACTATTTCCCTGTCAATGCAATTCCAGTACAGATTGTTTCTTGTAAGTTCTCTCTTAAGTTCCTCAGCTTTTTCAAGTTCGAACTCTCTATCATTGTGTTTGGGATTGTAAGCTCCATGAGCTCCGGATCTCCCATTATGCCTCGATACTCTCATTTGTTAAAATCTCCTCCAAAAAAATTTAATTGTTACTATAGTTCTTGTAAAAAATTTGTCAGCAACGCCGCGCCGTCTTCAAGGGCTACATAGGCCCAAGATGACAAAAAATACCCAGTACGATGTGTCGCAACGACCACATCTACTGGGCGGGGCTTCGCCCTCGACCTGACAATGGGGTAATTCCCCCTTGACCCCCTTTCCGTGAAAATGCGTGCACTCATTTTCACATTTGATAATGGCCAAATGAAAAGTCATCAGTCTGCTACCGAAACTGATGACCATTCATTTGCTCACTATCAAATTACAAATCTGCTGCGATTCTTCTTTGCTTCTTCCTTAAGCTTTTTCTTAAGGTGCCGTCTCCCCTCATGTTTTCCTGACAAGTATCCTCTAAGATCATTTTAGCCATTTAGACTGTTTTGGGCTTTGTCGTCTTTGCCACCCTCGGCTCGCTCCGTTTGCCAGACATCATCGCTTAGCTTTCTACTCCCCCGGGTTAGGTATCCACTTGGAACGTTCATTCAGTTTTTCTAACCTTATTAAAAGCCAAATGGGTGCCTAACCTTCATATACACGAATCGTCGTTTTTTATCTTCAAATAAATATAAAAACGACATCTCGTTTTGTGATATGATATTTGATTGTAGAGGGTAAAAAGATATGGAATCAGTTAATGTAAGGCTTAAAGATGTAAGATACATGAGCGATACAAAGCTCACTCAAAAAGACGTTGCCGCGATGCTTAACGTTCCGGCATCATCAATAGCCGAATATGAAAAAGAAGGATACTACGTACCAAGTAATATCCTTATAAAATATTGCCAGACCTTTAATGTTTCAGCAGATTATCTTCTGGGACTCACAAATAATCTTAAGCAGCCAAATTTTGAAATACATGAGCTTGGCCTTTCTGATGCTGCCCTTGATAAACTACGAAACAGGAAAATATATCCAGAGCTATTGTCAGAGATAATTGAACATGAAAAATTTGATGAAATGATGCTGGACGCTGCAGTATATGTAGATGGATTCGCAGATGAATCTGTACAAAGATATAATGCACTTATGCAGGTAGGTCGTGCAAAACTCAAACACGCCAATCTGAAATCATTGGATGCAAAGAAAGACCTTCTTGCTCTTGATTATGTTCAGATGGATCAAGACTATCTTTTTTCCGGAAGAATGGGCGAAGCTCTTAAGAATATCCTTCATGATATTAAATTCCACCATAAGGATGATACTTCAACCTCCGATTATCAAAACGGAGAATCGGACTTTAAAAATCTGCTTATTTCAACTGCCGATGACCTGGAAAAGAATGATAATAAGCTAACCCTCGGTCAGGTAGTTAGGACTCTATTCTTAAAAATGCTGCGCATAAAAAATAGCGACTCCAATCTTGATAGAGTCGCTAAAATCGGTGTTAATGAAGATTTTGATAATCTTGTAAACCAATCTCCAATCATAGAACCAGACGACAGAAAACGTCGGAGAAAGAAATAATAGTTTTTATTAGTATTCCCCAACATCAATTTTCTTCTGAAGAACACCTGCGTAATCATGCGCTGTCTTTCCAATATTTTCAGGATCAAGTGGATAATGGATATTGTACATAATACCATTATCCCCAGTCTTATCAGCAAGGTGGTCTTCATCAATATGCACACCAACAATTTCTAAACATATCATAACGTGATCATCTCCGGGAACTATTTCTTTTTCCCAAACATACTTACATTCAAGGTTCATAAAGCATTCTTTTACCATAGGAGCATCTACCCATGCAGCGTTTTCTACAGAAAGTCCAGACTCAGTAATTTCATCTGCATCAAACTGATTATGCTGGATTGTTGCCATACACGCTGAATGATATTCTGCTGAAAAGAAATTGATTACAGCTTCCGTCTTCTCATTAAGGCTTTTATATAGATGTCCATTTTTATTAACACTTGCCAAAATGGCATAAAACCCTTTTCCATGATCAGCGCTTGTAAAAGTAGCCCATGACTGCATACATGCGTTAGGTTGCCCATTAGACTTATATGTTGTCACAAGAAACATTGGTGATGGTACTGTCATTACAAATTCTTTCCATGAAAATCCATACAATCCTTCGCCAAATGTTCCCTTCATTGTTTTCGGCATATCTATATATTTATATTTCATATCCTTCCTCCAAAGTAATCTATTCCTGTCAATAAACCTACCATCTTCCAACCAAATCTGTTATTCCCCAAGCTTTCCTTTGTGGGACGAAATCCTAATGAATAATATATTTTACATGCAAGCCAGGTATTTGTCTGCGTATGAATCTTAGTGCATGTATATCCCAACTCACTCATCAACTTCAGCGCATGTGTTATCAGCGGCTTTGAAAGGCCTTTTCCTTGGTAATTCTTCCTTATAGCTACCCAATGAAGTTGTCCATTTTCCGGTGCATCGACTGTATGAATATCATAATATGCAGTAGCTGTAGCAACTTTGTTGCCTTCTTTATCGACAACAAAGACCATTCGCCTTGATAGTTCATTTTCTTTACAGCCATAATATCTATCCCAGCATTCTTCTCCTTGTTCCAGACTCAGTAATTCACCTGCAGACATTTCAATATCAATCCATTCTTTTTTATCTCCTGGATGATAATAGGTGAATCTATATCCATCCGGCAACTCAAAATACTGGAGATTATCTAAGCCACCCTCAAATGCCAAGTCAACATAGCATAAAGTATCATCATGCGTTTTGTAGTTCTTTGCATCAGGTAAAGGAAGATTATTGAAGACATCACAGATATCCTTCTCCAAGGAATATAGATACTTGATTCTTCCTATAGTATTTATAGTTTCAGCCTCTCCCAGCTTTATATCTTCATCTGTAGTGCCTTCTATTCCCAATGCACGTTTTATATTATATTCAAGCCATTCGACCCATGTATATGCTATTCCATATAGCTCATCATATGATCTAAAACCATTATCATATGCACTCAAATATCCATTGTAAAAAGCCGACAGGTTTTCCCTGCTGAAACTCTGATTAACTGTTCCCGCCCACTGAAGCGAAAGGTCAAGACAAGATGCTACAGGATTACTATATCCTAAACACTCCAGATCAATTACATAAGGCTCTCCTTTATCCCACATGATATTCTTAGGGTCCATGTCATCATTGCTGATTGCTTTCATAGCAGGAAGCATTTTCCTGGCTTCATTAAGTTTATCCTGTGCATATTCAAGCAGCTCAATACTTTCTTCAAATATCACCGCTATGCTGCTCTCTTTTTGTTTAACCTCTTTCAAATAGTTCCTAAAATCTATAGCTGAAAGCTCTGGCTCAGAAGCTTCAACATTATGAACATCTATTGCATGTATTTTCCCAAGTATCTCTCCGGCTTTATAACACTGTTCTTTTGAAATATTTCCCTGATCTGTAATGTGTCCTTTCTGCCACCTGAATATATAAAAATATCTACCTCCTACTTCAACCATCTTTTTACCGTCAAAAGTAAACGCTGGAACTATCGGTATTCCATTATTATCAAGAAGAGTCTCCAAAGCTTCTGCTCTGGCGTAGTTGTCAAAAACTCCTGGGCGCTTCATTATGTCAGGATTAAGGCACTTTACGGCGAATGTTCCTCTTTCCGTTTGCGCTTTATACATCTTATGCATTAAGCCCCCTGAAACTGGCAATATGTCCCCCACTAGTTCTCCAAAACCATATTTAGTAAGTAATGCGTTTAATAACTCTTTCATACACCCTCTGTTTGTAATGTCCCTTTGTTATAATTTCTTAGCTCTTACCATAAACATAAGCTCAGTGATATCTTCTCTTTGACATTCCATATATCCATCAAGCACAAAGCCACAACGTATCAATCCTCCTAGGTATTCTTCCATGGAATGGCCATATTCAATCCATTCTGAATCGTCATAATCTTTTGAACACCAGGGCATCTTGTGGATAGCCTTATAATATCCACCATTTTCATCGTTAACCCAGTCGCAAAGATAATTAACAGGATTCGGAGCCATTATGATAAACTGCCCACCATTCTTTAGAACTCTATAGCACTCTTTATAAACCAAAGACAAATCCGGTATATACATCAGAGACGGAGGGTTAACAATTAAGTCAAATAATTCATCAGCAAACATTGATAAATCACACATGTTTCCTTTTACGATTTCAATATCCAACTTTTCTCTTTCAGCAATCTCCCTGTCCTTTTCAAGCATCTTGTTAGAGATATCTATGACAGTAACCTTTGCTCCTGCACAGGCTAAGATTGGTGCCTGCAGTCCTCCTGCACCGGCAAGACAAAGAACTCTTTTCCCCTTTATATCATTTAACCATTCCGCAGGAACTTCCTTATCATAAAAATAAAGAATCGGTCTTCCTGCTCTTGCTAAGTCAAGTTCCTCATTAGTCGCAGAGGCTGTCCAATCTGCCTGATTTGCAACTAAATTATCTATATTTTCTTCAACCTGCTCGTAAACATTTTTCATCTTCTATCATTCCTTAAGTTGTTTTTTATTTTTCACAATTATTCTTTTTCAATTCTGAAAAATCTGAATCCATCTTCTTCCTTCAGAAATTTAAAACCCATCTTTTCAAGAATATGCTGACTACGCTTATTCTTTATTATCGTATCTGCATTAACAGCAGTCATTCCAAGCTCTGAAAAGGCATACTCCACAGCCAATTTTTCTGCAGTAGTCCCATAACCTTTTCCTTTGTATGAATCATTCTGCATGTGGATACTTAGGGTACATTCCTTTTTATCATAATCTATCTGCTTTAGCTGAATTTCTCCAATAGGCTTGTCCTCAAGCATAATAACCATCATTTTACGGTTAGGCTTTTGTTTGCTATCAAAATATTTGTCTGCATATTCTTCTGTATATATAAATGGCTTAAATAATGACATATCTGAATAGATGTCCGGATCATTTTCCCATTCCCTGAAAAGTCCATGGCACAATTCCCTTGTCATGGGCACTAATTCTATATTTATGTTCCCCATTTAACTTCCTCCAACAAATAAAAAAGACATGTGCTCCTTCATCAAGAAAACACATGTCCTTATCATATCACAGCAACAATCCACATTACATCACATTTATTGCTTGTTTTATATCATTTTAAAGTGCTTAAGTGCCGCTTCTATAGCCTTTTCTTTGTCCGGTGGACACTGCGGTACTTTTCCATTACCGCTACCTGTCTGATTATAGTTCTCATGCTCTATAATTCCATGCTTTCTCTTAACCTGAGCAATATAGAGATTAGTTACACTAAACTCGTAGTTCTCATCAACCCACTTCTTAATCTTCTCATAAGTCGCCTTAGCCTCTGCTGTGGTTACTCCCAACTCTTCAAGACTAACCTCGAACTCTATGTGGTGCTTGGCATCATTTAGTTTGGACAATAGACATACAGTCTCAACATGGCTTGTCCATGGGAACTGATCTACAGCCACAGCTCTGCTCATGACATATCCATTTCCCTGAAGGATCTCAAGGTCACGGGCCAGGGATGTAGGCTTACAGGATACGTAGATCATGTAAGGAACGCCGTAGCCAATAATCTTGGTAAGGGCCTTAGGATTGATCCCGTCACGAGGTGGATCAAGGATGATGAGATCAGGCTTCTGCTCGATGCTATCAAGAACCTTAAGGACGTCACCAGCGATAAACTCGCAGTTATCAAGCTGATTGAGCTTGGCATTCTCTTTAGCTGCCTCAACTGCCTCTTCCACAATCTCAACACCAATAACCTTATCTGCTACAGGAGCAAGAAGCTGAGCAATAGTGCCGGTTCCAGAGTAAAGATCATAGATAACGCCGTCTTTACCAATCTTATTCTGATCGAAGAGACTTGTGATGTAGCCCCTAACTGTCTGGTACAGAACCTCAGCACTTAAGCTGTTGGTCTGGAAGAATGAAAATGGTGTAATCCTGAACCTAAGTCCAAGAAGATACTCATAAAAGTAGTTCTGACCATAGAGAATCTCAGTACCCTCATCAATTACCGCATCTGCAAGGGAATCGTTCTGGGTATGAAGAATACCCACAATCCTTCCACTTAATGAAAGTGATAAAAGAGCTTCCTTATAAGGCTCAAGATCATGCTCTTCCTGGGTTGTTGTAATAAGGTCAACCAGGATATCTCCCGTTCTTACAGCCTTTCTAACAAGAAGGTGACGCAGATATCCGGTCTGCTTCATCCTATGGTAAAAAGAAATCTCTTTTCTCTCATACATTGGTGAGAAATAATCAAGAGTTGCTGAAAGGATGGCTCTATAGTCATCATCAACGATACGGCATCCACTAACGGTTACAACATCATAGATGCTGCCCTTTTTGTGCATACCAAGAGAAAGGGGTCCTCCCATAACTTCGTCACCAAAGGAGAACTCCATTTTATTACGATAAGCAAACTTAACCGGGCTGGTCTTGATACCCTCCCAGGTAAACTTTGCTGTCTGTCTCTCTACTGCTGGCTTAAGAAGGTGTCTAACCTGCTGTTCCTTAAGGCCAAGCTCCTTAACATAAGGCATAGTAAGATAGCTACAACCACCACATCTGCCAAAATGAATACATGGGCAGTCTATGGCGTCCTTAGCCTCTTCTAAAACCTCTATAAGTCTGCCTTCAGCTCTGTCCTTTCTAACCTTCTGGATTTGAACAGATACCTTCTGGTCAGGAAGTACACCCTTTACAATAACCTTGCCTTCAGCAGTTTCTACTATTCCTTTATTAGGGAATTCTACGCTACGTACAATTCCCTCTACAATGTCTTTTTTCTTCACTTTATTTCTTAGCTTTCCTTGATGAAATCCTCATCCTCGAAGTCGTCTTCGAAATCATCGAAATCATCATCATAATAGTCATCTTCAAATTCTGGAGTCATGTAGCGATATACAAGATATGCAATAATTGCTACAGCAGAAATTGATCCAAGTACGGCCAAAATCCAAAGGATCACGTTGGAAGGCTTCTTGGCATTAGCCGCTTCTCTCTTATCAAGTAATTCATTAATACGTGTCATTTCAATAAAGTCGTCGATCTTAGATTTTACTTCCATAAGTAACCCCTTTCCATTTCATAGAATTATTTGATAGTTTAAGTATAGCAGAATTAAGTGTATCGGAGCAAATTACTTGAATTAGTATTAGCACCGAATATCCGCAAATACAAGTTACATTCATTAAATCTTCTTTAGCTTGGCAAAGGCTGCATACATGATTTTCTGGCCGCAGTCATCAAAGTTAACTGTAACCTTATAATCTCTTGGACCCTCTTCCAAAGAAGTCACAACTCCGATTCCATACTTAATGTGTGAAACCTTATCTCCCACGCTATACTCAGGCTTAACCATCTTTAGAGGCATTCCCTTAGAAAGTCCTTCAAGACTTCCTCTAGAATATGTCTTACCTACACTAGCGATAAATGGCTTATCCTTTGGAGTTGCTCTCTTTGTGGCTCTCGCTGGCTTAGGACTAGCCTTAAGCTTATATGTGCTTGCCAGCTCTGACTTACCAGTACTAGAACTACTAGCAGATGCCTTAGCATTAGCCTTTCTAATTCCAGCCGCATATGCAGGCTTGATTCCAGATCCATAGCTATCATAGTCATCAGATCTATAATCATTACTGTAAGCCGATCTACCCTTAGTATAGGAATCCTCAACGCCCTCATACTCATCGATGCTGTCGCCATCATCAAAAAGAAATGCCGGCTTATTGGAAACCTTATGCTTTTCAAGAAGTTCTGCAGGGATCTCTCCCACAAATCTACTGGTCTTGTGGCCTTCATTTCTGCCCCAGACAGTTCTATAACGAGCTGCTGTAAGAGTAAGATGCTTCTTGGCTCTTGTAATACCTACATAGGCAAGGCGTCTTTCCTCTTCTATGGCATCGGCATCGTCAGAGCCTGTTGCCATGCTGCTTGGGAAGATATCCTCCTCCATACCAGCCAGGTACACATGCTCAAACTCAAGGCCCTTAGCACTGTGAATAGTCATGAGAAGAACCTTCTCATTCTCTTCTGTAACATTATCAATATCAGAGATAAGAGCCACCTTCTGCAGATATCCAGTAAGAGTAGGCGCTTCGTCGCTCTCTTCATTAGTTCTGTCGATGTACTCTCTGATATCTGACATAAGCTCACTTACGTTAGCTTCTCTGTCATTATCACCGCTTTCGTCATCGTCCTCTTCAAGAGTCTTAAGATAGTCCATATAACCCACAACATCGATAACATCTCCAAGGAGCTCATCAATAGCCATGGATTTCTGCTTGGTCCTAAAGGCCCTGATCATTGTAACGAAATCCTTAAGCTTAGAAGCGCTTCTTGCCACAGATACGATCTGATCTGCTTCGCAGAGGGCGTCAAAAAAGCTAATTCTTCTTTCGTCGGCATAGCTCTGAACATAATCTATTGTTGTAGCGCCAATACCACGCTTTGGAACGTTGATAATTCTTTTTACAGAAATATCATCAGAACCGCTGTCGATAACCCTAAGATAAGCCAAAAGATCTTTTATCTCACGTCTTGAATAGAATCTGACGCCACCTACAACGCTATTAGGAATGCCTTCACGGTTAAAGCACTGCTCCAAAAGTCTTGACTGGGCATTGGTACGATAAAGAACTGCAGTATCGTTGTAAGAGAGCTTACCTGATCTCTTAAGCTTTCCAATATCAGAAGCAATGAATCTGGCTTCCTCTTCTCCTGAATCAAACTGTCTGAAGGCCACCAGCTCTCCATCCTTGATATCAGTCCAAAGAGCTTTATCCTTTCTGCCATAGTTATTGGAAATAACTGCGTTGGCAGCATCCAGGATCTGCTGAGTTGACCTGTAGTTCTGTTCCAGCTTGATCACTGTGGCATCTGGGTAAACCTGCTCAAAGTCCAGGATGTTCCTGATGTTGGCGCCACGGAATCTGTAAATACTCTGGTCATCATCACCTACAACGCAGAGATTCCTGTACTTGTCAGCAAGGAGTCTGATTAGCTCAAACTGGGCATTGTTGGTGTCCTGATACTCATCCACCATGATATAGCGGAATCTGTCCTGATAGGATTCAAGAACATCAGGATTAGTCTTAAAAAGCTCAACGGTCTTCACAATAAGATCATCGAAGTCCATGGCGTTGTTCTTTTTAAGAGCTGCCTGATACTCAGTATAGGCCTTGGATATCTTGACCTTGATGAAATCGTTCATGGTGGAAAGCGCATATTCTTCAGGGCTTACAAGATTATCCTTACATTTTGAAATACTGCTCTGGATCTGTCTGAGTTTAAGAGTGGATGTCTCAAGCTGATATTTCTTGCAGATTTCTTTTAGCAAAGACTTAGAATCATCTGTATCATAGATTGTAAAGTTGGTACCATAGCCAAGTCTGTCAGCGTAGCGTCTAAGCATTTTAACGCAGCTGGAGTGGAAGGTAGAAACCCAGATACTCTCGGCTCCAAAGCCCACGATCTTGTCTACTCTGTCCCTCATCTCGCCAGCAGCCTTGTTGGTAAAGGTGATTGCCATGATATTCCATGGATTGACGTTGCACTCATCGATAAGATATGCAACTCTGTGGGTCAGAACTCTGGTCTTACCAGATCCTGCGCCCGCAAGTATAAGTACAGGCCCGTCGGTCTGCAAAACAGCCTTTTTCTGCTGTGAATTAAGCGTATCGTAAATTCCCATGTAAAACTAATTCCTTACTTCTTATTCTTCTTATCCTGTTTTTCTTTGGCCTTTTGTTTAGCGGCGTCTTCCTGGATATTATCAAGCATCTTCTCGATTAAGAGTTTCTTGATATATACGTCGTAGCTAAGCTCTGTAATAAAGGAAAAGAGCTGCATTCTCTTCTTTTCTTCCTCATCCAGATCATACTCATCAAAGGTCTTAAGAGAACGAGCATACTTCTCCTTAAGATCAGCAATAAGTGGCTCCAGCTCATCATCATGGATGCTGAAGGCTTCATCGTAGATCTTGGTAAGATTAAGCTCATCATCACTTACATGGAATCTTGTCTTAAGCGGCTCAATAAGGGTCTGAATGTCATTTATTGAAAGAAAACTCTTAAAGTAATAAATGAAGATCAAAAGAATCAGATGATCCTTGGAATACTTCTTCCTTACAGGTGGAGGAAGAAGGTCATTTTTGGCATAGTTATTGATCATTGTCTTAGTAAGGATCTTGTCGGACTCAGGGTGCCTTGTGGTCCTCTTAAGTCGCTCATCCATAAAGGTTGTGAGCTGATCCATATAAAGATCAATGTTAGGCATTTCCTTGGAGGAAATAAGATCAATTCTTCCAAGTGTACCCAGTATGCTATTCATAAGATCATCATTATCAATTGTCATGTTCTTTTCCTCGTAAATAATTCCAGTGTTCTAGGGCTTATTATCAAGCGCCCTTGGACTCCAGCGCCATCTTGCGCATCTCTAAAGCATTGGTAATTGTGGCATCTGTAACCACCTCTCCTCCAAGAAGTCTTGAAAGCTCCTTAATAGAAGAATCATCATCAAGGCCATAGATGGATGTTACTGTTCTGCCATCATCAACGCCCTTCTCGATCATAAAGTGAGTATCCGCCATAGCTGCGATCTGTGGAAGGTGCGTAATGCAGATAATCTGATGCTCATTAGCCAGCTGTCCCAGCTTTTGTGATACCTTCCAGGCAGTCTTACCACTTATTCCGGCATCAATCTCATCAAATATCAAAGTACTGATATCATCTCTGTCTGCAATAACGCTCTTAAGAGCCAGCATTATTCTGGACAGCTCACCACCGCTGGCTATCTGATCAAGAGGCCTTAGCGCCTCGCCAGGGTTGGTGGATATCATAAATTCTACATCATCATAGCCCCTTGATGAAAGGTTATTCTCATCACTATTTATGGCTATTTCAAATTTAACATCAAGGAAATTAAGGTCTACCAGAGCTTCCTTAAGCTTCTCCTGAAGGACCTTACCCTCTTTTTGTCTTATGTCTGATATTTCCTTGCAGGTATTAAGGACTTCTTTCCTGGTCTTGTCATACTCTGCAGAAAGCTTATTCTTATAGGAATCCAGATCACTTAAAGCTTCAAATCTCTTTTCCTTATCCTCAAGGCTCTTAAGCACAGCCTCAATTGTGGCGCCATACTTATCCTTAAGGTGATTAACAAGATTAAGTCTGTCCTCTGTCTCCTTAAACTCTTCATCATCGAATTCAAGGTCCTTGATATAACCAGAAAGGCTATGATTAAAGTCAGACAAAAGGTTATCAATATCAGTAAGCTGATCAAGGAGGCTTCCCAGCTCTTCATCAAAGCCAGATACTGAGCTAAGCTCTCTTGCTGCTCTTCCGATCATATCTGAAGCGCTTTCGTTGTCGTCGCAGGAAGCGGTCATATTGGTAACTGTAGAAAGAGCTTCAGAGATCTTCCTACTGTTTGTCATCCTGCGATAACTGTTTTCAAGCTTCTCATCCTCTCCTTCAACAAGATTAGCTTCTGTAATCTCGTTGATCTCGTATTCTAAAAGCTCCTGTTCACGGAGTCTTTTATCCTCATCAATATTGGTCTTGGATAACTCGCTCTCTATCTCTTTAAGTCTTTTATAGGATGTTGAAAGCTCATCAAATAAAGGAGATAGACTAGCTGCGCAATAGTCGTCCAAAATCTCCAGATGTTTCTTCTTTTGCAGAAGCTCCTGATGATCATTTTGTCCATGAATATTGATTAGAACATTGGAGATTTCCTTAAGCTGTCTGGAGGTGACATTCTCGCCACAGACCTTGGATACGCTTCGTCCAGGCATGATCTTACGCTGGATCACAACCGTATCATCCTCTTCCACAGGAATCTCCATATCTTTAAAGAAATTCTTTTGATAGTCATTCTCAAGGCCAAACACCAGCTCAACCAGTGCGTATTCCTCCCCAGTCCTTATAAGCGACGGATCAGCCTTAGCTCCAAGAGCAAGGTTGATAGAGCCGATTATTACCGACTTACCAGCACCAGTTTCACCAGTTAGAATATTAAGCCCCTTCGAAAACTCAATCTCCTGCTCCTTGATAAGAGCAAGATTCTTAACATGTAAACTGTAAAGCATACTCTCCCTTAACTTTCTATCATCTTCCTCAGTTCATCCATGACTTCAACAGCTTCTTCAACAGACTTGATGGCAACCATGATAGTATCATCCCCGGCGATACATCCAACAATCTGTGGAAAATCAAGTGCATCAATTGCTGTTGCAAGAGCCATAGCCATTCCGGAAACAGTCTTGATAACAAGGATATTTTGAGCCACATCCATGCTGGAAAATCCAGCCTTTAAAACACTTACATACTTATCCTGCATTACATCAGGATCAGCAGTTGTATACACATACTTGGACTTACCGTCCTCTGTAACCTGCTTGGTAAGCTTCATCTGTCTTATATCTCTGGAAACAGTAGCCTGAGTAACTTCATAGCCTGCCTCCCTAAGAAGGCTAGCCAGCTGCTCCTGTGTCTCTACCACGTTTCTTGCAATAAGCTCAACAATCTTATCGTGTCTATTCTTTTTCATGATCTCGAATTCCCCCTTTTTCATCTATCAAACTTCTTTCCCAGAACTTCAAGGAAGCTAACTCTGTTTAATCTTATTATTTTGGTGATCTTTTCAGATCTTTCTATTTCTATCTGATCGCCTGTTTTCATCTGCACATTCTCGCTGCCGTCAAAGCATGCTGCCACGGTCTGTTCAGCATTATCCCTTCCAGAACCTATAACAATCCTTATCTTAGTATTACCAGAAAGAACCATGCTCCTTGAATTAAGAGTATGTGGGCAGATTGGCGTAATAAGTATCATATCAGCGGAGGGTTCCACGATAGGGCCTCCTGCAGACATACTGTACCCGGTAGATCCTGTAGGGGTAGAGATTATGATACCATCTGCATGATAGTTACAAAGGAACAGGTCATTGACATATATATCAAAGTTAATAGTCTCAATGGCCCTTGAATATCTTGAAATAACAATATCATTGAGTGCGTAGTCTCTTTTGTTATTTACAAGACCATAGAGCATCATTCTCTCTTCCGTCTCGTAATTACCGGATATTATGCGAGAAAGAGCTTCATCAACACCGCCAGTCTCAACCTCAGCCAGGTATCCCAGTGTGCCGAGATTAACACCGATAAGTGGAATATCTCTGCTGGCAACACTTCTTGCAGCCTGAAGCATTGTTCCATCCCCGCCAAGAACAATGACACATTCTGCATCCTCAGGAATATCGCTTAAATATTTCCTGCCAAGCTTGTCTTCAGAGGGCTCCAATCTCATACTTTCAGCAATATCACATTTCTTGCCGTGACTAACCAGGTAGTCCCTTATATAGTTAGTCATCTTGAAGTCTGTGTCTTTACTTTTGTTAGTAACAATACAAAAATGATCCATAATATTCCCCAACAAAATCGTCAGTCGTTTTTATCAAGTTTACCATGAGCCTTATCAACTATCCCCATGATAAGCTCATTCATCTCTTTGCTGTAGGAGAATCCATTTGCAGAAAGAACTATCTCTTTTAACATCTTCTCTCCATCAGCCTCAGTAATATCCTGTACCTCAGCATTTCTTGAAGGATCCTTCCTAAGATAGATAAGGTACTCAATATTGCCTTCTGGTCCCTTGATAGGTGAAAACTCAAGGCCCAGAACTTTGAATCCAACTATATCAACAAAGTCGATTATCTTGCGAATAACCTCTTCGTGAACCTTAGGGTCTCTAACAACACCCTTTTTGCCCACCTTATCCTTACCTGCTTCAAACTGTGGCTTGATAAGGCATACCATTTCCCCTTCATCCTTAAGAAGCTTTCTGGCTGGAATCAGGATCTTGGTCAGGGAGATAAAAGAAACATCACAGGAAGCAAAATCAAGATCATCCTGAATGTCATCCCTTACCATATATCTAAAGTTGGTCTTTTCCATGCAGATAACTCTGTCATCGCTTCTAAGCTTCCAATCAAGCTGTCCGTGACCTACATCCACCGAATAAACCTTAACTGCTCCGTTCTGAAGCATGCAGTCTGTAAAACCGCCGGTGGAAGCGCCTATATCCATACATGTCTTACCCTCTAAAGTTAAAGGGAAGGTGTTAACTGCCTTTTCAAGCTTAAGACCCCCTCTACTAACGTAGGGAAGCGTATCTCCTCTAACCTCTAGGGATGTGATCTTAGCCTCTTCAAAGGTTGTTCCAGGCTTATCCTCTCTCTGACCATTTACGAATACATCACCGGCCATGATAAGTGATTTAGCCTTTTCCCTTGATGAGACCAGTCCTCTATTAACTAAAAGAACGTCTAATCTCTCTTTTTCTTTTGCCATAAATATTACCTGCGAATCTCCATAAGTATCTTATTTGCAACGGAATCAGCATCAATACCAAGTTCTTTACGCAAGATATCTACATTGCCGTGGGTGACGAACTCATCACCGATGGCAATAGAAAGTACATAAGTATCAAGTCTGTTCTGATCAATATAATCTCTTACAAGCTCTCCAAAGCCGCCGTGAGCCACATTCTCTTCCATGGTAACGATGAGCTTGTGGTTCCCCGTTGCCATATGAATATAATCAGTATCTATTGGCTTAGCAAACCTTGCATTAACAAGGGTGCAGTTGATTCCATTCTGCTTGAGCTTGTCTCTTACTGACTCTGCGATCTTGACCATAGAACCAAGGGCTAAAAGACATACATCCTTCTCCTCGTAGATCACTTCGCACTTACCAAGCTCAACCTCCTGCCTATACTCCTTAAGTCCATCGTAAGCGTTACCTCTAGGGTATCTGATAGCTACAGGACCATTATGGCAAGTAGCAAACTTAAGCATATCTGAAAGCTCCCACTTATTCTTAGGAGCCATAACAGTCATATTAGGCATTGAAGTCAGATAGGAAATATCAAATATTCCCTGATGTGTCTCACCATCACTTCCTACAAGGCCAGCTCTGTCTATAGCAAAGGTAACATGCAGGTTCTGAAGGCATACGTCCTCAAGGATCTGGTCATAGGCCCTCTGAAGGAATGATGAATAAACAGCAAACACAGGCTTGTAGCCACCTATTGCAAGACCTGCAGCAAAAGAAACAGCGTGTTCTTCTGCGATTCCGGCATCCACGAATCTATCAGGATACATGTTGCGGAATCTCTTAAGACCTGTTCCATCAGCCATGGCTGCTGTAATGGCAACTACCTTGTCATCTCTTGCACCAAGCTTACACATAACGGTGCTGAAGATATCCTGGTAATTAGCTGTGGTTCTTGGATTTCTTGGAATACCATTTTCTACTAAGAATGGCTCGGTTCCATGGAATCTGGCAGGGTGTCTCTCTGCAGGTTCATAGCCTTTACCCTTCTTGGTCATTACATGGATCATGACAGCTTTTTTAACTTTTCTGGCCTCTTTGATGGTTCTCTCAAGGGCTGCCACGTTATGGCCATCAACTGGGCCAAGGTATGTAATTCCAAGATTCTCAAATACCATTCCAGGTACAAAGAGCTGCTTAAAACTGTTCTTAGCTCTTCTGATACCGTTAACAACCTTGTGGTTGCTACTAAGCTGGGCGTAAACATCCTCTTTAAGGTTAAGATATCCTTCCGCTGTACGAACGCTGTTAAGGTACTTATTCATACCGCCAACGCTCTCAGAAATGGACATCTCATTGTCATTAAGAATGATGATGTAATTGGTCTCAAGCTTAGCTGCGTTATTAAGAGCTTCGTAAGCAAGACCACCAGTAAGGGAGCCATCACCAATTACAGAAACAACGGCATAGTCCTCTCCCATAAGGTCTCTGGCCTTAACCATTCCAAGGCCGGCAGAAATAGATGTGGAGCTGTGTCCTGTATCAAAAACATCAGTGTCAGACTCGCATCTCTTAGGGAATCCTGATAAACCGCCAAACTGTCTTAAGGTATCAAATTTATCTTT
Organism: Butyrivibrio proteoclasticus P6B7; assembly: GCF_000622085.1. Taxonomy (GTDB): domain Bacteria; phylum Bacillota; class Clostridia; order Lachnospirales; family Lachnospiraceae; genus Butyrivibrio; species Butyrivibrio proteoclasticus_A. The sequence goes on from NZ_JHWL01000025.1 coordinate 38,644, forward strand.
TCTTCCAGTAAGGATCTTGTGAGTGTAGGACTGATGTCCAACATCCCAAATAATCTTGTCCTTAGGAAGGTCTAAAGCAAGGTGAAGTGCCATAGTAAGCTCAACTGCGCCAAGGTTGGAAGCAAGGTGTCCTCCTGTTACCGAGATCTTCTCGATAAGGAAGTCCCTGATTTCCTGGGCCAGCTCAGGATATTTACTCTGTGGAATTTGCTTTATATCACCTGTTGAATTTATCTGATCAAGTAGCATAATAAAAGCTCACTTTCTTACTTCTTTCTGTAAATCAAAAAACTAAACAGCTCTCCAAGGAAGCTGTCCTTAAAGCCAAGCTCATCCAGAATGCCTAAAGCTTCATCAGATAGCTCTTTTACCTTGTTCTTGGCTTGTTCCATGCCATAGAGAGATACATATGTGGTCTTGGCGTTCTTGATATCTGACCCTACAGGCTTACCAAGAAGTGCCTCATCTCCCTCTATGTCAAGGATATCATCCTGAATCTGGAAGGCAATACCTACGTTGCTTCCAGCCTTTTCTATCATTCTGACCTCGTCTTCATCAGCACCTGCGATAATGGCGCCTATCATAAGACTGCTCTCAATAAGAGCTCCGGTCTTGTTCTCATCGATATAGTGAAGGATGTCCTTCATTTCATCAGCAGGGATGTCAGTTCTGTTCTCAGATACAATATCTGCGCACTGACCACCTACCATTCCGTAAATTCCAGCCTTCTGGGACAGAACCTTAAGAGCATTAACGAACTTAGGATCTCCATTTGCAGATCCCATGATTGCTGTCTCAAAGGCATAGTTGAGAAGTCCGTCTCCAGCAAGGGTTGCCATACCTGCGCCGTACATAGCATGGGTAGTCTTGCGGCCTCTTCTGTATTCGTCGTTATCCATAGCAGGAAGATCATCATGTACCAGTGAATAGGTATGAATCATCTCCATGGCTGCCATAAATGGCCAAAGCTCTGAAATGTTATCTACAGAGCCAGCGAAGAGCTTGTAAGACTCCATCATCATGACAGGTCTAAGTCTCTTTCCTCCTGCTAAAAGACTGTAATTCATGGCCTCTATAACAGTCTTTGCATAGCCCTCTTCCCTAGGAAGGAACTTCTGCAAAATATCCTCAACATAGCCAGCCTTGTCTGATAATCTGGCTTCAAAATCTGATCCCATTACTCAAAATCCTCCAAGCTGCCATCTTCAGCGATCTTCTGAATCTTAAGCTCAACCTCGCTTACCTTTTCATGGCAATACTTTAGTAAATTCATACCCTCCTGATATTCCTTGAAGGAATCCTCCAAGGAAATATCTTCGCTCTCAAGAGCTTTTATTTTATCCTCTACCTGGGCAAAAGCCTCTTCTATTGTAAGGTTGTTCTCTTCTTTTGTACTCTTCTTAGCCATAGAATTGTTCCTCTGAAACCTCGGTTACCCTGGCAGAAATATTACCGTCGGTAACACTTATCTTAATATCATCGCCTACTTTAACATCCCTGGTACTCTTAATGTTGTTGCCTTCATCATCGCTTACATAAGAATAACCGGACTTAAGTCTGTCAAGAGGCGACAAGCCCTTTAGTCTCTCAGCATCCACAGATAATCTATTCCTTGCATCCCTTACTCTCTTATCCATAAGGAATGATAGGCGCTCCTGGAATTTGTCCAGTTCTAGGAGTTTGGTTCTTATCTTGCCCTCAGGGCTTAAGATATTAAGGGCATGAGCATATCTTTCCTCTAAAGCCCTGACCCTGCTTATCTTTCCATCCATCTTATCAGAAAGAGTATAGGCATAGTCCTCAAGATCCTGCTCAAATCTGTTATATTCGTATACAGCAATCTCAGCCGCAGCCGATGGAGTAGGTGCTCTCCTGTCTGCAACATAGTCTGCTATTGTGGTATCTGTTTCATGTCCAACAGCTGAAATAATTGGAACCGGGCAGTTGAAAATAGCCTCAGCGACTATCTCTTCATTGAAAGCCCATAAATCTTCTATAGAACCTCCGCCACGTCCCACGATGATCACATCTGCCAGACCCTGTTCTAAATGCTTAATGCCTCTGACGATGCTCTCGGCAGCCTGATCACCCTGAACTATAGCAGGGAAAAGAATAATCTGAATATGTGGATTCCTACGGGTTGCTACATTGATGATATCCCGCACTGCTGCTCCCGTTGGGGCAGTGACAACGCCAAGAGTTCTGATATATGTGGGAATAGGCTGCTTGTACTCCTGCTCAAACATGCCGGATTCCATTAATCTGTTCTTTAACTCTTCGTATTTCTCATAAAGAGCTCCAGCTCCATCAAGTTCTATCTTCTTGGCATAGAGCTGGTACTTACCGTCTCTTTCGTATACATCAATTGTTCCGGTGACTTTGATCTGCTGACCTTCCTTAAGATCAAAGCGAAGGCCTCCTCTGTCTCTGTCACCTCTAAACATTACACAAGCAATCGCTCCGCCCGCATCCTTCATAGTGAAATAGATGTGACCGGAGGAATGATACTTGCAATTACTCACTTCTCCCTTTACAACAAGAGATCGTAAAAGGAAGTCCTGAGTAAACATATTCTTTATATATGAGTTAACCTGTGTGACTGTGTATTCACTGCGCAAATTTTGCCAACACTCCGTTTACAAAAGCAGAGGAACCGTCCTGACCAAACTTCTTGGCAAGCTCAACTGCCTCATTGATAGCAGCTCCTGTAGGAACTGTCTCATCGTACATGATCTCATATACAGCAAGTCTGATGATAGCAAGCTCAACCTTGGCCATTCTGGTGGTATCCCAACCAGAGCTCTTAGTCTCGTTATTGATGGCTTCATCAATCTCTGAGAGCTTGTCAGCTATCTTCTCATACTTGTCTCTGATGTAATCTGCATCAGCCTTGGAAAACTCCTTGTCCTGATTAAGAACAAAAAGCTCTTCCTGTTCTTCCATTTCTTCTTTAGTGTTAAATTCAACACGAAAGAGCAGTTTGAATACCTGCTCTCTCAGTTCAGATCTGTTCATAATATTATTCCCATTCTATTATTGTACTGGCAAAGGACTTAAGCCTTTGGCATTGTTATTCCGGCGATTCTGATGTTAACATCAGTTACTTCAAGACCTGTCATATTCTCAACAGAGGCCTTAACCTTGGTCTGGGCCTGCTGGCAAGTTGCAGGAATGTTGTATCCATAAGCCATCATAAGTGCAAGATCAACCTTAACCTCAGCGCTGCTAACCATTACCTTAGCACCCTTAGCAAGGTTCTTACGGCTTACCTTTTCTAAAACATCGCTGGTATAGTTGCCTGCCATAGCAGAAACTCCATCAACCTCAAGAGCTGCTAAAGCTGCAATTCTTGCAACTACATCATCAGCAATCTTAACTGAACCGATATCGGCTACATTTTTACTCATTATCTACACCTCGTTATTCTAAAGGATGTCAAAACATACACGTATAGTATATCATATTTCCTCTGTGTATTCACATATAGAAGCTGACTATTTTAACCAGATAATAATGGTCTTGGTGTCAGCAAATGTAGTATAGGAAACTACGCTGTTATCTCCCTGAAGATAATCAAAAACCTTTCTGTTAGTGATAAGCTCCTCAAAGATTGAATCGTACACCTCTTTGGAGGCGCACTTAATGGTTACATTATCACTGCCATCTGCATATCTTCTTTTGAAAAGATCTCCAACTAAGGAAAGCTCAGCAGATGTAAAGTACTCATCCTCTCTAACGTAGTAATTATCCGTTGTATTGGTACATACCGGAACATCAAGCACATCGGAGAAGGTATGATTCTGGGTTATCTCCGCAGAAGTAACATTAAGATAATCATAGTTGACCTTAGGAAGCTTAGTTGCATCAGCGCTCTCTCCAGAGGATGTCTGGTAGGAGGAATCTCCCCAGGTAGTATCTACATAGTAATAAACATTGTTGCAAAGAACCAGATTCCAGGCATGTCTTACGCCTTTGGAGGTCTTGGTATTTACTGTTCCAACGCAAAGAGTACATGGAATTCCAAGCTTATTAAGAAGGTACTGTGTAGCCTTGGCATAACCATTACATACACTCTTACCTGTCATAAATACTGAGCAGATATTCTGATTGTCAGCGGCGTTTACATCATATTCTGTGTTCTCAATGATGTATTCGTACACGTACTTGATGGCATAGTAGTCATCCTCAGAATTAGGTGCTCCCTCAAGGCATTTATTGACATACTCATTGATAAGGGTCTCTCTTCTTGCTATCTCATCCTTATCGTAGATGTAATTGCCGCTAAAAGAGATCTTGGTAATAACGCCGTCTACGGTGTAATTAGTGTACTGATAGCCATCAACATAGAAGATCTCAGGATGATCAGCGCACACATAATCAAACACAAGCTCAACGGCTTCATCACTGGTGGTTGATACCAGGATATCTTTTCCAAGATTCTGCATAATGGTAAGGATCTCAACATAAAGGGTCTTGCCAGATTCTGTAAGTCGCTCGTAGCAATATAGTCCCTTTTGCTTCTCCTTGATGCTGGCAATACCTGTATCAGTAAGACCGATGGCAGCCCTTTGCTTTTGCATTTCTTCATCAGAAGCCAGGCTGTCAGAGGACTGATAATAGGACTCAAAATCTGAATCAGCTCTTTTTTCCTTACTTGTATCCTGGGCAGCAGCATCATCAGAATTCTCAGAAGAAGCTGCGTTTGAGGAATCTATAGAGGATACAACTGATGCACCTTGCTCAGAAGTCGTAGAGTCTTCTGAAACAATGACAGAAGCTCCTGACGAACTCTCAACTGCACTATCCTCGGCATCCTTCATACCCAGAGCCTCCAGATACTCATCAAAGCTGTTATATTTGCAGCCTGATAAAGATGCAGCCAGTGTCAGTGTCAAAACAAGTGTAATTAAAGCTTTATGTATCCTCCAACCTTTCAAACGCTCTCCCTCCAAGATATCCCCAAGATCTTAGTTCTTCTTAAACTCAGAAAGAACAAGACCCTTATTTCTCTCCATAGTCATACCAACACTCCACTCGTTAATGAACAAGAGAAGTGGTCTGTCGTGCATATCCTTGATCTTCTTCATATCAGATGTACCAACAAGGCTTGCCATATCAACATCCTCATTATCAACCCATCTGATGTATTCGTAAGGAAGATTCTCCAGGATTATGTCTACATTGTACTCGCTTTGAAGTCTAAACTTCAAGACATCAAACTGAAGGACACCTACTACACCAACAATAATCTCTTCAAGACCTGTGTTGTACTCCTGGAAGATCTGAATAGCACCTTCCTGAGCAATCTGAGTGATACCCTTAACGAACTGCTTACGCTTCATAGTATCAACCTGACGAACTCTTGCGAAGTGCTCAGGAGCGAAGGTAGGAATTCCCTCGTAGGTAATTGTCTCCTTAGGCATACATACTGTATCACCGATTGAAAAGATACCTGGATCAAATACGCCCATGATATCTCCAGCATAGGCCTCTGAAAGGATCTTACGCTCATCAGCCATAAGCTGCTGAGGCTGTGAAAGTCTCATAACCTTACCTGACTGAACATGCTTAACTTCCTTATCAGCATCATATCTACCAGAACAGATACGCATAAATGCTACTCTGTCTCTGTGAGCCTTATTCATGTTAGCCTGAATCTTGAATACGAAGGCTGAGAAATCTCTTTCTAATGGATCTACAACCTCTCCGTCAGATGATGTTCTACCTGTAGGAGGAGTTGCCATCTTAAGGAAGTGGTGAAGGAAAAGCTCAACACCAAAGTTCTGAAGAGCTGATCCAAAGAATACAGGAGTAATCTCTCCCTTTCTAACCTTCTCAAGATCGTACTCAGCACCAGCACCGTCTAAAAGCTCAATCTCAGACTGAAGTGTCTCGAAGGCATCCTGTCCAACATTAGCCTCGATACCAGCCTTATCATCAAGGCTTATAAAGGTCTCCTTACCTTCCTTAGTACCCTTCTGGGTCTCAGAGAAAGTAACGATATGGCCTTCTCTTCTGTCATAGATGCCCTTAAAGTTCTTACCTGAACCGATTGGCCAGTTCATAGGACATGTGGCGATACCAAGGTTATTCTCGATATCATCAAGAAGATCAAAGGTATCCTTAGCATCTCTATCAAGCTTGTTGATAAAGGTAAAGATCGGAATATGACTCATGGCGCAGACTTTGAAAAGCTTTCTAGTCTGTGCCTCAACACCCTTACTTGCATCAATAACCATGACAGCTGAGTCAGCAGCCATAAGTGTACGATATGTATCCTCTGAGAAATCCTGGTGTCCAGGTGTATCAAGGATGTTGATGCAGCAGCCTTCAAAGTTGAACTGAAGAACTGAAGATGTTACAGAGATACCACGCTGCTTCTCAATTTCCATCCAGTCAGATACAGCATGTCTTGCTGTAGCCTTACCCTTAACACTACCAGCCATATTGATGGCTCCTCCGTAAAGAAGGAACTTCTCTGTAAGTGTTGTCTTACCTGCATCAGGGTGGGAAATGATGGCAAAGGTACGTCTCTTATTTATTTCATTGATTGTTTCTTTTGTATTACTCATAATTATTTCCTTTCTGAATTGTAAGTTAGTTAGCTTCCAATCCAGAACTTAATGTCTAAAACACATCTCTTTTACCTCAACTAAGTATGAGGCCGGTATGCAAAAACATGCCGGCCCCAGAAATTCATTTTATAACAAGATTAAAGATTGTTGTTAGCAACATCCTTCATTGAGAAGCTGATTCTGCCCATCTTGTCCTTGCCAAGGCAAACAACAGTAACTGTATCGCCAAGTGTAAGAACATCCTCAACGTGCTCGATTCTCTCCTTAGAGATCTTGCTGATGTGTACCATTCCCTCCTTACCAGGAGCGAACTCAACGAATGCACCAAACTCCTTGATGCTTACAACCTTACCTGTGAAGATCTGACCCTTCTCAAAATCAGAAACGATGATGTTGATCATATCTACAGCCTTCTGGATCATATCCTGATCCTCGCCGCATACTGAAACCTTACCATCATCTGTGATATCAATCTTAACGCCTGTGCGGTCGATGATCTCGTTGATTGTCTTACCTCTCTGACCAACAACATCACCAATCTTATCAGGATCGATCTGGATAGATACGATCTTAGGAGCGTACTTAGATACTTCCTTACGAGGCTCAGCAATAGCCTTGCTCATGCACTCATCCATAATGAAGAATCTAGCCTCACGACACTGTGCAATAGCTGTCTCAACGATAGGCTTTGTAAGACCGTGGATCTTGATATCCATCTGAATAGCTGTGATACCTTCCTTAGTACCTGTTACCTTGAAGTCCATGTCTCCGAAGAAGTCCTCAAGACCCTGGATATCTGTAAGTACTACGAAATCGTCATCTGTGTCACCTGTTACAAGACCGCAGCTGATACCAGCAACCATCTTCTTAATAGGAACACCAGCAGCCATAAGTGACATACATGATGCACATGTAGAAGCCATTGATGTAGAACCGTTAGACTCGAAAGTCTCTGATACAGCACGGATAGCATATGGGAACTCTTCTACGCTAGGAAGAACTGGAAGAAGTGCTCTCTCAGCAAGGGCTCCGTGACCGATCTCTCTACGTCCTGGTCCTCTTGAAACCTTTGTCTCACCTACTGAATAAGCAGGGAAGTTGTACTGATGTACATATCTCTTGTCTGCAGCGAAAGCGTCAAGGCCTTCAACCTTCTGAGCCTCTGAAAGAGGTGCAAGAGTTACTACATCACAAATCTGTGTCTGTCCACGTGTGAACATAGCACTTCCGTGAACTCTAGGAATAAGATCAACCTCTGCAGCAAGTGGTCTGATCTGCTTGATCTCACGACCGTCTGGTCTCTTGTGATCCTTGAGGATCATCTTACGTACTGTCTTCTTCTCATACTGATAGATTGCTTCACCAAGAATAGCAAGCCACTCTTCGTTATCTGCAAACTTCTCAGTAAGTCTGTCTGTAATATCAGCGATGTTAGCTTCTCTAGTCTGCTTATCATCTGTGAATACAGCCTTCTCCATCTCTTCTGGAGGAACAACTTCCTTGATAGCTGCAAAGAGCTCTTCAGGAACTGCACAGCTTGTATACTCGTGCTTTGGCTTACCAACCTCAGCTACGATACCCTTGAAGAACTCAATAATCTGAAGGTTAACATCGTGAGCCTTGTAGATAGCTTCCTTCATCTTCTCCTCAGGAATCTCGTTGGCACCAGCCTCGATCATGATAACCTTCTGTCCTACAGATGCTACTGTAAGCTTGAGGTCACCCTTGTTCCACTGCTCCTGAGTAGGGTTAACAATAAGCTCTCCATCGATCATACCCATCTGAGTCATAGCGCAAGGGCCATCAAATGGAATATCTGAAATTGAAACTGAAACTGAAGCGCCGAGCATAGCTACAAGCTCAGGGCGGCACTGAGGATCTACTGCCATTACCATTGTCTCGATAGTAACGTCGTTACGATAGTCCTTAGGGAAAAGAGGACGCATAGGACGGTCGATAACACGGCTTGTAAGAATTGCGTTCTCAGAAGGCTTACCCTCTCTCTTGTTGTATCCACCAGGGAATTTGCCTACAGCGTAGAACTTCTCGCCATACTCTACTGAAAGTGGGAAGAAATCGATTCCATCCCTTGGCTTAGCTGAAGCAGTTGCTGTACAAAGTACAGTTGTGTCTCCATACTGCATGAAAGCGCAGCCGTTTGCCTGTTTTCCTACCTTGCCGATCTCAACCTTAAGTGTACGACCAGCCAGTTCCATTGAATAAGTTTTAACCATTTTTTCTCCTTCTTCTGCTCATCCGCGGCCCCTCATCTACAGTTCATTTCATGAACTGTATTCGGGGCAATATTCAAATTTGCTTGCGCAAAATTGCCCCTCACTCCCAATTCATGTTCTCACGCAATTTGCAGCGGAGTGCAAATTGCTGTAATTTACTGAAACTATTGTACTTCAGGCGCGTGTGCATCAAAACATGTTTTCGTCTTTTGTATATAGAAAAGCGCAAAAATGCGCATATTCTCGTGATTTTCTCTTAAAAGAAGAAAAGCGGAATAAAGCCGATGTAAATCAGCCATATCCCGCCTTTTTTGTTCATCGAATTACTTTCTAAGACCAAGATCAGCGATGAGCTTACGATAAGCCTCGATGTCTTTCTTCTTAAGGTAACCAAGAAGGCTACGTCTCTGACCTACCATCTTAAGAAGACCTCTTCTTGAGTGGTGATCCTTAGGGTTCTTCTGAAGGTGCTCGTTAAGCTCCTTAATTCTCTCTGTGAGGATAGCTACCTGAACCTCTGGTGAACCTGTATCGCCAGCCTTTCTAGCGAACTTGTTGATTACTTCTGTTTTCTTCTCTTTTGCGATCATTTCTTTCTCCTTTGTTTCTTGAAAAATATCCGCCATGCACCAAGATTCGGTTGGAGTATCCACAATCCGAGTGCTGGTAGTTGCAAAAGTTAACTGAACTTATGTCAGCAACTAAGTAATAATAACATAGAAACAATCGCATGTAAAGAAATAATTGTTATTTAAAGAATTCCATATCCTTGCTAAGCTTCTCAGCAATACTCTTAAGAGCATCTGCACTGCCGGAAAGTGTGGTAACTGTTGCAGAAAGCTCCTGCATGGAAGCGCCTGTTTCTTCTGAAGAAGCAGCGTTTTCTTCCGAGATAGCTGACAGCGATGTCATGGCATCTGCCACAACTCCCTTTGCTGTTACACAGGATCCGGTATCACCTTCAATACTCTTAACACCAGTAACAGTAGATGCTACGTCATCGATCATTGACTTAACACTTTCTACAGTAGCGCTGATAACCTGACTCTGCTCTGTATTGGACTGCTGGATCTCTGCAGCCATTGTAACAGCTTCCTGGGACTGGGTAAGAAGAACATCCATGCTCTCTCTGATTCCGTTGGCAAGAGTCTTGGAATCCTCAGCCAGCTTACCAATCTCTTCTGCTACAACTGCAAAGCCCTTACCTGCTTCACCTGCTCTTGCAGCCTCGATGGAAGCATTAAGTGAAAGAAGGTTAGTCTGGGTTGCAATATTAGTAATAGCATCAACCTTTCCGTTGATCTCTTCAACAGAATTACTTGTTGCACCGATCCTTTCGGAAATATCGGATATCTTTTTACTTACATCGCTACTGCTCTCCTGAAGGTCTGCAAGGCTCTGAGCCGATGCTGTGGATGCCTGCTGCATTCTCTCAGCGATAGAAGCAAGATCTGTTGTACTACTCTGCATGTTTGTAGTAGCTTCGCCGATGTTGCCAACGTTGATGGTAACCTCCTGAATCTCATCAGCCTGCTGTGTTGCACCGGATGCGATCTCCTGAACTGCATTGGATACATCATCTGCAGTTTGAGAAATCTGGCTGGCAGCATCTGCAAGCTCTTCGGAGGAATCATTAACAGCAATAGCTGATTCCTTGATGTTCTTAACAATACCTCCAAGGACATCAAGAACCGAGTTGGTATTGCCAATCATCTCACCAAACTCATCCTTACGGTTAGTAAACTTATCTATATGAACGAATTCGCCATTTGAAAGATGTGAAAGTGCTGTATTAACTTCTGTCATAGGTCCTGTGAAGGACTTAGCCATCTTAAATGAAAGAAGCACTGCCAATATGGTCATGATAATACCAAGAAGCACTACAGAATTAGCACTCTTCTTAGCTGAGAGCATAGTCTTGTCGTAATTAGTAGAAACAACAACTATCCAGCCAGTATTTGGTTCTTTGTAATATGAAACAATCTGCTTATCATCGCCTTTTCCATCGGAAAGATATGTCCCCTTCTGATTAGCATTAGCATACTGGAAGAAAAGTCTGTCACTTCTATTATCTTCCTCGTCATCAGCTGAAATCTCATAATCAGAATGAGCGATAACTATACCACTGTCATCAGTAATAAAGGCCCTCTGATTGTCATCAAGATTCTCTGTGAGAAGAGTGTGAAGAACAGAAAGATCATAGCTTCGCTGTGCTACTCCAATTGGAGTTGTGTAGTCATAATCATAAACAGGAACAGCAGGAACAATGATTCTGGAGCCTGTAGCCTTTGATACAAGCACATCAGAAAGAACTACTTTGCCCTGCATAGCATCCTGGAAAAATTCTCTCTCACTAATATTGGAAAGCTTACCGCCTCCGGTTCTAACAAGCTGATCGCCAGTAGCTGCAGAAATAACGATGTTATTGCCATCTGCATAGGGCTCATTAAGAGTATCGAGATAGGCGATCATTGTATCGGAATCTGCCTGAGTAAGGTCAGATCCTTTTTTAACAAAATCAATGGTATAAGGGTTATTGGCAACGCCCTGAAGAGTTCTGATCTGCTGATCAAGGGTTGTGGTAAACTCATCAGCAACAATAATAGCCTGTTTAAGATTAATCTTTTCAGCATCAGCCAAAGATTTTTTTATAGAAGAAAAATAGCTGACAATAATAGAAAGAACTAATGGAATTACAACAATCAAAACCATAGTAACAATCAGGTTAAACTTCACGCTATACATCAGCGGAATGTTACTGGTACGTTTCTGAGTAGCATCTTTCTTGCCCATCACATCCTCCTTTAGAAGAATAGGAATAAACGATATTGCGACCATTTTATTATACTTAATATCCGAATAGTAATCCCCTCAATCCCCGATATTTAATAAAGAATTCAGAAATAATACATACTTTAATCCTAATCTGGAGGCTCATCCTACCGATATAAAAAGTGAAGGTAATAAAAGAAGGAGGAAAAACAACATGAAAATCCTTCCAAACAAAAGATAAAGTACCATCACTGCGGCAGGCTCCCGGTGGTGGTCCTTTTTTTATGTCAAAAGAACTAATTCTATTACAATATACTTGTTGTCTGCGCCACTTTAATGTGTTAAAATCTATCAGAACGCAAGATAACACATAATAAATAGAAAATAACAGCTAAGGGAGATCACACTATGAATATCGTTTGCTTAGACCTTGAAGGCGTACTTGTTCCAGAGATCTGGATTGCTTTTTCTAAAGAGTCAGGAATACCTGAACTTTCTCGTACAACCAGAGACGAACCCGACTATGGCAAGCTTATGAAATGGAGAATTGGAATTCTTAAGGAGCACGGTCTTGGACTTAAGGAGATTCAGGATACAATTGCTAAGATTGAGCCCCTTGAAGGAGCTAAGGAATTTCTTGATAAATTAAGAGCCATCACTCAGGTGATCATCATTAGTGATACCTTTACACAGTTTGCTACTCCTCTTATGGAGAAGCTTGGCTGGCCAACAATCTTCTGTAACTCTCTTGAAGTTGCAGATTCTGGTGAGATCACTGGCTTTAAGATGAGAATTGAGAATTCAAAGCTCACTACAGTTAAGGCCCTTCAGTCAATTGGCTATGAGACAATTGCAAGTGGCGACAGCTACAACGACCTTGCCATGATACAGGCTTCCAAAGCCGGTTTCCTGTTCCGCTCAACAGATAAGATCAAAGCTGACTATCCAGAGCTTCCAGCCTTTGAAAGCTACGACGATCTCTTTGAAGCAATTAAAAAAGCTCTTTAATCTATATTCTTTAATTACAAAAGCCTGTCCAATCAGCTTCGATTGAACAGGCTTAATTTTATGATATAGCATTTAAAAGAAATGGTGCCAAACCGTCATTGTTATTGTCATCTGTAGTGATCACATCTGCAATAGACTTAACCTTATCTGTACCATTTATCATTGCGATTCCGCAGCCAGCTGCCTCTATCATAGAAATGTCATTTTCCTCATCTCCTGCTGCATAAGTGTTCTCCACAGGAATCCCAAGAAAATCTGCAAGGCGCTTAACAGCACTTCCCTTTCCAGCATCCGATGGAAAGATCTCAAGATAATAGGGATTGGAATACAAAAGAGTAAGTCTCCCTCCAGCCATTTCCTCCACTTCTCTTCTAAAGGCCTCATGCTTATCATGATCATGAAGCTCAATTGCAATCATCTTAGAAGGTGGTTCCTTGATATAGGAAAGCACATCCTCTGTAACGATAAGAGGAGTCTTGATAACTCTCCTATAGTAATCCATGCACTCGCCATTATAAGGACTTATAATACTGTCCTCACTATAGGTATGGCAGTGTATGCCAGTTCTTTTGGATATCTCAAAGATCTTAGGAACAAGATCAAGAGGTACTCCTGTCTTATAGATATATTTCTTTTCATCTACACTGTAGATCTCGGTTCCGTTAGAACCACATAAAAAACTGCCCTTAAAGTCAAGTCCCAGCCCGGTATAGACAGCCTTGGCGCTGTCTATAGCACGTCCTGTATTGATGCAGAAAAAGTTACCTGCATCAGTAAACTTCTTAAGGGCATCCATAGTCTTATCTGAAATTTTCTTTTCACTTGTAAGAAGGGTTCCATCAAGATCAAAGAAAAAGATTTTAGAGCCTGAACCCATTATTTACTTCATCCTTCCACTATGAGATATCTTCCATCTCCAATATCAAAAACCTCATCGGCATCAAGAACGTTGCCACCCTCGGTATCAACGCCTGACTCCTCAAAGTATTCTTCCACTTCGTCTACGCCATCAACAACGACAGCCATGCAGTCCTCCAAGAAAGCTTCAGCCTCTTCCATGTTCTCTGCCACATCCTCAGGAAAAAGCTGACCCTGATTCTCCAAAAAACATCTTAGAACAGCTTCATCATACTCGTGCATACAATCTCCATTCCGCTGCCTTAACAGCTCTCACATAATAATCCTTTAGACTTTAATTCCTTGTAAAGTCTGGCTACCGGGAGACCGACAACATTATAATAATCGCCTTCAATACCTTTAATGAATATTGCGAATAGTCCCTGAACACCGTAGGCACCAGCCTTATCATCGCTCTCTCCCTTTGCCACATAGGAGAGGATCTCTTCCTCGGACATAACTTCCACTATTACCTTAGTCTCTTCATAGAAAGTGAAGTGGTCCACTTGTCCATCGATCTGGTAAAAGACTGTAACTCCTGTAAATACAGAATGTGTGTTGCCTGAAAGATCACGGATCATTCTAGCAGCATCATCACGGTCCTTTGGTTTCCCTAGTACCTTACGATTATATGATACAACGGTGTCAGAGCCGATTACAATAAGACTCTGTGCCCTATCCGTTAAAATTTTGTGAAAAATTTCGGAAGCTTTTTGGAACGATAGCTCTTTTACCAGCTCCGCAGGATCACTACTGGTTGGATTCTCTTCTCCTGTGGCAGGAATGACCTCAAACTCCGGAATAATCTTAGTTAACAGCTCCCTTCTTCTTGGAGAGCCTGAAGCAAGTACATATCTCATCTCTAATCCTATATTCCCATCTCTGGCACAAAGACTCTGGAATTCTGTGCGCTTAAAACCTTAGAGGCTTCGTGGGCCTCATCGCCAAAGATCTTCTGGGAATTAATTCTTTCCTCATTTTCGTTTCTCTTAGCCTTAACATAGATGCCATCTTTGTTCATAACGTGGGCCTTCTCATTGTCCTTAAGCTCCAGGTCCAGGATGTGCCACAGCTTCTTACGAAGCTCTGGGTTTTCAACTGGGAAAAGAATCTCCACACGTCTTTCAAGGTTACGGGGCATCCAGTCCGCACTTGAACAATAATACTCCGGACTGCCGCCATTTTCAAAGTAAAAAATTCTGCTGTGCTCCAGATAGTTGCCGACAATTGATCTAACGGTGATGTTGTCGCTGACTCCCGGAACCTTGGCTCTAAGACAGCAGATACCTCTAACAATAAGGTCCACCTTAACACCAAGACAGCTGGCCTTGTAAAGCTCTGCTATAACTTCCTTGTGACAGATGGAATTCATCTTGGCGATGATCCTTGCAGGCTCACCGGCCTTGGCATGCTCCTCCTCTTTCCTGATAAGGTCAAGGATTCTGTCCTTAAGCCATAGTGGTGCCAGTGAAAGCTTGTTCCAGCCAAGGGGCTCTGAGTAACCAGAGAGCATATTGAACACAGCGGTAGCATCCTCACCAAAGGCTGGTGCGCAGGTGAAAAGACCTACATCGGTATACTGCTTAGCTGTGGAATCATTGTAGTTACCTGTGGCAAGATGAACGTAACGCTTGATGCCATCCTCCTCACGCCTTACCACAAGGGTGATCTTACAGTGGGTCTTAAGTCCCACAAGTCCGTAGATAACATGACAGCCTGCTTTCTCAAGCATCTTAGCCCATACAATGTTGTTCTCCTCATCGAACCTTGCCTTAAGCTCAACAAGAACAGTTACCTGCTTGCCGTTATCTGCAGCCTTAGCAAGAGCCGCGATGATAGGTGAATTACCAGATACGCGGTAAAGGGTCTGCTTAATGGCAAGAACGTCAGGATCAACAGCTGCATTCTCAACGAACTTAACTACGTTTTCAAAGGTCTCGTAGGGGTGATGCATAAGGATGTCGCCTCTACTTATAATATCAAAGATATTGTCCCCATCCATGAACTGCTTAACGGGAGCAGATGACTTATAGCCATGCTCTTTGAGATGGTCAAAGCCCTCGATCTTGTACATCTTCATAAGGAAGGTAAGATCAAGAGGACCATCGATATTAAATATCTCGTTATCATCAACCAAAAGCTCCTGGGCAATAATGGACAAAAGCTTTTTGTTGATGCCGCTTTCAACCTCAAGTCTGATGGCCTGTCCCCACTGACGGCGCTTGATCTGCTTCTCGATCTCCTTAAGAAGATCCTCAGCCTCATCCTCATCAATGGAAAGGTCGGCATTACGCTCGATTCTATAAGGCGAACTTGTAATTACATCGTAGTTTAAAAAGAGCTTATCTATATTCCTTTGGATAATCTGCTCCAAAAGAACTATCTTTTTAGGGCCATCATCCTGAACCGGAATATTGATGATACGTGGAAGAACATCAGGAACCTGAACCGTTGCAAAGTCCACGTCATCCTTACCCTCTTTCTTCTTAAGAAGGGCTCCGATATTAAGACTCTTATTTCTGATAAGTGGAAAAGGTCTTGATGAGTCCACAGCCATAGGCGTCAAAACCGGATAAATGTACTCATCAAAGTATCTGTCCACAAACTCCGCTTCCTTACCAGTAAGGTCTGCAGCATCGCAGACCACAATACCGTTCTCTGTTAAAAGAGGTATCAGCTTTTTGTTCAGGATATTGTACTGCTTTTTGACAAAGACGTGGAGAGCATCAAGGACACTTGAAAGCTGCTCAGATGCTGTCATGCCGGCTATATCAAGCTTCTTATAATCAGCATTTATCATATCCTTAAGCGACGCAACTCTGACCATAAAGAACTCGTCCAAGTTGCTGGCTGAGATACTTAAGAACTTAAGTCTTTCAAAAAGAGGATTGTCCTTATCCTCTGCCTCAGACAGAACTCTCTCATTAAACTGAAGCCAGCTTAATTCTCTATTTATGTAATATTTTGGATCATCAAAGTTCTCTTTATCACTTTTGATTATCTTTTTCATAAGCTCTTCTCCTTTGATCAAAGCATCTTCTTCTGTCTGATTACAGGTCTTACTCCAAATACCTCCTCAAAGAAGGAGGCTCTGTTATTAAACAGTCCCTTTTCAAGAGTGATATCTGCAGAGGTGTCCACGTTAATGACAAGCTCTTTATCTTTAAGGGCTACTGTAACGTCCTTAAACTTCTGCTTGTGGGTTCTGTCAAGGCCGTTGGCAACTCTTATTATGGCAGTCAGCTTGGCGATTCTAAGATACTCCTCCTGAGACATGCCCTCGAATCTGTCGTTACCTGAAGAGTAATACTCAAACTGCTCGTGGTTGAATCTGACTACATTGGCAACGATAGCTCTTTCTACATGGGAAAGACCTATGATCTCGGTGGACATGATGATGTTGTAGGAACAGTCCCCGAGATAAACCATGCTGATGTACTTACCACAGTCATGAAGTATAGTTGAGATCTGAAGAAGGAGCCTGTCTCTATCTGACAGTCCGTGGAGCTTCTTGGTGCTGTCAAAGATAGTCAGGGCAATCTTACTAAGGGTCTCTCTTCTTGACTTACTACCCATGAATCTCTTGGAGATATTCTGGGCACAGGCAATGATATCCTTTTCAAAGTCGTGGGGCGACTGGATGAATTTCTTTTTCTCAGCGTACTCGTAGGCGATTCCATCACAGAGAGTGATTCCTGGAGCCCAGAGATTCTCTGCCTTGGTGGCCTCTAAGATACACTTAACAAGAATACTTGAAACATATAAAAGAGGTACATTATCCTCTGGAATGTTGAGCTTTTTGGCAACTTCAAGGGAGTTCATGGAGTTGGCTTTCTCAATGAACTTAAGATATTCGCTTCTTGTGGCGTAGCCCTGTCTGTCAGTTCCCATCTGAATTCTTTGCATGATAGGAGAAACATAGTCGTCGATGACTATGAGATTTTCGATGTTTTTGTCCTTAAGATAAAGCTTGGAAAATACGGAAAGCTGAGAATTAACAAGCTCTGACACCAGCTCATTATACTTAAACTTAGTGGCATGAACCTGCTCCATAGTAGAATGAAGCCTTAGAACGCCGGTCCTAAGGTTCTGGGTTGCAACAAGGGTGTCTTTTTCAAATAAGGACAGCTGAATACTACCACCGCCGATATCGATAATGGCAGTGGGCTTACTGATCAGCTCTTTAAACTGATCATATTTAAGAGCGATAGATTTGTAATCAAGAAATCTCTGCTCTGAGTTAGAAAGAATATCGATATGAATTCCTGTGCGCTGCTCAATAAGGTCCTGAACCACAAGAATATCCTTGGTCTCACGGACCGCACTGGTGCCATAGGCCTGATAATGCGTGGCCCCGTACTCCTTCATGGTCTTCTTAAACTCAAGAAGGATCCTGATCATTTCATCCACATGGTAATTGGAAATGCGACCCTTTGCATAGGTCTCACTTCCGATATCCATTCTGTGTCTGATGTGGTCCAGCTCTCTTACGCCCTTCTTACGGGACAGCTCAAAGATCTTAAGAGCCATCTCATAGGAGCCCACATCGATTGCAGCAAATACTTCTCCAAACATACCCCACCTCTTGAAAAATTAGTAGTTGCCCAAAATCTTAAGCATCTTGGCCTCTTCTCTCAGGCCGCGTAATGCATTCTTAACTGCGCTGTCTTCAAGATTGCCGTCAAAGTCAATAAAGAATCTGTATTCCCAGTTCTTGTCCTCGATAGGCCTTGATTCAATCTTGGTCATATTGAGATTGTTGTAGATAAAGTGTGACATCATGTGATAAAGAGATCCTGCCTCGTGAGGAATCTCCATGCAAATACTGATCTTGGAAGCGCCCCTTAGGAACACCTTCTGATTGGTAACAATGATAAATCTTGTGGAATTGGAATCTGCCTGATTGATTCCATCCTGCACAATATCAAGACCGTAAATATCAGCTGCGTAGCTACTAGCAATGGCAGCCTGGGTCTTGTCCTTATCCTCTGCCACCTTTCTGGCTGCAAAGGCATTATTCTTCATACTGATCTGCTTGATCTCAGGGTGATCCAAAAGAAATCTTGAGCTCTGCATAAGGGCCTGCGGATGAGCATAAACAGTCTTAATGTCAGACATCTGCGCTCCCTTTACACCGATAAGACAGTGCTTAATTTCAATGATCTGCTCTCCAATAATGTAGCTCTCATACTCTGTAAGAAGGTCATAAATCTCGCTTACAATACCTGCTGTGGAGTTCTCGATAGGAAGAACGCAGTAATCGGCGCTGCCATCCTCCAAGGCTCCGAAGGCATCTCTAAAAGTATCAACATGGAAATTGTTGACCTCTCCAAAGAATCTCTTCATGGCCATCTCTGAGTAGGAGCCCTCTGCTCCCTGATAGCAAACTCTTATATTATCCTTATCAAGGGAATCTACCGGAATAAATGGAAGCCTAAGTGATGCTCCCTGCTCTGTAAGCTTCTGATACTGAAGCTTTCTACTAACTGACATAAGATGTGAAAAGAGTTCCTCCACACCCACCTTGTTAAAGTCTGAATGAGCAAGCTGCTTAACTGACGCGATCTTCTGCTGCTCTCTCTCTGGATCAAAAACCTTTTTGCCGTTCTCTATCTTGTAATCTGCAACCTGGGATGCGATATCCATTCGCTTTTCAAAAAGCTCTACTATCTGCTTGTCAACTACATCAATTTCCTGTCTTAGCTCTTTTAAATCCATAAGTCTGTACCGTCCTTCAATCTATTGAATTAATGATAAACGGATTTCGTCTTGATAGCAAGAATTAACCATCCTATAATAAAGGTAAGCGAGGTGATAAATATGTCAAAGAAAACGATAATTATCTTTATTGCTATTATCATTTTTACTGTTTCACTCACTGCTGGATATTTTATTCAAAAACGGATCAAGATGGATCCCAAAGATCATGGCAACACTGCCAGCAATCTTCACAATTATGGGCTTTTCTTTGAAATGGATGGAAAGGTCTACTTTGCCAATTCTTCAGATAATAACTGTCTCTATTCTATGAATCTCGATGAATCCAGTCCCAAAAGATATACAAGCATGGCTGTAAAATACATTAACGGTGCCAACGATCACCTTTATTTCTATATGGACTCCACACAGGTTTCCAACAAGGTTAAGGGTCTTGGTTCTGTAACTAATCAGTACGGTCTTTACAGATGTAAAATAAATGGAAGCGAGCAAACCTGCTTATCCAGAGGATTTTACAACGAAGTGGTGCTCTGCGGTGAATATTTGTACTTCCAAGATAAGCTTGATGGTGGTACTCTTAACAAGATACGTGTAGATAAAAAGAATGAATCCAGAGTTGCAGATGAGTACATATCTCCTGTCTGCTACGATGACGGAATCATTTATTATACAGGTGTCACCAATGACCACAACATTCACATCATGAGGACTCAAAATGGGGATAGGACTCAGGAAGTGATTTTGGGACATCTCTTTTTCCCTGTTGTACAAAATGGATATTTGTATTATCTTAATGGAGATTCCAATTACAGTTTGTGGCGCACCAATCTTCTTACTGGTGTTCAGGAGCTTGTAACCAGCGACAGAATCGACTTCTACGCTGTGAATGATCAGTATGTTTATTATGCTTTCTCCAATGCTGATGCCCCTTCTTTAAAGAGGTGCAATCTGGATGGAAGCAATACAGTAGTTCTTTTTGAAGGTGTAGTTAACTCCATCAATCTCACCTCAAGGTATGTTTATTTCAAGCGATTTGGAGATGATACAACCACCTTCCACATGCCTATCGATGGTTCTGCCCCAGCTTCAGTTTTTGAAGTTAAGGCTAACTAATATATCTTTTTACTAATCAAATTATAACGAGGAGCGAGTATGAACAAATTACGACACATGATGAACCCTCTGGACTTTTCGGTGGATGAGTTGGAGGCTCTTTTCGATGTGGCTAATGACATCGAGAAGAATATGGATGCCTATTCACACAAGTGTGATGGCAAGATAATGGCAACTTGTTTCTATGAACCAAGTACCAGAACAAGACTTAGTTTTGAGACAGCAATGTTAAGGCTCGGTGGCAAG
Organism: Butyrivibrio proteoclasticus P6B7; assembly: GCF_000622085.1. Taxonomy (GTDB): domain Bacteria; phylum Bacillota; class Clostridia; order Lachnospirales; family Lachnospiraceae; genus Butyrivibrio; species Butyrivibrio proteoclasticus_A. The sequence continues at coordinate 59,207 of NZ_JHWL01000025.1, forward strand.
TGTCTTGGTTTTGCAGACGCTGGAAGTTCCTCCGCAGCCAAGGGAGAAAGCGTAGCTGATACTATTCGTGTTATCTCCTGTTTCGCCGATATCTGTGCAATGCGACACCCCAAGGAAGGCGCTCCAATGGTAGCAGCTTCCAAATCTCTCATTCCTGTTATCAATGCAGGTGATGGTGGTCATCAGCATCCTACCCAGACACTTACAGATCTTTTAACTATCAGATCATTACATGGTAGTCTCAAGAATTTCACTATTGGCCTTTGTGGCGATCTTAAATTCGGACGTACTGTCCACTCTCTTATAAATGCTTTAACAAGATATGAAGGTATTCATTTCATCTTTATTTCTCCTAATGAACTTAGAGTTCCCGATTATATAACTGAAATGCTTGACTCAAAGGGCATCTCCTACGAGGAAGTTGTTAAGCTTGATGATGTTATGCCTCGCCTTGATTTCCTGTACATGACCCGCGTACAGAAGGAAAGATTCTTCAACGAGGAAGACTACATAAGACTTAAGAATTTCTATATCCTGGACAAAGAGAAAATGGCTCTGGCAAAAGAGAAAATGTTCATACTCCACCCTCTTCCAAGAGTAAATGAGATCTCTGTTGAGATTGATGATGACGAAAGAGCTGCTTATTTCAAGCAGGTTCAATATGGATTGTACGTAAGAATGGCTCTTATCCTGACACTTCTGGATATGACCGATGCTCATATGAATCATGAGCTTTTAAGAAAGTTTTAAGGGAGGAATGATATGTTAAATATTGGAAAAATCGAAGAAGGCTTCGTTCTGGATCACATTAAAGCCGGCAAGAGCATGCAGATATATCGTCACCTTGGCCTTGATAAGCTTGATTCCACAGTGGCCATCATCAAGAACGCTAAGAGTAATGCCATGGGCAAGAAGGACATCTTAAAGGTTGAGTGTGACATCGATACTCTGGACCTGGACGTCCTTGCCTATATCGATCACAACATCACTGTTAACGTAATCAAAAACGGTGAGATCATAGAGAAAAGAGCTCTCGTCCTTCCTAAAGAGATCACAGGCGTCATCAAGTGTCACAATCCTCGTTGCATCTCTTCCATTGAACAGGAGCTTCCTCAGATCTTCTATCTCTCAGATGAGAAAAAAGAGATTTATCGCTGCAAATACTGCGATGAGAAGTATTGCGAGAAGAAGTAAAGCAAATTAAAAAGGTATGGCCCACAGTTGAGCCATACCTTTATTTTTTACTTAATGTAGCCGTTCTGACGATAATAGATATCATCGCCATGTTTCTCACGACGTTTTTCCTCATTTCGGAGCATTTCCTGCATATAAGGATTGTCATTGGCACCAGAAACAGAAATAGGTGCAGTCTCCTTGTTTACATAGATATCTTTTGAAGATTTTCCAAACATGGTAGTACCTCCCTCATAGATCCTGTTAAAAATACCCTTTTGTAACTATATTATAACACATAAATTATTGGAATAATAAAATAGCACAGCCTAAGCTGTGCTATTCTTAAAGCCATATTAATATCCGAATTCCTGTGCCCAATACCAGCTACCATCTGCAGTCTGGCAAATAGCAATACCTACTGTCTTGTATCCAGCATCCATAATGTTAGCTGCGTGAGTAGGTGAATTCATCCATGCAGTGTAAACGCTGTCAGCTGACTGATAGAGCTTAGCAAGGTTCTCACCATACTGAACATTACTATCTACAGTCCAGAAAGCTGAACCATTTGGTCTTGTATGTGAGAATGAAGTTGTGATCTCGTTGGCACGAACCTGAGCTGCCTGTGTGAGCTGATCGCTCCATACAAGCTGTGCAAGTCCCTGAGCTGCTCTCTGCTGGTTCATAAGATTAAATACAGCTGTGCAAGCATCAAGGCAAGCCTGGCTAGATGATGCAGAACCTGCAAGTGCAATTGCTTCATCATCGATCCAGATCTCTCCGAGACCCTCTTCAGGTCCTCTCTTAGCAGCCTGATCGTCGATTACTGCGTTTGTCATTGAGCCGCATCCAATGAATGCCAATGCAAGCACCATAGCTAAAGCTACGGCAAACACACTTTTAAACTTTTTCATATTGAATATCTCCTATAAAAAAAACACATATTTACATTCATATCCATGTTGTGATTATATGTTACCTAATCTCATGTAGCCATTCAATATACATACAATTACTTTTTTATTAATTTGCTATAATAATTTCATTTTCAAAACCAAGTGAGTGAAATTTTTTTATTCGGTATATTGTCTATTCAATATTTATAATACGATTAATCTGCATCTTCAGATGGTGTGTCTTTGGATCACTTGATTCTATCCCAATAATTAACCTTCACAGCGTGAATAACGAATCTCTGTCTGCCTCCAGCCTTACCACTACAGGTGGAAAGTGTGAGAATTGAAGGTCTTCCCTCGAATGAAAGTCCCTCAGGCATGGAATAAGCTGAATGTGTGGAGATGAACTTAAGAAATTCATCGTAGTCCTCTGCACTTTTTACCTCTGTGTAGGCTCCACTTCCCACAGTTGTAATGTAGTAAGCAAAGATTCTGTATTCAAAAACATAATCGTTGGTATATACATAGATGTAAGGCTTTTGCTCCAGTAGCTCTTTATTCTCCTCCTGGTAAACCTTCTTAAGAGTTCCGAACATTGAGCCATTCTTCATATTATGACCAAATATAATGTCATGCATTCCGCAAAAATCTTCATCACTAAGAACATCCTCAAAAAGACAACCAGCCTTATTTCTGGTTCCTTCAAAGGTTGTGTAAAGATACTGGTTGATCTCCTGCTCTTTTACCACAGGGTAACTGATGTCCAGAAGTGGAAAATACAACCAGGCCGTAGTATCCGGGTTAATAGAAAGAAGCTTCTCAAAATCGATATTTCTGACAGGATAGTTAATAACACCTGGTTGATCCTCAGTTTGGGGAGTTACTGTCATTACTTCCGCCTCCAGAGTCTCATAGAGATTCTCAGCCACAGTGTACTCTTTTTGATCAAGATAGATGTGAACGCCCTCATAAACAATTACTGCCAAACACGCTATTATTGCGATAATTCTAATTGCCTTCTTCATGTTGCCCCCTCGATGGTGTTGTGCACTGTTAAATGACTCGATCCGCATTCCCTCATTATCGCAGATTGAATCACAAAATATCGTAATTTTAGTTTATACCTCTATTGGCAGTTGTACAAGGCTTAAACATAGTCAAACAAGGAACATGACTATTGTATTCAAGAGCTTGAATGAGGCCAAAAATACCATAAGACCAGCAAATATCAGGAAAAAGAACTTACTACAGCCCTTTGTGCCCTTGAATAGCTTGATTAAAGAAATTCCAAAGGCAAGGATAAATACTGATCCCAGCATGTCAGAATAAAAGGTACTTAACTCCACATCATTTGTATAGTGGCAGGTAAGAACGATAAACGCTGCAGTTAGAGAATATAGTATGTACAGCAGATAAGAGCCAATCTTGGCGATGAATGCAGCGGGTTCCAAAAAATCCACATCCTCTTCCATGGTCAGACACTCATAATTAGTATCATCAATTCTCTTGCAGACTAGTCTTACATCCCCATCACCAGAAGGCATAACTGAAGAAAAAATAATAGTAAAGCCATCACAAATGGCAAGGCGTTTAACACTGAGGTGCTTACCCGTGGATTCAATTGGCCTCTCTATATGGTACTGACCTGCTTTAAGCTCAATTATCTCTATCTGGCCGCTGTTCTTTTTCATATCTACATATTTGTAGATACTACAAAACATAAATAGTCCATACAGAAATGCCATGAGTTCAAGCATTTCTTTTTCTGCAAATATGTTTATGTTTCTAAGATTCTCGCCATCAAACACGCACATCAGCGCATCTATCCCAAGAAGAACCAGCATAGCAATGTTCATGTAGAGCTGGATCACATGTTTATAAATCTTATACTTTGTTCCTGGGAACAGCTCGAAAAGCATGGCAAACATTGATACTAATATTTCAAAAGAAATGAATAATAAAACTTCAAACATTCGTCACCTCAAATTTTGGACGTTTTTCCGAACAAGATTATCACAAAAAAATCCCAAGTACAACAGATTAATTTCGATGCAGGCAAATATATGTTCTATTATGAGTCTTACTATGTTATATTTATGGTGTATATATAGTAATAGTCATTCCATTTTAATTATTTGAATGTATTTATAAAGAATAGCTATGGGTAACAGTAATTTCTCCGAAGACCAGATAAAAGATCTATATGATACTATCATTTTCCACGTGGACGTTAACTCCGCGTTTTTGTCATGGTCTGCGGTAAAAAAGCTAAAGGATGAGCCAGGCAGTGTGGATCTTAGGACTATCCCCTCTGCTGTTGGCGGCGATGTTAAGAGTAGACACGGCATCATAACGGCTAAGTCCATTCCAGCCAAGAAATATGGCATTGTCACAGGAGAACCTGTTGTTAAGGCACTTCAGAAGTGCCCTAAGCTGGTAATGGTACCGGGAGACTTTGCTACTTACAGGGAATATTCCCACGCCTTTATAGATATTCTTAAAAAATACTCTCCTACAATCCAGCAGGTTTCAATTGATGAAGCCTATGTAGATATGTCAGGAACCAGAAGCGTATATCAGGACAGCGAAACAGATGGTCTTCCCTTCCCTCTTAATGTGGCGATGCTTATTAAGAACGAGGTCAGGGATACTCTGGGCTTTACCGTTAACATCGGTATTTCCTGTAATAAGCTTCTGGCTAAAATGGCCTCTGACTTTAAAAAGCCGGATATGATCCATACTCTTTTCCCTGAGCAGATAGAATCTAAGATGTGGCCTCTTCCTATTGGAGACCTCTATGGTTGTGGCAAGCAGACTGCGGCGCGCCTTAATTCTATTGGTATTAAGACTATAGGCGATGCGGCTAATTGTGATGTAACCATGCTCCTTGCAATCCTTGGAGAAAACGCCGGAAGCTATATCTACACTTCTGCCAACGGTATCGGAAGTACCAACGTTTCTGGCTACTATGAGGATGCCAAGAGCTATTCCAATGAGACCACCCTTAAAACGGATTTAACTGCAGATAACTACGATTCTGATATAGATTCGGTTCTTAAATGGCTCTCAGAGTCTGTTTCTAACAGGCTCAAAAAAGATAACGTCTACGGCAAGACCGTTACCGTCTCTGTTAAGACCGGTAACTTTAAGCGCCACTCTGCCCAGATGCAGCTTGATAACTCAATCAATGATCAGGCTTCTCTTTATAATGCCGCAAGAAAGCTTAGCGACAAGCTCCTTCTTGGAGATGATGGTCTTTTTGTAAGGGGAGAATCGGTAAGACTTGTGGGCGTTGGTGTGTCTAAACTGGATGATGGATCCTACAGGCAGTTGTCACTTTTTGATCAACTGGAGATGAATAATTCATCTTTTTCTGAGTTGGATCATGCAGAAGGTAATAATGTTATAAGCAATGCTGATGATCATAAAATGAATGTCATAAATGAAGAAAAAGAAAAGGCCCTTAGCCAGATGGCTATGAGCCTAAATAACAAATATGGTAAAGGGACCATTAAAAAAGGTCTTACATAATGATCATGTTTTCATCTATCTTCTGCCATTTCAAGTATTGTTGAAATATCTTTAGGAAGTTTAGCTTCAAGAACGATCTTCTCTTTGGTTACGGGCTGTACAAATTCAAGAGATGCTGCATGAAGAGCTGCTCTTGTCATTCCATGGCTATTTGGTATTTCTTTTCCATAAAGGCCATCTCCAAGAAGTGGATGACCTAAGTGGGCCATGTGAACCCTGATCTGATGGGTCCTTCCAGTATCCAGATGAAGTCTTATAAGGGCAAAGTTTTCGTATTGCCTGATGACCCTATAATGAGTTATAGCTTCTTTTCCATCTTCACGAACTTCTCTAAGCATCCTATCGCAGTCAACTCGCTCTATTGGGGCGTTCACGGTTCCTTCGCTTTCCGCAAACACTCCTGATGCCAACGCCACATACTCTTTTCTTCTTGATAAGTCCTTAGTCTGCTTTGACAAAAGAGCTGCGCTATAGCGGTTCTTAGCAAACAAGACAAGTCCTGAAGTCTCTCTATCAAGCCTTCCGATAGTCCTTATTACATGTTCCTGATCAGTTCTTTTAAAATATCCGCACAAAAGGTTACTGAGGGAATCTGTGTAATGGGCATAGGATGGGTGAACAACCCTGTCACCTTCCTTATTAAGAACAATGATATCCTCATCCTCGTAGACAATATCAATCTCGCCATCTGAAGGCACTATATCACCGGCGTTATCGTTGTCCTCATAGATACGGACGATCAGCTCATCCCCTGGGTTCAGGGCATCGATGATGCGAGTAGGGACAAGATTGTCTTTAGTAATCATAGTATCATTATGGCGCTCATCGTGGATGCAAGATCGTTTGTCATCACTTGTATTATCATCCGCAAGTTTCCTTAGGACACCGTCATCAAACTTCTTGCACCTGCTAATCTCTCTGCTGGTAAGCTCAAGCTTCTCACGCATTATCTCCCCAGCAGTCATGCTTCCATCTTCAGTTGTTACTTTATATCTAATCTCTCTATACACGTAAACTCACCGTTTTCTTTTTTCTCCCCCCAATTATACTCTTTATCTTTCTTTGAGAGTAGGCTTGAATCTGACTTTTCCTTATTTTGAGCCTGCTAATTTTGCTCTTATTTTCTGGATAAGCAGGCTCAGATTTGACTTTTCCTTATTTTGAGCCTGCTAATTTTGCTCTTATTTTCTGGATAAGCAGGCTCAGATTTGACTTTTCCTTATTTCAAGCCTGCTAATTTTGCTCTTGTGTTCTGAATATGCAGGCTCAGATTTGACTATCCCTTATTTCAAGCCTGCAATTTTTGCTCTTTTGTTCTGAATATACAGGCTCAGATTTGACTTTCCCTTATTTTAAGCCTGCAATTTTTGCTCTTTTGTTCTGAATATACAGGCTCAGATTATACATTTCTATATTTTAAGCCTACCAATCAAGCTTTTGACCCTCGTAGAGTGAAATTTTAAATTCAGCTATTTCAGGTCAAAAACATGGCGATGTAGAAGTTAGTCTTGCACATGCCATTTTTATCTCTTATCCTACTCAAGGTCATCTGTCTGTCAGGAAGGAGTTCCTTATGAGTGAATCGATAAGAGGTAACCACTCCCATCTGTTACTGTCAGATAGGATTTATATAGAACAGGAGCTTAACCAAGGCTCTACTTTTTATTCCATTGCAAAGGTTCTGCACAAGGATCCTACTACCATTTCAAAAGAAGTTAAAAGATCCAGAAGTATTGAATCCCCATATCAGTGGTGGGAT
>NZ_JHWL01000026.1 GCF_000622085.1 Butyrivibrio proteoclasticus P6B7
TCCTCTTCAAGACAGGCACGAGCAAAATCAACAACTTCCTGAGTAACCACCTCAGAGTCCCGATGATAAGGCTTCCGTTCATCAGGATGCGTATCGCCTCTGCAATACTTTTTAACGGTCTGCCGGGATATCCCCAGTGTTCTGGCGATGGACCGTATGGATTCGCCGTCATTATAACGGCTACGGATTTGGTAGTAGAGATCCATTTCGACTATCATCACCTTTCTCCCTTCATGATTTTTCATACACAAAAAATCATAAAGGACTTAACACAAGGTGGTAAACTTTTTCGCTAGCGAAATGGATGAAACTGGTCAACTTTTATAATAGCGTTTACAGTCTGTAAATCAAATTCATAAAGTACCTGTCCTTTTAGTTTCTAATACCTTATGTACTTCTTAGATTCGTAGAAATGTCTATAATCTAAATCAGCGTACTGGACTACACCAATTACTTTTTCATCTTCTACAACATAATTGTCTGTAAGGCCTGAGTTTGAAGAATACTTATTAGTTAATGCATCAATATCACCTTTTCTATCCCCAACCTGGTATTTGAAATTTGTTTCTTCTATTTTTTTTGAAAAAACTATTCGGATGCCTTCTTCATTTTCAATTTCTAAAATGTTCTCATCTTGAAAATCCTCATTTCCAACATAATATGCCATTTCAGAAATATTATATTCTCCCTCATCATTTTCAAGCGAATAATACTTTCCTTCAATTTTCACTATAGGCTTACTATTATAATTTCCAATTACAATAATATCCTCTGACGAACGAGCAATTATCGTATCTTGATCATATTCATTATCATGAAACACTAATAAATATTCAGAACTACCATTCTTGTGTTCTTTATAAACAAAAATAACACCTTCATCAAAGCCATAATAATCATTAATTCGTTGCTTATCAGGATTATCCACTACATATATTTCATGTTTTTCCTTTGTATCAACATCATATCTAATTAGTGCAGAATACGAATTATCCTCTTTGTAGAAATAATGATAATAATAAAAGTATTTACAATTTAACTCGTTTGGCCCCAATTCACCAATGTAAGGAACGTATTGCATACGCTTACTAGTGCATCCACAAAGAATCACAAAAAAAAATATTTCCAAAAGTGTAATACTAAATTTCTTAAACATGTACTAATTCTCTACCTTCACTGATCCTACAACCACATAGTTATGTTCATCAAAAATGATAAGCGTATTTCCAATCCAGTTAAAAGACATTTGTTCTTCAGGATTATCTTCAATTTTGTAAATAACGTTTTCTTCTCCTGAATCTAATGAGTGTTCAATAACGTTACCTTTCGAATATAGATAAACTAGACCATTCTTATATCCAATTATCAGCTTTTTATTGCCTCTAATTCTATAAAGAATTTTACTCTCACATGTCTGTAGATCAAACTCATAAAGGACTTCTCCCTTTACTGCTTTATACTCTGTGTGATTCTTAGCTTCATCGAAACGACTAAAATACAGATTTGCATATTGAACAATACCGATTACTTTTCCATCTTCTACAACATAATTATCAGAAAGTGCTGATTTTGGAGCATATTTACTATCTAGTGCATCTATAGTTCCTGTCTTGTCACCTATCTGGTATTTATACTCTACTTCCCTATATTTCTTAGAAAAAACAGCTTTAACACCATCCTCTGCCTCAATTTCTAGAATACTTTCGTATTGAGGAGTCTCATCCTCATCCGGAGCAGAAGTTTCTTCAAGTGAATACTCACCTGCATTTTCTTCTAAGAAATAATACTTATCAGCCACCTTAACCCTTAATCCATCTTTACTTTTATCAAAAATGATTTCTTCTTCCGAGCATATTATAGTCTGGTCCTGTTCGGATTCATTATCATGAAATAATAAGGTATATTCGTAATAATTTGGCTTATCAGTAAATTTCTTATACTCACTAATAATAAAATAAACTCCAGAATCAAAACCATAATAATCATCAATACGCTGATTATCAGGATTATCTAATACATATATTTCGTAATCTTCCATGATGTCTACATCAAACCTTGCTAGTACAGAATAAAAATATGGCTCTTTTCTCACATAATGATAATAGTATTTTTCACTTAATTCATTAGGTCCATATTGACGTATATATGAAATATATTCTGCATGCTTACTATTAAACGTACATCCAACAAGTGTTGAAATAATCACTATAACCACAATGATATATTTATACTTCTTTAACATACTTTTTCCTCTTTTTCAGGATAATCCCCTAAATCATTTTCACTTATTCCTATTACTACAATAGGCTTCGAATTATCGTATTCTCCAGTAGCTTCAATCGCTTCTTCAATAGAATCATATTGTTCATTAGGATTACCAGCATTATGCGTTACATAATATGTATTTCCGTCAGCATCAGTCTTTTTCTCAATATTTATATAATGCAAGGCAGCTGTAACATCATCCTCATTATTGTATAGCATAACGATTAAAGTATCACTGTCTTCGGCCATTTTGCCAATTTCATCAAAATCATTTGTTGCTGTGTAACTAACATCATACATCGGGTCTTCTGCAAAATAATTGATTATAGCCAGAGGAGATGTTCCCAACACCCCATTCAACACAGCTCCGTCTTTCTCATACTCAGAAATAAGATTTGCAACTTCCTCATCGGTCAGATATATCCCCATAGCATGTAGCGCATTGATAGTTGCAATTATTCCGCATCCTGCATTTTTCATATTATTATTGCCATACAAAACTTTTTCCCAACTAGATTGATTCTCAATAAAATATCTTGCATCATAAACATTTTTTATCTCATCAAGATTTATTTCCAAATTTTTACTAGTTGTACCATCGGATATAATACTAACTTTAGATAGCACGGCCATTACAAGGGCTACAACTTCATTAGGAACATTATGAGGAATATATCCTTTCAATATTTGCTCTATATCAGATAATGATATTCCAAATAGCTTTGCTAATATCACTAATTCTGTAGGTGGAATAATCGCCATTAGCGAAAGCCCCAACCCCACCAAAACACCATTATAATATCCACCTTCCGATGAGCTACCTGTAGGATAAGTGCCTTTGCCATTTGCTTCATGTGGTAATGATCTGCCAGAAAAGCCATCTGCCTGCTCGTTATTAGTATTTGAACAAGTTGGATATAAACCATTTCTATCTACATAGTCTTTAGGAGCATTGAAGCAGTAAATGTAATGGTTGATTGAATCAGGTATATCGAGAAGTCCTCTTACCTTATCCTCTCCTGTAAATCTTCCAGTCTCTGGATCATAGCTTCTTGCCTGGGCAAAGTAGAGGCCATTCTCCTCTTCTCTGTAGCCTGTGAATGTAAATGGCTGAATAAGGCTGTCGACAAGAGCATCACCTGTACTTGCAGTATTTGATGCATTCACAGTTTTTCCAGTTGCTACATTTACTCTTTTACCGAATACATCATAAGCATAGGCGTCAGATGAGGTTCCATTTGTGTCTGTAAGGTACATGGTGCTTCCAAGCTCATCAAGAAGGTAGTATGAGTTTGTATTCTCTTTTTCCATGCTGACTATCTTGTCATCATATATGAACATAGATGTCTTGCCATTTACAGACTGAGCAAGAAGGTTATTGTAATCCATTGTGATGTCAGTGAGGTATGAAATTTCACTATTAACGGACTTTTTGCTAACTCTCTGTCCAAGATAGTTATAGTCATAGTAAGTAGACTGGTCCATTGAAGGATCAGTTTTTACCTGAGCTTTTTCAAGAAGATTTCTTGCACTATATGTGTACTCTCTATCAAGTACATCGTTCTTATACTCTGCAACAAGGTTTCCGCGATTATCATACGAGTATGTTGTGATAACAGGTGTAGGATTTAAAACGCTCTGGTCACTCTTAGAGACAAGTCTATCCTGAGCATCATATGAATAGATAGTCTTAATATCGTTCTCTGTTTTGCTTGTTCTATTACCGAAGGCATCGTATGTGAAAGAAGAAAGAGCTTCTCCTTCTCTTGTTACTGCTTCAAGACGACCTACTTCATCATAGCTATAAGCATAGATACCACTTACATTGTCGAGATTTCTTCTAAATTTCTCGATGACTGTTTTATTACCTTTCTCGTTGTAAGTGTATGCAAATCTATCCAGGACGCCTTCTTTATCAGTGTTTGTGAGTGTCTTTAACAGACCTCCCTGATAGTAATCATAGGAAGTCGTTGTTCCGTTAGGGAAGGATTTCTTTATAAGTCTTGCATTTGAATCATAGTAGTACTGTACTGAGCCTGTTTCTGCGTTAAGGTCGCTAAGTTCAACAAGCTTTCTGAAAGCATCGTACTTGTATTCAAGTCTCTTTCCATCTGGATAGATAATGGCTGTCTTGGCATCATCCGGGCCGTATTCATAGCCTACGCTCTGTCCATCTGGAGTGGTTACCATAATAGTTCTACCTACAGAGTCTGACTCAATCTTTGTGATTCCAAGATGGTCCTGAACCTGCTTAAGGGTATAAAGGGCATCATAGCTGTATTTAATCTCTTCACCGTTGGAATACTTGATGCCGATGATGTTGCCGTTGTTATCTCTTGTGTAGATTGTCTCGTTACCATCACGGTCTATCTCCGCACAGAGTTCACCCTTTCTGTCATACTTATAGATATCTTTATTTCCAAGGGCATCTGTTACGCTGATGACTTTTCCAGAAAGATCATGGGTATAGATAGTTACATGGCCTTTTCTATCAACCTGAGGATACGCATGGCTATCCTGTAGTTCAACGTCTGCATCACTCTTAGTTCCATCAAATCTCTCAGCTTTGCAAAGAAGATCCAGTTCGTTGTAGGTATATCTTGTCTCGTTGCCAAGAGCATCGATTATGCTGCAAAGCTTACCAGTTCCTGTATAAGCGTACTTTGTAACAGCACCGCAGTCTTTCTTTGTGGTTACTCTTCCCATTGAATCATAAGAGTATTCGATGATTCTACCGTTGGATGAGGTTGTCTTTGTTACTCTTCCAGCCTTGTCGTACTCGTAGTTTAGAGTGAAGCCATCTCTTTCTACCTGAGTTGCCATTCTTCCCAGGTCGTCGTAAGAATACTCGTTTATTGTGATCTCTACATCTTCATCTGCCTTTGCTCTCTGGGTAACCTTAATAAGCAGGTTATTATCATAGTGATTCTCAGTGATAATGCCTGATGCATCTGTTGTTGTCTTAAGATTGCCATTCTTATCAAAGGTGTAAGATATTGATCTTCCTGCTGGATCTGTTGTCTTAATAAGCCTGTTAAGGCCGTCGTATTCATTTATTGTCTGTCCACCAAGGGCATCTGTCTTGCAGATAAGATTATCGTTCTTATCATACTTGTAAGTTGTTACATTGCCCTCGCCGTCTGTTTCAGTCTTTATACGGTTCTTTCCGTCATAGGTGTAGGTCTTATTTACAGAAATGACTTCAAGCTTGTCTCCTGCTGAGCTTACTACATGCCCTTCTGTAAGGACATTTCCCATCTTGTCATGAGTGTACTTAGTTACTCTATTCTCAGGATCTGTTACTGATACTCTGTTTCCAAGAAGGTCGTACTTATATCTGATCTCTCCGCCATTTGGAAGTATGATCCTTTCCTCCTGCCACATGGTGTTGTAGGCCATATAAGTGGTTCGTCCATCTTCATCGGTAAAAGCAGCTACTTTACCAATCTCGTTGTACTGCCATGTCTTCTTAGTACCATCTGGGTTAATGGTCTCAGTAAGAAGGCCTGCCTTGTTGTAGGCATGGCGTGTGACATTTCCCATAGGGTCTGTTACTGAAGTAATATTGCCATTTTCATCATATGTGTAGCTCGTCTCGTTTCCATCATTATCAATGGACTTAATGGCTCTGCCAAGTGAGTCGTACTCGTAGCTGGTCTTCTTTCCTGAAGGCTCTGTTACTGATGCGATGTTTCCATTATCGTCGTAGGTATATTTAGTTTTTTTACCAAAGCCGTCTCTTGTATCAACAAGTCTTCCATCAACGTAGTCGTATTTAATCTTGTTACCTTCTGGATCTGTGATGCTGTAAAGATTTCCTTCAAGGTCATATCTGTACTTATACTTGTTGCCCTCTGAATCTTTCTTTGAAGTCATGTGACCTTCTGCATCATAAGTGATGGTCTCATGAAGGCCTTCCGGGCCAATAGTGCTGACAAGTCGTCCTCTGTTATCGTAAAGGTGTCTCGTAACAAAACCATTTCTGTCAGTTACTGTGGTCTTCTGATTCTTGTCGTTGTAAGTGAATTTCTCTTCGATGAGGTACTTATCTGATTCATTTTCTTTTTCACCAATAAAAGAATCTGTACCCTCCATCGTCATCTGACCTGGTCTGATGCCCACATATCTTGTTCCAACGTGTCTTCCAAATTCATCAGAAAGGTACTGAACCTTGCATCCATTCTGCTCTGTTGCAGTTGTGATGCGGTTCTCATCGTCATACTCATAAGACATCTCACCACCGTCTGGGAAAGACTGATGGATGACACGTCTCTTTTCATCGTATTTATTTTCAAGGGATACAACTCCATCTGGGCTCTTGATGCTAATGATAAGGCCCTTGTCATCGTAGTCATATTCTCTTTTAGCTCCGTTAGGATATGTTACAGATACAAGGAAATAGCGCTTAGTATCTGCAGCAATTGTTGTCTCGTATTCGTAAGCACAGGTTCTTCCAGCATGGTCTGTGATCTCTGTAAGAATTCCATCTTCGTTGTACTTAAGAGAAAGGCTTGTTCTATCCTTGGTTGTAACTTTTACAGGAAGTGCTGTATCTGTACCTGATACAGTGACCAGTGTGTAATCAATCTTGGTGTGCTCACCATTGTTATCGCCTTTGGATACAAGGAATCCGTCAAGATCATACATGTCGTAGGAGTTGTCATCTCTTGTGATCACATATCCGGTCTGAGTTTCTCTAAGAATGCCTTCTTCGCCGTGAACCTCGAGATACACTTCTTCCTTCTTGATGTTAGCCTTACTAAAGATCAGCTCTCTTCCGTCAAAGGTAGTGAGCCTGATGTCGCCATCCATGTCCTTTTTAAGGCGTACATCAAAAGCACAGCTCCATCCCATTCCAAGGATGCCGCTTTTATCTGACTGGGCGTTGTAGAAGCGTCTGAACTCCAGAGGAAATCTTCCAGGAACTGTAAGGTCAGTTATGTCATTAATGTAGTTACCATTGTTCATATTAACCGGATCGTACTTGATGACCTGGCACTTAGGAACAAGGCCCTTGAGATAGAGACTAAAGTCCTTCATGTACTTGAGGAATTTATTTCTCATCTCTTCACTCATTAGCTCTTTTACGTCTGTCCATTTTACGTTCTGGAAGGTCTCATCGTACCTTGTAAGGTCAAAAGAACCGTCTCCTAGAGCGGCGTTAACGTTCTTAAGATTCTCAAGAAGGACTGGGCAAATTGCCATGAACTCACTTCCAGTAAAGTCATCGCTGTGATCTTCGATGAACTCTAAGAATGTCTTTTCAAACTTCTGAACAAAGCCATCTTCATTCTCAACTGAAACAAAAGCCTCCATAGACTCCTTTGTTGGCTCTGGGTCTGGCTCTGTGAATTTCTTATAGGTAAGAAAAGAACAGCCTGCAATTGCCTCCTGACAGGCATCTCTTGCAGACTTTATAGAATCAGAGGCTTCTCTGAAACCATTGTTGTATTCTGTGTAGTCCTTGATGACTTTATCAAGGTGTTGACTCTTAACAATGGCTGTTTCGCTGGCATCAACTCTCTCATTGAAGTCATCCAGAAGTGATACTTCATCTGAAAGCCTGCTTCCTTCCATCATTCCATGGAGGTGCTCAACAGAATAAATAGCCTCCTCTACGGCCTCAATCTGACGCTCATTAACAAAGGACTTGGCACTTTCTGCCTCTGGTCCCCTGTGCTCTCCGTCATTAACAAAGTCGTTAAGAGCTATCGCTACTTCATTTATGCTCTCTTCAAATGTATCGTAAACTTTGCCACACTCAGCAAAGTAATCCGCTATCTTCTGGTGGTTCCACTCGATGATATCTCCACCTTCAAAACTGTTATTTCCTTCTGACACTTATGTGTCCTCCTTGACATTTAATAATCGTCTTTCCATATAGACAAACCTCATGACCGCTTTGACACGGCCATGAGATATAAACTTAATTGTTATTAAGATTATTCAGATTTCTTTTTATTCTGATAAGCAAATATGCCTGCTCCAGATGCAAGGGCGATTACGCCAAAGCCAATGATGATAAAGATAATGACATTGTTGTTGCTTGGCTTAGGATCTGGGCCAACAGGTGGTACTGGAGGATCGATGATCTCTGTTGTTTCTACTGCAACAGTTACGTTGCTGTATGTAAGTACCTCTTCGTTACCTGCTACGTCTACAGCTACAAGCTTAAGGTCGAATGGCTCTTTGTCTGCCTCTTCAAGAGTAAGGGCGATTGTGCCACCGTTCTGCTCAAGTTCTTCTGCTGTGTAAGATCCTACATGCTTCTCACCTCTGAAGATATCAAAGGTTGTAAGTCCCATATTATCGGCAACGTTGATGTTAACGCCGATTGAACTCTTGTTATATGTTGTGTTTGACTCGATTCCTGTAGTTACGATACTAGGCTTAGTCATATCTACTGCAAAGTTGATCTCTGCATCTCTAGACTTGTTATCCTGAGTATTGGATGCTCTGTCCTTAGTGTAAACAGTTACTGAGTAAACACCGTCTTTAGTAAAGTTCTCGCTACCAAGTGTGTATGTGTAAGTCTTCCAGGTTGTATCTGAACCCTGTGCTGTTACTGTGTAGTCTGAACCCTTGGTAAGCTCTGTAATATCGCCATCGCAGCTGATGGAAATATCTCTGTATGTAAGCTCATCTACGTTGATCTCAGTGATTGTAATGTCCTTAGGATCATTAGTGTAGTACTCTTCGTTAAGAACCTTAGCTGCGTCTCCAAGTACAAATACTGAACCATAACGGTTAACTGAGAATACAAGCTCCTCTTCAGACTCATTTCCTGCAAGGTCATAAACCTTAGCTGTAAGAGTATAGAGGTCATCCATGCTCTTATCATGAGCAAAGTCATCATAGGATACAACAAATCCATCTTCTGTCTCTGTAACAGCGTTTCCAACAGCTACTGGACCGTTGTTAGAACCTGTCATAGTAACAACAGTTGCTTCCATATCCATGTTCTTATCAACATATTTAACTGTAGGAGCTACTGTTCCGTTGTTAGCTGAGTAGTTCTCAACTCCAGAGAAGTTAACTTCTGGTGCAATAGTATCAATTACAAATACATCTGAGATATAGGATGTTGCTGTATTTCCAGCAAGGTCAGTACAGTTGATTACGTAAGCGTATTTACCATCCTGATCAAAGGTCATGTATGCTGTGTTATTAAGGTCTGATGTACTAAAGCTGCCAATTGAAGGGAGCTGTGAACCATCTGAAATAGGCTGCATGCCATACTCTACAAGGTCAGCATCAAATGTAAGGTCTTCAATATCAAGAGTCGCCACTCTTGCCTTGTTGTAGTACATCTGGTTCATTGCATCGTTGTTGGTATATGTAACGTTGACCTTAGGCTCTGTGGTGTCGATGACGAATTCTTCAACTGTTTCCGTTTTCTCGGTACCAAAAATATCATAGGCTGTTACCGTAAAGCTATATATACCATCTTGATTGAATTCTATTGTAGCTGTGTAAACTCCGTCATCACCAGTAAAGCTAGGAGTTGTAACTGATCCATACTTACTCTGAATATTAATCACTGATGTAGATTCATCAAAAGAAATATCTTTTACAGTAATTGTTGCTGTTCTAGCCTTGTTGTAATACTTTCCATTTACTGCCTGATTATTGTCAAAATCAACTGTAAGTTCAGGATCACCTGTATTAACAATAAACCTTGATAATTCTTTTCCTGTTACCTTTGCTCCGTGACCAACAATATCCTTGGCGCAATCTGCATTGAGTATGAATTCGTATGCACCCTCTTCACTGATTGTAAAAGTACACGTTCCACCATTTTCATCCCAAGTCCATTCAGGTGAAACTGATGAACCTGATTCGGATGAATCAAAGTTAGACAATCTAGCTACGCTGATTGCACCTTCAATCGCTTCTATATCAGGATACTTCTCACTTACAGAAATCTTGATAACTACAGTTCCCTTTGTATGTTGGAAATCTCCTTTTGTCACAAAAGAGTTATCGCACTGTACATCTATAGTTGGAGCCTTCTTATCAATTACAATCTTATTACTCTGCTCTGTAGTAACATTTATAGCCTGTTCTTCTGGATCTTTAGAAAGATCTTCCGCAGTTGTTGTAATGAAGAATTCATCCTCACTTTCATCAGCAAGCGAAATATTAAATGAATAAATCATTTGCCAACAACGTTTTCCTATAAGTGATTTATTAAGCTGTTTGCTGGTGAGCTTTCCAATATCTGCATTATCTTTTGTTATTATTGTTTTTCCATCTGCTGTATTAAGGGCATAATTGTCTTTAATGTAAATAGATCCTGTAGCATCAACATCTCTGTAATATCTGGTGTTATCTACAACAATGCTTGTATTATATTCATATTCGATTTTTGGTTTATCATCGTCGAATATAACATGGTCGCTGGCCATTTCGATATATGTGCTGTTGCCGGCCTTATCAACAACTTTTATGCCTTTTACATAGTGCTCCTGATTATCACGTTTTAAAAACTTGATTTTATTACCACTACCTAATTTCTTATTAGATTCCCAATCAGTGTAGTATGTATAATAAGCAATTTCACTTTCCTCCACTGGAGTTGCTTCTGCTTCCGGTTCAACCAAAGTAATGGTAGGAATTGCATATACATCACCATTAACAACATATATTCCTAACTCATTATCCCAACCAGATTTAGCATCATGTGACAGCTTATTACCTTTGGCATTATAAAGATTATATGTTACGGTCGCGTTTGGAGCAGTGCTGTCAATTTTTACATTTATGTCACTAATTATATAATAAGGTTCCGGATCATCATCATCATGATACTCAGCAAATACTTCGATTTTATTATCGCCCTCTTTACAAAGATCTGATAAATCATAATCTAGTTTATATAAATAACCATTAGGAAGAACCTCCAAAGAAAAATTGTCTTCGGGAATTGTATCCTTGTCATCACCACATTTTATAGTTATAGATTCTATAGCATTGCCTGAAGTTCCTCTGATATATAGAACTGGCCTTTTAGCGAAGCTCTCTGTACTACT
Source organism: Butyrivibrio proteoclasticus P6B7 (assembly GCF_000622085.1). Taxonomy (GTDB): domain Bacteria; phylum Bacillota; class Clostridia; order Lachnospirales; family Lachnospiraceae; genus Butyrivibrio; species Butyrivibrio proteoclasticus_A. The sequence goes on from NZ_JHWL01000026.1 coordinate 11,298, forward strand.
ATTTGCCGTTGTGTACCATATATCACCATTTTTCATGGATAACCCCAAATAATCATCCAGCTGATTCTGATAATATATAGTACAATCCATTTCATATACTTTTTCGTTATTTGATTTGTCTATAGCTTTAATTCCATTGATAGTGTATATTCCCATCTTATCCGGCATCCAGCTATAAGTATTGGATTTGGCATCCTTAGTCATTAGATATTTATCATTTCCTGACAGAACATATACTTTATCAACTCCACTAGCAGCTCTATTATCTGTTCCTTTATCAACAACATCTGCCTTAAATACTAAATCATTTGCTTTATCAGAAAAAATATACTCTCCGACAGTTGGCTTAGGAACAACAACATTACTAATTACAGGCTCAGTACTATCCTTCTTTATAGCAGTTACTTTTATTGCATTTGCTTCACCTACACTATCGTAAACTTCAAAAGTATCGCTACCTTCATATGGGTATGTTTCTCCATCGTATTCGATTTCAACGTAATACAATTCACTTACCGTAAAATCAAACGCAAAGTAATTTGAGTTTAGAACATGATATGTTCCATTACTTGATACTGTGGCATATGTATAATCCACGTAATCAGTTGTCACTCCATTCTCTGTTACAGGTGTGATTTTTCTGATGTTTGTCTTTAATTCAAAATTCGCTTCATCTGGAGCATCAATTGTAATGTCAATATCGCTAAACTGTAATTCAAGTGAAGGACTTGCAAGTGCATTAGTAGAAGCAAGTTTAGACTCTGCTAAAAGGTCTTCATCTAAAGATTCTTCAGAAGAAGCCTCATCTGCTGCTTCTTCCTCTTCGCTTGTAGCTTCAGTACTTGCATCGCCTACAGCATCATCGCTGGAGTCACCCTCTGAAGCCTCGCCACTAGCCTCTGTAGATGCCTCGTCACTGGAATCATCTGAGCCCTCTAATGCGTCATCTGATTCAGATGTGTCACCAGTAGCTGCCTCATCACTTGATTCATCCTGTGAACTATTCTCTGTACCCTTGGAATCGTCTGTAGATTCATCGGCAGGTTTCTCCCCATTTGCTGTGTCTTCAGAAGTAGCCTCTGTAGACTCGCTCTCTGCCAATGCGTTAATAGAAACAAAGTTGCTGCATAACAGCGTGGATACCATCATCATTGGTATCACTCTCATCTTGAGATGAGATAAGAATTTTACCCTTTTCATACACCCTCCGTTAAGCCTTATAATTTTGAGCATTTATAATGATGAAAAAAATGAAATTATAAAAATTTTATAAACTCAAAATTGAGTATATCGCATAAATCATGGGCTCGCAATAAATTTTTAAGCGTTTATTAAAATTATGAAATTTTGGAGCACATATTTGATGCGTTTTCTCGGGCGTAAAAAAGCGCAGCCCCAGGCATACCCGAGACTGCGCTCCGTAATATTTTAAACCACGGATGGTTTCCTTATTCTATTACATTCCCATGCCCATTCCTGCGCCGCCTGCTGGCATTGGAGGAACTGGCTCTTTAACTGTTGCAACAGCAGCCTCTGTTGTAAGGAAGCTTGATGCAACTGATGTAGCGTTCTGAAGAGCTGAACGTGTAACCTTAGCAGGATCGATGATTCCGTCCTTAACCATGTCAACGTACTCTTCTGAGTAAGCGTTGAAGCCGATGCCCTGCTTAGACTCTTTAACCTTGTTAACGATTACAGATCCGTCGAGACCAGCGTTGTTAGCGATGTGGTAAAGAGGAGCCTCAAGAGCCTTAAGAACAACTCTTGCACCTGTCTTCTCGTCGCCTTCAAGCTTAGCAGCCAGCTTCTCAACTTCCTTAGAAGCGTGAATGTAAGCAGAACCACCACCGAAGATGATACCCTCTTCTACAGCAGCTCTTGTTGCGTTAAGAGCATCTTCCATTCTGTACTTAGCTTCCTTCATCTCTGTCTCTGTAGCAGCACCAACTCTGATAACTGCAACACCGCCAGCGAGCTTAGCAAGTCTCTCCTGAAGCTTTTCTCTATCGAAATCAGATGTTGTCTCCTCGATCTGCTTCTTGATCTGAGATACTCTAGCCTTGATGTCGTCCTTGTTGCCAAGTCCATCAACGATAGTTGTCTTCTCTTTCTCAACCTTGATGCTCTTAGCACGTCCAAGGTCATCCATTGTTGTATCCTTAAGCTCAAGGCCAAGATCTGAAGAAATAACCTTACCGCCTGTAAGTATAGCGATATCCTCAAGCATAGCCTTTCTACGATCACCATAACCAGGAGCCTTAACAGCTACTACGTTAAATGTTCCACGGAGCTTGTTAACGATAAGAGTTGTAAGAGCCTCACCATCAACATCCTCAGCGATGATAAGGAGCTTAGAACCAGTCTTAACGATCTGCTCAAGAAGTGGAAGGATATCCTGGATGTTAGAGATCTTCTTATCTGTGATAAGGATGAATGGATCATCAAGTGTAGCTTCCATCTTGTCCATATCTGTAGCCATGTAAGCTGAGATATATCCTCTGTCGAACTGCATACCTTCTACAAGGTCAAGCTCTGTCTGCATTGTCTTAGACTCTTCGATTGTGATAACACCATCGTTAGAAACCTTCTCCATTGCATCAGCGATCATCTGTCCAACTTCATCATCTCCTGATGATACAGCTGCAACTCTCATGATCTGGTCCTTACCCTTAACCTTTGTAGCCATCTTGCTGATAGACTCAACAGCGCACTCTGTAGCCTTCTTCATACCCTTTCTAAGAACGATTGGGTTAGCGCCTGCTGCAAGGTTCTTAACACCCTCATTGATCATAGCCTGTGCAAGAACTGTAGCTGTTGTTGTACCATCACCAGCAACGTCGTTAGTCTTTGTAGCTACTTCCTTAACAAGCTGAGCGCCCATGTTCTCATAAGCATCCTCAAGCTCGATCTCTTTAGCGATTGTAACACCATCGTTAGTGATTGTTGGTGCACCGTATGATTTATCAAGAACTACGTTTCTTCCCTTAGGTCCGATTGTAACTCTTACTGTATCAGCAAGCTTATTAACGCCTTCTACCATAGCTGTGCGGGCGTCTGCGCCGTACTTAATTGTCTTTGCCATTTTAATTGCCTCCAAGTTTTATATTTCAATTATTTGATAATTGCAAGGATATCGTTCTGCTTAACGATGATGTATGTTACGTCATCAAGCTTAACTTCTGTTCCAGCATATTTAGAATAGATAACGTTGTCACCCTTCTTAACCTGCATCTTAACTTCTTTACCATCAACGATTCCGCCAGGTCCTACAGCGATAACTTCTGCCTGCTGTGGCTTCTCCTTCTCTGCTCCTGGAAGAACAATTCCTGACTTAGTAGTCTCCTCAGCCTCAAGAGCCTTAAGTACAACTCTGTCTGCAAGTGGTTCTAACTTCATGATTAAAGCCTCCTTTATATGTTAAAATAAATATCTTTTACTATTTGTTAGCACTCTAATGTTTTGAGTGCTAACCTCTAAGAACATATACTACTTGCTTAGTGCATGTTCTGCAAGTGGATGTTTTTTGGTATATCAAAAGATATCTCTATATAGCTCCCACTTTCTCTCTTAATCTTCGTTTTTCTACCGTTATCCCTTCATAAGGTCGAAAATACTGATCTGGTTGGAGTCTGGAATGTCTCCAAGTAGACCCATATCAGACATTTTGTCGATAACAGTCTGAGGACACTTGGTCCTTTGTCTGAAGTCATCCTTAGACAGGAAAGGCCCGTCTTTAGCAGCTTCCACGATCTGGTCTGCGGCCTTTTCACCCATACCATCAATACTTGTAAGTGCTGGCATGATCTTATCACCAATAACCTGGAAGTCTCTGGACTTAACCTTGAAGATGTCGATAGGCATGAATTCAATACCTCTTTCATACATCTCCTCTACAAGCCTCATATCACCGTATTCAGCCTGCTGAGCATTGGTAAGCTCATCCTTCCTGTTCTGATAATCTCTCATAATGGCATGAAGATGATTCTCTCCAAGACACATATGCTCATAGTTGAAGGCCTTAGCTCTTATACTAAACCAGGCAGCATAGAACGCCTGAGGTATATAAACCTTAAAGTAAGCGATTCTCCAGGCCATCATAACGTAAGCGGCAGCATGAGCCTTAGGGAACATGTACTTGATCTTTTCACAGGACCAGATGTACCAGTCTGGCACGCCGTGTTCTGTCATGTCCTTTTTCCACTCAGGCCAGTTGCCTTCCTTACCCTTGGCAACCTTACCCTTACGGACAGCCTCCATGATCTTGAAGGACTCAGACTTATCAAGGCCCTTCTGGATCAGGTAGATCATGATATCATCTCGACAACAGATACAGGTATCGATGGTGGCTGTGCCCTCCTGAATAAGGGTCTGAGCGTTACCAAGCCATACGTCCGTACCATGAGAAAGACCTGAAATACGGATAAGATGGGACAAGGATGAAGGCTTGGCATCGATAACCATCTGCATAGCGAAGTCTGTACCAAACTCAGGAAGTCCAAGACATCCAAGCTTAGTTCCGCCAAGCTGCTCCGGTGTTACGTTAAGAGCAGTTGTGTTCATAAACAGGCTCATAACATTCTTATCATCCAGTGGCACCAGCTTAGGATCAAGACCTGTGCAGTCCTGAAGGAATCTGATCATGGTAGGATCATCGTGTCCGAGAATATCAAGCTTAAGCAGGTTGTGGTCGATGGAGTGATAATCGTAGTGTGTAGTTATGGTAGCCGTTGTCATATCGTTGGCAGGGTGCTGAACAGGGCAAAAAGAGTTAATGTCCTCTCCCACAGGAAGAACGATGATTCCACCCGGGTGCTGACCTGTACCTCTTCTAATACCGGTACATCCCTGAACAATACGGTTAATCTCACTCTTTCTCTTACTTACGCCGATTCCGTCGTAATATTTTTTTACAAAGCCGTAGGCTGTCTTATCGGCAAGAGAAGCTATGGTTCCAGCTCTGAAGGTCTGGCCGTAACCAAAGATAACCTCTGTATACTTGTGGGCCTTGGACTGATACTCACCTGAGAAGTTAAGGTCGATATCAGGCTCCTTGTCTCCCTTGAATCCAAGGAAGGTCTCGAAAGGAATGTCAAAGCCGTCCTTATACATCATGGTTCCGCACTTAGGGCATCTCTTATCTGGCATATCGCAGCCGGAATTACCACCAAAGGCAAGAACCTCTTCTGAATCAAAGTCACTGTATTTACACTTAGGGCACACGTAGTGCGGGCTAAGGGAGTTAACCTCTGTAATACCAGAAGTGAAGGCAACGAAGGAGGATCCAACGGAACCACGGGAACCTACCAGGTATCCGTCCTCATTGGACTTCCAAACCAGCTTCTGGGCAATGATATACATAACGGCGAATCCGTTCTTGATAATAGAGTTAAGCTCTCTTTCAAGACGCTCCTGAACTATCTCAGGAAGCTCGTCGCCGTAGATCTGATGAGCCTTGTCGTAACAGATCTTGGTCAGGATCTCATCAGAATTCTCAATGACAGGAGGACATTTATCAGGGCGTACCGGAGATATACTCTCGCACATATCCAGGATCTTCCTGGTGTTGTCGATGACAATCTCCCTGGCCTTATCGCCGCCCAGGTAGTCAAACTCCTCCATCATTTCATCTGTAGTTCTAAGGTAAAGAGGAGCAGGCTCCTCATCATCCATACCCTTACCAGCCATAATAATGGTTCTGTAGATCTCATCCTCAGGATCAAGGAAATGGGCATCACAGGTAGCAACAACGGGCTTGTTAAACTCTTCTCCCAGCTTAACAATCTCTTTGTTAATCTCTCTGATATCATCGTCGCTATTGATGTCTTCGTATCTCTCAGAGCCCACCATGAAGTGGTTGTTGGCAACAGGCTGGATTTCCAGATAGTCATAGAAATCAACTAGTCTTGCGATTTCTTCAGGTGGCCTTCCCTCAACAACAGCGCCGTAGAGCTCACCTGCGCAGCAGGCGCTTCCTACGATAAGGCCCTCTCTGTACTTGATAAGCTCACTCTTAGGAATAAGAGGGAATCTTCTAAAGTAGTCGATATGGGACTTACTTACAAGGGTATAAAGATTAACTCTGCCAAGGGTGTTCTTGGCAAGGATAATGCAGTGGTTAGGGCGAAGGTGCCTTATCATCTCAGGAGTTGGCTTACCAAGGATGTTAACGTCGGTAAGGGTCTTGGCATCCTTCTCCTCAAGCATAGGCACGAATTTATTAAAGATAAGAGCTGTACACTCCGCATCATCAACAGCTCTGTGGTGGTGATCAAGAACAACGTTAAGGGTCTTGGCCACTGCATCAAGGGTGTGCTTAGCCTGCAGTGGGAAGAAGTATCTTGAAAGCCACAGTGTATCTACTGTTGTATAATCCGCATCAATTCCCAGCTCTTTACAGTTCTGGTTAATAAAGCTGATATCAAAGCCAACGTTGTGTCCTACAAGAACTGCGTCCTTACAGAACTCAACGAACTTAGGAATGATAACCTCTCTGGTTGGGGCATCCATAACCATCTCATCATTGATGCTGGTGAGCTTCTCGATTCTGTATGGAATCGGAACCTGTGGATTGATAAACTCAGAGAATCTCTCAACGATCTCGCCATTCCTGATCTTAACGGCACCAATCTCGATAATCTTATTCTTAATAGGCGAAAAGCCTGTGGTCTCTATATCAAATACAACGAAGGTTGTGTCTCTAAGGGGCTGACCCTTGTCGTTTACAACTATTTCCTTAAGGTCATCAACAAGATAAGCCTCTACGCCCAGGATCAGTTTAAAGAAATCCTGTCTGTCGATAGGAGGCTCTCCAGCCTCTTTCCTTCTCTTTTTCTCATCAGAATAAAGATCTTCCCAGACGTGGTTAGCATCTGTAAGAGCCTGAACTACGCCGTGGTCAGTGATGGCGATACCTGGCATTCCCCACTTATAGGCCTGCTTAACGATGTCCTTAACCTCAGAAACACCGTCCATATCACTCATCTTGGTATGGCAGTGAAGCTCTACTCTCTTAACATCTGCAAGGTCCTTCCTCTTAGTAGTAAAGTCAGGGATCTTCTTAACGCCAGAAACCGACTGAATTGACAGCTCATGATCAAACTTATCAACGGCGGCAATACCCTTTATCTTAACGAAGGCGCCTGGCTTAATGTCCTTGCAGATATCAGGCACATCCTCGGTCTTAACGAACATCTTAACTGTGATGGTATCTGTAAAGTCAGTAACGTCATAGATGAGGATACTCTTCTCGTTTCTGATATCTCTTTTATCAAAGGATGAAATCTGGCCGTGGATTGTGACCTCTCCAAGCTCGCCCACAAGGTCCACCAGCTTCATAGCTTCATCGTCAAAGTCACGTCCAAAAACAACGTCCGGATTGTCAGATCTCTTATAGCTTCCGCCAAAGTCACGCTTTCCAAAGGATTTACCCTTAGTAAAGGTCTGCTTAGCTCCTGCCTGAGGATTGCCAGCGCCTGCCCCTGCACTCTGAGCCTCCTTGGCCTCTTTAGCTTCCTGCTTCTGTCTTTCCTTTTCTTCCTTCTGAAGTCTCTTTTCCTCAGACTTCTTCTCAGCATCTTCAAGCTTCTGCATAAGCTTGGCTGACTCTGCAGAATAGTCTGGCTCTTCAGTGTCCTTATCTACCTGGATGAATTCAGGCGAAAAGGTGGCATCAAGACCGCACCTTTCATTGACGATCTTGGACAGTACTCTAATAAGGTCAGGAGCCTTCTTCTGACCTATAACGCTGTCTTCAAGCTGCATTATTACGTTGTTTTCATCTGGGTATGAAAAAGAAGCAGAACGAAAAAGACTATACTCAATATGGTCATAGTCTTTAAGTTCCATCTCGATGCTCTCTCTATAAAGATCCAAAAGGTTCTCAGGAGTATACTGGGCAGAAAGACTGAACTTCTCGTAAATCTTAACAGTAAGGTCCTGATTGCCAAATAACTGCTTCTTGATATTGTTCTCAGTCTTGATGATGTCTGACTTATCAATTAGCTTGTTACTTGAAATATATATTCGAATAAAATCCTGTTTCCTTGTGGTGGAGACTTTGGTAACCTCCGTCTGCTCCATGGCCTCACTGGTTCGTGAGTCCAACTTCAAGGCAGGAAAAACGTCAAAGAAACTTTTCCCCATAGCTCCCCTTTATAATACATCCATGTCGCGTCTGTTCGACTAATATTACTTATTCCAATTATCCAACTCTTCCTTAAGTACGGTAAGAAGCTGGTCCTCTTTCACTTTCTTAATGATCTCGCCCTTCTTAATCAGGAGTCCTTCACCATCGCCTCCTGCGATTCCGATGTCGGCTTCCTTGGCTTCTCCAGGGCCATTTACAGCGCAGCCCATAACTGCAACCTTGATGTCCAGAGGATAGCTCTGAACCATGGTTTCAACCTGGTTAGCAAGGCCAATAAGATCAATTCTGGTTCTTCCGCAGGTTGGGCAGGAAACAACTTCGATTCCGCCCTTTCTGATGCCAAGGAATCTAAGGATATACTTGGCACTCTTGATTTCTTCAACAGGATCTCCTGAAAGAGATACTCTGATGGTATCGCCAATGCCCTTATTAAGGATGATTCCAAGGCCCATGGCAGACTTAATGTTACCGCCATATACTGTTCCAGCCTCAGTAATACCAACGTGAAGAGGATACTTACACTCCTTGGCAAGAAGGTCGTGAGCCTCTACACAAAGTGGCACGTTAGATGACTTAATGCTGACAACCATGTTGTCGTAACCAAGATCCTCGATGATACCGATCTTATCAAGGGCACTCTCAACGAGACCCTTGGCTGTCACACCGTGGTATTTCTCCACAAGCTCTTTTTCCAGAGAACCAGAGTTAACGCCTACTCTGATAGGAATGTTCCTCTCCTTGGCACAGGATACAACAGCTGCAATCCTGTCCTTGGAGCCGATGTTACCTGGATTGATTCTGATCTTGTCAGCGCCGTTCTCCATGGCAGCAATGGCCATCTTGTAATCAAAATGAATATCTGCAACAAGAGGAATGCTGATTTGCTTCTTGATCTCAGCAACAGCCTTGGCTGCCTCAAGGGTTGGAACTGTACATCTGATAATGTCGCAGCCTGCAGCCTCAAGGCGATGGATCTGCTCCACAGTTGCCTTAACATCCTCTGTTCGTGTATTAGTCATGGACTGAATGAGGATTGGATTGCCTCCACCTATCACTCTGTCTCCAATATGAACAACCTTAGTATTATCTCTATACATTGTCATGATCCTTTCAATTCGAAAAATCTCATCAAGTCTACATTTTATCTAGTGAACTTCGAAATATCATTGAACAGCACAAATACCATAAGTCCCAAAAGCGCGATCATTCCGATCATGTGAACGAAGCCTTCCTTCTCAGGTGGAACCGGCTTACCTACGATAACCTCGATGAACTGGAACACCAGTCTTCCGCCATCAAGGGCAGGAAGCGGCAACAGGTTCATAACACCAAGGTTAACTGATAAAAGAACTGTCAAAGACATCATGGTAAGAATAACCGCGGATATTCCGTAGGGTCTGACCTCTTCATAGGTATCATCCACGATCTTAACCATGCCTACAGGTCCAGATACATCGTCTTTGGAAAGCTTACCTCTTACAAGAAGGGCAAGGCTTCTATAGGTGGTCTTAAAATAGCTCCTGACCTCGTACCAGGCATACTTAAGAGCAGCAGGGCCCTTGATCTCGCCATATTCACCGATCATAACACCCATATAGTAACGGGCATCCTCTTCGCTGTACTTAGGAGTAAGGACAGTCTTAAGCTTCTCTCCGTTTCTCTCATAGACAATCTTCATTGGAGTCCCCTCCGCAAATTGGGAGATCAGGATAACCTCTGAAGACATATAAACCTTCTCGCCATCAATACTGATGATCTTATCCCCTGGCAAAAGACCTGCCTCATCAGCGGCAGAATCCTCAAGAATTCCATTTACAACAGGGAAATTCCAGGCTGAAAAGCTAACCAGAATAACAGCAAGAATATAAGCGATTATAAAGTTGGCAAAGGGACCGGCAAATAATGTGGCAATCCTTCTCCAAACAGGAGCGTTTAAGAAGGAATGCTCATCGTAATTAGCCCTCTCCTCTTCAACAGGATCCATGCCGTCAAATACGCAGGCACCGCCGATAGGAAGGAGCTTAATGCTGTAGAGGGTCTCTCCCTTTTGCTTCTTCCAAAGAGTTGGTCCCATTCCTACAAAGAATTCATTAACCCTTATTCCGCCAGTCTTAGCCACGATGAAATGCCCAAATTCGTGGGATGTAACCAGTATTCCAAATATCAAAAAGAAAATAAAAATGCTTATTATTGTGCTACTCAATTCTTAAATCCCCCTGGGTATCAGATAAGACCATATTTGCTGCCAAGGAACTCGTAGGTATCCTTCTCAGCAGCCAAAATAGCGTCCACATCAGGATTATCAATTCTGTTATGACGCTCCATTGCTTCCTCAATCATGTCGTAGATCTCAAGGTAACGAATATCTCCCTTAAGGAATCTCTTAACTGCCATCTCGTTGGCAGCGTTAAATACTGTTGGCATGCTGCCTCCAGTATAGGCTGCATCAAAAGCAAGCTTAAGACCTCTAAAGGTCTCAATATCAGGCTTCTCAAATGTAAGGCTGTGAAGCTCGAACAGGTCAAGTCTCTTCTCCGCCATAGGTCTTCTGTCTGGGTAAAAGAGCGCGTACTGAATAGGAAGCTTCATATCAGGCACACCAAGCTGAGCGATCACTGCGCCGTCAACGTACTGAACAGCACTGTGAACGATACTCTGTGGGTGAACCAGAACCTGGATATTATCAAGGCTTACGTCAAATAGCCATCTGGCCTCCATGACTTCAAGGCCCTTATTAACAAGGGATGATGAATCGATGGTAACCTTAGGTCCCATATCCCAGTTAGGATGCTTAAGAGCATCTGCAGCTGTCATATTTGCCAGCTCTTCTCTCTTCTTACCTCTGAAAGGACCACCACTGGCTGTAAGTAAGATCTTTTCAACCTTGTCTCTAGGCTCTCCGTTAAGAGACTGGAAAATAGCGCTATGCTCACTATCTACTGGGAGAATAGCTACATTCCTCTCCTTGGCAAGAGGCATGATAATATGGCCTGCGCAGACTAATGTCTCCTTATTGGCAAGGGCAATGTCTTTGCCAGCCTCAATAGCTCTGATTGTAGGCTGAATGCCGATCATACCTACAACTGCTGTAAGAACTGTGTCAGCCTCAGGAACGGATACGATCTCAAGAAGTCCCTCCATTCCGCTGTAGACCTTAACTTCAAGGTCCTTGATCCTGTCAGCCAGGTCCTTAGCTGCAGCCTCATCGTACATGCACACGTACTTAGGCGCAAACTCTCTAACCTGAGCCTCAACTTCGTCAACACGCCTGTTAGCCGCAAGTCCTATAACCTTAAGCTCTGTATTATTATTACGTACTACGTCCAGAGTCTGTGTTCCAATTGACCCTGTACTTCCAAGTAAAACTAAATTTCTTTTCATTTTTCCATCCTTTTTCTTACACAGATAGTCTATTCTAATATACCACTAACCAGGTCTTTTTCCTAGAGATGAAAAACCGTGAAAAAGCCCATAAAAATCCCCCTAAGCCGCCAATTCTAAGGCTTGCTTAAGGGGTATTAATCAAATAACAAATGGAAAAAGAACTGCCACTAAAAAGTAGATACATGGTATTACGAAGATTACACTGTCGAACCTGTCCATAATACCGCCATGACCAGGAATAAGTGTACCGTAATCCTTAATGTCATGGTTACGCTTGATACCTGATGCAAGAAGATCACCAAGCTGAGCGATAATGGAAGCTACAAAGGCTATGATGGCCATGATGAAGTACAATCTGGTGCTATCAAGTACATAGATTCTAAGTACATGGGCATAAATAACGCCCACCAGAACACTTCCAAGTACGCCGCCAATTGCGCCCTCCACCGTCTTCTTAGGTGAAAGCTTAGGTACAAGCTTGTGTTTACCAAAGGTCCTTCCAGCAAAGTATGCACAGGTATCACAAACCCATGCCAGGAATGGAAGCCATGCAAGATACTGTCCGTATGGTCTGATTCTTAACAGATAGACAAAAGACATGTTAACCGGAGCATAAACAAAGCAGAAAAATGCTGTTATTGCCTGGGTAGAAGTAAACTTTGGAAAACAAAGAACGTAACACACCATTATCAAAAAGAACGCAAACATAATGGAGAATACGTAGTATCTATAGTCTCCGCAAAGTATCATCTGTATATAATGTACTACGATAGAAGCATAACCACAGGCTTCTATTGGACTTAGCTTAACGCCCTCCTTGTGGATCCCGGTTGCTCTGCACAGCTCAAAGAAGCTGATAAAGGAAACTACAAACAAAGTTCCTGCAAGCACATATCCACCGGTAAGAAGAACTCCGGCTAAGACAAGTACAATTATGATTCCACTGATTACTCGTGTTTTCAATATAAAATACCAGCCTTAAATAATTGATTAGATCTGGTCCTTTTTAAGACCACCAAATTTACGATTCCTGTTACCATAGGACTCAATAGCCTTGATAAGCTCAGCCTTGTTAAAATCAGGCCATGCCACAGGAGTGTAATAAAACTCTGTATAAGCACACTGCCATAACAGATAGTTAGAAATACGCTGCTCATTGCAGGTCCTGATAAGAAGATCAGGATCTGGAAGGAAATTGGTATCCAGGTTCTCAGCGATCATCTGCTCTGTAATATCCTCTGGAGCAAGGTCTCCTGCCTTAACCTTCTTAGCCACCTTCCTGACAGCTCTTGTGATCTCATCTCTACTTCCATAGTTGATGGCGATAGTAAAGGTAAGACCTGTGTTGCCCGCTGTAGCCTCCTCAAGCTCATTGATAGCAGCCTGGATATCTGGAGAAAGAGCACTTCTCTCACCGATAACACGGCAGCGAACATTGTTCTTCATAGATTTTTTGATACTGGTCTTAAGATAGTTCCTAAGAATAGTCATAAGAGCAGAAACCTCTGCCTCAGGACGGGTCCAGTTCTCTGTAGAAAAAGCATAAACAGTAAGGTACTTGATTCCAAGATCTCTTGCATCCACAAGAATGTCCTCTACTGCCTTAGCTCCCTGCATATGACCATAATTACGGGGCATGCCCTTGGCCTTAGCCCATCTTCCGTTACCGTCAAGTATTATAGCCACATGTTCAGGAATATTTGTAATCTCATCCATAATAAAAATCCCATTTCATGAGATAGGTGCCAAATCATCTTTGGCACCTACATCAATTTAATCATTATACTGTCATTACTTCTTTATTCTTGTCTTCAACAGCTGCATCAATATCCTTGATGAACTTGTCTGTAATCTTCTGGAGCTCGTCGTTAAGATCGTTGATCTCATCCTCTGATACGTCTGAGCCCTTAAGCTTCTTAAGAGCGTCGTTACCATCACGTCTTACGTTTCTGATAGCAACCTTAGCGTCCTCACCCTTCTTGCGGATATCCTTAGCAAGCTCTTTTCTTCTTTCCTCAGTAAGCTCTGGGAAAACAAGTCTGATTACAGCACCGTCATTACTTGGTGTGATACCAAGATCTGATGTCATAAGGGCTTTCTCGATATCCTTAATAAGAGTCTTATCCCAAGGTGCGATCTGGATGATACGAGCCTCTGGAACTGATACGTTACCAACCTGCTGGATTGGTGTAGGTGTTCCATAGTAATCAACCTTAATCTTATCAAGAACATGTGGATTAGCTCTTCCTGCTCTGATTGATGCAAGCTCTTCCTTAAGGAAATCAAGAGACTTCTGCATCTTATCGTTATATTCTTTTAACCTTTCATTCATGCCTTTTTCCTCCATTGTCAGTCTGTAGTGACTGTAGTTCCGTTAAATTCGCCCTTAGCCGCCTTAATAATGCTATTCTCTTCCTGAAGAGCAAATACTCTCATAGGAACCTTGTTGTCCCTTGCAAGAATAGATGCTGTCATGTCTACAACCTGAAGATTGTTAGCAATTACGTCATTGATAGAAACTACATCATATCTCTTTGCATTTGGATTCTTGGCTGGGTCACTGTCGTAAACGCCATCCACTGCCTTAGCAAGAAGGATATAGTCTGCTTCCACTTCGATTGCTCTAAGCACTACGCCTGTATCTGTTGAGAAATATGGATGTCCTGTTCCACCAGCAAAGAATACAACCATATTATGAGCAAAGTACTTGTTGGCGCGATCCTTGGAGAATAACTTGGTAAAAGAGCCACACTCAAAAGGAGTTAAGATGTTGGTCATCATGCCCTCACTTCTGAAGATCTCAGATACATAAATGCAATTCATGATAGTTGCAAGCATGCCGATCTGATCAGCCTTTACTCTGTCGATGTTCTCACTGGTTCTGCCTCTCCAGAAGTTACCACCGCCAATAACGATACCAACCTGAGTACCATTATCAACCAGTTCCTTAACCTGAAGAGCAACCTTTCTGACGGTCTCCTCATCGAAGCCTGTCTTCTTGTCGCCTGCAAGTGCCTCACCACTAAGCTTTAATAATATTCTCATAACTACTCCATTTATAAATATTTATCTTCTAAAAGACCTTAGACAGATTATCTGTTCTTAAGTGTCTCAAAGAACTCTGATGGATTAACATCAGCATATGCCTGTGAGCACATACCTTCGATAACAGCACCATTGTTGATCTGTACTGACTGAGACTTGATGTTACCCATAACGATAGCTGTTGTATCAAGAACAACTGGGCCGTGTACGTCGATGTCGCCCTTTACAGCGCCTGCAATAACTGCGCTTGATCCAAAGATGTTACCAACGATAACTGTGCTCTGGCCAACCTTAACGCTGCCCTTACTCTTAACTTCACCAGTGATTCTAGCTGACTCAGCGTAAATCTCTGCAGCCTCTGAATCTCCTGCGATCTCTCCTGTTACATTAAGCTTACCAAGACACTTGATGTTACCTGTGATCTTACCAATAAGATCAAGTGATCCTGTAGTCTGAAGGTCACCAGTAATGACCATACCTTCTGTTATGCTGGCTGTCTCATCTGTAGGTGTCTGCTGTTCAAAATCCATAGTTTCATTCCCCCCGTTGTAAGTATTATTATCAGCAGTTGCAACAGGTGCCTGTGCAACATACTCATCAATATGTGACTCGCTGATAGCCTCGATGGCACTCATTGGCTCATCCTTTACTATCTCGTCCTTAGTCTGCTCCTCGATCTTCTCCTCGAGTTCTCTGATTTCCTCAGCCTCTTTTGACTCTTCAGTCTCTTCTGGCTCCTCCACCTCTTCTACTTCAGGCTCCTGTATTGGCTCCTCTGTAACCTCCACTGCAGGCTCCTCTTCTGTAGCTTCTTCAGTGTCCTCTTCCACCTCTTCCTTAGCCTCATCAAGCTTGATGTCGTCGAGGCGGTTAAGCATGCTGTCAATATCAACCTTTTCTACTTTTACTTCTTCCTTGGTTTCCTCAGCCTCGGAATTCTCATCCTCTGGCATCAAAGTATTAACAGCTTGGGAAAGATCAGTCTTCAGCCCAGATAAGTCACTCTTAAGCTCAGAAAAAAATCCCATTTTGCGTCCTCCATTCGCATTTCCTTAATATTTGATATGTTGAACCGGTAACGTGTCGTCCGTTATCGGAACTATCACTGTGTCATCCATTGCCAGGATCGCTTCTATGATCTCAGGAAGAGCCTCGACTGTACTCTTCTTGTCAGCTGCGTCATGTAAAAGAACTACGCAGTGCTTGAACCTTGGCACGTTGCTAACGATATTGTTGTAGATAGTCTCCTTGGTGGCTCCCGCTCTGTCATCACCTGCAGATACGTTCCAGTCAAAGAAGGTAACATCTGCATCATCCAGAACTGATACAAAATCAGTCATAGGAACCTTGCTCACATCATTGGATGAGCCTCCGGGAAATCTATAATACTTGCTCCAGACTCCGGTGGTGTTCACCAAAAAGAGTCTTAGCTGCTCGAAATCTTCTGAAAATGCATCCACAGAGGAATAGAGAGTGCTATATTTGTGACTATAAGAGTGCATTCCAAGAGTGTGCCCCTCATCCACTATTCTCTTGTAGACATCTGTATATCTCGCATCAGGTTTACCACAAACAAAGAATGTGGCCTTAACATCGTATTCAGCCAGTATATCAAGTATATCATTAGTTGAAGAGCTTGGGCCATCATCAAAGGTAAGATATACATATCTCACACCCTCGATATCTTCCGGGTTCTGAGCACCACTAAGATCTACGATTGCCATATCGCTCTCAAAGTCTTCCTCATAAACCGGCTCTTCAAAGGCTGAACTGCCAAGACTTGCCAGTGCATCTCCAGAATCAGAACCGGCCAGGATCTCCATCTCTGTGCCGAAGCGACCTCTGTACCATTCAAGGTCTGCCTGAGACTGGGCATACGCAGTAGAAAGTCTGTCACATTTAATTGCCAGGATCACGCAAATACAGGTGGGAATCAAACAGGACGCAATAACTGCACCAACAATTAGTTTGCGCAGTCGTGCAATACGCTTACTATACGTTTTCTTCTTGCTCCCCTCTTTCCCCGATGTCATGTGAAATCTTCTTTCATACTAAGAATGTGTGTAACCAATGTAAAGTATAGCATATTATCGCGAACTCAAAAAGACAAAAAACAGAAAAACCTGTTACTACTTACGATTTTCTTACGTAAATAGTAACAGGTTTTATTTTCAATAAGCCGTTAGTCGTTTAACGCCACTTCACAAGCACAGGTGTATGTAAGGATGTAATCATCGTATGAAGTTGTGTTATATCCTATAACCTGAGAATTGGTGCTGCCTCCGTGGAAGGTGCATCCGTTGTCTGCGATATTTACTGTATCAAAGCCAACTGCCTTTCCATTCTTGAGGAACACTGTTCTCACTCCAACGCTGTCCACATCAAACTGGGAATAATTGGTGGCTGATACTTCGATAAGCTTTCCTTCAGCCTCTGCGCTGACATCTACTGAAGAATATGAGCAGTTATCTGCACTCTTAACACTGATGTCGTAGTCGTAGTTCTTAACTCCCTGAATTCTCTCATTTCTAAACTGTCCGTAGATAATGAACTGCTGACCCTTCTTAACGGCATCTGTGTAGTCATTGACCTTGTAGAGAGCATTTCCGCTTCCATCAAGGGCTGTGAAATCAGCATCTACAGAAAGATCTATCTCTGAATTGTTCTGGGCTACCAGAACATAATACGTAAAAAATCCTGATACATCAGGAATAACATATTCATTTTGGATAAGGATATCACTTGCAGAAGGCTCATATGCATAGGCTACATGGGGTGTTTTGTTAATTCCACACGCTAAAAGAAGCATTCCCATTGTAATCATGCATGCGACCATAACAGAAAAAATCCGTTTTTTCATAACCGTTTCCCTCCAAAAAGAATTTTTAAGACTGTAAATATATTATCCAAGAAAAACGGTCAGAAATATAGTGGCAAAGCCCATATTTAATGCATTTTTAAGCTTTCTAAACTATTTATTAATTTGCACTTTGGTATACAACTTTATACCCACCAAAGTCCTCTACGGTGTACCCTTCTGCCCCATCAAACAGTGCCTGTTCAGCCGCAGAAATAACGAATACTGTGTCCTGGTACTCCTCAGAGAGCACGTCCTCTGGCAGATCGTCAAATACGAAATTACCAAAGCTCTGTGCTACGCGGAATTCAGCGTATGGGTCCTTATAAACCACAGTTGAGCTGAACTTCCTTGGATCGTAGTTGGTGTAATAAAGCGCGATTATGTAAGGTGATGACAGGCCATCATAGGTTGAGTAGATCTGGCGCTCATCTCCAGCCACCTGGTATGCTCTCTTCACAGCATCTCCGTAGGTTGGCATATAGATACTGATAACTGTAGAGTTAAAGCCTGTAAAGTAGTCCTTGGCAAAGGAAACACTTGCCAGAAGCACGATTGTCACCAGTACCCCATATAACTTCTTCTCATTCTCGAATACAAAGCAGATACCCCTTACAAAGAAGTAGCAAAGAGGCAGGAAAATCATGACCATCCTGCTGATATCTGCCTTGATCAGTAGTGAAAAGATAAATGCGGATACGAAAAGTGAGAACCACACTGCGTTGTTGATCATCCTCTGGTGCTCAGACACGTCGCTGTCTGACATTGCCACTGCAAAGTAATTCCTTCTCTTCTCCTTCTCAAAAATGCCCTTAAAGAACTCCACTGCTCCGATTCCAATTCCAATACAGGTAATAGGGAATGTGAACTCAAACAGCGTAGCATAGCCCTTCACATAGTGACAGAGCATATCTGAATCATCGCCTATAGTAAGGATTTTAAACAGTGTCTTGATATTGCGCCAAAGCTGGCTAAGTATAGTACTGTCAAAGGTCAGGAACACCTCCTCCTGCCTTGAAGCTGTAAATTTGTTAAAAGAAATAAAGCTGGTAACAATCTCTGGAAACCCCAGATAGTTAATGCAGTAGAACACAAGGAGCGGCGCAAACACAATAAGGAAGGCAACAATTGAAGCCACCAGCTGTGAAACCCTTATATTCCTTGTTCTAAGCAGGTATACAGACATGATGATAAGGTGAAGTGGCACCACTATTGTAGCTGAGCCATAGCTGTACATACAGATTCCGTACATGATGGAGCTTAAGATAAAAAGAGCTGTCCTCTTCTTCCTGCAGGCTCTCATAAACAGGTAGGTAGCAAGGCCCAGAGTAAAAGGCATAATGTTACTATCAAGGCTCCATCTTGAAAGGATAACGTGCCATGGGCAGATTGCCAGGAAAAATGTACCACAAAGAGTGAGAACATTTCTGTAATAGCTGAATCTATCTGAAGAAAAGGTCTCTTTTAACACAAGATAAAAAACGAATACTGTAAGGATTCCCAGAATTGCAGGAATAAGGCGCAGCTTAAAGACGCCGGTTCCAAAGAACCAGACAGATACTGCGTTAAGATAAATAAGAAGTGGGCTTCCACCGCCGCATCCAAAGGTTATTGGATAAACAGGATAAGCATAGCCGTTTCTGTCTATTCCAAAATAAGAAAGGCTGTAGGCTTCGTAGCCAATTGAGGCTTCGTCTGCCTGAAGGCCATAGGGAATGCTTCCCAGCTTATACAGGCGCAAAAAGGCTGCAATAAGCATTATCACAAAGAGAATTGTCCTGTGAACGTATGGATTGTCTAAAGGATTCTCATAGTTCTTTTTGACATAATAGGGGTCAGTGGACCTCTTATAGTAAATAATAATGGCTGCTGCACCAATAATGATGCAGGCAGCCATAGCTATATAATTGTAATAGTCAATTATTCTCATTTGTGATTCCCCAACTATTATCTGGCGTGCATGGCAGCATTCCAGTCGGTGATACCGGCATAGGCTGCGGCTCTTTGAATATAGGCACCAGCATTAGCCCCGTTCATCTGCTGATAGAATTCAAACGCCAGCTTTCTTGTACCATCCTGTCTTGTAAGACCAACAGCCAGGCCCTGGTTAACCTCCACAGGGTAATCGGTCTGTCTGTTAAAGATGATCATCTTGATGTACTGATTGGTTACTGCTCTTTGATAAGCATATACAATGGCTGTAGCCTGAGCCTCTTCTCCCTGAGTTGAGGAATAGCCCACCTCTGTAAGAAGAATAGGTCTGACAGCGCCCTTTGTGTTTCTCATGCCCTGCTGACACATGAAATCTGTCAGCTGCTCTATATTTTCCATTGAAATATAAGGTGTGTCAATATTGTGCTGGATCATGCTGGCTGCCTTCTCGTTCTTAGGAGTCCAGAAGCTGGTCCAGTTCATAGGATAATTGTATGGATGCTCTGCAAGGCACCAGTCAAAGTTACCCTGGGCGATAATAACCGCATTCATGGTCTCCATAAGGCTTCTTGCTGAGAAGTAGTTAGCATTGTTGATGCTGGTCCAGTTCTGATCGAAGCTGCAGCATACATAAGCGTTGGCATTTCTACTCTTGATGGCATTATAGCAAACTCTGAGGGAATCTGCATACAACTGAGCATAGGTGCCGATATCCATGTTACTTGCGTAGTTCCAGACGTTCTTGGCATTAACTTCGTTGCCGATTACCCAGTTATCAACCTGTCCAAAGCCGTTCTGACCGTTGTATCTCCAGGCAAGGAAAGAAACTACTGCTTCAAGGTACTCAAGACCTGTATCCTCAGAGGTATTCATCAAATAATAACTGCATCTGCCAAGACCGCCCCTTGCGTATGGAGAGATCATGAACTCCTCTCCCTTTGCATAAGGATTGAGAAGAACCATGGTCATGCCCATGCCCTGTGAGGTGCTGGTCCTTACACAGTGATCATACTGGCTAAGATATGATGAATCAAAGTGATAGGTCTTTCCGTTATATTCATAGGCAACCTGTGAGTTGCCGCCGATTACATCCTCAAGATTGATGTTATATGCGCCCTGCTGAACTCCAAGAGTAACAGACTCTGTGTTGCCGTTACCGATCTTGGCTCCATCGAGAATAAGGCCCTTCTTGCCGTTATTCTTACGGGCTGGTGAAGATGTGGCAAGGGCTTCAGGATTGGTGATATACCTGGCTCCTGTAACCGCAACAAAGGCTCCACCCTGCTTAACTGCAACCTGGAACTTGTCATAGAGATGGCAGGAAGTTGTCTTGTACTCCAGAGGAACTGTAAAGGAAACGCTTGCCCCGATAGGTGCAGACGCTACAGGCGCTCCCGCTGGACCTGCCTGATAAACTTTTTCTGCGAATAAATAGAACTGTCCATCATCGCTGGATGGAAGGTCAGATGCGCTGACATTTACTACTACGTTAGATCCTGCGATAGATGCAGAGCCGATTGAAACTGCGCCAGTTCCAGCGGCCTGTGAACTCACACCGCACTTAGAAAAGGCACTTAGTACTACTACCGCGCCAAGAACGGTACCTAGAAGTGCTGAAAAGATTCTCTTTGTCATTGTTAACCCCTCATTTTATATAGTTGTACTCTAATGATAACTAATCTCAGTCTAAAAGACAATCAGTAATCCACCTTCATCATGCATAAACCCTCGGGTCTGGCAGTTGGACCAGCCTTTTGTCTGTCACAGGCTTCAAGAATACCCTTCATTTCCAGAGGTTCTATGTTGCCATAGCCCACCTCAAGCAGGGTCCCAGTAAGGATTCTTACCATGTTCTGCAAAAAGCCGTTTCCGTGAAAATAGAACCTGATATAGTTACCACTTTCCTCAATCTTAATATTGTCTACGTTCCTGACTGTAGACTTTTTCATCTTGGTATTACCACAAAAGCTCTTGAAATCATGTGTTCCGATGAGATACTGTGCAGCATCCTCCATCCGCTTCACATCTGGCTTCTGGGGAAGTACAGTAACATACTTCCTGTCAAAGACTGGTTTGGACAGACCATACCAACATGTATATCGGTAAGTTTTGCCCAAAGCATTATATCTGGCGTGGAATCTGTCGGAGCACACCTTAACGTCATTGACACTGATGTCCTCAGGAAGATAGGTGTTGGCGTAGGTCATGATCTCTTCCTCAGTCATATCGGTATCAAGGACAACGTTGGCGATCATACCCCTTGCGTGAACGCCGGCGTCAGTCCTTCCACAGCCTATAACATCAACGTGCTCTCCTTCGGTCATACCCACCATCTTGGAGAAAACGCTCTCAAGCTTTCCCTGAATTGTCATATCCTTCCCAGGCTGTCTCTCCCATCCAAAGAACCTGGTGCCATCATAGCTTATGGCCAGCTTATAATTTCTTTTCATAATCGGTACCTTCTCTTATTATCAGAAATCACCGCCCTTAGCGTGATTTAAGTCTTATTCAGCGTTACTGATGGCGTAAATGTAGTCATCCATATTCTCAAAGGAATAGATATAGGCGCTGTCTGTTCCATAAACCAGGTGGTCAGAAAGCTTGAAAATATCTGCTGAATAGGTGTTACCAAGATCATAATCCCTTGCACTTACAAGAACAAAGAATCTGCCCTCAGGAAGAGCCCTGGTGTGATCCATACTCTGAAGCCACTCATACTCATTGGAAAGGTCATCCAAGTGGTCGATGCTCTTAACTGTGTGCATGTCGATCCTACCATCAGTAAGGGCAATAACAACGTTACTGGACCAGAACATGGCAAAGCCATCTGTATAATCTGTGTCCTTAAGCCACTCAATGGCATCTACGATATCGTAATCCTGATAGATATCATCAGGGTTAGGGTCTGCATAAACTGAAACGCTGGCAAGAGCTATAGAAAGAGCTACAAAGGAAGCCACTACGCTCTTATAGGTTCTAAAGTAATCAAAGTCTTCTGATCTTATCTCCATGGCAAGGACCACCAGGATATAAGGAATAACTGGAAGCCAGTAATAAACATAATACTTATAGCTGCAGGAAAGAGTCACTACAGTTATAAGAGTAAGAACGCCCACATATGTAAGGAACAGCTGAACAACCTTATCAAATCCTGCAAATCTCTTATAAACTCTTACAATACTTACAACAATAAGAACCACAAGAAGGAAGTTGAGGCAGTTGATGATACCCTGCCAGCTTACAAAGTTAACATTGGCATGCCATCCAAACAATGTAAGGGCATCTGTCAGTGTATTCATGAAGCCATCAAAGGAGAAGTCCTTCCAAAGCTCTCTAAACTGATCCTGGAACTGATATTCCTTGGAAAGGATGTTCCTGTTAACGAAAAGGCCAATTACTGCAAAAAGAAATGCCACAAAGGATGTGACAAGCACAAAGAGTGCCTTGGAAAGGCCCTTTCCATCACTATCCTGTCCCTTGAACTTGTTGTAATGAGCATAGACAAGAATAAGTAAGCCTGTGGCAAATAAAGGCGCATAGCAGATCATAAGAAGTCTTACGCCACCAAGGCCGGCCACAAAGGCAAGCACTGCTAAAAGAGCTATCTTAACTATTCTACCGATTCCCTTGCCACCCTTTACGATGCCAAAGAAAAGTCCCATAGATACAAAGGCAATAATGAAATAGGTAACGTAGGACTGACCAAAGGTCACAATTCTTACATACCACTGTGAGAAAGGCCATGTAAGGATAGATGCAGCTAGAATGCCCTCTTCCTTAAGTCCTGCGCTGGCTGTCATGTAGATAAAGCTCGCCACAATAAGCACAAGGAAGATCACTGCAGCTACCAGTCTTACCATGAGATAGTTCTCAGGCCAGATGTAGAAAAGAAGCTTGTACACAAGCTGAGTATGGATAACGTGAAGCTCTGTGGAATAGAACCAGTTCTTACTAAGGATTCCTCCCTCCTGTGACAGGAGCTTACCAAGGATCATGTCCGAAGCAATATCACTGTTCTCCATATAGAAGTCCTTGTTGTAAATAAGAATAAGGGTAAGGATTGCCCCCAGAACCATGAATACCCATGGTAAAAACTTAAGAATAGACTTCTGTTTATTTGCCTGCATTTTTCTTTTCCTCCACCCTGATAAGGATAATAAACGCGATAATTCCAAGTATTGTAAGAATCAGTCCAAGAGTAAGTCCTGGAGTGTGATACTTAAGTGTAATCTGATGAGAGCCCTCATCAAGTTTAAGAGCCATCCACATGGTGTTGGCCTTATAAATATCTGTCTTAACGCCGTCAACATAAGCTGTCCAGCCCTTTGAGTAAGGAATAGTAAGGCATACTACTCCCCTGTCCTTAAGGGTAATATCGCCGGTAACGGTATTAGTAGCGTAGGATATAGGATTCTTGTTAAGTTCAATGTTCTCAAGCATATCCTCTGAAAGAACCTGAACCTGATTTGCAAATCCCTCAAGAGGCTGACAGTAAACACCAAGATTATCAAAGGTATATACGCCGTCTCTATAGAAGCTGATCACGATCTCATCCATGGCAACTCCGCCATAGCCCATGTTTACAGCATAGTCGTGCCAGTCACTGTAGAACTGGTTCTCTTCTGTCTTGTACCAGATCTGCTTCTTGGTAAATTCCTGTCCCTGAGTGTAGCAGACCACATCCATAAGAGGATAATCATTGTCAGATTCTACGTAGAAGTCATCAAGTCTAAGGTAGGTCTCGCAGTTTGCAGCTCCGCTAAACTTAATGTGAACTGAAGAGCCTCCCTTGGCTGTCCACTTGCCATCCTCAACCACAACGTCGCCTTCACCTGTAATCTCGCAAGGAACCTCATAGGAGCTGATCATAACCTCAGCCTCCGGATATGAAGCATCGTCCTCATCAAGAACGATTCCATACAAAAGAGCTTCCTGTCTCTCCACCTGGCTCATGCCATCGTAAAGGCTCTTGGGGATCACGTTGTAGTAGGTGTATCCAAGAGATAAAGGTGTTGTGTTCTTAAACACAGCAAAGTTGTATTTGTCATACAGATGAGTAAAGCCATAAGGAACAAACCTCTGCTCCTCTTCTGTGTTAAATCTAAGAGAATAATACTTAACACCAGCAAGGGTATTAAGGATTGCTCTGTCATCCAAAGCAAAATAAGCAAAGTTCTGCTGGTCGTTGTTACCCATTTCCTTGAAATAGTCAGAAACAACGCCATTAGCAAGGCTCCAGTAGAACTGGGTTGATGAGATACCGTCGATAAGGGAAGCATTCCAGACAAGGTCTCTTCCAGAGTATCTGTAGAAGCTGTTCTTATCCACGCCCTCTGATTCTGCAGCCTCTTCCACAGCCTGAACCTCAGTGCTTTCAAGAAGAATATGCATCTGCTCTGTATCGATATCAGCGTAGTACTCACCTATCATATTGCCCTTTTCAGGAGCGTAGGCATAGTAGCCATTAAGTACGATTCCCACAAGGCAAAGTGCCAGTATAAGTGACTGCCCAATGGTCTTGATAGCTCTTTTATCTGCGTTAAAGAGACTTGTGATAATACAGATAACGCCGCCTATTCCCATAAGAATAAGCTCTGCTCTTGAGTTCTCAAAGTCGCTTCCAAGATTACCTGTGAGCTTGCACACCAAAATAAAGACTGCAGCCAGCACCACTAGGGCAATGATCTCAGCCCTTTTAAGATTAAAGAGATCCTCCCACATATCAACCAGCATGAATGCTGCAAAAAGAGCAAATGCAAAGGTCCATCTGTTGATAACGTAAGCAAAGCCTGTAAGAGCGTATCCGCAGAAAGGTATTGATACGAAGGCTGTAAGTATAAGGCCAATTACAAAGAGCTGAAGGTTGTTCTTCTTATTGGCATTGTTCTTAGTAATAAGAGCCTTAATGATCAGCATGAACAGGGCAAGAAGGATTATGCCGTGGAAGCCGATCTGTGTATCATAAAGGCCGTGATAAACAAAGGAATAGAAGTTCCTGATAAGCTGGTCATAGTACTCTTTGCTATACAAAAGAGAGAATGTAATCCCTGTGTTGGTACGTGGATTAGCAGGGAATGCAAATATAACAGGAAGCAGTATCACCATGGACATCACTGTTCCTATAACGCCAGCGATAGCAAACTTTCCGATAGTCTTGCCCCAGCTTGCAAAGTCCTTGCCATAGCTAAAGGCTGCTCTGACGATGCAATATACAACTGTTAAAAGAACTATCATGTAAAAGAAGAAGAAATTGTTAGTGCCTGCAAGGAAAATTGCAAAGGCAAAGAAGGAGCTCTTTTCCTCTCTGAAGATCTTCTCAGCGCCAAGGATAACCAGTGGCATGTAGATCATTGGGTTGGCAAAATATGGATGCCAGATTCCAAGGAACATGTAAAAGGTACAAAGGGAATAGGTGAACATTCCCGCCATTACTGCCACTTTGGAAGCCTTTGGTCTTAAATAGAACACAAGGGCTGAAAAGGTAATGCCTGCAATATAAGGTCTAAGCAGCATAGCAGCCTGGAAGTAAATGTAGATATACTCGTTAGGCACAAGGGCTGCTGGGATATTAAGGATATCGCCAATAGCATAATACTGAAGTGTTGGATAAATGTCTGTTCCATAGCCCATTCCAAAGGAAAAGGTCTGAATATCAAGGCTGTGGTCTGTGAAAAGGTGATATATGATGCCTCTCATCCACTTAGCATAATAAGCAAGGGCTTTGATATGCTGCCTGAAGGCATCTGCTGTATTGATAAGTGATACGTTGTTCTTAAAGAAATGTCCAAAGACCGCCCACACCATCAGGGCAAAAAGACAAGTATACGCAAAATAAAAAAAGCAGAACTTAAGTGTAAGTGTCTGCTTTTTATTAGAATTCTTTTTCAAAATATGATCCTCCAGAACTAAATAAAAACTTACACAAGAAGATTATACTAGTTCTTTAGGATTTTTTCATTAAAATTATTTACTTCATTCCTTCCCAGATTCGGTCACGCTCTGTAAGGATAATTGTGTTTTCTTCGGAAATTTCAGCCTTTGGCTTTCTCTCTTTTGAACCCGTCTGTTCCAAGAGGAGATCAGTGTCAGCACTATTCTTTTCCTTGTCGATAATTGATCCAAATGTTTTTTCAAAAAACGTCATGAGCATTACCTCCAATGTTCAGTTTTGATAACCTAATTATACCATTTTTACGTCAAATAAAAAGTGGGATATCCCAAAAGATACCCCACTTTTGAATTATTATTTCGTATTATTCTTCTTCAGGTTTTTTCTTTTTCCAGTGAGAAGAACTGTGCCTACAATACCTGCTGCAACCAGTATTGCAAGGATTCTACGAACTGTGTTGGTCTCATCAGCTGTGCCACCACGTCTTGCACCGAGAACTGCCTGGCCATTAGCAGCTACAGGCTCTTCTCTTCTTGCACCAAGTACTGCCTGAGCAGGTGCTGGTGTATCAACTGTAGATGTTGATGGAGGATTGCTTGGTCCACTAGGTGGATTGCCTCCGCCAGTACCATTAATTGTAAGGGTTCCAAATACAGGAGTGATCTTGTAGTTAGAAAGCTTTGTGCCTTCCTTAGCTGCGTATGTGAATGAGTTAGCGCTGCTACCTACACCACTCTGTGATCCTGTAAATGTAATATCAACACCTTCACCCTCTACGAACTCTTCACCGCTAAGTGTGTAGTTGTGGTTTGTAAGAGGTGAACCATCATCAGTCTTACTATCTGATGCAGATGTGATTGTGATCTCACGCTCAAGTACGTGGAGATATCCGATAGGATCTGTGCTCTTATCAAGGATATCTGTTGTAACTTCTCCATCAGGTGTTGTGATCTTAAGATTTGTGTAGTCAAGATTGATTGGATAATCTCCAACATCTGTTCCTTCACCACCAGTAACCTTAAGTCCTGTTAATGTAAATTCTGTTCCATTTACTGTTACTGTCTCTGTGATCTCCTTCTCTGCAGCCTGTGCTGTAAGAACGAAGAATGATCTAAGATCCATAAAGCCAGCAGCCAGTGAACCAGCCATACTCTTCATACCGTTGATGAAGTTGTAGCCAAATGCTCTTCCCTCATCACCTGGTGTTGTATCCTCTTCAGGAACATCAGGAACTTCTTTAGACTCCTCATTAGTTACGATATGAACAGTAACGTTAAGGTTAGCTGTCTGGGATGCTCCGCTGTACTTAACGTATGTATCAGCGCCATTTCCTTCTGCATCTGCCTGGAAAGTAACCACGATCTTCCATGGCTGAGTAGGCTTATTAACTGTAAGGGTACCGAACTTAACAAGTGAAGTTCCATCTTCCTTCTCAAATACGTAGTTGCTAAAGTCTGTTCCGTTCTTAGGAACATATCTAAATGAGTTAGGGCTTGAACCTGGATCAAGCTGTGCACCTGTAAACTCGTATGTTGCGCCTTCACCTTCTGCGAAGCCTTCCTCTACCTTAAGAGGCTCTTCACCATTAACAAGATTAGTTCCATCAAACTCCTTCTCAAGGTCTTTTGACTCAAGTCTAACCTCTGCAGGATTGATAACAAGATCACCGTTGTTGATTGTGATAACAAAATTTCTCTTCTTATACTTCTCTTTTAATGTCTTGCCATTTACTTTGAAGTAATAGCTGTCAGAAAGAGCTATCTCTGTTGTAGATTCTTTACTCTTATTAACAGTTACTACATCTGTAGGAATAGTAACCTTTGTTCCTTCAAGAGTGATGTTTGAAAGAGTCTTACCGACTGCCTGCTCTTCCTCTGTATAGTAGAATGAGTATGTAACAGTACCTGTGTATGTTGCAGCATCATAAGCCTTTCCATCATAAGTCTTGGATGCACCAGGAACATTAATGGTAATAGGTCTTGGTAATACCTTCAAAGATCCTCTCTTGATTGTGATCTTGGATACTTCAAACTTATCATCCTTGATCTCGCAAACGTTGCTTCCCTTCTTAAACTCGACCTTCTTAGCATTTCCTGAAGCAGTAGTGTTGTAGTAATAAACTTCACCATTTACTGTATTCTCAACCTTGAATCCAATAATGATGTTCTCAGTAGCAGCATCATTAGCATTCTCTTCGCCGCCACTTGTCTTTGTATAAGTAACCTTATAGTTTGCAGAAAGATCTTTTCCATCCTTATCAACTACAGAAACTGTAATCTCATCGTTGTTAAGAGGTGTTCCATCATAGTACTTAGTTGCTGAACCAGCTGTAAGTACCATCTGGATTCCTGTATGCTCTCTTAAGTAATAAACCTTAAGTACAAGAGGATTCTGCTTTGTATTGTCCTTTGTTACATATCCTGTCCATGTTGTATCTGTAGGATCAAGAACGTAGGTGTAATTGTTGTAGGTAGTTCTCTTCTTATCATCTTCTGATACAGAAACTTCTACCTTACCTTCATTTACAAGAGTATCAATGCTGACAGGGATAAGCTTTCTTGTTGACTTTGCATCCTTAACAAAGTTCTTTCCTTCCTTGTCCTGATAATAATACTCTACATTGTAGTATGCTTCGTAAATGTTCTGAGCATAAGTAGCTCTGTATGTAACATTACCTTCTACTGTTGTCTGCTTGATAGCATCAGTTGTAACCTTTGTCTGAGTCTCGTCGCCAACCTTTACCCAACCAGTAAATACATGATCCTTCTTAGTTGGATCTGCTGGAAGTGTATATGTTGTATCGCCATACTTCTGTGTCTGCTGTCCAAGAAGTGTCTGACCATCTTCGTCAACATAAGTAGTTGTATAGTCTACAGCCTCCCACTGAGCATAGAAATCACATCCAGCCATAAGGAATACTGTAGCAAGCTCTTTGTAAGATGTTCCCTTACCGTCAGCCTGTGAATTCCAACCAAGGAACTTATAACCAGGTCTGTCTCCGAATACTCTCCCATACTCTTTGACTGTATAATTATTACCAGATGCTGCATATTCAGAAACATTTGCTGGTGCATCTGTATAGTTAGCATGGTATGTTACTGTGATCTTAGCGCCTCTGATGTATCCATCGATATGATACTTAGTGGTTTCTGCCTGCTTATATACGTACCAAACGATGTCGTCTGCTGTAGGCTTTGAGCCATCCATCATAACAACATTCTTAAAGTATGCAGAATTTGCAAGATCAGTATTGATTGTAGTTACAGGTGCTGTGTAATTAGCTTTTCTTACTTTCATACCTGTAACATCAAAGATGTTTCCAAGACTATCACGATATGGGTTAAGGCTTGCATCCTTCAGATCTATTGCTGTTCCTGCCCATGAATAATAGTTATTTCCCTCAACTGGGTAATAGTCAGCCTTAGGCTGCCCAGCTGATGATGCAGGAACCTTCTTGTTAGGAAGAAGCACATAGAAGTAAACAGCTGGCTGATCATCTTCCCAAGCTGCATAAAGATCTATTGTCTGACCCTTAGTAATAGTGATGTTGCCATTAACAGCTGTACCATCTGCAAGTTTCCATCCTGCAAATTTCTTTTTATCAACCTTGTTAAAGTTTGCTGGAGCATCGCCCTTCTTAGCAACCTCATCGATTGTAAGAACTTTGTATGACTTTGTATTTGTTGTTTCGCTCCATTTCCAATTAACGGTATCAGCCCACTTAGCCTCTGTTCCATCATTCTTGTGATATACTACATCACCCTTAAGCTGGAAGTCTGAACCAAAGCTAAGTACATAGTCAAAGCCGTATACATTCTGATTTCTGTGCTTATGTGAATCATAGCAGAGAACTGCTGCTGTATAGTTGTCTTCTGCTGTTGTAGTATAGGTGAAAGTCTGCTGGCCATAGTAAATATTAAAGGTAACTTCATCTGTAGAAAGAACCTGTGCTCCATTAAGATCTGCTCTGAATTCATAAGACTTAATGTCTGAGTCCTGATCTGTCTTATACATTGTATATGTATGATTATTTACTGTAGCTGTAATATAAGCATTCTTTACATAGAATGAATACTCATCTGGATCCATGAATCCAAGATCAAGGTGGTGATATGTTGTATGTGCATAGGTAAATACAATATCGCCCTCGCCAAGGTCTTCTAAGTTGGCAACAAATGTATTGCCGTTAAAAAGCTGGATCTTATTCTCGTCTGCAGGCTTATAGAAAAGGTCGAATTCCTGACCTCTACATGTAGCGCTGGTAAGTGCAAATCTCTGGTTATTAACTTTATCGCATACTGTATATGCCATGTCTGATACATAAACATAATAAGTATTTGATTGTCCATATCTATCAAGATTTACAGTTATGTTCTTGCCTTCAGTAATATCTTTTCCCTTTTCATCAACTACAGAAATCTTAGCAACATAACTCTTATCATTACGGTCGTTCCAATGATCCTCAAATAAAGTTACTGTATAGATTGAGAAGTGCTCAGCCTCAAATGAAACCTCCGTTGCATCTGAATAAGCTGTTGCTACTTTTGTAGCATCAGAAAGATCATCCTCTACATGGAATACAGCAAGAGTCTTGCTTGTATCTGCAGCTTCCTCAATCTTCTCAAATTTAACGCTTACTGTTCCATCCTCAGGCTGAACGTATTTGCCCTCAGACTTTGAGTAAATGTTGATATCATATGAGAATGTCTTAATGACATCCTTATCTTTTCCGATTTCCTCGTCAATAACATCAGCGATCTTTTCCTCGACCTCTGACTCTACCTTTGTGATCTCGAGCTTAGCATCTGCAGGGAGAACTCCCTCTTTTGCATAAAGAGAAACCTTGATTCCATCAATCTCTTCAGACTGATTGAACTCAAGCTCGATTTCCTCTACTACTTCTGAGCTAAGGAGCGCAGAAGCATCCTCTGAAGACTCCTCTGAAGAAGCATCAGTTGCAGCATCCTCATCACTTGAGCCTGCTGTAGAAGCATCCTCTGAAGCGCTTTCATCGTCTCCTGTAATTGTATTCTCTGTTGCTGCAGCATCTGAAGATGCATCATAGGCTACAGAGCCTTCATTTGAAATATCAGATGAATTTTCGTCGATTGCGACGTCGGACTGCTCATCCTCTGAAGTATTCTGATCTTCATTAAATGAGTCTTCTGTACCCAGTTCCTGTGTATCAATGATTACTGGACCCTCATCCTCATTAGATACATCTTCCCAGATACTTTCGCTGTTTGTTGCATTTTCGCCATTGTCCTCTGCTGCGTAAGCTACTGCACTTGCGAAATCACTGCCAAATGTGGTTATCACAAGAGCGATAGCCAGAATAAACGCAAAGAGTTTTTCCAGCTTCTTTGACATAATAATGTCCCCCTCTTTAGAAAAAATATGAAATTGTAAAAAAAGTATAAAAAAACACCAAATAAAAAAAATCCATAACTAGGATATCGTAACCATAATCATAAAAGTCATCATAATTGACCGATTTTTTGTAAGGCACCTATAAAAAATTTGTAAACTTATAAAAAATCCATAACCGTAATCTGACAAATAGCTCTTTTTACAGGGAAACTCTTAGAATATACTTGGAAAGAATAGTTAATTGTGAGTACAATTATGATAGAATCACGAAAACAAGAGAATCAGGAAATAAGGAGTGCAAAGGCACATGACTGCTACAAGCATCAGTGAAATCAAGAATCTTACAGTAGATGAGCTTAGAAGTAAAGTGAGCAGGGAATATGAGGAAATCGTCAAAACCCTCATAGATAGAAAGCTACACATCACTACTATGGAAAGCTGCACTGGAGGGCTGCTTTCATCTCTTTTAACAGATACTGAAGGTTCATCAAACGTAATAAAGGGGGCCTTTGTCACCTACAGTAACGAGGCTAAGGTCCTTCAGGGGGTCCCTAAGGAAACAATAGATAAGTTTGGAGTCTACTCAAAAGAAACAGCCCTTGCCATGGCAAGAGCTGCTAAGAATAATCTTGGTTCAGATATAGCTATAGGTGTTACAGGTACCATGGGTAACGTGGATCCTGTTAACAACGATAGCGTTCCTGGAATTGTCTATTATGCAATTATTATAGAAGAAAGAGAAAGCTCTTTTAACATAAGTATTGATCCTATGGACAGTCGCCAGGCTTACAAGCTGGCTGTAGCTCATGCTATTGCTGACTCTGTGATTGGACTGTTGTAAGTATCTGCGTTAAACTCTTCTATTTCTATCTTCTTGCAGGACTCCTTAACGGTGTCAAGAAAGCTCCGGATCTGCTGCTCTTCCTTATCGTAGAAGGCAACAACGAACACGTCCTTGGTGTACTGGATGTTGATGTCGTGGGCATCCAGGTTCTCGCTGGATATAGCTCTGTAGGTCTCCTGCATATCTGGAACTGTCACAAATACCACCTTGTAATCCTTGCCCTTATTCTCCATGAGCTTCATGATGTAGCAAAGCATTCTGACGTGGGTAGGATTCACAATATCCATCTCCTTGAACAGGTCGTCCTGAAGTCTTCTTTCAAGAAGTGCTGAATTTCTCACTATTCCAAGGCTGTCTGTAGCAGAGCCCTCAACAGTAAGGGCGCTGATCTCCCCGGAATCAATAAGTCTTACAAATATATCTGCAAGAGTTGGATCAAACTGAGTTCCTGCGCATCTTTCGATCTCGTTTCTGGCTTCCTCGTCTGAAAGTCTTAATCTATAGACACGGTTAGAGGTCATAGCGTCGTAACAGTCAGCGATGGCAAGGATTCTGGCAACCAGAGGGATATCTGTATAGGACAGGCCATCTGGATATCCAAGACCGTCAAATCTCTCATGGTGGTGTCTAATACCATCAAGAAGTCCCTCAATTCCGCCTCCCAGGGAGCTCATGATCTCGTAGCCAATCTCTGTATGCTTCTTCATAAGGTTTGCTTCTTCATCAGAGAGCTTACCTGGCTTATTAAGTACGTTATCTGCAACACCGATCTTACCGATGTCGTGAACAAGGCCAATGTAGTGGATCCTGAGAATGTCCTCTTCAGAAAGGTCGTAGTCCGCTGCCATTTCTCTGGCAAGTCTTTCAGCGTACATTCCTACTCTCTCAGAATGGCCTCCGGTGTACTCATCTCTTGCATCAATGGCACTGGCGATAGTCTCAATGGTGTTGATGGTCATCTGGGTGTATTCTGCGGCTCTTTGATTGTAGTTCTTTATCTCATCATAAAGAGTCTGGACAATGGTGCCACCTGTCAGCATGAGAAGTCCGATGCAGACCTCTGTTCCAAATACGTGGAATCTGTTAAGCAAAAATCCAAGGAGCTCTGCCATGGACATGACGATAAATCCGATCATTCCAAGGACTGTGAAGTGATACTCCCGGATTCTCTTTGTCCTTGCGTCCGTGAGGATATTAACAAGAGAAAGGATTGAGCATGCCAGTGTCAGGAAGTGAGAAACGAACATGGTATTGTAAAGCTCAACGATTCCACCTGCTTGAAGGATAATGTTCACGATGATCTGGAAAAGAACTATGCTTTCAAATATCACATATCTCTTGTGGTAGTTCCTATGCTGAACCTCATCAAAGTAAAGGCAGGTCGTTGCTCCCATCAGTTCCACCAGCACAAAGGAGAAGTAAACTGCAAAGCTTGGCCTGTGGAAATAGAGCTGTCTAAGTGTAGACTCACTTATAAGCCAAAGGGAAATGTTGATCATGAGAAGTCCCAGGTTCTTGGCTGCTCCCACCTTAAAGGAATTATCCAAAAAGATAGCAGGTACAAACAAAAATACTCCAAGTACAAAAATGAACAAGGCACTAAGGTTCACGAACAGGCCCTTTTGAATTATTGAAAACCAGGCATTGTTGCCATGGCTTATATATATTGAATTAATTACAGTGTTGGTCTTAAAGATCAGGTGAATTCTGATCTCTTTTCCCGCATCCTGAGCTGAAAGCTCTGTAACTACGTAAGCGCTTGGAACATAATAGGAAATATTCCCAAGAGAATGGGAAGAATATTCGCTTCTAAGCTCCCCATCCACATAGACAAATACATCCTCCATGGATGATCTTAACATGATGCTGGTTCCATCAGTCAGATCCTCTGGAAGTGTATTAACAATGGTTATCTCCCCTCCCTCTGAGCCGTTAAAGTCCTTAGGCACAGAGAAAGTGTCTGAATGGTCACCTCCATAAACCCACCAGCCGTCGTTAAAGTCAGTGGCTTTAAAGGATCCGGTAGGAGCTTCCCCAGTTTCATTCTTATCAAAAATAGCTATCCCCATAATGATCAGAACCATGGCAATAAGAACAAGTACAGCTATTCTGATGCCATCTTCTAAGAGTTGCAGAAATCTGATCTTTTTCAAAAACTTCATTTTTTCATTTCTCCCGTTTTAATTTCCGTTGTTCTAAACTGTCTGTCACGTTCGAAACCTGAATAAAATAGCCTCGCACACTCTTTCCGTTCCTAAGCAGCGTACCAAGGTTGTACTGGTACACCTCACCTTTGTAGGTGTAGGTCATGCTTTCGGATTTTTCATGGTCATCATCTCTTATATATTTAAGCAGGGGCTGTCTTAGGAAGGTATTGAATCTTCCGCCGTTCCCCGGTACTTTTTTATCTATTTCCCAGCTGTACAATTCTGGAAAAAGAGCTATGGCGTAATCATTACACCCCATGTACTTAAGGTTCTTATCAAAAATAATGCACCCCATGTTCCTTATTTCATCCTTAAAGATCTCCATGTTGTTGGAAACCGAATACATGGACAACTTGACGGTGGGCAAGATTATCACAAACAGGGACAGGGTTGCAAAGATCGGTGTTAACTCATAATTTAAATGCACGAATCTCTCTATAAAGTAGACACTTCCATTTAAAATCTCTACAAAAAGAAGGATGTCCACATTGATACGGCTCACTACATTGCGCTTGTTAATGGCGTACATTCCCACCACTACACAGGCGGCTGAGTAAAAGAACAACGAAAAAAGATAAACCGTATGCATAGGTCCATAAATCTTAGTGAGGTAGGCAAAGCCATCCTCAACGTGATATTCAACTATCTTGTAAAAAATTTGAGACTTTCCAATTGTGCAGACGTTCATATAAAGTATTAACTGAACTGCGTATAGAATAGACTTGATAATGTTAGAAATGTGAATCTGGCACAGATCACATAATATTAGAAACACCAGAACTGGTGCAAATATTCCTATTACGTAAATAATCTTACTAGCGAGAAGAGCCTCATCGATATTCTTGGAAAAGGTTAACGCATAGTATCCACCATTACTTATGGAAACTACAACCACAAGAAGTACAATATTGACATCCACTATCTCCCCAAATGCTATTATAAAAAGAAGGACTAGTAACGCAATAAAGAAACATACAACATAAATCATATGTACCTCTTTTCAGGAAACCAACAGTCTCATCTTGATTATAATAGCAAAGTGTACGTAGTTTCAACAAAATTTCCTATTTTGTATGAAAAAATCAAAATTTGTTCATACTTTTTACACATTCTCTTCAATTGTTGCTGTTCTTGCGACAATTATTGCGGATTATATCGATGTTTCTTCAAGAATTGTAGCGAGAATTAAACAATGAAGTTCTGCTCTCGCACTTCGTGCTCGCCAGAACAACAGTGTTCTCTAGACTCAGTCTACGCTTACGCTTGACTTCTTCAAGAGAACAACTGTTTCGATAGATCTTGTAAATGGGAACATGTCTACAGGCACCGCCTTCTCTACCTTGAAGCCCTTCTTGGCAATGAGCTTAAGGTCCCTTGCTAAGGAATCGGGACTGCATGATATGTAAACCACCTTTTTAGGGGCAAGTGCAGCCATGGACTCAATGAACTCCGGGGTGGAGCCTGCCCTTGGAGGATCCATGAACACCAAATCCACCTTGTCTCCTGATTCCGCCATCTGCTGCATAAAGCGTGTGGCATCATTCTCATAAAAGGTAATATTTTTAACTTCATTAATCTTGGCATTGATCTTGGCGTCCTTAACAGCGTCCTTGTTAAGCTCAACGGAAATAACCTCTTTAACATGAGGACTTGCTATAATTCCGATAGTGCCAACGCCTGAATAACAGTCAAGGGCCACTTCATCACCCTTAAGATCTGCCATCTCGATGGCTGTGTTGTAAAGAACCTCCTGCTGAACAGGGTTAACCTGATAGAAGCTCTTAGGACTGATCTTAAACTTCATGCCACAGCAGATATCATAGATAAAGCCTGGGCCATACATGGGCTTTTCCTTGTCTCCAAGTACCATGCTGGTCTGCTTGTCATTGACGTTAAGAACGATTGTGGTAATTTCTGGATGCTCTTTTAAAAGAGCTTTCACAAAGTTGTTCTTGGATGGGAAAATTGGGGATACAGTAACAAGTACCACCATGATCTCCCCTGTGTTCTTACCGATACGAATAAGGACATGACGAAGAAGACCATAGCCGTTGTCCTCGTCGTAGGTCTTGATCTTAAAGGATTTGAGCATTCCGCGGATAGAAGCGATGATTGCATCTGCCTTCTGATCCTCTAAAAGACATGTATCAATAGGAACCACGTCATGGGTTCCCTCCCTGTAGATACCTGATAAAGGATTGCCCTTCTTATCATGGGTAAAGACAGCATGAACCTTACATCTGTAGTGCTCTGGCTCTTCCATTCCAATAAAGGATGCAACTCTTGTATATGGTTCAAGAAGCTCTGCCACGTGGGCATGCTTCTGACGAAGCTGCTTAGGATATGGGGTGTCGATCATCTGACAAGCGCCGCATTTCTTGAAGTATGGGCAACGGGACTTCTTGGATGGGGTGGACTTCTCCTGGGCAGGCTTTGGTGCTGCCTTTTTATATGTAGTTCTTTTACCGCTATTAGATGGCTTGCCAAATTTACTAGTTGTTGTCTTCTTCTCACTCATAATCTTCTACCTTAAAACATAAACTCAATGTATCAAAACTCAAATATAGCGAGTAGAGTAATTGCTCCCCTACTCGCTAATAATTATTCCTGTGTTTCCTCTTCTGTGTTCTCGGCTCCGTTTTCGAACTTAAGCTTAGGAAGATCCATTCCTGTGTCCTCTTCCTTGACCGCTTCGCTGCGTCTCTTGATCTTGTCGTCCTTAAGTTCTCCGTGGTCCTTGAACTTGATGCCTTCGATTCCCTGAGCTAACTCTCTTGCTCTTGCAAGCTCGCCCTTGTTGATCTTGAAGGTACATACAATCTTGCTACCGCTTCTATCGAAGAGTCTCTGAAGAATTGATTTATCCTGCCACTCGATAAAATAAGAAATCCTGTGGGCTAAAAATCTCTCTTCCAACTGCTTCTTACTGTCCATGCTGTAGACTCTACAGAATGGAATCTCATTATTAAAAACCTGATTATTCTGGATAATAGATGACATAATTCCCTCGCAAAAACAATTATTCTAGCTATTAATTATACACAAATCGCCATCCTTATTCAATTATAATAATTAAAGCAAAGAAAATGTATTTGCATATCCTAAGCCTTGGGTTATCGAGGACTAATAGAAAGCCTCCTGTTCATAATTGTCTGTAATTGCTGCAGATATCCCAGATGATTTTTATATTAAAAATGCACTATTATAGATTTATAAATAAGGTTTATAAGACTGCTGAAATCCTTAACATTTTACTAATATCAAGGAGTAACCTATGTTCACTATAAAAACTGCACTTCCAGAAGAAAAGGGAATTCCATCAGGAGCAATCCGTAACATGCTTGAATACTGGAATAAGAAGGATGTGCCTATGCACTCTCTCCTTATTATGAGGGGCGATGAGCTAGTATTTGAGAAATACTATGCTCCATACAAAGCTGCCACACTTCATCGCATGTTCTCTATTACTAAAAGTCTTGTGGGGATTGGCATAGCTCTTTTGACAGATGAGGGAAAGGTGTCCATGGATGCGTCTATCTGCGACTATTTCCCAGAATATGTTACTGCTGACACTCATCCCTGGATCAAGGCTACCACTATAAGGAATATGCTAGAGATGCGAACCTGTCACGCTGCCTGCACCTACAAGGTGGACATGACTTCTGATTGGGTGGAGAGCTTTTTTACCGTGGCTCCAACTCATAAGCCTGGCACCATCTTCCACTACGACACTTCTGCAGCCCATGTGCTGTGCGCCTTGATTGAGAAGGTTTCTGAGATGGAGTTTCTTGATTTCATGAAGAACAGACTCCTTAAGCATGTGGACTTTAGTGAGGATTCATATATGGTGAAGGATCCCTTTGGCGTCTCTATGGGCGGTTCGGGGCTTATGGCTACACCAATGGATGTTCTTAAGGTTCTATATGTTCTCAGTAAGAAAGGAACTATCTGCTGTTCTGATGGGCAGGTCAGGACCCTGATAAATCCTGAATACATCGGGGCTGCCACTTCTAATATCAGTGATACCATCATGACCTCTCCTCTTCCAAGCGAGGGCCAGGGCTATGGCATGCAGATCTGGCAGAATGAAAAGGGCGGCTATGTGCTGTTCGGCATGGGCGGACAGCTGGCAATCTCTATTCCTTCCTATGATCTGCTGGTGATGACTACTGCTGATACTCAGGGAATGGCTGGAGGAAATCAGATTATTTATGATGGGATATATGATGTTCTGCTACCGGGGATTGAGGAGGATGAGCATAGTTCTAAAAGTTTGAATACAATAAATAGTGTAGATAAAGTTAGTAATGATTTTAATAATAATTCTAATAC
This sequence comes from Butyrivibrio proteoclasticus P6B7, assembly GCF_000622085.1. GTDB lineage: Bacteria > Bacillota > Clostridia > Lachnospirales > Lachnospiraceae > Butyrivibrio > Butyrivibrio proteoclasticus_A. Next base: position 50,304 of record NZ_JHWL01000026.1, read on the forward strand.
TAATCTGAAGCTTGATTACAAGAATCTTATGGAATATGCTGATGCACTAGTTATTGCACCACCAAGGGTTCCGGAGAGCTATTTGCTTAAAAGGTCAGTCTCTTCTGCTAAATCTGGATGTTACAGCTATAGCCTATCAGAGAACCAACACGGTTACAAAAAGCTTATGGTCTCCTTATCTAATGACGGCGCTTCTTCTATTGTATTAAGCACCGAATCTGAAGACCGCCAAATTGTCTTTGGTATAGATTCTATGCAAGAAGGCGTCTTTAAGAAGTACAACACTGCCTACACCGCAGGTGCTACCTGGCTTAGAGATAATGTCCTCTTTATAAAGGTACATCTTATCGGCGAAAGTGTCGGATCTATCCGTATTGAGCTCTATTTCGGCGATGACGACATCGTTTTGTATATGAGAAAGATTGAAGAGACTTATTTCAAAGAATTTGATGGTCACTTTTATGGACATGTAGGATAAGATTTAAAATGCGGATAAGAACTGTCTTATCCGCATTCGCTATTTTTAGTGCATAACCCCAGCAGGGAATGCGCAGCAAAGCATTGAGAAGGTGATGGCAGCTGTTACGATTCCAATCTGGGCTGCAGGAATCTTCTTGTAGAAACGGATGATAAGAAGGATGCACCACAGGATAACGTTTCCAACCACCCAGCCAGAAAGGAGTCTTCTTGGTGTGAATCCGTACTGGCCAATGTAGCCCACATAGAGGTTGAAGGCTGCAAGGATTGCAAATCCAAGGGCATAGATGAAAAGAACTGTGATAAGTCCCTTAGTCTTCTTATCCTCCCACAGGGCCTTCTTAGAGAACAGACAGGAGCCGGCAATAATGGCAATGTTAAGAAGAACAACCTTGATAAGGCTCCAGAAGCTACCTATTGCACGCATCGCTGCAATGTGGGCAGACTGTGCGAACAGGCCCTGATGAGTTACAAAATCATAAATTGCTGAGCCAAGGAACAAGGTGTAGATCAGGATCACACTGCCAACTACGATGTAAGCTGAATATCCAGGAAGCTTGTGCCAGTCTCTTGTCTCATATTCAAAGCGGACCATTGGGCAATATGGGCCTTTTTTCTTGATGGAGCCAGCTACCAGAGCAAAGAGATAAGCTCCAACAGGAATAGACATAACAAAGAGCCACAAATTATGCCATACCTTGCGAAGGAAATCCTTATCAAAGATATGTGCAATGCTATTAAGCAAATTATTACCAATTCCCTTAAAGGTATCTGATGCTGCAGACAGCTGCGCTGCTGCATAGATGCATACTACAAGTGCGATACCTACGCTGATCGCAATGATTCCAACTGAACTCTTCTTCTCTTCTTCCTTCTTATTAGACAGCTCTTTTGCATTAAGGTCTACCATCTCAAGCCCATCGTTACTAATAGCCCCGTTAGATGGTGTATCAGCGCCTGCAGGTGCTACATAATTAGGAGTGTCAGCTTTCTTCTTAGGTAAAAGAGTTGTTGCTCTCAAAAAGCCGTTAAACACAGGCACTGAGAAGCATCCCTGAAAACCGTCCAGTGGGAAAAGTATTCCACTTCTGCCTGCGGACAATGAGCCGGTTCTTGCAAGAATATAGTAGATAATTGTGAAATACCACATCATGATCACAAGAAAAGTCAGGCTATCATCACGATAGAAAGCTCCGCGGATGAAAATACCAACGGTCTGTAAAATGCAGCAAAGAAGGAAAATCGCTGGTTCTACGATAGACACCTTCCTCTCTCGTAGGGATTTGTAGGTAACGCCCATCTTCTGAGCAAATACCTCAACCAGACCAAGGAAAAGAACTACAAATACAAGTCTGCCCAGATTAGTAACCCCATGAAAAATGCCGTTTTCAAAGGCAATCTCTTTAATATAGAAATATCCAACAAAGTAGCTGGCTATAGCCGCCCAAACAAATACTTTTTTATTTCTTGTTTCTTCCATTTTCGTCTCCTTAAGACTCCTCGTCTTCATCGACATATTCAAGTATGTCTCCTGGCTGGCAATTCAGCTCCTTGCAAATAGCGTTAAGGGTTGAGAATCTGATTGCCTTAGCCTTATTATTTTTCAAAATAGACAGATTAGCGGGAGTAATGTCCACTCGCTCCGCCAGATCTCCTGCGCCAACCTTGCGCATCGCCATTACAACATCCAAATTAACTCTTATCATGGCCGCCTCCTTATACTGTAAGATCCAATTCATCCTTCATCTCAACTGCCTTAGCAAAAGCGTGCTTGATGACACAGATAATGGATGTGATAAATGAAGCTGCCAGAGTAATGATCAGTATCATGTAGGTACAGGTGACACCGATAAGGAAAGTTGAAAGTGAAGCTGTAAACACCAGCTTACTAAGAAGATTGAGGCTCTTAACGTTCTGAGTTGTGAACACCTCTCCTCTCTCAATCCTTACAACTAATCCAAATAATAAGAAAAGAACTGCAAATAATAATGCTGCGCAGATATATCCGCCAATTAACATCACCCAATATCTGATGATGTCTGGAAGAAGTGGAGTGGCCTTGTGCATAATGATGTCCACAATTGATGGTCCAAAGATGCACATTAGTACTGCTCCGATTCCAAGAACTATGATGAATGCCTTGGTTGCAAAAATGCTAAGTGTCTCTCCACTGTATCTGCCCTTCTTATCTCTTTCCATTACTAATTTCCTCCGTTTTTGATAAAAGAATATTCTTTATATTTCAGAGAATACACCTACCAAAATTGAATGTCAATATATTTTTATTGTTTTTCGATATATTTATATTGTTTCTCACGATTTTTATATTGTTTTTCAAGATTAGATTCATGGATTGACGCTAATAATGGCATAAAAACACAGAAAAAAGCTGTAGTCCAACCAGTGAACTACAGCCTCTTCCTGTAAACAAAAAGCAAAAAACTATCTATAATCCAAGATTTCGGAACCGCCAAAATCTGAATTATCTAATATGATCAACCGATATCTGGTTCATCCTTAAGCTCGATTGTGTCTCTAACCTTACCATCTGTCTCGAAGATAATGATCTCATTCTCGCCATCCTTAAGAAGTGGAGCTGGGATGTAAAGCCTCTTCTGGGGTCCGATCTCCCAGAATCTACCAAGATTAAAGCCATTGATAAAGGCTACGCCCTTACCCCATCCCTCGAAATCAAGGAATGTATCACCCTTTTCTGTAACATCGAAGGTGAATTTATAAAAGGCTGGAACTCCCTCCTTGTAATCCTTGGAGAAATCAACCTTATTCACGTTATCAAGTGGCAGAGTGTAAATATCCCAATCATTGTGGATATGACCGTTAATCTGTACGCAGCGGTTAATACCCTTTCTCTGGGTCTCCATTCTAGGTCCAAAGTTAACTCTACCCATATTCTCAACAAGAATATCAAACTTCTCGTTAAGGCCCTGTAATGTGCCTGTAGAAAGACCTGCCTCTCCAATTGCAGCAGCTGCTGTCTCAGGAGTAAGACCATGCTCCATCATGAACTTACCAGCAAGCATCTGAGCTGGCTGTGAGCATGCCAGGTACTTCTCCATAGGAATGTTGTGCTCATCGTTAAGCTCAAGATCGTAAAGAGTGATAAGTGGATTCTCATCTACAAATACATTGGCTCTGTCTGAAGTCTCCCACAGCTTAAGCTTGGCAATTCCTGCCTCGGAATGAAGTCTTGATCTGTAGAGAATGTAACCATAGCTCTGATCAAGCTCCTCCATGTTAACTGTGTATGGAAGATGTACTGGTGTGCTAAGATCATCAACTACAGAGAAAAGAGATACCTTTTCTTTGCATGTGAGCTTACCATAGGCAGTTCTTTTGATATCGTCCTTAAGCTCAACCTCAGGAATATCAACGTACTTGGAAATAACTTCCTTGTACTTTCTATACTTTTCTGTAATCTGACCATCCTCTGTAAGGATTCCGTCATAGTCATAGCTTGTAACATCAGGAGTAAGCTCGTTGTAATAGTTAGAGCCGTTCATGAAGCCAAAGTTAGTGCCACCCTGGAACATGTAGATGCTGACATTACCAAGTTCAAGCATCTTATCAAGATCCTCTGTGCTCTGAACGAGATTGCCCTTCATATGTCCGCCATTTCCCCAATGGTCAAACCAGCCAACCCAGAATTCAGCACACATAAGTGGTCCGTTATTGGTGTACTCCTTAATAACATTGAATCTCTCTTCTGTCTTGGATCCAAAGTTACCTGTAGGATGGGCACCCTCAGCATATCCGCCTCTGTAGCTCTCATGGTAAGGGCCATCAGAAGTAATAAGAGGAACTGTTACACCGTACTTAACCATAAGATCTCTCATAGACTTCATGTACTCATGGTCATTAGCATAATATCCGTATTCATTCTCAATCTGCATGAGGATGATGTTGCCACCGTTATCAATCTGATACTTGGTGATCTTAGGCATAAGAACCTTATAATAATCCTCTACTGCATCAAGGAATGGCTTGTAGCTGACTCTAAGGCGCATGTTTCTGTCTTTTAACAGCCAAGCTGGAAGTCCGCCGAATTCCCACTCTGCGCAGATATATGGAGAAGGTCTGATTATGATATAAAGACCAAGCTCAGTAGCTGTCTGAATGAACTTCTCCACATCGCAGAAGCCCTCAAAATTAAATTCACCCTTCCTGGGCTCTGTAAGATTCCATGGAATATAGGTCTCTACAGTATTGCAGCCAAGAGCCTTGAGCTTAAGCAATCTGTCAGTCCAATATTCAGGAACAGTTCTGAAATAGTGAAAAGAACCAGCTATAACCTTAAAAGGCTCACCATTCAAATAAAAAGTATCCTTGATCTCAAATTTTCCCATAGTATGATCTCCCATATAACAATAACTATAAGCTTTTGTGCCTATATATTTACTTGAGTTTAAAGCCAAATAAATATATAGAAATAAAAGCCTTAAGTAAACCACAAATTATATTTTGGTTTCCTTTTCTTTTTAATAAAGGGAATACTGCCAAAAATTAACAGTATTCCCTTTTAAATCAAGCATCAAATATAGCTATTCTGATCTCGAATTCTATATGCCTGTCAATTACTTGTAAAGAGCATCGAACTGAGCCTGAAGAGCTGCAGTAACTTCATCGATACCAGCCTTCTGAAGAGCTGCCTGGTACTCAGCAACAATCTCCTCAGGAGTTCCGTTGTACTTACCAAATGCGATCTGCTTCATGTATGTTGTGTGGATATCGTTGATGTTATCAATCTTAGACTGAATATCATCTACATCAGGAACGAACTGACCATATGGATAGTCGATCTTGATTGCATCATACTCTTTGTAAAGCTTCTCGATAGCATCCCAGTTAAGTGTAGAATCCTTGATCTCGAGGTCGTCGTTACGTCCCCACCAGTAGTTAACTGAGATTCCGTCTGTAGCTGAGTTGTATCCGTCTGGAGTCTTTCTCATGCCGTCTTCTGTGATCTCGTAAGAAACACCCTCAACACCATAGTTGAAGAGCCTGTAGCACTCCTCATCATTTCTGATAAGGTCATAAACCATAAGTGCTCTCTCAGGGTTCTTAGAAGCTGCTGATACAGCCATAGCACCGTGTGTGATAGAAAGAGCTACAACGTTCTTTGTCTCTTCACCGAAGTAGAAGAAGCCTGTCTCTGCGTTAGGATCGTCATAGATTGTGTAACCATCCTTGTGTGAGCAAAGATCTGTCCAAGTCTGTGTGTGGTGCTGCTCAGCTGCTACACGACCGATCTTGTAATCTTCTCTGTTATCTGAAGATGTGTTGTTAAGTACGTCTGTCTTCCAAACGCCGATCTCATCCCATTCCTTCATCATCTTAGCAAACTCAACAAGTGAATCTGTATCTGTCATGTAAGGAGAATATACTGTGTAGAGGTCGTCCTTAGAACCGCCCCACATAGCGCCAGCGTTGATACCATCGATAGGTACATAGTTAGAGTGAGATGTGATCCATCCACCTACCATTGTTGCATACTGTGTTCCGTCTGAATCCCAAGGAATAACATCAGGATATGTCTCTTTTACATATCTGAAGTATGTTGTAAGGTCTTCCCAGCTCTTTACGCCATCAGCAAGTCCAGCTTCCTTAGCCCAGTCAAGACGATATGCAAAACCGTGGTTAGTCCACTGTGCATAGTTATCTTCAGGCATAAGGTAGATATTGCCGTTGTATTTGCAGAGATCCCAGTGCTCAGGTGATACTGACTCCCATGTCTTAGGAGCGTATGTCTGAAGCATTTCCTCTGAAAGCTCAAGGAAAGCGCCGTTCTTAGCATTTGGCCAAGCATCAAGCCAGTCAGAAGCAGTACCAACAAGGTCTACTGTTCCATCCATACGAGCAAGTGTAAGGTTGTAGTTTGAAAGGTAATCTGTCCAGTCGATGTAGTAAACTTCAAGCTCTGCATTTACCTTCTCTGTAAGGATCTCGTTGAGCTGTCTAAGCATCTCATCTGTCTGGTTTCCTTCTGGAGCACCACCAGTTGTCATGTAAGTGATAACAACGTGCTCTGAAAGATCGATATCAGAAGCTGTCTCAGATCCAGTTGAATCTGTTCCCTGAGTTGTGTTTCCTGACTGACTGTTGTCAGATCCTGTGTTAGTATCAGCTGGTGTTTTACCACAAGCTACGATACCCATTACCATGCTTAAGCTAAGTAATGTTGCTAATAACTTTTTCTTCATTTCAATCCTCCTTTAAGAAAAATATCTGAACCCCCCTCGGGGTTACATACATAGTTAATTATACCCGTGTTTTTGTACCTGTAACAAGATAGTTCTGCTCAACTTAACCTTTTACGGCACCTACTGTAATACCACCAATGAAATATCTCTGAACGAATGGGTACAGGAATACGATAGGACCCGTAGCCATTACTGCTGTTGCCATCTTAAGTGACTCTGTAGGAACATCTGTAAGCTGGATATACTGACCAGCGATAGAGTTCTTAAGGGCCTGTGTCTCGTTAACAACCTTGTAAAGCTGCCACTGAAGAGGCTTAACTGCTACTCTACTGCTAAGGAACAGTGATGACTGATACCACTCATTCCAATAACCAAGTGCAAGGAAAAGACCTATTGTAGCAAGTGCAGGCTTAAGCATTGGAAGGATAAGGCTTGTGAAGATCCTAAGGTCTCCAGCTCCGTCAATCTTACCTGACTCTGTGATCTCATGAGGAATCGCCTTAACGAAGTTCTTCATGAGGATTATAAGCCAAGGTGACATGAGCAGTGGGAAAAATACTGCAAGGTAGCTGTCGTTGAGCTTATAAGTCTGTGTCATCAGAAGGTAATATGGAGCAAGTCCTGCTGAAAACAATGATGTAAAGTAAATGTAGAAGGATATAACGTTTCTGAAAGGGAAATCCTTTCTCTGAAGTGCATATCCTGTCATAGCTATAATAAGAAGTCCTACTGCTGTTCCGCAGGCTGTAAGAGTAATTGTAAGTCCATATGACTTCCAGATCATTCCGCCTCTTACTACCATCTCATATGCTTTAACTGTAAATTCCTTAGGGATGAGCTTAACGCCCTCCGCTCTGATAACTGTTTCGTTTGTAAATGATGTACCAATGATGATCAAGAAAGGGAATACGCAAGCAAGTGCGTAAAGGCTTATCAGTACATATCCTACAGTTCTGATTATAATATCTGAAGCGCCAAGCTTAACCTTAACGCCGGTCATTTCAACCTGATTATTATTTGCCATTACTACGCTCCTCCTTCTTAGAATAATGAATAATCTGGATCGATCTTCTTAACAATGAAGTTAACAGTCATAACCATAACAAATCCGATAAGTGACTGATAAAGACCAACCGCTGATGCCGTCGAGAAGTTGAAGTCTGTAATAGTTGCTCTATAAACGAATGTCTCAATGATATCGGTCTTCTCATAAAGAAGTGAGTTAGTACCAATGATATTGTAGAACAATCCGAAGTTACCTCTAACGATTCCACCAAGAGCGAACAAAAGAAGAATTACGATTGTAGGCTTAAGTCCTGGAAGAATGATGTATCTGATCTTCTGGAAAGCGTTAGCTCCATCAACCTTAGCCGCCTCAATGATCTCTGCATCGATTCCCATGATAGCCGCGAAGTAAACAACTGAGTTGTAACCTGTTTGCTGCCATAAGTGAACGATTACAAGAATTACAGGCCATACATCCTTGTCTGAATATGGTCCCCACTTTTCTCTTCCAAGAGCTGTAAGAATCTCATTAACAAAACCGTAGTCATAGTTCAAAAGGTTGTAAACAAGAATTCCTACAAGAACCTGTGAAATGAAATATGGAAGGAACATCATTGTCTGTGAAACCTTCTTAAACATCTTGCTCTGCATCTCATTAAGTAAGATAGCAACTATAATTGCAAGAAGATTACCAAGAAGAATGAATGCAATATTATAAAGGATAGTGTTCTTAGTAAGATCAAAGAGCTTACCAGACTCTGCGAGGAATTTGAAATTATCCAATCCTACGAATTTACTTCCAAAGATTCCGTCACGATAGTTATATTTTACAAAGGCCACCCAGATACCTGGCATAGGCATATAACTAAACATAAAGAAAAAGATTACTGCAGGTAAGCACATCAGCTCGAGAACTCTGTATCTCCAAAGTGTCTCAAAAAATCCGCGCTTCTTAATTCCTGTAGTAGAAGATGTACTAGTGCTTTTATTCATAATGTCCTCCTACTTACTAAATCTCGATTACAAAAATCGTGAATTCGCAGTCCCCATTTGTGCAAGTTTACTATTTGCAACCGATTTCATATATTTATTTAATCACATATACACAAGAAACGTCAATGGAATTTTTGAAACCGATTTCATTTTTGGCAATATGCAACAAAAAGGGGAAGTTATTTTATTAACTTCCCCTAATTTTTGTGAAAAACTAACAAAAACCCTGTATACAATTATTCTAAACTGGAACTGGCCCTGTACTCTCTCTTACCACTAGTCTTGGCTGAACCATCTGTACTGAAGCCACTTCCTGGCCTTTTGAAACTTTGATAGCGGTGTCAACAAGCTTCTTGCCATAATCCTTGTAGTTATAATCAATACTTGTAAGCTTAGGTACCGTAAGATTAGCGATGTAGGTGTTATCAAAGCTTGCAATGGAGATATCCTCAGGAATCCTAAGGCCATGATCCATAATACTCCTGAGAGCACCACTGGCAGCAAAGTCATTGATTGTAATGATGGCTGTTGGCCTGTCCTCCAGCTCAAGGACCTTGTTAGTGGCCTCATATCCAGCCTCAGGATCATAGGAGCTACTTACAACGTACTCTCCTCTTTCAGTAATGCCGTACTTGGCAAGACCTTCTCTGTAGCTCTGATACTTCTTGTAGGTTGAAACTACTCTCATTTCGCCGCCAACCAGGGCAATCTTCTTGTGTCCAAGCTTGATCAGGTGATCCATCACAATATCCATACCAAGGGATTCATCGATAACTACGCTGTGAACTGCAGTCTTATCAAGCTTTCCTGTAATAACGATAGGAATGGTACCAGAAATCTTCCTAACCTTCTCAGCATATGTATCATCGGTAATAAGGTCGTCTACTCTTCCGCCCATCTGGATAATAGCATCAGCTCTTTGCTGTACAAGCACGTCCAGCTGAGACATCTCTCTTTCCTTGGAACTGTGGAAGTTAACCAGCGCAACGGAATACCCTTTCTTTTCTGCAGCCTTCTCACAGGCCACAAAAAGCTCTGAATAGTATGGATTTCTTACGTCAGCCACAAGAATTCCAATGCTTTTGGTTGCAGTATCAGAGAGACCTTTCGCAAGAGCATTAGGCTTAAAATCGTACTTTTCAATTATTTGTTGGATTCTTTCTTTCTTTTCTTTACGAACAGATGCACTACCATTTAGTACACGAGAAACAGTAGAAGCAGATACTCCTGCTTCCGCCGCAATATCATAGATAGTTATGGTCTTAGCGGTGTTCAGTCTATCTTTCTCCATAATAGCTCCGTCTTGGGGACTGTCTGAAACCGATTTCATAACTCAATATTACGTAATGGTTAAAACTATGTCAAGAAATATTTTTTGTATTTCGTTAAATTCTCATGTAAAGAGTAGGAATATCCTCCTCTGTCAGATGGAAATTAGCCCTTGTTTCATCCTGGTCATAGGTCTCCATCTTAACTACATTGACGTATCCATCATTGATCATGTCCACCATATAGGTGACAATATTAGGATCAAACTGAGTTCCAGCGCCCTTTTGCATCTCATTCATGATTTCATCCTTGTTAAGATGCCTTCTGTATACTCTGTTACTACTCATGGCGTCATAGGAATCTGCAACGCCCACTATTCTTGCATACAGAGGAATAGCTTCTCCCTTAAGTCCCTCAGGATATCCCTTTCCATCATATCTTTCATGGTGATAAAGAGCTGTCTCCCTTACGCCTCTAAGGGTTGTAAACTGTTTAAGCATCTTACCACCAGCTATTGTATGATTCTGAATAGCTTTTTTCTCATCATCAGAGAGCTTACCCGGTTTATTAAGAACCGCATCAGGAACACTGATCTTACCTGCATCATGAAGGAGACCAGCGTAGTACACATTTTGGACCTCATCTTCAGAAAGACCCATTCTCTTAGTAATCTCTGCAGCATACATGGCAACACGCTTAGAATGACCCCTGGTATAAGGGTCCTTGGCATCAATGAAGCTTATGAATGTATTCATGGACTGAAGAATTATCTTTATATCATTTTTCTGTCTTTCTCTATAATTCTTTAGATTAAGCCTTGTAACGATGAAACCTACGAATAGGATTCCCCAGACAATCACAAGTCCAAGGATAATCTTTCTAACAATAGACTTATCGGAGCCATAGTATTCATATCCAAAGACATTTATCTGAGTAATATCGTAATCTTCCGTACTGTCCAGGATAAATCCAAAAGAAATATCTCCATTATGCTCCAGAACATTGTTGTAATAAACAGGTGTGAACTCTAAATGCTCTGGATTAGTAACGTCCACTTCCACGTTCCAGGCACTTTCTACAACAGTTCCAGCTGGAACATCAACAGTTATGCTCCAGTTTGTAAGATCAAACTCTCCATTATTGTAAAGGGTAAAGTCGTACTGGATGCCATAGCCTCTGCTACTCTGCCAGACACCGGATTTATTGACCTTTCCATAAATGACGTCAGAAAGCCTAGAGCCAGTAAGGCTTATATCACCACTATACGTGAATGATACGCTGTTATTGACTATTATTATGTCTGTCATATATGCAGTTATCAGCAAAACAAGCACTGCTCCAAACAGGAGCAATGTGTTTATGGATTTTTCTATTTTCATAGAAATGGTCCCTCAGAGCGTAATAATGCACAATACTACGAGTACATTATACCGTCAAAGGGACCACAATAATATTTCGAATGTATGATATTTTGATAAATTATTTATATATTTAAGTCTATTATCAAATACCTATTATCTCTGGATACGTCCTGAACCGTCTCCACCAGCAAGCTTGTTAACCTCATCAACTGTAACAAGGTTGAAGTCGCCTTCAATTGAGTGCTTAAGAGCAGATGCTGCTACAGCAAACTCGATTGTAGCCTGAGGATCGAAGCCGTTTACGCAGCTGTAGATAAGTCCGCCGCCGAAGGAATCACCGCCGCCAACACGGTCAACGATGTGAAGTGCATACTTCTTGGAGAAGTAAGCCTGACCATCTGTGTAAAGCATTGCGCTCCAGTTGTTGTCGTTAGCTGAGATAGACTCACGAAGTGTGATAGCAACCTTCTTAAAGCCAAATCTCTCTGTGAGCTTCTGCGCAACCTCGATATAGCCCTCTCTGTTGAGCTTACCTGTTGTAACGTCTGTAGAAGAAGCTGCGATGCCAAATACATCATTGGCGTCCTCTTCGTTAGCGATACATACATCAACGTACTGGCAAAGCTCTGCCATTACCTTACCTGCCTTCTCCTTGCTCCAGAGCTTACCTCTGTAGTTAAGGTCGCAGGAAACTGTAAGGCCATGCTCTTTAGCCTTCTTAGCTGCCTCAAGAGTGATCTCTGCAAGGCTGTCACTTACAGCTGGAGTAATACCTGTGAAGTGGAACCACTCAGCTCCCTCAAAGATCTCATCCCAGTTGAAGTCTTCCTTAGTAGCCTCAGCGATAGCTGAATGTGCTCTATCATAGATGCACTTAGAACCTCTCTGTGAAGCACCCTTCTCGTTGTAGTAGATACCTACACGGTCGCCGCCTCTTGTGATCTTTGTTGTATCAACACCATACTTTCTAAGTGAGTTAACAGCAGCCTGGCCGATCTCGTGCTTAGGAAGCTTAGTAACATATACTGAATCAAGGCCATAGTTAGCAAGTGAAACTGATACGTTAGCTTCTCCGCCACCGAATGTAGCCTCAAGGTGATCAACCTGAACAAATCTTAAATAATTATCTGGCTGAAGACGTAACATGATCTCGCCAAATGTAACAACTTTCTTTGACATATCTTTTCTCCTCTTAATTCATTGAATCTATTGTTTATGTGGAAATTCTCAATTCTTAACTAAATGTACAGCGAATCCACCGAACTCCTCTGCAAGATAAGCAACCTTAAGGTGGTTATCAGCATCAAAGCTAAAGGATGTCTCATCAAACTTAACGCCCTGCTTACCAAGGTGATATACTGCTCTGTCTACGTTGTTGGTTCCGATAGCAATATGACCGTGTGTTCCACGTCCCTGAGACTTCATAACCTCTACTACAGATCCGGCAAATACAGAAGAATTGCCAACCTTAGTTCCAAAACCAAAGAGATTGAACATGTCAGCTGTCTTCTCAGCAGCTGCAGCATCTGTCTCATTGATACCAACGTGCTTCATTGTAAAGCCAAGCATAGCATTTACAGCATCTCTTGTCATAGCTTCGATCTCATCGAACTTGCCTGCAGCGATAAGATCTTTTTTAACCATCCAGCTACCACCGCAGCAGAATACCTTGTTGAAGCCAAGATAGTCGTTGAGGTTGTTCTTGTTGATGCCGCCTGTAGGCATGAAGTGCATCTTAGTATAAGGAGCTGCCATAGCCTTGATCTTGGCAATTCCGCCATTCTGCTCAGCTGGGAAGAACTTAACGCAATCAAGACCAAGCTCGATAGCCTGCTCAACTTCACCAGGAGTTGCTGTACCAGGAACTACAGGTACACCAATTGACTGAATGTACTCAACATTTGATCTGTTAAAGCCAGGGCTTACGATGAATTTAGCACCTGCAGCCTTAGCGCGATCTGCCTGCTCCTTGTTAAGAACAGTTCCTGCTCCTACGATCATCTCAGGGAATTTCTCAGAAATGATTCTGATAGCCTCTTCAGCAGCTGCTGTACGGAATGTTACCTCTGCAGCTGGAAGTCCGCCTTTAATAAGTGCCTCTGCAAGTGGCTCTGCATCCTTGGCATCGTCAATTGCGATAACTGGTACTATACCAATTTTATAAAGTTCTTCACAAATCTTATCCATTTCAATTGCCTTTCTTTTTATAAATATCTATATTTTATGTGATCAACACCGCAATTACTTCTCTTCGTTCTCGTAATTGCTACACACATTCGGAAATCGACATACTCATATTCATTCGTATGTCTTTTTTCCTCATGTGTGGCGCATCTTGAATTCACAAGCATTTTAGTGTGCAAGCACATAAATGCTTGTGAATTAATCTGCTGTTGATCAAATTACTGTGCGTCTTCTTCGTCTACAAACTCCATTTTGGATGGATCAAGGTTGGATGGATCCTGGCCAATGTAAGCTGAGATACCACCATCGATGTAAACAACCTGACCATTGATAAAGTCAGAAGCTGGAGAAGCAAGGAATACTGCAAGGCCCATAAGGTCCTCTGTCTTGCCCCATCTCTGAGCTGGAGTCTTAGAACGGATGAATCTGTCGAATGGATGCATTGATCCATCTTCCTGCTTCTTACGAAGAGGTGCTGTCTGAGGTGTTGCGATGTAGCCAGGTCCAATAGCATTACACTGAATGTTGTACTGACCATACTCAGAGCAGATATTTCTTGTAAGCATCTTAAGTCCGCCCTTAGCAGCTGCGTAAGCAGATACTGTCTCACGTCCAAACTCTGACATCATTGAGCAGGCGTTGATGATCTTACCAGATCTCTTCTCCATCATATCAGGAAGAACTGCCTTTGAGCATACGAATGGTCCTGTAAGGTCAACATCGATAACCTGGTTCCACTCCTTAAGAGTCATCTCGTGCATAGGAATTCTCTTGATGATACCAGCGTTGTTAACAAGGATGTCGATTGAACCAACCTTATCCTTAACGTCAGCAACAAACTTCTGCACCTGCTCCTCGTTAGTAACGTCGCAAACTGCTCCGTATACTTCGATTCCGCGCTTCTTGTACTCTTCAAGGCCCTTATCTACAAGTTCCTGATTGATATCGTTGAAAACGATCTTAGCTCCACTCTCAGCAAATGCTACTGCATAAGCAAGACCAAGACCATATGAAGCACCTGTGATCCATGCTACCTTTCCCTCAAGTGAAAAGTTCTTTAAAAAGTCTCCCATTGTAATTCCCTCCTAAATTGTGTTCGTAATAGTTATAAGGTTCTGATCTTTACATAAGATCCTGCATTGCGCAATCATCCATATCGTCGAAGTCCTGGTTCTCACCAACCATTCCCCAGATGAATGTATAAGCCTGTGTTCCGCATCCTGAGTGAATTGACCAGCTAGGGCTGATAACTGCCTGCTCATTTCTCATGATGATGTGTCTTGTCTCCTGTGGCTCGCCCATGAAGTGCATTACAAAGGCATCCTCAGGAATATCAAAATAAAGATAAACTTCCATTCTGCGGTCATGTGTGTGACATGGCATTGTGTTCCAAACGCTGCCTGGCTTAAGCTCTGTCATACCCATCTCCAGCTGGCAGGTCTCAACCTGGCCTGGAAGAATGTATTTGTTAATTACGCGGTGGTTAGCACCCTCGAGGCTTCCCAGTTCCTTCTTATTCTCATCCTTGATGATTACAACGCCTTCTTCAGGTGTTCCCTCTCTCTTAATGAGAACTGTAGGATATGTCTTGTGAGCTGGTGCGCTGTTAATGTAGAACTTGGCTGGCTTGGAGCTATCCTTGCTGGCAAAAGAGATATCTTTTGCACCCATACCAATGTACATTCCCTGCTTGTAATCCACATCGTACTTCTTGCCATCAATGGTGATTACACCTGCGCCGCCGATGTTGATAACGCCCATCTCACGTCTCTGAAGGAAGTACTCAGCTCTAAGCTCATCTCCTGCTGTAAGCACTAGCTCCTTATTTACAGGAACTGCTGATCCTGTAATGATTCTATCAATGTGACTGTAAACAAGCTTGATATCATCAGCCTTGAAAAGGTCATCGATAAGAAACTCTTCTCTAAGTCTCTTGGTATCGTAGTATTTCTCGTCTCTAGGCGAGCATGCTGTTCTAAGTTCCATATAACCCTCCATCCTAACCCGTAACCCCTTGGTTTTCGGGCTTTATTACTTTGACATTTATATCATACATTTCAATTTATTCTTTGTCAGTTCATATATGTTATAAAAACTTGCAAATCTTGACTAAATGTAAGGGCTTTCACATTTTTTACATTTGCCCTGTCAAAAGAGCTATCTATCTCCCACCAAATCTCTAACCCTTCTAAATTCTAACATTTCCATTCATGGTGCGTATTGCAAAAGTTAGTAGAGTAAATAAAGATTCGGAAAAATAAGAAAAGGGAAAGCATCATCTTCATGATAAGATTAGATTTGCGAGAAAATAATCTAAGAGAAGGTGGTGCTTTCCATGTACAACAGTATACTACAGTTTATTCAGAAAGATATTAGAGAGATTGAATTAATTGTAAAAGAGCTCCTTGATGGGGAAAGAGATACAGCAGATCTGTCACAGGAGGTGCACAAACGGGTACTGAACCTTGGATGTAGTCTCGTAAGTGAGATATATGAACAGATAGATGAGGAGATATTTGGGA
>NZ_JHWL01000027.1 GCF_000622085.1 Butyrivibrio proteoclasticus P6B7
GCGGGGCATATCCTTATGTTCAACGTAGTACCTGTTTTTTCTTACAAGGCTCCCAAATATCTCCTCATCTATCTGTTCATATATCTCACTTACGAGACTACATCCAAGGTTCAGTACCCGTTTGTGCACCTCCTGTGACAGATCTGCTGTATCTCTTTCCCCATCAAGGAGCTCTTTTACAATTAATTCAATCTCTCTAATATCTTTCTGAATAAACTGTAGTATACTGTTGTACATGGAAAGCACCACCTTCTCTTAGATTATTTTCTCGCAAATCTAATCTTATCATGAAGATGATGCTTTCCCTTTTCTTATTTTTCCGAATCTTTATTTACTCTACTTGTAGTCATTGCTACTGCTTTTGTTGCACTAGCCTTAGTAATTGTTTTTAGAGTATCCCTTATTGCTGTGGTCCCGGTTGCATTCTTAGCAATATTAGCACCTGCTTTAAGTGCTCCAGCTCCACTTGAGATAAATCCTGTAACACCACCTATAGCTGTATCAACAGCAAGTGACTTCCAGTCAAAGCCCGCCTCTCGCTTATTCTTATCTGTGAGCATGGTAAGCCCCTGGGTCACTACATTTCCAGCGGCAGCGGATACTGCTCCTGCTGCTGTTGCTGTAATGATAGCACCGCCAACAGCTCCTACTCCCATAGCTCCTAGAACTACCGGTGCAGCAGCAACTACTGCTGCTGATACTGCTACAGTTGCAGCTGTTGCAGCAACACCTATAGCTATCTTAGTTAATACAGGATGTTCCTCACCAAACTTAAGGGCAGCATCACTTACTGTATTTACAGCATTTGTTGCTGCTTCCTTGACACTAGAAACAGCTCCTGATACAGCTTTACCGATATCGCTTAGACTAGGCCATGCACCGTTAAGGTCCACATATCTTACAGGGTCGTTAAAACAGTACTGGTAGCTATTTAGAGAACCTGGGAACTCAATTATTCCCTTCACTCTGTCCTCAGATGTAAACCTTCCTACGCCTGGGTTGTACTGCCTTGCCTGAGCATAGTATAGGCCATTACCATCATCTACATAGCCAGTGAATGCAAATGGAGATATGACATTTCCATTCTTGGTGTATTCAAGCCTCTTACCAAATGGATCAAAGGCAGCTTTATTAAACGCAGCTCCATCTGTACCAGTCATGGCAACGGTGCTACCAAGCTCATCCAGCTGATAGTAGTAATTATCAGATCCATTATTCATGGATACTAAATTTCCATCATAGACAAAAGAGCTTGTGCTTCCATTTATTGTCTGTCTTAAGATGTTGTAGTGATCTCTTGTTATATCAGTAAGATACTCTATCTTCTCAAGAGCCAAATTCTTTGAAACTCTCTGGCCTGCAAAGTTATAGCTGTAAGTTGTTGTAACTGGGCTTCCATCAGATATATCAGTAATGCTCTTTAAATAGTTTCTGGCATCATACTGATATTCTCTTCTGTATCCAGAGCCATGATTATCAAAATCGTTATGCAGCTCTTTTTCAAGAACAAGATTTCCCCTGTTGTCGTAATCATACGATGTAGTAGAATTCTTATCCTTTCTGGATACAAGTCTGTCCAGAACGTCATAGCTGTAGCTGATCCTGTCAGATGTGCTACTTCCAGGAACAAAGCTTTCTTCACTTACTCTGTTACCAAAGCTGTCATACTCATACTCATTTATCTTTTGACCATTTCTCGCAACGCTCTTAAGCCTTCCAAGTACGTCATAGCTATAATCATATGTTCCACTGACATTCTCAAGACCGCGCCTTGCCCTGTCTATGCGAGTCCTGTACCCTTTTTCGTTGTAGCCATAATCATATCTGTCAAGGATGCCTTCAACGTCAGTGCTGACAAGGCTCCTTAAGAGACCATTTTCATAGTAGTCATAGGAAGTGCTTGTTCCATTAGGAAAGCTCTTTTTAATAAGACGGCTGTCTCCATCAAACTCGTAACTGGTGGTTTCTTCCTTACCATCAGCAGAGATATTTGAAAGACTCCTTAAATTGCCAAGCTCGTCCCTATGATAAAAAGCCTTTGCTCCATCAGGGTAGATGACGGTAGCTCTTTGTGACATTGCATCATACTCATATCCTACGGTGTCACCATTTGGAGTAGTAACCCCTATGATCCTACCAAGAATATCACTGTTTATCTTAGTAAGACCAAGACTATCCTGAACCTCCTTAAGGACATTCAGGGCATCATATTTCATGCGGACAGTTTCGCCGTTGGCATAATCGATACCTGTTATATTGCCATTTCCGTCTCTTGTATAAACAGTTTTATTTCCATCCCTGTCAATGCGAGAACTTATATTTCCAAGAAGATCATAGCTATATTCGTCGCTGTTACCCAGAGCATCAACTACATTTATAAGCTGGCCTGAAAGGTCATACTTATAGAGGGTAAGCCTCTCACTATCATCACTCTCTGTTCCAAGGCGTCTTACGGATTCAAGAAGATCAAGTTCATTATAGGCATACTCTGTCCTGCCACCATCAGGGGTAATAACAGCCTTTAGCTTTCCAGTCTTGGTATACTCATAGTAAGTCTCATCACCGCAGTCAGATTCAGATTTTATTCGTCCACAAGAATCAAAGACATACTCGATAACTCTTCCAGTCTCAGAAGTAGCCTTTATGATCTGGCCCTTGGCATCTCTTTCGTAGGTGTAGACTTCGCCGCTATCTCTTTTCTCTTTGCATACTCTTCCAAGGCTGTCATGCTGGTATGCTCTGATGGTTATGATCTGGCCATCGCTGGATTCTTTAGTAACACTCTTTAAGTGTCCATCTTTATAATTATTCCTTGTGATAGCACCGGCTGGATCAGTAACAGCTACCAGGTTTCCATTATTGTCATACTCATAAGTTGTTACATTTCCTGCCTCATCAACAGTCCTGCTTATACGTGACAGAGCATCAAACTCCTGAATGAGTTCTCCACCATTTGGAGCTATTCTCTTTACAAGATTTCCATTTCTATCATATTCGAAACGTGTGATATTGCCATTTCCGTCTGTCTCAGAAAGGACCTGTCCATGAGCATCATAGGTGTAATGCCTTGTTACATGGCTGCCGCTTTCAGAATCCTTTTCGCCATCAGATATATCTGTCTTTAGGATATTTCCGTTGTTATCATAGGTATAGCTTGTCTTTCTTCCGACAGGATCTGTAAAGCTTGTCTTTCTTCCAAGCTTATCGTAGGTGTAAGAGATAACACCGCTGTTAGGAAGGATTATCTTTTCCTCATCCCATGAAGTGTTATAAAAGACCTTAGTCTTCCTGCCCTCCTCATCCACAAACTCTGAAGGCTTACCTATTTCGTTATACTTCCAGCTCCTGATACTTCCATCAGGGTTTACCAGGTCTGTAAGGTTTCCTGCCTTGTCATAGATGTACCTGGTAAGATTTCCTAATGGATCAATTACGCTTTCGATGTTATCGCTGGCACTATAGGCATACTCCGTCCTGTTTCCAAAGGCATCAATAGTAGCGATGCACCTTCCAAGGTCGTCGTACTCATACTCTGTTGTAACACCGGAAATATCAGTAACGGTCTTAACATTTCCCTGGGCATCATGCGTAAGGATGGTCTTCTTATTATCAGCATTTCTGATAGCAATAAGCTTTCCATCGTCATAGTCGAATCTTGTTCTGTTTCCAAGCGGATCTGTTACGCAGTACAGGTTCCCATCAAGTCCGTAGGCATACTTATACTTATTTCCCTCAGCGTCTTTCCTTGATGTGAGCCTTCCCTCACTGTCATAGGTGAAACTTTCTCTTACTCCGCCAGCGCAGATGATACCAGTAATACGGCCGGCATTATCATAAGTAAACTTTGTTGTTACACCATTTTTGTCGGTTACAGAGGTCTTTAAATTTCTTTCGTTGTAGGTGTACTTTTCCTCAATACCTTCATCTACATAGTAAGTGCGGATATGTCTTCCCAGTTCATCTATGTAGTAACGGACTTTGCAGCCATTCTGCTCTACTACTTCTGTATAGTGCTCTTCTTCATTGTATGAATAAAGGATCTCTCCGCCATCCTGGAACTGCTGGCGGGTAACTCTTTTCTTTTCATCGTATTCATTGATAAGAGCCTGTGCGCCATTAGGAGTGATCACACTTCCAATAACTCCATCATCTGTGTAGTTATAACCCCGTGACGTGCCATCAGGATAAGTTACCTCTGTCAGGTGACCATCTTCATACTCATATGTAACCGTTCTTCCAGTATGATCAGATACCTTATGAAGCAGACCTTCTTTGTTGTAGTAAAAATTTAACTTCTCTCCATTCTTTGCGATGGCATACCTTGGAACAAGAAGTTCTTTTTCATCCACAGAAATAACGTCATTTACAACTTCGTACCTGACACCGTTATTATCTCCAACAGAAGATAAAAAGCCATTCTCATCAAAATGCCTGAATACACCATCATCTGTTACAATGTCGTAGCCCTTCTTACTCTTTTTAAGAACTCCAGACTCCCCGTGAATCTCTATAAAGACTTCTTCATAATAAGGATCTTCGCTCTTTTCAGATTCATCCATTCCGTCATAGGAAAGTGAATGGTTTAGGTCATCCTCTCTCTTAAGAACATTGTCCTTTGATTTCTGATTAGGGCACTTAACATAGATTCCTTCTCTTCCATCTGGGTAAAGAGCTTTGATCCTGTCTTCAAATATAAAAAGACGCTCATCAAAAGTAGAGGTCCAGCCTGTTCCAAGACTGCCCTTTCTTTCTGAGAGCGCATTATAATAACGTTTAAATGAAAGCTTACTCTTTCCTGAAAGAGTGATATCCTCCCTCTCATTGATATAGTTACCGTTATTAGCAATAACAGGGTCTGCGATTGCCCTAAGACATGTAGGGAGAAATCCCAGGAAAAAGATGGCAGCTGATGCCAAAAGGTCCTCATACCATGTAAGTCCTGCTTCAGAAAGGACATCTTTTACATTGGTCCACTTGATATTGTCCTTGGTCTCATCATATCTTGTGATATCAAAGTCACCATTTCCAATGCCATTCTTAATCTCTGTAAGGTTAGAAACAATTGTTTCAAGAATATTCTCAAAGTCACTTCCTGTTATATCTTCATCGTGATCATCAAGGAAAGTGTTGAATTTATCCTGAAACTCAGGTACAAAGCCCGCAGTCTTATCTTCGTTAGTAAAGTCGTCGAAGTTTGTCTTTAAAGTCTCAGGGTCAGGGTCTGTATATACCTTTTTCTTGATAACATCACAGGAAGAAGCGATGCTCTCAACTTCATCATGAATAGTCTTTACCTCTGTAGCAACTGATCTAAAGTCAGTATTGTACTGAGCAAAGTCTCCAATAATCTTATCAAGATGGTCTGTCTTTAAGATGGCTGTATCATCCTCTGAAAGTGACTCAGTGAAATCATCAAGAAGACTCACAACATTGTCACATCCGCCACCCTGCATCATACTTTGGAGCAGCGAAATGCAGCTGATGGTATCGTACACCAGCTGTATCTGTCTTTCGTCTACGAAAGTCTTGGAACTCTCTGCCTCAGTTCCTGTATGATTATCATCATTAACAAAGGCAAGGAGTGCATCAATTAAACTCTGTGAAGATTCCTGAAACGGATTGTAGATATTATCAAAGCAGTCATTGAAATATTCTCTAGTCTTGGGCTGATGCCACTCAGCCCCTTCGTGTGTATTCCCCATTATTAAAGCTTCCTTTTTCTAGTCTAAGTTATGGTGTAAATATTAGTAAATATCAGCTCCATCCTCGGTCTTAGCGTCATCTACCGCAATGTAATCATCTCTTACTTTTCTCATGGTCTTGATGACTGCATCTGTCTCCTCCTGAAAGAGCCTTAGCATATCTTCCACATCGTGATCAGCTTGCTGATAATCAGGTATTACATCATTCTTTAAGCAAAGCGCATCGGCCTCTACATAACCTGAGCTTGTGGATATGATATCTGCCTTACAGGTCTCTATGTTGTCTACTACCTGGTTGTAGTAATCAACATCCATCTTGATGTCGCCACTGGCTGTTGAAGACGATGAATTCGAAGCTGCTTTCTCTCTCCTGGATTCTGCATTTGGGATTCCCCCTCCGCCATCTGCTTCTGCAACATTTTCATATGTATATTTTTTACTGTAAAAAACCACGATGTTTCCTCCCCTGCATGGATAACTAGTACGTAGATATAGCCCTTACCAGGCTAAGCCATAAATATAGATATATCAGGCTCCTGACATGGAATTTGTTGTGTTATTCCCCGCAGTAGCACCTGAAGATCCACCTCCTGATGATGAAGAGTCAGATGTTTCCTCCTCATCCGGAGCAGTCTCGAGGTCTTTGGTGAGCTGCTCAAGTTCTTCATTAAGCTCGTCAATTTTGTCCTGAACATCTTGGATGGCTTCATCAATTTCTGAAGACAGTGTATCTATTTCCCCATCATAAGTGCCAAGACCGGTTGATAATACGCCCCTTTTGTCTTCTGCAGTATTATAATTAAGACCTGCCCAGTCTTCTCCTGATTCTCCTGAAAGTGGATATGGCTCCGAAATTGGATCATAGACGTTATCATGAAGGGAAGTTTTCTGAGTGGAGAGATTTGTCTTCTGAGTCTCAAGCTGTTCCTTAATACCCTCGTACTTTTCAATCTCTGCCTTCACTGCAGCAATTTTTGCCTGAATCTGTTTTTTAGTCATGTCTTCACCTTCTAGTAAGATTTATTTAATGAAATTAAAAAGATTGTAGCATATGCCACAACCTTTTTAAAGAAAATTACTGCCTCAATTTTGCAAATTCTTCTATAATTCTCTCAGCATCCTCAAGGAGTTTTCGCTCCGCTTTTTCTGGATTCTTGTCCTTTTCATATTTGTAGACAAAACAAGGAACTCCCGCCGGGTGGAAGGCCATGTTGCCCTTGTAGGATGCGATAAATCCCGGTATCTTGCCGGAATCAATCTTGGCATTAGGATTGATCTTGATCTCCAGCTCCCCATCTCCGCCTTTGATTTCATGGATATAAAGAGAATGAGCCCTTGATCTAAGCACTGAAATGCGAAGGAGGTTAGCGGCAGTTTCTGGCACCTCGCCAAATCTGTCGATAAGCTCATCCCTCATATCATCGCTTTCGCTCTGGCTTTCTATGCTGGCAATTCTCTTATATATCTCAAGCTTCTGCTCTTCGTTAAGAATGTACTCGTTAGGAATAAAGGCGCTGACATCAAGATCAATACTTGTGTTGATATCTTCAAGTGTGTAATCTTCATCAGTCTCTTCGCCCTTCTTGTGTCTGACTGCTTCTCCAAGCATCTTACAGTACAGGTCGTAACCAACAGCCTGCATGTGTCCTGACTGCTTTCTTCCAAGAAGACTTCCTGCTCCTCTGATCTCCAGATCTCGCATGGCGATCTTAAAGCCAGATCCAAGATCAGTAAATTCTCTAATTGCCGAAAGGCGCTTCTCCGCTACCTCTTTTAACAGCTTATCCTTCTTGTACATAAGGAAGGCGTAGGCTGTCCTGTTGGATCGTCCAACTCGTCCCCTTAACTGATAGAGCTGAGAAAGCCCCATCTTATCTGAGTCGTGGATGATCATGGTGTTAACGTTAGGAATATCCAGACCAGTTTCAATGATAGTGGTGGATACCAGAACATCAATTGTTCCATCGATGAAGTCATACATGATCCTCTCAAGCTCTGACTCCTTCATCTGTCCATGGGCAAAGGCCACGTTAGCTTCTGGCACCAGCTTCTGTATCTGAGCCGCCACATCAGCAATGGTATTAACTCTGTTATAAACGTAGTAAACCTGACCATTTCTCGAAAGCTCACGGACGATAGCCTCGCGGACCAGCTCGTCGTTGTACTCCATAACGTAGGTCTGGATCGGCATTCTGTCGTTAGGTGCTTCTTCAAGAACGCTCATCTCCCTTATGCCCACCAGTGACATGTGAAGAGTTCTTGGAATAGGTGTTGCAGAAAGGGTCAATACGTCGATGTTCTCCTTAAGGGTCTTAAGCTTTTCCTTGTGAGTTACTCCAAAACGCTGTTCCTCATCCACAATAAGAAGTCCAAGGTCCTTATACTGTACATCCTTAGACAATAATCTGTGGGTTCCGATAACAATATCCACAAGCCCCTTCTTAAGATCCTGAACAGTGCGCTTCTGTTCTGCTGCAGTTCTGAATCTGGACATAAGGTCTACCCTTACAGGGAAATCTCTCATTCTTTCTGAGAAGGTATTGTAATGCTGCTGAGCCAAGATAGTAGTAGGCACAAGCACTGCCACCTGCTTACCATCCTGAATTGCCTTAAAGGCCGCCCTGATAGCGATCTCTGTTTTACCAAATCCAACGTCTCCGCAGACAAGTCTGTCCATGATAATGGAGGATTCCATATCTCTCTTGGTATCCTCAATGGCTGTGAGCTGATCCTCTGTCTCCTGATAAGGGAAGGCATCCTCAAACTCCTGCTGCCATACATTATCCTTAGAGAACTGATAGCCTGCTGCCTGCTGCCTCTTGGCATAGAGTTCCACAAGGTCCTGTGCCACTTCTTCAACCGCGGCCTTAACCTTGTTCTTAGTGTGGCTCCACTCAAGACTTCCCAGCTTATTAAGCTTAGGCTTATGTGTGGTTTCCTCATCTCCGCCAGATGCGTACTTCTGAATAACATGAAGACCTGTGGCAAGAACGTAGAGATTACCGCCATCTCCGTACTCAATCTTGATATAATCCCTTACCACATGGTCGGTTTCAATCTTCTCAATTCCTCTGTAAATTCCAAGACCGTGATCCTCATGAACCACGTAGTCTCCAATCTTAAGATCTGAAAAGCTTGATATCTTCTCACCGGTAAAGCTATCCTTTTTCTTCTTGCGCTTCTTTTTGTGCTCGGTAAAGATATCACTCTCTGCAATAACTGCAAACTTAATATCAGGATACTCAAAGCCCTTTAAGATTCTGCCGTAGTAGGTCATTATCTCCCCAGGCTTAAGAACTCTTCCCGGGTCCTCACTGTAGAACGCAGTAACAAGATTGTCCCTAAGATCCTCAACTATTCTCTTAGCTCTTGTTCTGGAACCAGACAGAATCAGTACTCTATATCCGTTTCTGGCATAGACCTTAAGATCTTTTACCAGAGATTCAAAGCTGTTGTTGTAAGGCGCGATACTTCTTGCCTTAATATCCCAGCTCTTTTCCGGTGAAAAGAGATTCTGTGACGCAGGCATAGGCAGAGCTGCGATCAGAACTCTTCTTCCGTTTCCCATTCTTGCAATACAGTTCTCTGTAGAATAAAGAAGATCCATCTGAGTTGGAAGAACATATCCCTTCTCGGCTCTGTGGGTCATGCTCTCTCTAAACTCAGTCTCCACTGCCACCGCATGTTCTATTACTCTCTGGGGCTCGTCAATAAAGATACAGCTCTTTCCCTTGGGGAATATCTCCTGCAGAGTAACTGTATCGTCGTAAAAATATCTGATATAACTTTCAAGATTCACGTAGGCACCCAGCTCAAAGAGCTGTTCCCTTAGCTCCTCTATCTGAGTCTTAAGCTGGTGAGCCTCCTTGGTCTTAAACTGGGCTCTCAGAGTCTTTACAGTCTCATCGCATTCCTTCTGGATCTTTTCCATGCCCTCTTCTAGACGGCTCTTTTCCAGGATAATCTCTGTTGCAGGATAGATATCCACAGACTCCAGCTTATCAATTGATCGCTGAGACATAATGTCAAAGCTTCGGATGGACTGAACCTCGTCGCCCCAAAGCTCAATTCGATATGGGTTATCCTCAGTCAGATCAAAGACGTCCACAATGTCTCCCCTTACTGAGAATTCGCCAGGACCCTCAACCTGATAGTTCTTGGTGTAGCCCATGGTCACAAGGCGCTTACTGATCTCAATCTCATCGATAGGTCTGTGCTTATCAATAGAAAGGATATGGTCCTTGATAACATCTGCACTGATCTGTGGCGCCATAAGAGCTGAGAAGGTGGTCACAACTGTGACAGGTCTTCCCTCCAGGAGCCTTCTCATGGTGCGGATCCTCTGCCTTACGATCTCGTTACTGTGCACATCTGCCTGGTAAAAGATAAAGTCCTTTGCAGGATATACAGTGACATTCTTGTCGTAAAACTTGTAATCCTCATAGATCTCTTTTGCCCTGAGATCACTGTAGGTAACAATAATTCTGTACTTAAATTCACTCCCAAGGCCATCAATGAAATGAAGCTTTTGGGAGTCTACGCAGCCAGTCACCTCTGCACAGGCAAAGGGCTTGTCCAGGTATTTATTTATTTCCTCATATTGAGGTAATTCAGTTAAAGGTAAGCTGATTGCTCTCATTATTTTTTACCGTTATATAAATTCATGGCGCTTTCAACGCCGTTGTCCATTATTTCTACTACTGCCTTGGAGGCCTTATCGATGGCTTCCTCAATACCGGTCTTATCCTCTCCCTGGAAGTGGCCAAGAACCCAGTCCACCATGTCGTATTCCTTAGGCTTCTTGCCAACGCCGACTCTTACTCTGTTAAATTCCATGTGTCCAAGCTTAGCTATGATATCTTTTAACCCGTTGTGTCCGCCGGCACTTCCCTTAGGTCTTACTCTTATAAGTCCCACATCAAGATCTACATCATCTGAAATAACGATAAGGTTCTCCTTGCTGTCGATCTTGAAATAATCGCAGATTGGTCTAAGTGCATCGCCACTAAGGTTCATGTAGGTAAGAGGCTTAACAAGGATAACCTTGTGGTCGCCTATTCTTCCCTTGCCATAGGCTGCCTTGAACTTGGTCTCTGTAAGGTCAATATTGTATTTATCTGAAAGGGCATCAATTGTTGCAAAGCCCACGTTATGTCTTGTTCCAAAGTATTTCTTTTCCGGATTACCCAGACCTGCTATTACGTACATATTGCTTGTATCCTCTATTTCTTTTGCAAATATCTTTTTAATAAAATCAAACATATTCCCCGTATCCCCAACAAAAAAACTAAAACTAAGATATTATATTCCAGCCACTTATGCAACAAATAATAAACATCGAAAATAAGGGAGCTTAGTAAACTAAGCCCCCTACAAATTCATCATACAACAATAACTGGTTACTCTTTCTCAGGAAATTCCTCAACTGCTGCCTTATCATAGGCTTCAAGGATAACGTCCTGGAGCATCTTACGTGTGTCAGAGTTAATTGGATGAGCTATATCTCTATACTCTCCATCAGTAGCCTTCTTACTAGGCATGGCGATAAAGAGCCCCCTCTCACCTTCTATTACTTTGATATCGTGAATTACGAATTCATTGTCAAAAGTAATTGAAACTACTGCGCGCATCTTGCCCTGTTTTGTAACTTTTCTGATTCTAACATCTGTAATCTTCATTATGTAACCCCCTCTTTGGTTAAACTGAAGTTGTCAATGTTACCTACGTTCGTTATTAAGTTGTTAAATTACATATCTTTCATTATTTTCAACGACGATCTTAACTCCATTGTCTTCCTTGTAATAGGAGTTGGCCTGGATCGTACCATGGCTCTCTACAATACAATTCTCAATGTGTGAATTATCACCAATGTATACGTCATTTAAAATAATTGAATTCTTGATATAACAGTTATTGCCTACAAAGGCCCCCTTAAATATGATGGAATCCTCGAT
The DNA here is from genome assembly GCF_000622085.1 of Butyrivibrio proteoclasticus P6B7. GTDB lineage: Bacteria > Bacillota > Clostridia > Lachnospirales > Lachnospiraceae > Butyrivibrio > Butyrivibrio proteoclasticus_A. Next base: position 11,657 of record NZ_JHWL01000027.1, read on the forward strand.
TGCGCCATTTATGATACATCCGCTTGATATAAGGCTGTTCTTAACGCTCACCCCTACGTTATACTTAGCCGGCGGAAGATCTACAACCTTGGTGTAGATTCCAGGATACTCTCTAAAGAAATACTGTCTTACCTCTGGTTTAAGGAAGTCCATGTTGGTTCTGTAATAGTCTTCAACAGAAGCAATGTTGTTCCAGTACTCTTTGATCTTATATCCGTAGATACGCTTCATGTCCTTATATCTTACAAGGATGTCTCTAACGAAATCGTATCTCTCTTCAGCTTCAGCTCTTTCAATGAGCTCAATGAGCTGTCTTCTTCTTATTACATATATACCACAGGAAATGGTATTAGATCTTGATACAACTGGCTTTTCTTCGAACTCTTCGATTCGGCTCTCCTCATTCATGCGGATAGTTCCAAATCTCTCAGTATCGATATCTGCCGGCATATCCTTACAAACAACTGTGATATCAGACTGTTTCTGGATATGGTACTCAAGAAGCTTAGCGTAATCCATCTTGTAAACACAGTCACCAGATGTGATGATTACGTATGGTTCGTGACAGCTTCTTAAGAAATCAAGATTCTGTGCAATGGCATCCGCTGTTCCTCTGTACCAGAGATTACCTGATGCCTTAACTGCTGGAGTAAATACATACAAACCACCCTGCTTACGTCCAAAGTCCCACCACTTGGAGGAGCTAAGGTGTGTATTAAGACTTCCTGCGTTATACTGTGTGAACACGGCAACTGTCTGAATGTGTGAGTTTGTCATATTACTAAGGGCAAAGTCGATACTTCTGTAAAAACCTGCCACCGGCATAGCACAAACCGCTCTTTTCTTGGAGAGCTCCTGCATTCTGCTACTGCTACCGCCTGCTAAAATAATGCCAATCGCCCTCATGTCAATCACCTGCCTTATCTAATGTTCTTCCACTGTCGAGAACTCCGTCAGGATAATCCTCAGAAGTGGTGTTGCCGGAAATCATTGTGTTCTTACCAACTGTTACGTTGTCTGGAATAACTGATTTCTCACCGATAGTGCAGAGACCTTCACAATAAATATTTGGCTTAGTCTCGTTTTCCTTCTCTTCGAAGGCGCCGAGTTTGACATTACTACCTATCTTAACTTTCTCAGCAATGATAGCTTTTTCTATATTACAGCCTTCGCCGATCTCCGTCTGATTCATGATGATGGAGTGGCTAACTACTGTGTCTTTACCGATCTTAACGCCTGGACCAATTACGGAATTGTATACCTTTCCGTAGATCTCACAGCCCTCACCTACGATACTGCGCTCGATAGCACTGTCTGAACCAAGGTACTGAGGTGGCTGAACATCGCTTGATGTGTAGATCTTCCAGTACTCTTCATAGAGGTTAAACTCTGGAACAATATCGATAAGCTCCATGTTTGCTTCCCAATATGAAGTAAGTGTTCCTACATCCTTCCAGTATCCATCGAATTCATAAGCATAAAGAGATTGTCCCTGTTCCTTACAATAAGGAATAATATGCTTACCAAAATCAAGTCCTGCCTGATCCTTATTCTTAATAAGTGCGTCCTTAAGCGCTTTCCAGGAAAAGATATAGATACCCATAGAAGCAAGATTGCTACGTGGATGCTCTGGCTTTTCTTCAAAGTCGATGATCTTCTTGTCATCGTCTGTGATCATGATACCAAATCTGCTGGCCTCCTCCATTGGAACAGGCATAACAGCGATAGTAGCATCTGCGTTACTTGCTTTGTGAAAATCAAGCATTGTCTCATAATCCATCTTGTAAATGTGGTCTCCAGAAAGGATAAGCACATAATCAGGATTATAGTTCTCCATGTATTCAAGGTTCTGATAGATAGCATTAGCTGTACCAGTATACCATTCACTATTAGAACTCTTCTCGTATGGTGGAAGTACAGTTACGCCACCAAAGTTACGGTCAAGATCCCACGGAATACCAATGCCGATATGAGAATTAAGTCGAAGAGGACGATACTGAGTTAGAACTCCAACAGTGTCCACTCCAGAATTGATACAATTACTTAGAGGAAAGTCGATGATACGATACTTACCCCCAAAAGACACGGCGGGCTTAGCCATCTTAGATGTCAGCACGCCCAATCTGCTGCCCTGGCCCCCTGCCAAGAGCATGGCGATCATTTCCTTCTTTATCATGTTCCACCTCGTTGCTAGTATTGCTGCTGCACTTGTGTAAACTCCCCTACAGCAACTATTTTCTGATGCACCAATTATGCAGAATGCACATAACAGAAAACCGATTTTTTCTATATAAAAGTATATCATAAAGAAGTTATTAAAAAAACATTTAATGAGTTAATTGTGAAGGAATTGTGAATTGATTTTTTGACTTTAATAAAATAGGTGCTAGAATATATTCGTTAATCTTACAAAATACAGTATTAATGAAAGAAGGCAACGATTTTGAACATATATATTTCAGGAATTTCAGGAACCGGTATGGGTCCTCTTGCATTAATGGCAAGGAAAGCAGGAATAAATGTATACGGTTCTGACAGAAACTACGGCGCCATCGCTCCAGAGCTGGAGAAGGCTGGCATCGAGTACCACGTTGGACCACAGGACGGAGTTTACTTAGCTGAGAAGATTGACAGCGTAGGTATCGACTGGTTCATCTACACTTCAGCTCTTACTCAGGATCATCCCGAGCTTGTAATGGCCAGGAAAAGAGGCCTTAGAGTTTCCAAGCGTGATGAGCTTATTGCTAAGCTTGTTAAGGACCTTGATCTTAAAATGGTGGCTGTAGCCGGAACTCACGGTAAGACCACCACCACATCCATGCTTGTCTGGGCCATCAGAAATTTAAAGGATGAAAATGGAGAGATGTTTTTACCTTCAGCTTATCTTGTTGGAACCATCCTTCCTTTTGCTCCTTCAGGCTCTTACAAAGAGGGCGACAGATTCTTCATATATGAAGCAGATGAATATGACAGGAATTTCCTGCAGTTCCATCCATGGGTATCCCTAATAACATACGTTTCCTTTGATCATCCTGACATTTACAAATCCAGAGAGGATTACGAGGAGGCTTTCAGACAGTTTGAAGGTCAGTCAGACAACGTGGTATTTGCTACTAAGGAAGCTGCTGCTCATGGCCTTTCAGTTACTTCTTCTACAGGAAAAGAGCCACATACCATTGAGAAGATTGATGAGCGAATAAACCTTTCCGGCGGCGCCAGAAGGGAAGATGCTACTACTGCATTTTATGCATTAAAGAATATGCTTATTTCTGTGGGAAAAGAGATTCCGGATGAGAGGATCATTGAGGTTTTAAATGCTTTCCCTGGAGCAAGAAGAAGATTTGAGAAAGTCTATGAAGGCTTCTATTCAGACTATGCACATCATCCTGAAGAGGTTAAGGTAACTCTGGAGATTGCTAAAGAGGAATCTGCTAAGATCGGTAAAAAAGGAGTAGTGGTAGTTTACCAGCCACACCAGAATACTCGTCAGCACGAAGTAAGAGATCTTTATAAGGATGCTTTTGACTCCGCGGACAAAATCTACTGGCTTCCTACCTTCCTTACAAGAGAGGATGAATCTCTTCCTATAATTACACCTCAGGAATTTATTGAGGATATTAATGCAAAAGACAGAGCATCCGTGGCAGAGCTTAATGATGAGCTTGCACAGAAGCTCAAAGAACACCACAGCGAAGGCTATCTTGTGATCATTCTCACTGCAGGCCCAGCTGATGCGTGGTTCAGAGATTCCATGAAATAATACTTTGAAGATTGTATTGTAGAATAATTTGAAAACTTTTTTGAAGTGGAAAAATTTCTTTTGCCATATTGCACTAAAGGAGATTTGTTGATAACCATGTGACCTTGTGATGTGTCTAAAATTGGGGATGAGCAATCAGGAAAAAATACTTTTCCACATTTCCACTTTTTAAAAGCAATTTATGTAAATCATTTTCGGTGGATAACCGCCATCTGTTTTAAACCTTGAAATTAATGTCCTAAGGCTAGAGCAGATGGCTGTTTTTTATTTCAGCCCAATTAAATAATCCACGTTATCCACATTGTCCACAATTTTCTGAAAACGAGGGAACTTCGCACTGGTGCTGGATTTCTTCGTCATTTTTCCCATATTTTTTTTAAAATTCACATGCTATAATCTGAATTGTTCGAGGGAGGGGAAATCCGATCTGGGACTTCGTAATATACATGAGGTGAAAAAGTTTATGATGGGGCGAGTTACTATAAGTAATAGTTTTGGGGAGGATTCTACGAATGTTTCCAATGTTTTTATCGACGAATATATGCAGGATGCAAATGATGCGCAGATAAAGATTTACCTGTATCTGCTTCGCATGATGAGCGCTAATCTTCCAACCAGCGTGTCAGCTTTAGCAGATAAATTCAACCACACTGAGAAGGACGTAATCCGTTCTCTTAAGTATTGGGAGAAAAGGGAGCTGATCGGTCTTGAGTACGACGGAGCCGGCCACCTTACAGGTATCCACATGGAGGACATTGTTTCCCCTAAAGATAAAAACAGCAAAAAGGAAAGCTCAGTAATTAAGGCTATGCCAACACCACAGCCAGTGATTGTGGATGTTCCAGCCAAGCCTAACTACTCTGCTTCTCAGCTTAGAAGCTTTAAACAGTCAGAGGGACAAGGACTGTTATACATAGCAGAACAATACTTTGGAAGAACTCTTAGTCCTTCCGAGATAACAACAATTTATTATATTCATGATGAGCTACAGTTTTCCGATGATCTTTTGGACTATCTGATGCAGTATTGTGTCGATAATCATAAAACTGATTTCAGGTACATGGAAAAAGTTGCCATTAACTGGAATCAGCAAGGCATCAAAACGCCAAAACAGGCTACCGCAGAAAAGTACAGACATGATGGGGATATCATGACTATCATGAAGGCACTCGGTATGGAAAATAACCCCACTGAGAAGGAAGGTTCCTTTATCAGTATGTGGCGTGGGGAGTTGGGATTTTCGATGGATATTATTATGGAAGCCTGCGACCGCACTGTTATGGCGACACAGAAGAATCGTCTGAAATATTGCGACAGTATTCTTCGAAGCTGGCATGGTGAAAATGTCAAAACAAGGGAGGATATTGCCAGACTAGATGCTTCGTACAAGGCGGACCTCAACAAAAAGAGATCCAAAGCTTCCGTATCATCCATCAATAGTAAGATCCGCTCCGACGAATCATATATTCGCCCCAGCGGCAACCAGAACCGTTTTAACCAGTTCCCGCAGAACACTTACAACTTCGCTGAACTGGAAAAACAGCTTCTGGACAACTGAATTTCACATTTCGATTGGGGAATCATATGTGAAAGGTTCATAAGCTCAGCCCTGTGCTTTTGGTTTGGCGGCGGCATTTGCCTTCCCCGAAACACGTACAGGGCTATACTTATGCGTTATCAAAAAGGAGACTACCATGGCACTTTCCAATACTCAGTATGATGCAATAATGCATGAATACGAGGAGCGTCGCTCTCTTCACAGACAGGAACTGGAAGAAAGGCAGCGCTATGTATACGATAACATACCAGGTTACAAGGACCTTGAGGACGAGGCAGCCAGTGCCAGCGTCCGTTTCGCAAAAAGACTATTAAGCGGTGAACGTCTTGACCGCACTGTTCTCAAAAAGGAGTTGGCAGAACTTGCCAAACAAAAGCTCCTACTTCTTACAGAAGCGGGATTTTCTTCTGATTATCTGGACATGGGTTACACCTGTCAGGCCTGCAAGGATACAGGATACATTGGCAATGAGAAATGTCACTGTTTCAAGCAGAAGATCATCGATACTCTCTATGACAAATCCAATTTAAGGACACTTACAAAGAGTGCTAACTTCAAATTATTAACTGATAAATATTACTCTGGGGAAGATTTAGACAGATTTCATCACGCAGTTTCCAGTGCTGAAGATTTTATAAAGAATTTTAACTCAGACTACCAAAATCTATTCATTTATGGTACAGTGGGTACTGGCAAATCGTTCCTTTCGATTTGTGTTGCAAACGAATTACTTAAAAAAGGCAACTCGGTAATATATTTCAGCTCTTCAGGACTGTTTGAGCTGCTTGCCGAAAACTCTTTTGACTATCGTAATAAACAGGAACTTCGCAACATCTATGACGACATTTATGGCTGCGAACTTCTGATCATCGACGATCTCGGAACAGAGCGCACTAATAACTTTGTTACTACTGAGCTCTTTTCCCTTGTCAACGAAAGAGACATTCGGAAAAAATCTACAATTATTACCACTAACCTTACTCTTGAAGAAATACAGAACTTCTATTCAGACCGTATCTTTTCAAGAATAACAAGTAATTACAGATTTTTAAAATTGTCAGGTCAGGATATTCGCAATTTAAAGCGCATTGCGAAGTAAGAAAGTGAGGAAATTTAGTAATGCCAAAAAGAGAAGAGAAACGTAATCTGGAAACAATTCCTGTAGGTTCTCTGGGTATCATCCCTTTAAAGGGTGTTAAACCTCTGGCTGAAAAGGTCGACTACTATCTCGTTAAATGGAGAGCAGAAAGAGAAAATGAGCACAAGGGCAGCCTTGCATTTACTGGTTATGAGCGTCCTTCATACATTCTCGATGCTGAGGTTCCAAGATTCGGAACTGGTGAAGCAAAGGGTGTTATCAAGACTTCTGTTCGTGGAGATGACCTTTATCTTTTAGTTGATGTATGTAACTATTCACAGACCTATTCTCTGTTTGGTCAGGAAAATCACATGTCTCCTGATGATCACTATCAGGATCTTAAGCGTATCATTGCAGCTGTTGGTGGTAAGGCTAGACGTATCACAGTTATCATGCCTTTCCTTTATGAGTCTAGACAGCACAAGAGAAGCTCTAGAGAGTCCCTTGACTGTGCTATCGCACTTCAGGAACTTGTACACATGGGCGTAGATAATATCATCACTTTCGATGCACACGACCCTAGAGTTCAGAATGCTATTCCTCTTAACGGTTTTGAAACCGTTCGTACAACATATCAGTTCATCAAGGCTCTCCTTAGAAATGTTTGGGACCTTAAGATTGATTCCGATCACATGATGGTAATCTCTCCAGATGAAGGTGGTATGAGCAGAGCTATCTACCTTGCCAGCGTGCTTGGTCTTGATGTAGGTATGTTCTACAAGCGCCGTGATTATACACAGGTTGTTAACGGACGTAACCCTATTATCTCTCATGAGTTCCTTGGAACAAGTGTTGAGGGCAAGTCAGTTATCATCGTTGACGATATGATTTCCTCAGGCGAAAGCCTTCTTGATGTTGCCAGAGCTCTTAAGGAGCGCAAGGCTTCAAGAATCTATGCTTTCTCAACCTTTGGTCTTTTCACTAATGGTCTTGAGGAATTTGATAAAGCTTATGAAGAAGGTATCATCGACAGAGTACTTACAACTAACCTGGTTTACCAGACTCCTGAGCTTCTCTCAAGAGAGTGGTACATCAGCTGCGATATGAGTAAGTACATCGCATACCTTATCGATACACTTAACCACGATGCATCTATCAGCGATCTTCTCAATCCTGTAGAGCGTATCGGAAATATCATCGAGCGTTACAACTCAGGTGAGCTTCGTGCCTCACTTGAAGCTGAGAAGAAGATCTGAGGGAAACTTCAGCAAGAAAGCATGTTGCTTGCAACATGCTCGCGCCGAGCGCGGTTGCATTTATGCAACATTTACCTATCGCGCGAGTGCGCATCCATAGCGGAGCGTTTTTTATGATATAGGAATTTCGGAGAAATTTCCTATATCATAAAAAATAAGTCCAGGTTCCAACATGATTGGAATCTGGACTTTTTATTATTCAGCCAGTTTGCTAAGGGTTTCGAACAGTTCAGGGAACTCTTGCTTCATTCTAATCGGCTTACCTTCTGTGTTTAGGAAGGCGTGGGATGATGATCCCAGGCAGACTATGTCTCCAGCTTCATTTTTCATTTCATAGGATAAAAAGAGCTTAACTCCTTTGAATTCTTTTATTGAAACGGCGATTGAGATCTTGTCAGAGAAGGTTGTGGTTTTCTTGTAGTCACAGGTCACGTTAAGGACCGGTGAAATAATGCCCATGTCTTCAAGTCTTGCATAATCCCATCCAATCTGAGAAAGAAAATCCACTCTTGCTTCTTCCATCCATCTGATGTAGTTGGAGTGATGAGTTATGCCCATTTTGTCGGTTTCATAGTATTGAACGGTGTGTAAGTATTCCATTTCTTCCCCCTAGTTTTCTTTCACCAGTGATAACACTTCTTCTGGGGACTCTACAATGTATGTTGCTCCTGATGTTTCAAGCTCTTCTCTTCCGCCATAGCCCCAAAGAACTCCTACTGAATCGATGCCAATTTCGTTGGCTGCTTCGATATCATATTTTCTGTCGCCCACCATAAGAACTTTGTTGGTATCTTCAATCCCATAGTGTTCCAAAACCTGGCGTATTACGTCTTCTTTGGTTACAACAGTCACATCATTTGTGGCAGATATGAAGTTAAAATATTGATTCAATCCAAAGTGCTCCAGAACTAATATGGTACCTTTTAAGACTTTGGATGTGGCTACCGCAAGTTTCTTCCCGGTCTGCTTAAGCTCTTTTAACATATCCTCAACACCCGGGTATACTTCATTTTCAAAGACGCCGCCTTTACCGAAGTAGTACTCTCTGTAAATAGTGATAGCTTTTTGGGTATCCTCTTTAGAATATCCCAATATCTTACCAAAGGATTCCTCAAGAGGAGGTCCAACAAATCTGCGAAGTGAACTTCTATCCTCCACAGTGCCGCCCATCTTGGTTATGGCATATTCAAATCCGTTAACGATTCCCGGACCTGAATCTGTAAGGGTTCCATCCAGGTCAAACAGGATTACTTCATAGTTCTTTTTCATAAATTCTCCTTAGCATCCATCAGTCCATATAATCTCTTACGTTAAGGCTTTCGTCTGTACGCTCTTCCTCTTCAGTAATACCTGGCACAAACTCAGTAACATAGGTTTCTCCTGAAACTGGATCTATGTAGTAGCGAATAATTGCTGCAGTATAAGATCTGTACATTACTACGATCTGTGATGCATCGCTAGATTCAATCTCCCAATAAACTGTGTATTCACCAGAATTTACTATGTTCTCAAGTTCAGAATTATTCTCATAGCAATATTTCTGGATTGCTAAAAGAGCTTCATCGTCAGTTATAAGTTTGTCCTCAGCTGTGTTTTCTGAAGTATCAGTACTAGCGGAGGTATTGGCCTCTTCAGAAGCAGAATTCTCATCATAAGATTCTGCAGACTCGCTAGCATCTTCTCCATCTTCACTGCCAGTTGCTGGAAGGTAGATGGATGTAGGCTCATCTGCGCCGCCAATTATATCTGCATTGTCTTCCTTCTTACCACAAGCTACTGCACTTAAGGCAAGCGCCATTATCAAGGCTGCTACAATAGATTTTTTCATTTCTTATTCTCCTATTCAATTTAATATAAACAACGGCATATCCCACTCATCCTTGCCGTTTTCCACAAATCCAAATGATTTCCAGAAGCGGACTGAATCCTCTTTTTCACTATTGATCTCATAGTACTTGGCGCCATTTGCCTTTGTATATTTCTTAAGGGCTTCAAAGCATCTGTGTCCTGTACCATTTCCACGGTACTCCGGGAACACCCAAAAATCCAGAATGTAGCACTTACCATCTTCGCTTTTGTATGTAGTATAAGATGCTGCTCCAATGCGCTTTCCGGCTTCCTTAAAGTAGATCAGATGATGTCTGTCTATTCCTCTTTTCATATGAATTTCTATGGTTCCACGGTACTCTAAACCCTTAAAGTACTCTATATCCTCTTCGTCAGTGATGATCTCGTCTTCCACAAGGTACTTTATATGCGCATCCCAGAACTCACCAATGTTCTCAACAGGAATCTCCTCTATAGCAGGTTCTTCGAGATTATATTCAAAAATATAGCTGTCATATTCAATACCCATGTTATATTTCTTGAAAGTAGTCTCTTTCTTTACATTAAAGCCAAGCTTTTTAAGAAGTCCACAGGAAGCCGCATTTTCTTTTGCCACCTCAGCTGTTATGGTCTTCATAGACTGCTGCCTTGCCCAGTCAATAAGCATACTTACGGCATCTGTGGCCAATCCATTTCGCCAGTACTTCTTGTTAATGCAGTATCCGATATCTATATTGGTTCCATTATCATCTGGAAATGCACAGCAGGTACCAAGCCTCTTACCATCCTTGGCATCCTCGATTACGAAGTAATATCCATAGTCTACATCCTGTAAAGTATCTACCGCTTCCTGATACACATCATCTAAATATTCCTTGGTAGGATCACTTAAATACTTGCCGTTTTCCTCATCGAACCACATGTCGGTACAAAACTCTTTGTCCTCCACCTCATAACTTCTAATTGCTACTCTGTCTGATATTAACTTATCTATTCTCACTTCTAACTCCTCTATAAACTAAAATAATTGAAATCATGATGCATACTAACTTCGCAGCCACGCTGATAGCTACATTATCAGTATTTGTCATCTGCGACCCCGCATTGATAAGTGCATGGGTCATTACACATATCCATAAGCTGCCTGATATTCTGTACATGCACGACAATATGAAGCTGTTAGTTAGTAGTCCCATCATAAAAAATAAAAGCTGTGTCGCATTTAACCCCAGCAACGTCCCATCAATATAGAAAAAGAGCACGTGCCATATTCCCCACGTTATGAATGTGCATAATGCAGCTGCCACATAAGAAATCTTCTTTTCAAGCTCAGGCTGAAATGTATATCTCCAACCAATCTCCTCTACTCCTCCAACCAAGATAGCTTTCAGAAAAAGAACTATTGGGGTCCACAGGCTTTCTATATGAAATCCACCACTTACAATAACGCTGGCAAAATCTATCAACAAAAAGATAACAACAAGAGAATACGCTTTTGCTGACTGTCGGAGGCAAAAGAAATCAGTTAATATGCGTCTTGGAGAATTTCCTTTGAACTTGCATTGATAAACAGCTCCCCAAAGTGCAGAAGAAATGCCACCTGCCACAATTAGTATAATTCCTAATGCAGTTCCATAGCCCAATTCAAATCCGATGCCTCTCAATACAAAGACTATGATTGCAATAACAACTATTTGTATTATTGTTGGCATCAAATATGCTGTAAGTGTCTTTTTCAAACGTATTATCTCTCCATCATCACCAGGTACTCTGGTGTTCCTTCTTCCAGCTGCTTCTTTCCGTTAAGCGCAAAACCATGTCTTTCATAGAATCTGATTGCATCTGGATTCTTCTCAAGAGCCCACAGGAAGTTCACGTCAAATTTCTCTTTGGCAAATTCCACAAGGGCTGAGCCTACTCCCTCTCCCCAGAAGAAGTAATCCACATAGAGTTCAGCAATCTCTTTTCCCTCAATATGAATCATGCCCTTTACAGTGCCATCCTCGTAAACCCAGATATTATCCAGGATTGCAGGATTGCTATACTTTTCCGCCACCTTGATTACCTGTAACTCTCCAAATGAATAATCATCATTATGAAAGATTGGACGGTACTTAACTCTTTTTACAAACACCAGAATTTCGGCAATCCTGGATAGATCTTCTTTTGTTGCTTTTCTGATCATCTATCTTTTCCTTTACTAGTTTTTGTTATCATCCCTTCAGGGCCTTGATCCGAACCTCAAGAAGCGGATACAGCCAGTCCTTAAGCTCACGGAACTTATAGCCTGTAGCCTCAGCTTTATCCGTGTTAAAACTGTAGACGTCTCTGGCGCCGTTATAAGGCGCAGCATCACCGTCAGGACTGATGATAGCTCTTTTACCAGATTTCTCTTCTATGTATTCCACCATGTCCCCGATCTTAACCGCATCCTTAGAGCACCCATTAACTGGCCCCGGAACGAAATGGTCTGCTAAAAAAGCTATGAATTCCCCGGCATCCTTCTCATAAATGAAGGCCATGCTGTGCTCGTAATCATCAATGTTCATGGGCTTTTCATTCAAAATATGTTCAATGTAAAAATCCAGTCGCCCAGTGTAATCATTCTCGCCCATTACAATAGGGTATCTGACAAGGGCGAACTTTGAAGGATCAAGGTATTCGTAAACCGCCCTCTCTGCCTGCCTCTTGATTTCCTGATAATCAGGGGTTCTGTCTGTCCAGTTTAGCTCGTACTCCCAGCCCTTGAACTCATCCTCTGTGATATCCGCATGCTCGTCCTCATAAACTGAGCAAGTAGACATCTGAATATACCTGTCGAAGGACACATTTGGAAGAAGTGCCTTGACGTCATTGGAGCTGTAGGCGATCTTATCAATCACAATGTCAAAATGTCGATCAGCTAAAGCTCTTTTTACACTTGATTCATCCGTTCTGTCCATAACTACGTATTCCACAGAGCTCTCGAATGCAGGCTTCGCATTGCCCCTTGTGGCGATTGTGACCTCATGACCATTTCTGATCAGCGCGTTAACCATGGGAATTCCAAAGAATCTTGTCCCACCAACAACAAGAATTTTCATAATTATCTCCTCCGATTAATCACAGCGCGATTCTGTATCTCTCAAGATTAACCTGGTCTTCTTCCAGGAAAACTGTATCTACGAACTCTCCGCCGTTGGCAAGAATTGTCTTTTTACTTGCCACGTTGTCAGGCAGACAGCTCACAGCCGCCTCCTCAAAGCCAAAGCTCCTAAGATAGTCGCAGGCCTTCTCCAGCATCCTCTTGGCATAGCCCTTTCTGCGCTCTGAAGGTCTTACGGAATAGCCCACATGCCCAGTGTATTTCTTCATGCGCTCCGACAGCACATTGTGAACCTGCATGCAGCCCACCATCCTGCCGTCAGACTTCCTAATAGTTAAAAGAACTGTCCCCCAAGCACCATGCTTATCTGCAGGCCTGCTTGGATTAGCCCAGCCAACACAGTAGTCCACAAACTCCTGAATATCCGGCATTCTCTTCATGGAAAAGCATCCGTCAAAACTTGAGTCCGCATCTATCATTTCCTGCCTGTAGGCATCAATCTCTTTTGCATAATTCATTGTTGGCTCTACAAATATAAGTTCATCCGCATCGGCTTCCTGTCCCGGAATGTACTCCACAGTAAACTTCTCGCAGATAACCCTGGTCTTATCAGTAACCTTAAGGTCAGTGCCCTCAAACTCTTCCTCAAAGAATTTCCTGTGAGCCTGCCTCCAATACTCAAGGGACCTATCTCCCTCACCCTCAGAATAGGCGTGAAATGGTGGCACCTCTGCAAAGTCTCTTACATAAACGTCTGTATCCCTGATAACGCAAACCGCTTCATCACTGCTATTCAAGATCACGCTGTAATCTCCCACCTTAGGAATCTCATCCAGCGCTCCCTCAAGCTCATAGACATCCAAAGCACTTGCAGTTCCAAACTTCTTCCCGGTCACAACCAGCTCTGCCAGATCATCTGTCTCCTTATCATCCACTCCCCCAAAAGCCCAGGCCTCGTAAGGAGTATCAATATCTACATTTTTCTTTTCACAAAACTTTTTCCATAGCTCTTTTTCATTCATGTCATGTTCCCCGTAGTCTAGTCTCAAAGTCTATGTCTCATCATTCAGTGCTCATGCGTTAATGATATCTCTCGCATAATCACCAAATCATTTCAGATACTTAATCACGTCCTCAAGGCTGTCCAGAACCACCTCGGCGCGCTCTCGCATTTCATCATCAGCTGGCAAAATATCTGGAACCATGATTGGCCGCAGGTTTCCAGCAGCTGCTGCCCTGATGCCGTTAAAGGAATCCTCGATAGCGTAGGCTCTTTCTGGCGCCACACCAATCTTCTCGCAGGCCAGCAAAAAAATATCCGGCTCAGGCTTACTCTTTGAAACCATGTCGCCAGTAACGATCTCGTCAAAATAGTGGATTATCTTTGCATCAGTAAGCTCAGCCACAACGCTTTCCTTCTTTGTTGATGAAGCCAGGGCAATCTTCTTGTTGTTCTTCTTAAAGAACTCCAGAATCTCCACCACACCGCTCTTCATTGGAAGGCGTCCGCCATCATACTTTGCATGAAACAGCTTTGAAGCCTCTCTAGCATATTCGTCGTAGGGAAAATCCTGTCCATAGGCTTCCAAAACAATCTCTTTTGTCTTGGCTTCATTTACACCAATGCATTTATAGAAAACCTCATCCATGCCTGTGATCCCGTACTTGTCCGCCAGCTCGCTCCAGCAGTCCATCACGGCCTTTTCCGAATCGAAGATCACCCCGTCCATATCAAAAACTACAGCATCAAAATCTTTCATATTGCTCCTCTTGATGTTTATCCATTACTGAATTCGAATTCTTTTATCTAATATCCACAGATATATCAATCTAGATTTCTCTGTTCAATCTCAATCAACTGCACAATGTCTTCTGATAGCATATCTCTTCAGTTCCCAGACAAGGCTTAGTATACTCTGTGGCTTTAAATCCGTTCACTTCGTAAAAAGATCTAGCCCTTTTATTGTCAGTAAACACCCAGAGAACTGCCTCTTTGAATCCTGCAATCTCCATATCTCCAAGGACTTTTTGCATCATCACTTCTCCGTATCCCTTATGCCAGTTATCAGGAAGACTGTGAATACAGATAAGCTCTGCCTTTCCGCTGAACTCCTCATCTCTTGCCGCATCCCAGTAGGCTATGCAATGTGGCTGATTATCCAGGTACAGAATATATCCATTTCCCTTATCTTCATTCAGAAGATTCCTGTACATATCCGTAGCCTTCTCAGCCTCTGTGCATCTGCTAAGCGTATCTGGATCTACTATATCCTTAAACGCCGCCTTCCAACTCTCAGTCTGGATATAAGCCAGTGTATGCTCATCCCCTCTTTTAACCCTGCGAATAGATACTTCCATACCACCACTCCTCCAATCATGAAATCTATAAACTGGATAATATATGAAACTCCCTGGAACAAGCCATCATCCCCATGGCCTATTCTGACAACTTACCTCCTATCATATATGTTTTCAGTAAAAAAATAAATGATATATCTTATTTCTGTCTGTAATCTTCATATGTTTGTCAAAAGGTCGATCACTGTTGTTTGTATCTCTCCAACCAAGTTCAATGTGGTGCCAGTGAGATTTATTACCATACAGATTAAACAAGAGGCGCTGGCCCGAGGCTTCCAAAAGCGAGCATTTGCACGAGCCGATGAGTTGGACAATGAAAAAAACAGATAACGGTCGATTGTCCCGAGTACAACGAGATGAGACCGTTATCTGTTTTTGAATTGATCCAAGTCACGACGAGGAAACGTGAGCTTTTGGAAGCCTCGGGGCCAGCGCCCCTTATTTAATCGTCCGGTACCATAACCTTCCGGATAGCCACGTAAACTTCCGGTACCATAACCTTCCGCGTAGCCATTAAACCCCTTTGAAGCTAAATACAAACGTCAAAGGCTTGTCGTTAGGAAGCAGGAACTCAGGATGTGTCTTGGCACCCCAGGTGTCGTCACCTGCAATACCCATCTGAACAAGGCTGCAGCGTACAATTGTCTTGAACACACGAGGAAGCTCGTAAGGATGCTTAGCACTCTCAAGCTCCTCAGGAGTGTATGGAAGAGCACTAAAGTTCATGGTTTCAGGTGCCTCGAAGAGAAGTCCCCTTCCCTTGTAATCTGTAACCTTAGCCCATCTAACTCCAGTTCTGTTGCCAGTTTCCTGAGGCACAAGGTAATTCTCCATCATCTCCGTAGTCTTATCCTTGTAGATACCAAGCTTAGCTCCTCTGTTTCTGTCTATATAATTCTCCTTAGGACCATTTCCGTAGTACTCCACATTCTGAAGCTCCACAGGAAGTCTAAAGAGCATACCAAACTCAGGCATTGGTGTCAGACCCTTAACAGGCTCGAACTCTTCCTTTACCCAAACTCTTCCATCGCCAGTTACATTGTAAGTAACGTATACGCTGGAAGCTGGAGTTGTAGGAAGGAACAGCTTGAACTTAAGGCTTACACTGTTCTCATCCTCCTCGATAATAGGATACTGAACAGCATCCTCAAAATCACCATTTACATATCCAATGCTGTCCTCAACAATAGGTCCTCTCTGCTGATAGAGACTAGCTGCCTTCCACTGAGCATATCTTGAAGGCATTCTGTTACCCATGTCATTATCTGTAGGTGCTCTCCAGAAATTAGGTCTTGGCGCATCCTCCAGATACTCTTTGCCAGCATAGTTATAGGAAACAATATGTGCTCCCTTTGAGAAAAGAACTGAGAAGTTATTACCCTTTACTCCAATATTGAATCTTCCCTTTACTACCTTGATTCCACCGCAGGAAACAAATGTAGATACAGCCTTCTTAAATATGCCCTGTCCAAAGGCAACCTCGTGGCCTGCCTTAGCCCAAAGTGTATCCTCTCTAAGCTTAAAGGAAACAGTTACTACGTACTCATCAAGTGGGAATGGTCCATTCTCATCAAATCCACTCATATCCATGACTGCCATCTTATCCTTGATAGCTTCTGGAAGATCATATTCCTTTTCTGACATTGGCTCAACATCAGTCTGGAGGTATCTCTTAAGTAGCTCTTTTCCATCTCTTGCAAGGGTGACCTCTGTCACATACAGGCTAGTATTGGTAAAGAGGCTGTTGTTGATAACCTTAACCTTATCTGTAGAAACAATGACCTTGATGTTCTGGTAGTTGAACTTAACGTCCTGCATCTTGGCGTATGGCTTTCTCTCTGCATCACAGATACCATTTCCGCTAAAGTTGTAGTCGCAAGGTCTCTCACCGTGATCTCCGCCATAAGCCTGGTAATCCTCACCGAAGCAGTTCTTTTTCCTGATGGACTGATCAATGAAATCCCAGATAAAGCCACCCTGATATCTTGGCTCTCTTTCTGTCAGGTCTGTGTATTTGAACATTCCGCCACAGGAATTAGCCATGGCATGTGTGTATTCGCAGCAGATAAATGGCTTCTCAGGGTGCTCTGCAAGGAACTTCTCGATAGCCTCAACTGGTGGATACATCTGGCTTTCCATATCTGATGTATCGTTATATCTTCTGTCGTGGCAGATTCCCTCGTAGTGAACAAGTCTGTCTGGATCCAGCTTTCTAAAGAGATTGCTCATCTCAAAGCAAACCTTACCGCCAAAGGACTCGTTGCCGATTGACCAGATGACGATGGCAGGGTGGTTCTTATCAAGCTGGTATGTGGTGTTGATCCTATCCAGCATCATGTCCATGCAATTGTCTCTGTCACCAGGCATCGCATATGGAAGGGCCTCTTCGTCACGTCTAAAGCCAGCCCAGCTTCCGTGAGTCTCCATGTTGTTCTCAGCGATCATGTAAAGTCCATAGATGTCGCAGAGCTCGTAAAGCTTAGCAGAGTTCTGATAGTGGCTGGTTCTGATGGCGTTGATATTGTTCTGCTTCATGGTAATGATGTCAGTAAGAGTATCCTCATCTGACACTGCTCTACCTGTGTTGCAGGAGAATTCGTGTCTGTTAACGCCCTTGAATACGATTCTCTTGCCGTTGATGAGCATGAGACCATCCTTCATTTCAAAGCGCCTGAAGCCAACATTCTGTCTTACAATCTCTTTTTCCTCACCATCTTCACCCTTAACAGTGATCACAAGCTGATAGAGCTGTGGATCCTCGGCGCTCCAGAGAAGAGGATTAACTACTTTCTCGCTGATTGAGCACTCCTTTGCATTGTTAAAAGAGCTCTTAAATACAGGATGGTTGTTCCTGTAAAGAACTGCTGTGCTCTCTCCCTTGTCAGTATTCATCTTAAGATCCACAAGGAGCTGCGCCTCTGTAAAGTCGTCATTAAGAACAGTTCTTACCTTAAGGTCCTCAAGGTGAGCCTCTGGAACAAGTCTAAGAAATACGTTTCTATAAATACCAGAAAATCTAAAGAAATCCTGGTCCTCAAGCCAGCTACTTGCTGTCCACTTAAACACCTGAACAGCCAGCTTATTGGTTCCCTCTTTGAGGAACTTAGTAAGATCAAACTCAGAAGGAGTAAAGGTATCCTCGCTGTATCCTACATACTGGCCATTAAGCCAAAGTGCATAGCCACTTTCAACTCCGTCAAATACTACATGAACCTCTTTGCCATTCCAGTCAGCAGGAAGAGTAAAGTATCTAACATAGCTTCCAACAGGGTTAAACTCCTCTGGGATCTGGCCAAGATCGATGTCCTCATGTCCATCCCAAGGATACTGAACATTGATGTATGCTGGAATGTCATAGCCTTCCATCTGCATGTGAGCAGGCACATGAATGTCATCCCAGAAATTGCAGTCATAGTCTTCCTTCTCAAAACCAGGAACTACGGCTCTATAAGTCTTTGCATAATGAAACTTCCAAAGTCCATTAAGTGATAATTCCAAAGATGATGCGCCATCCTCAAGCTCCTCCACAGTTGCAAAGACTCTGTGGTCTGAATGAGCAGGAAGCACGCCATCCTTAAAGATTTCAGGATTTTTTACCATATCGTAAGTAAAGCTTTTCATCCTATCATTCCTCCATGATGTATGTTATAAAATGATTTCCATTTTCAGAAAACAGTTTTTCTGAGTCGTTCATTCCGTACTTGTAAACCTGGCCTGTGGTAGGATTCATAAGAACGGTATTCTGACTGTTAAATCCAATTATCAGGACTGAAGTTCCGTCATTGAGCATCGCCATAACAGGAATATCCTGATTCACATAGTAAAGCATTGCCTGCATTGAGCAGCCATCAAGATCCAGCACATCAGCATCTGGGAAAAGATCTTCCAATATCTGCACCACGCCCTGTCCCTGGTCCAAAAGAGCTTCCACATTTCTGTTCACTCCTTCAAACTGCAGCATAAGGTCCAGGCACACCGCTGTAGAATTCTTACTGGTCATACCTTCATAGCTCTCAGCATTTCTGGTAATAGACATGATCTGGTTGGAGGTAAGAAGATTACCCTTTAGCCAGACGTATTTATTGCTATCGTTAATTACTACTCCGGGAGCATCATAAGCAAGGCTCACAGCATCTGCAGGATCAAGGAAGATTCCCTCAATGCCCATAAGTCCATATACATAGTAAAATGGTGCTTCCTTTTCGTCTCTCTCGTAATCGATATTTACATTTCTATCGCCTTCAAACAGTGTCTGATCCGGAGTAAGCACCCTTAACTGCTTAACCTTGATCTCACTCTTGGCAGTTATCTGCACAATCTTTTCAAAGGTATCAACAGAAACCTGACTTACAACATTGCTTCCAGTCTCTGCCTTAAGCGTGCTCATGATCTGGTCATCATAGGTAGCAACATAAGCTCCGCTATCATCCTTAACCACTCGTGAAAGCTTTATCTGGTTGTTGACGATTTCAACCGATGTTACGTAGATTCCATCCGGATTGTAGTTCTCCAGGACGTTACCATCTCCGTCCACGATTTTAAGAGAATACATGGCATAAATTGGATTACCCATCTGGTCATTCTGCAAATCCTCACTTCTGGACACACCATATACCAGGTCCTCACCCATGAATCCTAAAAGGATTATGTATTCTCCGTCGTCAGCCTTTATCTCCGATGTATTCTTATTGTTAAGGTTCATTATGTTAAGAGACTTAAGGTCGCTACTCTGCCATGCCAGAATACTCTCTGACTCTGAAATCTTGTATTCTCCTGATCCAATGTCATAGGCCACAGGAGAAGCTGTTCTTCCAATAAGATCAATGGCATACACATTGCCCTCAAGCATTGTGTAGAACACGTCATTGGAGCTGGCATGAGAAAGAGTATCCACATAATTGGTCAGTATCTCTGCGGACTGCTTGGACTCAATAAATATCTGCTCCTCAACCGCATTGATGGAAGCATTGTAGTCATATACTGCAATTCCCACATGTCCCTCGTGGACACCTCTGTTCATATAGCCTGCAACCACGAACTTAACATTTCCCGCCTCATCTACTCTGAGGATCTTGATGGTATTGTTATCCCATCTGGTTCTTACATCGTTATTACTTGAATCATAGAATCCAAAAAGAAATGCCAGCTTGCTCTCTGAGTTATTGAACATGTAAAGTCTGTTCTCACTTACAAATGCAAAGCAGCTTCCGCCACTACTTTCCATCAGCTGAATATCAGGATCAGAAATGCTTAGTCCGATAGTATTGCTACTAATGGAATAAGAGGAGGAGTCAAAGATATAATTCATAGTTCTTTCGTAGTTAAGAAGATATATTCTGTCTGATGTATATCTGACTCTATAGGCCTCAACAACATTGTAGGTTCTGCTGGCGGAGCCGTCCTTAAGTGTTACTCTGTACTGCAATTTGTAACATCCGGTCTGGCTATGCAGATCTGTAATATACACTTCTGGGGAAGTGTGCTTAGTTATATTAAGATTGCCCCAGGTTACTTGATTAAAACTGCTGTGGATATTAACCTTGCTAAAGGTAGTGTTATCTCCCTCAGAATTGGACTCCAGGTACTTAGAGTATTCAGAGGCAGCTGTCTTACTAAATGTGGCCTCACTAAAGCCAAGTACAAACTCAACCTCTTTGTCCAGATTGTACTTCTCTTCATCTCCGGTCCATACAATTCTTGAGTAGTATCTGGCCTCTCCCACGTCTGTGTTCATGACCATTACCAGCATGTATTCTTTGTTGGAAGTAATAAGATCTTTTAACTGAAACTTACCTGAAATCGAGGTGGAATCTTCCTTGTAATCCGTTAAAGGTGTGCTCTCAACAAGGGATGTTCCCTCAATATTACGGACCTCAAACTTGATGTCATAGACCTTCTCGCCGTAGGTAGCAATCTTGTACTCAATTTCTCTTGTGGTGCCTACAGGGTATATGGTTCCCCTCATATGGCTTACGTCCATCTCTGTAAGATAGCCGTGAAGAGGGTTAAGCTCAACACCGTTGCTGACAAGAGTAACTAGTGGAAGGTTTGCCTGCCCCATCCTTGCTGTCATATCGGCGTTGTCCCCATTGGAGAGCTTGCTGATAATCAGAACAGACAGTGCAAACACGAGAATAGCATATACAGTTTTTAAAATTGTAAGTTTAACTGACTTATCACTCATAATTGACTTTCAATATGTATAATAGTAATATTTTGTTAATACAATTCTGGCGTTTTTATCCTGAAAGGCGGTCAATATGGAACATCCAACTTTGTATCGCAAACGCTTTATCCCAAATGAATGCATCGCATTAAAGGACGATATCTTTCTTGAGTATTCGTCTTCAAGGTTCATGACAAGATGGAACACTATCAGGACTAAATCTCTTTTTACCAACGGATATACCTACTATTACTTGGATCGCGGCTACCGTGTAAGCAAATTCCTGGATGATAACGGCAATCTCGTGTACTGGTACTTCGATATTATCACCCACGAATTCGATAATGAGAATAATTCTCTCTATATAATCGACCTGCTGGCCGATGTTGTCATTATGCCAGACGGCTCCCTTAGAGTCGTTGATCTTGATGAGCTCTCTGAAGCCTTTGAAACAAGGCTCATTGACGAAGCTCTTCTTAAAAAGAGCCTGCTCTCACTGAACAAGCTCCTTACTTCAATTTATGCTGATGGCTACGAGCCACTTGTGGCACCGATTGAGGATTATATTAAAAATCACCCTGACAATCAGTAGAATACATGTCCTCCGATGTTAATTCCGGATAATCCAGGCACCGGAGTTCTGAAATATACACAGTTTCCAACATTTGAATAACCGCTCATTGCTTCATCAGCCGCTTGGTAACAGGCGGCTGTTGCTTTGCTGTCTGCAAGAGCAAGGGCAAGTCTTCCGCTGGCAACTGGTGAAAACTGCTTATTCTGATAGATTACACCAACAACTGTATCTGGATAAACAGAGCTAAGCACTCTGTTGATAACTACTGCGCCAACTGCCACCTTACCTTCATAAGGCTCACCACCGGCTTCACAATAGATCAGATTAGCTAAAAGATATCTATCTCCATCCGCGAAGGTTACTTCAGAAATATCTCTCCAGGTGGACTGGGCTGCAAGCTTAGACAGTCTCATCTCTTCTGCAAGCTTAGCCTCCAAAACCTTGATGTCTTCTTCCTGAGCTTTGATCTGAGCCTCCAAAGCCTCTGCCTTGGCCTCCGCATCAGAAATATCATTGGCATACTGGTTAATAGAGCCTGTTGTCTGGCTTACCAGTCCTGAAACCCTACTCTGTTCTGCCTGAGCCTTAACCTTGTACTCATCAAGCTGCGCCAGCTCTTCCTCTAAAAGAGCTTCCTTCTCTTCAACAGCCTTACGGGTATCCATATACTCCTGGAACTTCTTCTTATCGTAGGCGCTAAGCTGCTCCACATAGTCATTGTGATTAAGGAAATCCGCAAAGCTTGTGGCTCCAAGAAGCATCTCCAGGATCATAAAGTTCTGTTTCTCATAGATAAACTGAACTCTCTTCTTCATGGATTCGTACTGAGTTGCCTCTTTTTCCCTGGCAGCCTCAAGCTCAGCTGTTGTATTCTCAATCTCAACCTGCTTATTGTCTATCTGTTCCTCAAGGTCTGCAATGTTGTCACTAACTTCAGTGAGCTGAGTATTCAGGTTGTTGAGCTGTCCCTGAAGAGAATCCTTCTCTTCGTTCATCTCAGCAATATCATCCTTGGTATCATCAAGCTCTTGCTCTGACTGCTGTTTAGCCTCTTTAGCCTCTTCGAGCTGCTGCTTAGTTGACTCTGTTGCCTTAGAAACCGTAGGAATAGACACAAAGCCCATGACTATAATTACAATTATAGCCACAAGCCTCATGAAATAACTTCTATTTAGTTTGGAAATAAAAGAAAATAGACCCCTAAACCCGCTTTTTTTCATAGACACTCTTATATAGTAATTTTTATACTTCTGCCACTTGGCTGATACTGATAGTATCTGACTCCCGCTGCATCAAACATCTTCTTGGATGCCTTGGTTGTTGCAGAAGAGCTGTACTTATCACTATCATATACTACTGTGCGGATGCCAGCCTGAATGATGGCCTTCGCACACTCATTACAAGGGAAAAGAGATACATATATCTTGGAACCAACAAGGCTTCCACCTCTGTAATTGAGTATTGCATTGAGCTCACTATGTGTAACAAAGGGATATTTGGTGGAAAGTTCATCCTCTCCATCTCTTTCCCAAGGAAACTCCTCATCAGAACAACCCTTAGGAAATCCGTTGTAACCCATAGACAGGATATTATTATCCTCACTTACAATACAACTTCCGACCTGTGTGTTAGGATCCTTGGATCTCATGGCAGCCAGCTTGGCTACGCCCATGAAGTATTCATCCCAGGTTATATAATCGTCTCTTTTCATTCCCCCTCCATATCTTACTTGGTTCCGAAAATTCTGTCTCCAGCATCTCCAAGACCAGGAACAATGTATCCGTGCTCGTTGAGCTTCTCATCCAGTGATCCTACATATACATCAACATCTGGATGTGCATCCTGCATAGCCTTAAGTCCTTCAGGAGCTGCGATAATGCACATAAAGTGGATATGACGGCATCCTCTGTCCTTAAGCATCTGAATTGCTGCAACTGATGATCCACCTGTAGCAAGCATAGGATCAACTACGAAGATTTCTCTCTCAGCTACGTCTGCTGGCATCTTGCAGTAATACTCTACTGGCTTTAATGTCTCAGGATCTCTGTAAAGACCAATGTGACCAACCTTAGCAGCTGGAATAAGTGCAAGCATACCATCAACCATGCCAAGACCTGCTCTAAGAATAGGAACAACGCAAAGCTTTCTACCCTTAAGCTCCTTAACTGTTGTTCTGCAGATAGGTGTGTCGATCTCAACATCCTGAAGTTGAAGACCTCTTGTTGCCTCATAGCAGATAAGCATAGCGATCTCGCTGATAGTCTGTCTGAAATCCTTTGTACCTGTGTCTGTCCTTCTAATATAACCAATCTTGTGCTGAATCAGTGGATGATCCATAATTACAACTTTTCCCATATTGTCCTCCTATATATTATTGATTTTCTCAATCATTAAGCTCTAGCTCTGATCACTCTTCTATCTGAGCAATCTTAGAAATTCTGCGTGCGTGCTTCTCAAGTCCAGAAAACTCTGTGTCAAGGAATGTATCCACAATCTCAAGGGCCTGAAGCTCTCCAACAAATCCGCCGCCTAATGCGATCATGTTAGCGTCGTTGTGCTCTCTTGTAAGACGAGCTGATGTTGTCTCTGAGCAAAGTGCACATCTGATGCCCTTTACCTTGTTAGCAACTATAGAAATACCGATTCCTGTAGTACAAACTACAATTCCCTTCTCGCACTCGCCCTTAGAAACAGCCTCTGCTGCCTGTCTGCCAAAGTCCGGATAATCGCAGGAATTCTTGTCATATGTACCGAAGTCCTTGTATTCAAGCTTCCTTTCGTCAAGATGTCTTTTTATGGCCTGCATAAGATCATATCCGCCATGGTCACATCCAAGTGCTATCATTATTATTTCCTCTCGATCTGATTTTTTATGTATTAGGATCTGTAAAAAGAACTATGAAAAAAATCCTATCACCTTATATAATACCGCATTTTACAAGATTTTAACATTGTGTCCTGCAGCTTTTAGGAGCCTGTTCATAATGGCCTGACCAATACCACTGTCATCAAAAGACTCAGAGAACATAACATCCACGTTCTCATCGTCAAACTCTCTAAGAACCTTGAAAAGTTCATGGGCAATTGTCTTTTCATCAAGCCTGTTTCCAACACTTTTAACTATATCAGCTCTGTAATGCTCCTTAGACTCATCTGTGCCGATTACTCCAGTTCTTTTACCAAGAGCCTTGGCTGCGGCTGTCTCCTTATTGATGTATTCAACAACCTCTTTTTCTGAGCCCTGAACTATGGTGAGCTGACCCTTTGGTGCATAGTGTCTGTACTTCATTCCAGGAGCCTTAGGCTTCTGAGTTGAAGAGCTGTCAATAATAGTCTTATCTATGGTAACTTCTCCCAGGACTTCTTTTAACATATCAAGGGTAATATATCCTGGTCTGAGTATCATAGGAACATCTGATGTAAGGTCTACAATGGTTGACTCAAGGCCAATTCCCACCTGTCCTCCATCAATTATCATCTCAATCTTGCCAGAAAGATCTTCCACACAGAATTTAGCTACTGTAGGGCTTGGTCTTCCTGATGTGTTGGCACTAGGTGCCGCAATATATCCACCTGATTCCCTGATAAGTCCAAGGGCAATCTGGTTATTAGGCATTCTGATGGCCACTGTATCAAGGCCACCGGTGGTTTCATAAGGAACCTTGTCGTTCTTCTCCAGAATCATGGTAAGAGGGCCTGGCCAAAAGGCGTCTGCCAGCTTGCGAGCGCTGTCTGGTACCTCTTTTACAATCTTACTAAGATCATCCATGTTGGCCACATGAACTATAAGAGGATTATCGGAAGGTCTTCCCTTGGCAGCATATATCTTCTTGGAGGACTCTGGATTAAGAGCATCTCCGCCAAGGCCATAAACTGTCTCTGTAGGAAAAGCCACAAGACCACCATTTTTGATGATGTCTCCAGCTTCCTTAAGACCTCTTTTTGCCTCCTCATCTATATTCTTTTCTTCAATAACTATAAGCTTTGTTTCCACTTTTTTATCCTTCTACATAAGCGGCTATAACATCCCAGATATCGCTGGTCTCCATTCCAAGGGACCATGCAGCAATTCCGGCAATATTATGGTACTGCATTGATGTTATTTTCTGGCTTATTGACTCAGCGTCCTCTACCCAGACCTGATTGAGAGTTCCGTCTGAAGAAGTGAACTCGCCGTAGTACTGACCAGCCTCAGCGTCCCATGTAAGCTCAATTCCGTGGTTAGCAATGTACTCCTGCTGAGTCTTCATGCTGACAGCCTCACTTGAAACGCTTCCGTTTGATGTGTGCCAGATTCTTGTATAGAAAGGAACAGCATTGATGACCTTAGAGGCGTCAACATCCTCAAGAGCATTGATGATTCCGTTCTCTACATATGATAATGAAGCAACTGATCCTGCTTCGTCTGATCCGCCGTAATGTTCATCATATCCCATGATGATGACGTAGTCTGCTACAATTCCCTGCTCCTTAAGATCATAGTGATCGTTGAAGTTCATAGGGACGTAGTTATCAATAGAAAATACCAGGCCGTTCTTCCTGCAGGCAATGGAAAGCTCTCTTACAAACTCAATGTAAGACTGACCATCACTTGTGGCGATCATCTCAAAGTCAAGGTTAACGCCATCTGCTCCGCAGCCTGTTGTCTCAGAAATAATGCCCTCAATAAGCTTAGCTCTGCTGGCTGCATGAGAAATAACCTCAGAAGTAGATACATCATCAGGACCTGTAAAGTTATCCACAAGGACCCAAACCTCAATTCCTCTGTCATGAGCAGCATTTACATAGGAAGTCTGCGCAAAGCTTCTTACATCTCCCTCATTAGAAGCGATTGTAAGCCATGTTGGGCTAATTACGTTAAGGCTCTTTGCACCATCTACATAAGAAGCAAATGTATCATTTCCTGCTGCAGAAGCCACATTGTGGAATCCAAGGTTAATCTTGTGATCTCTTGAAATTGAGGTGTATTCCTCCTCCACATAATCTGTTACAGGGATTGGGCTTTCTGACTTAACTTCTGAAAGTCTCTTATTCTCTACATATCCGATATATGAATCAGGGCTCTTAACCTTACTCCAGTTCTCCATTGTTTCAAGAACTACTACCTTATCACCCTTATTAAGGTCAACAAGGATCTCGCTCTTTACGCCGCCTCTGATTCTAAGCTTGGTATCTTTTTTGACAGTGGCAACATCTCTGTCTTCCCAGGATGTTGTCAGTTGAAGATGGTTATGATCGGTAAAACCTTCATAACTAAAGTTGGTATATTTTTTTACATAATCAAGGGCAACATAGAGGACATCGTCTACTCTTCTGGCGATAACGTACTGTTCTGTTCCGCTGCCGCCATCTGTGTCATACCAGTTGCCTGTATCCACGTCAGCTGTGATGATCTTGCTGGCTGTGGTATAGATGAGAGTATTGTCATTCTCTCCATTATAGAATCTTGCATTCAGGTACTTCTGCACTGATGCGAAGTCCATATAATAAAATCCATCAAGCAAAAGAGCTCTCTCTTCAATCCTTTCATCTCCAAGGATAATAGCCACATCACTATCTGAAGTAATGTCGAAATAGCTATCAAGATCTACTCTCTCACTTGTGTAGGAGAAATGCTGCTTATAAAGGTCATAACCATAAATTCCTCCAATAATAAAAATAAGGGCGATTATAATAATCGCCGGAATCACCTTTTTCTTCATGTTCTAGCTCCTTTACAATCGCCCTATATTATAACAAACTATTTAAGTTACGTCATTATGAAAGTAGACAGTAAATAAGTATTTATGTGTACGTATGGCGGGGTCCAATAACACTTATTAAAAGTTGACTTATTTTACTTATCTTTTCTTTCATAAGAACGGATCATTTCGGGGACCAAAAGGATATAAATGATAAATTCCTATACAGACTTTTCCCTGAAAAAATCTCGTATTGACGTATTTTAATTTTTGAGATGCCATAGCCAAATCCTAATGGTTTGGCGCTAAAGAATTGCACCAAATATGGTATAATAGTATCAGGAAAGATACTAATATTTGTCTACGCAATGTTGTTGTTTGATAAAAATAAAATCGGGGAATAAATTTCGAAACTATCTGTAAGACATCCTGACAAAATCATTTATCAGGAAAAATGAAATAGTAGAAATGTTAAATTATCCCGGCAAAGCCTCCTTTCCGGATTGTAATCTCGGCTCGAGGCATCTCACAAAAACAATAATATCATTAAATTCTTAAGATTTACCGTCGAAATTTCTTAAGATTTTATGTAGACGCAAAATTTTTTAAGCTTTTTGTCTAAATATGTCGATACAACTATTGACATAGACTGACTATTAACTTAGTATCTATGTATTCCAAAGTCAGGAGGTGAGCATCATGAAGATTGAAAAAGTCAATGATCACCAAATTAGATGTACACTTACCAAAGATGACCTTGCGAAACGCGACCTTAAGATTTCAGAGCTTGCATATGGCACTGATAAGGCTAAAGAGCTTTTTCAGGACATGATGCAACAGGCTAATTTAGAATATGGTTTTGATGCAGAGGATACTCCTCTTATGATCGAGGCAATCCCCATCAATTCAGAATGTATCGTTCTGGTAATTACCAAAGTCGATGATCCTGAAGAGTTGGATACAAGATTTTCCAATTTTGCTCCTTCTGTTCATGAAGAAGATGAAGAGGATGAATACGACGAAGACTACGATGACGATGAGTTGGATGAGGAAGACGAGGAAGAGGATGTAATGAGTCTTTTCAAGAGACTCCAGCACAGCAATATGTCAGACTTTTTAGATAATTCTCTGTCAGATTCAGCATCTTCCAAGGATGCCAAGAAACTTAAGGAAAAGACTTCTAGCACTCGCAAGAAGGAACAACCAAGCAGAAAGGGTTCCAGAATCTTTTCATTTGATTCCTTACATGAAGTAACTAGATTCGCTGCGATTGTTAGCAGGAAATTCAATGGTATAAATACTCTTTATAAGAATGAAGTAAGTAACAAGTTCTATCTCATTCTTCATCAGGGTGATCTGGATAACAATGTGTTTGCCAATATCTGTTCTTTACTTACAGAGTATGGCAAGACCGAGATTGGTAGTACAGCTGATGAGCAGTATCTTAGAGAGCACTACACAGTAGTTATTTCTGAGAACGCAGTTCAGACACTATCTAAGATCTGAGGCAAATTTAAATTGGCAGTGGCTCCTATGAGTCCACTGCCTTTTTATATGCTTAATTCATAGTTCTTTTGCCAAAAAGAAAAGGGCCGGTTCTTACGAACCGACCCTCTTATTATTTAAGCCACGAGATTAGTTGTTTCCGTAAAGGTTAACAAGTTTCTCAAGGTAAGCTCTGTGCTCCTTAGCATGCTCTGCAGCTGCAGCGTTGAGCTTAGCAGCTCTCTCAGGATTCTTGAGCTTAAGTGAAAGGTATCTAACCTCACCATCAAGGAAACTCTGGAAGTCTTCTGTTGCAGGCTTAGAATCAAGAGTGAACTTGTTCTCTGCCTGAGGATTGAATCTGAACATATCCCAGTATCCTGTAGCAACAGCCTTCTTCTCTTCGTCCATAACCTTGTTCATACCAGCCTTAAGTCCCTGGTTGATACATGGAGCATAAGCGATGATAAGTGAAGGTCCTGGATAAGCCTCAGCCTCTTTAATTGCGTTAATTGTCTGCTGCATATTTGCACCCATAGCGATCTGTGCAACATATACATAACCATAGCTCATTGCGATAGAAGCAAGATCCTTCTGCTTGATCTCCTTACCACCTGCAGCGAACTGTGCAACAGCACCTGTAGGAGTAGCCTTAGATGACTGTCCACCTGTATTTGAGTAAACCTCAGTGTTTACAACAAGAACGTTAACATCCTTACCGGAAGCAAGTACGTGATCGAGACCACCGAATCCGATATCGAATGCCCATCCGTCACCACCGAAGATCCACTGTGACTTCTTAGCTGCGAAATCTTTGTTCTTAAGAACATACTTAGCAGCGTCTGAGCTGTCGCCCTTAAGAGCCTCAACGAGAGCATCTGTAGCAGCGAAGTTCTCAGCACCATTTGAGAATGTATCAAGCCACTTCTGAGCAGCATCCTTAGCAGATCCGCCAGCAGCTACGATTTCCTCAACCTTCTCCTTGATTGCATCACGGAGAGCGTTCTGAGCGAGTACCATACCCATACCAAACTCAGCGTTATCCTCGAACAGTGAGTTATCCCATGCAGGACCCTGGCCCTTAGCATTTACTGTGTATGGTGTTGAAGGTGAAGAGTTACCCCAGATTGATGTACATCCTGTAGCGTTTGCAACGTACATTCTCTCGCCAAAGAGCTGAGTAACAAGCTTAACATAAGGTGTCTCACCACAACCTGCGCAAGCGCCTGAGAACTCAAGGAGTGGCTGCTTGAACTGTGAGCCCTTAATTGAAGCTTCACCAAACTTAGCAACAACATCATCCTTAATAGGAAGTGTTACAGCATAGTCGAAGTACTTCTGCTCATCCTTATTATCAGCGATAGCACCCATCTTAAGTGTCTCGCCCTTGTTATTACCAGGACATACATTTGCGCAAGATCCGCAACCTGTACAGTCAAGAGCTGAAATAACAACTGAGTACTTATATCCATCCATACCAGCAAGTGGCTTAGTCTGAAGTCCTTCTGGAGCCTTAGCAATCTCGTCATCTGTCATAGCGATTGTACGAATTGCTGCATGAGGACAAACAAGTGAACAGAATCCACAGCCGATACATGTAGTAGCATCCCACTTAGGAACGTTTACTGCGATACCACGCTTCTCGAATGCAGCTGATCCTGAAGGTGTAGCACCATCAACGTATGGAAGACAATCAGATACCTTAAGAGAGTTACCTTCCTGAGCGTTAACCTTTGTCTGGATGTTGTTAACGAAATCAACAACGTCTTTTCTTGATCCTGTAGCTGTCTTGAAGTCAAGTCCTTCGTCCTTAGCATCCTTCCAGCTCTCTGGGATCTCAACCTTGATAAGGTTCTTAGGATCTGCACCAGCATCAATAGCATCCCAGTTCTTCTTAACGACATCTTCACCCTTACGGCCGTATGTCTTCTGAGCTGCATCCTTCATGAACTTGATAGCATCTTCTTCAGGAATGATCTTTGTGATGTTGAAGAATGCTGACTGAAGGATTGTATTGATTCTTGTAGGTCCCATACCAACTTCAACACCGATCTTAGAACCGTTCATGATGTAGAAGTTGATCTTGTGATCATACATGAATTTCTTAACCTGACCAGGAATCTCAGCCTCGAGCTGATCAACTGTCCATGGGCAGTTAAGAAGGAATGAACCACCATCAACAAGTTCCTGAACCATGTTGAACTTGCGGATATATGATGGGTTGTGGCAAGCTACGAAGTCAGCCTTCTTGATGAGGTAAGTTGACTTAATAGGCTTCTTACCAAATCTAAGGTGAGACATTGTAACACCACCTGACTTCTTAGAGTCATAGTCGAAGTATGCCTGAGCATACATGTCTGTGTTATCACCAATGATCTTGATAGAGTTCTTGTTAGCACCAACAGTACCGTCAGCACCAAGACCCCAGAACTTACAGTTTGTTGTTCCCTCTGGAGTTGTAACAAGTGGAGCACCAGCATCAAGTGAAAGATTTGTTACATCATCCTCGATACCGATTGTGAACTCTTCCTTCTTGTCATTCTCAAATACTGCAACGATCTGTGCAGGTGTTGTATCCTTAGAACCAAGTCCATAACGTCCACAGAATACTGGAACTGACTCGAACTTTGTTCCCTTAAGAGCTGCGATAACATCAAGAGCAAGAGGCTCACGATATGATCCAGGCTCCTTAGTTCTGTCGAGAACTTCGATTCTCTTAACTGATGCAGGGATTGCATCAACGAGAGCTTTAGCTGAGAATGGTCTGTAAAGACGAACCTTAACAACACCAACCTTCTTGCCCTGCTTCTCAAGGTAATCGATTGTCTCTTCGATTGTATCGTTTACAGAACCCATAGCTACGATAACTACCTCTGCGTTAGGATCGCCGTAGTAGTTGAAGAGCTTATAGTCTGTACCAATCTTAGCGTTAACCTTATCCATATACTTCTGAACGATGTCAGGAAGTTCGTTGTAACCTGTGTTACAAGCTTCTCTTGTCTGGAAGAAGATATCTGGGTTCTGAGCTGAGCCCATCTGACATGGATGATTTGGATTAAGTGCGTTAGCCTTGAAAGCATCGATTGCTTCATGGTTAACCATCTCATCGAGATCCTTGTAATCCCAAACCTCAATTTTCTGAATTTCATGTGATGTACGGAAACCATCAAAGAAGTTAATGAAAGGAATTCTTCCTTCAATTGCTGCACAATATGCAACAGGTGTTAAGTCCATAACCTCCTGTACACTTGAATCGCAAAGCATTGCAGCACCTGTCTGACGGCAAGCATAAACGTCTGAGTGATCACCGAAGATATTGAGCGCATGTGAAGCTACACAACGAGCTGATACGTTGAATACTCCAGGAAGTCTTTCACCAGCAACCTTATAAATGTCAGGGATCATAAGAAGAAGTCCCTGTGATGCTGTATATGTAGATGTAAGAGCACCTACTACAAGTGATCCGTGTACAGCTCCTGCTGCACCGGCTTCAGACTGCATCTCTGTAATCTGAACTGTACGGCCGAAAATATTCTTCTTTCCAGCTGTTGCCCATTCATCTACATGCTCTGGCATAACAGATGATGGTGTGATCGGGTACATAGCGGCAACTTCAGTAAACGCATATGATGCATATGCAGCAGCTTCGTTACCGTCCATGGTTTTCATGTTTCTTGCCATTTTGTTTCCTCCTACCTTTATTTTTGGATTTTTTGGCTTATTACTCAAAAAAGTATAAACAATCTCCAAAACCGCGCAAAAATTTCCGTTCACATTCTTTTCCCCCCAGGAATACGGATGTGACGGTATTATGCACGTATTCTGCCGTATTCAATAGTAACATTGTATTGGGGGAAATGTCAATGTTTTCAAGGCTTTCGGGGCTTTTTGTGAAAGGGCTTACATTATACGTTTTTATCACTATTGTCTGTAAATTTATACTAATTTAATGTTTTCATCTGATAAAAGTTTTCGTTTATAGTATTGATTATAGATTTTTATTGTTATATTATTATCATGTGATTGGTACTGGCAAGGCCAATCTGTTTTTGTTACACTACTAAAGGCATTTTATTTATGGAAGGAGACTAATTATGGCATACGTTATTAGTGATGGTTGCATCAGCTGTGGTTCATGCGCAGCTCAGTGCCCTGTTTCAGCTATCTCTCAGGGAGACGCTCAGTTCGTTATCGACGCAGCTACATGCATCGACTGCGGATCATGCGCAGCTCAGTGCCCTGTTTCAGCTATCTCTCAGGGTTGAGTCCAAGCGACAAATAATAAAAGCACGTTTATCAAGCCTGCTTGATATAACGTGCTTTTTTATTTGACATTTGGCGAAGCCGAATGAACGAGGAAATGTTCACATTTCCGAGTGCACAGGAACTCAACCCGTCCGTAATTAGTGTCCCTTCTCCAGGTTCGCAAATTTCGTATACTGAGGAAGCCACAACAGCTCTACAGTTCCAATAGGACCGTGTCTTTGCTTCGCAATAATGATCTCCGCAATTCCCTTCTTCTCTGTATCTTTATTGTAATAGTCATCTCTGTAGATGAACATTACCATATCCGCATCCTGCTCAATGGCTCCGGACTCTCGAAGGTCTGAAAGCATAGGTCTGTGATCAGGTCTTTGCTCAACAGCTCGTGACAGCTGAGAAAGAGCTATTACAGGAACATTTAACTCTCTGGCAAGAGCCTTAAGGGATCTGGAAATCTCTGAAATCTCCTGCTGTCTTGACTCAGAACTTTTTCCTGAGCCTCCGGACATAAGCTGAAGGTAGTCGATCATGACAACTTCAAGGCCATATTCCATCTTATACTTACGGCACTTTGATCTAAGCTCCTGGATTGAAATACCAGGTGTATCATCGATAATCAACTTTGAACTTCCAACTACGCTGGCACTTTCAATAAGCTTTTCCCAGTCCATATCTGACATATTACCTGTTCTGATATGCTGTGAATCTACATGGGATTCCATGGAAAGGAGACGGTTAACAAACTGCTCCTTAGACATTTCCAGTGAGAACATCGCAACACACTTATTGTCATGAAATGCCATATGTTCAGCAATATTAAGTACAAAGGCTGTCTTACCCATAGCAGGTCTTGCTGCTATAAGGATAAGGTCAGATGGCTGGAATCCAGCTGTATCATAGTCAAGATCAATGAATCCTGTTGAATGACCGGTAACGTTACCCTTCATCTTGCTGGCCTTCTCAATTCTGTTAAGAGCATTCATTACTACCTGATCAATTGACACAAAATCGCCACTGTTACGCTTCTGAGTAATCTGGAATACCTTTTTCTCTGCATCATTTAAGATGCCTTCCATATCCTCACCGCCGTTATAGCAGGTGTTAATTGTCTCTTCGCTTGCTTTAATAAGCTTTCTAAGCGTTGATTTATCTGCAACTATCTTGGCATAGTATTTAACATTGGCAGAAGTTGGCACTGCATTTACCAGATCTCCAATGAATTCAACACTGCTGACATTTGGTGGAACATTCTTCTCACGGAGCCTATTCTGCAGAGTGACTACATCCACCGCACTGCCTTCTCTATTAAGTTCAACCATTGTCTCAAAAAGAGTGCCCAGCTGCCTGTTATAGAAATCCTCTGCAGTCACAATCTCGGCTGCGATCTCAATAGCATCCTTATCCATGAGCATAGCGCCCACAACGGACTGCTCTGCCTCAAGACTGTTAGGCATAACTCTTTTTATAAGAGCCTCATCTGCCATTTTACTGTTCCTTTACACAAACTTTGATTGTAGATGTTACCTGTGGATGTAATTTAACTGGAATCTCATAGGTTCCAAATGACTTGATTGCTTCTGGCATCTGAAGCTTCTTCTTATCAAGCTCAAATCCGAACTGCTGCTTAGCTGCTGTAACGATTTCCTTGGAAGAAACTGAACCAAATACTCTTCCGCCCTCGCCAGCCTTCATTGTAAGCTGGATTGTCTCCTTGCTGATCTTCTCACCATATGCCTTAGCCTCATCAAGCTGCTGCTGTGCTACGATTGAATCTCTCTTCTGCTGGTTCTTAAGTTCATTAAGATTCTTCTGAGTAGCCTCTACACCAAGCTTCTTAGGAAGCACAAAGTTTCTGGCATATCCGTCACTAACCTTTACAATATCACCCTTTTTTCCAAGTGATTTAACATCCTCCAACAAAATAACCTGCATTAATCTAATTCTCCTTCTTCTATCATTTTATCCAGTGTCTCTTTTACGATGGATATTGCCTCCGCCGCAGAGATACCTTCCATCTGGCATCCGGCTGAACTCATATGTCCGCCTCCGCCAAGTTTTTCCATAATTACCTGCACATTAACTTCATCAATGGATCTGGCACTTACATAGACCTGACCCTGATATTCTGTACATACAAAGCTGGCCTTAACTCCCTTGATGTTAAGAAGCTCGTTGGCAGCCTGGGCTCCAACAATAGTAGGGCTCTGTATATCATCATTTATAAGTACTGAAATAGCATATCTGCTACGATAAACCTCTGCCTGACTTACTGCATCAGCCTTAGCCTTGTACTCAATAGCATCCTCTCTAAAGAGCTTACGAACTCTGGTAACATCTGCACCATTTCTCCTAAGGAATGCTGCTGCTTCAAATGTGCGGACACCAGTCTTATTCATAAAGTTCTGTGTATCCACTATCATTCCGGAATACAAACTGTCAGCCTCTTCATTGCGGATCTTGACGTTCTCACCAATGTACTGCAGGATCTCAGAAACCATCTCACAAGCAGATGAAGCATATGGCTCAACATAGGACAGTGTAGCATTCTCGATAACTTCAGTTCCTGCTCTGTGGTGATCAAGGACCACAATAGTCTTACAGAACTTAAGAAGCTCAGGACACTCAGTAATACTTGGCTTATTAACATCAACCACAACCAGAACAGTATTGCTTCCGGCCATGTCTATAGCCTGCTGGTTGTCGATGATCATATCATTCTCATAATCAGGATTATTCTTAAAAAGATCTACCAATGGTTGCATAGATGTGGTGACATCGTTAAGTACGATATGACACTTTCTATCCAAAGTCTTGGCAATCCTGTAAATACCAACTGATGAGCCAAAACTGTCTACATCGCCAAGTCTGTGGCCCATAACAATAACGGTATCCTTACCTGAAATGATCTCTCGAAGAGCATGGGCCTTAACTCTAGCCTTTACTCGTGTACTCTTTTCAATCTGCTGACTCTTTCCTCCATAGTAGGAAATGCTGTCAACACTCTTAACAACCGCCTGATCTCCACCTCTACCAAGGGCAAGATCAATAGCATTTCTGGCGAATTCATAGTTCTGAGCATAGGAAAGACCATTAAGTCCGATACCTATACTAAGAGTAACCGCCATCTCATTACCGATATTAACGGTCTTAACATCCTCAAGAATGTCAAACTTCTGCTCAATGAGCATCTCACAAGACTTCTTAGGCATTACAACGAAATACTTGTCCTTCTCAATTTTCTTGGCAATACCATTACAGGAAGCAATATACTTGTTGATCTTTCTATCGATAAGAGCTGTTAAAAGAGATCTTCTTACTTCCTCAACGCTATCAAGGGCCTCTTCGTAGTTATCAAGATATATAAGGCCTGCTGCCAATGACTGGTTATCAACCTCCTGAATGGCCAGCTTAAGTGCCGTCTCATCATAAAGATATACTGCGATCAGACTGCCATCATATCCATTAGCATCGATAATATCGCTATTAACTGCCATCTCATAAAGAGATATTCTCTTCATCTTGATGGTATAGTTATTATCCTCGTAATCAAGCTCATAGGACACTTCGCCATTTTCCTCTGGCAACTTATCCTGAGTAATAGTTGGGAAAAGAGCAAAAATAGACTTCTTAAAGCCCTTCTCCAAATGAACGATTCTCTCAAAGGCCTGGTTAGCCCACACCACCTTTCCGGTATCATCAAGAATTGCATGGGCAAGATCCAGCTCTCTTAAGAGCCTTTTCTGAATCTGACCATATTGGGTCGCAAAGCTGACCAGCTCGTTCATTATTATGCTTTTACTATAGAGATTCAAATAAAGAATAGCTATAAAATAAAGACCTGTGAACGCCAAAAGCACAAGACCTGCTGTGAAGTCCACAGTAAAGATGCCAATGTTAACAAGTATCAACAGGACACCCAGATATTCAAAAACATGAAGATATGTCTTTAATCTCCCCTTAAGCTTTACTCTGGTTCTATTATTAGGCATTGTTAAACCCTCTTCCCCGGAATCATCAAATGCTTCACATTCGAACAATTTCTTTTTTTCATATCACCTTATATAATACCACAATGGCATCTCTAATGCACCGATGCAAATTAATGGCTATACAACAAAAAACACTTCCCAGAATTACTTCCAGGAAGTGTTTAATAATCTCTATTTAGATTACTCAGCTACGTAAGGCATAAGTGCCAGGTGTCTTGCTCTCTTGATTGCTGATGTAAGCTCTCTCTGGTGCTTAGCGCAGTTACCTGTGATTCTTCTAGGAAGAATCTTGCCGCTCTCAGAAACGAACTTCTTAAGCTTTGCTGTATCCTTGTAATCAATTACATTATCTTTGCCACAGAAAACGCAAACTTTCTTTCTTCTGTGCATTCCGCCTTTTCTCCTCATTGGAGCATCGGACTTATCAGACTTTGTGAAAGCCATTGTATTTTACCTCCATTTTTAATTAAAAGGAAGCTCCTCGTCAATTCCGTCAGGAATGTTCATGAAGCCATCCCCAGCTGCAGAAGGTGCAGGTGCTTGTGAAGGCATATCTCCTCCGAATCCTCCGTTGCCGCCGTTACCGGAAGCATTCTTGGACTCAGCAAATTCCTGATCCTCAGCAACTACATCAGTTGTGTATACTTTAACGCCTTCCTTATTGGTATAGCTACCAGTCTGGATGCGCCCCGTTACGATAACCTTGGTGCCTTTTCTGAAATACTTCTCTGCAAATTCGCCACTCTTGCCAAATGCTACAATCTGAATGAAATCAGCTGTCTGAGCATCCTGGCTGTCTCTTCTGGCAAATCTTCTATCAACTGCAAGAGTGTATCTTGCTACGCAGTTTGCTGTCTCTCCCTGAGAATATCTAACGTCGGGGTCTCTTGTGAGACGTCCCATAAGTATAACTTTGTTCATATTTTCGTCCTCTTCTATTTAAGCCTCGTTCTTAACGCATAAATATCTGATGACGCCATCCATAATACGCATACGTGTCTCGATCTCTGCAGGTGTTGTACCCTCGGCATCGAACTGGATGAAGTAGTAGAAGCCTTCTGTCATTTTCTCGATCTCATAAGCGAGCTTCTTCTTACCCCAATCATCTACGTTAGTAATCTGACCACCATGCTTCTCGATAGTCTTCTTAACCTTCTCGATGACTGCGTTTCTGGCATCGTCTTCGATCTTTGCACTAACAACAACGGCTAATTCGTATTTGTTCATGCTATTGTTACCTCCTTTTGGTCTCTGGCTACACTTTTCATTAGCGTAGCAAGGAATTTATCACAGAATGGTATGTTATCATAATATGTCAAGTAATGCAAGCATTTTTTATCATCAATTAGTATCATTTTTATCTCAAAAAATACACAAAATTATGATATCCCCTTATCCCTAATTCCACGGATGTTCTTCTCTACACTCTTCCTTGGAACCATGATCTGATGCCCACATCCCATGCACTTAAGTCTGAAATCCGCTCCGATTCTGAGAACCTCCCATTCACAGCTACCGCAAGGATGTTGTTTCTTTAATTTAATAATATTACCTACCTGAATATCCATGTTACAGAGCAATCCCCATAAGGTCCGCCAGTTCCTTAAATACCTTTCCGATTTTATCTCTGACTACCAGCGTGTCTTCAGCTCTTTTAACAGCAAGATCACTTTCGTTGATGATAACCAGGTGCTTACCTCTAAAGTAATTGATAAATGAAGCTGCCGGATACACTGTCAGCGAAGTTCCTCCAATAATAAGCATGTCTGCCTTGGCCAGTGCTTCAATTGCCCCCTGCACCTGGTCCTCTGGAAGTCCTTCTTCATATAATGTAATGTCTGGTCTGATGATTCCGCCACAGCTACATCTTGGAATTGGCTCATCTGACTCAAAGATATAGTCCTCAGGATACTCTTTGCCACAGCTCATACAGTAGTTCCTAAGCGCACTTCCGTGAATCTCATAGACCACTTGGCTGCCGGCCTTTTGATGAAGTCCATCGATGTTCTGTGTGACCACAGCCTTGAGCTTTCCAATCTCTTCAAGTTTGGCCAGGAATTTGTGAGCATTATTGGGCTCAATATTCCTTGTATCCATTTTCTGCCTGTGGAACTCGTAGTAAACCTTTGGCTCATACACAAGACAGCTGTGACTTAAAAGATATTCCGGCTGATACTGATCAAATCTGACGTCATGCTGGTTATAAAGTCCATCCTTGCTTCTAAAATCCGGTATTCCACTCTCTGTAGAAACACCAGCTCCGCCAAAAAAGACTATATTATTAGAAGCTTCTATAAATTCTTTGAGTTTCTGAATATCTTCTCCCATGTCTCCCCCTTTCTTAGATAGTTCTTTTACCCATAAATACCATAAAATGCAAACTGCATAATATCGGATTACGCGAATCTACATAATATTATATGCAAAAACAAAACGGGCCGCCATAGCTGACGACCCGTTAATTTTAGAAATCTTTCGATTCCCCCTCAATTTCCCTCATTTTCCCTCAATTACTATTAATTACTTCGCAAGCTTTGTGCAATTTCCTGCTTCGTAAGCTGCTTTTCTCTCATCGATTACAGCCTGATATCCGTCATCAAGATATTTCTGTGAAAGCTCGTCATAAAGAGCATCAAACTCTTCTGGGCTGCACATTGTGAGCTGATCTCTGTACTCTGCGTACTTAGAAGTAAGAGTTGCTGCATACTCAGCCTCAGCTTCGATAGATACTGAGAAGAGGCAATCCATCTGTGCATAGCCAGCCTCGTAAACCTTGAGCTGTCCATAGTAATTGTCGATGATATCCTGTGTGAAGTCCTCAGGAAGTCCCTGTGGAGCAACTGCTGCGATATCCTGCTCGATTGAGCCAAGGCTCTTTGTAGCAGCTTCGATACACCAGTAGTCTACGTTATTGTTGTAGCCCATTGTCTTGTCGCCGCTGTAATCAGCAACTGCTACTGGAACGCCATCTACATAGTTGAAGTGCTCGCCTTCGATACCCCACTGGAATGTGAAGAGGTTTTCTGGCTGTGCAAGCCACTCCATGTACATCATAGCAGCCTTAACTTCGTCCTCTGTTGCTGATGATGAGAATCCAACCATCATACCAAAGAGGTTGTTTGGACGATAAGCTGCTGAAGATGTGCCTGTAGCATCCTTATCCTCGTTAACGCCGTCGCATACAACTACGCCAAGGTCAGCGCCTGCATTGTTATCATAGAAAGATACGAGCCAATCCATGTTAGATGAGATGTATCCGCCATACTCGAACACTTCGCCGTTTACGAATTTAGCCTTAGCATCCTCTGCTGTTGTGATGTTGTACTCAGGATCCTTGTAGCCAAGGTTAAAGAGCTCATTCTCTCTCTTAAGAAGTGTCTTCTGAGCTTCTGTTGAAAGAGCTGGAATGTTGTAGTCACCAGTTGTAGCCCAAAGCTCCTCGTCCTGAGGATATGATCTGTATCCATAGTTCTGGTCAACACCAGCGCCTGCGATCTGTGCGCCACCTGCTGGATGTGCTGAAAGTCCTGCGTCTACGATTGCCTGGTAAACAGCCTTTCTCTCTTCGAAGGTCTTTGGATACTCAAGTCCAAGCTGCTCAAGCCAGTCCTGACGATAGAAAGTAACGAATGAATATGTTGTGTTTGAGTAAGGACGTGTGCCCATTACAAAGTAGTTGTCATCTCCAAGTGCAACGAACTGATCAAGGTCGTTGTTTACCATGTTCTGCCAGTATGTAGGAGCAACTGTCTTGAACTGCTCAACATCAAAGGTCTGAAGATATCCATCGTTAGCCCACTGTGCAAGCTTTGGATAATCGTATTCCATACAGATTGTAGGAAGATCATCAGCTGCTGCAAGAAGTGAGTAAGATGTAAGAACATCACTACGTGTGATTGGCACGTACTCAACTGTGATATTGTAAGCATCACCAAAGTTTGTCTGGATCCACTGTGTCCAGTAGTTATTTGTTACATCAGGAACTCCCTCAACACCTCTGTCATAAACAGGAATCTTAAGTGTTACGTTCTCTGCAAATGGCTCCATAGCGCCTGCTTCTGGTGCAGCCTCAGATGAACCATTATCTGCAGCTGTTGCATCTGCGCCAGCTGTCTGTGTTTCTTTACTTGCGTCGTTGGATGCTGTATTTCCACCATCTTTTGAGCATCCTGCGAGCATTCCTGCTGCCATGGTTCCAACCATTGCTGTTGCAAGAACTCTCTGAAGAACATTCTTCTTCATAATCATACCCTCCTTAAATAAACAACATTGTTATAATTAAATCCCCCATATATTAGGATTAACTATTCTCAACCCTTTACTGCTCCAACCATAGTTCCTTTTACAAAGTATTTCTGAACGAATGGATAAATGCAGATGATAGGTATTGTAATGAACATAATTGACGCAGCCTGAAGTACTTCCGGTGTACTTGTAACTGCAGATGCTTCAGAAAGCGTTGTGGTCTGTGACTCTGTAGCTGAAGCAACCATCTGATAGAGCCTGTACTGTACCATCTTAAGGCTATCCTTCTGGATGAAGTACATGTTATCTGCGTAGGAATTCCATCTTCCAACTGCGTAGAAAAGAGATAAAGTTGCAATGATAGGCTTTGAAAGCGGAAGCACTATCTTGAACAGAACCTGGAAGTTAGATGCTCCATCCAAAAACGCTGACTCTTCCAAACTGTCTGGAATCGTTGACATGAAGAAGTTCTTCATGATCAGCATGTTATAGGATGAATAAATCAGTGGAAGAATAAGAACCAGCGGATTATCCAACAGGTGCAGATCCTTCATGAGCAAATATGATGGGATAATACCTGCACTAAAGTACATAGGCACCATCAGGATAAATGTAAAAAATGCTCTTCCCTTTAATCTCTTTTTAGAAAGCGGATATGCTGCGCAGGTACAAACGATCATTCCAAGCAGTGTAAATACTGCAGTCACCAGAACACTGTATCCCATGCTCCTTACCAGACTTCCATCCTCGAAGATCGACTTATAAGCGTCAAATGTAAGATCAACTGGTAAAAAATATACTTTCTTTGCGATTACTGCACTGTTTCCTGAAATTGATTTAGCAAGAACATGGATAAAAGGAAACACACATGTTGCCGATAAAATCGCGATGATAGTCATCATGATCACATCGCTTACTCTGAATTTATTGATTGCGCGGCTGCCGTCTGCACTTGTCTCAACCTCACGGACAACCTCTGCCTTTTTCTTAAATGCCAATGCTGTATCCACCTTTCAAGTCTCCCCTTTATAAAAGTCCATCTTCTCCAAGCTTCTTGGCGATCCTATCTGATAAAAGAACTAACATAAGTCCCACCAAGGACTGGAATAATCCCACGGCAGTCGCCATACTGAATTTTCCACTATGTAGACCCTTTTCAAAAATGTACACCGCAAGCTGATACTGGAAATCTCTAACCTGTGTGTTATCGAAGGCTGTAAGTCTTTCAAGGTTACTTCCCATTACTCTTCCAAGGTTCATGATAAGAAGTGTAACGATGGTACTTCTGATTCCAGGTAATGTAATGTGCCACATTCTCTGCCATCTGTTGGCTCCATCGATCATTGCTGCCTCATACAGATCGCTGCTGATGGATGTGATGGCTGAAAGGTAAAGGATTGTGCCCCATCCCATTCCCTGCCAGACACCTACAAGCAGATAAGTTGCTGCCCAGTGCCATTTCTCTGTAAGGAACGGAATACCCTGATCAATAGCTCCAATGTTCATAAGGAACACGTTCACAAGTCCTGTTGAAGGCTTAAACATTGTGTAAGCTACGCTTCCGATTACCGCCCAGGAAAGGAAATGTGGAAGGTAAAGAATTGTCTGTGTCACCTTCTTGAACTTGGCAAATCTAAGCTCGTTGAGCATAAGAGCCAATATGATAGGCATTGGGAAGCCGACTGCCAGATCCAGAAGATTGAATGCCAAAGAGCTCTTCAACGCTCTGCTAAAATCTGAATCCTTAAAAATCTTTGCAAAGGTTCCAAATCCAACCCATTTACTTCCTGCATATTTAAGTGCCGGCTTATAATCCATGAAAG
Organism: Butyrivibrio proteoclasticus P6B7; assembly: GCF_000622085.1. Taxonomy (GTDB): domain Bacteria; phylum Bacillota; class Clostridia; order Lachnospirales; family Lachnospiraceae; genus Butyrivibrio; species Butyrivibrio proteoclasticus_A. The sequence goes on from NZ_JHWL01000027.1 coordinate 54,805, forward strand.
CCATTCTAAGGCCCGGATATGCTGCATAGTTGAATAGAACTACTAAAACAATTGGGATTATCAGCAATAGATATAATTGCCAATCTCTTTTAAGACTTTTTTCCCAGGAACTTTTCCAGTCATTCTTCTTAGCTTTTGTAATGCTCCCTTTTTTCATACCTGTGTAACCCCTCCCCTTGTATACATAAAATCCTAGTAAAATTTCAGAAGCATATCTATTCACTTAAAAGAAAAAACTATGCATTAACAACCATTTATTTTTAAAATTATAGGGCGATATGTCTCTTATCCCCAAAAGTAAAGTTTGTTTTTTGTGCAAATTGCTAGTTAATCGTTTTCGTAATTGCGTAAAAAAAGAGGACCTTCTGGTCCTCTAAACAAACAACTTATTTTTATTCTTTTTTATCTGATAGATTCTGAGCCTGCATCCATCCCGTATACTCCAGAATCGACGCCCTGTCTACGTTAGCCATCTTATGACGCCATTCACTGGGCTGCGTTCCCATTATCTCCGAGAAGTGCCTGTTGTAACTGGATACCGACCTGAATCCCACCTGTTCTGATATAGAAAGAATCGATTCCTCCGTTGTTCTAAGCAGGATACAGGACTGAAGTATCCTGGTGGTATTAAGGTAGTTCAGCGGGCTCGTGTTCATGATCTCATGGAACACCCTTCTAAAGTGGGTCTGACTCAAGTGGCAAAGGTCCGCCAGCTCCTCGATTGGAAAGTTCATCATGTAATTCTCTTTAATATAGTCAAGAGCTGGTGATATAACGATGGCATTCTCGTGAACCTCTTTATTTTCGCTCTTTTTACCAGCATCCTTGGCATATATTCTCATAACCTTCATAAAAAGAGATAACATCAGACCTCTTACACTATGCTGATAATTCATAGCTTTTTCCTGCATCTCATCCACAATGGAGCAGAGAATTGCGTAGATCTCGGGATAATCCTTCCTATTGATTATCAGCTGAAGGTTCTGCTGCATATCTGCAAAAAGATCCGCATAGGGCGCGGAATCATCGAAATATGTCTTAAGGAACTCATCTGGCTGAATGAAAATATATGTCCAAAGGCTTGAAGTGCCCTTGTCACTGTAGGTTGTATGGGGAACATTTCTTGAAATGAAGGTCATATCTCCTTCTTTGAAGGGCACTGGCTGATCATTAAACTCCAGCATCCCGCTATCTGAGTGACATATTCCGATCTCAAGGCAATTGTGGAAATGAAGCTTACCAGACTTAACATCCGATATATGCCATCTGTCTCCAGTTAAAAGAAGTATTGGAAAATACATAGGAAGCTCATAGTTCCTATATTCTATGACTGTTTTCTTGGGCTTTGACATTTCTTTTCCATCCTTAATTTAATATGGTAAATATCGTTTATTTTACAAAACCATTTTTACTAAGTCAAATAGTTGAAATTGCATAGTTTTTAGTCCTACTTGCATAGACATTTCGACCATCGCTTAATACAATTTATTCAAAATAAACCAATAATCAGGAGCAAATTATGGCAAACCTTGAATACGATAGAAAACAGATAGAAGAAGTGATCGATCGCATTGTAGAAAGAACTATGCGCATGGATCTTACCTGGGACTGGCCCGGAGGAGTAGCTTACTACGGTGTCTGCGAAGCATATAATGCCACTGGCAATACCAAGTACATTGAAATGCTCAAGGACCGCGTTGATGAGTACATCGAGCTTGGTCTTCCATCCTGGACGGTAAACACCTGCGCCATGGGTCATGCCATGCTTACTCTTTACGAATACAGTAAGGACGAGAAGTATCTGGATATTGCCAAGAGCAAAATCGATTATCTTGAGAATGAAGCCCTTAGATTTGGTGACAACGTTCTTCAGCATACTGTTTCTGTTAATAACGATTTTCCAGAGCAGTGCTGGGCTGATACCCTTTTTATGGCAGCATTCTTCCTGTTAAGGGCAGGAGTTCTTTTAAAAGATGAAAAGCTCATCGACGACGCTTTGAACCAGTACTACTGGCACATTAAATACCTTCAGGATCCAGCAAGTGGTCTCTTTTACCATGGTTACAACAACATAACTAAGGATCACATGTCAGGCTTCTTCTGGGGTCGTGCCAACGCCTGGGCTGCATACACCATGTCTGAGGTTGGTCGCATTCTTCCTGAATGCTATCTCTATCCTAAGTTCCTTGATGTTGTGGGCTCTCTCAACGAACAGCTTGCATCAATCAAGCTTCTCCAGACCGAGGATGGCCTATATCGAACAATTCTTGATGACGAAGAATCTTATGAAGAAATTTCCGCATCCTGTGGCATTGCAGCCGCTATGATCAACAAAGGAAATCCTCTTCACATCAAATATATCAATAAGTCCACCGTAGGAATCCTGAACAACATCTCTGAGGACGGACGTGTACTCAATGTTTCTGGCGGAACCGCTGTCATGAAAGACAGAGAAGGCTACAGGAACATTTCAAGAGAATGGATTCAGGGATGGGGACAGGGTCTCGCCCTTGCTTATCTTTCAGGCTTACTTAACTACGACAAAATAAGAAGCGACGGCGCACTTTAATTTTCAGCATAATTTATTGGGGGATACTTTTTTATGAATGAGGATAAACTCTTAAAAGGAGGCTTTACCCTTCCAGGCGAATCTGGCTACGAGAAGCTGACTTTGGACCTTGCTCAGAAGTGGGGCGCGGACGTAATCCGCGATAGCGATGGAACCGTTCTTTCCGACGAGATCCTTAACGCCGGTTACGGTATATATTCTACAATCTGCATTATTCGTGACCATAACGAATGGGCCAAATCAAACCAAGATAAGCTTCAGCAGACCTTTCTTATGACCAATCCTAAGGTGGCTACAGAATCTTTTCTCACCTTTCATCTTTTAGATGATTTTTTTGATCAGCAGTTTGAAGTCAACGATTCTTCTGATTCCGTTAAATATTGGCAGGTCTATGACCGCACCACAGGAAAAGAGGTTAGCCCAAGTTTCTGGACCTTTGAAAAAGAGGCTGGAAACGTAATTGTCAATAATGCAATTCCTTGGCACCGCTATACTGTCAGCTTTTTGGCCTACCGCGTGTGGGAAGAAATCTCCATGTACAACCACACCACCAACAACTGGGACAAAGAGCACCTTATGCCAATCGACCCCATTTATCCTGAAACTCAGGAATACATGACTAAGTGGCTTACAGACTGGTGCAAAGCTAATCCTGCAACCACCGTTGTCCGCTTTACTTCCATGTTCTACAACTTTGTCTGGATCTGGGGAAGCAGCGAAAAGAACCGAAACCTCTACACTGATTGGGCATCCTATGACTTTACTGTAAGCCCAAGAATGCTGGATCTTTTTGCAGAGAAATATGGCTATAAGCTTACCGCCGAAGATTTCATCAACAAAGGTAATCTTCACGTTACACATATGCCACCAGTAAAGACTCAACGAGACTACATGGACTTCGTTAATTCTTTTGTTGTCTCTTATGGAAAAGAGCTAGTGGAAATAGTTCACAGCTTTGGAAAAAAAGCTTATGTCTTCTATGATGACAGCTGGGTTGGTGTTGAACCCTACAGCGACAGGTTCAAAGATTTTAACTTTGATGGACTTATTAAGTGCGTTTTTTCTGGCTATGAAGTCAGACTCTGCGCCGGCGCAGACATAGATACTCACGAAATTAGGCTTCATCCTTATTTGTTCCCAGTAGGTCTGGGCGGACTCCCAACCTTTGCTCCTGGCGGAAATCCTACTCAGGATGCGAAGGATTATTGGAACCATACAAGAAGAGCTCTTCTTCGCGCTAAGATTGATAGAATTGGTCTCGGTGGATATCTGCATCTTGTGGAAAACTATCCAGACTTTGTAGATTATATTGAGAAAATATCCGATGAATTCAGACTCATCAAAAGCCTTCATGAAAATGGCAAGCCAGTAACGATGAACATCAATATCGCTGTTCTTCATTGCTGGGGTAAATTGCGAAGCTGGACACTTAGCGGTCACTTCCATGAAACCTACAAAAATGACCTTATTCACATTAATGAAGCTCTTTCTGGTCTTCCTGTTAATGTTGATTTCATCAGCTTTGAAGACATTAAAAGTGCTAATCTGGCCAAATACAACGTCATCATAAATGCTGGAGCCAAAGGTACAGCCTGGAGTGGCGGTGATAATTGGAACGACGATCAGATTGAGGAGTTACTGACAAATTGGGTTTATAACGGCGGCGTTTTCATAGGTGTTAATGAGCCATCTACTGTTGACGGAAGAGATACAACCTTTAGAATGTCTAATGTCCTGGGCGTTGACGAGAACATCCCTGCCAAGCAGTGTCACGGCAAATGGTCCTACGAAGTGAGCAGCATCACGGATCTTATTCCTGAAGGAAGCTACATTCCTAGAAGATGCTCCGTTCATCTGACAGATGGTAACGCTAAAGTTCTTGCAGAAGATAACGGTACTCCTACGCTTACCATCAACGATTTTGGTAAAGGAAAAGGCGTCTATCTCTCAACCTTCGAGACAACGCCAATTAACAATCGATTACTCTTCAATTTGCTTCTCTACTCTACAGGAAATAAGTTGGATTCAGATTATGTATGCAGCAATCCTAACACAGAATGTGCATTCTTTTCTGCAGATAAAAAACTGATTGTTATCAACAATTCTGACAAGCCACAAAGCACAACAATACGCACAGAATATGGCACTCAGATAATTAAAGAAATAGCTCCTTTTGATACTGTGATCAAGGAACTATAGCACATTATCAGCTATTTCACTACTTACAGCATGAAATTTCTTTTTCATACATTCTAAATAGAGCGATGACTCCTCCCAAACAAGTCATCGCTCTTTCTCTCATTAAAATCCTGCTTTTTTAAGAAGATCAGCCATGGATGTTGTAGCTTCTCCATCACTTTCATATTCAATCTTCTCTTCTGTGATCTCAGTAGCTGCAATCTCTTCCAAAGCCTTCATGCTAAGACTAAGCTTTCCTTCCTTAATTGCAGTAACCTTTACCTTAACCTTCTGTCCAACCTTAAGAACAGCAGATGGATGTGCAATTCTCTGATTACAGATCTGAGAAATATGAACAAGTCCGCTAAGGCCATTTCCAAGGTTAACAAAAGCTCCATAGTTCTGAAGACTTTCAACAATGCCCTCAGTTACAAGACCTACTTCAACATTAGAAACCATCTCAGAACGCTTAGCATCAGCCTGCTCCTTAAGATAATCTCTTGCAGATAATACCAACTTGGAATTCTCTTTATCTGCAGTAATAACTCTAACCTTCAACACTTTTCCAACGTAATTAGGAATATCAGCCTCTTCAACAAAGGAAAGATCAAGTTTAGAAGCTGGGATAAAACCTCTGATTCCCTCAAGGAAAGCAACAGCTCCAGCCTTAACAGCTTCAGATACTTTTACATCAACATACTCTCCGGACTCAAGAAGCTCATTTAACTTATCCCAGGCAACTACTCTATTAGCCTCTCTCTTTGATAAAAGAATATTACCATTACCATCATCTGTGCTAACTACTGTCGCAGAAATCTCATCACCAACAGAAATATCTCTATGGATATTAAACTTAGGATCATCACTAAGATCTTCAGCTTTGATAACGCCCTGAGTATAGTACTTAAGATCAAGAACAACCTCTGTATCCTTTACATCGATTACTGTTCCCTCAAGAATATCCCCTTCATTGATCTTACGAAAAGATCTATCGATCTCATCTTTAAAATCATTCATTGTTTCTTCTGCCATAACACACCTCCAAAAAATAAACTCTATTTGATTATAACATCAACAAAATCATTCTTTAATACCAATAATCCGAAGAAATGCACAAAAAAAGTAGGTATAATCAATACCTACTTTAGAGGTGACAGGCGGATTTGAACCGCCGCTCAAGGTGTTGCAGACCTATGCCTTACCGCTTGGCTATGTCACCAGATATAAAATTAGTGACTCCGACGAGAATCGAACTCGTGTTACCGCCGTGAAAGGGCGATGTCTTGACCGCTTGACCACGGAGCCTTATTCGACCATTTCTTTCAGTAACAGTCTCTTCATCATCAAAGTTCTCTTTGATAAGCTCCCCAAGTTGGACTCGAACCAACGACACTTCGGTTAACAGCCGAATGCTCTACCGACTGAGCTATTGAGGATTATGATAATACACAAAATACCATGCAG
>NZ_JHWL01000028.1 GCF_000622085.1 Butyrivibrio proteoclasticus P6B7
CGATAGAGACTATAGCCTCGAGTATAACTATGTAGTTGATTAAATATTTATTAGTTGATGTGTATTCTAACCAGGCGGAGTTATGCTCCGCCTAAAATTTCCTTTAGGGTATATGGATTTCCTTCCATCAGTCTGGTAAGAGCCTGAAATGGCGGAACATTGTTTCTGCTGCAGGTATCGATATAGCTTTTTACATCAGCAAAGAAACCTGCATTTTTGATATCTTGATATTGCCCGGATACTTTCTGCTTTACCTTAATACCGCGAAGGCTTCTTTCTGCAAGGTTATTTGTGGGTGGCACTGAAAAGTCCTTTATCCAGAGGAAGTTACTTTTCTTGAACTTCCTAAGGCGATTTATCAGTTTCCTTTCATCAGACTCATAATATTTGCCCTTTGATGTAGCGAACTGCTCGTCGGCTCTTTTCAGGATTCTATCGATTTCTCCCATGATTGTATAATACCTGGTTCCGAAGGATTCTACGCCATTTTCCACAAGTATGTTCCGTTCATGAAGTATGCCTGCAAGGTAATCCTTCAACTCCTTTGCCCAGGGATGGTCAGAATAATCGACTATCTTCTGCATATCCCTAGAGAGATGACCGGAGCATTCTGCATTTTTGAAATGAAAGTCCTTGTTATAATTGACAGTCACATGGTCATGAACCACAGTGGTGTCTGAACCTAGCGCAGCAAGGATACCATCTTCATCAAGGCTCTTTCGGTCTTTCTTTTTATGTGCGACAAACATAGCGATATGCTCGTTGCCATAAAAACGAACGCAGCATCTTTTGGTATCCACAAAGATCACGGTGTCATCCCAGTGAAGGATTTTCTGTTTGATGCATTCCAACTTGAGATCAATCATGAACTGTCTAAGACCACGGGATGCCCGTTTTTGAAGCTTACTGATATATCCTTCACTAATGGAAATCCTATTTTCAAGGAAACCATCAACTATCTTTTTAACCCTGTTTATACTGACATAGCCAAGATCCAAAAGCGCAAGACACATAGCCTGCAGCACGTTTCCGTATTGAACAGGTTCCTTAATTGAGAGCGGAATCGGAGAGTGGACTACATGCCCACAAGAGTTGCATTTATAGACGTAGATATAATGGCGCTTTTTGACGAGCTTTACCTCGTAGTCGATAACATCTTTTGTGCGTTTCTCTATAAGTGTAAGGTCATCGCTCCCGCAGTCAGGACAATTTTTAAATGTGTGCTTTTCGCGGTCAGTAATTTCGCTTTCTGAAAGAGGAGTAAGGGTGTGCTTTTTGTGCCCCGGCTGTCCGCCGCGCTTCTTTTCGGATTTTACCCGAGAGTTGGGAATTACTTTTTTCTTGCCTATGGGAGTCTGGCTGGTGGGAAGAGAGCTGTTGGTGCCATCAGTATTATTCTTTGCTTTTTCTTTTGCCAGAGCATCCTTTAGTGCTTCTACCTGAGCTCTTAATTCATCGCTTTCAGAATCTGATGCATCGTTATTTGTCCCAAGTATGGCATCCATACGAGACTGGAGTTCGGCGCATTTTTTCTTATACTCAACAAGCTCTTTGGCCATATCTTCCTGATCAAAGACGGAATCCATTGCTTTTGCATCAAAGTTTTCCGTAATGATAACCTGCCTGTGATATAAATCCTTATATCTTTCCAATTGGTTTTTCAAATGTTGGTTTTCCTGTGTCAGCCTATTGATAGTTCTGATATTTTGAGCTTTTTCTTCATTGGTGTAAGTTCCTACAGCAAGCTGGTCGAGTTTTTTCTGCAGTTTTCTGTTTTCGTTTTGGAGTTGTAAGTTTTCTTTGCGTCTATACTCGTAAGCCTGCTCTAAAGTCATTTTTTAGCCCTGTTTTGTCCTTTTTGATTTTAATTCTTTTAGTTCCTGCTTCAGCATTGCGTTTTCTTCAAGCAGCCGCCTGACTTCATCTTTAAGCCCCTTCATAGTCTTGGGCATTTCATAGTCATCGGGGGATGGAACATAATTAGGACTTCGTTTTTTTCCGCGACCGTCGGTTGGAATAATTTCCCCTGTTTCTTCGTTTAGCCTGCCTATAAGAGTTCTTTTTGACCGGGATTGTTTCTTTTCTTTGTCCCAAAAAGATTTGCATTCATAGACATACGTGATTCCGGATCTTTTATCTTTTTGATGAATTATAGACATGATTTCACATCCTATATCGTCATGTATATAGCATAACACATGACGATATTTAATACAATAGAAAAATGCCAAAAAACATAGAAAAAATCTAGGTTTTTGGCATTTGATGCTGCGGTGAATTAATGGTTATGTATTTCTCTTGTGGTGAAAAAATGAGTCAGGGATGCGGATAGGCTGTGAATAGTAACTGATAGGAATAATAGACTAAAAAGCTGTCATTTTTATCGGACTCTTGGTGTGTCATTAATAGAGTGTAACCTAAAAACTGAAACAGATTTACTGTTTTTCTGTTTTTTTCTAAGGGAGCTACATCATGGGAAGACTACTTTACTGGATTAAAAAATGCATGCATAGGAACAACAAGTTCTGTAAACACTTCTGTGTCACCTGTGAGTTCTACGAGATCTGCAGGAGAGACGGAGAACTGGATTGAAAGAGAGGTAGCGTTATGTTTTTTGGAAAGAAAGATAAAGATGTCAGACTGACAGATAAGCAGTACAAGGATCTTGTGGGTGGAATGAGTAAGAAAGAACGCAAGGAATTTGACCGCCGCCAGGAACAGCTTCGTAGGGATAGGGAAGACGATAGGCTTGATGCGTGGCTGGATTTTGAAGATGAGATGGATGATATGTAAAGGGGAGGTACCTATTCTGTGGAGAATAGGTATCTTTTTTGAATTCGATTATAAAGAGGTCGATTATAAAGAATTAATGAAAAATTCACTCTCACGAACGTGTGAATTGTGCGACATGCGAGTGACTATTGTGGTATACTAATAAAGTGTGAAACTGTGCATTTTATGCGGAATAGGAGTGAAATTATGGCAGTATCTTACAAGAAATTATTTAAGCTTATGATCGACCGTGATATCAAGAAAAAGGACTTGAAAGATATGACTGGACTCAGCTATGGAACGATTGCCAAATTGGAAAAGGGAAATAATGTTGAGATTAGTGTGCTTGATAAAATCTGCGTTGAATTAAAATGTCAGCTTAGTGATATTGCGGAAATTTCATTTGATAGATAAAAGCAGTTTATACATATAAGTCTATTTTGATGGAGGAATAATTGTGGCAGCGATTCATGATCTATTATCTCAAATACAGGACGAAGCTCTTAGAGAGCGAATTGAAAAAGAAGTAGATAAACTGGCCAAAACAAAGAAGTTTGGTCTTGTATTCGAACAGCATTTGCCAGAGTGTACACCTTTATATGATATGCCAATAAAAGCTGGCGTAAAAGTCATGGCGAAAAATACAAGCGAAGATAAAGCCTTTTATGTTGTGCTTAAAATTGACGGGGAAAAAGCTATATGTTGCAGAATCGACAATTCAGAAGAATGTGTAGAAAAAGATATTAAAGATTTAGTTCGTGTTGCTGAGTTCGGAGAGGTAATTTATCCATATCTTAAACCAATTGATTCTGTGTGTAACGCACCGGATAAAGATGTGTGGCACACATTAATAGAGGCTGATAATTATCATGCGCTGCAATTATTAGAATATATGTATTCAGGGAAGATTGACTGTATATATATTGACCCGCCATATAATACTGGCGCAAAAGATTGGAAGTATAACAATGATTATGTTGATGGTAATGATAATTATAGGCATAGTAAATGGTTATCCTTTATGGAAAGGCGTTTATTGTTAGCTAAGAGACTGCTTAACCCTAAAGATTCGGTTTTGATTATCACTATTGATGAAAAAGAGTACTTGCACCTAGGATGTCTTTTAGAAGAGCTGTTCCCGGAAGCTAAGATGCAGATGATTAGTACAATTACCAACCCCAAAGGAGCGCCAAGAGTTAACCAGTTCATGCGTCTAGATGAGTATATATTTGTTTTACAATTTGGAAGTGCGTCCCCTCAGAAGTTATCTCTATCTGATGATTTTAGATTGAATGCCAAAGATAATAGAGTAAATAAACTAAGGTGGTCAGGGCTGGCAAAAACTCAGTACACAAGGGAAGGACATCCAAATACATTTTATCCCATATATTTAAGTGATGATATGAGTCACATAGTGGAAATAGGAGATCCTATTGGTGTTGGTGTGGATAGAAATTCAATACCTTCAAAGCCAGGATGTATAACGGTTTGGCCAATCAATAAGACATCAGGTGCTGAAGCACAGTGGAGTTTATCTGCACCAAAATTGAGAGATGCTTTGGCAAAGGGATATGTCAGAGTATCTCAGACAGGATCAGGAGGAATATATTACCTTACATCTGGAGTGATAAAACAGGTTGAAAATGGAGAATTCGTTGTTACTGGGCATGCTAGTGATGGTTCAATAATTGTTGATGAATCTGGCTTTGAATATAAGTTTGTTCCAGGAACGGCGTGGCGTGTGACATCGCATGATGCAACACGATATGGTTCTGATCTGTTGAAATTGCTCATGCCTGATAGAAACTTCCCTTTTCCTAAGTCTCTTTACGCTGTAGAGGATTGCATAAGATTTTTTGTTTCGGATAAGCCGAATGCTAAAATTTTAGATTTCTTTGCAGGCTCTGGCACAACAGCTCATGCAGTTATGTTATTAAATCATTTTGATAATGGGCACAGGATGTGTATTTCTGTAACAAATAACGAAGTTGGAGCTACTGATGAACAAGCATTTATAGAACGAGGCTTAACACCACTTGATAAAGAATGGAATGATTATGGAATAGCGAAATATTGTACGTGGCCAAGAATAAAAGCAGCAATTACCGGGAAAAATACAGAAAATAAGCCCATAGAGAACGGAAATTATAAGTTTTTGGAAGAATTTTCAATGTCAGAAGGGCTTCAAGAAAATGCAGTGTTCTTTAAACTGGGGTTTCTTGATAAGACATCCGTAGCGTTAGGAATGAGTTTGAAAGAATTAGTTCCATTGTTATGGATGAAAGCAGGGGCAAAAGGAAAGCTTCCGGATGTTGAAACCTGCAATGGTAAGGATATGCTTGTATTTCATGAAAGCGGATTCGCTATTTTGGCTAATGAAAATCTTTTTGCTAATTTTGCAAAAGAGATAGAGGGGTTTCCAGAGATAGGAGTTGTATATTTAGTTACTGATTATGAAGTTAACTATCGTATGATGGCTAATAATTTGAGAGGAAGGACGACATTCCAACTTTATAGGGATTACCTAGATAATTTTAGGATTAATCATGGAAGGTAATAAGAGATGATAAATGAATTATTTCCGTTTCAAAAGATAGCAGTCGAGGACTTAAGAAAGAAAACTGCCATTGCTTTAAATAGTTATAGATCATATAAAGTGCCTCAAGTAGTGTCTTTACAAGCACCAACAGGGTCAGGGAAGACAATTATTATGTCAGCGCTTATAGAAGATATCTATTTTGGGTCGGAGTATTATACAGAGCAGCCGGATGCAATATTTGTTTGGCTATCAGATTCACCTCAGCTTAATGAACAGTCGAAACAGAAGATAGATCAAAAAGCAGATAAAATTAGATTTGAACAATGCGTAGTCATATCGGATGATTCCTTTGACCAAGAAGTATTGGATGACGGACATATTTATTTCCTAAATACTCAAAAACTTGGTAAAGGTGCAAATCTTAGTTATCACTCTGATACTAGGCAATATACTATTTGGGAAACAATCGAAAATACAGCCAAAGAAAAGTCAGACAGATTGTATTTTATCATAGATGAAGCGCACCGTGGAATGCAAGGACGACAAGCGGGAACAGCGACAACGATAATGCAGCGTTTTATAAAGGGAAGTGTGGACTTTAATCTTTCGCCTGTCCCGGTAGTGATTGGAATGAGCGCAACAGCGGATAGATTCAACAATTTGGTTGGAGAGACAACATCTACTCTTCAAAAAACAATAGTTAGTCCTGCGCAAGTTAGGGCGTCAGGATTATTGAAGGATCGAATAGTTATTACATATCCAGAAGATCCGTCAAAGTATAATGATATGTCTGTTTTACAGGCAGCAACTGATGAGTGGATAGATAAATGTAAACATTGGTATCAGTATACATATGAGCAGCATTATGCAAATGTAAATCCTGTATTAGTAGTGCAGGTATTGGCTGGAAGTGGATCGAAAGTATCGGATACGGATTTGGATGATGTAATTGCTAAAATTGAAGAGCGGATGAGAGATCACTTTGAAGAAGGAGAGGTGGTACATACTTTTGGCTCTGTTGGAAATCTTGAGATTAATGGGTTAAATGTTCCTCATATTGAAGCTGCCGATATCGCAGATAACAGAAAAGTTAAAGTTGTGCTTTTTAAAGAAAACCTTTCAACTGGCTGGGATTGCCCTAGAGCAGAAACTATGATGTCCTTCAGAAAGGCTGAGGATGCTACATATATTGCACAGCTACTTGGACGTATGGTGAGGACACCATTACAGTGTCATGTTATGGTAGATGATTCGTTGAATGATGTAAGACTCTTTTTACCATACTTCAACAAAGACACTGTTCAAAACGTTATTGATGAGCTTCAAAACTCTGAAGGTGGTGAGATTCCAACTGTAATAGACGGAGAAGCTATGGAGGAACAGGTTTATACTTCATGGACTGTTCATACTAGGAAGAAGAGAGAAGAGAAACAAGTGCCTGGACAGATGAATTTGTTCTTATGGGCAGCTGGCCAGACATCTTCTGATGTAAATGTATTGCGTGAGGAGGAAGTGCCATACAATACACCAAGAAACAGTGGTACGCAAAGTACTGAAACAAGCAGCGAAAAGGAGACTAACAATAGTGGTGTAAATACGGATTATAAAGATGTACATCCGCAGCAAGAACCATTGCCAATAATAAATAATCCTGTACAACCAAATGCTGGAACAGAATCTGAGCTTAATATGACATATGAGCAGATGTCATTTGTTCCAGAGCTCGACAGAGAAGCTGTTATAAAGTTCATAAATGAGCAGGGCTTTCTTACTTACATGGTTAAGGATGTTAGAATTAACAGCTATCTGAAATCTTTACTAAGCTTGGCCGGATTATTAACGCAATACATGATTTATATGAATGCTAATGATGAAGTGAAAAATGAAGTCACAGATATGATTCGTGACTACGTAACTGATCTTCATAAAAATGGCAAGTATGATGAGCTTGCTAAGCAGGTAATGGAATTTAAGCTTTCTATCCAGATATTTGATGTGTTTGGTGAGAGTATAAATAACTATTCGCTTAGCGACTGGTTTATGACTTCAGAGTCTGATCTTGATAGGCAGCTCCGAGCTGCGGATGCGAGATTAGGTGGTTATGGCTTCCCTATGGTATATGGGCGTAGATTTATCGATTTTGATAATCCCAATGCATTCAAAATAGATTGCATTTTATTTGCTGCTGATGATGAGTGTATGGCTAAGCTGAACAAATACGCAGAGAAGAAATTTCATGATTTCAATGATACATATCGTAAGTATGTGGTTTCAAAATCTGAGAAGTGTAAGAAACAATACAGTGATATTGTTGCGGATGGTGACTTGGTAAGTAAACACAATTTCACTTTGCCAGAGACTATAAGCGCAAAGATGGAAGCTGGTGGAAAGAAGTATACAGATCATCTTTTTGCTGATGAAGAAGGTGTCGCAACAATAAAATTAAATGGATGGGAAGAGGGAGTGCTTGAAGAAGAGCGCAAGCGCGTGGATTTTGTATGCTGGCTTAGAAATCCTTCAAGGCAAACATGGTCATTAAGGATTCCTTATGAAATAGATGGGGTAACTAAGCCAACATATCCTGATTTTGTGATTATCAGAAAGGATGATCAGCTGGGATATGTAATGGATATATTGGAACCACATAATCCAGACTTCAAAGATAACTTAAACAAAGCAAAAGCCTTTGCCAAATACGCTGAACTTGAAGCGAGAATTGGAAGGATAGAGCTTATTCGGAAAGGAAAAGATGCTGCCGGGAAAGATCGTTTTAAGCGATTAGATATGGCAAAAGGTGCAATAAGGAATAAGGTCCTTGCTGCTGTAAATAATGATGAATTGGATCATATATTTGACACAGATGGAGTGTTCCAAGACTAATTGTTGTACTTAAAAGGATTGGAGAGAAGATGGCAAAGCATGCTACCAAAAAGAAAAAATACACATTTATAGATTTATTTGCGGGAGCAGGAGGTTTGTCAGAGGGCTTTATGCAAAATGGTTTTCAACCGATTGCCCATGTTGAGATGAATCAGTTTGCAGCCAAAACATTAGAAACGCGTACAGCATATTACTACTTGAAATCAAAAGGAAAACTGGAAGCTTACTATGATTATCTAAAAGGCAATGTTTCGAGAGAAGACTTTCTCAAAAAGATTCCTGAAAAATATCTTAAGACAGTAATGTGTGAAACAATGTCAGATAAGTCATTGCCGTCAATTTTTGGCCGTATTGATGGAATTTTGAAAGAGCAGGATATTAACCAGGTTGATGTGATAATAGGCGGACCTCCATGCCAGGCATATTCATTAGTTGGCAGGGCACAGAGCAATCACATGGAAAGACCTATGTCGGAAGATCCAAGGAATGAATTATACAAACTGTATGCTAAGTTCCTTAAGAAGTATCAGCCAAAGATGTTTGTGTTTGAAAATGTAATGGGAATAGAGTCTGCTAATGGTGGTAAGACTTGGAAAAACGTCCGCGCGCAGTTAAGAAGAGTCGGATATGAGATTGAGTATCAAGAGCAGGTGGCCTCAGATTTTGGAGTGCTTCAGAACAGACATCGTATGATTATCGTAGGATGGCTTAAAGAAACAAATTATCATTATCCGGAGTTTAAGCCTGTTGAAACAAAGGCAATAGTTAATGATTTGTTAGCTGACTTACCGCCTTTGCACCCAGGAGAAAAAAGCGGAACGTATGCAACCACGAAGATGAGTGAATATCTCAGTAAGAACAATATCCGTCGTGAAGAAGATGTTTTGACTTTACACACATGTCGTCCTAATAAGGAAAGAGATATTGAGATATACCGTAAGGCAATTGAAGCTTGGAACGATGGACATAAAAGGCTTAACTATAATGATCTGCCGGATGAATTAAAGACACATAAAAACCGTACAGCGTTTTTAGATCGTTTCAAGATAGTTGAAGGAGATATGCCGTATTGCCACACGTTAGTTGCGCATATATCAAAAGATGGGCATTACTATATTCATCCTGATATTGAGCAGCATAGATCTATAACAGTACGAGAAGCGGCAAGAATACAGTCATTTCCAGATAGTTATTATTTTGAAGGCCCAAGAACAGCACAGTTTGTGCAGATAGGAAATGCAGTGCCTCCAATTATGGCAAAGGGAATTGCAAAAGGAATAAAGAAGGAACTTCAACAAGGAGAGTAATATGGAGAGTAATCTTCTGCTCGAGCAGTATAGCAGATACAAAAAGATATCTCTTGAAGAATCACCGTTCAAATGCTTACTTAATACGGATATAGAACTTAATCCGCATCAGGTAAATGCTTTTTGTGCTGCTATTCATGCGCTTAAAACAGGAGGGATTGTTCTTGCAGATGAGGTTGGTCTTGGAAAAACAATTGAAGCAGGCCTTGTATTAAAGTATGTTATTGATTCTGGTGCGAAAAAAATACTGATTGCTTTGCCTGCAACTTTGAGAAAGCAATGGGAAATAGAGTTAGATGAAAAGTTTGGTTTGAAAGTTGATGTCTTGGACCGTATGACTGTTGAGAAAGACTATTATTCCATGAGGGAATACATGGAAAATGACGGTTTGAGAATAATACTTACATCATATGATTATGCGTCAAAATTCATGAAGCGTTTTCCGTTTGTAAAATGGGATTTTATCATTGTTGATGAGGCTCATAATTTACGAAATGTGTTTCATGGTACAAAACGTGCCAAAAACCTTTATGAATTGACGAAGGGCATTCCCAAAATACTACTTACGGCAACTCCGCTGCAGAATTCTTTATCTGACTTACATGGATTGATTTCATTTATTGATCCTAGGATATTCGGTTCAGAAAAGGTATTTAGCAAAAGGTTTATAGAAGGACAGGATTATTCTGAATTAAAGAATGAGCTTTCACCAGTTTTGTATCGCACGCTTAGAAAAGATGTCGGTAAGTATATGGACTTCAAAAAGCGTAAGTGCATAACTGTTGATTTTCACCTGACAGAGGAGGAGAGCAATTTATATGATCTGGTAAATGGCTTTTTGAAACGTGATTATTTATATTCTATCCCTACAGCTAATCGCAGCCTGATCATATTAGTTATAAGAAAGCTTTTGGCGTCTTCAAGCTATGCACTTATAGAAACTTTTTTGGTTCTCAAGGACAGATTAAACAAGTTATATAAAGGTACAAAATCTTCAAAAGCTATAGAAGGTTTTGATTTATTCTGGGAATTTGTGGAAGACGAAATAGATGAATCTGGTTTTGAAGAAGATGATGATGAAGAAATAGCAATAAAAAAGCAGAATATTCAGGCAGAACTGGAAGTAGTACAGGCGATAATAGATACTGCTCATAGGATTAAAACTAATGCTAAGGTAGAAGCATTGCGTACAGCAATTGCCACAGCACTTGATTACCAGGAAAAAGAAAAGATTCCGCAGAAAGTAGTTGTTTTTACAGAATCAAAAAGAACTCAGAAGTATATTGCGGATGAGCTTAGAAAAAATGGTTATAAAAAGAACGATATAGTCCTTTTTAATGGAGATTTTGACGATCCAATGACAAAGGAGATATATCGAGCTTGGCAAGTTAAAAATTACAAGAAAGTTAACCATGGAAGAAGCGTAGAATATAAGCATGCTATAGTTGATTACTTTAAGAATAATGCGAAGATACTGATAGTTACAGATGCAGGTTCTGAAGGTTTAAATCTTCAATTCTGTAATACAATTATCAATTACGATTTACCCTGGAATCCTCAGAAAATTGAGCAAAGGATTGGCCGTTGTCACAGATATGGTCAGCAGCATGACGTTGTGGCTATGAATCTTTTGAACACTGATAATGAAGCAGATAAACGTGTGTATGAGATACTATCTAGAAAATTTGAGCTTTTTGAAGGTGTGTTCGGTGCTTCTGACATTGCTCTGGGTGCGCTTGAGTCCGGAGTGGGATTTGAAAAGACAATTTTGAATATCTATCAAAAATGTGATTCGGAGAAGGATTTTGACAGGGAGTTTGATAAACTCGATCAGAGGCTAAATGCTGATAGTAATAATCAGATTACTCAATTGAGAAACATTTTACTAACTGAGAATCCGGAGTCAAAAGAGGAGGCGTTAGAAAAGACAAAGTCAGATATAACAAAATATCTAGATGATGTTGATTTCTGGTCTGAAATAAATGAATCCCAAATGAGCCCCGCGCCAAGCTTTTGGCAAATTGATGGATGGGGCGAAGATAATTTTGGATCTCACGGGATGTTGTACATAGGAGCATTTTGCAATAATAATGAGGCACTATTTCCAGTGTTATTACTCTGTGATGAGAATGGTGACTATATTGATTTTAGCGAATCTGACATAGTTTCTGCTATAAGAGGTATTCAAGATACCGATCTAAGCAGATTTGTTCCTAAAGATAAAGAAATGAAATACATGTCAAAAGTCTATGACAGACTTACACATGAAATGATAGATAAATATAAAAGAGACGTAGACCCAATTATGGAGTACAACAGGAGGAAAGTAGAGAATTGGGTACAGTTACAAAAAGAACAGCTAATCTTTCAAACAATGGAAATGAATGCAGATATCGAAAAACTATTTCTTAACGAATCTTTAGCTAGGAATTCATTGGAAAAAAAGGATATTCGAAAAAAAATAGAGACAAAGAAAAAGCAGATCGATAAGATACAAAATTCAATTCCGAAGAAAATAGAAGCTTTTGAGAAGGATGCATCTAAAACTATAAGTAGCTTCAATGCGCAATTTGATATAAATCCTATTTTGTTGATAAATGTGGTGTTGAAGTTCTAAGCTATGGAGGATTATATGGCAGAAGAAAGAGCGAAATATTCAGAGGTACGTCAACTAGTTATTGACATGCTAAGAATGGATCTGTTGGGACCAACCGAAGAAAAGGAAATACTAACTGAAAATCCGCGGCATGCTTATGTCGTGGGAATGCTTGCTCCACAAACCGAGCTAAACGGTAATGGCTCAACTGAGGATGAACAGGAAATAGACGCTGACATGGCGATAGAAGATGATTCTGATTATACGGCAGGTGAGGACGATGAAAATGAGCCGATAACATCCAATCATTTTAAACTTCCGTCATCAATGGGAATAAGCTTTTATATTGAAACGTCTACTCCAAGCATTAGTGTTGATGTCTCTTGGGGAGATTACACAAAAGAATCAGAGAAGATATTAAACAAAGATGGCAAAGAAGTAAGTGCTGCAAGGTATACTCGTCATCCAATGAAAGAAACGGTGGAAGTCGTTTTCTCTGATTTTGAAAAAGGAAGCGACTACAAGCTTCAATCCGATTCTAATGTTTGGCTGCATATATCTAGAATTGGTTTAAAACGCGGATATTCGCTGGTGACAGCTTATGTAATTAATAAAAGGAATACACCAGAAGGTGATGTTGAATCTTTAATGTTCCAGGTTAATATTAAGGCTTATTCTGGCAATGGAGATAACATTTTTATTGCTGAACATATTTGCAGAGAAGTACTGGCATCGGATGAGTTTTACTTTGAGCAAAGGCCTATTCTGGGAAGAGGAAGAGGTTGTGCTGCCACTTGGGGCAAAACCATAAATGGAACTACCTCATATGTTGAATCAGATTTCATTCCACAATATGAGTTTCCGGGAGTCAGCGCATCACTGGAGGGATTTGATCCTTTCTTTTTCTCCATGAGATCCCTTTCCATGTCCAAAAAGAAAGATGAGATAATCGAAAAACTTAATGTATTAGCTAACGCTTATGAAGACTGGATAAATACAAAACTAGTTAATGATTCCAAAATGAGTGATACTGATTTTAAAAATCGTATCGGGGAGGAAGTCGTAGAAAAATGCAAGCATGCTTTAGATAGGATACGAGAAGGAATTAAGCTTCTTGTTGATGATGATATTGCGTTTGATGCATTTTGCTTTATGAACAGCGTAATGATAATGCAGAGAAATATTGCAAATTATTCGAAAGTCCATGGAGCAGGGATAGAGTGTAATTTCAAAGAATTTGTTGATCCAAGAAAACCAGAAAATGATTTTGGCTGGAGGCCATTCCAGATAGCATTTATTCTTATGAACCTGAATGCTATTGTTGATCCTGCCCATGATGACAGGGAAATCGTAGATTTACTATACTTCCCTACAGGTGGAGGAAAAACAGAGGCTTATCTAGGTTTAATGGCTTTTGTAATAGCAAACAGAAGGCTACGTGCAAGTGAAAACGATGAATATAACTGCGATGGTGGAGTTACCGCTATTCTGAGATACACTCTTAGATTACTTACAACTCAGCAGAGAGATCGAATCACTAAGATGGTTGTGGCTGCAGAACTGACAAGAAAAAGGCATTATCCAAAGTATGGCACTGAACCGATAAGTATCGGATTTTGGGTTGGTGGCGGAGTAACACCTAATGATTTTGATTCATTGAAAGAAGATCCCGAGGACAGGGAAAAGACCGCAAAAGCTAGGGCTCAGAAAAGGCTTATTTATAAGCAGATCCTTACATGCCCGTTTTGTGGAAAATCTTTATCAGTCGATGATCATAATGAAGACATAACTGATAGAACGTTTGATATAGATATTCAAAGGAAAGCAGTAGATATTTATTGCCTTGATAAGGATTGCCTTTTTTACAAATACGGCGATAACAGTATAAAAATACCGGTTTATTTGGTTGATGAAGAGATTTATTCCAAGTGCCCTACAATTATTCTCTCAACTGTAGACAAATTTGCAAGATTACCATGGGCGGTAGAAACAAATTCATTATTTGGAAGAGTTGATAGAGTTTGCAGTAGAGATGGTTATGTTGCTATAGGGGCTGAACATGCTAAACACAACAAGACAAGTGAGCTACCTGCCTCAACATTAACGCCTATTAAACCTTTTTTGCCTCCAGAACTTATTATCCAAGATGAGCTGCATTTGATAACCGGCCCATTGGGAACGGTATATGGTGCATATGAAACACTAATTGAAGATTTATGCACATATGAGCTGGATGGAAAGAAAATCAGACCTAAGTATGTTGTTTCAACTGCAACTATAAAGAATGCAGGAGAACAGGCTAAATGCTTGTATGCTCGCAAAGAAACCTCTCAATTTCCACCGAATGGTTTTGAAATAGGGGATAGTTTCTTTATTACTGAGCTTCCTGTCGAAGAGCATCCGTTTAGAAAATATGTTGGAGTTTGTGCGCCTGGACAATCTGTTAAGACGGCATTGTTACGAATATATTCAATAATACTTCAAGAGACATATGACTTATCGCTTAAGGATGAATATAAAGCATATATAGATCCATATTATACATTGGTAGGATACTATAACAGTATTAGAGAACTTGGTGGTGCTGTACGACTGCTACAAGACGATATACCAGATCGTATTCAGCGAATTAAGAAGAAATATGGTATGAGCAAGCAAAGGTTTTTGAGTCGACGTGAAGAAATAACTTCAAGAATGTCTTCATATGAGATACCCAAAAAACTTAAGCAGCTTGAAACAACATATGAATCGAAGGAGTGCTTGGATACGGCGATTGCTACAAATATGATTGCGGTAGGTATGGACGTAGACAGATTGGGACTTATGGTTGTAACTGGTCAGCCTAAGCAGAATTCTGAGTATATTCAGGCAACTAGCCGAATAGGACGAGCTTTTCCTGGACTCGTTGTAACTTTGTACAATCCTTATAGACCCAGAGATCTGTCGCAT
Source organism: Butyrivibrio proteoclasticus P6B7 (assembly GCF_000622085.1). Taxonomy (GTDB): domain Bacteria; phylum Bacillota; class Clostridia; order Lachnospirales; family Lachnospiraceae; genus Butyrivibrio; species Butyrivibrio proteoclasticus_A. Next base: position 15,044 of record NZ_JHWL01000028.1, read on the forward strand.
TATGAGAATTTCACAGGATACCATTCTCAATTGTATCGCTTCGTTGAAGGAACGACTGCGACTCCATTTTCTGCAAGAGCAAGGGATAGGGTTATGCATGCGCTGATTATTGCTGCACTTAGACTAAAATGTCAGCAGATGGCAACAAATGCAGATGCAATAAATATCCTGAATGTTCCTGACGAAGAACTCGACTGCGTAAAAGGCTTGATAATTGGGCGATTAAACATAATCAAACCAGGTGCAAAGGCTGATGCAGAAATAGAGATAGATAGATTTATCGATAAGTGGAAACTATTGGCGTCCCAAGCCAAGAGACTTCGCTATTATGTTTTAAAAACTGATAGATATAATAGGCTGATGAATAGTTATGGTGAAAACTGTACGGACACTGAAATGCCAACACTAAGATCCATGCGCGAAGTAGAAAGCGCTGCAAATATGTATTATTACACGGAGGACTAAAATGCCAGGATTTAACAATAACAAATTAGGCGAACTCCGTCCTAATCAGATTATTACAACTTTTGGACCGGGCTCAATAGTAGATGCAGTTAAAGATTCAGTTACTGTATTAGATTTAAATTATTGGAAGGATAAAGGTAAGAAGATTATTGATGGTAGATTGGCATCATATCTAGGAGTTGACTGTTTTTATATGCCAAGAACTTCTTATGGTGAGGATATTCCTGTAGTTAGCTTTCCCTATATACATGTATGCTCAAATGTAAAGTGTGGAAGATTGTTTGATGTTCGTGATGATTTTGATCTCGATAAATATGTAAGATTTGGGGTGACATGTCCTGAATGTAACAGACAAGCTTATCCTTCTCGTTTTATAACAATTTGTGAAAATGGTCACATGGCAGATTTTCCATGGAGATGGTGGGCACATTATGGTAATACAAACTGCAAAGGGGACCTGAAGATGTATTCAACTGGTAATACATCAACGCTTGCCGATTTATGGGTAGAATGTAAGAAATGTGGCGATAAGAGAAGTATGAGCGGCGCTACGCAGGCGGAAAACTTTGATGGTATGTCGTGTACGGGTTACCACCCTTTTAGGCCAAATCATAAACCCGAAAATTGTGGTAAGAAAATTATTCCATCACAACGAGGCGCTTCCAACGTGTATTTTGCTGTGAGTAGAAGTGCTATTTCTATTCCACCATGGATCAATCCTTTATATAACCTTATTGATGAACATCTTCGACTGATTGAAAGTTATAAAGAAGATTTTGGCGATATGGGTGTTCAAAAAATATATGAAAAGTATTTCTCGGAATATGACCGTGAAGAATTCGATAAAGCTCTTAAGCGAAGGTTAGATAATATTACGGAATTTACCGAGATAAAAAAGATGGAATATGACGCAATCACTCATCACGATGATCCGGTATATGCATCAAATAAGAAACATTTTAAGGCTGAAGAGGATCCATTACCAGAGTACCTTCAAGAGTATTTTAAGAGAATTATTCGTGTTACCCGACTCAGAGAAGTTCGTGTGTTATTAGGATTCACTAGAGTTGACGCGCCAGATCCTGATGCGGATGAACAAGCGAACATTGTTTATCTTAACAAAGGAAAGTCTGAAAAATGGTTGCCTGCGGCAGAAATCCACGGTGAAGGAATATTCATTGAATTTAACAATGAAACGTTAGCTAAGTGGTTGGGTAATAAGGAAATAAGTAACCTTTCAGAGAAGTACTCTGGATGCTATAAGGAATTTTGTGAATCTCGTGGCTGGAAAATAACAGTATTAAGAGATGCAAAATATGTGTTGTTACATACATTTGCACATCTTCTCATAAAGCAGATGTCTATGTCTTCAGGATATTCTTCGTCAGCTATAAGAGAAAGAATATATTTTGGTGATAACATGGCAGGGATATTGCTTTATACCGGCAGTGCAGATAAAGAAGGCTCTTTAGGTGGACTTGTAGAGCTAGGCAATATTAACAAGTTAAATTCCTTGATGAGAGATGCTTTCCAAGAGGCATTGTTATGTACTAATGATCCTGAATGCCTAAATAATATTCCGGCTGGAAACAACTCTAACGGAGCAGCGTGCCATTCATGTTGCATGGTTTCTGAAACGGCTTGTGAAAATGGTAATAGGATGCTGGATAGAGGGCTGGTTGTTCCAATTGCAGGAAGAGAAAAACAGGCTTATTTCAAGAAACTTGTGGAGGATTTATGTCAACTGGAAGCATGAGTTTAGACATTCTTCTGGATCAAATAATGGAAGATGCAGTCGCACTTTCACAGGATGCAGTAAAGGACATCAGAAAGAGATATCCATCACTTTCTGAGAAAGAAGCAATGGAAATACATTCATTAATTATTGGGGCGTCCAAATCTGATGGCGTAGATGCTTCCTTGGTTGTGACTGCACCACCATCTTTTGCAATTAAAGAAAAATCAACAAAAGTGGTAGTGCAGGAATTATTGGAATCTGCAAAAAGTAGCATCTTGATCACAGGATATTCATTATCTGATTATTTCGGGGATCTCGTAGATTGCATTATCAGAAAAAGTCAGCAGGGAGTGCTGGTTAAGTTCTATGTCAATCATATTGAAGATCAAAAAGGGTTTGATAAATTGTGTCGTCACAAAGGGAGATTCCTAAAGATATACAATTATCCCAAGCAGGCTGATAATATGGCTGCACTTCACGCAAAGGTAATTTCAGTTGATGGGAGAGAGACGATAATAACATCGGCCAATCTTTCCTATCACGGACAAGAGGGAAATATTGAATTAGGAACTCATATCATATCCTCAGATATAGCAAAGCAAGTAGATGAAGTATTTACAAGACTTTTGTTTAAAAAAATATTCATAGAAATCTAGTGCTACGGTGCTGTGATAAAAACATGAGGTATTTTGATAATGGCGGTTACGCAGGTTAATCTATTTAGGGATGAAGAAAAACTTAAAGAAAAAGTATATGGGGAATTAGACAGACGCAAAGAGGAAGCGGCTGGAGATGTTAATTCTGCAAAGAAAACATTAGATCATGGAGCGTTTGAAGATCAGGATGCTTTTGTACCAAATTCGCAACTGGCTGGAGCGAGGGAAAAAAGACATAAAACGGAACGCTTGGTGGGAATGCTGTATGATAGGCCTTACTTTGCGCATGTTAAGGTAAAGTATGATGGCGACGGATACGAAGATGATTATTTTTTATCTGATTGTGAGACATTGGATGAATCCGTTCCAATAAAAAATGGTGGAATGTTATTGCCATTTAAACAGGATGATAGAAGGCCTATATCTGGAGCTTTGTTCTCATGTTACCAAGCAAAAAATGGAAAAAGGGCATCATACAAAGTTAACGATGAAGTATTTAGCTTTATTGCTCAATTAATCTGCGATACCGATATTGAGAGCAGAGTACTTAGGAATGTTAATCAGTATTATCCAAAACCAGAGACGACACAGGTTACTGCAGATGAGTTGCTGGAGTCGAGGCTTGATGAGAATCGTAGTGACCCTTCACTTAGAAATATCATATCTACGCTGCAACTTCAACAGTTTGAGATTATTGGATCGGATGTCAGTGAGAGCTTTGTTGTTCAAGGATGTGCTGGATCAGGTAAATCGCAGTGTTTGATTCATAGGCTGTTCTTCTTTAGAGCAGTGTTGGCTAAAGATGGTTGGGACAAAGTTTTGCTTATTACCCCGTCAAAGCTTTTCAGACATTATTCATCAGGACTGATGAAGAGGTATCAGTTAACTAGTATTAATGACTGTTCCATCTCAGATTTGTACATAGAAATGCTGGGAAAATATGATGATCGTTTCATGGATCGTCAATACGTTTTTCAGACGACGGAGGAGTATCTTCCCGATGAATACTTGCATGAAATCTATGATGAGGCAAATGTTAATGGTATTGAAACTGAAATAGATAAAGCTATAAATAGTTATGTCAAGGCTGGGTGTGATGCACTTGGAATCGAGGTTCCAGCAAGAATATCATCAAGTGTAATCAGCGATATTGTAAAAGAGTTAGATGAAGCTATAACTGTATTTGATGAGAGAGAAAAGTCTCTTCAAGAAAACGAGGAGTACCAAAATAAGCGATCAGAGTATGAAAAACTCGTTAAATCATTAGAATCAACGCAAAGAAAACTTCAGAGAAATAAAGATGAACTGGCCAGGAATATAAATAATCAGGAAGAGCTTGCAAAGGCCATCCAGAGTCTTGAAGATATTGAAAAAGAAAAACAAGAGTGGATAGATTTAAGAGAGAAGCAGGTTAGCAATGCTATCGCAGAACTTGAAGCTATAAGCAGGAAAGTTGATAGAGGCACTGACTTACAGGCACCTGCAAAATATGCGAAACAGATTTTTGTTGTAAAAGATCTGACTGAAGGAAATAGTTATTCTGCTTATTTAGAAGAACTTGATTATTATGATGAACTGATTGGCCTTGCCAATAATGAGATTCAGGACATAACAAGAGATAAAAAGCCTAAGAATGTAATCACAAGATATCAAAAGCGCCAAGAAGAGATAAATGAGAATATTAAGAATTTAGGTGTTGAAGTAGAAGAAATCTCTACAAAAATGGAAGAATATGCTGATTGGCTAAGGAATGCTGCTAATGAATATGATGGACAAGAAGCAAAGAGCACATTGTTGCGATCAGAGATGCAGCAGGCAAGATATTTCCTATCACGTATTGAAAGCACTGTCTTTGAGAAAGAGGTTTGGAACGCATTAGCTCCAGTTAAAGAAAAATACAGCATTCAAACTATGGAGATTGAAGAACTGGCAGACGGAAAACGCAAAGAGAGTAGGATTCTGTATAAGGCAGATTTACTGTTCTATATAAGGATATATATGAAGCTTCATCCCAGCTTTAGTTTGCCTCAATTCAATCTGATTTGCATAGATGAAGGTCAAGATCTTCATAGAGCAGATTATGATATTCTACATGGATTATATCCAAAGGCTGTGTTTAATATTTTTGGAGACGTAGATCAGGTTTTACATGCATCATGCGGAATAAGTGATTGGAAGGCTCAAACTGGTATAGAGAAGATCTATCCACTGGAAACAAACTACAGAAATACAGCTGCAATAGTAGACTTCTGCAATAAGCAGTTTGGCGTAAAGATGAATTACCTGGGTAAGGTTAAGAAAAGCCAAAATCCAGTTGTTATTTCTGATTGGAATGAAGCGCGCGACGTTATTGTTAACAAGAATCTGGTTATAATTGTTAAGGACAAGGAAGCCTTTGAAAAGCTTTGCAAGAACACTGGATTAGACCTGGGCAACATCGTATATCTTGATACTACATCTGATAAGCCAGAGGATGATGTAAAAGAATGTTACTCAATATATGCCGCTAAAGGATTGGAGTTCCCAGAAGTATTTGTATATGCAAATGGAATGACAAAGAATCAAAAGGTCGTAGCATGTACTAGAGCGATGGGAGGTTTATATTATTATGAATAATCAAGCAGAAATATTCCGCCAGGAAAACGATGAGATGATAATGCAACTCATTGAAAGCCTTGATGCAATTATAAAGAAATTTGATGAAGGTGTGATTCCTGGAGATCCGGAAAAAGCAGATGCTCTCTACATGCTGAATAAGTATCTGGATTCATTGATTGGCTTTAAGGCGCGGAAAATGCAGGCATTTTCCAAGGTTAAGGATAATTCTGAAAGGAAATTCGATGAAGAAGAAATTATATCTGAGCTATTAGAAAAGAAAGAGTATTTAAAGCAGCTCGTTAGAATAGGCTGGGAAAAAATGATACCAGTTAATGATACTGAATTAAGTGATGGAAAGGATAGTCTTCTTGTTGATGAAGGTTATTTGGATGAGATAGTCACAGGTTCAAAGGAGACGCATTATTATGTTTTAAGTAATAAGGGCGAGAAGACACTAAAAAGCAAAAAGCTATTTTCCAAAATCCGCAAGGATTTGTCGACTTCTGTCATTCCTCAAGCGGTTGTCAATGAATCATTCAAGTGGAGCAATTTATATGTTAGGCGAGTAGAAATGATAAATGAGTATTTTAAAAGGTTAAGGGGGAATGCCGAGCATATAATTTTTTCACTGGATAATTCTAAGGATATGGTGTTTGGGTGTGAAGTAGATGGTTCTGCAGATGTAAATTATGTTTTTGCTGGAATATTTGATGAAAAAATTGATGAACATATTTCCAAGTTAAAAGGAATAGCCAATTCTGGCCTTGTTGATCAAATTATAATTCTAAATAGTTCAGAGGATGGAAGGGCTCTTTTAGAAGGAGAGGGCCTCAATACAAAAGCATTATCAAATATCAGATATGAAATTATTAAATAGGGGTATGGCTATGGCTAAGAAAACACAGTATGACAATATAAAAGAGGATGTAGTAGCTATCAAAGAAAAATTAACAAATAAAGAGCTATTATCAGAGAATGATTGTGTCAATTTAACCCACCAAATAGAAAGGCTTCCTGATGTTGAGGAAAGGATTGATATAAAAGATGGTGGTGTTCTTAATGTTGAGGCTTTTTTGGCAGAGTTTAACAGATTGGCAGAAAATTCAAAGAGCAAGCTTGAAAGTATGCTTGCCTTGATTTCCGAAGGAAAAGTTCCAAGTACAATAGAACGCCAGGAGTTTGATGAAATAATCGATCGCTTGTGCGAAAAATATGAGACTGTATGCGAATTTGCCGAGAAAGAACTGGATGATGAAGAATTACCTGATAGTAACAGTTCTTTTTATGACTATTGTGAAGCACTAAAGAATAGTAAATCTGCAGTTCTAAAGAGTCAGCTCAATGATGTAAAAAAACAATTGAAGAGATATATTTCTGTTCAGTCACTTGTATCTAAGCTTGCTCTGGCTTTGGAGCCATTTCAGAAAGATGCAGAAGCATTACTGGAAAGGATCAATTCTGGAGAAGTTAATTCTGTTGATGAGATAAGCGAAGAAATAGCTGGTCCACAGCTGTTCATGAAAGCTTTGGAGTATGAGGATTTAAATACTGACGAGGGAACTGATATTCTCGATTCACTTGAGGAGCATTATAGCTATCCATCAAGGATTACCCGTGGATTATCAGGAAAGAGTTATTTTATACCGGATAATGTCGATGATAATGAAGATGAGCAGAGTGATGAGCAAGATTTAGCAAAGGAAGTGAAGGATACATCTGCTATTCAACAAGCCTCTGAAGACTCTGGAAAAGATGATTCAATAGATGTTGCTACATTCGAATCAACTGAGAATGATGAAGTGGTTAGTGAAGAGATAGAGCACAAGAAAGATGACATCGCAGAAGAACAAAAGGTAGAATCTGCGTTTACTTTGGCTGCGAAAAATGAAGGAATAGCGCTTGAAGAAAAAGATTTCGGATTATTGTCTTGTGATAAGAGCGATGCTGAATCGAAGAAATTATCAGCAAGTGTATTTACTGGTGATTTAAGAAAGGGTAATGTCAAAGCCCTTAAGAGCATCATTCAGATGGTTGATAAATTTCCATATATATCTCCTGAATTAATGGAAAAGAGATTTAATATTCCTGAGAATATTGCTGAGGCGAGCATGGAGTTCCTTTTACGTAAGGGCTATTTGCGAAAATATAAACTCAATCCGGTTGGTGACTTTTACTGTTCAACAATGCGATTAGAAAAGGCTCTTACTTACAAAGAAGCTAGCAAATTTGTCGAAATCAGGCAGCATCGTGTAGAGGAGTTTGGAGAGACAATTGAAGATCGAGCATCGAGTGCAGCTGCAAGAGTCGCGATGTTAAAACTGTATATGCATGATAATGACGGGTACTATGAGAATGATATTAAATCATTTTCGGCTCAAAACAGGGTATTCACTGAATCATTCGCCTATATGTCATATGATGCTAATTTAAAGGCAAAATGCAACATTATTGTTGGAGCATTCTGGACTGAATATAGTGAATGTGATTTGGTTTTGGAGGCTATAAAAGAATTTGCCGGCCAAGGAATGGAAGTGTCTCGAATAATATTTGCTGCAGCAAATGTAGAAAAAGGCCGTTCAATTGCAAAGATTGTATCTGATCAGAATATAGATGGAATAGATGCCTCTGTTGCATATATTTATGGAGCAGATGAGGAGGTCTTTAAAGCTTTCTCTACAAATGAGGAAATAAGTGCTGAGAGATTATGGAACATTGCAAAGAATCAAGAGGAAGAGAATGATTCAGACGGTTTAACAGAAGAGTCAGATATTGAAAAACATGATACTGCACCTGAGGAAGTGATTAGTGCGGATGATGCAGTAAAGAAGCCTTCTGAAATAAAATCCGAAGTATTATCTGTTGAAAATGATGATAGTAAGGATTCAGACAATGCAGAAAAGATAGTTTATAGATTCATATTGAGCAGAAAGTATTACTGCACAACAGCCTATGCAAAGTCAATTGCAAATAAGGATTCTAAATATAACTATTTATATGAATTACTGGCATTTGCTTTTAATGACCCTATGAGACATTGCGTTTATTCTGCAAATACTGTCTTTGACATGGTTCCGGATGTTCATAACTATTTCTCCGAGTCTCTTATGACTGCTATCGGAATGAGGACATTTTTCTCTAACCAGGTTCGCTACGACTATAATATCAAAGGGGTTTATGATGCAATCAAGGCATATGAAGTAATAGATGAATACCCTGCTCTGAGTAGTGTCTTATATAAATTGGTTGAGTTTAAAGATGAACAGAACAGAGGAATGGATTATTATGCAGACTATCATGCCAAGAGTATTGCACAGCTTGATGGTGAGATTAAAAAAGTTCAGCAAGATGCGAAATTGTTCTATGAGAGCACAATCATAGCAAAAAAGTCAGAGAAGGCAAGTCAGAGACGTTTCCTTGAGACAAAGAAACTTTTGTTGGATAAAGGAAGTGAGATTGGTCAAAACATTAAGATAGTGGTGGATAATGATAAGGAATTGCAGCCACTTGTTGTTGAATTCCTTCAAGAAAAGTTCATCAAAGAGGGAAATACACTATCTGAAAACAATATTGATGCAGACTTATTGTGGGATTTTATAATGGAATATTGGGATAAAGCTGGTGATAAGATGATGTATCGAATCAGAGCTGATCTCATGAGCCATTTGAGAAGCAATATTGTTAATGTAACAACAAAAGCGCTCGAGATAATGATACGCTGGTGCAATCTCGTTGAAATGTCAAATGATCAGACTGAGGATAGTAGTTCTATAGCATACAAGAAAATCAGAAAGCCTCTTCTGGCAGACATTGAAGATGCAATGAATGCTATCACTAAGGATATTGAGAGCAAATCCTTTGAAGAGGATAAGCTTGCAGGTCTTGAAGCAATAAGATCATCGTTAGATGAATTGTCACGCTGCATAAATGGGACATATGAGGAATATGAACATAGATTTTTCTATACGCCTTTTTTGATGACGGATCATATTCTTCTGGATGACAATTTCTGCCCGGATTTGGATACTAGGTTATCAGATATTAAAGAGCTGCAACCAGAGTATCGTATTTTGGAGTTTGCGAAAGCCAAGCCAGTTGAACCAGTTAATCGACTGAAGGAGATTTTGGAAGATGGTGGTGATGACTATGGTAGCGCTAGGCTGATAATTCAGTATCTTAGAGAAACTGCGCCGGATTTCATAGTTGATGGATTTAATCAGAATATAAATGATGGCGAAGAGTATGTGAAAGAAACTGCTGATTTAAGGAAAACGCAGTTCATTGGAGATCTTGAGTTGGCATATGTTTCTGGCCAGATTGATAATTCCAATTCATCTGAGGACAAAAAAGAGAAGATTCTTCAGATTGTGGATGTATGGTATCAGTGGGCATGTGTAAGTTCGAACTATGGTTTCTTTGCCAAAGTTATGAACGCATATTTAGAAGAAATTAAGAGACAGGCCAAGTCAAGGGAAAAGGATTTGCTTGCACAACTTGAGGCATTCAAAGATACTGTGATTTCTGGATTGTCTACAGAAGAGAAAGAAAAGAAAATCACTAAGATACAGATTGCTATCAATAATCAGAATTACACTGTTGCAGAGGATCTTCTTGCTCGTGCATCACAGGTAGATGATGATTATGAAAATATTATTGAAGAGCATTTCTTAAAGGATTTCCTTGAAGACTATTCTGATTATTATAAGCCTGTAACAGGAAATTCAAGTTTTGCAACACTCGTAAGTTATAGAACGCGTAATAAAGGAGAAAGAGGAGGTCGTCGTCTTGCAGACAACTGGCTTCCGGGAGGAAGTAATCTTGGCAAGGAAAGATTGCTCGGATTGTTATCAGGCTTCGGCTTTAATGTAGATGATAGCTCTGTACAGCAGATGTCTCCGATAGGACGTTTTGAAAACTATAATGTAAAGACTATTGCAGCAAAAGGTGGTAAGAGAGAAAACTATACACATCCCATTGCTGCATTTGGATCAGCGGCATCGAGAGATGGCTTCAGGGTAGTCTGCCTTAATGGTAAGTATGAAGCACAGACGCTTATTGATGTTATGAAGCAGATTGGAAATGCTAAGCATACAATGATCCTGCTAGACTTTGCGCTTGATAAGCCTGAGAGACGAATATTGGCTAGAAAGAGTAAGTCAGAATTAGGAGATAAGCTTTTTGTTGTAATAGACCGTACAGTAATGATGTACATGGTAAAGAATTACGATGAGACCAAAGCAACCAGAATGCTGATGTCACTAATTGTTCCGTTTGGATACTACCAGCCATATGTTTGGGAGTCTTCAAATGTTATGCCGCCTGAAATATTCATGGGACGAAAGCATGAGTTGGAGAGCATCGAGTCTCCTACAGGTGCCAACATAGTTTATGGTGGACGTCAGCTTGGTAAATCTGCTTTGTTGAAAAAGGCAAAATCTGATATTGATCAGGATGAAAACGGAAATAGAGCCGTTCTGATTGATGTTAAGTATCTGGACTACAAAGATGCAGCCAAAAAGATAGGCCATGCGCTATATGATGAAGGTGTATTAGAGCAGGACATTGAAACTACAGATTGGGATGAATTATCACGTGCAATTCGTAAAAGATTGCAAAGTGATAAAAACAGGATACCATATCTGCTGCTACTTCTTGATGAGGCAGATGCCTTTATCGAGAGCTGTGAGGCAATCAGCTACAGACCGTTTGATGCTTTAAAAGAAATACAGAGTATAGGTGAAGGCAGGTTTAAATTTGTTATAGCCGGATTAAGAAATATTGTCCGATTTAAGAGGGATGCTGCCCTTGGAAATAATAGTGTTCTTACTCATTTGGAAGCTATGACAGTAAAACCATTCCAGACGAATGAGGCTAGAGAGTTGATGGAGGTGCCACTACATTATTTGGGATTAGAGTTTCCTAAGGATAATGAATCCCTTATTACACTGATACTTGCTTCTACCAACTATTTCCCTGGTTTGATTCAGATGTATTGCGCAAAACTGCTTTCTTCAATGAGAAGCAAGGATTATGCAGGGTATACAGAAGCTGATACACCTATCTATGAAATCAGTGAAGAGCATATAAAGAAGGTTTTAGCTGATCCTGAGTTTATGGAACAGATTAAGGAGAAGTTTATTATTACCCTTAAGCTTGATGAAGATAATTATTATTACTTGATAGCACTTCTTATGGCATATATGTATCACAATAGAGAAAGTGTTGATGGATATTTGGCTGAAGATATCAAGAGTGCAGGTAAGGAACTCGGAATTGCTAAGATAGCTAACTTGGACAATAATAAATTGACAGCTTTCATGGAAGAGCTTAAAGAATTGAACGTCCTTAGAGGAACCGACAGTGATCATTATCTCTTTACCAGATATTCATTCTTCCAGATGATGGGAACAAGTTCTGAAGTTGATGACAAACTTGTTGAGTATATGGAGGAATAAGCCATGATGAACATTTGGTGGAACCAAGTTACCAATGCAGTCCAGTATGTTTCTGAAATAAAGAAAAGTTTGCTTGAGGAGAAGAGTGTTCTCCTCAAGTATTCATCAAGTATGCCGTGGCGAGAGTGTTTTGAAGACAGTGTTAAAGAGGCTGTAAAGCTTCAGAACTCTGAAAAAAAGTTTGTAGAAGTCCCTGCTGTTACAAATCCAGGAGAATACCTTCTTAATGAGTTTTGCAAAAAGGAGAAGCGTGCAGAATATAGACCATCAAAGGGATATTCAAAGTTTTTTGCGGAGAGCGAAGATATAGTCCTTCATGACAGATATCTATGGATTGAGATTGATGGAGAAGAATGTCTGGAAAAATGGATGTCGTTCGCATCAGAATACATAAAAGAACGGGGCAAGAATAGCAATAAGGCCGTGTTCATTTTGGAATGGGCTGATGAAGGACAAGTGCCGGTAAAGAAAGGTATTAAAGTATACTCCTTTGATGACTATATAGGTGAGTACGATAGACTGGCTTTTGCAGTGTTGGCATCTTCCTCAATAAAAGAAGACATTTTTCTAAAGAACTATCTTGTTGAGCTTGTGACCAATACGGCTGGGAATGATATAGAACTTTGCGCTGATTGTGTCATGGGATATAAGGAATTTTTAAAAGATCCGCATGCTTACATAAGAACCGTATTAGAATCAAAAGTTAGGAGCGATGGATCAGAGTATTCTTATGAAATGACGCAGGAAGAGGTTAACCACTTGATATGGTTGGCACAGATAAAAGCGATATATCCTCACTTGGAGGAGTATCGCGAAGAATTTGTTCAAAGACATGCAAATGCTATTTCCAAGCAGCTTCCTATTCAGGCACCATATGGAGAAATATATAGTGATCCTAAAGATGTTGAACTGGGAACATTGATTTATATGGCTGGAAGTGGAACATTAGTATTAAATCAGAGCGAATATGAGAAGTTAAAGAGATTCAAAGAGGCAAGAAATAAGCTTTCACATTTGGCAACGCTGACATTTGAAGAGATAAAACAATTGTTATAAGTCTGGGAGAATGAAGTCGTAGCCAGGATTGTTGCTTTGCTACTACTGTGTTTGTGTGAGTTGTAGAATTATAACAATTTATAGGTTGGTACAACAATGTCTGATGTACTTTCTGAAGAACAACGAAGTAAAAATATGAGGCATATTCATTCGAAGGACACCAAGATTGAGATGCTTCTGAGAAAAGAGTTATGGAGCAAAGGGTATCGATATAGGAAGAACTATAAGATGTTGCCTAGAAATCCTGATATCGCTATCACGAAATATAAAATAGCTATATTTTGTGATGGCGAATTTTTTCATGGGAAGGATTGGGAGGTATTGAGGCCTAAACTTGAAAAAAGCAATAATAGTGAGTTTTGGATAAACAAAATCTCGAAAAATAGGCAAAGGGATGAAGATGTCAACAAGAAGCTCCAATTTGAGGGATGGACTGTAATCAGATTCTGGGGAACTGATATCAGGAAAAATATTGATGAATGTATAAAGGTTATTGAGGAAACTATATTAGACAAACAAATAGCAGAATACAATGAAGAGTAGGTAAAATATATTTTTAGAGGTAATCTACAGTTGTTACGGAGGCAAGCGATAATATGAGCAAAATGACTACAGAGCTTATTGAAGATTTATATTCTCTAGGGAAGAGGGTATATAGCAAAGATCTTACCATGAAAGACGCTGTAGGGAAGATTATGGACCAATATGATACCGCTATTGCAGAATCTTCAGCAGAATTCTATATAGGTCTGGTTAAGGAACTTATAAGTGGAAAGGGGTCTACATGGAATCAGAATAGTGATCTTCTTGTATACTATGTGGATCATATTTCTTCAGAGTATGGAATGGAGGCCGGAAATAACGCTTATAAAGGTGGTATGGCTTTTGCCAAATCAAAATCAAGGAAAGCTTTGATTAGTGAACTGGAGAAGGTTAAAGAAAAACACCATTTGGATGGTGCACCAGCATTTAATAATACAGGCGATTCAGATATGAATGAACTAAATCAACAAGTTAATCACATAATAGAATACATTAAATCTAGTGGATTCATGTATGATGACGGATTGATTGAAAATTTTTATCTTTGTTTAAAATCAAAGCCTTTTGTACTTCTTGCGGGAACAAGTGGTACTGGAAAAACAAAGCTGGTTAAGCTATTCGCTGAAGCAATTGGAGCAGAATATAAACTTGTTTCTGTACGTCCGGACTGGTCGGATTCATCAGATCTCTTTGGACATAAGAATTTAAGAGGGGATTTTGTACCAGGCGCGATAATTGATTACATCGTAGAAGCAAAGAGTCATTTGGATACGCCTTATATTTTATGTCTTGATGAGATGAACCTTGCAAGAGTAGAGCATTATTTTAGTGATTACCTTTCAATAATTGAAACAAGAAGGTTTAACAACGGTGAAATAATAACCAGTCAAATCAGTACTGGCGCCGAAGATGAAAAGTATAAAAACATATACTTGCCAGAGAATTTATACCTCGTTGGGACGGTTAATATGGATGAAACTACTTATCCATTTAGTAAAAAAGTATTAGACAGAGCTAATACTATAGAGTTTTCAGATGTCAATTTGATTCCATCATTTGAAAATAAGATAAGTGATGTTTCTCCAATTAAATTGGGCAATAGCTTTTTGAAAACAAAGTATATAACTCTTCTATCCGACACTGCAGAAAGCCAGGAAGCGTTGGTGACCCAGATATGCACAGAACTTGAGGCGTTTAATTTGAAGTTGAAAAAGGCAAATGCACATGTTGGATACAGAGTGAGAGATGAAATTGTTTTCTACATGCTTAATAATGATGAATTCAAACTTTTAGAGTATGAAGATGCAATGGACTTTGAGATTATGCAGAAAATACTGCCTAGAATACAGGGAAGTAGCGGAGGAATAAAGGATTTACTTGAGGATTTGTTTAAAAAGTGTGCGGGAGATTATTCCTCTTTCAGTCAGGATCAAATATGGATGCAGATGAGAGATTATCTTAATAAAAATGGTGCAATTTACATGCGATCTGCGGAGAAAGTATGCTACATGATGAGGAGATTTGAAGAGGATGGCTTTACTTCCTACTGGCTCTGATAAGCTATTAGAAATTAGTACAGAAGAAGTAAATATTGTCATTAAGTCAAAGAAGAAATGGAAAGATAATGATTTTCCAGAATCTTCTTCTGTTGTCGTGGAAGGGTATGGCATATCCAGCTTATTTTTAAAACCCAATGCTGATAAACTTGTATATGAAAAGAATGAGCATTTAAGGATTGTACAGGCAACTAAACCTTTGTTTTTTGAGCAAACAGATTATGAGCTTGTAATAAGTAGCACAAAAGGAAAGAGAATTTCTTTTTTCAATGAGAATCATTCCATACAAGAAAGCGTGGGAATTGTAAGAGATGGCGATGACACATTGCTTTCAGGGGTAATTAATTTTGGTAATACTGTAGGATACACAGATTTTGTTTTTTTCTCAGATGTTCAGAAGGTATTGTCTCTGCGTATAGAAGTATTCCCTTCAAAGATATCTTATAAAGATGATTATAATCTTATGATTGAAGATATATCTGAAATGGTATGCGAAGTTGCATTGGATTTTATGAGAAAAACATATCGGACTTTTGGATCTGGAGCGACTAATAGCTCGCTGTTATCCGTATACTTTCAGATACTGTCAGCAATTTTTAAGGATTTTTTGAATGCTGTGAATCGTATCACAGCAGCGCCAAATCACAAACTGGTAACAGAACACAGTATTGTTCCGGAACATAAAGCTAAAAGGATAGATAGAGTTTCTGAAAAATGGATCGTTAAGCATTCAGATCAGATATTGGCTGATGCTAATGGCATTTCTTTGGAGTATGTACTTTCAGCCAAAAAGAGAGTTACCTATGATACGAACGAGAATAGATTTGTTAAATTTGTTTTACGGTCAACAGTAAAAAAACTTGAACAATTTAAGAGAAGATATATTGATTCTGCCAAGCAGGCAGAGAAGCACATTATTTCCGAAGCAGACAACATGATACGGGAAGTGAGACGGGCATTGAATTTATCATTTCTCAATGAGGTGGCAGAATATTCTGGGGAGCAAAGTATGTCACTTGTGTTCGGGATGGCTCCTGGATATAGAGAGTTGTATAAGTACTATGTAATTTTACAGAAGAGTTTATCTGTGAATGGAGATGTGTTTAAGATGTCACCTAAAGATACCGCACAACTCTATGAATATTGGTGTTTTATTAAACTGTTTAGTATGTTGAAAAAAGAGTACGACCTTAAGACTCCTGATATTATTAAGATTGATAATAACGGAATAACCGTAACTCTTGTTAAAGGCGAAAAGTCGGAGGCTAGATTTGTTAATCCAGATACAGAAGAGGTGATAACACTTACATATAATCCGGGTGAAACGAAAACTCAGACAGTTAACCAGAAGCCAGATAATGTCTTGGAACTAGAAAAGGCAGGTACAAGCATCCGATATAAATATGTTTTTGATGCGAAGTATCGAATAGAGCAGCAACCTGATGGAATATACTATCCGGATGTGAATCCCGGACCTAAAGTCGATGATATAAATACCATGCATCGCTATAGAGACTCTATTGTTTATGAGAACCCGCAATCAAGGTACATTTTTGAAAAGACCATGTTTGGTGCCTATATCTTATTTCCATATGATGAGGAGGAAAAATATTCAACATACGAGCATTTGGAAAATGGAAAAAAGGTATGCGGACATAAGTTTTATAGAAGCATTGAGTCCGTCAACATTGGTGGACTTCCGTTCCTTCCTGGTGCAACAAAGCTTGTGCAGAAGTTATTAGCGGAGTTAATCAATGATTCTAAGGAGTCCGCATTTGAGCGGTCTTCATTGCCAATAGGAATAGAAGAAAAGTTGGCTAAAGTTGATTGGAGTAGGCGTGATGTTTTGATAGGGACATTCAGATCTACCCAGCAATACGACAAGTGTTTTGAAGGCAAGTTTTATTATGTGCCAGAGAAACGGGTTGGAAGAAATCGACTTCCTATCCATTATGTTGCCTTGTATCAGACCAATTCAAAGTTTGATAATAATGGGGAAATTCGGTATTTTGGTGAAGTTATTGGTTTTTCAAGGGTGAAAAGAAAGAGCATTACAGAGGTTCCTATGACCCGGAATAATCCGGAGGAAATATATTATCGCATTTCTGTAAAAAGCTGGGAAGATATTACTAAAATAAACGAAACCGGCAAGCCAATTTATCCAAAAGAATCAGGTTTTGTAGTTGATTTTACCAATATGTTTTTGTTAGAACATAGTGAAATAGTACCGGAATTACAATTTAGAACCGAAGATGAATATCGGTTTTATCATGAACTAAAAAGATCTGCCAATAAGGCGGAAATAAGTGAAGGAGAGACAAATATAGGATTTGATAGAGGAGACTGTAAGTTCGTATTTGCTGGAGGAGAGATTTTGGCTTTTAAGGATGATAAGATTGTAGAAAGGATACAGTTGACAGATTTCTCAAGAAGGCCGGCACAAATGTTTAGATTGCTGCAATATGCGACTAGAATAAACAAAACAAACAATGAACAATGAAGTTACGTACAGCTACAGTTAACAATGGTATAATGAGGTTACGAAACGAAACTGAAAAGTTACGATTCGTAACCTTTTCTATTGCGTAAATTTATGTGTCTGAATATAATCAGCGTAATCAGAGTCGACACTGATAAGGAGCTAATAACATGGATGAAAAAGATAAGCAGATTTTGAAAATGATCAGAGGAAATGCTCGTATGAGCTATCAGGAAATTGGAGATAAGCTTGAGATATCAAGAGTGGCAGCCAAGAAGAGGGTGAAAAAGCTTGAGGATGAGGGAATCATCCGTCAGTATAATACCTACATTAAGCGCGATGACGAAATCACGATGCTGATTGATATTATCACTACACCTGATGGTTTTGACAGAGTACTTGAATATGTGGCAACCAGAACAGTTTATGTCAGGCAGATTTTTACCACTATGAAAGAGTATCATATTCATCTTGTTGCTGTATCTGATTCATCCGAACAAATCAATTACATGGCCAAGATAATCAAGAAGGCTTGCATAAATGATATTGAAGAATATCATGCCCGCACAGTTCGAGAGGTTATCAAGGATGTGTACGGAGGAATTGAATATGAGCGAAAATCAGAGTCTGGCACTATCACAGATAATTGAGCAGATAACCGGGGATCGTGTACATGAGAAAAAGGGTGGAAAATTCTTTTTCAATATTTACTTGAATTCCAAAATGAGTGAGACACCGATAGAAACATTGGAACTGGGAGTCAGAGCCTATAACAGTTTGAAAAGAGCTGGCTACAGCACCATTGGTGAACTGGCAGAGGCAATTTCTTCTGGAACAGAGATCAGTAAGATCAGAAACTGTGGTGCCAAGAGTTGCAGAGAAATAATGGAAAAACTCTTTTTATACCAGTACAGTGCGCTTCCGCAGGAAAAAAGAGTTGGTTATGTGAAGGAAGTTGTTGAATTGAACGCTGCAAGGAAGAAAACATCATAAGGAGACTGGCATATGACAGAAGAGCAGAAAACCAGAATCAGATTTGTTGATGATAATAGCTGCTGTTCATTTGATGGAATGCCGATGCATCCACATTATAGATATTATCTAATATGCGCAGGATTCAAGAATTTGGAAGAGGTTGAAGATAAAACGGGAGAAGAATTTATAGAATTAGTAAATAGCGGAAAAAGAAGAGATGGATCTCCAATTACTCCGCACATGAAGAACCTTGGAGCCACAATGGCTAGAAATTTAAAGAAATGTGGACTTGTTTTCAGGGATGATAACACGGATACCAGGGATATTACACTGGAACATTCGTTTGTGGTTTCGGGGGGTTTTTGGGACACCTAATCTGTCAGAATAGGATTATCAGAAAGAGCAAAGCGTGTTATCACTGTTTTGGCAAATTACCGGTAGTTTTTTCACCGAAGCGAATATGTATTCCAAAGGGCCTTGGAGGTAAGCTTATAACAGGATAAAACTCTTTTCATACGAAATGGAGGTTGTGAACTATGAAGAGAACATTATTAAGTATTTTAGTAGCAGTAATGATGATGGTAACAGCTGTGGGAATGACATCAGTATCTGTAGAGGCAGCTGGCAAGAATAAAACAACTAGCAGTTATTCATCAAGTACGAGCAAGAGCAGCTCTAAGAAGAAAACCACAAGCTCAAAGTCAAAGAGCAAGAGTTCTTCTAAATCAAAGACATCAAGTAGCAAGAGCTCATCCAAGAAGAGTGGCTCAAAGGCATCAAAGAAGACTTATGATTCTTACGACGTACATAATTACAAGTCAGCACAGGATTTTGCGGATGATAAATACGAAGAGTTCTATGATTACGAAGATGACTACGATGATGAAGACGAAGCTTATGATGCAGCTGAAGATTACTGGAATGATTATAACGACTAATAACTGATATGGATTGAAGCAACTGGGGAATGGCAGGAAAAATAAGCTATTCCCCCTTTACATTTAGGAGGAAACAAATATGGCAGGACCTTTTGATAGATTATTTGGAAATACACCATTTGACTTAAATCGCGACGGCAAGATTGATGCCTGCGAGACCGCATTTATCAATGATACATTTTATGAGGATACTCATGGCATCTCATCAGGAAGCTACGATGATGAAGATGGTGATGTTATAGACGAGCTTGAGATGGCAGGCCTGGATAGAGATGATCTGGAGTTTATGGACGAAGATGAGCGCAGATCTGCTATCGAGGATGCAGGTTTGGATCCAGATGATTTTGATGATGAGTTTTGATTTAGAGAGGGCTTATAGATGGGCATTCTTGATATTGATGAGAACAGAATAAAGGCATTATACAAAAGAGCTTGGTATGACTGCGATAGAGGATATGTAGATTCTCATAATTATCCAGAACTTGATCATGCTTTGGTACAGTTTGCTACAGAGAATAATTGTACTTATGACGAGGCGTATATATTAGCAAAGACCGGGAAGAAAATGTTTTGATGCATTTGGAAAGAGAGGCGTGTTATGGCATATGATAATTTTGAAAACACACCATTTGACCTAAATCACGATGGGCATATTGATTCAAACGAAGCTGCATATATTTACGATACATTTTATAATGAGGATAACAACGCTGTAGATATCGGGCTGGATGATGATATTCCTATTGGCGGAGGTGGTTATTATCCTACAGCAGAGCAGCGCAGGAAACAAAAAGAGGAAATGGACCAGTTACGTAAAAGAGTCCAGGAAAGCGATAGGAATAATAAGCTGATTGCATTTGGTATTATGATTGCTATAGGAATTATTCTTCCTAACAAGCTTGCTGCGTGCGTGTTGATATTTATAGTTTATGTGATTGCATCGATGTTTGATGTTTTTAGATGAGGTGTATCCGGTGAAAAGGTTTAAGCAAAGTTTGGCAGTTATGTTATGTCCAATTCTTTTATCTGCCTGCGCGGGACAGGCTCCAGAGGAATCTGCTAACGATGTGGCGGAAGAAGCGGCATATGTAGAGGAAAAAAGTGATTCAGTTGCTGAGAGCATTTCTGTGGTTGGCGATGCTAGCACCGAGGCAAGTGAGCAAATAACTGAAGAGATTTCTAATGAGTTGACTCCAGATAATATCCCGGAGTGGAGTAAAGCATATGCAGAGTACTTAAGAACCGGGGCGGAGTATATTTCTTTTGCCGATGGTGGAAGTGAGCTTTCTTTTACGCTGATTTATCTAGACGATGATGACATTCCGGAGCTTTTTATTGATACAGGAATAGAAGCCAGTGGTCAGATGGTTATCACCTATCATGATGGCAAGGTGGTTGATGAGTATCTTTCAAGAATAGGATCACAGTATATTGAAAAGAGCGGTCTTATTTACACAGACACAGGCCATATGGATTACTACCCAATAAGCATCACGAAGTTGGAGAATGGAGTCTTTTCAGAAATAGCTTCTGGCATCAGATATGTTTCTGAAGAAGATTTCAAAAAGATGGGAGAAGATGAGAACTACCCATATACATTGACGTATGAATGGGGCGACGAAACTGTAACCGAAGAAGAGTTTAATGCTCATGTAGCTGAGTACTATGATGTAGATAAGGGAAAGCAGCCGGACAACTATTATTCATATGATGAGTTCTTATACTTGCTGGAGAACGGGAAGTGGTATTCTGCAGACCATAATTATGAATTAGTTGTGCAGGATTGTTCCTGGACAGAGGCTCAGAAAATCTGTCTTGAGAAAGGCGGATATCTGGCAACGGTGACATGTACAGATGAGGCAAAGGTTATATCTGAGCTGGTGAAGAAAGAAGGACTTACCGATAAGGCATTCTTCGTTGGTTACAGATCCTGCGAGTGGGTAGGAGATACTTTCTGCAGCTTCAGATGGATAAACCAGGATGGTTCCTATCAGGAAGTAATGCCGAGTATGTATGACTTTTGGGACTATCATTCTCCGGGATATGATTACACCAAGAATGAGTGGTCTTTTGAAGCCGGAGAACAGGAAGTTGGTCTTGCGAAGTATTTTGACGAAACCGGAATGATCTACATTTTTGATGCTCCGGATAGGATACTGAATGTGTCACCGGAATACGCTGGGAAGCTTGGATTTATTTGTGAATACGATTGATGGAAAGGAAACATAATGTTTGATATTGAGGCTGTTATTGAAGATTTGCGAAAAAGAAGGCCTGTATTTGTTTCGGAAGCTGATTTTCAACTAGAGTTTGCATGGTCTATAAAAAGACTTTATCGTGATAACTACGATATAAGGTTAGAATATACTCCATCTGACCAAGCTTTGAATGAACAATCAAAGATGCATATTGATATATTACTTAAGCCTACCGACACGGGAAAGTGGATTCCTATAGAACTTAAGTACAAAACAAAATCATGTGTTTTACAGCATAATGGTGAAATTTTTGATTTGGCAAATCATGGTGCCAAGGACATAGGCTGCTATTTGTATCTAAACGATGTTCAGCGCATAGAGAAGATTAAGACTGTAAAACAAGCTGATTACGAAAAAGGATATGCAGTTATGCTTACAAATGAGTTGTCATATACGAAACCACCTAGAAAAAATGACTGTGTATATGCAGCTTTTTGCATTGATGAAGGTAGGATCAAGCATGGAACGATGGGATGGAGCTCAGCGGCTAGTGCTGGGACAAAAAAAGGAATAGAGTCTGATATAGTATTGGATGGTTCGTATTTAATAAAATGGAAAAACTATTCAGAACTAACAGATGGTAAAGGAAAAAATGTACAGTTTAAATACGTGGTTTGCGAAGTATAACTGTTTATCTCGAAAAAGGTGTTAGTAGATGAAAATGTAATAGAACAATAAGCATACTGGTGAGGGGAATATGCCATTTCAAATTATTAGAAATGATATTACAAAAGTAAAAGCAGATGCCATAGTGAACACCGCCAATCCCGAGGTTTTTATCGGGGGTGGTGTTGATACTGCGATATATAATGCTGCAGGAAGAGAACAACTCCTTGCTGAACGCGAGAAGATAGGAGAACTTCTACCTGGAGAGGCTGCTGTTACTCCGGCATTCAATCTTGATGCGAAATACATAATACATGTCAGCGGCCCCAAGTGGGAAGATGGTGAGCATGGGGAGTTTGATATCCTGAGAAACTGCTATGAGAAGGCTCTGAGTTTGGCGGTGGAAAAAGAATGTGAGAGCATTGCATTTCCGCTTATTGCCACAGGTGCCTACGGATTTCCGAAGGACAAGGCACTGCAGATAGCAACTTCTGTGATTCAGCAGTTTCTTTTTGAAAATGAGATGTCAATTATCCTGGTCGTTTTCGATAGGAAGGCCTTTGAACTATCGGGCAAAGTTTACTCGGATGTTCAGGGGTTTATTGATGAGAACTACGTAAAACGTAGCTACCGCAAGGAATATGGTGAGCGCGGAGAAAGAAATCTTAGGCTCCGAGCAAGCTTTGCGCTGGATGATACCATCATAAATACTATAGAGAGTGATGGATGTGATGATACCGGAGAAGATGGAGCGCTGTCGGATGAAAAGCTGATGGAGCCGGTACTAATGGCCAGGGCTCCTGAAGGAATGAGTCTTGATGAACTTCTGGATACGCCAGCACAGAGCTTCCAGGAAAGGCTCTTTTCTCTGATTGATAAAAGTGGCCTGGATGATGTTACGGTTTACAAAAGAGCTAACATTTCCAAGAAGGTCTTTTCCGATATCAAGACCAAGAAGAACTACAAGCCAAGCAAGAAGACGGCAGTAGCATTTGCTATAGCTCTTGAGCTGACTATGGATGAGACGGCAGATCTTTTGCAAAGAGCGGGGATAGCTCTATCGCCCAGTAGCAAGTTCGACCTGATAGTCGGGTACTACATAAGCCACGGAATGTACAACATAATGGAGATAAACACGGTCCTGTTCAAGAACAATCAGGAGTGCTTAGGAGCCATAAAATAAGGATTTTTCAAGGAGAAGTAAAAGTCACCTGCCAAGTGACCACTTCTCCTTTTTGTTTTTCTATACTTATCTCATAACAAGAGAGAAAGCGAAGAAAAACGCAGATAGGAGGCAGATATGTACGGAGCGATTCTTGGAGATATGGTGGGAGCACCTTATGAATTTGACAGAGGTAATAAGAGTAAGGATTTCGAGATGTGGAACAGAAAGGTTCGTTTCACGGATGATACAGTTATGACAATAGCAGTTGCGGACGCGATCCTGACCGCAGGAATAGATGCAGAGGAAAAAGAGATAAAGAAGGTCTTGGTAGAGAAGATGCAGCAGTGGGGCAATCGCTATCCTAATTCAGGATATGGCGGAAGGTTCATACACTGGCTTGGTTCCAGAAATCCTAAGCCTTATGGCAGTTATGGTAATGGCTCAGCAATGAGAGTATCAAGCGTTGGATGGTTTTACGATACATTGGAAAAGACAAGAAAAGTGGCCAGATGGACTGCTGAAGTAAGCCACAATCATCCTGAAGGGATAAAAGGAGCTGAGGCTACAGCATCCGTGATCTTCATGGCAAGGCACGGAGCTACCAAGGAAGAGATAAAAGAGTACGTGGAAAAAGAGTTTGAATATGACCTTAGCCGCACCTGCGAAGAGATAAGGCCTGGTTACTACCACGATGAGTCCTGTCAAAAGACAGTACCGGAGGCAATCACAGCTTTTCTAGAAGGTGAAGACTTTGAAGATGTTATAAGAACAGCGATTTCTTTGGGCGGTGACTGCGACACACTTACCTGCATTGCAGGAGGAATGGCAGAAGCTTTCTACGGAATTCCTGTAGGAATGATACAGAATACCTGCGACAGACTTGGGGAAGACATGATGAAGGTCCTTAAGGAATTTGATGAGCAGAGAAATGGCTCCAGTGTGGATCCTTTTCTTAAAGGAAATGAAGTTATAGCCGCAGCAATAGAGCAGTTCAGAAAAGAAACAACTAATGAGAACCTAGCGGTTGTTGCCAGCGCTTTCTGCCAGAGAATAAAGGCAGGCGGCAGGTTCATAGTTCCAGTAATTGCACCGGATGCACTGGTAAACATGGTGGATCCGGAAAACGTTAAGGTTGGCGATGAGTTCACATCGGAGGAAGAATTGTCCTTCAAGTTTCAGCATTTAGAAGGCGATGATGGCGAGATCTGGGCTGTGGCCTTTACATCCAGGGAGGAATACTTGAAAGGTGCTTCTTCAGACACGCTGGTTATGGATATAGAGCAGCTTTTGGAAGGATTTGCAGATGATGTTGGAGAAACTGGGATAATAATCAACCCATGGAGCGAGAATTTGTTACTTAGAAAAGATCTGATCAAGGCAATTGTTAAGATGGCGAAGGAGGATAAGTAATTATGGCAAACGAAAGAATAATCAAAGTAACTGGCAAGGGAAATCTTAAGGTAAAACCTGACGTGACAAGAATCACAATTACACTGGAAGGCCAGAACAAGGAATATGACAAGACTCTTGAACAGTCATCAAAGGATACTGAAGCTCTGAAGGATATTCTGGAAAAACAGGGATTTGATAGAACCGACGTTAAGACCCTTATGTTCAATGTGGATACCAGATACGAGAGTTATCAGACAAAGGATAAGAGCTGGAGAGAGCGCTTTGTAGGTTATGAGTTCAAGCATGTGGTTAAGGTTGAGTTTGATTCCGACGATGCAAGACTCGGCAAGATCCTTTACGCCCTGGCCAACGCTAGGGGTATCCATCCTGATTTCAGACTTAGTTACACAGTAAAGGATCCTGAAGCATCCAAGAACGAACTTCTTGGAAAGGCAGTAGCAGATGCTAAAGCTAAAGCGGAGGTTCTTACTAAGGCTGCAGGAGTGAACTTAAAAGAAATCAAGAACATTGATTATTCATGGGGAGAGATTCAGTTTGAGTATTCTCCAATGCATAGGGATATGATTTGCAATGCGGTAATGGCAGAGGGATGTGGTTCTTTTGATATGGATATTGAACCAGATGATATTGATGTTTCTGATACTGTGACTGTTGTGTGGGAAATTGAATAATGCTAATTTAATGCTACAAAATTATGAGAATTAAACTTTAATATGTAGTAAATGAAAATGTGGCAAATATGCGGTTTGCATCGAGGAATAAAAATTTAATAATACATTTTTGTTGACACTATAACGACTGAGTGATATTATCCTCTATACAAAGGAGCGGATATCATGAAGACATATTCTGTAAAAGAAATAGCTCAAATATTAGACACAAATCCTGAGACGGTGCGTAGATGGATAAGGGACGATAAACTAAAAGCAACCAAGAACTCGAATAAAGAAGGAAGCGTTGTTTCTGAGGCAGAACTCAACCGTTTCCTTAAAAAATCGCCTAAGTATTATGGCGCCGCAGCTGGCGCGATGATCGGTGCTGGATTACCTCTTGCTGGCCTGGTAGTAGCCACTGCTGGAGGCATTGTTAGCACGTTGCTCAGGAAAGGGTTAGAGTCTTCATCTGAGCTTACAATAAAGTACGATGATATGATTAAGCTTATGGACGAAGAACTTGCGGAGCATAAAGCCATAATCAGTAAGAAAAGACAAGCAATCAAAGCATTAGAGAAGGAAATTGCTGAAGAAGAAAGCAAGATAAGTCAAATAATTAGCACCAAAGAAATGCTGGCTGTACGTGTAAAAGAGACTCTAGAGGACAAGATATCAGAAGATTAAAAAGCTTTCAGTTGGATTTGCTTTTTCACATGGATTGCTGATGGTTGTAAAAATGGAGGTTAAACCGGTGTTAGGTGAAAAGAGAAACAAAGAGAATAATCAAGACAGCAAGAATACTGAAGCCATGAGACAGGAAATAATGATTCTTGTTTCTGAAGAGGATAAGACTGGTAGCGATGTTATGCGAATGAGTGATTTCTTTTCGTTGGCCTTACAGGGAATGTCAAAAGAGTTAGTGACATCTGAAGCGAGCATTAGCATTAGAGAATTACCAGCGGCTGATTTGAATACTATAAATGATGCTATAAGGATGGTTGGTGCGTTTAGATCACCTGAATTTGATTTGATTCCAGATTTCGCTTCTTTACCAAAGGAAATACGTGATAAGTATAATGCTGGTGAACTGATTCTTGGGGAGTCGAAACAGGTTGAAGGTAATATAAGGGCGGTGCTTGTTGATGCAGAGACTAAAACTCGAGTAAAGGATGTTACATTAAAAAAAGTAGAAAATACTGATGCGACTGCGGATATTACTAGAGATATGATGAATCAAATGCAGCTAAAGCAGATCTCTGCAAAGTTGGACTATATGATTTCTGAACAGTCATATATGATTGATTTTGTACGAAATCAAGCTATAATCCGACCATTTTTAGATGCAAGGGATAATATTCTTAAGGCACAAAATCAGATTGAGTCTAGTGAGCAAAGAACATATTTGCTTAAAGCAGCGGATAGCCTGCAGTCAGCCATAAATGCTGTGTATGTTGACATGAATACAATCGAGGGACATCTTGCTGAGGAGGAAAACAAAAAATGGTTTCAGAGGCTTAATCGAAATAATATTGATAAACAAATCTCAAGATTGACGGCTGATACGATGGCTGTTACTAAGTATGTAGGAATGCAAATGCAGGTTTATCATTATTTGGGAGATGACTCTAGTGCAAGGAATGTCATTGATACTTATCGTGGAAACATAGACAGGTTCTTTGAAAAAGGGATAGTGTCAGCGAACAAGTCTCTTGCATTATTCATACATGAAAATGTTGATTATGGCGAGAATAACATGGACTGTTGGTATTACATGGAGGAACGCATGAAACCTTTATTAGCCTCGGCTTATGATAGGATTGAGCCTAAAGCTGTATATGTTATCTCTGGAGGTGAAGAATATGAGTGCTGAAGTGAAAAGATGTAAACAATGTGGAAAGATAATCGTAGGGGATTCAACTTTGGGGCTTTGCCCTAAATGTGCGGACGAAGACGCAAGAACTGCTGCGGAATTAGGGGTTGGTCTTGTTGTTGTAGGCGGTATTGCAAAAAAGTTGTGGAAGCCTGGAATCAAGCTGGTTAAAGGGATTGCAAAGGTGATAACCAAGGCATGAGACCATATTGTTTGTCTTGCATGGCATTAAGTTTGTTTCAGCAAAAAATGCAAATATCATAAGAGATAAAAGGAGAACGTGCTGATTATGGCATATAACTGCTACGGAGATTTATATAAGAGTGAAGTTGCTAGCCGATTGAGGGACAGGGGATATGATGTTAAAAACGTACATGCCCTTAATGTTATTTTAGAGGAAATGGGGATACAAGTTCATTCGGGTAATAATTGGCTTGTAACCGAAGCAGGTGTTAAGTATACGATATATAAAGGCCCTGTTTTTGATGCTGACGCTTGGCATCCAGAAATTGTTGATGTTGTGAGTGACTATTTAGATAATAGGTGATCGGAAATACAGAATAATCTTTGTAAAGGCGTCTTCCTTTCTGGGAGGCGCTATTTTTCAGCCTTTAAAATATCTTTGAAAATCAGCCATGATTTTTACTGCCATTTGGACATTTATGGATAACAAAGTGGCTATTTGTGCGCCTTTGAACGGGTACTTTTATAGGACACCCTATATGTTCTAATGGTATTAGCAGAAAAAGGCCCTGCGTTTACATGACGTGTGTAGCCCATGGAAGGAGGATTTTTTATGAGGCAGATTGATCCGTACAAAAGGATTTGTTTTATGTGTGAGCAGGCTGAGCTGGATCCCAAAGAAGTGTGCCTGCTGTCGAAGACTCTTTTTACCCTTTATCAAGATTCCAAAATTGCAGGTAATCCCTGGAAAAGTCCTATAAGTAAAGAGAAAGAGGACAAGCAGAAGAGAAGGATGAGAAGAGAGTTCCTGGATATTGCCAGGCATCAGATCAAGGATTCTTTTGAAGAACAGAAGGCATTTGTTTGGGATGCGCTGGCGTGCCCCTGGATTGATGAGAAAATCACCATGATCATGACTAAGATGGAACAGTTCCCGCCGGATGGAGCATTGTATAAGAAGATTCTCGAAGCCAGTTACCTGTCAGAATATAAGACAGAAGTACAGCTTTTTAATGAGTGTAATCTCAGGAAAACAGCTTTTTACAAGAAGCGTGAGGCAGCGCTTACTCTGTTTGGAATAATGATCTGGAATTATGCTGAGAGCAGGGAACAGGAGGACCGTGATAACGGAATTGTTGATTAAGAGTATTGCGCGGACATGATGCGAACAAACCGCGAACAATGTAAGAACAAAACAAGGGCATTCTGCGAAAAAAGTACGGATAAAGAGAGGACTAAGAAGGAACTTTAAGAGAGGATTTATGTGGTAAAATCGTTGTTGTTCGAACGGGAAACAACATTTTGGAAGCAGCCAGTTTCTGCAGAGGGAGCAGGTGATTGGTAAATGTGTACAAAAAATAGGACAGAACAACTGTTCGATTTCTACTTGTGACTTATTATTCAGACTACTATAATTAGAGTATAGCAACCGCGGAGCTATAAAAGAGATCAGCTAACGGTTTTCTTTCCCTAATCCGTTAATTGTAACTATTAACAATTGATTTTGGTTTTGTTCGCTTGGGGGTGAAGAGTTTGAAAAGAGCGAAGTTATCCATGGAGGGAGAACGCTGGGTTAACTGCCCGGTTTGTGGTAATAAGATCATGAAGGCCAGACGTGCCGATGTAGACGAGATATGTGAAGAGTGCGGCAACCTGATAACGATATGTGTGACCAAGAGTTTTGTTACTACTATAGTTAATGATGAAGAGAGTGACGAGCAGTCCTTTACAGAGAGGATGCTTAGGTACCAAGAGGAGTTGGCGTTATTGACCAACTGATACGGCTGGAAGCTTCTGGCCAATATACAACTTAATATGTTAATGCGGCAGATGATGGACTAGTGCAGAGCCACCGAGCCAGGAACAGCATCACCTGCCAAAAGATTTGCCAAGAGCTTAAAGAGTCGTGTAACTAACAACACGTAACATCGAAGGAGTCTGCAAAACGGAAGTATACCGAAAGGTTTTATAACCTTAGGTCTATTAAAGTTTTGCAGGCTCTTTTTCTATGATCTTGGCACGGTTGCTTCCGTTTGAAGACTCCGGATCGGAGGAAAAATGGAAGCAAGAAATAACACAAGAGAGATTGGAGAGAGAATCAGAACATTAAGAGTTCAGAAGGGAATGAGTCAGGAGGAACTTGCAAGGCGCCTTAACCTGGGGAGCAGAAGCATGGTCTCAGAGTATGAGTCAGGTAAAAGATCTCTTTCATCAGTAAATGTGATCGACTATGCATCCTTGTTTGATGTCTCTGCTGACTGGATCCTGTTTGGAGCAGGAGATAAGGAAAAGAGAGAATATACATCAGAGGTAGATGAAATGCTGCAGGCTTTCTACTCCATTAGAAATCCTAGAGCCAGGAAGATTGCAATTGAGCAGATAAGAGCGCTTTCAATACTATGACAGCTCTTTTACCAGCTCGTCGCAAATATCGAACTAAGTTCGCAGATGCCGACGGCTACGGCGCTTTCACTGTTTTATCATTAAAGTGTCTTAAGGCAACACTATGAAAAGGAGGAAAAATGTCAGCTGAAGAAAGTATTGTAAAGATTTATGCAGAGGCGGAGGACAAGGAAAGAATCAATATTATCCTCGAGCATTTTGATAATTTTATCATGCTGATAGATCTGTTTGAGGAAGACCTCCGCAACACACTGAAAGAGGAAAAGCTTTATAACAAGAGAGCTGAAAGAGGAGATCCTGGGGTGAGGGTACAGACTTCAGGTACAGGAGATCCGACAGGAAATGAAGCAACAAATAATGTCCAGCTTGCAAGGGATCTTCAGTCAGGCAATATCGAGCAGGTCATGAGAGGTGCAGATGAAGATATGGAGCACCGGGATGACATAGAGACTTTGAAGATGATGAGAAGTGATTACTCAGACATCATAAAGGCGATTGAGACATTAAAGCCAAAGCCCAGAGCAGAGCTTAAGGATATTTTGAACGGAGTAAAGGACATCAGCAAAGTCGCAGAAGATAGTAACAGTGGCTACGATGCCACAAAGCACCGACTTACACGGAGCCGTGGAAAGGTCAGGAAACGAGCGATCTGTCTGATAAGAGCAAGGAGAGGCATAAAGATAAAAACGGAGGAATGAGAAATGCCAAAGAGAATAAGTGCAATAGAAGATGTATCAAAGGCTGTTACGGGAGGCCAGAAGATTTTTGTTTCATATGCGGAAGGTAAGGATCTCTATTCCATGGGACTTCACACCTTCCAGGACCTTGCCAGGGATGCAGGAGCTGTTTACCACATCAAGAGAAGGGTATTGGTCAATACTCTGAAGGTTAATGAATATCTTGAAAATTTTTGTGATTCAAATAGATAACCGTAGGAATCCAATGCTGTCCAAGGATATCCAAATAGCAGCATTTATGCGGGTTTGAGGCGGTTTGTAAGGATAAAAATGGATTGAAACAGAGGAATGTCGCGGATTATAATTAACATATGAACCGATTATTCCTCTTCTTTATTAATAGAAGGAGGACATGATCATGTACAGAAAAGATGCAAAGGGGTACAGACTTAACACCGGCGAGAGCGTAAGAAAGGACGGTAGATATACATATTCCTATACAGACCGTATGGGCAAAAGACACTACATATACCGTAAGTCTTTGGTAGAGTTGAGGGAGGCTGAGAAGAAGCTTCACAGAGATTACGATGACGGACTTGATCCGGTAAAATCCAAGTACATTGAAGTAAACCATATGGTTGAGAATTATCTCTCTACCAAGCACAATCTGAAGATTACTACAAAGGGTACTTACGTTAAGATGTACAACCAGTATATCAAGAATGACTTCGGCAAGCACAGGATTGTGGATGTGAAGTATTCTGATATCAAGAAGTATTATTACGGCCTCATCGTAGAGCGTGGCCTCAAGGCAACGACAGTAGATCATGTACATACGATCTTAAGGCCTGCATTCCAGATGGCTGTTAGAGATGGACTTATCAGAACCAATCCTACGGATGATGTGATGGCTGAGATCAAGCGAAGCAGATTCTGGGAGAAACCAGACAGAAAAGCTCTGACTGTAAAAGAACAGCAGGTTTTCATGGATATCTTCAGAAATAATCCTGAGTTTCATGGTTGGCTTCCGCTTATGACAGTGCTTCTTGGTACCGGCTTAAGAATTGGCGAGGCATTAGCGCTTTCCTGGACAGACAGCATTGATATGGATAATCGTATCGTTCATGTGAACCGCAGCTTCAGTGACAGACCTGATGAATTCGGAGAATGCAAGAAGCGCATCCAGACTACCAAGACGGATGCCGGTACAAGAGACATACCCATGGTTCAGGAAGTATTCGATGCATTCCTTATGGAATATGAGTTCCAGAAGATTCTGGGATTCTGTAATGAAGAGATTGATGGATTCAAGGATTTTATTTTTATCTCCAGTAATCAGAACGTTCTTCTGCCCGGAGCAGTGAATCGCGCAATACACAGCGCAGTAGACTGGTACAATGAACACGAGGTGGCTGCAGCAGCTGATGAGGGAAGAGAACCATTTCTTTTGCCGGAAGAAATCACCTGCCACATCCTCCGTCATACCTTCTGTACAAGACTTTGCGAAAACGAGAGTAACATCAAGGTGATCCAGTCTCTTATGGGACACAGGGATATCACCACCACCATGAACATCTATGCTGATGCCACCAAGGAAAAGAAGCAGGAGATCATGGCTCACCTGGAGGGTAAGATCATCATTTGAAAAAGTTCTTGAATGGATTAAAATGGAGTATTATAATATGAGTATAAAACATCACTCATAGAATTTATGAGATGTAATGTAGTGAAATGTGTAGTCAAAATGTCCTCATTGGATGACTACTACATACATTTGGCCTTCATTGGTGAGTGTCCACACAGATCCAATAAAAATGAGGCCTGCCACGCAGTTTACAACACTTTCTGGTATTTCGGTGGACTTGTGTGGTATCTCAAAATTGAGATGAAAGATTTCTAGTGGACGTGTATGGACAGTAATGGTCGTGAATGATAGAGACCACTCTAATTATCCCGACCCTCCGCAGCGAGAAATGACACACGTTCTTGAGTAAAATCGCGTTTCTCCGTGGACGACCAAATTTGGACTAGATTGCACTGTTTTTAAAACAATCTCATGGGACAACATGGGACATCAGTGGACGTGTACGTGTAGTTTGACAGTGAAAAACAGGACTTCCATGGACGTCTGTGATGACGAAAAAATAGAAGATATTGACGCAAAAAGCGGGGAAAAGGCTTCAAAAAGTCTTCTCCCCGGGGAAACGTCAAAGAGGAAAACCGGTTCTAAGTATCTTCTAATCCATGAAAATATTATGACTTAATCCACATTTCTCTTAATGAAAAAGAGAAAATGTGGTTTTTTTATTGCTTAAAATCTCAATTCTCTTTTTCTAAATTGCATCTCGTAACACCAAAAAACGGAGGTTACAGATGAATCGAAGTAAATCCCCACCAGTGAATCTGGAAAAATACCTGGAAGGTAAAAGACACCGCTTCTGCACTTACGCTCAGGGTGCAAGACTTTACGCAATGGCGTACTGGTCATTTGTCACCATGGCCAAGCAGGCAGGAGCCAACATCAAGCTCAGGAAAACAGCTCTTGTAGATCTGGATGTGCTTGATGACTACATCGAAAAAGAATGCAACGAAGAAAGAGAGGATGAAGAAATGGGAAGACGCAAATTTGTTGAAAACATGGATGAACTGGTCAAAGAAGGCAAAAAGAAGTATGTGAGGTACGCAGAGGGTGCTGAGCTTTATTCCATGGGGCTTCACACCTTTGAATCACTGGCCAAAGAGGCTAAGGCCACAAGAAAAGTTAAGGGTGTGGTTCTCTGTAACACGGAAAAAATCGATGCTTTTATCGAGTCATTCAGGGAATAAGGGGGTGGAGACATGTCTAAAGTTATAGCAGTAGCAAATCAGAAAGGCGGAGTCGGAAAAACCGTCACATGCGTAAATTTAGGAATCGGCCTGGCAAGAGAAGGGAATAAGGTACTTCTGATCGATTGTGATCCGCAAGGGTCCCTGACAATCAGCCTTGGCTGTGATGAGCCCGACAGACTGGATTATTCCCTGGCAAATGCCCTTATCGGAATCATAAATGACGAGCCTGTGGATGTCTCCAGAGGACTTATCCATCACGAGGAAGGTGTTGATGTGATGCCGGGCAATATTGAGCTTTCAAGTCTGGAGATCACTCTGACAGGAATTATCAGCAGGGAAACTATCCTCAGGCAGTACGTAAACATGGCAAGAGAACTTTATGACTACGTAATCATCGATTGTATGCCGTCTCTTGGGATGATGACCATAAATGCCCTGGCTTGTGCAGACAGTGTACTTATTCCGGTGCAGGCCGCATATCTTCCTGTAAAGGGTCTTCAGCAGCTTATTAAGACCATAGGAAGAGTTAAGCGTCAGCTGAACCAGAAGCTGCAAATAGAGGGAATTCTTATCACTATGGTGGATAACAGAACAAATTATGCAAAAGACATATCGGCTCAGATCTACGAAGCGTATTCATCCACCATAAATGTTTTTGAGACTGAGATCCCGCTTTCTGTGAGGGCCGCTGAGATTAGTGCTTCCGGAAGTAGTCTCTACGTCTATGATCCAAAAGGAAAAGCAGCATCAGCTTATTCATCTTTTATAAGGGAGGTAATAAATAATGGCACAAAGAGTTGGTCAGAAAGTAAAGCTGTCTAGTATAGATGAGCTCCTCGGTGTTCCAAGCACCGAGGGGACTGTAGATCTCGATGTTATGACTATTTATCCCTTTGAGAATCATCCTTTTAAGGTTGTGGATGATGAAAAGATGGATGAACTGGTGGAAAGCATCAAGGAGAGCGGAGTTCTTACTCCTGTTCTTGTAAGACCGGATGATGAAGGAACTTATGAGATGGTCTCCGGCCACAGAAGACTTCATGCGGCCAAAAGAGCCGGGCTTCGTAAGATTCCAGCAATCATCAAGGAAATGACAAATGATGATGCCACGATTGCCATGGTTAATGCGAATATGCAGAGGGAGGAGATCCTTCCGAGTGAAAGAGCATTTGCATATAAAATGAAGCTCAATGCGATTAGAAGTCAGGGTCAGAGGAGAGATTTAACTTCTGTTCAAGTTGAACAGAAGTTGAGTGGGAAGACTTCGAGGGAAAGAATTGCTGAGGAAATGGGTTCTAGCGCAGTACAGGTGTCACGTTTTATCAGACTTACAGAGCTTATTCCAAAATTACTGAATATGGTTGATCAGAAGAAATTAGCATTATCTGTGGCTGTTGAGATTTCTTATCTGAATCACTCGTACCAGGAATGGATTTATGAGTATATCCATGAAAATGGAATGATCAAGCAGGAACAGCTCATAGATCTGAGACCATACAGAGAGGATGATTCGCTAACGCAGGAGATGATGATTGATATTCTCATTCAAAAGCGAGCAACACCGCAGACCCACAAGAAGATCACCTTCAACGAGCGCAAGCTCAACAAGTATTTTCCGGCATATTATTCTCAGACACAGATTGAGAAGATCCTCATTGATTTCTGTGAGGAATGGAAAAGGACCCATGAAAGTGAGGAATAACAACTATGATGGATTATTTCTATAATACCCAGGCTGAGCAATTTGCTTCTGTAGAGATTCCAAAGGAGCTTCTGACAGGGGAGAATTTTTCTTCCCTGTCGGCTTCGGCCAAGATGCTGTACGCAGTTCTTTTAGACCGGATGGGCGAAGCCAAGAGGCACAACTGGTATGACGAAGAGAACAGAGTATATGTGATTTATCCTTTGAGTAAGCTTGAAA
The DNA here is from genome assembly GCF_000622085.1 of Butyrivibrio proteoclasticus P6B7. Classification (GTDB taxonomy): domain Bacteria; phylum Bacillota; class Clostridia; order Lachnospirales; family Lachnospiraceae; genus Butyrivibrio; species Butyrivibrio proteoclasticus_A. Next base: position 50,478 of record NZ_JHWL01000028.1, read on the forward strand.
AGGATATCAGTTTTTCCAGACATACCATTATCGACTGTATGAATGAGCTTGAGGACTTTGGCCTTATTTCCAGATTCCAGATCAAGGGCAAGCCAAGCAGGATTTACGTCAAGAATTTTAATCGCAGACGCATTTTTCAGCTGATTGGGTAGTGCAATAATTGCACCACCTAAATCCACAGAGCGTCACACTAAGTTACCGAAGGGAGGGAAAAGGATTGAGCGAAAGAATCATATTTGACTATTTCAAAGGTCAAGAATCTGAAATGCTATCCTTTTACAGAATACCAAAGCTGCTGTTCACAAATGCCTATTTTAAGGGCCTTGACGTGCTTGCCAAGACTTTATACGGCCTTATGCTGGATAGAATGTCTTTATCCCTTAAGAATAAGTGGTTTGATGAGGAGCAGAGGGCATATATTTACTTTGCACAGCAGGAAGCCGCAGAAATGCTGGATTGTGGGGAAGACAAGATAAGGATCTTATTCAAGAATCTTGAGGAATATGGCCTTATTGAGCGCAGAAAGCAGGGCCAGGGGAAGCCTTCCATTATCTACCTCAAGAACTTTGTTTCTGAGGGTTCTGAAGAAGTTCAGACCTTGGAAAATCCCGGTTCTGAATCAGAAATAGAAGTTTCAGACCCCGGAAATATCGGGGTCAAGACCACGGAAAAATCGGGTTCTAGACCAAGGGAAATTCGGGTTCTAGACCACGGAAATTCCGGCCCTAATTATAATAATATTAATAATACTAACTTAGTTATAACCAATCATATCTCTTCGAAGCAGACAGATTTGAACGAGGATTACGAAATTTATTCAGAAATGATCAGGGAGAATCTGTCCCTGGATACTTTGCTTGATCGATATCCTCAGGAGAGAGAAGCGATTGAAGGGATGTATGAGATTGTCCTTGAGACTGTTTTGTCTACTCAGGGGAAGATCCATATCGCCAAGAACGATTATCCCAAAAACCTTGTGAAAGCAAAGCTTCTCAAGCTTAACAGCATGCATGTTGAGTATGTGCTGGATTGCATGAAGAATAATACCACCAAGATTAAGAAAATTAGGCCTTATCTTTTGGCGACACTTTTCAATGCACCAAGCACAATGAGCAGCTATTACCAGGCGGAGGTTAACCACGACATGGCATGCGGGCTCATTTAGATCCAGTTTGACATATCTGCGCAACCCTCATATACTTAAAAGTGTAATGAGGTAAACGTAACACTCATAGGAGGGTCGGATATGCCAAGAATCAATTTGTCGATCAGTGATGATTTATACAAGCAACTTCAGAAGGCTGCAGATAAACAGAAGATAACTGTCAACAGTCTTATCCTTGAGACACTTGAGGATAAGTTCAACACCGCAGTAAGGTACGACTACACTGCAGCGCTTAAACTCATGGTCGCTGAGTCCAAGAAGATGGAGAAGGAGTTCACTCTCTCAGATCTTCCGACTTTTGCAGATGTAGAGCAGGTTCTTATCGAGAACAATATTAAAGAGTCTCCTGCATCAGTGAGAGCCAGACTTGGCAAGATGTACAACGAGGCAGTCAAAAAAGGCTCCATCAATGGAGTAGAAAGAGCTGTAACAAATAAAAATGGTGTTGAGGAGCTTAAGTTCTGGTGCCGTGCTGCTGTGTACTGCAACAAATTAAGCAAGGCAACTACCAAGAAGTAGTTGTGTTTTCAGAATTCATAGGAGGCTGAGATGATAGCATTATTACTTGAGATTGTATTAGCGATTATATTTGCTGTTATAGCCATCGTTTGCTTTGGAATATTCAGGGCTATGCCTTTCTTTACAGGACTAATTGGTGCATTTGTACTGACGCTCCAATTTCCTGAGTTAAGCAATATTATCCCAGGGGAACCTAAATCAAGCATGATAGCTCTTATACTGGTGATTGAGCTGGTTATACTGGTTCTTACTTTAAATGAGCAGACTGGCCCAGCTATGGTAAAGTTCTCGTGCTGCATGTTCCTGGGAATCATAATGGCTATTATACATAGCTGCTTTAAGTGCGTATCCTGGCAGAAGGCAGTTTTTGTAACGGTTCTTTATCTTCTCATCATGGGAATTATAATAGTATCCAACCTTGAATCCATAGGAATTGAGAGCTCTGGTTATCGAAACATACTGGCTAGCATAATAGTCTCATTTATGTATGCTGCATCTTTGGGATTTACACTCTTAGTCATTCTCAGTGCAATTTGGGGCCAATACATAAAGCTCCGCTTCTCAGGAGATTTCTATGCTTCATATGATAAAGTTGGTATGGTAGTAGTTATGGTGGTAATGGCCTTGACTGCCATAGGATGCTTTGTGAGAGACAGACTTGAATTGGTCTAAACATAAATGAATTCGAGAGCCATCTGGCGGATAAATACCGTCAGGTGGCTTTTTTTCTTTTATAAAAACAGATATAGTAGAAGATAAGTATTTTAAAAAAAGAGCCAATTTTGGACTAGAGTCAGACAATATGAGTCTTGGAGCTAACAGATGAAAATAATGGTCAGTGCCTGCTTGTTGGGGCAGAATTGCAAATATAATGGTGGCAACAATTACAGTGAAAAAGTTGCGGAGTACATAAAAGGGCATGAGGTCATCCCTGTATGCCCTGAAGTGGAAGGTGGCCTTCCGGTACCAAGGATCCCATGCGAAATAGTAAATGGCATAGTAACTAATAAGCAGGGAGAAAGCAAAGATAAAGAATTCAGATCTGGTGCTGAGAAATGTCTTCAAAAAGCCATTACAGAAAAAGTAGATCTGGTGATTCTCCAGTCAAGGAGCCCTTCCTGTGGGGTGAAGCAGGTATATGATGGTAGTTTTAGCGGTAAACTTATTGAAGGCAAGGGTATCTTTGCAGAACTCTTGGCTGAAAATGGTATTAAAACTATAGATTTGAGTGAATTGTTGGAGGGATAATGCCACACGTTGAAATAAAGTGTTTTACAGGAAGGACTGAAGAGCAGAAAAAAGAATGTGCTGAAAGAGTAGCGGAAGTAATCGCTGAAACACTTGGATGCAAGACCACGAGCATTTCTGTTGCAATTAAAGATATTCCGGAGGAAAACTGGAAAGAGCAAGTATGGGATAAGAGCATTGTTCCGGATGATCAGTATTTATATAAAAGACCAGGATATACATGTGAATAAATATCTATGAGGTATTGAATTAATGATAGAGTATCGAAAGGCAGTAGAGAACGACAGAGCAAGTATTGAAGCTCTTTTCATAGAGATGTTGCAGACAATTTATCATACGGATGACGTAGAGGGTTATGAGGAAGGGTATCTCAACAGATACTTCTCTGATTATGAAGATGAGGTCATAGTCGCAGTGGATAATGGGCAGGTAGTAGCTTTTCTATCAGTTCAGGTTTTCCGCGGAGATAACTATATTTATCTTGACGATCTGTCTGTTACGGCAAGATACAGAGATCAGGGGATTGGGAGTTGTCTAATCAAGAGCGCGGAGGACTATGCAAAAGTAATTGGTATCAGTGCAATTGTTTTCCATGTAGAGACTTCTAATGAAAGAGCACATGCCTTATACAAAAGGCTTGGTTACAAGGATGACCTAAATGATGGCAGTAGAATACGCATGGCTAAAGACGGTCTTAGCGAGGCATTCGAGAAATCCTGTGGTGCTATTGTTTACACAATTGAAGATGGCATAATCAAGTATCTTCTTGTTGAGGAAGCGAGCGGATTTCATAGTTTCCCTAAGGGCCATATGGAAAATGGGGAGACTGAAAAAGAGACAGCTATCCGCGAGATAAAAGAAGAGACAGATCTTGATGCCACGCTGATAAGTGATTTCAGAGTAAGTGAGCAATATCAGTTATCGGAGAAACCAGGTGTGACAAAGCAGGTTGTTTACTATCTGGCTAAATACATAGATGAAAATCCGCGTGTTGTAAGGCCACAAGAGGTAAGAGCACTTCAGAGCTTAAGCCTTGAGGATGCACTGGCTGTTATAGAACATGATAATAAAAAAGAGTTATTGTTACAGGCTGATAAATACATAAAAGCGACTGATAAATAGGGACAGAACAGTGGAGGAGTAATGGTACGTAGAATTGAAACTGATAGACTTATTTTAAGAACAGTTACAGTAGATGATGCAGAAGATATATTTAAATGGGCATCTGATCCGGATGTGAACAAGTTTATGATCTATCCTCTTCACAAGGATATCGAGGTTACAAAAGAATGGCTTAGGTCGCGTGATATTGATGGTAACGATGAATTTGACCTTGGATTTGTATTGAAAGAAACAGGAGAATTGATAGGACAGGGTGGGATTTTCTATAAGGAAGACCTGGATGCCTGGGCTATTGGTTATAACCTTAGAAAAGAATATTGGGGACAGGGGCTCGTACCTGAGGCTATGAAAGCCATAATTGATTATGTTGACAAGGAGAAAGGCATTCACGCTATAGTTGGCGAGTTTGCAAAAGATAATTCAAAGAGCAGGCGGGTTATGGAAAAACTTGGAATGACTTATTGGAAAGATTGCCAGTATTCCAAGTTTGATGGGAGCGCAACCTTTGATGCGTATTTGTATAAGAGGGAGTTTTAAGTAAATGCATGGAGAGGTGTGTATGGGAGCATTGATCATTTGGCTTGTAGTAATGGTTCCTGTCAGTGCACTACTTACAGGACTTGGAATCTTTGCCTGGAGAAGGCAGAAACCTATGTGGTTCTGGTCAGGCCAGACAGTTGGTGAAGATGAGATTGTCGATGTAAAGGCATATAACAGAGCTAACGGCATAATGTGGATTGTTTTCTCTCTGCTTATGTGGTTTAGTACGTTTTTGGCATTCTCGAGCATGAAACTGGCAGGAATGGTAATGCTAGTCGGATGCATCCTCTGCGTGCCTGTGCTGCCATTTGTTTATACCAGAATATATAAGAGGTACAAGAAGCATGAATGATGAAGAACTGCATTTGAATTTAGAAGATAAGGAATGGCCACTTACAACAATTGACCACGACAGAATGATAGCCAGGGCAATAGTGGTGGATGGTGATGATTATTTCTATTTTGTCAGGGCAAATAGAGATGATGATTTTGGAAAAGCAAAACTAATAGAGACAGCTGGAGGTGGGGTTGAGCCTGGTGAGAATCTCGATACAGCGATCAGACGAGAACTTATTGAGGAACTGGGTGCTGAGGTTGAAGTGATATGTAAGATTGGAGTAGTAAGCGATTATTACAATCTGATTCACAGGCATAACATCAATAATTATTATCTTTGCAGAGTTAAATCTTTTGGTGATAAACACCTAACACAGGATGAAATAGAGGATTTTCATCTTTCGACACTGAAGCTTCACTATGATGAAGCACTTGCAGAATATGAAAAGTGCAGTAGTACAAGATTAGGCAGACTGGTAGCTAATAGGGAAATACCTATTCTTAAGCGTGCTAAGGACTTACTTGATGTAAAGGAGTAGAAGCTTCTTTGTGAGTTGGATAAACTATTGTAATACATTAAGAAAGATTGATGAAGGATGAGACTTAAATGAGCAGTGACATGATAATCAGTGAAGCAATAGAGTATGTTAATAAGCTGTTTGCAGGGAATTCCGATGGGCATGGAGCAGATCATACCATGAGGGTATATCACAACGCTCAGATACTTATGGAAGCATACCCTGAGGCAGAAGGTTTTGCAATTTCATTAGCTGCATTATTACATGACGCTGATGATTATAAGCTTTTCAGCACAGAAAACAATGCAAATGCCAGATCATTTATGGAACAAAAAGACCTTCCGTCAGAAATGGTAGAACAGATCTGCAAAATAATTAATTCCGTGTCATTCAGCCATAACAGAGGCAGAAGGCCCGAAACACTGGAGGGAAGGATTGTCCAGGATGCAGACAGACTTGATGCCATTGGAGCGATAGGGATTGCCAGAACATTTGCATATGGCGGGAAGGCTGGAAGGGGCTTGTCAGACTCCATAAAGCATTTTTACGATAAACTTCTTTTGTTAAAAGAAGAAATGAATACTGATGCAGCTAAGGAGATGGCCCAAAAGAGGCATGAGTATATGAAAGATTTTCTTGAAGAATACTATTTGGAAACTGGGTATAGGTACGAAGGATGATGGATTACAGAATAATAGATGGCGCAGAGAATATGAAAATGGAGGATATCCAAAGACTCCTTAAGATGACCTACTGGGCAGATAAGCGTTCACCTGAGACGGTTGAGAAGTCTGTGAAAAATGCTTCCTGTTACGGAATATATATTGATGCAGAAGAAAAGCTTGTTGGATTTGCAAGGATAATCAGTGACTATGCTACCACTTTCTATCTTGCAGATGTAATTATCGATCCTGAATATCAGCATCAGGGACTTGGAACTGCATTGGTTTCATATGCTGTATCCAGACCTGTATATCAGGGACTAAGAGGAATTCTTCTCACCAAGAATGCACATGGCTTGTATAGAAAATTTGGTTTTGAGTTAAACACAGAGCGTGCAATGATTAAGTAGAGGGTAAAAACGATGCTTATAGGAATCCTTTCAGATACACATGGACTATTAAGGCAGGAAGTGATTGATGCTTTTAAAGGTGTTGATCATATCATTCATGCCGGAGACATAGATAATAAAGCAGTCATTGATCGGCTTGAGGAGATTGCTCCCGTTACAGTTGTGAGAGGAAATGCGGATAAAGAGTGGGCTGAAAATCTTCCGGAGACTGCGATAGAAGAATTTCTTGGCAATAAGATCTATGTTATTCACAACAAAGGTAAAATTCACGATGATCTGACGGGGATATCAATTATCATATATGGACACAGCCATAAATACAGCCTGGTAGAGAAAGATGGGCAGGTCTGGTTTAATCCTGGCTGCTGTGGAAAAAGGAAACCGGAGCAGGAAGTGTCTTTTGCCCTTCTTGAGATATCGGGCTCTGGACAGTTTGAGTTTAGAAAAAGAGTCATAGATAACTCGGGTCAGGATTCAAGGCTTCCAAAGGATATAGACAGGATTATTTCCAAGGCAATGGACATGACAGATAAAGGAAAAACGCATAAAGAAATTGCCAAGAAGCTAAAGATATCAGAAGAGCTTGCAGAGAGCATTTGCAGAATGTACCTGACGCATCCGGGAGTTGATGTGACGGGGATTTTACAGCGGATAAGCTGAGAGGTGCCTATAAATGGAACTAAAGCGAATTGGAATTGAGCAAAAAGAAGCGATAAAAAAGCTGTTTGTAAGTGTGTTTACTATAGAACCATGGAACGATGACTGGTCAGATGAAAAGCAGTTGGATTGCTATATAGATGATCTGATTGGACAGGGATATTCGCTTACATATGGGTTATATGATGGTGATGAACTCATCGGTATGTCCTTGGGCTACATAAAACACTGGTATAAAGGGACTGAATACTATATTGATGAACTATGTATAAGAACTGACAGGCAAGGCGCAGGAGCCGGTAACTTTTTCCTGTCAGAAATAGAAAAGGAAATTAAAGAGCTGGGGCTGAAGCAGATCTTCTTACAGACAGAAGCGCATGTGCCTGCATATGAGTTCTATAAAAAGAACGGCTATATCGAATTAGAAGGGCATGTATCATTTGCCAAGGAGCTATGAAAAATAACTGGGAGAAATTAGAACATGCTTGAAAGAATGGATGATTTCTTTACTGCCCGTATCAATGGGTATGATGAGCACATGAAGAGCAATATTGAAGGCGCGTCTTCATTTTATAAGTTTACAGCAGCTCTTTTGCCAGCCGGTGAAAACGCAAAGGTGCTTGATCTGGGTTGCGGAACAGGACTTGAATTAGAGGAATTCTTTTTGGTAAATCCAAATGCAAAAGTTACCGGAATTGATCTCACAGAAGCCATGCTTGATTCACTAAAAGCTAAGTTTCCGGATAAGGATATTACAACAATCTGCGGGTCATACTTTGATGTGCCCTTTGGAGATGGAATATTTGATGCTGCAGTTTCTGTGGAATCGTTACATCACTTTTCAAAAGAGGAAAAGATTCCTTTATATGCGAAGCTTTGGCAGGCACTTAAGCCCGATGGATATTTAATCCTGACTGATTATTTTGCAGAGACAGATGAACAGGAAACGTTTTTCAGGCAGGAGCAGATTAGACTAAGAAAAGAGCAGAACTTGCCGGATGAAGTGTTTTATCATTATGACACTCCGCTGACTGTGGAGCATGAAAAAGAAGCTTTAATAGCTGCTGGATTTACAAAAGTAGAAGTGCTTAATCATTGGGAAGCAACATATACACTGAAAGCAGGAAGGCGATAAGGTAAAACTTATTAAGGATGGGAAGCTTTATAACATCCCAAGAAAGCTACAGCATATCCAGGCGCATAAAGCTGGATTGGATTTATAACTTTCTAGATAATGAAATAAGCAAATCGGGATTAGTGGAGTAGAACATGGATAAAAAAAGGGCTTTGTCTGGCGCCATAATATTTATAACCCTGATGGGAATCGTAAGTCTGTTTTCGGACATGACTCATGAAGGCGCCAGAAGCATATTGGGCGAATATCTGAACCTCGCAGGGGCATCCGCTGCAACCATCGGATTTGTGTCCGGTATAGGAGAATTGTGCGGGTATTCACTAAGGCTCATATCCGGATTTATAGCAGATAAAACGAAGAAATACTGGACATTTGTTATCACAGGCTATGTAATACAGGCTCTGGCGATTCCTGCACTGGCACTCGTACCTGAACATGGCTGGATTTGGGCCTGCGGTCTTGTGATCCTGGAGCGTATCGGAAAAGCGATAAAAAAGCCTGCCAAAAACACATTGGTAAGCTTTGCGGCAAGCGAGATCGGAACCGGAAAAGGCTTTGCCTATCAGGAGTTTCTGGATCAGCTTGGCGCGTTTCTCGGACCGGTACTGCTTTTTGTAACAGCTCTTGTAAAAGGTACAGACGACCTTTTTACAACATATAGAATCTCTTTTGCGATACTGCTTGTTCCTGCAATGATCACAATAGCTCTTGTTTTGACAGCAAAGATAAGATACCCTGATCCGGAGATCTTTGAAAAGCAGGAAGATAAACCGGCAAGCTTTGAATTCAGGAAGTCATTTGTTCTGTTCATGGCGGCCATCTGCTTTTTTGCTTTTGGCTTTGCAGACTTCACCCTGATCACACTTCATTCGGCTAATACCGGAGCATTT
>NZ_KK211398.1:0-50935 GCF_000622085.1 Butyrivibrio proteoclasticus P6B7
CATGGCTGGATTTGGGCCTGCGGTCTTGTGATCCTGGAGCGTATCGGAAAAGCGATAAAAAAGCCTGCCAAAAACACATTGGTAAGCTTTGCGGCAAGCGAGATCGGAACCGGAAAAGGCTTTGCCTATCAGGAGTTTCTGGATCAGCTTGGCGCGTTTCTCGGACCGGTACTGCTTTTTGTAACAGCTCTTGTAAAAGGTACAGACGACCTTTTTACAACATATAGAATCTCTTTTGCGATACTGCTTGTTCCTGCAATGATCACAATAGCTCTTGTTTTGACAGCAAAGATAAGATACCCTGATCCGGAGATCTTTGAAAAGCAGGAAGATAAACCGGCAAGCTTTGAATTCAGGAAGTCATTTGTTCTGTTCATGGCGGCCATCTGCTTTTTTGCTTTTGGCTTTGCAGACTTCACCCTGATCACACTTCATTCGGCTAATACCGGAGCATTTAATGAATCCATGCTCAGCCTGCTATATGCTGGGGCAATGGCTGTGGATGCCTTTGCTGCACTATTCTTTGGCTGGCTTTATGATAAGGTCGGGCTGAAGGCTCTGATCATTTCCACACTATGCAGCACATTCTTCTCATATTTTGTTTTTATGACTGGAAATGCCTGGTTGATCGGAGCTGGGATAATTCTGTGGGGGATTGGAATGGGTGCGCAGGAAAGTATTATGAAAGCAGCTGTCAGCGGAATCGTTCCGCGTTCCATGCGAAGCACCGGTTTCGGAATATTTGAGACAGGATTAGGTATTGCGTGGTTTCTGGGCAGTTGGCTTCTCGGTGCCCTGTATGATTTGAATCCTGTGTATCTTGTCACTGTGTCTGTGGTATCACAGTTTCTGGCGATTGTATTTTATGCTTTATGCCTCCGGTGCAATAAGACAGAGTGCTAACAATTCGAGTTTGTTGGAATGAGCATTATACCGGAAGTTATGATATGTGTGCTTGACAAAAATACTCCTATATCGTAGTATAAAACTACGATATAGGAGTATTAAATTATGAAGACAAATGGTGGATTTCTTGTTACAAAAATAAAACAGCTGGGTGATCGTATATTTGAAAGGATACTGGCAGAAAAAAACATTGATGCATTTAACGGAGCTCAGGGAAGGATTCTTTATGTCTTATGGCAGGAAGATGGTGTTCCTATTAAAATTATTTCCGAGAAAAGCGGACTTGCAATTACTTCACTTACAACCATGCTTGAGCGGATGGAAAAAAACGGACTGATAAGCCGCAAAACTGATGAAGCTGATAAGAGAAAAACTCTTCTGTTCCTCACAGATAAAGCCAAAGAACTTAAAGAAGCTTATGACTCCGTATCAAATGAGATGGGGAGTATTTATTATCGTGATTTTACGGATAAAGAGATTCTTCAGTTTGAAGAGTATCTTAACCGCATCAGGGTAAACCTTGAGGAATGGAGTGACAAATGAGTATTTGTATTAAAGATCAGATTCAGAACATGAATCTTGTTATAGGGTGCACTGTTGGATGTCCGTACTGCTATGCCAGAAACAATACGAGGCGTTATCACATCATAGATGATTTTGAAAAGCCACAGTTTTTTCAAGGAAAGCTTCGTATGATGGAAAAGAAAAAGCCGCAGAATTTTCTGCTGACCGGCATGAGCGATCTCTCGGGCTGGCATGAGGAATGGAGAGAGGAAGTCTTTAAAAAGATAGCAGAGAATCCTCAGCACCAGTTTCTTTTTCTTACCAAACGACCGGATCTTCTGTCTTTTGAAACAGATCTTGATAATGCATGGTTTGGCGTTACAGTTACGAGAAAGTCTGAGTTATGGCGTATTGATGCACTGCGGAGCAATGTGAAGGCAAAAAAATATCATGTTACCTTTGAGCCTTTGTTCGATGATCCGGGTAAGGTTGATCTTACAGGCATTGACTGGATTGTGGTGGGAACCATGACAGGTGCAAAGAGCAGGACTGTTAAAACAGATCCCGGGTGGGCTTATTCATTGACAGAACAGGCTCATGAACTGAACATTCCTGTATTCTGGAAAGAAGATCTTGTCCCGATTATGGGAGAAGAAATGATACAGGAAATGCCGGATGCTTTTAACAAAGTGCTGGAGGAACAGAGGATATGGAACAACCAGAAATCAAAGTAAATCATATAGAAACAAAAAGTGTAATGACAAAATCGAATACTCCTATTGGAGGATATTCGGTGAATCCCTATGTGGGGTGTCCCCATGCCTGTAAATACTGCTACGCATCTTTTATGAAACGCTTTACAGGGCATACGGAGGAATGGGGAACTTTCATGGATGTGAAAGACTGGCCTGAAATAAAGAATCCAAAGAAGTATGCCGGCCAGAAGGTGATCATTGGAACAGTTACGGATGGTTATAATCCGCTAGAGGAAACATATAAAAATACAAGAAGACTTCTGGAAGAACTAAAGGACAGTGGTGCAGACATACTTATCTGCACAAAGTCAGACCTTGTACTAAGAGATCTGGATCTGCTAAAAGAGATCAATGAAAATAGCAGACTTACAGTATCATGGTCAATCAATACTCTCGATGAAGAGTTTAAAGATGATATGGATGCGGCAGTAAGCATAGAAAGAAGGCTTGCTGCAATGAAAGAGGTATATGCGGCAGGCATTCGTACAATTTGCTTCATTTCACCCGTGTTCCCGGGGATTACGGATATAGAGGCAATCATAGACAGGACAAAAGATCAGTGTGACCTTGTATGGCTTGAGAATCTGAATCTTCGCGGAGGTTTTAAGGCAGATATCATGAAATACATTTCCGATAAACATCCGGATCTGGTGCCGCTGTATGACGAAATCTATAACAAAAAGAACCGCAGCTATTTTGAAGCGCTGGAAAAGAAAGCAGAAGAGCTGGCTAAAAAGTATGATTGCAGGTTTGTTGATAATGAAACTCCGTATGAGAGAGTAGAGAAAGGACATCCAACAATCGTAGATTACTTTTACCACGAAGAAGTAAGAGGAACTGCCAATAGTGGAAAGAGAAATGTAATACATAATCCTTGATGGAAGAATAAACCGGAATTTAACCCCGGAAATTGTTCTAAAAAACACCTAACCACTTCACTACGTTACCAATTGAAAAAATGTCCCCAAATGTCACCCAAATTCAAAAGATAAGGGGCAGCTTCGGCTGCCCTATATTTGTTATAATAAGGTGGTTGATATATATACAAAAGGGCGAAATAAATGGAGAAGAAAGACTACAAGTTTTGGGGCTGGGAGAACGCCAACGTTTCTCCAGTGACAGATGAATACAAGGGCATCAACAATCCACGAGATCTGTACGATGCTTTGTCAGAGATATGGTGTGCTGATACATGTGCACCAAGGATGAGAGCAGATTGGACCGAGGACAATAAGACTATGGGGCAGTGTTCAATAACTGCATTCCTTGCTCAGGATATTTTCGGGGGCAAGGTGTATGGCATCGAAAGAGCTGGTGGAAACTTCCATTGTTATAACGTAATTGGAGACTGCGCGTTTGATCTGACCAGTGAGCAGTTCGGAGATGAGAAGTTGGACTACACTGATAATCCCGAACAGTCCCGTGAGGTGCATTTTGGAAAAGAGGAAAAGAGACTCCGCTACGAGTTTCTTAAGAAGAGGTTAAAAGAGAAAAACAATGAGTAAACTAAAAGTTTGCCTTAGGCATATTTCAGAAGTCTTTTTATATGAATACTACTGTCTGGGCGATGATGAATATGAGATATCTGATGAGGATACGCTTACACCACATAAGGAGAAGTCAAAAGAGCTGCTTCTTTCCGGCAATTATTCTGGCGCTCAGCAGGAGTGGCTTGCCGCACATCTTGAGAATCCTGTGGATATGGAAGTGATTCTTGGAATCATCCTGTGCTGCAAACAGCTTGGGGATGCTGAAGGCGAGTATTCATACACTACTGAGTCATACAATTATTGCTGCACCAGAGCAGAGCTCGCGGCTTACTACAGAAACCTTGGCTGGTATTACCTGGAGAAGTACCAACCGGAAGTCTCAGCTGCATGTTATCTCTACAGCAAATACTTCGAGGATTCTCAGCAGGCTGATGCGGAACTGGAATTCCTGGAGAAGGCTATTGGTAAGAAAATTGCAGAAAAAGATCTGAATCAGATCCAGAAGCTTCTTAAGGATAACGAAATTCCTACAGAAGCCAATCCTGTGACGCTTGCTCTTTTGTACAAGGCTGCAGAAGAGGCGGAGAATGCTGGCGACAAAGATCAGGCACTTGACTGTTACAGGATGGTTTATGATCTAACTGCAGATGAAGAGGTTGGCAAAAGAATTAGTGGGTTCAGCTCATGACACTTAAAGAAGCCTACAAGATCCTCGGCGCGTCCAAACAGGATGACGACCGGGAAATAAAAGCAAAATACAAAAAGCTTCTCATTTTGTACCATCCGGACTCAGATCCAACCAGAAAAAGGAATCCTGAGGACGATGAAAAGATAAGACAGGTTATTGAAGCTTATAAGAAGATAAAAGAATCTGAAGGAGAATCTTACTTCGATACTTATGAATTTACCTGGGATGCTTTTGAGAACAAGGCAGCATTCTCCGAGAGGAATATCTACGTTCAGTTCAAGATGTATGATGAGGAACTGCCACTTTCCAAGATGGCCAGAGGAAGATTTGTCTGGGATCCTGATATGGAGGAGTTCAGGCTCTTTTCCAAAAGCGTTCTGGAAGCTTGCAAGGATATCATGACAGACTATAGCGCAATACTCGCACCCGACAAGGTAAAAGATATCTTTCATCTTATGATGCAGGAGTATGTTCTTCCAGCAGATGCAGCCAGGAAGATTGGAAAGAAGGTCCGTGAGGATGGCGATGTAGAAGTTTTTACTTTCAATGGATTTGTAAAAGAGAACCCTTCAGATCTGAAAGCTTCAGCACCAACTATAGGAGAGCCTTTGAATATTTTCCTCAGAGAAGATAGGGCTGTGGTAGAAGAAATAGTAACAGGCAAGGTGCTTGGGACAGTATCCTTTGATGAGGATGAACTTTACTATGTGGTGCTTCCGCTTCTGGAAGATCCTAAGGTTCAGGCACATGCTTCAGTTACCAAAGTTGAAAAGAGTCGCAGAGCTGGGAAACGCATGAATGTTGTGATAGAGCTTACAATACCAAAGAACCTGAAAGATACTCCTGTTGCTAACGGAAAACTTATAGAAAAATTGATACGGGCATAAAAAAGTACCTCCACCGGGAGCCTGCCGCAGTGAAGGTACCTTTACCTTTTTGGAAGATTGTTCATCGTGTATCTTCCTCCTTTCTCTTGCTACCATGTATATCGGATAGTAGCATCAAGGACTTAACCAAATGAAATGGTTTTCCTTTGATGATAATATCTTAATCAATTTTAGATACAGAATACATAACAGAATCCGCGTGATAACGACATTTATTTTGCTTTTTGAGATAAGACTTAATACAGATTCCTAAGACTTCGTTGCGATTGTGATGGAGTCTTTTTTGTTTTGCGACACAATATATTGTACTTTTTATGGTGAAATACGCTTCGGAGGCCACATCAGTTACTATTCACAGTTAATTGCGTAAGATGTTCTTTATTTTTTCTATCATGAAGATTACAATATTTCTGTTTGCATTTGGGAGGTATTGTTATGCTTAGAAAAATAATGAAGTATAGTGACTTGGATGAGAGAAAACTGATGGATATATATCAAGAGAGTAATTATGATAATACCGAGTATTTTTATCCAGACGAAAAGGATAAAGAAAAAGCAGTTAAGCTTGTGGAGACGAATTTTTGCGATTTTTTAAAGAATGATTTTTTCAAGCGAGAGGATAGTGTTTACTGGATATATGAAGAGAATGGAGAATGGCTCAGTGCACTAAGAACCAACATGGTTGAGCCTAGATTGTTCTATATTGAAGCTCTTGAAACACCTCCGGAAAGCAGAAAGAAGGGATATGCTGCGCATCTTATCAATCTTGTCCTTGAAAATTTGAAAAAAGAAGGAAGTTTTAGAGTATGTGACTGCGTGAGCAAAAAAAATACAGCATCATTGAAAACACATGAGAAATGCGGCTTTAAGATTGTTTCCGATAAAGGTTATGACTATCTTAGTAATGAAGAAAGCGATAGAGACTATAGCCTCGAGTATAACTATGTAGTTGATTAAATATTTATTAGTTGATGTGTATTCTAACCAGGCGGAGTTATGCTCCGCCTAATAGTTCTTCTACAGTATATGGTTCTCCAGAAGTCAGTCTTAAGAGGGCAGTGAATTCATTAACACCATTTCTGGCACTGGTTTCAAGATAAGTCCTGATATCTGCAAAATATGATGCGTATTCTATGCTCTGGAACTGGCCGGAGACCTTGCCTTTAGTCTTTACATATCTGAGCGACCTCTCGCTGAGGTTGTTTGTTGTCGGGATGGAGAAATCATTAACCCAGTCAAAGTAATTGCTCTTGTACTCTCTGATCCTGTTGAGAAGAGCATTCTCATCACTTTCATAATAATGTCCCAAGGGAGATTTTGAAGGCGAAGAACTGGAGGATGAGTGATTGCACTAAGCAATGGAGGAGCAGTATGAAAAGATTTTGTGTTGTTATGGTAATGCTTATGACGATTGCCACTGTTGGATGTGGAAATAACAAAGTATCAGATAGCGGAGCTGCTTCCAGCACAGTGAGTGAACCGGAAGCGGTTGAAGCCAGCACTCTTGGTGTGCCTGCGGTGAAAGACGGAGTTTTGAGGCCGGGAGAAGACTGTGCAGAGGTTGTTTTCGAGTGGGATCCGGTTGAGGGTGCTGAAGGATACGAAGTCTCTGAGGAGAATAAGTACTATTCAGAAAAGGAATACAGAGAACCTGAAACAGTTGAGATTACCGATAATTCTTACGTTACCGGTGCGCAGGATTATTTCGATTTCAGAATAAGAGTAAGGGCATTTAAAGGCAACGGAGCCGAGAGAGTTTATGGCGAATGGAGCTCTTTTGCCACAGGAAGTGCCTATGAAAAGCAGATAGTTTCAGTGGGCGGACCCTATGGAGAGATGTCTGTAGTTGTTCCGGAAGGATGGACAGCGGAGATTTCTGCAGTGGATGATGGGAAGCTCACTTATGGTTTATACGGATTGATACTAAAACCAAAATCTGCAGATGCAGGGCAGATAGAGCTCTTTTGCTCAGACGGTTTTGGCGTTTGCGGAACAGGACTTTCCCAGGAAGAGATTACATTAGCGGGATATACTGCGCATGTTGGCACATATGATGATCATGAGCATTGGGATTTCATTACTTTTGGAGATGAGCGTCCGCAGATAGTTGCCCAGAGCATAGACTGCGATTCCTGGATAAGCCATATGTGGGAAGAAGCAGATACCATTTTGGATACGCTTAAGTTTGATACCAGCAAGACTGAAGGCGGAATAGGACAGTACATTTCAGATTCTGAAGTTGAGGCTATTGGGCTCATGATGAGTGTTAGTAATGTGACGCCCTCAGGACTGACTGTTCATTTCAGGCAATACGAAGATAAGAATACCGGCGAGCTGATATATGGAGAAGACTACACACTTGAGAAACTTGAAGGTGAGAAGTGGGAAGCTGTTCCGATGATAATTGATAACGGAGTTTTTACTGATATCGGCTACAATATTCCAAAGAATGGGGAAGCTGAGATTGAAACTAACTGGGAATGGCTTTACGGAAATCTTGAACCTGGAACATATAAGATAACCAAGACAGTTTTGGATTCAGGAGCCAGCAGCGAAGGTGATAGTTTGAATCGGTATACTTTGAGCGCACAGTTTTTAATTGCCGGATGAGGGAGAATGAGATATGTTGAAATTCACTTGGACCAGAGAACCGAAGAGTTACAGCGTGACAGAGGATAAGATTACTGTGACGACATTACCGCATACAGATTTATGGCAGAGGACGTACTACCATTTCAGGAATGATAATGCTCCTGTGTTTCAAATGGAGACATAGGAAAAGTTCTTTTCCTTTGTGGTGAAAACAGATTTTGCTGACAGCCATCACCGCTTTGATCAGTGCGGAGTTGTGATGTACCTGGATAGTGAGAACTGGCTTAAGGGCTCAATTGAGTATGAGAACGAGGAGTTCCAGCACCTTGGATCAGTTGTTACCAACCACGGTTATTCTGACTGGGCAACTACTGAGATTCCTGCGTCAGTGAAGTCTATGTGGTATAGGCTGAGCCGCAGGGAAGATGATTACTGTATCGAGTGCTCAGATGATGGAAATAAGTGGAAACAGATGAGAGTTTGCCATATGCATGAGGGTGCTGGCAAGGTGAGATTTGGAATATATGCATGTTCGCCGGAAGACAGCTCTTTTACCGCAGAGTTTACAAACATAGCCCTGACAGAGTGTGCGTGGAAGGCACATGATGGACAGAAGCCGGATGAGGGATGAAATGAATAATTGTTTAAGACCCCACCATGGGATGTGCTTTGGATTAATGAAAAAGCACTCTCACTTCCAACAGAGTGAGAAATCAAGAAATATAATATCAGTGATTTTTAGGTCGTTATCCGTGTAGATGACGACCATATTTTAATTGTGTGATAGGCTTGTTTATGCAGATGATACGAATCGTGTCATACATGTCACCAAGCGTTTCTTTAGTTTTTTCATGATTCTTGTTACGGTTCATATAGCCTCGCGAACAAAACAGAAAGGATTATGAGAAATGAAAAGAAAAGGATTTAAGAGTTTATTATTTGGAGCATTGTATTTAATTGTATTTGTAGTCTGGACATTACTGATCCAAATCGTTGATGTTCAGCCTGTCGGGCAAAATGGGACAGACATAGGTTTTGCCACGATCAACTGCTATTTTCACAAATTGACCGGGGTTCATATGGTCATATACACCATAACTGACTGGTTGGGACTTGTGCCTATATTCATATGTTTGATATTTGCAGGTATCGGTCTTACCCAGTTGATACAAAGGAAGAGCCTGTTTAGAGTCGATTACGACATAATAGTACTTGGGATATACTATATTATAGTGATATTTGGATATCTGATATTTGAAATGATCCCAATCAATTACAGACCGGTCCTGATAGATGGATTTATGGAGGCATCTTATCCATCGTCTACAACACTCTTGGTATTAAGCGTCATGCCTACTCTCTGGTTTCAGGCGAAAAGAAGGATGAAGAATGAAGTCGTACTGAAATATGTATGCTTCTTTTCGGCGTTGTTCTCCATTTTTATGCTTGTAGGAAGAACCGTAGCTGGAGTACATTGGCTGACAGATATCATGGGATCAATTCTCTTGAGTACGGGATTATTTCTTTTATACAGGGCTGTTGTTCTTATCATTGATGACAAAGCAAAAGCCTGACAGGGGGTAAAATGGAGTTTGGCGAAAAACTGCAGGAACTTAGAAAGAATAAAGATATGACTCAGGAAGAGCTGGCAGAGGCTCTATATGTTTCAAGGACTGCAATTTCCAAGTGGGAGTCAGGTCGTGGGTACCCGAGCATAGATTCGTTAAAAGAGATATCGAGATTCTTTTCAGTATCTATAGACGAACTTTTGTCGGCAGAAAAGATGGTATCGATTGCCGAAAAAGAGAATAGGGACAATATCAGATATATTTGCGATATGCTTCTTGGAATCATAGATGTGCTTGCGATGATAATGATTGTCCTGCCCATATATCCCAATAGGATCGATGGTGTCTATTATGCGGTGAGTCTTCCTGATTATGTTCAGGCAGGAAGACTGAAGTGTATGCTCTACTGGGCTGTTTTTATTTTGTTGGTAATCATCGGAGCAGTTAAGATTCTTTTGACAAGACTGAGGCAGGAAAGGGGAAGCAGGATCATTACAGCCATATCAGTGATAGTGGGAATTACCGCAGTACTTCTTCTCGCAATGGGCAGGGAAGCCTATGGAGTTTCAATGCTGTTTCTGATGATTGTGGCAAAGGGAATTGTAATCTACAAAATGAGATAAATCATGTGTTTCAGGAGGGATTATGTCAAAGCATTTAGTAAGGAATACAGTTTTAGCAACAGTTACGGTTCTTTTGTTCTACTTTGCCCAGGGGGCTGCGGTGGTCATGGGACAGCTTGAGGGTCTTAAGGCTATTACAGCACAGGCGGCTATCATATGGAGCTGTGCATTAGTAGCAATTGCATTTTTTCTTGTCAAGGATCACAGTCTTAGAGGGCTTGGCTTTCAGAAGCCCGTGAGCGGTATAGCTACAAGGTTTTTGTATTACGTTCCACTTATAATTGTGGCCCTGGCTGCTTTTGCCGGTGGAATCATGTCTGATGACAGCGGACTGTTTATTCCTAATCTTATTTTTACACTGGGGATAGGACTGACAGAGGAACTATACTTCAGGGGTATCATTTGCAATATGTGGAAAGAAAAGGAGACAAAGGCCATCATTATTTCATCAGTTCTTTTTGGAATGAGTCATCTGCTGAATGTAATGGGTGGGGCTGGACTTGCAGAAACACTTTTGCAGATGGCGTTTGCATTTACCTACGGAGTTGTAATGGCTTTTGTGATCCTCAGGACAAAGAGTATCTGGCCATGCATTTTGCTACATGCATTTCATGATTTCTGCGGTTTCATCACGAATGAAGGTGATATGAAACTGAACATAATAGTTGGAACTATCCAGTTTGCAGTGCTTTTGGCGTATTGCCTATATCTGGTTAGGTTAATCACTTGGCGAGGTACTGACGAGCCTAGTGAGTAAGCTAGTTCTGACGAACGTAGTTCGGGCAGAACTTCATTATAAAGGAGAATGAAAACAATGAGTAATTATATAATTCGCTTAGAAGAACAGAAAGATTATAGAGATGTTGAAAATCTTGTAAGAGAGTCATTTTGGAACGTGTATCGTCCCGGATGCAGTGAGCACTATGTAATTCATGTGCTGAGGGACGATCCGGCATTTGTTCCGGAGCTTGATTTTGTCATGCACCTAAGCGTTCAGGAGAATGATCCGGGTGATCATTCTGTCGCAGAACAGGACGGAATGCTTATCGGTCAGAACATGTTTATGAAAACTGTTATTGAAGCTGATGATGGCAGGGAGATCCCGGTACTTACCATGGGGCCAATAGGAATCACGCCGGAGCTTAAGCGCAAGGGTTATGGTAAGAAGCTGCTTGATTACTGCCTTGAGAAAGCAACAGAAATGGGATTCGGAGCAGTTCTTTTTGAAGGAAATATCGGATTCTATAGCCACTGCGGATTCGACTATGCAAGCAAGTTTGGAATTCGTTATCATGATCTGCCTGAAGACGCAGATTCATCATTTTTTCTGTGCAGAGAATTGATCCCGGGATACCTTGATGACGTAACCGGAGTATATCAGACCCCTCAGGGCTACTATGTTAAAGATGAGGATGTAGAAGAATTCGATAAACAGTTCCCACCCAAGGAAAAGAAAAAGCTCCCGGGGCAGCTGTTTGATTGATGACAGAGGGAAGGGAGTCTTATGTTTGAAACAGGTCATGGAGAAGCATGTAGCGTTAATGGAGTCAGCTATATAGTTAAGAAGCTCATTGGCAAGGGTAAGGGAGGATATTCATACCTGGCAGTAAAGGATGGTAAGGAGTATGTCTTAAAACAGATACACCACGAGCCTTGTGCATATTACCAGTTTGGTGACAAGATCCAGTCTGAAATAAATGATTACAGAAGACTGACGGCGATTGGAATCAGAATGCCCAAAATGATTGATGCTGATATTGATAAAGAACGCATTGTGAAGGAATACATAGACGGTGAGACTATCTATGAGCTTGTTGCCAGAGATCAGATGGACCCTGATTATATAAGACAGGTAAAAGCAATGTGTGAACTCCTATATCCTGCAAAGACCAATATTGATTATTTCCCGACGAATTTTGTTGTTCATAATGGAGAGCTTTTCTATATTGATTATGAGTGCAATGACTATATGGAAGAGTGGGACTTCGAGAACTGGGGAATAAAATACTGGTCAAAAACTCCGGAGTTTTTGGAATACTATAAGGAGCATATGTAGATTGTAAGGCGATTATTACCCGGGTATAATTGTGAGAGACATATTTACTGATAACCAAAAAGAAGTGGGTTGATATGAAGGATTACAGAGAGCTTGCATGAGGCATATTTGAAATGGTGCAACAAAGCAAGAAAGGTTCTGGCATGAAAAGGATTATAATTTATTTCTCATTAGAAGGTAACACAGAGTATATAGCAGATGAACTGGCAAAGGTACTTCCAGCAGATAAATTAAAACTTGTTCCAAAGAAAGCGTATTCGACCAGTGGATTCTCAAAGTTTTTCTGGGGTGGGAAGAGTGCTGTTATGGCAGAAAAGCCCGAGCTTGAGGCATACGATCTGGACGTGTCAGCTTATGATGAGATTGTTTTTGGATTTCCTGTTTGGGCAGGAACGTTTACGCCTCCGCTTCGGACGTTTATTTTGGAGAATAAAGAGAACTTGAAAAATAAGACTATAGCTGCATTTGCCTGCCAAAGCGGTTCCGGGGCAGAGAGAGCTTTTTCTAAGCTAAAGGACTGCATTGGAATCACCAGCTTTGCCGCGACTGCGATTTTCATTGATCCGAAAGATAAACCTTCAGAAGATAATACGCATAGACTCAGCGAGTTTTGTCAGATGCTATAGCAGAATTTTAAGTAGTGTAAAACAGACCTATATCCGTGTAAAGGTAGGTCTGTTTTTGGTTTTAAGATAATATGAAATCAGGAGAAATAAAGAGGAGAATGATGATAAAAACAGAAAGAATAAAGATATATCCCGCTAGTAGGGAGCAGATGGAAAGAATAATCCAGGCGGAAAAGGATGATGAGCTTAAGAAGGCATATGGTGAAATGCTGGAGGGGTGCCTTACGCATCCGGATCAGTGGGACTGGTATGCCATGTGGATGATTGAAAAGACAGATGGAACACATATCGGAGATCTGTGTTTCAAGGGGCTTGAGGAGAAAAATCCTGAAATCGGATACGGAATTTTAGATGAGTTTCAGGGACATGGCTATGCAACAGAGGCTGTGAGCCTGACAATAAAATGGGCATTTGAACATCCGGAAATAGTGGCTGTTGAGGCAGAGACAGATCCTGACAATGCGGCGTCTCAAAAGGTGCTGATGAAATGTGGATTTGAAGTGAGTGGAGAGATCGGAGAAGAGGGTCCCAGGTTTATTGTGTATAAGGAGTAGGAATAATGTATTTCAAGAAATATGCAGATAATGATTATGAGGCAGTATGTGATTTCCTTATAGAACTAAATGCTCGAGATACAAGCTATATTAATTGGAACTGGGCGAGATTTGAGTGGATGTATGAGCATCCGGAATTCAATAAGGAATTGATTGAGTCCATTGGGCTTTGGGTTGATGATGGTAACGTTGTTGGTGCAGCAATCTATGATATGTATTTCGGTGAGGGATTTTGTGGAGTCTTACCTGATTATAAGCAGTTATATCCTGAAATATTAGATTATGCCTGCACCAATCTCATGGATGATTCTGGATTTTCCCTTGCAGTCTGCGATGACAACACAGATGAAATAGATTTGGTCTTAAACAAGGGCTTTATCAGGAATGAGCAAACAGAAAATATCATGGAGCTGGACCTGGAAAGGGAATTTGGAGCTCCTATGCCAGAGGGCCTTAAGTTTGTGAACCCGAATCCTGTTAAGGATATTTATGAGCTATCATGGCTTTTTTGGCAAGGGTTTGATCACGGAGAAGATAAACAAAGGTTTGAAAAAGAAGGAATCGCTACTCCAAGGGCGCGTAGGCACTTTAACAGGGATATCTGTGTGGCTGCATGCAATGAGGAGGGAGAACTCATTTCCATATGCGGTCTATGGTATAACCCCAAGACGGACTACGTGTATGTAGAGCCTGTCTGTACTATCCCAAGCTATAGGGGAAGAGGAATAGCTAAGGCTGTAATTCATGAAGCGCTGAGTAGGGCAAAGAGGTTAGGTGCTAAGAGAGCTTTTGTAATATCAGACATGGATTTTTATTACAGACTTGGATTCAGAAACAAATACCACTACAGTTTTTATCAAAACAAGGGGATTGAGAAATAGAACAATTATGATTGTGTAGGAGGTTAAGAAAGTGAATAAGTATATTGCATATTGTGGACTAAACTGTGAAGCATGTGAAGCACGTATTGCAACAGTAAATAATGATGATGATCTGCGTGAAAAAGTTGCAAAGGAATGGTCAGAAATGAATAAAGCTGATATTACACCGGAAATGATTAACTGTGCGGGATGCAGAACCGCCGGTGTTAAATTCCCCTATTGCGATTCAATGTGTACGATCCGTCAATGCGCTATGAGAAATGATTATGAAACCTGTGGAACTTGTAAGGAGGTGAAGAGCTGCGACAAAGTGTCTATGATTATCGGGAATAATGAAGAAGCGCGCCGGAATTTGAATCTTTGACGAGGTGTACTGGTTCTTATTAGTTTGTTTTTCTTTGACACATGGAAGTAGGAGGTCGTTTTGAGCAAACGAACTATAACTAAAGAGGAACTAAAGTCGGCATTGCAAAAGCTTGGAATTGAAAAAGGAATGACTTTGGAAGTACATTCTTCACTTAGCAGTTTTGGAGAACTTGAGGGCGATCCATATGGACTATGGGGGTTACGGTGATGATTTTGGAGGAGTACAAAAAATGACGGATACTGCAAGATTTGTTTTGGGAATTATCGGAATAATCGGGGGAATCCTGTGTGCTATAGCTGATCTGCTTTTGGACATTAAGGGACCGGACAACAAAAAGCTTGGGAAGATGGGAGTTATTGATAGCGCATGGGAGAGAATGGCTCATTTTAGATTTGTGTTGTCAGGTATACTGGCTATGTTTGCAGTTCCCATGTATTCATGCGGATTTATTTCACTTATGCAGATGGACGGGAACTATGCGATAAGTGCCATGATCCTCAGAATTATTTTTTTATGTGGTGCCATGGGTGGCTTTATGATACACATATTCCTATGCCTGCAGCCAACCATATATCAGGTTATTATGAAAAAAGATAATCAGGAGCTTGCGGAAGAGGTAATAAATTCGATTTTCAGACAGATATATGTTCCGTTCTTTGCACTGTATACGATGCTTGTGATAATTCCCGCTATAGCAGTTATGACTTTTATAATAAAAGGGGTCATGCCATTGCCTCTGTGGTGCGTACTACTTAACCCTGTTGTTTTTCAGATAGTTGGCTTGCTACTAAGGGCAACAAAGCTAAAAATATTTATTGATGCGCCAAGCTGCTGTGCTGCGAGTCTTGGATTGGCTTCTTATGGAGTACTTGCGCTTTTTGGCTTGTAAAGCTGTAGGATCAAACTTACACACAGAGCATTGGCAAGAAGGGAAATATCATCATGAAAATAGCTGTAATACAGGCAACTTCACAGATAAATAAGAATGGGCTTCTTTTTGATGCTGTAAATCAGACAGGATTCAGTGTAAAAAATTCTGTCTGTTTTATATAGATATAAAATGGTAGTGGAGATAGTGGTAGAATAATTACGTGTGATGTAAAACGCGGGGGGAATTCATAATGCTTCGTATAGCAATATGTGATGATGACAGATCCGACAGAGAGCGGATATGCGGGTTTGTATCTGAATATCTAAAAGGAAAAGAAATCCGGGCTGAAGTAAAAGTATTTGACCATCCGGACAAACTGATTCAGGACTGTGAGACCTTCAGACCACAAATATATCTTCTTGACATAGTAATGCCTATGGTCACAGGTATTCAGGCGGCAAGGGAACTTAGGTGGAATCAGCCTGATGCGCAGATCATTTTTGCTACTTCTGAGAGTTCATATGCATTGGAATCCTTTGATGTAAATCCCATAAACTATATACTAAAGCCGGTGGCTAAGGACAAGCTCTTTTCAACTCTTGACCTTGCACTGACGCGGATCGAGACAGATGACGGGAAATCTGTGACGGTCAAAATAAAGGGCGGTATGTGCTCCTTAAGGCTCGATGACATAATGTATATTGACTACCGCAATCATGTGGTCAGCTATCACATGGCAGATGGGGAGGTTGTTTCTACTCCAACTCTCAGGATTGGATTTATGGAATATATGGATGAGAACCATTCAGGGCAGGATTTCATCAGATGTCATGAGTCCATTAGTGTTAATCTTACTGCCATTGATAAACTTACGAAGACAGACATTACTCTTCGAAGTAAAGAGGTGGTGCCGGTATCCAAGAGCAGATATGCCGAGGTCGCTGACAGATATATGGATTACAGATTGGAGTAAAGACGAATGCATGATTTTCTTTTAGGCGCCATGATTATCAGTATATTCGCCATGTTCCTTGAAGGGTTCATTGTTTTTAGGAACCTTAAGAACAAGCTTCATGGATATCTTTTCATTAATTGCATGGTGATGCTGGTAAACAATACAGGCTACCTTTTGGAACTTTTATCGAAAACAGAGGATGAATATATTGCTGCGTTGAAATTTTCGTATGCCGGGAGAGTATGGATCATTTTCTCTCTTTTTATGTTTACGGTAGAGCTTTGTCATATAAGGGTTCATAAGCTTTTGGTAAGAGCATTTGTATTGTTTAACGTGTTGGTCTATATTTTTGTCTTCACACTGGAAAGCCACAATCTCTATTATTCAAAGATCTGGTTTGATAAGGATGGGCTTTTCCCGGTTCTTTTGCATAGAAGCGGCATTGTACATCAGGTGTTTATGCAGTCTCAGGCCGCTGTTATTATAGTTGTGTTTTACCTGCTGTTTAAGAGTCTGAAAAGCTACAGGGGCAAAATTGCAAAAAAACGAGCGATGATAATAATTGCTGGGTTCCTCATTGAGGCAGTTCTTTTCATCTGCCAGATCTCACATATATTCTTTGTCACATACTTTTTTGACATATCTGTATTTGGAAATGTGGCAGTCACGATCTCCATGTTCATTGCAATATTCAGATATAACCTTTTGGGAATTATCGACATGGCAAGGGAATATATTGTGGACAGGCTCTCTGAAGGTGTTATAGCTGTGGACCCGGATGGAAGGCTTCAGTACTACAACGAGCACGTAAAAGAGCTGTTTCCGGAGGTAACAAAGGATGCGGAAGGCGTTGTGGAGCGGCTTAGGGAGGCTATCGTAAAAGGGGATACGCTGGCAATAGGCGAAAGATTCTTTTCTCCGGAAGAAAAAGAGCTTTATGCAGATGGTGAACTTATTGGAAAGCTGTATGCTCTGGTGGACACGACTGTTCTTAAACAACGGGAATATAAGCTAAAAGCAGATGCTGCCATGCTGGAAATGGCGGCAGACAGCATGAAGGAGCGACTTGGCGCCACAGAAGAAATGCTCAGTCAGGACAGGGCAATGAGACATGACAGGAGACATTTTGAAGCTCTTATTCTATCCCTGATCCAGGATGGTAAAGTGGAGGAAGCCAGGAAATGCCTTGAGGAAAGGCTGTCCCAGGAACCCCGTTCCGGCCAGCGGTACTGTGAGAATCCCACAGTCAATGCAGCTATCACGCATTATGTAACAGTTGCTGAGAAAAATAACATTAAGGTAAACGTGTCTGCAAATATCCCTTACAATCCGGGTGTTGATGAGATGCAGCTTGCCATTGCGATAAGTAACCTCTTCGAGAATGCCATCCACGCCTGCGAGAAGGTGACCGAGAGCGACCGCTTTATTGATATTACAGCCAAGTTTAAGCAGCAGCTACTATTTGAGATTGTAAATTCCTGTGATGGAAAAGCAGAGCTTAATGAAGATGGTTATCCTGTCACAACCGAGGTGGGGCATGGTATCGGAACCCGCAGCGTTCTTGATTTTGTGCAGAAGACAAACAGTGAAATAAGATATATTGCTGAGGACAATAAGTTTAAAGTGAGAATGATCATATGAAACGAGTAGCATTGTTTTTATTAACCATAATCATATGCGCAGCTATTATCGCCGGTTGCAGTGTGGGCGCCGATAAAGGTGTAACTACCGTAACCTTCATGACCTGGAATCCGGCAGATTACGGTCCTGACAGTCCTATCTATAAGATCATAGACTCTTTTGAGAAAGAAAACCCTGATATCAGGATCAAATATATTTGTGAAGGTTCGGGAGACTACCAGAATCACCTCAGGGTAAAACTGATGGGAAGCAGTGGTCCTGATGTGTTTGGCATCGCTACCGGTACGGATTTTGATACCACCAGGGCATTCGAGGAGGAACTTACGCCATATTGCATCAAGGCCTGGGGAGCGGACTGGCAGAATAAGTTCATTGATTCCTGTATAGAGAATGTAAGCGATGAGAACGGGAATGTCTACGGACTTCCTCTGGGGCAGACCTACGCCGGATATCTCTGGGCAGATGTAAATATGCTTAAGGAATATGGCTGCAGCGTACCAACAAACTATCAGGAAATGCTTGAAACCTGCAATAAGCTACGAGAAAATGGCAGCTATCCCATGGCAATCGGAGCTAAGGATGCATGGCTTGATCAGGATATGTGGATGTCTATAGCAGCTGACTGTGACAGGGATGCATTATATGATGCCATAGAGGGCAAGGCATCCTTTGAAACAGAGCCTATTATAGAATCCTTCAGGATATGGCAGGAGAGTTTCAGTAACGGAGTGTTTCAGGACAAAGCCATAAAAATGACGTTGTATGACGACGTTAATGATATGTTTCAGCGTCAGGGAAGCATTCCAATGTTTGCAAATGGTTCCTGGGCCATGAACATGTACACTCTTCAGGATGAAAAGACCTATGAAAATTTCCATGGTGAAGGTGCAGATCATGAAGTTTTCCTTATTGACTGGAATGGCGATGGAATGATTGCGCCGGTGACAGCGGCTACAGATGTGATTCTCTGCATGAATCCAGAGTCAAAAGATAAGGAAGCAGCATTTCGCTGGATGAATTATCTTGTTAATGAAGGGCAGGAGATTCTTGTAAACCAGTATCTTGAGTACATGCCCTCCAGAACTGACATGGAACTGAATGTACAGGGGCTTAATGAGGATGGGCAAAAGAACCTTGAGTACATCGTTGAAAACGGTAAAACAAATGTTGCTGGATCAAGGATAATACCTTATGAAGACCTTTACATAGCTGTTCGAGATGCTCTTGCAGATCTGGCAAAAGACGAGATTACCCCGGAAGCAGCCGCAGCCAGAGTTCAGAAGGTCTCGAGAAAAACATTACGGTAGGAATGACAGTATCATTGAGGCACTTAAATGTGACGCCATGTAAAACAATACAGTGTAAAACAGACCTTTATCCGTGTTCGGAAGGGTCTGTTTTTTTATGCGTGTTAGATTGTATATGAGCAAAGAAGTAAGTGCTATTTATGAGGAGGAAAGAGCGGTAAATGGAAATAAATTCAAATAGATATGAAGTACCCAAAAGAGATGGAAGCGTCTGGCCGGAGGATATCTGTCCTGCATATACACCAAGAGAGGATGCCATACCCTCAATACAAGGCTGTTGGTACTGCAAATATGCAGATTTTCACCTTAAAGAAGAACGTGCTCTTGAGGTTGGGATATGTAAATGGCCTGAGAAAATTATTGAGTAGCTATAAGAATATAAGAGATGAGAATCGCAGTAATCCAGGCAGCATTTGAAAATTGGAGGAATCAATGAAGCTTACTAAACTTGGCATATGTGGTATTCTGAGTTTTATTTCTTACACTGCAATGGTAGTGTTTTCGCCACTTGCATATCCTGGATATGACTGGCTGAGCATGGCTGTGAGCGATCTTTCTGCGGTGGGTGCACCATCTCGGGATCTGGCAAACCAGCTTAATGCATTATATGGACCATGCGGACTTGTATCAATCATGGCAGTTTGTGTGGCGATTCAGAACTGCAGATCACAGCTTTTAAAGCTTGGTATATACTTTTTTGCTGCAATGGAATGGATATCCGATGTGGGATATAAGCTCTTTCCATGGGTCAGCGATGTTCCGGACACACATCCACAGAATATAATGCATCTTGTGGTTACTGCCGCAGTAGTTATCTTTTCTTTGGCTGCTCTGGTGCTCACAATTATTGGTGCAGCAAAAGAGAACATGAAATCCCTTTCCGTACTGGCAGGAGTATGTCTTTTGGCAATGTTGATGGGACCAATTGGAATGGCTCTTTTCCCCAAGTCGGTCTTTGGATTATTCGAAAGGTTCAGCACAATGTCAGCTGTAACATTTAATGCAGGTCTTGGTATTTTTCTTTTTGCTGGAAGGCTTGGAAAGGATTCTTAATAAGGACCGTTTTTTAAATCAGTGTATAGCAGGTCATTATCCGTGAAAAGGGTGGGCCTGCTTTTCTTTTGCTGTAATGTATGCTTAACGGCATCCCCCCACCTTTCCACGGATGAAAATGGAGGAAGAAAAAATGTTTAAGATCATAAAAAGATTTAAGAAGAAACCATTGGGATTAGTTACTGCAGATTATGAGATTAGATATCGCAGACAGATGCAGGGGGTCATAAGATAGGAGGAATAATAATGCTTATTGGATTAATTGGAGAGAATTGTAGTGGGAAGTCAACGTTGGCAAATAATATAAAAAAGCACTTTGGCGCGGAGGTAATCACCGGCAAGGATTATCTCAGGATGGCAAAGACAGAACAGGAAGCAGTCAGATTATTTAAGGAAAGGATTTGAAATAAATGAATTCAGTAAAAAAAACTCGGGATGGATTATTTGGTTCCGGTAAATTTTATAAAAATGCGCTCTCAATAGCTGTACCGATAATGCTGCAGCAGCTCATACAGAGTATGGTTTCTTTGGTGGATAACTTCATGGTCTCAGGACTTGGAGACGTGGCAATGTCAGGAGTTAATGTGGCGGGGCAGATCTTATTTGTCTTTATGGTCTATGTCAATACCATATGCATGGCCGGTGGAATATTCATGACGCAGTACTTTGGAGCAGATGATGAGAATGGAATGGGGCAGGCCTTCAGATTTAAGCTTGTCATGGGAATGCTGGCATTTATTCCGTATTACCTTGTGTGCATGGTGTACCCAAGACAGATTCTGTCTCTGATGGTAATAGGAAATTCTCAGGCAGACATGATACTTGACCAGGCGGTTAGTTACATGGGAATCCTTTTTTACGTAGGTCTGCCTATGACGATTTCCGTATGTATAGCAAGTTCACTCAGGGATATGGGAAAGGTAAGGATACCACTGGTAATAACAGTTGCAGCAACCCTGATAAATACCTGTCTTAACTGGGGACTTATCTATGGACATCTTGGAGCCCCGGCATATGGAGTAAAGGGGGCAGCTTACGCGACTGTCATCGCAAGATATATGGAGTTTATCGCTTTTATTGTGGTATATATCGTGATAAAACCGGACTTCAGATTCAAGATGACGGAGTTTTTCAGAATCGATGGAAAGCTCTTTGGAACAATGCTAAAGAAAGGTGCATTGATGCTCTTCTGCGAGATGGTGTGGGTTCTGTCTGAAACCATGACAACCGCGATTTACAATGGAAGAGGCGGAGCAGATGTTGTATCCGGTATGGCATCAGGCTTTGCAATTGCAAATCTGTTCTTTGTTGCCTTTAGTGGTATCTACTCCGCTACGGGTGTCATAATCGGAAAGACTCTTGGAACAGGGAAACTTGAAGAAGCTAGGACTCAGAAGAAGTGGATTCTGTCAGGCGCGGCGGTGCTAGGCATAATAATGACATTTGTGGGCTTTGGAACTACACTTGTTGTTCCGGTTGTATTTGGAAGATTAAGCGACAGTGCAGTAGATATTTGCAGAAGTATGGTCGTTTTGCTTTCATTCTTCATGCCGGTATGGGTTATCATGAATGCACAGCAGGCCATAGCCAGGGCAGGCGGCGACACTGCAATGGGAATGTACACAGATGCTTTTATCACGATCCTTGTAATGCTTCCCATGCTGTTTGTTCTTGCAAGATACACAAATGTCGGACCTGTAACAATGTATTTTGTGATCAAACTCCTTGATCTTGTTAAGGTTGTTATTTTCCATATCTGGCTTCGTAAGGGGCGTTGGCTTAAGAACCTTACTGTGCCACAGGCAGCCTGAATATGTTCATGCCAACTTTATATTGATCGTTGCACTTACACTTTCAAGCCCTTCGCCTGATACTGTAAGAGTACAGGTTCCGCTTGTATAGCCGCTTCTTATAATAGCAGTTGTACGGCCCCTGTAGGCTGTAAATGAGCCGGTTGTATAATTCTCGTCTGTTATTGGATTGGCTGAGCCAAAGGCGGCAAGAGAGCCTTCTCCCGTAACTGTTGCAGTAAGCTTGTTGTCAGCATCGGGAACAATATTTCCATCGCTATCTAAAAGCTTTGCCTGAACGTAGGTCACACTGTGGCCATCAGCAGGCATTTCCTGCCTTTCGGCAATCAGCTTAATGGAGCTTACAGCGCCGGTTGTTGCCAGAGTGTCTTTTGAAATAACATCGTTTCCCTTATAGCTTACAGCTTCAAGTGTTCCCGGAACATAGGTGATATCAAAGAGGAATGACTTTGGCAGACCACATGCAAGTCTTTCTCCCTCCTTGCAGATACCCATTGATTTGCCGTTAAGGAAGAGCTCAACACGCTCTGCGTTTGAGAATACGGCAACAAAAACAGGCTTATTGTCTGCATCCTTCCAGTTCCAGGACTTTCTGACATCGGTAAATCCCCAGTTGCTGATCAGCTCTTTTTTGTCGTGAGTGGCAGGATCGTAGGAGTACAGGTAAGTCTTATCACTTCCCCAGACAACTGAGCGATATTCGCCCTGAGGCAGAATATGTCCGCTTATATCTACATCCGCGTCGTTGGCAAGTCGCCATGGATAGGGTGATCCGTGTGACATCAGGGCAAAACCACCTATTTTGTGCATGGGATCATTTTCTTCTAAGAAGACGGATTTTCCGATACCTGCTTCACCTATATAGTCAAAGGCTGTCCAGGTGAAATCACCGATAACGTATGGGGTGGATTCAACCATGGGCCAGCGAATGCCGATTTCTTTGGGGTAATTCTCTGAGCCGAGGATAACGCGCTCAGGGAACATCTCGTGGTCAAGAGTGTATTTGTCTTCCATGTAGTTGTATCCAACAATATCAAGGCTATTGGTGAAGGCTTCAGAGAATTCCTCCCAGCTGGTGTCATTCTTACCGCCGTCTGCGTTCTGAAGTGGAGGATTGCCGTCAGCATCGACGCCGATGACCTTTTTCATATTTTCAGCAGCGAGCTCATCATCAAGACCGCTCCAGTAAGAGCAGATCGCATTTGAAACGGGGCGACTGGGGTCAAGGCTGTGAGCCTTATTTGCGAGTCGAGTTGCAAGGGTATAGCCGTTTCCAAGGCCTCCTCGCTCAGGAATCTCATTACCTGTGGACCAGATAGTAACTGATGGGTGGTTTCTGTCACGTTTCATGAAGGCTGTAAGGTCTTTTTCCCAATCCGTATCAAAGTACTGGTTGTAGTCCCCGGGCTGCTTCATGATCCCCCAGGCATCAAAGGCTTCATCAAAGACATACATACCAATACGGTCGCAGGCTTCCATAAGCGCAGAGGAAGGGGGATTGTGAGTGGTTCTGATGGCGTTGAAGCCTATCTCTTTCATTATGGAGAGCTTTCGCAGCTCTGAGTCATATAAAGAAACTGCACCAAGCATTCCGTTGTCATGGTGGAGACATCCGCCCTTTAGCTTGACGGATTTGCCATTGATCCTAAGGCCGTTGACAACGTCTGCAGTTACGGTCTTAATGCCGAATAAAACTGAAGTTTCGTCGCAGGTTTCATTGTCTGCCGGAATAAAGTGAGTCCTGAAGGTGCCAAGATCAGTCACAGAGCCACAGAGCCTGTAGAGGTTAGGATTCTCTGCATCCCAGAGCTCAGGTTTATCAAGAGTAATGCTGATATAGGCTGTCTCCGATGACGCAGGATTAACCTGGATCTTCTGGGATCGTGAGATTATTACCTCATCGCTTCCGTCTTTTGTCAGAAATGCGCTGACACCGGCCATCTTATTGTCCAGGGTGTTATTCTGTACCTGAATTTCTACGCGAATATAAGCCCTGAGGGCATTTCCTTCAGAGTCATACTCAATGCTTTTGGTGTAGCCGAAAATTCCTTCATCAGCGATGTGGAGCTTTGGAAAGTGAAGCAGTTCCACGCTTCTGAAGATTCCGGCGCCGGTATACCAGCGGGAGTTGGGCTGCATGCTGGGATTAACCGTTATTGTGACGCTGTTCTCCCTGCCAAAATAGATGTAAGGCGTGATATCTACAGAAAAAGGAGCGTATCCGTAGTGCTGAAGAGCCACTTTGCAGCCGTTTACAGCTATAGTAGCATTCATCATGACGCCGTCAAACTTAAGGTAAACATCGTCATTTTCCCACTCTGCGGGGATCATTACCTTTTTGGTGTAATAGGCTACACCCTCAGTAAAAAAGCCGCTTGAAGCCCCGGCAGGAGCATCTTTTTTTACAGAGCTGAAAATCATATAGTCGTGAGGGAGATCTACTTCACGAAGTGTACTTTCCCTGGATGGGTCGGGAAAACCATCTATAGTTCCGTAATTAAACTGCCATCCTTTATCAATATTCTGATTACGCATAGGTGAAAATCTCCTTGTTTTTTTCTAAATCATATATACAGGAGAAACAAAAGACAAGGTTTAATATTTACGACAAAATAGGCTTTTACGAACATAAAATCGACGAAAGAAAAATAATATACTCTAAAAGACTTCTTTATATTAAAAAATGTTCGAAGGGATAAAAAGATTTGGCATAGGCATGAGAGAGATCTCTGGGATAAAATTATCATGTAGAGATTATATTTTGACCGGAGGAAATTGTGAGAAACGTATATAAGATAAATGATAACTGGACCTTTAAAAGAGGCGAAAAAGCCCCTGAAACAGTCAGTATACCTCATTGTTACAACGCCGTGGACGGTCAGGACGGCTCAAAGATGTTCCGTGGAGTTACGACTTATGAGAGAGACCTGGAGGTAACGAGCGAGGATCTAAGGCGCACTGTAATCCTGGAAGTTGGTGCTGCGGCCCTTAGCAGCAGAGTATTTGTCAACGACAAGCTCTGCCATGAGCTTAGATGCGGCTTTTCAATGTTCAGAGCAGATATTACGAAGCTTCTGACTATCGGCAGCAATACAATCCACATAGAAGTCGGCAATGCAGTAGATAACACAATTTACCCCGCTATGGCCGATTTTTCTTTCTACGGCGGAATATACAGAGATGTAAACATCATAATTGATGATGATCTTCATTTTGAAGAGATAGGTAAAGGGCTTGACGGAATATATGTAAATCCCAAGGTTTGCGGGGATGATGGAGAGCTCTTTGCAGATGTTTTTGTCAAAAGAGAAAACGGATATGCAGGGAATGCAACCTGTATGCTCAAAGTCATCGACAGAGAAAGCGGTAAGGAAGTGGCCTGCGCATCTGCAGAAACTCAGGGCAGTCACACTAATTTGACCGCTACCATTTCGGAAGTGAGCCTGTGGGACGGAGTCAATGGTCCATTTTTATATGACGCAGTTTTTGAACTCTTTGACGAAAGTGGCAATCTGTGCGACAGAAGGACCATCCCTGTGGGCTTTAGAACAATCGAATATTCCCCGGAGAAAGGTCTTTTGCTAAACGGAAAGCCATACAAGCTCCACGGTGTAGCCAAGCATCAGGATTTCGGTGGCCTTGGGAATGCCATTACGGAAAAAGAGATGCAGACAGATCTTGCACTTATCATGGAAATGGGTGCCAATTCCGTGAGATGCTCTCATTACCAGCACTGTGACAGATGGTATGAGCTGTGTGATGAAGCAGGTCTTTTGGTTTGGGCGGAGATACCGGTCATAAGCTCAGTTCCGCAGAAGGCAGAGGCCGATGAAAACGCTATGAAGCACCTGGAGCTCCTTATAGATCAGGTCAGAAACCACACCTGCGTTTACTGCTACGGCGTGCAAAACGAAGTCTGCATGGTTTCCAAGAACCCCTACACCTTTGACCTTGTGGACAGGCTCAGCAAAAAGGCAAGAGAGCTGGATGAGAGCCGCTTTATAGCACAGGCCAATGAGTATGGCACCGAAGATGATTCACCGATCCTTAATTCCACGGATATTCTGGGCTACAACTTATACTATGGCTGGTATTACGGACAAATAGAGGATCTTCAGCCAAGGCTTGACAGTATACACTCTGCAAATCCGGACAAACCTCTTATACTGACGGAGTACGGAGTTGATACCAACGTAAGATTCCACAGCACAGAGCCAAAAGCCAACGATTACAGCGAAGAATATCAGCTGTTATTTTCTGAGAACGCCATAAATGCTGTAGAAGAGCGCAGTTTTATGGCAGGCGGATATGTATGGAACATGTTCGATTTTGGCAGCGCCGGAAGAACAGAAGGCGGAGAAAAGGGCAAGAATCAGAAAGGCCTTGTGACCATAGACAGGAAGATCAAAAAGGACGCTTATTATCTGTACAAAGCCCACTGGTCCAAAGAGCAGTTCATTTACATCGCAGGCAGGAGGTACGTCAACAGGCCCGGCGATATGACGGATATTACAGTCATTTCCAATGTAAAAGAGCTTTCGCTTAAGGTTAACGGTACTGATATAGATAAGAGGCCTGTAGAGGGCGCAATGACTGTATTTAAGGATGTAGCCATTAAGCCCGGTGAAAATGAGATTGTGGCTTATTGCGAAGAGCTTAGCGATCAGATCACTGTCAATTCGGTAAAAGAGCCTGATCCTTCCTATATCTGTGAGAAAAAGACTGACTCGGATAACGCTATTAACTGGTTTGAGGGGCTTGATCCCGTGACCATGGAAAAAGTGGATAAAACCGAGCTGGATCCAAGCTGCTTCACTTTTGAGGACCAGATCTGCGATATTTTCGAAAATGATGAGGCTAAAGCAGTGTTTATCAAGTACCTGAAGCCTATAACAGAGGGACCACGATTTGATCCTTCATCACCGATAACAGTAAATGCACTGCTTGGCTTTGTAAAAGCCCTGAACATACCGGAGTCGCTTCTTGTTTCCTGTGAGCAGGAGCTTAATAAGATTAAGAAATGAAGAGGTGAAAAATGAGTTTTTCAAAGGATTTTTTATGGGGAGCTGCTTCCGCAGCACACCAGATTGAAGGTGGATACTTAGATGACGGCAAAGGACTTGGAATCTGGGACCATTTCGAGCACGAAGAGGGACGCATTGAATTTGGCGAGAATGCTGATGTTTCCTGTGATCACTACCATCACATGAAGGAAGATATTGCTCTTATGAAGCAGATTGGCTTAAAGAGCTACAGATTCTCCGTAAGCTGGCCAAGGGTTATGCCTGAGGGAATCGGAAAGGTGAACGAAAAGGGACTTAAGTTCTACTCAGATCTTGTGGATGAGCTTAAAAATGCCGGAATTGAGCCCATGGTAACTCTTTTCCACTGGAATCTTCCCATGGCGCTCTATGAAAAAGGTGGCTGGAAGAACCCTGAGATTGCAGACTGGTTTGCTGAATATGTAGAGGTAGTGGTCAAGTGCCTTGGCGACAGGGTTAAATACTGGATGACCTTCAACGAGTATCAGATGTTTGTGGGACTTGGCTATCAGATCGGTGCAATGGCACCCTTTGAGAACAATGATATTAAGACCATGCTGGATATCTCGGTAAATGTCTTTAAATCTCACGGAAGAGCCGTTTCTGTTATCAGGAAATACAGTAAGCTTGAGGCCAAAATCGGAATGGCTCCCACAGGAAATGTGTGGGTTCCAAAGGATGACACTCCTGATGAAGTTGAGAAGTGCAGGAAATTGTCTTTTGCCATAGATCCGTATGGTTTCCTTATGGGAAATGCATGGTGGGCAGATCCGATATTCTTAGGACATTTCCCGGAAGGCTCAGAAGAAGCCTTTGGAGACATGCTGCCAAAGCTTACCAAAGAGGAGTGGGATGAGATAGCTCAGCCCCTTGATTTCTACGGCTTTAACGTCTATGAGGGAACAGTAAGATATCCGCTTGATCCAAACAACTACGGACCATACGAGTATCAGGGAAGCGCGTACACAATGATGGGCTGGAGCGTTACGCCAAGAGTTCTGTACTACGCACCCAAGTTCTTCTATGAGAGATATCATAAGCCGATCATGATCACCGAGAACGGAATGGCCGGCATGGACTGGAAGGCCCTTGATGGCAAGGTTCATGACTACCAGAGAATAGATTTCACAAACAGATATCTCTTAGAGCTTGAGAGAGCAATTGATGACGGCATCGAGGTCATCGGCTACCAGCACTGGTCAATCATGGATAATTTCGAGTGGTGCCACGGCTACAAGATGAGATTTGGCCTTATCTATGTCGATTATGAGACAATGGAGAGAACCCTTAAGGACTCTGCTTACTGGTATAAAGAAGTGATTGCTACAAACGGCGAGAGCCTTCATAAACATTAAAAATTCACCCCTGTTCCTTGGAACAGGGGCTTTTTTTACTTTATTCGTTTGATCTCGGCGAATCGGATCTCGAGAGGAGCCAGAACAGGCGAATATTCGTAGACTCCGCTTTCAATCAGCCTGTATTCTTTGTGCATTCCGGGAACGCAGTAGCCTTTTATTATCTCAACATCGCTTGGATCCAAGGGAACAGCACCCATCTTAAGCCAGATGTCATAAGCGCTTCCGTATTCTCTATTTACAAAGAGCTCTTTGATGCAATAGTTGCCATCCTCAAGATCTGTGAGCTTTATCTGGAACTGGAGGCTGTTTGTCATGTCAAAAGGCGTGTATCTGTTGGTTTCCGTCATATCAAACAGCTCACCCGAAGCAAACAGATTACCGTAGTGCACGTAGTTATAAGTGATGATCTGGTATGCATCTATGCTTCTTGTGATAAAGTACCCTTCTCCTCCGGCTATGAGTTCATCTCCCAGAAGGCTTGCAAAATAGAAGCTGTAGTATACGCTCTTTCTTATGCCGTTTGTGGTGTAGATGCCAAGTCCTCCGTGGAAAAGAGTATCCGGCAGAGCATTTTCTTCCAGAAGGTCTGTCAGTGACCAGTAGCCGAAGCTATCGAGCCTGTCGTAGTTCCTGAGGAGGTTTTTAAGTATATAGCAGGATTTAAAGCAGGTGTCACTGGCAAGATTTCTGTGGGAGAGGGTGAAGTTCCACTCTGTCATGTATATTGGCAGCGAGCCGAATCCTGCTGAGGAAAAGATCTTTTTGATGCTTCCGATCCATAGCGAGAAATCGTCAGTTCTTTTCGGGAAGGAAAAAGAAACGCTTCCGATAGTTACATTCTGCTTGGCTGTGATAGGAATAATGTCGGAATAGTAGTGTACATTCAAAAACTCCGGTTCACAGTTATTCTTTTTGGTATATGCAAGGAAATCTTTGATCCACTTGTCAGTTCCTAAGTTTTCCATATACAGAATTGAAGGGGATCCAAATACAAGCTTGTCGTCAACTCTTTTTACTGTGCGATA
The DNA here is from genome assembly GCF_000622085.1 of Butyrivibrio proteoclasticus P6B7. Classification (GTDB taxonomy): domain Bacteria; phylum Bacillota; class Clostridia; order Lachnospirales; family Lachnospiraceae; genus Butyrivibrio; species Butyrivibrio proteoclasticus_A. Next base: position 29,561 of record NZ_KK211398.1, read on the forward strand.
AGTGGCTTCGTAGAAGCGCATAAACAGTGGGTCATCGCCAAAGCCGAACATGGACTTGGGTGTTACAGGTTCATTCCATACGCAAAAGAGCCATGATCTGACTGTGTTGGTGCCATAGCGCTCCAAAAGATGCCTTGTGAAGTTGTCGATGAACTGTTCCCACTCTGACATGTGTTTGGGTGGGCTTGTTATCATCGGCGAATAGAAAATAGTCTTATTCGGATCGGCAGCGAGGTCCCTTGGCATGAAAGAAAGCTGTATAAGGGGCTTTAAACCGATGGAAATAAGGAAATCAAGCGCCATATCAACCAAAGTGTAGTGGAAGGTCAGTTTGCCATTAATTCTTGAAACGACCATCATGTCATCGGAAAGAAGGCCATGAAACTTGATGTATTCATAACCAATGTTATTTTGAAGGTCTATGAGCATGTTCTGAATGTCCATGTTTAACAGCTCTTTTGCCCTTCCGACGGTAATAAATTTCTTAAAGGTATGCTTTAAGGTTCTTACACCGCTGCTGACTGAAGCCACCACTTCCTCGGACTTTACGATGTTCCTGGTGCTGATGGTGTGTGGCTGATCTTTGATATCTCCAAGATACTTTGTCAAAAGATGCAGATAATTACTGGGCTCCATTTGCAGATAGTTCAGTGTTGAGCTGGCTTCAGCGGTCGCAGGAGTCTGGCCCCTTTGCTTTCTGTATGTACTTGGCAGTGTTCCGTACTGTTTTTTAAAGCTGCGCACAAAGGAATGAGATTCGGTAAAACCGTTCCTGACAGCGATGGTCTCAATGGAATCATTGGTTGAGAGCAGGTCTGAAAGGGCATGGTTCAGCTTGACTGTTGTGTAATACTGCGAAAACTTAACGCCCATGTTCTTGTCGAAAAAATTAGATAAATAGGGAACTGACAGATCTTCCTCTGCAGCCAGATCACTGAGGGAAAAGTTCTCAGCGTAATGGTCTTCAATGTATTTAAGCAGTCTTGTGAGTCTTGCTGCGTATTTCTGCTGGGTTTTAATGGCATTTGTGATCGGAACACTGAAATTTGCCAAAAGCTCAGCAACAAGATAATAAGCCAGGGAATAGTTTCTGTACTGGGATTCATATGAATTATGAGCATTCTCGTTGAGCATGGTGGCAATTGCGAACTTTAAGCCATCAAACTTGGATAAGTCATCTGTTGTTGTCGTATTGCAGTCAAATACCATTTCATCGAGGTTGGCATCAAACTGGTTCATTCTTGATAAATCTATCTGGATAGCGATCATAACGGCGCTTTCAGACCTTAGGGAATGAATGGTATTGCTATTAATAAGAATGATATCCTCGCTGGATAGTTCATATTCGGTATTGTCTATTGAAATGGTTATAACTCCGTCTAAAACCATCAAAAGTTCTATGCTTCTGTGCCAGTGATTATCAACAGAGCCCAGTTTATGCATGAAGATTTTAAGGGGAATATTAGGCGGGAACTCTATTATCTCGTGACGCTCTTCAAGATACATGATAAAACCTCATATAAGAAAAAATGTACGTTATTTGCACCTAATTTAAGGATATATCAAATGTTTTTTTCGGTAAAGGCAAAAAGGTACAAAAATTAATGTGTTGAATCGGCAAAAAGAGACCTGAAAATTAAAAAACAGTTTTTTCTTAAAAATTGTACATGTTTTTAGAAAGGGGTGACCTAGGGATGGGTACCCTGTAATTTGTATAATTGTTTCATCAAGAGAACAAGTGATTATTCCATGACATGGAGGAACCTATGGAACAGGAATTGATAATTGAAGTAAAAAACATGACCAAGAACTTTGGGATCACTAAAGCGCTCAGGGGAGTCGATGTAAAGTTTTACCGCGGTCAGATCCGTGGTCTTATCGGAGAGAACGGTAGCGGTAAATCAACCATAACATCAATCCTTGCAGGTATGCAGAAGGCTACCAGCGGCGAAGCGTTTTATAAAGGACAGCCCTGGGATCCCGACAGCATGGTAGAAGCTCAGAAGGCCGGAATCAGCATGGTACTTCAGGAAGCAAATACAATTCCTAACTGTACGGTTGCTGAAAACATCTTCGCAGGACGCTTCGATGAATTCTCCAGGTTTGGAATAGTAAATATGAAGAAGCTCAATGCTGCGGCTCAGAAGATGCTCGATGATTTCGATATCAAACACATCAAGGCTGCTGACAGCATCAACAAATACGGCTTCGAGGACAGAAAGCTTATTGAGATCGTGAGATGTGTTTCTGAGGATACAGAAGTTTTTGTTGTCGATGAGACAACCACAGCACTCTCTCATGAAGGAAGAAAGCTCATATACGACCTGATCCACAAGCTTAAGGACAACGGCAAGTCAGTAATCTTCATCTCCCATGATATGGAAGAGATCCTGGAGCAGTGTACAGACCTTACAGTCCTTAGAGACGGCGAGATAATCGGTCATCTTAACAGAGAAGAGATGGACATGCCCAATGCGGAACAGGTTATCAGATATATGATGGTCGGCCGTGAGATCGGAGATGCTTATTACAGAGAAGATTACGACATTTCACATGGCGATAAGGTTGCGCTGGAACTAAAAAACGTAACACTTGGAGAGATAAAGGACTTTTCACTCCAGGTTCACGAGGGCGAGATCATAGGATTTGGCGGACTTAGCGGCTGCGGAATGCATGAGATCGGAAGACTTGCATTCGGACTTGAAAAGCCCGAATCCGGAGAGGTCATAAGAGAAGGTAAGAAGATACACAACTGTAATGACGCCATCTCAGCAGGAATCGGATATATATCCAAGAACAGAGATACAGAGGCACTTATTCTCGAGGGTTCTATTCAGGACAATATCACACTTCCTTCAGAGAAAGACCTGGCAAAGAAGCTGTTCATCAAACCTTCCGATGAAAAGAACTTATCGGATAAAGAGATTGATTCCTTCAGGATCAAATGTAATGACGGTAATCAGTGGGTCAACACTTTGAGCGGTGGTAATAAACAGAAGGTTTCATTTGCAAAGTGGACTGCCAAGGGTTCTGATGTGATCATCATGGACTGTCCTACACGAGGCGTAGATATCGGTGTTAAGCAGTTTATGTACGCTCTGATCGCAGAGATGAAGAAACAGGGCAAAGCAATAATCCTCATCAGTGAGGAGATGGCAGAGCTCATCGGTATGGCAGACAAGATCGTGGTAATGAAAGATTTTGCCATCAGCAAAGAGTTTACAAGAAGTAAGGATCTGTCAGAGACAGATATTATCGAATACATGATCTGATCTAGGAGGAAAGAGATGTTTTCAAAAGCGTTTTTTAAAAAGCATGTATATGATATCGCGGCGTATGCCGGTCTGGCAGCGACTTTTATCCTGTTTCTCATATTTAGTAGAGAGAACCTCTCCTACAACGTAGGAACAGTACTGCAGGCAGCATCAGCGTATGCGATCTTATCCCTGGGAGCTGTGTTCGTTTATTCCATGGGATTTATGGATGTATCAATAGGACAGCAGATAGGTGTTTACTCCATCCTGATGATACTTATCTCGAATAAAATGGGCGGAAGCATTGCAGGAGTGGTACTTGGTTTTGTTGTTATCCTGGTCATCGCTCTGGTGTGCGGAGCCTTCAACGGAGCAGTTGCCGTATGGCTCAAGCTTCCATCAATCGTAACTTCGCTGTTCCTTATGTTCTTCTTTACAGGAGCACAGCTCCTTCTTATGGAGAGCACAGGAAATAACACAATTTCCATTGAGGCATGCATTAAGCCCTCAAGCAGAACAGCTTATAACTGGATCATTCTGGCAGCAATTGTGTTAGTTGCACTGGTTGTTACATTCCTCTTCAACTACACAAAGCTGGGAAAATATACAAAGGCAATCGGAGCAAATGAAGTGGTTGCAGCTCAGAGCGGAATCAACACCACCAGATGGAAGGTAATAGCATATATGACCTTTGGTGTGTGCGTAGCAATTGCATCCTTCATCATGCTGATGAGAACCGGAACAGCCGGAAAGGGAACCGGCGGCGGATATGCAATGGACGTAATGATCTGCCTTATCCTGGGCGGAATGCCTCTTTCGGGAGGAATGGTCTCAAAGGTAAGAAGTGCTCTGATCGGTACATTTACTTATGTGTTGCTGACAAATGATCTGACGACAATGGGTGTAGAGCTCAATTACATCAATTTCGTCAAGGCAATCATTTTCATAATCATTATTCTTATAACATGTCGCAAGAATAATGGGGTGTTACCAAGATGATTTTTACTGCTTTTGCAGGAAAAATACTTAATTTAAGGAGGAATTTATGAAGAACGCAGTAAAGAAGTTTTTAGCAATGATGCTTGCAGGCGTAATGTCAGTTTCACTTATGGCTTGCGGATCAAGCGGAAGTGGAGCAGCTAGCACAGAGGGTGCTGCATCAAGTGAAAAGGCAGGCAAGAACTGCACAATCGGTGTAGCTTTCTATCAGGACAGTGGTCTTGCAACAGAGGCAACAAAGGCTTATCTCGACAACATGGCAGATACATTAAACTGCAAATTTAAGTACACAGTATTATCTCAGACTGACGAAGGTGTAAACCTTACAAAGATCCAGGAGCTCATCGCTTCAGGAGTTGACGGAATCATCTGCACAATGGATTCCGGTACAGCAGCTATCGTACAGGAGTGCGAGGCAGCTAACGTATATATCGGCGGATACCTTTGCGACTACGATATTTCTTACACACAGGCTTATGATGCTGTATTTAAGAACGATCATTTCGTAGGAACAGTAATCGATGGTTATGCTCCTGATAACGTAGTAGTAGGACAGCAGATGTTTGACAGCCTTCTTGAGTACAACGAGAGAAACGCAGATGCTCCTATAACACACGTTTCACTGGCTATCTTCCCTGTATGGGCTTTCCCTGCGCAGACACTTGGAGCTCAGCAGTTCATCGCAGCTGTTGACGAGTACAACAAGACAGCTGACGTTCAGATCACATGCGATCCTTTGAATGAGGAGACAGACGTTTTAGCATTCTCACCTATGGACAGCACATACTTTGCTAAACACGAAGGTATTCAGGCAATCATGAGCTTCGCAGCAGGTACAGGTTTCGTATATCCTGTAATGGTTCAGACAGGCAACGACAAGAACATCAAGCTCTTCACAACAGGTTTTGACGGTGGTGAGGAGAAGAACTTTGGTTCAGCAGGAGCACAGACATATCAGCAGAACTGTGTAACAGCTGTTGAGACTATCACATATCCACTTGTACTTCTCTTAAACAAGATCAACGGCGTAGAGTTTAAGGACCAGCCTGAAGATGCAGAGAGAGTAAGCTGCGATCAGTTCATCATGAACAGTGATGAGGATATGGCAGCATTCCAGAAGAATATTTACTTCACAGCAAATGCTTCTGATGCCCTCTTCACACCTGAAGAAGTACTCAACATGACAGCTTATGCTAATCCTGATGCTACTTACGAGCAGCTCAAGAAATCTATTTCAACACTTACAGTTGATTCACTTAAGTAATTAAAAGAAATACTAATGAAATGGTAATGATGTGGGGGATATTTATTATCCCCCAGGCATCATCCTGGTAATGAGGAAACGATATGAATACAAATAAAGGCTTAGAGATATTCAAAAAAATAGGGTTATCTGTCATTTTTCCATTATTGATGTTTGTGGTGATGCTGATCATTACCGGTACTAATGAAAAATGTTATGTCAATGGAAAGCTGATCTTCCTGTCGGGAGATATGGTGCAGCAGGTATTTCTTAATGCTTCCATGACAATCTGCGTGGCTCTGGCAATATGGATCCAGCTCAAAAACGGAAGATTTGATTTCTCCGGAGGAGCAACCATGATCCTTACAGCAATTGTTGCAGGACACATTGGTTATGACACCAGAAACCCATGGCTTGCGCTTATTATTGCAGTAGTACTGGCAGTTGTCTTAAGCATGTTCACAGCAACCGTGTACATCTTAGGTCGCATTCCGATCATCATCTGTACGATCGGTATGACTCTTTTCTATGAGTCACTTACATACCTTGTATTTGGTGGACAGGGTATCAGAGTATTTTACTCCACCGTGGAGACATCAGTATTCGGAAGACTTCCCGGAATCTTCCTTCCTGCAGGACTCGCAATACTTGCATTTGTGGTATTTACCTACTTTACCGCAGCCGGAAGAAAGGGAAAGATCTTATCAAACAACCAGAGAGCCGGTGTAAACATCGGTATCAATGAGAAAAAGAATGTATTCACAACATACATTTTTTCAGGAATGATCCTTGGATTTGCAGCAATCATCTATGTATCACAGAATGAAGTTGGTCCTCAGTCAGGACTTGCCACATCAGGAATCATGTTCTCTTACATCGTTCCTGTATTTATGGGAACCTTCATTGGACTAGCAAGCTGTGACGTTGTTGGTATCGCGATCGCTGCAATCGGTATGGAAATCATGAACTACGGACTCAACTGTCTGAACCTTGGAGCAGGCGGATGGCAACAGATCATCCTCGGAATCTTCGTACTTGGATTCTACTCATTCTCAGCTCAGACAGATAAGATACAGGCATTATTTGCCAGAATGAAAGCCGGAAAGGCAAAAGCATAAAGAGGTTATTTCAATGGATTTAAAGGCAAAGCCATTTTATTTATCAGATGAAGATATTAAGTGGGTTGAAGAGACCAAGGCTTCTCTTACATTAGATGAAAAGCTCGGACAGCTCTTTTTCCCAATCGGATATTCCCCAAATGAGCAGTATCTGCAGTATGAGATACTCTCCAAGAATCCCGGCGGACTTATGTTCAGAACCGGCAAAACTGAAGAGCTATTTGATGCATATTCATATCTTCAGACAAACAGCAAGGTTCCGATGCTTCTTGCAGCAAATCTTGAGGCAGGCGGAGACGGAATCGTACTCGAGGGAACATCATTCGGAAAGCAGATGCAGGTTGCAGCAACAGGTGACCCCGAGCAGGCATACAGACTTGCAAAGGTTAGCTGCAGCGAAGGACAGGCAGTAGGGTGTAACTACGCATTCGCTCCTGTAGTGGATATCGATTATAACTATCACAGCCCCATAACAAATGTCAGAACCTATGGCTCTGACCCGGAGAAGGTCAAGAAATTCGGACTTGAGTATATGAGAGGGGCAAAAGAGTGCGGCTCAGCAGTAGCCATCAAGCACTTTCCCGGAGACGGCGTAGATGAAGTTGATCAGCATATATTAACCAGCGTAAACAGTCTCAGTTGTGAGGAGTGGGATGCGACATACGGCGACGTATACAAAACCCTTATCGACGAAGGCGCTCTGTCAGTAATGGTTGGGCATATCGCGCTTCCTTCTTATCAGAAGAAATTTAACCCGGGCCTCCCCAAGAAGCTTATACCGGCTTCACTCTCCCCTGAGCTTTTACAGAATCTACTCAGAGATCAGCTTGGATTTAACGGAATGATAATCACGGATGCTACCCCTATGGTTGGCTTCCTCTGCGCAATGGATAGAGAAAAATCAGTTCCGTACTGCATTGAAGCAGGTTGTGACATGATCCTTTTCAACAAGGATTATGACGAAGACATTCAGTTTATGAAGAAGGGCTACGAGGAGGGAATTCTCTCTGAGAAACGTTTGGATGAAGCACTTACGCGTATTCTTGCCATGAAGGCAGCGCTGAGGCTCCATGAGAAAAGAGCTAATGGAACTCTTGTACCTGACAAAAAGAATCTGCCTGTTATCGGCAGCGATGAGCACGTTGCCTGGGCAAAAGAGTGTGCTGATAAGTCGGTGACACTGGTAAAGGATACACAAGCTCTTTTACCTATATCTCCTAAAAAGCACAAGAGAGTACTGTATGAGATCATGGGCGGATGCGCTTCCGAGAAGAGAGTAGAAGAGACCTTCGTAAAGCTCATGGAAGCTGAAGGCTTTGAGATGATCCCCTATGTAAAAGAGGAATTTGATTTCAACAAGCCTATCAAGTTTGAGTCAGTTACCGAGTTCAGGAACAAGTATGACCTTGTTATCTATCTCGGAAATGTGGAGAATGCTTCAAATAAGACCACAGCAAGACTTAACTGGCACACAATCTTCGGAGCAGGCAACAATATTCCGTGGTTTGTGGAGGTTGTTCCAACAATGTTTATTTCACTGCAGATTCCGTATCATCTTCTGGATGTGCCTATGATCAAAACATATATCAACGCATATTCAAACCATGATTACGTGATCGAGTCAGTGGTAGAAAAGATCCTTGGCAGAAGCGAATTTAAGGGTGTAAGTCCTGTGGATCCGTTCTGCGGAAAAGAGTACCTGGCATATTAACTTTGGAGGTAGACAAATATGGTAATCGACAAATTATCGGATTTTGAAGGCTTTTTAGAGGTGGTAGAACAGTGTAAGGGAGAGGTTGAACTTGTCACACCTGAGGGCGACAGACTTAATCTTAAGTCCAAGCTTTGCCAGATCATAGCATTATCCAGCGTATTCCCTCAGATTGCTGAGATCCCCAATGTTGAAGTGTTCGCGCATCAGCCTGAGGATATGGAGAGGATCGCAAAATTCTTATTTAAGTAATTTGTAGCCTGGATATGAGAAATTCATGTCCGGGCTAATTCTCATATTTGATAAAGGGAAAACTAGTATGAAAATCGTTGATGTAAAGATAAATGGAATTGAAAATCCGATAGGGTTCTCCTACCCGAAGATAAAGTGCAGCTGGAAGGTGGCCGAGACAACAGGCAAATACCAGGTGCGCTCTAAGATCGTTGTGAGCGAAAGAGAGGATTTCTCAGAGATTCTCTGGAGTAAGGAAGACCACGATCTTGACTGGATCGGAGAGAATATTGATATAGATTTAAAGCCAAGAACCAGGTATTACTTCTATGTTGAGGTTACTGACGATGAGAATAATACTGCCAAGAGCGATGTATGCTTTTTTGAAACGGGCAAGATGACTGAGAAGTGGAAGGCTAAGTTCATCGGAACGAATGAGGAACCTTCTTTCCATCCATGTTTTGTAAGAGAATTTTCCCTTGATGGGGTAAAAGAGATTGCTAATGGCCGTATTTACGTGACAGGACTTGGTCTGTACGAGGCTTATTTAAACGGCGTTAAGATCGGCGACGACTACCTTGCACCATTCTGTAATGACTATAACAAGGGCATTCAGTATCAGACCTACGATATCACGGACCTTCTGAAGGCTGATAACAAGCTCTCTATCATCTGCGGAAACGGCTGGTATAAAGGCCGTCTTGGCTATGATGGCGATGTTTCATACTATGGCAATAAATTTGGCGTCATTGCGGAAGTTTATGTAAATGGCAAGCTCACTGTCATGACAGACGAGAGTTTCAAATATTGCGGAAGCGATATTGTTTCCAGCGATATCTACGACGGTGAGGAGTATAACCGCCTATATTGGAAGGACAAGAAGAACGAGTGCAAGCCTGTGACTGTATGGAAGGACAACAAAGATACAGTGGCAAGGCTTGTAGAGAGATACAGTCTGCCTGTTGTGGTAAAAGAGACTCTTCCTGTAAAAGAGATCATTGATACCCCTGCAGGTGAGAAGGTGCTGGATTTTGGCCAGAATTTCACGGGATATGTATCCTTTAAATCAAAGCTTCCAAGCGGAACCAGGGTTGTTCTTGATTTTGGTGAAGTCCTTCAGGAGGGCAATTTCTACAATGCCAACTACAGATCTGCCAAGGCACAGTTCACCTATGTTTCAGATGGTTCAGATGAGGATGTTCGCCCTCACTTTACTTATTATGGATTCAGATATGTGAGAGTAACAGGCTGGGAAGGTGAGCTGAGCGCAGAAGATTTCACCGGAAACGTAGTCTATTCAGATCTTGAAACCACAGTGTCTTTAGATACTTCAGATGCCAAGCTGAACAGACTTGCAAGCAATTGCTTGTGGGGACAGAAGTCCAACTTCCTTGATATGCCAACAGACTGTCCTCAGAGAGATGAACGTCTTGGATGGACCGGTGATGCACAGGTTTTTGCACCTACTGCATGCTTTAACATGGACACAAGGGCTTTCTATAGAAAGTTCTTATACGATCTTCATCTGGATCAGATGGATCACGATGGAATTGTTGCAAACTTTATTCCAAATATCAGCAAGGCTCCAGGCGGAAGCAGCGTATGGGGCGATGTTGCCACATTCCTGCCAATGGCTCTGTATGAGTACTACGGAGATGAGGATGAGCTTAGGGCCAACTATCCTCTGATGAAGGACTGGGTAGATCATGTCATTCATGAGGACGAAGAGCACGGTGATACCGGCCTTTGGAACTTTGGCTTCCACTTCGGAGACTGGCTTGCTCAGGACGGAATCAGCCCTCAGAGTATGAAGGGCGGCACAGATGACTATTTTGTAGCATCCGTCTACTACTATGAATCACTGATAAAGGCAGGAAGTGCAGCCAGAATCCTTGGCTATGTCGATGACAGCATAAGATATGCTAAGCGCGCAGAGAAGGTAAATACCGCTATCTTAAACGAGTATTTCTCACCCAGTGGAAGGCTTGCCATCGATACACAGACAGCGTACCTTATCTGCCTCAAATACAAGATATTTATCAGCAAAGACAAGATTATTGACGGCCTTAAACTCAGGCTCAAAAAGGACTGCTACAAGATTAAAGGCGGCTTTGTAGGAGCCACTATGATGTGTCAGGTGCTTGCTGAGAACGGTATGGAGGATATTGCCTACTACATCCTGTTCCAGGAAGGCTTCCCCGGATGGATGCACTGCATCAACCTCGGAGCGACAACGATCTGGGAGAGATGGAACTCAATCCTTGATGACGGAACCATCAGCGGAACCAATATGAATTCGCTCAACCACTACTCTTATGGCTCTGTAATGGAATATGTTTACCGTTTTATCGCCGGAATCCAGCCTAATTCCGCAGGATTTAAGAGCGCATATATTGCTCCTCAGCTCAGTTCCAAGCTTCAGTATGTGAACTTTGAGTACAACTCTGTAAGCGGTAAGTATTCATCCTGCTGGAAGATAAACGATGACGGCACGATCACTGTAAGATCCGAAGTTCCTTTCGGATGTTCTGCGGTTTACAGACTGCCCGGAACAAACGGCGAGGAGATACAGCTGGAGGCAGGAGTGTTTGAAAAGACCTATAAGCCCGCCAGAGATTACAGGCTCATGTATACCATGGACACAAGGCTTGAGGAATTTGCCGAGGATAAAAGAGCTCTCGACATAATAAAAGCTGATCTTCCCCTTGCATATAAGCTTATAGAAAGCAAGGACGTAGAGAGCCTTGGACTTACATTAAATGAGCTGCAGACCATGTTCTTTATGGGCTTTAACCCGCCAATGGTAATGGCAGCGGCAGAGAAACTGCTTGCACTTAAAAAGGAGTGGAAATAATGAGACAGGTTTTTAACCCCTATTTACCGCTATATGAATATATTCCTGACGGAGAACCAAGGGTATTTGATGGAAGAGTATATATCTATGGATCTCATGATTTTGCAGGCGGAGAGAAGTACTGCATGGGAGACTATGTGACCTGGTCAGCACCGGCAGATGACCTTACTGACTGGAGATATGAGGGCGTCATCTATAAGAGAACCCAGGATCCTTCAAATGCAGATAACAGGATGGATCTGTGGGCTCCGGACGTGGTAAAAGGTCCGGATGGCAGATATTACATGTATTACTGCTTCTCTTTTAATCCGGAATTTGGCGTGGCAGTCAGTGATTCACCTGCAGGACCTTTTACCTTCTACGGACATGTTAAGTATCCGGAGGATGTGATGGGAGGAAAAGAGCTTCAGGAGAACTTCCCATTTGATCCCGGAGTACTGGTAGATGATGACGGAAGAGTCTTTTTATACTACGGATTCAGCCCGGCTAAGCCACTTCCTGCGCCTCCGCTCGAAACATTCCTTGAAATGGGAATGAGCAGGGAAGAAGCACAGGCGCAGCTTCAGGCTATCGCTAATACCAAGTTCTCTGACGGAGCCTTTGTTGTAGAGCTTGATAAGGATATGCTCACGGTTAAGGGAGAACCCCATCTGATGGTTCCCGGCGAGAAGATCGCAGAGGGCACAGGATATGAGGGACACGGCTTCTTTGAGGCCTCTTCCATGCGCAAGATAGGCGATAAGTATTACTTTATCTATTCAAGCTCGGTTAGCCACGAGCTGTGCTATGCGACATCTGACTACCCGGATAAAGGGTTTACCTACAGCGGAGTGATCATATCCAACGGAGACATCGGATATAAGGGAAATGTAAAGCCCAGAGCCATGATGGGTAACAACCACGGAAGCATAATCGAAATAAATAACAAATGGTATATATTCTATCACAGACAGACTCACGGCACAGAGAGCTCAAGACAGGGCTGTGCTGAGGAGATAAAGATTGCTCCCAATGGCAGGATCGACCAGGTCGAGATCACAAGCTGTGGTCTGAACGGAGGACCACTTGCAGGAGAGGGAACCTATTCGGCAGCCATTGCATGTAATCTTATGTGCAAAGAGAATGACAAAAAGATTGTTTACGGACAGTCTCTTAAGGACTCTCAGCCTTATATTTTCCAGAATACTGCGGAGAGAGAAGAGGAGTCTGAGCAATATATTGCCAATGTCTTTGATGGCGTTGTGGCAGGATTTAAGTACTTTGACTGCAAAGGTGTTAACAAGATTTCGATAGAGGCAAAGAGTTACGGGGAAGGCAGGCTGGAAGTATTACTGGATTCTGAGGAAGCTCAGCCGGTTGGCGAGATCTCTTTTGCGAAAGCAGATGAGGGATTTGTATGTTATGAGACTGAGGCAAATATCCCGGATGGAATCCATGGTCTGTTCTTTAAATTTGCCGGCGAAGGAAAGATTGATTTTAAGAGTTTCGCATTTGAGAAATGAAAGGAGCCCCTATGAATTATAAGACTGTAATTTTTGATCTGGACGGAGTAATCTGTTTTACCGATGAATATCATTATCTTGCCTGGAAGGAGCTGGCAGATGAGCTGAATATTCCCTTTGACAGGACTATCAATGAGAGGCTAAGGGGCGTCAGCAGAATGGATTCTCTTGAGATAATTCTTGAGAAATACACAGGTCCTGCGCTTTCAGACGAAGAGAAGGAAAGACTCGCGACCAAGAAGAATGATATCTATAGAAAGAGTCTTGAGAAAATGTCTCCTGCAGACCTTTCGGATGAGGTCAGAGAGACTTTAAATGCCCTTAGGGATAAGGGACTTAAGCTTGCCATCGGATCATCAAGCAAAAATACCAAGTTCATATTAAAACAGATCGGGCTGGAAGGTTTCTTTGACGCCATAAGTGATGGCACCAATATCACAAGATCCAAGCCCGATCCGGAAGTGTTCTTAAAAGCTGCCGAGTTTGTGCTCGAGGAGCCAAAGGACTGCCTTGTTATCGAGGATGCAGAAGCCGGCATAGATGCTGCTATTGCAGGAGGCTTTGACGGCGCAGGTATCGGAAGTGCAGCAAGCTATGATAAGGCGACTTATCACCTTGAGTCTTTTAAGGACATCTTAAAGTTTGTTTAATTGTAAAGCTTCTCTTTGGCTGCTTTATGATTGTCATTACAGAGAATCAGGCAATAAAGATTTACTGTGGGAAGTAAACAATTAGTATAATTGTATTTATAAAAATGCTATAAACCGCATATTTTTGCACCATAATAATGATATAATGTACGTACATGGGGACAAATTCTGTCTCCATGCATTTTTATTTCTGAAATCATTGAGGGATGGTGCGCTGCATGAAAGTAATGCAGAATATAAAACGCTATTCAATCTTTTTAATATGCTTATTCGTGCTGGCTTTTTTGGGAACTACAGCTTCAGCTGATACGGGAAACAATGATGCAGACAGTATTGTCATAGGAGTTCCTGCTGACAGATGCCCTGTATTTTATTTGGATCCTGAGACAAAAGAGACAGTGGGGATAGGTGTTGATCTTATGCGCGCTGCTGCAGAAGAAGCTGGGTATAGTGCGTCTTTTAAGGTTATCACAGAAAAAACAAATAAAGATGCCTTGGATAATCCTGAATATGACATCATTATGCCCTTTGGCAGTGCAATCAAGAGTTCGTCCGGAAAAGAGACTATTGTAACGGAGAATCTTATTCAGACGCCATTTACTATGGTTACAAAGGGAGATAAAAAACTCCCTGTATTACATGAAAGCCATATTGGAATGCTCAGTTCCCTTGCTGGAGGAGCAGAAACAGTTAAGCAGCTTTATCCGGGAATAGAGATTACACTTTATGATACGATGCCTGAGTGTGTCAAGGCACTTAGATCAGGCGAAGTAGATGCATTGATGCATAATTCCTATGTGTGGAGCTATGTTTTACAGAAGCCTTCATATTCGGATCTGAAAGTTCAGCCTGCCACCATGTTTTCCATGGACCTTCGTGCAGGGACACTCGATACACCTGAAGGAAGACTTATTGTTGACAGGCTTAATGGGGGCATTGAAAAGCTGACAGATACACGGAAGCAGGCGATTATCCTGGACTATACTTCAAGACGCCTGTATCAAAATGACTTTTGGGATTATGTTTTTGAATATAGATATCTTCTGGTGCCTGGAACAATCTTCTTCATCTTATTAATTATAGGTATTGTTCACAGGCAGAGGGCTATACGTAGAAAGCAGGAAGAAAAGATACGTGAGCTAACAGAGAAAGATCCACTTACAGGAATGCTGAATCTGGAGGGCTTTAAAAAGCGTGTCGAGGAACTGCTCATTACGCACCCGGAGAATCAGTACCTTCTTTCCTTTAGCAATATCAAGAACTTCAAGTTTATTAATGAAAGCATGGGGAGGGAGACCGGAGATGATCTTTTGCGCTTTTGGGCTGAAAGGTCAACTGCAACTTTATCTGATGAGGAAACAATGGGAAGAATTACCGGAGACAGATTTGCAGTGCTTCGGAAATATACTGATGCGGAGCAGATGGGCCGCGATGAAAAAGAAGTATTTGAGCCTCTCAGAAATTACTTTATAGATAGAGGAAAAGAGATCCAGCTTCAGATCTGTACCGGTGTTTATGCGATTACTCCGGAAGACCACAAAAACATTGATGTGGATCGAATGCTTGATTATGCCAGAATGGCTGAGAAGAAAGTAAGGGAAACATTAAAGACAGGATATGAATTCTACAACCCTGAACAGTGGGAGAAGGGGAAGCAGATCATTGATATAAGTGGTCATCTTTCAGCAGCTCTCCAGTCAGATGAAATACAGGTATGGTATCAGCCTCAGGTGGATTATAGCTCTGGCACGATAAGTGGTGCAGAAGCTTTATGTCGCTGGAAGCATACAAAGCTTGGATGGATTTCTCCGGGAGTGTTTATCCCTGTATTAGAAGAAACAGGAATGATCTTTGATCTGGATAGTTACATATGGGATAAGGTCTGCCAGGATCTTCATCGTTGGAATGAGGAAGGAAAACGCCGTTCTGTTTCAGTAAACCTCTCTCGTTCAGACATAAGAGAAGACAGGAGTATTCCAGGTATTTTTTATGAACTTATAAAGAAATATGATCTTGATCCGGAACAGCTAAGGATTGAGATAACAGAAACGGCATATGTTGAAAGCCCAGCTTTCCTGATTAAAACAACTTCTGAACTTCGTGAATATGGCTTCCAGGTAGAAATGGATGATTTTGGAAGCGGATACTCATCACTGCATATGCTCAAAGAAGTTCCTGTTGATCGTATTAAAATGGATCTCCATTTTCTTACTGGAGCTGGAGATATGGAAAAGAGCCGTATCATAATCACGCAGGTGATCAAATTGGTAGAGCTACTAGGAATGAAGCTGATTGCAGAAGGAGTAGAGACCAAAGCTCAGGCTGATTTCTTAAAAGATAGAGGTTGCCAGGAGATGCAAGGGTATCATTTCTTCAAACCAATGCCGGTAGAGGATTTTGAAAAGGCATTTGATAAAGAGCTTGATTACGATAAACGAGCATAAGTAATGGAAAGCAGATGATAGATGGAGCGATGGCTTCTTATGTGGGGAGGTATTTCTAATGGAAAAGTACAGATATAGTGATGAGGAATTAAAACTTTTAGAAAACAGTCCTATACCCTTTGCAATTTACCAGTCTGTAGATAAGAGAGTGGTTACGATAGTTCTGTCTGAGGGCTTTTTTGAACTGTCCGGATACAAAGGCATGGATAAAAAAGAAATCTATGATCTGATGGATAACGATATGTATCATGATGCACACCCGGATGACATATCTTCTATAAATGATGCGGTTTACCGGTTTGTAACAGAAGGTGACGTCTATGATGTGATCTACAGAATAAAAAGGAATGGAGAGTATAGAATAATTCATTCCTACGGCAAACATATCTATAAAGAAGATGGAACACGACTTGCATTCGTCTGGTACACGGATCAAGGAGCCTTTGTTGGTGATGAATTGAATGAGAATGAGGATATATCAGGTGAATATAGAAGACTCCAACAGGAGAATGAGCGTCTTAGGAAAGAGGCTGATGCAAATAGAAAGATACTGAGTCTGAAGAAGTCGGTTTCAGATCTTTTAACCAATATGCCTGCCATGACATTTTCAAAAGATGTGGATACCGGGAAATATCTTGCATGTAATCAGTCATTTGCTAATTATGCTCATAAAGATACTCCAGATGGAGTTGTGGGCCTGACTGATTTAGAAATCTTTGACGAAGACACCGCGCTTCATTTTATTGAGGATGATAAAAAAGCCCTTGCGATGGACAAGCCATATATCTTCTACGAAGATGTTCCTGATGCTGCAGGTAATCCTAGGCAGTTCCAGACTACAAAGCTTAAATTTACTGATGATACAGGCAGGGAGTGCCTATTAGGACTGTGTCAGGATGTGACAGATGCCATGCGTATTAAGCGTGAATATACTGAAAAACTTGCACTTGTTCAGAATATGGCTGAAGTAGATGCTCTTACCGGCATAAAAAATAAAAATGCGTATAAGGAAAGAGAGAATCTGATGAATGGGAGAATTCAGGAGCATCGTCAGCCTGAGTTCGCCATTGTGGTATTGGATGTAAATGATCTGAAGAGGATTAATGATACAGAAGGACATGAAGCGGGGGATAAATGTATTTGTGACGCCTGCGAGATAATCTGTCAAACATTTAAACGTAGCCCTGTCTACAGAGTTGGTGGAGATGAATTTGCGGTTATTTCCCAGGATGAGGATTATGCTCGAAGCGAGGAGCTGGTTGGTTTGATTACACAGCATAATGAAGAAGCGCTTTCAAACGGCGGGCTTATCATTGCCTGTGGCATGGCCAAATATGATAAAGAGACCAGTGTGGCTGAAGTATTTGAAGCTGCAGACAGAAGGATGTATGAAAACAAAAAATATTTAAAAACACGGAAAGATAATGGATAGAAGATAATCATAAGTTAGAGACATGACAAGAGCCCGGTTCGTGATGAATCGGGCTATTTAATGAGGACGGGTAATATGATAAAGTTTTTACATTTGTTCAAAAACTATTACTTGGGAATATCGTTTATAGGTATAGCAGCATTTGTGATACAAGAGATTCCATATATCGTTATGCCATTGATAAAACCTGCATCAAATCCAATCATGAATATGTCGAATGAGATCAAATGGATTGGGACAGTACAGGGAATATTTGGTATTTTGTCTATGATTCTGCTGATGTTAATTGTAAGGGATGATGTTAAACTTATTCCGAAAGAAACAACAAAAGAAAAGATATTCCTTTTTCTTATGATTCTGATGATCCTGATCAACTTTATTGGATGGATACTGTACTATATGGGTTACCAGTATGGATGGCTGATCATAATCACTCAGTTTGCCGTTGTTCCGTTGTACTATTTGTTTTTAGGACTTTGGCAGAGAAATTACCTGTTGGCAGGAACGGCGGTTCCATTTTTTGTGATTCATACCATCAACGGGATTATGAATTTTGCCGTTAAAAGATAATATCTTTCATTCAGGCATTATCGATCAAGGAGGCAAGTAATGAAGCAATATATTGTTGATGCTTTTACAGACAAGCCGTTTTCCGGAAATCCGGCGGCGGTTTGTGTAATGGATAAATGGCCGAAAGAAGACTTCATGATGAAGTTGGCTATGGAAAATAATCTGAGTGAGACAGCGTTTATTGTCAAGGAGGAACAGGGGTATCATCTCAGATGGTTTACTCCCGGATCCGAAGTTGAACTATGCGGTCATGCTACTCTGGCATCTTCTTTTGTGATATTCAATTACTTTGAGCAGGATAAGGATGTAATAGAATTTAATACTCTCAGCGGAAAGCTGACGATTGTTAGAAAAGACAGGCTTTATGAGATGGATTTTCCTACATATGAACAGCAGGAGATACCGGTGACAGATGAAATGGAAAGTGCTTTTGGTGTGAGGCCCGTTAAGGCGATACTGGGGCCAGATCTTGTATGTATTTTTGAATCTGAGGAGCAGATCCGGAACATGAAGCCGGATCAGGCTAAACTTGCAGGGCTGCCCGGGCGTGGACAGAATGTTACGGCAAAAGGAAAAGATACAGACTGCGTATCGAGGAGTTTCTTTCCCAAACTCTTAGTTCCGGAAGATCCCGTGTGCGGTTCTGCGCATTGCCAGATAGCTGATTACTGGTCAAAAGAATTAGGAAAATCAGAGATTCATGCGTATCAGGCATCGAAGAGAGGCGGGCATCTATATTGTGAACTCCTTGAGCATGGAAGGATAAGAATTAGCGGAGAGGCTACATTGGTTGCTATCTCGGATATCGTTGTTGTTTTTTAGCTTTCAGGATAACGTATTATGGGCAATATAAAGAACGGAAAGTTCGTTTATAAAAATGAAGACGGCATGAAGAAGATGCATGAGTTCTACGATAAGACCCTTGCATCTCTTGATGTACCATATTCGGAAGATTATTTTGATACATCATTTGGCAAAACCCATTGCCTTCTTGTTGGTGATCCTGAAAAGCCAAGGATATGTACAATACATGGCGGAAACGGGATCACAACGTTGAATCTGAAACTGTTTCTTCCGTTGCTTCAAGAATACTGTATCATTGCACCGGATGTGATCGGTATGCCGGGGAAAAGTGATCCATACAGAAATATAAGCAGCAAGAAGGATGAGTACGGACTGTGGATCAAGGAAGTACTGGATCATTACAAAGAAGATCGGATATCCTTTGTTGTATCTTCCTACAGTTCCGCTATGTTTCTTTCATTTGCCAGGATGTATCCGGAGAATGTAAGAAGTGCATTGCTTCTGGTTCCGTCAGGAATTGCACATGGCTCGATCCTGCCTATGCTGGGCAAGATGGTCGTTCCGTTTATGAAATACTATTTTAGTCCTTCCGGGAAAACACTTGATGCAGTGATTGAGTCTATGGGTGGAAAAGGGGATTCGATATGGAGAGAATTCTTCGACATTATGATGTCCTCATACAAGATGGAGATGAGACCGCCCAGGGAATATAAGAAGAGGGAAATGATATCGTTTAAAGCTCCGCTTCTGATAATTGCGTCGGAAAAGGATATCTTTTTTCCGGCAGGCAGAGTATTCAACAAGGCA
Organism: Butyrivibrio proteoclasticus P6B7; assembly: GCF_000622085.1. Taxonomy (GTDB): domain Bacteria; phylum Bacillota; class Clostridia; order Lachnospirales; family Lachnospiraceae; genus Butyrivibrio; species Butyrivibrio proteoclasticus_A. The sequence continues at coordinate 49,180 of NZ_KK211398.1, forward strand.
GGGAAAATCTTTGCAGGACCGGTCACGATGGTTGAAATAGACAGTAAACATCTGCCATCAGATGAAACTATGGTTGATGTATGTAAACGAACAATAGAGTTCTTTGAGAATACTTAACGAGAATATCTTCCAGTATTATAGACAATGACAAATCGGAGATTGGAGGGGGAAACTATGTTAGAAATATTAAAAGCGAGGTTTCAGGATAATAAGAATCTTCATATGGAACTGAGTTGGCTTGACGTGGAGAAACGTTTGCTTGAGCATCAGGGCTCCATGGATGTTTTGAGAAGGATGGAGGAGAGCGGCGGAGAACCGGATACCATCGGCTATGACGAAAAGACGGGAAAGCTAATTTTCTGCGACTGCGCAAAGGAGTCCCCTTCTGGGCGCAGAAGCCTGTGCTATGACGAAAAGGCATTACAGGGGCGTGCTAAAAACCCGCCGTCAGGCAGCGCCGAATGGAAAGCAAAAGAAATCGGCGTTTTGATCATGACGGAGGAACTCTATCGCCGACTGCAAAGTCTCGGGGAATTTGATTTGAAAACGTCAAGTTGGATCACTACGCCGGATGATATTCGCGACAAGGGCGGTGCATTGTTCTGCGAACGACGTTACGGAAGGGTTTTCACATTCCATAACGGGGCGGATTCGTACTATTCCGTGCGCGGGTTCAGAGGTTATACGCTTATATAAATTCAAATTTGTGATTAAATTTCAGAATAAATCAGAACGATAACTCGAGATTTGAAGAGGTGAAGCCATGGCATGGAAATGTCCGAAATGCGGCAGAGAGTTCAGCAGACAAAACCAGGACCATTACTGTGTGAAACCGCAGAATATTGATGAATACATTGCTGCCCAGGATGAGAAATATAAGCCCAGATTAATGGAGATCCGGGAGATCCTTCGTGATGCACTGCCGGACGCGGAGGAACGGATCTCCTGGTCGATGCCCACTTACTGGAAAGGTCGTAATATCATTCATTTCGCAGCATCAAAGAAACATCTGGGCATTTATCCCGGTGATGAGGCTACAGCTGTATTTACGGAGGAACTCTCTGATTATGACGTAAGCAAGGGCACGATACGGATCCCCTATGATCAGCCTTTACCGGAAGCACTGATCATAAGGATCGCAAAATGGTGCTTTGAGAACTATTCCAAATAAGGTGTAAAGTTGGGTAATATCTCAGATGGATGAAGTGATTTATGATTGCTATAGCGGTGGAATACCGCATAAGCATTGCATAGATATTATGATTTCCAATAAGCCAGTAAGAGAGAGTCTAAAGTAATTAGCAAAATAGTTATTCCGGGGTAATATGCATCTTGTGCGAGGTGTTTCAGTAGTCTGACTTTCGAACTTGAAGTTTGTTTTTGACTAATATTCCTCCGATTTAAATCTTAATATTCTTCCGATTCAAAATCTATTTTTTCTCCGATTCAAAACCTAATATTCTTCCGATTCGAAATTGAATATTTCTCCGATTTGAGATAAAACAGTCGTAAATATGGGAGAAAAATCATGAGTGAGAAAAAATATTTACCACGATTATAAAAACAGATATAGTAGAAGATAAGTATTTTGAAAAAAGAGCCAATTTTGGACTAGAGTCAGACAATATGAGCCTTGGAGCTAACAGATGAAAATAATGGTTAGTGCCTGCTTGTTGGGGCAGAATTGCAAATATAATGGTGGCAACAATTACAGTGAAAAAGTTGCGGAGTACATAAAAGGGCATGAGGTCATCCC
>NZ_KK211398.1:52020-55890 GCF_000622085.1 Butyrivibrio proteoclasticus P6B7
GACAGAAGCGCATGTGCCTGCATATGAGTTCTATAAAAAGAACGGCTATATCGAATTAGAAGGGCATGTATCATTTGCCAAGGAGCTATGAAAAAAAGAAGTGAGGAGGAACTGTATGATCACAAGGGATGAGGCATTTGAACTTTTAAAGAAGTATAACAAGGATCCATTTCATATCCAGCATTCATTGACAGTTGAGGCAGTTATGAAGTGGTATGCAAATGAACTGGGATACTCTGATGAAGCAGAGTACTGGGGGATTGTAGGTCTTTTGCATGATATAGACTTTGAACTGTATCCAGAAGAGCACTGCCTGAAGGCTCCTGAACTCCTAAGAGAAGGTGGTGTTAGTGATGACATTATCCATTCTGTATGCTCGCATGGCTATGGAATAACTGTTGGGTGTGGGACAACTATAGATGTGGAACCCATTCACGAGATGGAGAAAGTTCTTTTTGCAGCAGATGAGCTTACCGGACTTATCTGGGCAGCGGCGCTCATGAGACCGTCCAAGAGCACCAAGGATATGGAACTTAAGTCTCTCAAGAAAAAGTACAAGAGCAAGGGCTTTGCCGCAGGCTGCTCCAGAGAAGTAATTGAGCGAGGCGCGCAGCAGCTTGGCTGGGAACTTGATAAGCTGCTTACCATGACTCTTCAGGCTATGGCAGCAAGCGAAGATCTGATAAACGAAGAATTTGAGGAATACTCATGTGGAAGATAAAGCAGATTTTTGATGGAGACTTTGGCTGCGAGGAGCTCGCACCCGGAGAAAGGCCAAAGGTTTCAGTAACACTTGAAAATGAGGAGGGACAAACAAAGTCTGTATCTGTAGAGGATGCATGGCTTATAGATAGAGGGCTTAATATAGGCGATGTTTGGCCTATGCAGGGTATGGGTTATGCAACTTGCAGGGTGAAACTTTAACTTGCAGTAAAACTTACAATGGAGGGTTACATAATGAAGCTTAATGAGATTGAACTCGTTGATAATATTCTTAAACCTGAAGATTTTGTGAGGCTTAGAAATGCTACAGCATTTGCTGATATTCCTATAGAACACGCAAGAAAGGCACTCCAGAATGGCCTTATAAATGTCTCTGCTTTGAAAAACGGTGAACTAATAGGAATGGGCAGACTTGTTGGCGATGGTGCGATGTATTGGTATCTGCAGGAAATAGTGGTTTTGCCTGAATATCAGGGCATGGGTATAGGGACCATGATTGTCAATCACCTTGTAGACTATGCTGTGAAGAATTCTTCTACAGGGAAATTCACTACTATAGGCGGAGTTTCTGCCAAGGGAAAAGAAGGTTTTTATCAGAAACTTGGTTTCGAAGTAATACCAAATGGCATTAGAAAAATGATAGAGATATAGGATTATCTTCCAGTCTGCAAATAAAAAGTCAAGCTTATTTTTGCGTATTATTTGATGTTTTTATGCTTGCATTTTTGGCACAAAAATAAGACCGCCTTAACGCCGGCCTCTATTGAATATCCGATGTTTACTGTGTTTCTTGATTAAGGGAGTTTAGATATTCATTTACGCGTCCGTAATAGATGCGAAGAAACTTATTAGCTCCCGCAGTCATATAAACATAATAAGGCTTTCCTTCAGCACGTTTCTTTGCCATAAAAAGATAAACGTCATTATCAGCAGGTGAGCGTTTGATAAGTCCATCCATGACCTGAAAGAGTGTCTTGCGTAAATGAGGCGAGCCTTTTTTTGAGGTTCGGACACTTTTTTGAGCATATTGTCCGGATTGATTGCTACCTGGATCCACACCTGCGAACGCTGTCAATGCGCCTCTGTGCTTAAAACGAGTGACATCCCCTATCTCAGCCATGAGCTGTGGACCAAGGGTAGGGCCAATACCATCCATGGCCATTACAATGGGGAATTCTGGAAGTGTTGCTGCAGTATCATACAGTTTTGAACGTAGTGTTTCCACTGTTTTTGATATAGAATTAACTTGATCGACTGCATTATGAATGATTAGTTTTGTTGTTTCGTTTTTGGGAAGTACTGCTATTAGATCCTTTGAAATCTCATAGATTTCCCTTGCACGTTTGGCACTGAAACCATAGTCTTTTCGGCTACACCAGTTCCTATAGTGATCTGTAAAAGCATCAAGTGATTTACCGGCCACACAGTCAACGTGCCAATAAGTATAGACAAAATCCACCCATTTTTGGCTTCCGTCTGCACGAGGAGGGCTGGTAAAGAGATCATTAGCACCAGGAAATGTTTGGTCCAGAAGAGAGATGAGGTTATTCTTCATCGATGTCTTCTGCTCCATATAATAATCGAACTGCCTATTCATTGTTTTTAGTTGGTTACGTGTCTCATCCATAAGACCATACTGCTTCAGTTTATCCCATCGGTCAAGGGTGTATCTGGCTATTTTTTGCGAATCGGCCTTATCGGTTTTGGGTGTTCTGAGCGAATCGTCACTGAAATCTTTTATAAGCATAGGATTTACTGTACTTACAAAAATCCCAGCATTAGATAGCCATGTGGCCATAGGTTCATAATAGCGACCAGTGCATTCCATGCAGACCTTGGTTTCACCTTCGAGACTCTTGATCTCATTGATTAAAGCATTGATAGCTGAACGGTTATGCTTATAATCTCGTGGCGCTAAAACTACCTTACCACCCGGCTTGCGGATTGTGACAGTGCTTTTCCCTTTTGAAACATCAATACCAACTGCATTCATCGTGAGATATCCTCCCTATAAGATTATTTGCAATGGTCGATACCAACTTCTCTCATTGCCTATTCAATCTACTGGGTTTTTCACGCGAACGAAAAGTTCAACCTGCATAAAACGAACGCCGCGAATGAGGAGCTGGTTGGCTGACTGAAATACGAACGCTAGGTTCTGGATAACGCGTGGCCAGACCATCTTGCTACACTCATTCTACAGCTTAAGCAATAAGACGGTTAATATCCTAACTGGCTGTTAGGAATACTATCCTTACCTATATAGTAGTAGGATAATGAAATGACAAAAAAAGATGAATATTGTATACAGATTAGGAACAAAACAGGATATAGATGCCATTTGTTTGCTGATTCAGCAGGCTATAAATGAGATGGAAAGCCACGGTATATACCAGTGGGACGATATCTATCCTGAGCGAAAAGATTTTGAAGAAGATATTGAAAAACAAACATTGTATCTGGCTTATTTGAATGAGAATTTGGTTGCCCTATATGTGATAAGCGACGAGTGTGATGAGCAATATCAAAATGGGCAATGGAGATATGATGAGAAAACCTCATATATATTGCATAGGTTTTGCGTTTCTCCGGTTTTTCAGAATCAAGGTATAGGAAAGACGGTCTTACATCATGTTGAAGAGCAGATCAAAGCGATGGGATATCAATCCGTCAGGCTTGACACTTTTACGGAGAATCCCTTTGCACAAAGATTATATTTACATAATGGATATGTGTCTAGAGGATATGCAAGCTGGCGCAAGGGTAAGTTTGATTTGATGGAGAAGAAATTGTAACTTGCAATTTAAACTACAACCAAACTCAGTTTAAAAGTTGCATGTTCTGAGGATTATCTGGTTGGTTTTCCTTCTGGTTAAATGGAGGATTTTACGGCCCTATATTCATTTTCTGTAAAAAAGATGTAGAGATTTTTTCGGGCCAACGTCTTTATTTTTGATTTAATAGAAAAAGCAGTAAGGATTTGGAGTTGGTGAACTAAACTAGTTACAAGTATACTGCTAAAAAACAGAAAACTTGTTTTTAGCAGTAAGATCAGGCGGACAAAAGTTGACCACAAGCTAATTTGCGAGATTCAGTACTGCTTAAAAAGCAAAAATAAAGATATAGACGTAGCACATTTTTTTCTTG
>NZ_JHWL01000031.1 GCF_000622085.1 Butyrivibrio proteoclasticus P6B7
TCAATCTTATTGATAACCTTTTGCTGAGTATCGGTAAATGTAGGCATCTGATAGCCTACAGCGCCCGCTTCGTCTTTGGCGTTTGCCTTAGGCATATTTGAGATAGTGTTCTTTTGGCAAAAGTCCCTGCAATCACAAGTAAAGCAATTGTAAGAAACCTTTGTCATAGCTGCCTTCTCAAGTTGAGCGTACAGAGTATCAAAAGAAAAACCATGTTCATCATAGTATGATGCAAAATCATGGATGAAGATATTACTCTTCTTTGTCTTAAGAACTCTGAATTGAGCAGGCTTGCCAAGAGCATCATCCTCGTTAAAAAGATATACCAAAGCAATATTGATACCTGGATACCTCTCTTCAAGCGAAGCCTTTGCGCACATCACATTTAGATCCGTCTCGGAATTAGTATGAATTGACTTTCCATTAGGGCTTTTATCAGCCTTTTTAGGAAAGACAATATATGCATACAATTGGCCGTCTCTCTCTGCAATGAGATTAACGTAAGACAAGAATTTAAAGCGTGATGTCTCTACAGTTAATGGTGTTTTTGCTGACAGAATCTTAGAACCGCCTAGAAAGTCAATAAACCGTTTCAAGCAAGAAACATCGTCAGCGATCTGCATATCCCTTACATAGTCATATTGAAATGAAATATCTTGATAACCACTTCTGATTGCTGCGTACAATTCCTGCACCCTACCATCAGAAAGTCTGTCACCAAGCTGGTTCAATACGCCATATAAAACACTGCTTCTAGTAACTGTCTTTGCAGACATTTGTTTTTTAGTTCTACAAGTATAAAAACTACTTGCCTGAACCACTGTTTTCATGACACTCTCCATGTCACAACCTCCTTTTTATTTGATATATATGATTAAAGATTGGCAATAAAAAAAGACGCACAAAGCGTCTTGAAATATGCGAATCTATAATTTCTCCTGTTTAAAATATGTTCACCTCGACATGAGGGTTTGGGAATTACATAACGTTGATCTACGTTAATTACGAAAAATAATAAAGAAATACACAATAATTCTATATAAATATAGTAGTTACAGCAACGACAAAGTGACAAAAAATAACGCAAACAAGCGCATGAAATGTAGTGTTTTATGCAATAAAAAAGACATGGGAACAGCTGATTTGCCATTCCCATACCTTTCTCTAAGTGCTGGCAATTCCTTGCCAACAAAATTCACCGCATCAACAAAGAATAACTTCATCACATGCTCATTCACAAAACAATCATTAAAATAATCACGCTTTGACATTTTGAACATGACAATCGTATTCTTCGCACTATCATCGTCTATGCACGTAAAGTTGAAATAAGCATCATCAAAACATGCAGACGAAAATGGATCACGGAATATACTAATATATCCATCAGCCCGCTTTCTGATTTCTTTAGGTAGCCTATCCTTGTATGAATCATACAAATAAACATCCTTTGAACTATAGGCGTGAATAGTCATTTGATTATTCTCGTTAGCATATAAGAGCTCTCCAATTAAAGGAAAGTTACACCTCACATGCTCGCCAGTAAGTCCAACATCGCAGAATAATTCTGCAATCGCATCAAAAAAGCTACTAGCCAATACAGATATATCGCCACTTGTTAAAGCTGCGTCCATTTCTTTTGCGACACGGGAGATATCATCAAGAGCATCATCTTGAAACTCATCATCAATATCATAGCCATACATATCGACAATATAATCGACATACTCATCACTAACTATATCAAAGCTATCCTCAAGGCCCTCAGTAGAAAGCACTGTATCGAATAACAATTTTAGGATCTTAATTGAATCCGTACTGATATAATTTCCAAATACGTCAAACCATGAACCATCATTAAATTCAAATAGGTCCATATTATTATAGCTAACACCTGCATCATAAAAAATAGAAGGGAAATGCATCTCAGTCTTAGTAAACTGCTTGATATCAACCCCTTCTCTACGAGCATTTAACAGCTGGCGAATCTTATCTTTGAACTCATAGGCTCTGTTTTCATGCTTACATAGAGATATCATATCCCCAGAAAGCTCAAAGTCTATGCTGCCACTTTTTCGCACAGTTCAATATCCTCCTTTTTAGAAATAAGTCCGTATCTCTCAGCCAACGCCATAACCAAGGCAACCTGCGCACCACTGTTTAGTGGTAAATCACATAAATGCACCTGCTCCATCTCATCGGCTCCAAAGATACCCCAACAATAAAAAGTGCCATCACTGGCTACACGGGTATGTAATCCCAAAAAAGCATTACTCAAAAGCTTTTTCGCAATGTCTAGCTCACTGTCCGTAACGTCTAATGAAAGTAGCTTCCCAATGATTGAAGATTCAAACACGATATAATACTTATCACTAGTCTCCATAGTCGGGTCACAATCCCACTCAAAGCACAGCTCATCAACAAATTCTGGTACTGCCTCAGAAAACCTCTTAGTATCAAACCTAAGTAGTTCACGCTTAGATAAAAATGTCCTAGCATAATCACGCATAATTTCATCAAAGCCCTCCTGCCCATCACCACTAATAGGTGAATCGCTTAACTCCGCAAGCTCATCTTCATATATAGAAAAGTTATCGAATATACCAAGCTTTTCCAATTCTAAAATGAGTCTGCTATAGTAATCTTTTCCAGTACCAGCTCCGTAGGCCATATCATACCTATCAAGGTAAACCTCAAGGTCCTCGTTAATGCTTACTTCATCGCCACCTGCGGTCAAAGTATTACCCGATAAAACAATGTCGTAATTTACGTTCTTACCGCAATCAAACATTCTTGAATGCAGTACATCTAAGAACTTCTCATATTGAAGCTCATACGTAAGGTTGTATGAGCCATAATATGACCCAACTCCAACACGATTGTATGGACTTTCTCTGATAATATGCTTTGCAAGAGAAGTATTTATCATAAAACCCTCCTTATGCGACACAATTATTATCAGAATATGGCATAAACTCCTGATAATAAGTATCAGTATCAAAAGTAACCATACCTGGATGTGGTTTACCAGACAACATTGAAGTGATCTCCTTTAACAGGATATTACCCGCGCACATATTAGTAGCAATATGCTGTGGAGCAACGTTATTAAGCTCCTCGCAGCTCATTTCAGTAACACTCCTTAAATCGGCGTTCTTGATCTGTGGAAAATAGTGAGACCTTGTAGGGCTAAGTACCTTACCATTAAGTTTGTAACTAAAAATAACCTCACCTGTCGAAAATTCATTAGCAGAGTCATAATAAATTACGTTGTCGTTAGCGTTAAAATAATCTTCAAGCAACATACGGCAAGCATGATTATCAACACAACCTACGATCAATGGTATATAAAGTACTGAGCCGACATTACTGGACAAGTCCTTTAGCTGGTCTAGTTCAGTAAGATATGTAGCAAAAGCCCTCCATTTAAGTGAAAAAGCACTTGAAAGTACATCAGCCATAACCGATGCCTTGTTAAAGCCTACATCTTCCTGTGTAAATGACTGTCTTGCAAGATTCTTATCCTCAATGACATCACCATCAAAAATATATAGACTTCCAATATTAGGATTACCCCCTGCGATAAAACGAGAAAACTCCTTAAGGAAGTATGTTCCCGTTCCACCACTGCCAATAACAGCAATATTATATTTAATCTTGGGTTGTTCCATATAAATAAATCCTCCTTGTTATAAATAAAAAGCAGCCAACTTTAAAAGTTGACTGCTAATACTATGAATCAGTTCGAAGCATTCAAATAATCTTTGTACAACCAATTAGTAAAATCCCTTTTTTCGGACATAGTATCCACATAACAACCAACCTCATACTGATAATGGTTAGCCCTTTCAGGAAAACCATAATACCACTTATCAGTTATAGCATTGATCTGTGAATCAGATACATCACCAACAAACTTCCCATTGATAATTGAAAAGCCTATAAAATGATTGTCCTCCAAAAAAGAAAACTTATCGTTATACCCCAGTTCTTCCTTGCATTTAAGGAACTCAGCCTTATAAAAAGTACATTTTTTACAAGCGTAAGCAAACATACCCTGGTTGATCTCTTTGCCAGCTTCACGTTTATCTGCAAAAAGCTGCAACTCTCTTAGCCATAAGCATAAGAAACGAGTATTGTATCGATAACGCTTTAATGCGTCTTGCGTAATTACCTTATCCATACATGTCCTCCTATGCAGCTCTCTCAAATGATTTGAATACATACTGTTTTACAGAATTTCTTTCTGCAACACATTGAACTTTGATTCTCATTCTTGTGCGGCTATTACAACACTTAGTAATATAGCCGTTCATTTTCTTTGCGTCCTTAGAATACATATTAGGATAGAAGATGATCTGTGAGATTGAATCCCTACATACATCCCCCACTATCTCGTATGCATTTAGCTTATATACAGGACGATCATCCTTTGTATCTATTACTTCAAATTTACCGTCGGTAACGAAGTTAATCACGCTATTTTTCTTGTTCTGATTCCTTGAAGTCTCGTCTGGCTCCTTAGAAAACACATCAGAATTCTCATTATTGCCTCCGCAATAAGCTCCAAAGATACCAAAACGCTTTGCCGCATTTTTAAAAGCAGCATGACAAGCAAAATTAGATGAATTAGAAAGGTTAGTATCTTTACCGGTATTCTTCTCATACTGACAAGTATACCCGCCATAAGACTCCCTATAGAGAACAACTTTCCCATCATCTGATAAGATAGAAATACGACATTTCACCGTATACTGTTCCTGACTAGTAGTAATTTTGCTATAAGAAAAATCTGTATAATCTACAAGATAGTTAGCAATACCAACAATCTCATCAAAGACAGAGATATACTCGTCAATCTTGAAATAATCATACTTTCCTTTCTTAGCGGCAGGATATTTTACCTTTCTAAGTGAAGCAAGAACTTCAGCTAAAGGCTTTCCATTAACCGTACTACTCATGCGCATATCCCTCCGAAACCATCAAATGAAAAAAGCTCAGAGCACTTAATGGTAGTAAAAGAACCTTCCATTCCTGCTCTGAAACTCATTGTAAGCTCATTTTTATCAAGATTTCCGATAACGCCAAACAGACCAGTATAAATCTCATCAGCATCATCAATAGCTGAAAATCTACCTGTCATTGTATTGTGACTATGAATTGTAAGAGCAAGAATATCATCGGTATGGCACATCTCATAAAGCACTCTGACCTTTGTATATGAGGCAGTAGGTTTTTTAATGTAATAACACTGGTCGTTTACAGACCAATATATTTGAACCATATTCTCCTTGGATAGATCCTTGGAAAACTCCTTGATAATATCAGAGAGTAAATATGCTGGAATCTTAGGTAGCTTTCTCTCAAAAGTTACACCATGCACATCATGTGTTTCCACATTCTCATAGCCCCTAAATATACCCAATTCAGTATTCTCAACACGCTCCTTATATTCAGAATCAACTCTGTAAAAAGGAAAAGTGATAACGTTAGATACGATATTAAAAGAAGGAGCTGCAACAGCAGCTCCTTTCTCACCTGATACAACAGCAACACCGACAATGCCGGCATTTCTATCATAAGAGATATCAAATTTTCTGGATTGTGATCTAAAGATCCTATAATAGTTCTTTAGATAGTCTACAATATCATTCTTGTCTACAACTGCCTTACCGCCAAAATTATCCGCAGTAAGTTGAGCCTTTGTTCCGTAAGTCTCAATCCATAATACAAAAGGAAGTCTGTAGAGTTCCTTTGTCTTAACTGATCTAGACTCACCCTCAATACCAAAGTCACTACGACTTGCGGTTACTCTGTTCTTAGTAGTAGCACCAATAAACAGAATATCCGCATCAGAAGTATATGCAACAACAGTAACGTCCTTTTCAGGATAAAGGTTCTTAATCTGTGCACCTGTTAATGTCTGATTACCGCCATCACTATAGACAGCATAATCCTTATCATCAACAAGAGTTACTTTCTTTGTGAACACAGGTGTTGCAGATTCGATAGCAGTGTCAACACAAAGTGAGCATCCTTTGAAATCTGGGTGAGACTCAACATATTTAAGAGACAAATCAAATACGGAAACCTCCTCAGCCTCAAGATCGCCAAAATCAGATGTCTGATAAGAAGCTCTGTTTTCTCCGCTAAGGATAGTAACACGCTCTCCGATCTGTTCATCCTCATTAGTAGCCTTCTTAAAATTACAGAAAACAGTAGAAACACCATCGTGATAAAGCTCCATAAGAGCGACCTCTTTATAGCCAGCATCATAAGCAGCCTTAGCCACTTCCACAGGCTTGTACTTCACGCCATTGTCACCATAAGTAAAAGTAAAACCAATACCCTTAACAACAACAGGTCCAACTAGAGTTGACTCCTTCTTTTTCTTAGGAGCTGCTTTTTTCTTACTTGCCTTATCCTTTGCCTCTTCTTCTGTTGAATCTGAAATGACAACTGAATCCTCAGCCTCGCTTTCAAGATCGACAGTATCTGCAACCTCATCAGCTGCAATATCTACAACCTCTGCCTTAGCTTTTTTAGTCTCCTTTACCTCATCTGCCTTATCCTCTGTAGTCTCATTCATTCCAAATGCATCAAAAATGTTGAAAGATTCAAAATCCATAATAAATAATTCATTCGTCAAATATGACGAACTTTCCTCCTTTTTAAAATTCGTTTTTAGTTATGTGTTAAGCGACTGCTTTTTCAAGCAACTCTTCAATTACGCCCGTTTCAACGAGCCACTTCTCTGGAAATACATCAAGTTTTTCCAACTTTTCAAGTAATTTAGCCTGAGAACAAGCAGGCTTAACTCTGCCAGTCCCATTGCCATAGTAATCATTGTTTGTTTTTCCTAGGAAAAATTCCTCTGAAAACGTACAGACAGCCTCGTTCAGACCTTCAATTTTAATATTTCCGGTACAGATATGACCGCTATCACTAACATTGCCAAAAGGATACTGATAAAGAGTCTTATCATCCCCGTTTTTTAGTGCAAAGCATCTCTTATGTACAACACTTCCTTTCGACACCTTTATTTTGAATAAAAGACGTGGAAAAGGTACATGGTAATGTCTGTTTCCAAAAACAATAACCCTTACAGCAGGTTCAACTATCCAAGTACAAACATAATTGTCATAGTCACCAAAATACTTTTCTACAGTATTCTGTGGCCAGAAATTATCCTTTACCTTTACTAGCTGAACATCGTCTACGAGTGAATGACCAAGATACGAACAGAACTGAGGGACAGTGAGTATCCTCACGACCTCTTCGCCATTCTCCTCTACATTCCTTACACGTAGAAATTCATTCCCTACACGATCCGTGTAGTTAGTGACAAATAGTTCCATAACTAACCTCCTTTTTACAGAACTCTTCTTGCTGAGACAACTGACTTCATGTCTGCAAGCTGACGCATCTTCGTATCATTAAAGATAGTGTCAAAAACAAGCACATTAAAAAACTGATTACAATCACACAAGATTGAAACCAGCTCATCATCAGTAATATCAGCAATCTCTTCAGACGATTTTGCTCTTAAAACCCTCAAAAACCTCTCAAACATATCAGGATCAAGTCCCTCTGGAGTATCAGTAACATACTCTGCATCTTTCGAAGCCTTAAGTTGTTCATTAAGCAGCTCTAAGGAAAACTTTTTCATTTGATGCCTCCTTAGAACGTGAGAAATGATTATACACCCTCACAACATCGCCAATTGACAGTCCATCTAAAGACACCCTTTCAGTAATCTCACGCTTTCCAAGAGAAGTATTTTCATACATCTCATTTAGTAAGCTGACTGCCTCCTCCTTGCTACCAGCACAGATCTTATCCATGCCATGGAACGTCTTAATCATGCGACATTCCTCCTTTCATAAAATTTATAAATTAAAAGTTGGCATAAAAATAAGACGCAAATAGCGTCTCTAATATGCGAACTTGTAATTTTCCTCCTAGTTAAATGGTAATCACCACGACAAGTGGATTTGTGTAGAACATAGTGTAGATACACACTAAGTACGAGAAATACCAATAAAAAGACAATATTATCTTATAGTAATAAGAACATTAGCCGCAACAACAAATTGGCACAAAATAGCGCAAAAAGTCACAAGATACGCATCTTTCCCCTGAATTCTGCAAGATTGCTAAACCAAATATATTTGCTATAATACAGGTAGATTACCTTATAAATTTCGTTTGTTAGCAAGTATAATTACTAACACCCTTGCTTAACATTTACACTTAAAGCATTGCCATAGGTACTTAGTTTTAAGTGGGCAAAGGTCTATAATATTCGCTTTTATGCGAAAAATAATTGAATATGGGCATCCAAGCCCTATTTATAACCAAGCGGTTATCAATCAGGGTTTGGAGATGCGGACGCTCCCTTCCCTGTTGGTATATATTATTAACAAGAGAGGAGAATGCCTATGATAGGAGGAATGGACATGGCTGAAAGAGTAACTTTTACTTTAACGGACATACCAGATGAACTTGGAAACAAAATATTTGAGCAAATACGTACATCGCCAAAGCCACCATATGATGATATGAAGGCTGAAGTTCAGGAGATGAAACGCCGAATCATGGCAAAAGAAATGCATGAATCAAAGTAATATTATACTTAAGAATGAATTGTTTTACTGTGAGCATTTAACATTAAGCAGAGACAATATGCATGATGTAGATGAATTCCGTATTTCAATCCCTAGTGGCATTGGACTAATAGAATACTTACAGAACTATTCATTCCACGATGAAGAGCATAATGCCCAGCGTATATATTTAGTAAGAGATATTGTGACTAATGAACTAGTTGCGTACTTCGGATTAAAAGCAGGGCTAGTCACCAAAAACGAACATATCATAATTGATGGTGGTAAAGAAAAAACAGTTTTCGATGCAATGTCAGGCATTGAATTGGCTGAATTTGCAATAAATGATTCGTATATAGAAAAATATCCTTATCATAAAGGATGTGGCCTAATCATCTTTAACGACTTCATTATTCCAATAGTTAAAGGTATACAAGATGTAATAGGCTGTGAAATTCTGTATGGTTTTTCTGTTGATAAAGATGGTAAATTGCTGAATCGTTATTTAACAAAATATCATTTCCAACGTCTTGATCCGGAAGATGAGAAGAAACTTCATGCAAGGTTAAAGCCACGTTTTGATAATGACTGTATCTTTATTTACATGAGAATATAATGTCCGCATATTCTATAAAAGAAGCTAAACCCCAAGTCGAGTTTAGCTTCTTTTAAATGTAATAAGGCATATACCACATATAGTGATATATACCTTATTTCTTTACGCTTTGTACACGTTATTTCGGTATGAGTGAATACCTACTCATCAATCAAAACCATCAAAACAATTACCCATCAACAAGTTTGTTCACCCGTTTCTCATAGTCTCTTTTTATGTAAAGGAAAAATAACCTAGCAGACACATAAAGTACATTACTTTGATGCATCCTCAGATGCACTAGAATTCGCATCAGATGATGCAACAACGCCGTTTTCGTCAGCAACAGGGAATGAGAAAGTAACTGAATCTACCTGTTTGCCACCCTTGAAAAATGCAATAGTAACAGATGGAGTGCCTGGCTTATCAAAAGTCAATGACACAGCAGAGCTTGTTGTTGCTGAATCAGGAGTTGCAGTAATGAAAGTCTGATCGTACTCTTTGAGAGCAAACATGGTTGCACCATCACCATCAACTAAAACGCTAAGAGTAACAGTATCGCCAACCTTATATGTCTTATTAAGATCAAGACCAGTAATATCAACACCATAATTCTTGACAGAAAATGTGATAAGTGATGCATTAGTTACAGGAGCAGATGATACGCTGCCAAGTGCAAACACCCCTTCATCCATAAGGACGTAGTAATTTTTGCCTGTCTCAAAGATCTTTGAGAAATACACATCGATCTTCGTTCCGCTCTCCCATCCGGTAAGAGAAGTACCAACTCCATCCATCTCTCCAATTACAAATGAAGATGCGTCCGCAACGTCTACTGTAGAATAGATATTGTTTGTCTCAGCCTCATACACCCCGATCTTTCCGTCACCAAGCTGAATCCCCTTATTCTCAAAATAAAAGGTTATAGCATTGGTGCCCGCAAGAGCGTACATATTTTCATTGCTATTAGGATAAAAAGCCATAAGTCCTACGGAATTGTTCTCTACTTCTGGAGTAGCCTCGCTAAGCTGAGGAAGTGTCTCCACTAAAGGAGCAAGTGACACATCCTCGCTAGCAGTATCCGTCGCATTACTCTTTTTACCACATGCTGTCAAAGACATAACCACGGCAGCAGATATAAGAATAACTGATAATAATTTCTTTTTCATATTATGCCTCCAAAGCTACAGAACAATCTTTAATAAACTGAAATGTAGTAATACCCTTTAAATTCGTTACCTTTTTGATGGCATAGGTTGAAGTCTTATATGCCATCCTATAGTCATTAGTAAAAGCACCGTCTGTCTCGGAATATGCTTCAAATAACTCCTGACAAGATGCTTGTGGATGCTCTGCAGCATAAAGGATCACATAAACCAAAGCATTGTAGCCCTTTAGCTTTGCAGATATCCCATTATTTGCTAAATATGTCTTTACGTAATGTTTCTTTTCTAGCTGCGCGCGAGATTTATCGCCACGCCACTGAAATTCATTAACCATAGATGTCATAAAACACAACCCTTTCAAAAACAAAACCTTCCCTCGCTGACTACTTTAGTTACAAACGCCATTAGTAGCCAGCTTGAGCTTTAGCACAAGCGTACGGAAAGAGAAATGAGGCAGCATAATTAAACATAATAAAATTTGCGTTAATATGTGTTAACTAGCTGGATATTCCTGCCGCCTGCAGGAGAATCATTTTATTAATAGCATTTCTATTACACCACATATTTTCAGATTTTCCCGTACTTGTAAAACCATTATCATCCCACCATGGACAATACGAATGAGTAATATTACCCATTGCAGCCATAGAGCTGTCATAATCCTGGGGATAACCATACGTGTTAAACGTCATTCTATAAAAGGTGTTTTGCCCCTTTTTCCAATAACGCCTAACAATAGAATCCATACACTCAACCATACAGCAACCTTCAAGCGTTTTATATCCCGTCGTTCCATACTTTGTAGTCATGGAAGAATATGAATTCTGGTATTCTTCCTTAGGATTCCACCATTTTCTCTGTCCAGTATCCTTGTGTATGAAATAACACCCACTTTCAGTCGTAAGATTATACCAGTTATAAGTAGGAACACCTATGCCTCTCGAATACTCAGTCATGATTATAGCTAGTAGTGCAGCCACATCTACTTGAGTAGCGTGCTGATACTCCGTCAGATCGTCAACAACAGCGTCCCAATTAAATGAATTCTCCTTTAAGTTACCAACCTTAGACACCATTGCGGCAATCTCTTCCCTCGTATAGTAGTATCCACCATCAAGAGGAGTATCTGCCCCATCAACAAGCGAAACAAAGCCATTTACTACGTAATGTTTACCTGTTGTTGGATTCGTATGCTCTGCAATGTACACATCACCAACGTAACTAGCCTCTATATCAACTCTTCCACTCTCGGCATCGCCAGGGTTAACACTTGAACCACCACTTCCAACGCCTGTAGGTACTGTTACCCCATAACTAGCAAAAGGAATAGTCCCTGAACTAGCCTGACTCTTAACATCAGCAGTAGTTACGGTATAAAACTGACCATAATCAACGGCGTTATCATAATTGATCAAAATTTCCTTGCCAGGATATTGCTCCTGTAAATTCTCAATAAACTCAAGAATTGCCTCATCAGAAGGCTTCATCCCATAATAATAGACTTCTATCTGATTATTATTGTAGAGTTCTGCAAGATGCGTAAAGTAGTCACTGCGACTATTGCCAACGCCTGTACCCATGCAGATAAAATCAAGGTAGAAAACATATCTCTCCATCATCCTATCTACCCAGTTATAATCTTTCTGGCCACTCTCATTATTCTCCTCTTTATAATAAGGACAATAATCATCAGAGGATAATGTGTTTATAAAAGTATCCGGATTAATTATTCTCCACTTACCCACTAAATAATCACCCTCGGGTGGAGTATAGTTTTCAGGATCTGGCGTATAATCAGGCACTTCAGATGTTGACACATACTGATACGTAATAGTCTCAATCATATTTGCCGCCCCAGTGGGCGCAATATCAGGAGCGAATATAGTTGGTGTAATAGTTTCTCCGCTATAACCATGCGGGTCAGAGTTAAATGGTCCCCAGTTAGTTGGATCCGCCACCCTGGAGTATCTATAAGCCACCTTTGGATTTGTCGAAATAGTATCATACTTTATTGCAGTGCGAGCGTGTTGATGATTCTTATCTTTAACGGCGTTATATCTATGAACAAAATTGTATTCAAAAACCCTATAAATGTAATTTAAGTCAGATGTCGATAAGTAATAACCATCAGTACTATTGATTTTATCAACACCACCCTCACTTGCAGTATAAGTTGATTCGTCGTTAGTCTCGCCATCAAGAGTTTTCTCACGGTACTGTTCCTCAGAAATCATATAAGCAAGAGCCATCATTTCTTGCCAATGGACAGTATATACTCTCTCCCCATTAATAATTTCTCCTTTGAAGTTCTCCTCCGTCATTTTTCCATAAATCCCATCGTTAGCAGAAGTATCCGTTATATCAGGAATTACGTCTTTGCACGGATTTGTTTCTTCCCAGGTCCAATTAATAAAAGCGCCTGCCTCAGTAGTATTCCTTACAAGCTCCCACTGATGAGACTCATAATAGATATCATTCCACTCAAATATCTCGTCATTATAATCGGCGCACTCCTGTGTGATATCAATCATGTCCTCGGGAGCAAGAAATACATGTTCCTCACGCATAAGGTCATCTAACGCAGCCTGAGTCTCCTCGTCATACTCCGAAGAATCACTACTTGCTCCGTCAGAAGCCCCATTTTTTTTCTTATCATACGTAGCCTTCATACTCTCAAGGATCTGGCTTGTTTTGTCAGGATCACCACCACTATCCCAAGCACTCATAGCGTCATTGTCAAATTCAGGCTTATTCCAAATAGTCGCCCACTCATGCGAGACAGTCTTCTTAACTGCATCAACAATATCCCACAATCCTTGTAGAAGTAACACAGGAATCAATACTATGATAATAATCGCCGGTACAATAGCAAGGATAATCCATCTAATTTTTTTGGTTTTTTCCTTGATTACACCCTTAATTTTATTTTTAAGCTTGTTGACTGGTTTTTTAGCAATCTGCTTAGCTTTATTTTTTGCTTTTTCCTCTACAAATTTATATGCTTCAGGAGTATCAAACCCCCTGCTATCATTAGCCATTTAAAAAATCCTCAAAACAACAACTTACTGCATCACTCATCCATGTCATGTGGGCGAGGCTCAATATCATCACCGTAAATGCTGTCATACACGCCCTCAGCTAGCACATCAACAATATAAGTCCCATAGGCCCCATCAGCAGAAATGTGCATGCCATACGTACCCTCCATAGGATTTGCAATTTTGAAGCAAACCATACCATCCTTATTAGTATTCCAATAGCTAGGCTTATAGTATGTACCATCAGGAGCCAACAGGTATGCATCATTTGGTGTTATATCTGTATTTACATATCTAAAAAAGAAAACAACTACACTACTAGTCAAACTACTATCCACATCGATGTACCTATCAAGATCAACCGCATTAGGATATAAAATGTGGTAATTATGCTCATCTAACTCTTTTTCCATCTGCTCTGCAGTTTTTTCAGTAGATAATGACATATCAGAAGCCGCAGCTGATGAACCCTGTTCCTGAGAATTAGCATCAGAATCAGACTCGACAACTACCGTCACCTTTCCAACAGTGCTATCAGTAGTATCTACACCACCGCTTACTACAGAGCTTGTGTCAGAATCAAACTTTGTCAAAGTGTAAAACATCTTTTCAAGATAATTCTTTTTAGCCTTAATAAGCTTCGACTTATCCCTCACATCAGTAGCAACTAGCAGGATCAGATCCTTCCCGTCAACCCTATACTGATAAGAAACGACATAATATTCCTTCCCATTTGAAGTAATGGTGCCAGCCTCATATGTTGCATAAGTGGCATTTATATAGCCGCTATCGTTAATAGCGCTTACATATGAATTAGTAGGGCTCGCCTCCCCCCCATCTATAACAGTAGAGAGTGAGAAAGCGTATGAATCAGCAGTAGAAACGCTAACATCCTTTACGCCATACACAAAGACAAATTGTTCGTCCTTAAAAGATATGGCTTCCTTAGAGCTATAATAGAGGTCGCCTGTAGCACACGCACCATACTGAGTGTTTGGAAAATGAATGACCGTTGAAAAATTTTCATACTGGTTTCTTCTATAGGTCTGAGCCGCATCAGTACTTGCTAGTGTAGAGTCAGGAAACGAAAAGCTAAGAAGCGAATTACTTGAAACAAGGTGGAAAACGCCTGCACAAACAACACTAACTACAACAACAAATCCAAAAAACAGCGTAATACGATCTTTAGCAGAAAGCTTTGTCATTGCACTCCAAAATCTATTCTTATCAGAAGCATTCATTACAATCACTCTCCATCTTTACTGTTCAACAGGGTCACCACTTATAGTAGTCGCAATATCTCCGCACTGCTGATAATTCATGATCCTAAGAGAATATGTTCCCTGAGTTGCAGAGGTAAGTGAAAACTTAACCCCATACTCTGTCTGCTCAATAGGTGTGCAGTATGACTGCCCATCTGGGAAGAACAATTCAAGAACTGCATTAGGATTAGCCATAGTCCAATCAACATAAAGAACAAAATTCTCGTAATCAGAAGGAACAACAATAGGAACTGACTCAGTAACCTCATCGCCAACAATTGCAAGTGACATATCTGAACCATCAGTTGAAGATGCTTCAGCTGATGCTAATGCCGCTGCCTCCTCTTCTTGTTTTGCTAATATTTCTTGCTGAGCTGCTTCCCTAGCCTCAGTAAGAGACTTATCAAGCTTCTCATCGTAGCGTACTGTTTTAATGATTGCTGACAATACTGACGCGCAGGTATCCGCAGCATCAGTTGTTCTATTTACCGTACCTACAGCAACAAACAAGTGGTTACCAAAATAGACACCCTCTGGAACATCAAGCGCATAACCAAGAACAGTTGCCTGTTGATTTGCAACGCCGTCAGTTACATATAATGAATCTGCAACATATTCGCTCTTAAAACCATTGATATAACCAACCTTATCAACCTCAGTAGTAATCAACGTTCTCTCTGGCACATAGTTAATAAGGAGAGCTGCAGGGAACTGTGATGCAATAATATCCTGAACATCATACTGATCTGTATACTCAGCCACGTATGCAAAATAGCCATTTGAAAGCTGATAAATCATACCAGAACCAATTTTTGCTCCATTTCCTGCAGGAACGTCTACCATATATGGAACTGATTCAAAAGAATAAGTATTAGACAATGACTCATTCTCAACATACTCATTATTCTGAGCAACAAACACTGAGTCTTGAAGCTCACCTTGTGGAAATACCACCTGCTCAGGCTCCTCAACATGAACTGCGCCAACAAGCACATTCATGGCAAGCAGAAAAACAAGTAATACTCCAAGCACTGCTAATATTGTTTTAGAACGTTTATTCATAATATAACGGGATTTTCCCGCCTCCTACTAACACTAAAAAATCTACATGCATCAAAGAAAATCTGGCTTAACTGGAACAAGATCGTAGCCCTGCTTGTTCTTTGCCTTCTTGATCCTAAGGAAGCAATCAGAAGTCTCATTTCCAGCCTTATGTACACCTTCACCGGTAAAGTAAACTCTATCAAGATCATCGCCAAGGTTATCAAGCCTCATAATCCAATCAGCCATTTCCACAAGATCAGCATTGTTCTCAACTACAACAACAGCTCTGCCGACAGTATTCTTCATATCTCTTGAGTATAAGAACTGCTTAATCAGATTAACCTTATAGATACACCTATCCTCGTGGTCTCCCTTAGACTGAGCAATCTCATATCTATTGAGATATGCATCTATAACACCAACATGTACAGGCTCGCCATTCTCATACTTAAATTTAAGAATTGCTGGAATGAAGCAAGTGCCGATAGCCTTAGTCTGGAAAATACCCTGCTTGAATTCACAGAATGTATCAGCAAGAGCCATCTTTGATGCAACATAACCTGAAGCTGCAAGCCCAACAATTTCATAAGGGTTCTTAGCCTGTATCCAATTCTGATGCACCATCCTCTTACCAAGCACCTGATTCATGTGATAGATACCATCCTGAGCACATGTGTAAAGTGACATGTGAGTAAGTCTTGGCTTATTATCTGCATCAAATGTATCAACCTCATAAGTGATCTTAAAAAGGAATCCACTTGTCATAAGAGCATGAAGTCTTGAACGAACATTGTCAGAATTGTTGACATCCATGATATGAAGTTCAGGAGCTGTCCTATGAAGAGCCTTGTTAAACATAGTGATAGCATCTGTATCTGCTACGCCAAGGTTTGCAACTGCATAAAGCAGATGGCAATCTGACACAAAACCTAGCTCATCAGCTGCAAATCTCTTAAGCTTAAGATCACTGTCAAGATAGTGATACTCTCTATCAAGAGTTTCTCTCAACTTATCCTGGCAGACATACACTCTATTTCCACCATTTAATTGCTGTCTCATAAGGACAGATTTCTGTTTTGTAGCGATATCCATTTCTAATACCTCTAATACCCGCTGTTAGACAACAGCCTTACTCTTTCTACGTCTATTAATAAACTTAACTGCTGCAATAGTTTGTGGATCCTTCGATGCAAGTGCAAAAGGAACAACCTTAAACACATGGTCTACGGGACTAAGTTTCTTGATCTTACACTTATACATAGCCCCAATAAGTGGTCTGCCGATGTTCTCTGTGTAATCACACATAATCTCAATACCCTTAACAAAGTTTGACTTACCCCACCAATAAGTCTTTCCATCAGGCTTTTCTATACAAGTAACATCAATTACTGTATCTTCTTTAATAAAATCAGGAAGATTCTTCCAAGGATCCTCAGTTATAGTATCTCTTGTAAGCGCAAAAGCCTGTGTTGCATGCTTTCCCTTTGGAAGCATACTATCAATAAGGAAATCGTACACTTCGCCAACCTCTATGGAATTAACAAGGGTTCTCTGGAAACCATTAGTCCAATGCTTAATACGGCAAATACCCAAGATGCCCTGTCCCAAAATATTTACAAGAACTCTGTTTTCTGAAACAGAAATAATAGTTCCTGGAACGATAAGCTTCTTTCCGCCATTTAAGTCGTGAATAATCTCAGAGATAAGCTTTGCCTTAGTTGTTCCTCTATCAGAGTGTGCGCTACGAACAAATACAGTATTATTCTTCTCATCAATGTCTTTAACAAGCACATTGAAGTCAACATTCATAAATCTGTCTTTGATATACGCAGTAAAATATGAAAGATCTTTTGCAAGAACCTCGTTTTCGAGTACGATTGTTACACCATACTCATCCTCCCCATAAAGAGAGCCTTCTGGAGTAGCAAGACCAAATACTACGCTAAAAGCCTGATTCTTAGCCTTTGCTTCACGATACCTTGCTAAAGGTTCAACTACATTCTTATCTTCTGGTAAACGAGTTGTGTTTCTCTGCTGATCATCACGAAGTAACGCAGAATATTTTTCAATATACTTACCCATAAATTACAAATCTCCTTTTAGAAAAATCTGTCAAACAGATTTACAATACTGCTATCTGCTGCATAGCAGAAAACATAAACTATAACTGTCAGCACTATCGGGATTACAAGCTCCATAATAAGAGCAAATTTCCTAATAGCTGCACTTGATTTATTAACTCTTCTTATTAAAAAGCCAACAGCAAGACAAAATATTGATATAGGTGGCCAGACAGCTTTCAATGCATCTGCACCCTTATTTATCCTATAGCGCCCAGCCTCAACATATTCTCCGCTTTTAGCATCATAATATGTATTGCCAGCCGCCTCCTTAACACCCTCGACCATCTCGCCAGCTGAGTAAGTGTCAAATTTAACATTTATATTCCCGTTATCAAGATACTCATTAACTGATTCCTGCCCTGCTGCCACATTATCAGTAATATAAGAACAGCCACTAAGAGCAAAAATACATATTATAGAAATAAGTGATATAAGGAATGATTTTTTAAGCACGGCATTCATCTAAACCATCACCCTCGCCAAAAAGTTTCTTTCTATAGAATGGAGCAAACTCAGCAATCATATCGTCAATGTCATTAGTAGGTGACTCTGTAAGCTGCGCACCAGACTCCTGCTTGTTCAATCTGTAATACCCGATAGAGACCCTAAGTTTATTCACAGAAGATTTATATGTATATCCACTCTTAACAGTAGCCTCAAGCATAATCGCTCCCTTAAGAGGATCCTCAGGGCAAGTTATATCCACCACCTTAAATACAAGCGGAAGTCCATTAGCACTATAGTAACTAGAGTCAGGCTTATAAACTGCCTTAACCTTACCCTCATTTCTTCTTCTTGAATAAGTGTGCTTATACTCAACGATTACATAGTCTCCAATATCAGGTAATGGAAACCTCGCCTCATTCTTCTCATAGATTGTTCCATAGTCCTTCTTCTGGAACAGTCTATAACCAGTTTGCTTTCTTCTCTTGATTTCACGTCCTTGTGGATTTTTATTCTCATTCATAACAAATTTTTACCTCTCCTTAAACGCATAAGCGCTGTAAAATTAACGCAACGACAAAAAGCATAATAATACGCAATTTTGTTCAGTTTATGTTTATTTTATAAACTAAGCGTAAACATTATTAATATTGCGTTAAAATAGTATTAACATTCCGTAAACTACAAATGTTTATTGGCTTAACATTGCCATAAGTTCTTCAGTGCTCATTGATGAATAGTCCGCATGAGATGAAGCCTTTGTCACCTTAGGGGCTGGTGTAACCCTCTTAGGCGCTGGTGTTTTACTTGGCGTGCTAACAACCTGCCTCTCTCTAACTACTTTTTTAGGCTTTCTAGCAGGTTCCTCATCCCTCACAGGAGCTTCTACTTCAAGCGACTCTCCATAATCGGAACTACCATAATTTTCATCAACCTGTTCCTCATACAGCTCAGGAGAATGGCTTTCCATAATGTCCTCATCCCATGGCTGCTCATCTTCTGCAACAGTTGCCGGTTCCTCATCAAGCTCTTCGACTACTTTCTTCCTATTGAATAAAGATTTCTTATCTTTTCTGACAAGCTCTACATCACCATCCATGGCAAACAGATCATCTCTACTTTTCTTAACCTTTTTTGGTTTTTCTTTAACAACAGGCGCATCGTCTTTAACTACTTCTAAAGCGACATCATCACCAAACTCTTCCACTACTCGCTCCGCAAAGCTATCCGTTACATTTGCAGGTTTAATAATTGGTTCTGATTGTCCCGCCTTACTTCTAGCCTTTGACTCGCTTGCCAACTTATTCTGAAGCCCCTCAGGAGTAACTCCACGCGTCACACCCTTTGGCATCTTATATTTCTGTTTCGCATAGCCAAGTCTGTATGCCTTATTAGCAATGTCATAAAACTCACGATACTGCATCAGTATTTCCTTTACCTTGTCAGGTAAAGCATCACAAAACGCTCCCATCTGACCTGGATATAACCATCTTGAAATAGTCACGAAACGCTCTGCGATATTTAAACCCTCTTCCTTAGAAAGAAGATATTTATAACAATCTCTAAACTCGGAATAAGTAAGATTAATATGGTCAGGAATGACCTCTTCAATCCTGTAATATTTCCTCGCTTCTTTTCTATCTCTACCCTTTACAATCAGATCAGCGATCACATCAGGATTAGCACCAAACTTACCATCAGAGAAAAATGCTGTAAGGATTCCTGCACTATACAGATCCTTCATCTCATTCTTCCCTCGATGCGTTGTAGCAAGTACTACCACGATTGTCGCCCTTGTATAATCAGCAAGCTCAACAATCTCCTTAATGCTAAACTTCTCACCGCCATCTAAATATTCCTTGAGAACTACTGCTTGTATCTCGCTATGTTTTGCAAGATAATCTTTAATAGTTTCCTTAGAAGAACGAAGTACACTCTTGGCCGTATAACCACGAAGCATTATTTCCTTATTTATACTTGTCTCAATATTCTCTTGTTTAAAACCATAAAGTAAATTTAAAACCGCCATTAGTTACCTCCAAAAGCGCACTATATATGTGAATAAATTAACTAAATTTTGACTCACCTTAATAAAGGTAATTTTAAGTGCACATTTATAGCAACTATTTTTAAACAAAAAAACCCAAAAATATCCAAACATATAATTTGATTCTCATCGCCATGGAATGTGCATAAACTCTAGGTTGCGGCACATTCGTATTGGAGAACGTTTCAAACACTATAAAAATTCACAAAAAAAACACACAATCCTTTTATTGGATTGTGTGTAGAAAAAACATCCTTTTTAAAAAACGTCTTTACATTATTCAATTCTACTTATTTCCAAAATATATATCCGCCCTTGGAACTTACCCCAACATGATA
Source organism: Butyrivibrio proteoclasticus P6B7 (assembly GCF_000622085.1). Taxonomy (GTDB): domain Bacteria; phylum Bacillota; class Clostridia; order Lachnospirales; family Lachnospiraceae; genus Butyrivibrio; species Butyrivibrio proteoclasticus_A. Next base: position 20,664 of record NZ_JHWL01000031.1, read on the forward strand.
GTCACTGTTTGAATCCCAGAAGATCAATCTCGTCATTGGATTAAATATAACTCCAAGTATGGCTCCATCTGCCAATACACCAGCAACCCATCCAAATCTACTACCAATGCCACCTCCAACAATGACTAGAATCGCAATTCCCACAATCGCAACCGCCGAAGCAATCGCAATCTGTATTCCGCGTCCTATACTCCTGAATACATTTTTCGTAGGGTCTTTATACTGTGCAACATCCGAACTGCTAAACCCACACTTTCTAGCAATACGATTACGCATGCTATTTGACACTATCAAAGATGCCATTACAAAGCAAAAACCGTCCCACCCCATCTCATCGGCACGCTTATAAAAATCTCTCACATCCCTGTCATTGTGCTTAAAATGCTGCTGCGCATCATGGAAATCAAAAATACGATCATACCCATATGCAAACTCCGAACACTCGATAGTTGATTTATAAATCGCTCTATGTTCCTCTGGCAAAGTATTGAAAGATAAACCATATTTAGCAAGCTGCACTGGAATATGTACTAAATCTAAAAATACATCCCTTTCATCATGGAACACAGGATGGATCCTAAAGAGCCTCTCATCACACTCTACTTTAAAAGAAGTATTCCACCCCTTTACTCGGCCTCTTTCCAACCCGTAGAAAAACTCCTCTATATCGATATGTTCTCCTTTTTCCGGAGATTTGATGCCAACCTCAGTATAAAAAGCATGAACAATTCTCATATACTGCTCACATTTATACAACTCTCTATACAGTACAAGTGGAAATATCTTATCCCTATAAAAAGCATACAGTTCCCACAGCATGTCGCTACTCTTTTCAACCCTAACTATTCTCCACGCCTCTCTTACAGCATAGCGAGCAACAACCTCGCACAGATGCGGTTCTTTACCTCTAATTGAAAGCTGTTCAAAGATAGGCGATAGCCACTGACATCTTTTCCCTGGTTCAATATTCGATGAACAATGCAAGCCATTAGATATCTTGTAAAGTTCAACTACGCGAGAAATCCTCTCCTTAACACCTTCCAGTTCATCCGATGAGATCAGTTCTAAAATTTCTGTAGCCACCCCGTAGTATGCATTATCATTACTAAGCTCATATACTCCCTCTGGAGTCTCACTGAACCACCTTGTTCCGTCCTTTTTTATCATATAAAACCTCCTGTTTTATAACTATCAAACCATACACTTGTCGCATCATATAATTAACATACAAATATAATAACATGTGTTATTTTAATGTCAAGTGGTTTTACAAAACAAATGGCAAGATGAGTAAATATCTCACCCTGCCATTTAAAATATTATTATTTGCGTACAGTTCCTAAGTTCATGCCCTTATTCTTTGCAAAATTCAATGCCTTGCTACTAGCACTATCAACTGCCTTGCCAGCAGCGACAGCACCCTTGCCAACTGCCTTGCCAACTGCGGCAGCGCCCTTGCCAGCGCTAGCCACGTCATCGACAAACTTTTCCGCTGTAGCTTCAGCCTGTCCAGACTGAACGTAATCTTTTGCAGCATGGTAGATCTTACCTGCCGAACTATCAGCGCCCTTGAAATATTCTTGTTCCGATGTTGCACCTACAGATGCCATCATTCCTACAGCTGCGCCTACCATGACAGTTGCTTTTTCTGCACTTGCAAGAGTACCAGATGCAAGTCTCGCCTTCATGCTTCTGTAATCCGCCGCACGTACCTGCTCGGCTCTTTGTGAAGCAGACAACGCACCTCCACTAACTGGCTTATTTACAATATCAGCGTATTTGTCTGCAACAAGTTTCTGTCTGAAAGAAGTAGCATTGCTGAACGCCTCCTCTTGTTTTGCGCCAGCATACTGCTTTTCAAAAGTAGCACGTTTTGCGACTTCACTATTTAAGACGGCTTTGCTTGCATTGTTATTAGCAATCTTCCCATTCCTGCTTTCAATGTTACTGCGAAGTTGCTCATTACTGCTCTTTAAGTCTTGCATCCTCTGACGGCCATCTGGCACTTTTGTCCATGCGCCGCTCTCTAGACTCTTTAATTCCTTCTCTTGACTACGAAGCTGCGCTTTATCCTGTACGTTTAATGCTCCAAGCTTAGCGTTTTCGTCATTAATGCCCGATATCTTGGCATTCATGTTATCCATAGTTTTAAGATTAGCGTAACGGCTAGCATTGTTAAATTCATCGCCATTAGCACTATTGGAAATAACTGCATGTGCATCCAATACATCAGAACTCTGATCCTCAGCTTTAGCATCGTACTGTTTATTTGCATTAGTAATGTCTTTAGCTGTAACAATAGAGTCAGCAATCGCATCATTAACATCATTAGATACAGGCTCGGTACCACTTGGAACATCGCCTATATCTGGTGTGCCAGCACTGATATCTGCATCTATTGAAGTATTGCTATTTGTTGAAGCAGCCACCCCGCCATCGAGATCGCCCAAAAGCTTCGCGTCCTTATCAGGATTTGGCTCAATACCAGCTGCCTGCATATCAGAAGCAACACTACCCATTTGCTGAGCGTTTCCTTCTGACTCATTACGCCCTGGTATCTCATCGTTTATTGTCGGCTGTGAACCTTTTGCCTTTGAATCCTCTGAATCAGCCTTTGAACTACCATTACCTGATTTAGGAGCATCCAATTCACCAAGTTTCTTAGAGATACCATCAGCTGCACGCTTTTCCTCACTACCCTTTTCTCTCTCAGCATTCTTCTCAGCCTTATGCTGATTATGCTTATCAATGCCAGACTTAATGCCACCAGCCATAGCCATAGCGCCTGTAATAGCACCCTTAGCTGCTCCAGCGACACCAGCTGCGAGTCCAATAAGACCTTTGCCATTAGATATGCCAAACCTATTACCAAGCATTGATAGTATCTGATTACGTGTAGGGACAATAGCCTGGAACATAATCCACATGATCAAGCCTTGAACAAAACTGCCCTCAAAATTACTAGTATCACCAGCCGCCTCGCTCATTGCTGACAGCAATATCGAAGGCAAAAGCATAAGTGCAATATCAATGACTGGAACAAAACAGTTCGTAAAGAATGTAACGCACCACTGACCGATTGACTGCTTATTATCCAAAAATCCCGCAAAAACAAACATTGGGAAAAGTCCAAATAAGATCAGCTGCATGATTGCAATCTTAATATAGGAAAAGACATATGTAAGAGGTAAGAAACACACTAACGCATATGCAACTGCATTTACCATGTTCGGAGTGGTCTCGTATAAGTCCTTATATCCTGCCTCAATACCATTTGCAAAATTCAAATTTGGAGCAAGTCCTGTCAATGTGTTATACATTACAATAGATAAGTTATCCCTTATAATGCATACAGCATCAATAATGTTAGGCATTATAAAGAGGAGAATCATGGCTCCAGCAAAGGCTACAATATTATCCTTTAAAAACTGACCTGCCTTAGAATCACCCTTCCACATTGCTTTAACTACTGAAAAAAGCGAAACAGCAAACACAAAAGTAAGGGCCAACTGTTGAAGCGTGACGTACAAATACGCACCAATACCACCATACACATTTCCATCAGTTAAATCGAAAGTAAAGAAAGAGTTACCACCAGTAGCAATCTTTCCCATAATAATAGAAGTAATGGTCATAGGCACACCAGAAACAGCATTAAGTGTTCTCGAAACCTGCGTACCAAGAGAAGCCACTAATCCAGAAAGCATTTTTTCAATAGTGCTAGGCTCCTTATTTGACTCACTATCGTCACCTGTGCTTGTCTCATTCGAAGTCTCACCAAGATCAAGCCCAGACTCTAAAGCCCCATCAGCAGTAGTGCCGGCAATCCAAGACCAATCCTCATAACCATCAGCACTTGCCGTACTACCTGGCATAGAAAAGGCAACAATAGTAAGTATTAGCGCTAGAAAAGTAGATACCCTATCAACTATCTGTAATTTTTTACGTAAATCCTTTGGCATAATCTCGTCCTTTAAGCAGACATCTTAGCAAATGCCTCTTCAATTCCTTTCGCATCTGTAGCAACCGCAAGCTGCTCAGTTTCTTTACGATAATCAACCTTACAAAACGCAACTGTCTTATTATCTACAATACATACCTCGCCTCGGTGCCTATTAGAATCAGACTCATCGTCTGGATTACCACCAAGCGTATCAACAATAAGACTTGCCTGTGCAGGAGTCAGATTAATGTTATCAATAAGGAAATCTCTATCCTGCGCATCCTGTTTCAAAATAAACTTTGTAGTAGCCTGCTTTAAAATATCCTGAGTCTCAGGGAATCTAGCATATTCGCTAACTGTCTGAGAGATCAGCATAAGTGATACGTTACGAGAACGAGCAGTTCTTGACACCGCATTAAGCACAGCTCTATCATACTGGTTCTTAAACATCTCATGAGCCTCATCCACAATTACCTGCATCTTGGAATTAGCATCAAGAGAAAGTGAATTTTTCTTAATAAAGTTCTCATTTACAAATTCGAGAGCAATCTGCTGAACAAGTTTCTTCTCTGAATCTGACAGAAGAGAAATATCGATATTGGTAAAAGGACAATCCTTATTAATACGTACAGAACTCTGACCGTCGAAATACGCCCTGATGCCTCGTACCTCTTTTACTGCCTCCTTAACATTCATCTCATTCTTATACTCTCGGCACTTAATTGACTCACTATATGGAAGAGCCTTGAACTGCTCTGCAGTGAAGAATCTGCATGTTCTCTCGGAGTAATACAGCTCTTTAACATAGTTTGCTAAAGACATAATCAGGATGTTATAAGCATCACCCATGTTGGCATCCCTATTATCTCTTCTTGAAATAAGGAGCTGCTTATAAAAGTCAGTCATAGTAGGAATCTTCTTGAGGACCCTACCATCACTCAAAATCGCACTATCTGATGCGTTAGCACTGCCAAGTGTTGTATACAGAGAATCAGCATCACCATCAATAAAGCCAAATGACTTATAAAGCGCCTTAAGGTTTTCTATAACAATATTCTCTAAATACTTGTTCTCTGTGAGCGAAGTAGTAACGTTCTGATCATCATCACCAGCAACTAGCTTTAAAATAATATTTGTGACCATGGTGATCTTGTCAGTAAGATCCAAACTTCTAACCTCATGCCTAATATCAGCTGAATCCTTAACATATCTTGTAGTCTCTGAGATATCAAAAATATTCATTACATCACTAGACATGTTAGAAATCTGGAAGTTAACGCCATCACATAAAGTAGCAAGAGAAGCATACTCACCCTCGGATGTACCCTTTCTCTGCTTAAAGTCAATTGAAACAAAATGATAGCCCATAAGCACCTGTCTACAAACCATCATTTTTACAAGAGCTGACTTACCTGTACCAGTCTTACCAGCAACAACGATAGTATAACCATCATGTGATCCATCGAATGAATCATAAATGATAGGCATTGCTGTAAACATATCCCTTCCAAGAGGAACGCCCTTCTTATGAGAGAATGATGACTGTGTGTAATTGTAAAGCGCAGATACAGAATACTTATCAAAATTGAAGAACTTAACAGCATCCGACTTAATAGTGCTTGAATCAACCTTTACAAGCTTATTGAATGGCGCATTATTAGCAAAAGCCTCTGCCTGCACACCATAACAACATGAAATATTGATATTTCTCTCAAGTGCCTTTGAATGGAACTCCTGGGTAAGCTTATTAAGTTCCTTAATATCTGTAGCATGAAGTGTAAACAAAAATCCTACAGAGAAGAACTTATTCTCACCGCTTTCAATCTGCGCCGCGAAATCGTTAGCATCCTGAATCTGGCCTGAAATGTCACGTACACGATTGACATTGGAATTCTTCTCGGCCTCATAAGACTCACCAACAAGTACATTGATATGCTTGTTGTACTTACGGAGCATCTCGTCCTCTGCAATAGGCTTAATAAATATAGAAGATTCACAATTCTGGAAGTTCATAAGTGGTGCAAAAGTATTTGCAAACTTAGCTCTTCTAGGAATTGAGGTGATAGTGAATGATCTGATATAGACATTCTGACCACCGTCTGACACAACCATATAACTATTGGGGCCTACATCAATAGAATCTGCAGAAATCACATTTCTAAGAGTAGTCGCCTTCTCACGTCTATCAAGGGTGTCATAATCAATATTTTTAAGATTATCATCGCGAAGCTTCTCAACCCTCTGCTCGTCCATCTGCTGACGCAAATGACGAAGAGCATTGGCAACAACTACGGCAACAATACCAAGAACAACAAATACAATTGCAGTTCTTATCAACCCTATATAATCTGAAAACTGAACCAAAAACTCATATAACTCTGTCATAGTTACACTCCTTATACAGCAGCCTCTGCAACCCGACCGACTTCCTCGACCACTTTAGCATGCTTTCTATTTGCAGCCTCTTCTTCTTCTCGAAGCCTCTCCTCAAGTTCCATCATTTCTCTCTCAAACTCTATCTCGCCACGTTTCTCCCTAGCAATCTCTTCTATCGAATCAGTAGTAACATATAGTGACTTATAAGAAGAATTGAGAAGATCATCAAGCCTCACCTCATCAGAAGTAATTGGATGGAAATGTCTACGCAACAAATCTGTGAATCCATCCGCAGTAATAATTTTCCATGTGCAACCAGTGTTCTCAAGAGAACCACCATAAATGCTCGCGAGATTCTTAAGTTCAGCCTCCGCTCTTAAAAGAATCTCCTCATCAGAAAGTTCCTCCAAATCCTCATCAGGATTGTATGTATAAGAGAAAATAAGCTGATTTGTCCTCTTTGTGTTAAATGAAGCATCTGAAACATACTCCATATAATGAACCATTTCTTTCGCCTCAGAAAGCTGCCACTCAAGTGAACTCATTGTGTGAACAAGCTTTTTTACTCGCTTTTCCTCTTTTAAAAACAGTTCATCATTGGCTGCAAAACGCTTCATATTTTCTACCGCAATCTTAATATCAGCCTGAACATTGATAACCTTAATCTCGAGTTCTCGTGCACGCTCCCTCATATCCTCAATATTCTGGGAAATATCGATATTCTGAACGTTCTGGCACATCTGAATAGGACTCTCAATAGTATTAAAGAATGCTATAGCGTTATGCATAGTACGTTCTCTGTCAGATGCTGATGCCGCGCCAAAGTTATATCCGTTTATCTCAATACCGCCAATGAATGTGTTATTTCCAATAGCGATCATACCCATTTTGTCTTGACCCTTGCACTGAATAATATCATCAAACTTGACAAATTCATTAACATCAGTCCTTATGAAGTTTGAATAGTTTACGTTCTCTTCAGCGGAATTAACCTTTTTGATCTTTACAAAATATAAGTATGCCCCAGCTGCACAAATGCCAAGTACAATCAGTGTAAAGATGATAAGCATTCCGTAGTTACTAATGGAATTTACAACGTTCATCAGTCGTTCTCCTCTGAATCATAATTTTTCAAGTACAATTTCTTCTTGCCAAAAATCTTAGTAATAAGCCTTAAAACAATAATGTAAAGCGGATAACCGCCACCGTATAAATACTTTGAATTAGGCATTGGGAAAAATGCCAACACCCCTGCAATTGAAAGGGAAATAACTGCAATAACTACCGCAACAGGTATAAGCCCCATAGGAACAAATATAAAAGCGAAAAAAGCAGCAATCAAAAGCCCTATTCCAAAAATAAAAAGCTGTGTCTTAGTAAAGAACTTAAACCACTTATCCTCATCTTTAAGCTCTCTAGGAATATCATATGTACCAATTGCCATAATCACACCATCCTCTCAACATCTCTATCTATCAACCGGAAAAGAAAAAAGCATCCAGTGTTAGTTTCATAATTAAGTCGCCTATGAATGCATAAGCTGAAATATATCCAATAGAAATCAGGTAAAAAGAAACCTTCTGCTTTGCATCAGAAACATATCTTGGATAATTTAAAAACATAAGCGAAACAAGAGTTACAATTATAAGAACTGTGCCAGAAATATATCCGATCAGCTCCAATATATATTCAACAGGGATAATACCTGTTGCCATATCCAAATCTCTATTACCAGTCTGTATATAGTTAGGATCCAAAATTTTTGCAGGACTTATAGGGTCCAATAAAGCAAAATTATTAATCAAGAAATTCATTTCACAATCTCCATTAATCAAAAACAGCCTCCCCAAGCATTAAGCTTGGGGATATATGTTTTTATTAGCCAAACAGGTTCTGTCCGACACCTGTAAGAAGAAGGATAAGTGCTGGTACAGCAGCAACGCCTACAACAGCAACAGCCTTCCAGATCATTGAAGTCTTAGCATCCTGTCTCTCCTGAGGTGACATGAAGAAGAGCTTACCAGCTGCAACTACGCCACCAACTACAAAGAGAATGATGATTACAGTAACAACAAGTCTGTTTACAGACCAGCCAACGCCCTCTGTCTTTTCTACAAGACCATCAAGAGCAGATGTGTCTGCTGATCCTGAACTATTGATAATAGCGTCAAAATCAACACCTGCTGTGCAGAGCATTCTTGTTGCTGCTGTTGGCATTGCTGCCATGAGCTTCATTCCAAGTAGTGACATAATATAACCTCCATATTTTTTTAAATCTATGTAAATTTTTAGATTTACCAAGCAAAAACTTTTATCCACTGCGCCACGATGAAAGTCGTAGCCATAACAAGAACAAATAGAACAACGTGTGTTGTGAGCTTTCTCTTTGTCTCGTTGCGTTCCTTCTTATCCTTATTTAGGAATAAGGAACCAAAATGAACCTGCATATATATAAGGCCAGCAAAAATAGCTATTAGAATAACAAAGACAGTCAACACCTGACCGAACATTACTGTACCGTTATATAGCTGATGAAAAGCAACCCCATCGTTAGCTGGACTTTCTGAAAGCCAACCGTGAAATTTGCCTCTAAAAAACTGTGGCATTATGTGATTCCTCCTTCCAAAATACCTTTACCATAGTGTAGTTTCGATGAAAGTGTTTATTTATAGCAATACCCTTTTTGGGTTTTTTTGTTAATTTTTTTCCATCGATGCAAAAATCCAAATCAAAACCTCCTTATAGGCTCTATTTAGAAAGCAAAAGCATAAACTTGTACTCTCTTTTATACCCAAAATATTTTTAGGCATAAAAAAGAGCGCAAATAAATGCGCTCAAAAAGAATTGTAGCTATAAAGCCAATCTTTTTATCCTGTTATAGAAGTAAATTACTCCTCAGAAGCCTCGGACTCATCGTCTGTATCTGGCTGTGCTACAACCTGACATACACCAATAACATTCTTAGCATCTGTCTCTTCAAGAGTACCATTGAATAAAGCCACAATATGACCGCATGAAGCGATAACAACATTGCCCTTAGAAAGAGCATTGATACCAGCCTTAAACTTAGTGCCATCGACACTCATCTTAGTATCAACCGCACCATTAAAAGCAGTAGTCTTGACTACAGACTCGATCTGATCCGCTGCACCCGCAACAAGCTTAAAGCTAGAGCCATCTTCATTGATGATTACCTGAGTGCATCCTGGCTTCGCATTAAGTCCGTTGATTGTATTTACAAAATCAACAGCCTTAACAAGCTGTGCACCATCGCAACCAATAAGAACGTTGGCAGGAGCCTTTAAATACTGCTCAATCATTTCTGGATTAACACCTAATGTTTTACCCTGAACAACAGTATAAATAACCTTGTTTTCAATCTGGAATAAAACCTTACTCTTGTCAACAGCGATAGCAACGCCCTTCTGACCCTTAATGATAGACTCAAGGTTCTTGACAGCCTTTGATGGGAGCAAAACATTAAAGTTATCCTTATTCTGCTTTGACTCAGTACAATAAGCATCAAGAGAAGCCTCCATCTTATCAACAAGTGCCTTAGTGCGCTCGTTACAGCTCTCGCTAGTTAAGAACTTAGCCTCTTCCTCTGCCATTCCAATGATAAATCCATCTGTAGAATAGCCCTTAACAATACCCTCAGAACGTCTGAGATTTAAGATAGCATTAGCTGTCCTACCATTGTCAGGTGATGTGAAAGCAAGTCCCTTATGAATAAGATTTGTAAGAGCAGCTCCTGAAGTCATAATGTTAAAAAGCATCTCATTATCAGAAAATCCCTGAGGAGCATCAGCCTCAAGCTCGATTGGAGTCTTTACTTTACCCTCAACGCCGATAATAAGCATTGTGTTATCCTTCTCAAAGTAGATATCCTCATTGTAAGAAGCGATAGCACCACAGATAGTATTGAACTTGTCAGCATTAACAATAAATGTCTCAGCCTCGCCGTTCCATCCCTCTGGCTTCTTAACCTGCATCTGATACTGAATCTGCTCAACATCAGTAGTAACTCTTACTCCACCAAGAATGTTTGCTCCAAGATCTCTTGAACCAAGAACAAGCATTACCTTAGTGTCCTTTTCCTTTACAGTTGCAATAAGTGAACAAATGTTAGAAACTTCCTTAGAATCAAAAATATACTTCATATTAATATAATCTCCTTGTTATAAATGAAAATAAGGGAAGTTGCTTAGTTATAGCAACCTCCCTTTTAGTTAATAGTAGTTTTTATAAAAGACTTAAGCTGCAAGGTCAAAAATAGACACCTGACCGCTAATTGCCTTTGCCTTTTTAGGCTTTTTAGAAACAAAATCTGTAAGCTCATCGTTATAAACAACAGGCTCAAAGTCACCAAAGATATCAAATACTGGCATCTGACTAGTTGAAGCACTGTCAACAACCTTGATGGTGGTATCAGTAACCTTTTTAGCCGTAGTAACTTTTTTCTTGCCAGCACTCTTAGTCTTAGCTGATTTTGTTTTTGGAGCAGACTTCTTAGTAGTTGCACCAATAACAGTTGTGACACTAGTGATAATAGGTGTAACAGAATCAGTCTTATGCTCTTCATACATCTCAGCACCGTCCATTACCTCATAGAAGGTCTTAGGTGGGATATAATCGACATAATTATCATCAGAACTATTGTTGGATGCATTCATAACATCAAACATGTTCTCAAGAGACTTTCTGTCCTTGCCACTATCACCCTCAGCAAGCATCTGTGCCATCTTAAGTCTTGGATCAATACCCTTAGCCATTGATGTAAGACCATCTGCTGAGAACTTACCCTGAATAGCAGATGCAGCAACCTGCTTTTCTGCCATGATCTGAATCGCAAGCTGCTGAAGTGTACCTTCAGTAGCCATGTAGTAAGTATGACACTCTTCTGTCTGGTTAAGTCTATAGTGTCTACGTGATGCCTGCCACATAACTGCAAGCTCATAAGTAAGCTGATAGAAGATAATAGTTGGGTAGTTGTAATGCGCGCCGTTATACTTGAAACAGAAATCAAGTCCCGTTTCAACCAGCTTCATATTACAGATAAATACCTTTATACCCTCTGACGCTTTCTGTCTGATGAACTCTTCACGCTTTGTAGCAACCGGTGATGTAGAATTCATTACAAGTACCTGACCCTTAAGATTACACTTCTCTTCGACAAGTGTCTGAAGTCTGCCTGTAATGTTCATTTCTTCATTACCAGTATAAGCACAGTAGATAAAGCAGTTTCTGTCCTGAGCAATCTCATCCTGCACGATCTCAATAAGCTTTTCTTCCTTAGGAAGAAGAGTAGACATGTTGTCAGAAACATACTCATCATGTGATGGTACATTGGTGACAAGCGTATCCGCAAAGAGTGGATGCATGATAGGATTGTAGCCATAAGGCTTATCAGGATATGAAAGTCCAAACTGAAGCATTGTAGAAAGAAGCGCTCTGCCTCCCTTTTCTTTGCTTGCAGTCTTAAGATTATCAATTACTCTGCTATAACTAGCCTTAACATTGTCTGGCTCTTCGGTCAGAACAACTTCCTCCTTAAGTTTTGGTAAATAACTTGAAAGATCTGAAAGATCAAGAAATACTGCCTTATCAAGTAAGAAATCAGTAAAGAGAAGTGGTGAGATACCAGGCTTGATCCTAGGGGATTTGATAACTCTACCCTTAGACATTGACCTGAACTCATCCTCATCATCATTTCCATAGCCGTATCTTCTGCTCTTTGCCTCATATACAGTCTCAACACAACCATACTGACGAGCAAAATCCATAACACCGTTATAATCATAACCCTTTTTCTTCATACGTCTTGGATCAAGCATATAAAGAAGATAGAAGAATGAATCTGCCTTACCATTACTGATTGTACCAGTAAGACAAAGTGTAAATGAACTTGCAAGCATAAGAGCGTGAGCTGCGATTGACTGAGCAGAACCACCAGCCTCATACTTATGTGCCTCATCTAAGATAGTAAAATCAAAGAATCCTTTGAGATACTTCTTAATATATAGTGATGGAGCATATCTTCTTGGGCCATACTCAACAGGAGACTTTCGCATATCCTCTTGAATCTTGCCAGCAAGATAATCACTTTCGTGACCTTTAAGCACAAATGCTGTTGTTCTTCCCTTTTTCTGGAAGTTTTTGTAGTGTGAAACCTTATACCACTTACGTCTTGCAGCGTCTTTCTCCTGTGAGACACCTATAGGTTTGCAATCGACACCCCACAAGTGTTCACCGCAGTTCATACAAGTGTCATTAGTTGATGTATGAGAAGCAAAATCAGCAGGGGTAAGAATAAGCTTTGTAGCCTCTTCTTTCTCCTTCTTAAAATAATTTGCTGCTGGGCGCATCAAAAGACCGCCACACTTAGGGCAAACAAGACCTGTCTGCTCTCCAAACTCATACAATTCAACCTGTCTAAAGTTTCTGCCACCACAACGACTACATTTTGACTTTCCTGGTTCCTTATAAATAGTAGCTGGCTTTTCAGCCTCTTCAAGACAGTCCTGACATACAAATGCCTTTGGAACCATCTTTGCTACGTTTGTAGGGATAGGCGAAAGCTGACTTCCAAGTTTACAGAAGTCCTTTGAGATAAGATACCACTCTCTTCCTTTTCTTTCCTTGCCTTCTGCACGAAGTTTGATGAGCTGTTCAAAATCATCAATGATTGTAACTGTAGAACCTGGAATCTCAGAAAGGATCTCATCTTTCCACTTAGATACTAAGTGTGAAGGAGCCATAAGCACATTTCTATACTTAGGCTGATCCTTACTCATATAGAGGTCTTTAAGGCTCTTACCCTTATGATTTTCAAGCCACTTCTGATTGAAATATGCATCTGCTACGGCTGCGCCCTGAAGCGTCTTACCACAGCCCATGCCCTCAACCATAAGTCCGTACTTAGAACCAGCTTTTTTAAGAGCAATGATTCCGTTTACGCAAGCAGCCTGCTGAGGGTAAAGTCTCTTTGTCTTGGCAGCAAAGCCGTCAAGTTCACCATTAAGAGGTGATAAAGTCTCTATACTCTCCTCAAGGTTTCTTACAAGTGATGGTCCATAATTCTGGATATAGCCATCAAGCGACTCGATAACGAGCTTCTCAGAAGGCTCATCACTGACCTTGATAACACCGCGCTTGATAAGATCAGATACGCAATCTTTTAATGTCGCATCGTTAAGACCATTAAAATCAATAGCGATAACATCATTAACGCGCACATTCTTACCATGAAGCACAATGCCAGGAAGTTCAAGCACTTCCCCTTCAACTCTGCATTCCCATGCTGAACCGTAACCATTACAGTAACGGATGTCGTGGAAATTAAGGAGCTGATTCTCAATCTCAGGAATCCACTCACGAAGAAGTGGAAGCTTGTAATTGATCATAAGGAAGTTAAACATATCCTCATACTTATGCTCAGCATCTGTCAGAAGATATCGTGTACCTATAGCCTTGTTAAGGACAGTAACGAGATTAAAGCTATCCCTACCGTTAGTAACCTTCTTATAGATAGTGTAATACTCCTGCTCTCTTGATGAAGAACGGATCGTATGATTGATAGTGATACTCTCACCAGAGTTGATACTTGCTACAATAGCCTTTGACAAAACCTTTGACCTTTCAATAAATGAAAGTGCAATAAGTGGTCTAAAGCCTGTATTTGTATCAACAAGTGCAGAAACACCATAAGCATTATAAATACCTACATTAACGTTTTTTCTTATATTGTAATCCATTTTTCCTCCTAAAAATAAAAAAGAAGCCCACCATACGTGGGCTTCAAAAAAAATAAAACCCACTACTGTGGACTCCAATCTTAAATTGGAGTATCAAATTGAATTAGTTACATTTACTCTAACACTGTAATAGTTCCATCGGTCTCAATGGTAGTCATTGTCACCTTGGCTCTAGTTGTTTCAGTGATAGTTCCGTTGTCATTCGCATTGTCAGGATTACCGCTATTATATTCGGTCTCCGCAACAATCTCAGCAACGCCTCTTTGAAGATGAAGGTCTTTACCTCTAGTACCTGCATAACCTTGACCCACACCTGATGTAATCATCAGATACTCACTATCCTTCTTAAGAGGGATAGGTGGCTTTCCAAGGTCGCTTGATGCATAGTTCTCCTGAGTAGCTCTCTTACCGGCAAGTTTCTTGTAATCTTCAAGATCTGCCTTTGTTGCAAGAAACTGAAATGCCATCAGAGGATGAAATTCCTTTGTAGCAAACAGGGTTATCTCAGAAGATTCTGATGGATAAACCTCTACGCTCTGGTATAAATCAGTTCCCTCAAATGTAAGTGGAAGTTCAGGTATCTTTGTCTCGTCAACATACTTTTCATGGTATGCAGTGATCTGATCAGCAAGTGCAATCTTTGTACCAGTCTTTCTGGCAACAATGAGTACCTGATGCCATTTCTCATACTCAGAACCTCTGAATTTCCACACATGAAGAGTCTCATAGTGTCCTATCATGTACTTGATGGTAGCATGTTCCATAAACCTTGAATAAGGAATAACCCATACTAAAATACCATCTTTTTTAAGGTATGAACCCGTTACTCTTTCAAGGAATGTTCTCTCAAGTCTGCCTCTCTTACCATCGTCAGTATCATCATCGTCCATATATGGCGGATTTCCGAAAACGAATGAAAAGGCATTGTTTTTGATTACAACTCCATTTGTGAAGTCTGCGCTAAGGCAGTCCTCGATAAGCGGATCCTTCTTTGTCTGCTGTGCTACATTGTCATTAAGCTCAACACCGAAAATCTTTACATTCTCGTTGTTTGCTCTGTCAGTGATAGCCTTAACAGCACTTCCATCTCCTATGGAAGGCTCTAATACACATACTTCCTTCCCTTCTGGGAATTTGAAAAGACTCTTTGCAGAGTGCATCTCTTCAAGTCTTGTATAATAAGCTCCCATAACTTTTGTGTTTGCATTGGTTCTACCAAAAGAACCATTCTGTGTACTTACTCCGTACATAGATATTTCCTCCTTGTTATAAATAAAAATTAATAGTTTATATATTAAAAAGCTGGCAAACAAAAAAGTACAAAAGAAACCTTTTGTACTTACTGCGTGCGAACTTTATAATTTTCTCCTTGTTATATTGTGTTGACCTCGGCATGAGGGTTTGGTTGGAACATAGTGATGATATTCACTAATACGAAAAATGCTAATAAAAGACATACTAATTTTATACATATATGAAAAGTACTGCAATAACAAAATGACGCAAAAACGCCGCAAAGAGCTGTATTAAATAAGGATTTAGAACACTTTCTGATACCCCGTCCCTCATAGGAAGAATCGTTTAAAGCGCCCAGATACTATACCAACGTACCGTTCAAACACTACACCATTGCCTACTTATCAGCCGCGTCTGATTCAAGCATCAGATTCACATATCGATAAAAGGTGCTACGGGCTATACCTCCGCACAACCTTATAGTATCTGCTGCATTCAGGTCGCCCCCGAATGCAGTGAAGCGTTTTCTGATGATCTTCTTACACCTAATTGCTTTCTTAGTCTCTATTTTCGTTCCCTTGGCCCTGCCTAGCCGAACCCCTCGTAGTCTTGCCGATAACAAACCTTCCCGTGTGCGCTCTTGGAGATCCCGCACCTCTTTTTCCGATTGTTCAAAAGCAAGTTCAATCTGCCTCGTAGCCAACGCCTCAAAGAACCCATTAAGGGACTTAAAAATACCCTCCATCAGCTGCGTTGTCGCAAGATCATCAAGATTAAGGTCTATATCTATCTTTTGTTTTAGAGCATTGCGATATACCTCAGTATTGATATGCCCTTCCGTAAGCACTCAACCGTGAGTACCTTATAATACTACCACGTTTATGAGATGATTTCTTCAGCTACTATTGTCGTGTTGCGCGATTCGCACAATTCGTCATATCAACTAAAGGAGGTTCATCTCATGAACACAAAGCAAAAGATTCACCATGCCAAAATGGCCAAATGGGCCGCCCTTATCAAAGAGCAGTCCGATAGCGGTCTCAACGTCAAACAGTGGTGCAGCCAGGAAGGTTATTCCATCCATGCTTATAACTACTGGAAGCACCTTCTAAAAGAGGAAGCCATGAAAAGTGTTTCCCTTCCTGAAATTGTTCCCTTACAGCAACCTATAATCCCAGAACAGCCGCTTCCCGCTCCACTTTGTATGCAAACACCCAATTCGCTCGATTCGCGCAATTCGTGTATTAGCGCATCCCCATTATCTGTTTCTTTTGGGGATATACAGATCAACATCGGGCCATCCGCTTCTGACGATGCCATTGTAAGCATCATTAAGGCGGTGCGTCATGTTTAAGGATGCAGATTTCAGTTCATTTGCTGCCATCTATGTTGTCTGTGGCTACACTGACATGCGCCTCGGTATGGATTCCCTTGCTGCGATCATTGAAAGCAGATACCACATCTCTCTTTTTGTTCCAGGATCCATGTTCCTTTTCTGCGGTCACAGATCAAACAAGATAAAAGGTCTTGTTTGGGAAGGTGATGGATTCCTACTCTTCACAAAAAGAGTCGAAGATGGACGTTTCTCATGGCCACGCAATTCACAGGAAGCAAGAAGACTTTCACCCGAACAGTTCCGTCTTCTTAAAGATGGCTACAGCATCGATCCAGGAATAAGAGTCGTCCATCCTGAAAAAACTGCATAAACCTTTGTGCAAAACATAGAAATTTTCTTCGGCTATTACAGCCATCTTCCACTTGCCTGCTGAGCTTCATAATTCCTTCATAGCTGTCATCTACAGGGAATATATGGCCTTCTGCAGGCTTTTTCTTTTTCTCTGACACTCATAGTCATCCTTTGCCATTGGGGCTTACATGAAGAATAATTAATAGGCATTATGCCCACTCCTCAACGCCCGCAGATTCGCATGGTTACTGCACCTATGGTAAAATAGAAGCAACAAACGAGGTATCAGATGAAAGATTTTACTCAGTTATCAACAGAAGAACTGAATAAGATGAACAAGCAGGTTCTCATCGCTATTATCGGTTCACTTCAGAGCCAGCTTAATTCCATAAGTGGACAACTTGAACTCCTTACAGAACAGGTTGCCCTTATGAATCAGCGTTCTTTTGGCAGGAAGACTGAACGTGCTGATCAGATAGATCCTAATCAGCTTAATCTCTTTGAAGTCTTCAATGAGCCCGAGGTTTACAGTGACGATTCACCGGAACCGGAAGTCTCAGAAATCATAGTATCTTCACATACACGTAAAAAGTCCAATCAGAAGCGCGAGCATGATCTGGAAGGTCTTCCTGCGCGCATTTTCGAACATACTCTCACCAAAGAAGAGCTTGACGAGAAGTTTCCTAACGGCTACAAGGAGCTTCCATTCGAGACATACAAGCGTTTATCAATAATCCCCCAGACATTCCTTGTAGACGAACATCATGTCCATGTCTACGTTTCCAAGAACAATGATGGAACAATAGCAAGAGCTGAGCGTCCAGCTGATGTAATGCGTGACTGCATTGCCACTCCATCTCTTATAGCTGCGCTTATCAATGGAAAATATGTAAATCATCTTCCTCTTGAGCGCCAGTCCAAGTGCTACAAGGAAAACGGAGTTAACCTTGAAGTCAATACTCTTGCCAACTGGATGATAAATGTTTCCGAAAGACATCTGGCTCCCATATGTGATGAGCTCCATAACTACCTTTATGACTCCAGAGTAATACATGTAGACGAGACTCCCTTTAGAGTGATAATGAAGGATCATCCAGAGGATGGTGACGTCAATTACATGTGGGTATATCGCAATGGCAAATGCGACAGCAAGTATCCGGTGGTCATATATGACTTCCAGCGTACAAGAAATAGCAGCCATGCCGATGAATTCTTACAGGGCTATTCGGGGACACTTGTCACGGATGGTTTCTCCGGTTACGATTCTCTTGACCGGCGGCGAAACGACCTGAAAGTGGCGGGATGTTGGATCCACGCGAAAAGAAAGTTCGCCGAGATTGTCAAGGCTGTTGGCTCTGAAAAAGCAGTCAGTGCCATAGCCGTCAAGGCATCCAAGAAAATATCGGAGATGTTCCATATCGATAACCAGTGGGATGATCTCAGCAAACGAGCCCGAGAAAAACAGCGCCAACAGGTTCTCAAACCTAAAGTTGACGACTTCTTTGAGTGGGCAAAAAAGGTTGTCATCACACTTCCTGCCGGAAGTGCTACTGCCAGAGGTCTGAACTACTGCATAAACCAGGAAGAGCATCTTCGCGTCTTTCTATGCGACGGAAATGTCCCCATGGACAATAACCGTGCAGAGCAGGCAATAAGACCATTCACTCTTGGCCGCAAGAACTGGGTAACAATGTATTCCCCTAAAGGAGCGTCCGCCAGTGCAATCATCTACAGTCTTATTGAAACCGCAAAGGCCAACGAACTCAGACTGTATGACTACTTTGAATTCCTGATTGCAGAGATGTCCAAACATCTTCGTGAAGAAGCCAGGCAAAAGAAGCTGTTAGGCGAAGACTATATCCCCGACCGAAAATACATCCAGGATCTTCTTCCATGGTCTAAGAACATCCAAAAGCAGTTCCATCTCCCGAAGAAAAAATCTTAATTTTATTATCAAAGTGCAAATCTATGAAATCGCCAGTAAAATGGCGGTTTCTTCTTTATGTGGTACTCATGATTGAGTGCTTACGCCCTTCCTTCAAGAATATGAGAGAAATTCCCCTACGATACAAGTCAAGATAGAGCTTACTCCCCTCTTCTTTGTCGCGTGACATTCTGGACACTGAGTCAAATACTATAGTGTCAACCTTCTTCTGCCTTACCAACCGCATAACAGACTCCCACTTAGGTCTATCAAGCCTTGTTCCCGTGTATGTTTCTTTTACGACTACTCCTGTCGGAAACCTCTCCTTAAGGTTCCTCACCTGCCTTTCGATATTTTGTGACGGATTACTGATCCGACAGTATAAGATGATCCTCTCATCTTTCTGAGTATTATTCTTAGTCTCTGCCGAGACCTTATCAAACATTGACAGCTCATTACCCATAGCCATAATAGATACCTCCATACTGCAAACTGCAACTTCACCTACAACTTAAAAGAAGTACACTATGTAGCATATAAACGCCGCTTTAAGCGAAACTATTATGCCTATGAGGGATTATTCTGTAGTAATTAATATACGCCAAAATATCGCCTTCGTTAATGAAAAATAAAAGCTCCACAGATGTACTGTTGACTACAGCAAGTAACTCTATGCACTTTGACGCAGGGTACTACGATGAATTTGACGTAACAACAGACATATCAACAATAAAAGGGTCAATCTCATACGAAAGACATTATCATACAGACTCCTGTTATAGCGTATGCAGTGGTACAATTCACCACACAGCAGGAGCAAAAGGCACACATGTTGAACATTGTAGTAATTGTGGAATTGTTGCTTACCGAAAGGATGGAGAACCTTACAGACAACCTGGTCAGAGTCATAATGAACGCATATTAAAATGTGGTTATTCGGAAGGTCAAATATTGTCAGCAACAATTACCTACTAATATCTAATTAAAACGCTCGGATACTATTATACTGGCACAAACGGGATCGGTAACTATGCCAAGTGGATACTATGATGGCGTAACCATAACCAATGATGTTACCTCAGCCGGTGGTACGGTAACATACTTCCACCATGTACACAGCCTTACCTCGCCTACAGAGTCTATTGCTACAGATTCTGCTGCCGTCACAACAGATGGTCTTGACGATGATTACCACGCTGACGAACCAAGTGGCTGTTACTCCGTGGCATATTATAAGCATGTGACGAATTATGGAGCTCAATGTAATGCCAGATACTCATATACACGTCCAAATGGCAAGACACAGGATGATTACCACGGTAATTGCAACCATTGTGGCCGAGACCTTTGTGTGAATGGACACAGTGGATGGGCTAGCTGTAGCAACTGCAACAAACCCACTTATGATACAAACCCTGAGAATGGCATATTTGCTTATTATGGATGCGCATGTGGATACACTAAAGGGCAGATCGTAAAAGTAGAAATTGCCTATTAACCTACTTAAATACCTAGAAGAAAAACGTAATAAAAGAGAGACCGCTTAATTAAGCCGTCTCTCTTTTTGCATAGGAATACCTGTTAAATTGTTTTGAGCGTCCCAAGAAACTCTTGAGCAGTCATTAGTGGTATATCACTTGCTTCGAAATCGCTCCTATTATTAGTGATTATTACATCTATATTGTTTTCTTTAGCAACAACATATTGAAGGGCATCCTCTGTGTCGCGCCACTTCAACGCGAATGCATCTTTAATTGAATCCTCTGATACTGTTAGTATATGCAATATAGACAACAACCTCTCAACGCTCTCCCGTGCAAGCACCTCAACCTCACTTTTTGAAAGTTGCTCCACTGTCTCTTTCTGCCTGTTAGTACAAATCATCGCCTTAGTCACAACATAAAGAATGTCCGTTACTGACGAACTTGAAACACATTCATATTGCGCATCGTTCTCTGCCAGCTTAAACAATTCTTTTGCAGCCTCACCGCCTGCACGTTTTTCGAGAAAATCCAAGACGACGTTAGTGTCAATTAGCAATTTCATTTGTCCTGTAGCCTTTCGTCGCGGATCTCATCTAACGACATTTTGCAATCCGATGCAACGCCATACAACCCGTCAACTATGCTACTATTCGCCTCAGTGATAATAACATCGACATCTTTCCCAGATAAAGAAACAGGGATGCTTATTATAGGTGCTAAAAGATCAGCGTTTAGCCTTGCTTTTACAATTTCCATAGTAAAATCTCCGCTCATAGGCTTTCCTCCTTCCTTATATTGATTTATATCTAAATAGGGAAGGTTAGCCTTGCCCTACTTGATAACTGATAAGTTATTTTCAGGCATAACCTGTATTCTCTTAAAACCTTTGCCCACCTAAAGCTAATAACCTATGGCATTGCCCCAAGTGTAAATGTTAAGCAAAGGCGCTAGTAATGGTGGTTACTAACAAACTTAAAATATAAAATAATCTATCTAAAATATACCAAATACCTCTCTAAATATCAAATAAACGCTCAGAAATATTAGCGCTCACAAAATCCTCTTCATCATATTCGTTGCCATCTGGTTATTACGAGGGAGTAGAGGTAACTTCTGATGTATCTACGTTGAAAAGCGGAGAGGTAACATACTTTATCGGGCATAAACATACAGGCAGTTCATCTGGAGGTGGGTGCTACACAAAGGTTGTGGGCTCACATACCGTACAGATGAGCCATCATTATGAGGGGACAAATCATTTCGATCAAAACCGCCAATATTTTAAATGCTCTAATTGTGGATTAGGTTACTATCCCAGTTATGGTGGCCCTCCAAACCGTCCGTGTAGTTCTTATACCGTTACCGATTATGGTATAGATTGCGGGCATGAAGATGGCGAGATTGTGAGGACTACAACAGATTTTAATGAAGCTATGAATCTTACAGCTAATGAAAGACTTGTAAAAGTTGAGATTACTTACTAGCAAAAAAAAGACTAGATTCCTTGTGTAATCTGGTCTTTTTTGTTTGTATTGTATTTAAACGCTCGTCTACATCGGACGTGGAGGTATTAACTTCAGATCAGAAATCAAAAACATATCCAGCTGGTTATTATCCTGAGCATACAGTGACAACTGACATATCAACTCAGACATCTGGAAGCATTAAATATGTACTTTACCATAGACATACTAGCGAACAGGGTAGCTGTTACACAGCAGTTCAACACTCAGGAACAAGAACAGTAAGAAGTAACTGTACAACAGTTCGTGAATGCCGTTTTAGACAATCAGATGGTACTTGTAATGCTTCTGAGTATTATAATGCTCAGCATTGCGATGTGCATGATGAACCATATACATATTACACATACACATTAAGCTGCGGCATGTCCGAGGATGATTACATCCGCGAAACTACAGATTATACAGATGTCGCTGACAATGAGAGGATTTTTCAAGCAATCATTACTTACTGAATAAGTATTACATCAACACTTTTAATAGCTTGATATGGCTGAATGCTTGAATAGTCAGTCGTTGAACCCTCATCATCATGCCATGTGTGGTTGCATCCGATATAGTAGCATTCACGTGTTACATAGCCATAAATTGGGTATGATACATTTTCCCACTTATCACACTTAGAGCATCCACCACCACCAACATATACACCCTTCAGATCACCACTACAGCTAGTACTTTTCATATGTACACACTGTGACCTAGAGCCTGTTCCAGTCTGCTCATAGCTTTGGAAAGTACCCTTTACTGTGTAGCAACCGCCCTCATTGGCGACGTGGTCGGTTTCTGATTGGTGAACAACCCCATCACCGTCAATGTGTTCGTGTACTAAATGGTATACAACTTCAGCTCCAGCAAATCCCGAAGCCGTTGTGGTTAGTCTTGCTTGGTTGTATAACTCATTTAACCATTCAGATGGATAATAACCATCTGGGAAATTGACCTGCGCTTGATTCATGATAGCGTTTTGAATTAACGAGCGTTAGTATGTAATAATTGCCTGATATATTCTTTCGTTAGCTGTGATTGAATCCCAATCAGTAGTAGTTCTAACGTATGTATCAGGTGTCATGCCGCAACCAAGTGTGTAATATGTGTAATGCTCCGTGTGGTAATCACATACGGAATGCCATTCGTTACCAGGGATACCATCAGTATCTTCACCATTAGGCTCATCATGGCATTTAGCTACTGTGCTGCTACCTTGATGGGAAACTGTGTAGCATCCACCGCCACCACTACCTCCCGTGTGTTGATGATATAGAACATACTCAAGCTGCCCTGACAATTGAGCAATGTCTGTCGATACAGTGTGTTCAGGGTAATAACCTGCAGGGTAGGTTTTGGTATTTTGGTTTTTGGTTAAAACCTCAACATCGGCAACAGACGAGCGTTTATTTAGTATATGAAAGGAATTTAGCATATGAATATTAAGGGATTTTTATCAACTACATTACTTACAATGACATCAGCTGCGTTTATTTGTGGCTGCGGTAATGCAAATTATGATGGGCCTGATGCAGAGGTCAGTATAGTAACCGATGCATCTACAGAAGAAGTATCTGTTGAGAATAGTTCGGATGAGGCTTTCAATAACGCATATCCCGATGTAACATATGAGATTCTCGATGCATACGACGTAAGTTTTGATTCAGAACCTAACTTCAGCATTTATGAAATTTCCTTTGCTGATCTTGCAGACATTTACGGCAAAGAGGATTGCTATGTTTATGTTGGCGCATCATGGTGCCCTTCATGTCAAGGTTTTGCTCCTGAAATATTTGAGGCACTCAATGAGAAGGGGATTTCAATTTACTATGTGAATAACGACAAGTATGAACGCACACAGTATACAATTGACCCTGCTACTAATTCTTGCTTTGCAGAACAGTACGAGGAAGA
Source organism: Butyrivibrio proteoclasticus P6B7 (assembly GCF_000622085.1). Classification (GTDB taxonomy): domain Bacteria; phylum Bacillota; class Clostridia; order Lachnospirales; family Lachnospiraceae; genus Butyrivibrio; species Butyrivibrio proteoclasticus_A. The sequence continues at coordinate 44,493 of NZ_JHWL01000031.1, forward strand.
TTACGAGAGATGCCTTGATGTTCTTGGACGAGAAAATTTCGAGGATTATATAATAGTGAGTGAAGATGGTACGGAGTATGATACAGGATCACAGAGAATATTCTTACCAACTCTCATGCACCTTACTTATGATGGCTTTGAGACTTACGATGGAATTGGGCTTCTAGCTACAGAAAAAGAGCTTGATGAGTCTGAGCATATTGATGCAGTTGCAGATATTTCAGACTTTGTGAGCCACGAGCCAATATACGCAAGCGCACAGATTGTTAAAAATCCAAATCGTTGCAATATCAAATAATAGAAAGACCAGATAGCTTGCACTATCTGGTCTTTTGTTTAATATGTGATTATAGCTCTTACAAGCGTGTCTCCAGAAACCATCTCCGATAAATCATCAATCTCTCTTTCTGTTTCTTCGTAAGGACATGATAAGGAGTACACGTAAACTGTGTATGTAGAGCAACTACCACCCGGCGCACTAACCAGCCCCGAATAGTAACCTACACCACAATATTTACATTTCTTGTACTGAGCGCCTTGATGCCAGTGATTCTGAGGTTCAAAATCATGGCCTCTGCTTTGTTGATAGGTACGTTCAAGTGTCTGGTAGCAAGCACCACCGCTTGTGTTACCTTGGTGAGTATGCTTTACGACATATTTGATCGTGCCGTTGGCATTTTTTACATCTGTAGTTGCAGTGAAGCCATCATAATAACCTGCTGGAAGATTTACGGTGTTATTTGCACTTGTAAGTATCACATTGCCCGAGCATCTTTATACTACACGCAGTATGCTTAGCGATAACATATTTATATTGGCAGAGCATTTTAATATGTGATAATTGCCTTAACAATCTGTCCCTGCGTCTTTCCGCATGAACGTGTATAACCTCGCAGTTCTTGATGTGTTTTTTCATATACATGAGAACCATTTTCACCTGTTCCAGACCAACCACATTTATTACATTTGTAATGTCTCTCCCCTCTTTGCCAGCTTCCTCCCGATTGTGTGCAATCGCTTGAACCGTGTTGTTCTCTGCTATCCACTACTGTTACGTAATATGGTGTTGTAAAACATCCAGTTGCTTCTGGTGAGATATAGCTGTTAGCAAGACCTTCTGATGTTGGGTCAACTGTATCTAGGACAACATATTCATCTGCGCTCTCCGTACTGTGCACATGCTGGCAATACGCCACCGTACCTCCTGCATTTTTTATATCTGTTGAAACAGTGAACTCGTCATAGTAGCCAGCTGGCAATGTCGCTGAATTGCTGTTTGTTGAAAGTAGCACGTTATTTGAGCCTCTATTTGCTACGTTGTTTTGAATAGTAATGTCATTTGGATAATATCCGCTTGGCAATGTAATTGACTCATTAACACCGATATTGATTGTAGTCACGCCATCAACATTAACATCTGCAGTAGGATTTGATGATGAAATGCCTACTCCAAGACCGCTGTTATCCCCACCATTATAGAAATTACCAACAGCAGTTGTTGGTGCTGGGATATTGTTGATGTAGTTGATAAGATCAGTAAATGATGCATCAGCAGGGATATTGGCCTTTGCATAAACATTACTGTTTAAACCACTGATAATATCGCTCTTATACTGACTTGTAGTATCAGTAAGAGTATCAAAACTAGAGCTTAATACTGAGATCTGCTGATTCAAAGAATCGATACCAGTAGAAATTGTTGTAAGATCTTCTGAATAGAATAATACCTCTGGTTCACCATCCTTATCGGCATCGTACTCAATATTTCCTCTACTCTTAATTGAGTCTGTAGTAGTGCCTGTAGCACCTACAGTTGTTGCGAATGCAAGAGAAAGCACAAGTGAAGCGCCTAAGAGCTTCTTACAATTACCCGCCATCTCTATATTAAATAACTTCTTCATTTAATACCTCTCTTCTATCATTATTCCATGACAGACTTATATGCCTCAGAATATTTCTGATAAAGTTCAAGATACTTAGCCTCAGCATCATTAACATCTGCTGCCATAGTATGAACATCCGAAGCATCATAGTAAACTTCATACTTACCTTCTGAATCAGCCTCACCCCACTGTAATCTGCCAAGGCTCTTTGTAGTATAAGTAACCTTGCCAACAGCAGAATCACCATCTGAATATGCATCCTCATAAGATGCTTTAGGATTGGTAGGCTTTCCAGTATAGTAACTAACAGCTACCTGTGTGTTTGTATTTGTGGCATTTGCGCTAGTCACGATGCCGCCAAAAGCGATACCAACTGCAACAACACAGGATATCATAGCGGCTCTTCTAGCAGCACTGCCGTGTTTTAATTTTAATTCCATCTAACCACTCCTTAATGAATAACAAGAGTAGTAACGCCATCAGCATCAGTTGTAGCTGTTACACTAAGGTCTTTGTACTGAGACCATGTATAAGCAGATGCCTTTGAAGGCGCTGATGTTGAAGCTGATGATGCAATACCCATCCACTTAGTATCAGAAGTAGGCTCCGCAGACAACTTTGCGTTAGGATATACAGATGGATCCTCGGAAGCATAGCGGATATATGTGTAATATGTAACACCATCTTTACCCGCAGCACCCTGGGCACCTGTAGCACCCGTAGCACCCTGACTTCCTGTCTGACCTGCGCTACCCTGCGCACCTGTAGCACCACGCTGGCCCTCGCTACCGCGATCACCCTTCTCGCCGTCTCTACCGTCCTGTCCGTCTTTACCATTGAGTGAGCCGTTGTTTACCTGCTCCTTAAGGGCATCAACCTCAGCCTGAACCTTGCTTACATCGGCATCAGTACCGTTAGTTCCATTTGTACCATTTGTGCCGTTAGCACTAGCATTTGTACCGTTAGTTCCGTTAGTACCATTTTTAGAAGAACCATTAGCACCATCCTTACCACTTGTATTGTTAATAACCTGTGTAACTGTGCCGTTCTTACCGTTAGTACCGTTCATTCCGTCGCTACCATTAGAAGCGGTAGCTGAAGCATCGGCACCATCCTTACCATCAGCACCATTCATACCATTACGGATACGATCCTGAGCAGATTTGCCACCTGCTTTTACTGTTTCTCTTGTGCTGTAGCCATAAATAGGCATACCAGAATCAGTTCTTCCAGTAACAGTAACACTACCCTTGTAAATAGGATTTCCAGCAGCATCATAGCCTAAGATGTTAGGGTCAGCTCCAAAAGTACCAAAGATAGGGTTTCCATCCTTGTCATAGCCTACAACAGTGTTCCAATCAATATCTGTGTTTGTAATGTCATTAAGTCCACGAAGTCTAGCCTGCTCAATTGCAGAATAGTCGTAAATTGGAAGCCCATCCTCAGCATTACCAATAACGTTCATATCATCTACGAGGATTGGAGCACCAAGCATGTCATATCCGCCAACAGCAGATACCATTCCATTAGTACCATAAACAGGATTTCCATCTAGGTCATAACCTATAATGTTATCCCAATCGATATCAAGGATAATACCGCCAGCGGCATTTCTCTCAACATTAGGAGAATTACCCTCAATAAGATCACCAGCAGATGCACCGCCCTGCTTTAAACTGATTGATTTAAGTCCACTTGCAAGACATACAACTAAGATAAGCGCTAAAGCACCAACAACAGTTGCAGCTGCGATGAACTTCTTCTTGTTTTCAGGATTGTTCTTAAATTCTTCGAACCTATCCTTTAAGTTCTCGATAAAATTACCCATTTCAAATTTTTCCTCCGCTTTTTCTTGAATAAGGCCCTGTCTTAGATAATGGTTGATGCTCAGCGAAAAATCTTCTAATGAAAATTCAATGTTGTAACATGGTTCTATAAATCGAATAGCTATCTGGTTTGAATATTGTTTGCTGTCCGAAAGGTTGAAATGTAAGGAGTGCTAAAATCAACCACTATCTAAGGCAGAGCCTCGGATAAAAAAATCGCCATAAGTCAGATGAGTAGAGTTTCTCCACTGCAAACGACTTATGACGATAATCCAATCCGGTTTATCAATATAATACTAAAAAACTATATTGAAGATTATCATAAAGCCGTTCACAAAGGAATAGTCTCAATGCTACGCAATACCTAAAAAAACCCAAAAATAAACATATTATTTAAAATACTGTTTTATAAAAGATTATTTTTATTTAATAAATGTACGCACCATCAAAAGTCATACCACTCATTTTTTAGAAAGATTTAATTCTTAACTAAAGCCTTATACTTTGTTGTGTTTGTTACCTTTTTAGGGATCTTGATCTCTACAGGCTTGAACTTAATTTTATGTGTCTCTTCGTCATAGCCCTCAATCTCAGCGATCTCCTTAATAACAAACTTATCTATATAAACGACCAGGTCGGTCTGCTCGCACAGAACCTTAAGAGCTTCTTCCTTTGGTCTATTATCTGATGCTCCTAACGTAGCTACCTGCTCAATACCAGCTCTTGCAGATGTAGAGTGGATAGAAGTCCAACATATAATGTTTCTTGAAACTGCATCTACATACTGAATAGCTTCTTTCTGCTTGATCTCACCATTAATTAAGTAATCGATATCCATCAAAAGTCCGAAAGTAGTAAGGTAAGACAGGTCATATGTGTACTGTCCGTCCTCAGATGGTCTGATGTTCTGGAAAGTAAACAACGGGTGAGTCTTTGAAAACAACTCATCATTTTCCTGAACAACAAGACCTCTCTTGTCATGTCTGATGAAGTCAATCATAGTATTGATACAAGTTGACTTACCTGATGCCATTGTTCCAGTAAAGATGATTGAAGCACCTCTGCGAACCTTATCAACAAGATAAGCGGCTGTCTGGGCAGACATCATCTTACGCTCAACAAGTTTGCTGAGAGTATACTTCTCATTTGGCACCTTTCTGATAACAAGTGAAGGCTCACCATTTGCGTTGATATATTCCTGAGAATATACAAATCTCATACGAGCAGCCTCAGAAGTCTTTGTATCCATGAATGTCTTATCTGGCTTTTTATCAGAAAGATCCACATGATTCATCTTAACAATATGGTTGATAACCGCCTTAAAGTGGTCGTGTGATCTAAAAATGATACGTGAGAAATATCTCTTACCATATCTCTTGATCTGAATGTTGTTATAATCAACAAGTGCAATATCAGATACCGCTGGATCCTCGATAAAAGGTGTAAGTATATCGTAGTTCCACATAAACATGATGAAACTCTCAAAAATATACTGCACAGAATCCTCGGAAAGACCAGAATACTCATTAATCTTCTTCAAAAGGTCCTGTTCAAACTGACTTCTCTCTAAAAGACCACTCTCAAGGTTTGATAATGGAACAGGGTCAGTCTTTGTATAGTATCTGAGGATATCCTCTAAAATCTCCTCTTCCTCTGTAAGTTCCTTTGTTATAACAATAGGATTAAAAGCCTTCTCTTCCATCTTGCTGACAAAAGCACTAACATCTCCATCCTTAGCGCTTAACCAATCAATATCATCAAGGTGATCCTCGTCCATTGTCTCAACAAGGAAAGGCATTGTATCGATCTCGTCATATTCCTCATCATCCTTAACAAGGGTCTCAGAATCCTGCTTTTCTGTCTTATCTGTCTCTACAGCCACACCTTCCACTGGCAAAACATCAGACTCATCAATACGCGCTGCCTCAAGCTCTTTCTCAGACACAATATCCTCTACGATTGAAATTGCAGCATCGTCGCTACCTAATGTCTCTTTCTCTTCTGCCTTAGGCTCAGCATTTTTCTTAGCCTTCTTTTTCTTTGAAGGCTCATTAACACCTGCTGCCTTCTGCTCAGTTACATTTGAGTCCTCGTTCTTCTTTTTCTTTTTTGAAGAAGCCTTTCCCTCTGCAGAATCCTTAGTGTCGCCAGACTTAGCCTGCTCTAAAGAAAAATCATCTGTAAACTTCTCTTTTTTATTTCCGCTTGCGTCTTTCTGTCCAAGTCCTGCAACAGAGTTAACAGCTTCTTTCTTGTTTTTAACCTTTGCTGAAACTTTGCTGACACTACCATTATCAAGAGCAGCTCCCTTGTCTTTAGCTGGAACAAATGAAGCGATACCATAATACTCATACGCCTCATCAGAAAGCCTACTATCATCAAGAATAGTCTTGGTCTTAGTCCAATTAAAATCTGTCTTGTATAAGAAGTCATAGTAGCCAAGGTTGTAAAGAGCATTAAGCTTACCTGAGGACTTCTTATCAGCCCCCATCAACATGATAAGTACAAGAGACTCATTGGCCTTTTTCCACTTATTAAGCCTACCAACACCAACCCTCATGCCATCAACTTCTTCAGCAATGATAAGAACATCAACAACAGAAGTATCAAGTGCTTCGAGCTGTGAAGCTTTGTTGATGAATATGATATCGTCAGCTGATTTAAAGCTAAGTCTTTCGCTTCTATATGCTAAAAAGCAATTTGTCATACTAGATTTAAACTTATCCCACTTAACAGGATTAGTAATATCACTTGTTGCGATTACCACTTTACTCATAGTCTTTTATCCCTTGAAAGAAATATATTAAACAAGGCTGCTGCCCTGCTAGTTACTTAGATGTTTCTGTGCTTGCTTCTTCCGTGATCCCTCTAATAGGGCCGTTGCCATCCACATACTCAAAAACAACCACTGTTCTATATTTGTGCATTGTGCACGTTGAAAGGCAGATCATGTTTCCGCCTGAATATTCGTTGTAAACGATGCTTGATGCATCCTTAAGCTTTGCAGCCTCTTCCTCACCTACATCCATCTTAGAAACGACGTAGACATCATCATCAGAAGGCTGTGTAAAAATGTAATATAAAAGTCTGTAATGTTTGATCTCACCACTATCCATGTAGATATAAGCGTTCTGGTGGAGATCACCCCACTTCTTATCAGAATACTTGTGAAGGTCTGTAAACATGGAACCGTTTGCCATGTTGTGACCAAAGATAATGGTCTTAACATCTGACATATCAGATGAATTAGCAAAATTTATAAATATAGCTCCTGCGTCGGACTTATTTCCATACGCATCCATGCCAAGATAAACGTCATTATCGTTACCTTGAACAAGAGGATAATCGATGGCGGTGTCAGGAAGATAAAGCCAGCTAGTAGAAGTACTACCCTCAGACTTAACTATGCTAAAATCAACCGTCCTCTCGCCATCAACAACCTTAACAGCGCTGTCTGCAACTATTTCATAAGTTGACTCCGCAGCTGTAGCAATAAGTTTTTGCTTTAAAAAACCTACTACTGCAAAGACAAGCAAGACTACTGAGCCAACAATGAGGCTATTAAGTAGTAAAAGTTTTCTATTCAGTTCCTTTTCCTTCATAATCTGCCTCTGAGTCTTTGCGACTGTAGGCTTTGTTGGCTTATAGTAGTCATTTGTTGCCATTATCTGTTTCTTTTTCCTCTCTTACCATTAGCTTTAAGTTCGCCCTTTGCTTTAGTTGCAACAACAATAAATGTCACAAGGCAAGCAATAGCGATCATGTAAAATACAATCTTTCCTGTCCTACCAGTCTGAACATCACCTGAGCTAGTTCCTCTTCTTACAGTACTTGCAGAAGCATCTGGAGTAGGAGCAACAACTGTGCTTGCAGTTGAAACTGATGAAGCTGAATCTGTAGGAGTAGCCGCTCCATCTATGTAACCAGGAACAGAGAATCCAGCAGTATAAGTATTTCCATAAGGATCTCTGTATGTAGCAGTGAATGAATTACCACCCTCTGCTGTCACTGTCTGAGAATTAACCTCAAAATTGCTTGTAGTACCGTTTGTACCATCAGCGTAATAAAGAGTAACAGTCACGTCGTCAACGTTGTACTTGTTGCCAACAAGGATCTGTCCACCTGTATAATTTGCAGCAATGGATTTAACTGTCTTATATCCATTTACAACAAATGGAGCAGAAAACTCCTTATCATCCTGAGTCTTATCGATGTAATAAGCAGTAATAGTGTTATCTCCTGCTGCTGTTACTTTCTTTGTTGAGAACTTTGATGCTTCAACCTCGAAGCCCTCTTTCTTATCGCTATCATCTGTGTAATAAGCCATTACTGTTACATAACTAGTGTCATACTCATTTCCAACAAGTACAGAAGGTCCTGAATAAGTAGCCTCGATAAGTCCAACGTGTCTTATGCCTGGAACAGTAAGCTTAGCAGTCATTGTCTCTTCGCCGTTCTTGTATGTAACTGTGAATGTATTATCACCTTTCTTAGTCACATCGTATGAATCAGCCTCCCAATCATCAGCAGTAAGAGGCATCTTTTTACCCTCCGCATCAACGATTGAAACAACAACATCTTCTTTTGAATACTTCTGACCTACTGTCACAGGATCACCACTATACTCAGCAGCTATACCCGTAACATCTGCTCCGATAACAAATGATGCTGTCTTTGCACCTTTAGGACCTGTGAGCATTTCTGGGAAAGCACTAACAACATAAGTGCCTGCTTTCTGTGTTGTATATGTCTTTGCTGTAGCATTTGCTATGTCTGAACCATCCTTGGCCCAAGAATAAGCAAGTGGAGCTATGCTTGCGCTTGCTTCAGTAGTACCGCCCGTATAGAGCTTAGAAACAGCATCAACAAGCATAACAGCCTTATCACTATCATCCTTAAGAGAATAAGTTCCAGCAGCATTGCCGTTTATAGTCTTAGACTTGATCTCAACAAAACTACGGTTATCGTTATCACCGTTTGCACCACCAAAAGCGTAAGCTAAGATATTTGCGCTTGGAGTACCATCAATGAAAAGCGTAGTAAGAACATCGTCTGCCGCGCTATCCTCAGCCCCTTCAACCCAAAACATGTTGATAGAGCTGCCGTCTGTATCCTTAAGAACAACACCTGTTGCAGTAAGGATAGACTCAGGAAGCTTAATAGTAGTGAGCTTTACAGATGGATAATTCTCGTTTACATCCATTGCGGCGATTCTTCTAAGGTCTGTTGCATTAGAAAGATCCATAGCTGAAAGGTCAAGTTCAGTAAGTGAATAGCAGTTCCTTACCATCTCATAAGCACTCTCAAGATTTGATGAGCTACCAAAGTTTGAAAGCACCTTCTTAAGCTGTGAAGATGGAAGTTTATAGTTGTTACGGAACATTGTTCCAGCATCCTGAAGGTTTGTAGCTGTAAACTTCTTACCAACACTCACTGTATTTAAAGCATTACATCCATCAAAAAGTCCCTGTGCATAAACAAGGTTTAATGTATCCCAACCTGAAAGATCAGCATTTGTAAGAGAAGCACAGTTCTTAAAGAAATAAGATGTATTCTTACAATTTGACTGAACAAGGTTTGATACGCCTGCAGATACAAGAGCAGTATCATTTGCAAACACGCCTCTAGCATCCTTAAGGTTATTGCCCTGCGCAAAAGCTGATACATTTCCAAGTCCTGTATCATTAGCGAACATACCCATGATAGTCTCAACTGTAAATAATGACTTTGAATCAGACATCATGTTAACAAGCGCGAGCTTATCATTATCAGCAAAAGCAAAAGCAAAGTTCTTTACGTATCTAGTATCCCAACCAGAAAGGTCAAACATAGAGACCTTAGTATTACGTGCAAAACTCTCAGCATTTGTAAGAGCAGATGAGATACCCCAGTTCTTAACGTCTACTCCGCTTACAAGAGCAGAGCAGTCAGAGAACATAAATGAGATATCTGTTGCCTTTGAAAGATCCCAAGCTGATGTATCTACCTTAGTTAAAGCAGAATCACCATCAAACATGAATCTGGCATCTTCAAGGGCTCCAAACTTAACTGTGCCCATAGCATCACTTCCAAGGCTTGAAAGGTTCTTACAATCCTTGAACATACCTGCGGCACTTACAACTGTATCAAGTGCTGAGATACCTGTTGTGTCGATTGTGCTAAATCCTGATGATGCAAACATAACGTCTGCATGCTCAAGAACAGGAGCTGACCATCCGCTTATATCTGCGGATGAAATAGCCGCCTTTGAACCTGCTCCTCTGAACATAGCAGTAGAGTTCTTAAGAGCTGGCATAGAGCTACCCATCTCAATATTTGAGATAAAGTCGCATCTAAGAGCAAGGCATGAAGCATCGATAAGCTCTGGGTAAGAAGCACCAAACTTGATACCCTTGAAGTTCTCTCCGTTACGGGAGAACATATAGCCCATCATCTTAACGTTATCCATGCCCCAATTTGTCATATCAACAGTACCGGTAATAACATCACCGTATTCTGTGATATCTGCAAGACCTGGATCCATGTTTCCTAAAGGCTTATCTAAATCGATAACGCCATCAGCATCGCCAGCGCTAAACATAGCAGATGCATCAACTACACTACCAAGATTCCATGAATAGATGTTATTTGTACCTGCACCATTTGGGTCAGATACAAGATTGGCATTCTTAGCGCCAAAGAACATACCACTAGTCCACTGAACACCGTCCATGTGATAAGTTGATACGCTAGGCTGTGAAATGCTCTCA
>NZ_JHWL01000032.1 GCF_000622085.1 Butyrivibrio proteoclasticus P6B7
CCAATGCTGATATTTGCAGACATGCTCAGATACAAACTTGCTGAATATGGTATAAGGTTTGTCCTTACAGAAGAAAGCTACACATCAAAGGCAGACTACCTTGCAAAGGACTATATCCCTGTATATAAAAAGAATGCGAAGGATAACCCCACTTTTTCAGGAAAGCGGATACAGAGAGGACTTTACAGGCACTACGATGGTACAATAACAAATGCAGACATAAATGGAGCTGCAAATATCTTAAGGAAAGTATTCCCAAAGGTAAGCCAATGGGATAGAGGCATAGTGGACATGCCCTGTTCTGCAGGATGCATAGAGCATCCTGCAGGTTCATGCCGCTCTGCGGCATAACAGAAACCCTTTTCGACGTGGAGTCGGTGAGGGTAGTTCATGATCAAGACATTTGCTGACAAGGGTATGGAAAGGATATTAAATCAAGAGTACTCTAAGATAATTCCAAGTAATCTGAATAGAATTGCATTACGCAAGCTGATTATGATTGATGTTTCTAAGACATTGGATGATCTACGGATTCCGCCGGCTAATCATTTAGAGGCACTTCAAGGAGACAGAGAAGGGCAATATAGCATACGTATAAATGATAAGTATAGAATATGTTTTTACTTCGAAGACGGAGATGCATATGATGTCGAAATTGTGGATTATCACTAAGGGAGAAAGGTAAGGATGACTAAGACTATAGAGACTCCAACTGCTGGAGAGATTTTAAGAGAAGAATTCATGGATCCATACGGGATTTCAGCTTATAAGCTTGCCAAGGACATCAAGGTGCCTACATCCAGGGTGCAGGAGATTTTAAATGGCCGACGGAAGATTACTGTAGATACATCGCTTCGTCTGGCTAAGTATTTTGGCGTGTCTGATAAGTATTTTCTGGATATTCAGGATGAAATTGATATCAGAAATGCTAAGATAGAACTACGAGTTGAAATGGATTCAATTAAACAGTGCGAATATGTAATAACAATGGATACTAATGCATCATCTGGTAAAAGAGCTAAGAAAGAACTAGTAAGTGTAGACTAAAACAAAAGACGCAGCCCATTACTTAGGAAGCGAGGACAACCATGGCACGCAGAGATGGAATTACCACATTATGCTACCTGGAGCGGGACGACAAGTACTTGATGCTCCATAGAATCAGCAAGAAGAATGATATCAACAAGGATAAATGGATCGGCGTAGGAGGACACCTTGAAGATAATGAAAGTCCTGAAGAGTGCGCCCAAAGGGAGATTCGTGAGGAGACAGGTTACGATATTCCTTTAGAGGATCTTAACTTTAGGGCAGCTATTACCTTCGTTTCTGACAAGGGGGATTATGAGCTTATGTGTCTCTTCACAGCCCCAGCTCCAGATACTGAGCCCATTGACTGCGACGAAGGCGTTCTTGAGTGGGTTCCTAAGGACAAGGTATTTGACCTCAACCTCTGGGAAGGGGATATAATCTTTTTAAAAGAGCTAATGGAGAGCGATAAGTTCTTTTCTATGAAGCTAGAATACGACATTGAGGATAACCTTAAAACCGTAATATTTAATGGAAAGAAACTCCGTTAATATTGAAAAATACTACATTTATGTAGAGTGAGTTTGTACGAAATAAAAACAAAAATAAGTTAACAAGGTATAATGATATTGATGGCGCTTGTCATCAATATCTTTTTTTGAGGAAAAATGTGAGAACGTTGGCTGTGAGTATGGTGAATACTGCGAGGTATGAACATGACTACAAAATGTAACGTCTGCTACAGGCACTGCGAACTGGATGAGGGACAAAGAGGCTTCTGCGGAGTCCGATCGGTTATAGATGGCAAGGTGACGCCCCTTAACTACGGACGTATCACCAGTATCGCCCTGGACCCAATTGAGAAAAAGCCCCTGGCCCGCTTCATGAGCGGCAGCAAGGTCATCTCCGTCGGGAGTTATGGCTGTAACCTTCGTTGCCCATTTTGCCAGAACTACGAGATTTCCTGGTCCGCCGAGGCCTTCGAACTTGGTAAAAGAGCTAAATACTTATCACCAGAAGAACTGGCAGACCTGGCACTTACCTACAAAAGAGAAGGTAACATCGGCGTTGCATTTACCTACAACGAGCCCCTCATCGCCTACGAATTTGTTCGTGACACCGCAAAGCTCGTCCATGAAAACGGCATGAAAAATGTCCTTGTTTCAAACGGCATGGCCACAATAGACGTTCTTGACGAAATCAGTCCCTACATAGATGCCATGAACATTGACCTAAAGGGCTTTACAGACGCTTACTACCAAGACCTTCTTAAGGGCAACAGGCAGATGGTCATGGACTTTATTGCAGAGGCAGTAAAGCGCTGTCACGTGGAACTTACAACCCTCATAATTCCTGGCGAGAACGACACTAAAGAGGAAATCTACAACCTATCCAAGTGGATTTCTGACCTTACAGATGCTGAGGGCAACAGGATTGGCCCAGAAATCCCCCTCCACATCTCAAGATTTTTCCCAAGATTTAACATGACAGACAGAGATGCCACAGACGTGGCTCTGATCTACGACCTAGCAGACACTGCCCGTGAGAACCTTAAGTACGTCTATACTGGCAACTGCTAATAGAAGAACTTGATCTATTTTGTCTGAAAAAATTGTGAACAATCCAATAAAAAACGTTTTCTCTATTGTTACTTGGGTGAATTTCTAATAAACTATGGTATAGACTCCAGAAAATAAAACGCATATTTGCTGAAAAACAAAGAACATGTTCTTTAGCATATTATCAAGTAATTAAGCTATGCCCCAGAGATTATCAGATTACCTTAAAAGAGAATATGGCGAGAAGGTTTACCGCCTGTCCCTAACATCAGGCTGCAGCTGCCCCAACAGGGACGGCTCTATTGTGTTGCCTGATGGAACTCAGCTTAAAGGAGGCTGCACCTTCTGCTCAGAAGGTGGCTCCGGCGAATTCGCGGCACGCATTGCCCCAATAACAGAGCAGATAGAAGAGGCCAAGGAGCGCATCTGCAAGAAAACTGACGCTCGGAAATTCATCGCCTACTTCCAGTCCTACACCAACACCTACGGCGATCCGGACAAGCTCTTTTCTCTATATAAGGAGGCCATAGACCGCAGCGATATCGTAGCTCTTTCCATCGGAACCCGCCCAGACTGCATCGGGCCTGAGATTTTGGATATGTTAAAAGAGCTAAATAAGATAAAGCCAGTCTGGATAGAACTGGGACTTCAGACAATCCATGAAAGCACAGCTAAAGCCATTAACAGAGGCTATGAATTGCCTGTCTTTGAAGATGCCTACAGGCGCCTTAAAGAGGCAGGAATAACAGTGATTGTACACGTTATATTGGGGCTTCCCGGAGAATCCAAAGAAGATATGCTGGGAACCGTGCGCTATCTGGCTGACCTTCAGCCAACCCTTGATGGAATCAAGCTTCAGAATCTGCAGATTTTGAAGGGCACACGGATGTATGAGCAGTATTTATGCAACAGTCCCCATTTCCACATCTTCTCCATGGAGGAATACACGGACCTTATCGCTGAGTGCTTAGCTCTTTTACCAAAAGAGACCGTTGTCCACAGGATGACAGGGGATGGACCAAGAAAGCTCTTGGTGGAGCCATTGTGGACCCTTGATAAGAAGCGGGTTCTCAATACACTGACCAGGAAATGTAGCAAATACTTCCAGGAATAATAGCGCCAGAAATACTAATGAAACTGGCGTATGAACACATAGATGATTTGATTTTACAGAAAATAGGTATTATATGAACACATTTGAGACAAACAACAGAGAAGAGGCCATAAAGGTTAAATTTGGGCTTAAAGAAGCCCTTATTGGCGACCGCCAATTTTACAGCAGAGTTGCCATGATCGTTATCCCCATGATCATTCAGAACACCCTCACCAACATCGTGGGCCTTCTGGATAACTTTATGGTGGGAAGACTTGGCTCACTTCCGATGTCCTCCGTTGCCATCGTCAACCAGATTCTCTTTATCTTTTACCTGTGTATTTGGGGATCTCTGGCTGGAGCCGGAATCTACAGCACACAGTTCTTCGGAAAAGGAGACATGGACGGCGTTCGCTATGCCATTAGGTTTAAGCTCATAACCGCCGTAACTATCTTTACTATAGCCTTCTTTATTCTGTCAGGACTTGGCAGTAACATCATTTCTCTTTACATTGCCAAAGAGACACCGCCTGCAGATGCGCTGGCTACGCTTAATTACGGAAGAGGCTACCTTAAGATCATGATCATTGGCCTTATTCCTTTCAGCCTTACCCAGTGTTACGCCAGTGCCATGCGCGAGTCAGGTAAGACTAGGCTTCCAATGATCGCAAGTATGGTGGCAATGGTGGTTAACTTCTGCTTTAACCTCCTGCTTATATTTGGTCTTTTGGGCTTTCCAAGGATGGGAGTGTACGGAGCAGCCATTGCCACAGTAATTTCAAGATTTGTGGAGTTCTCCATCGTTGTCTTTGGCGCCCACAAGAGGAATTCCCAGTACAGCTTCTTCAAGGGCCTTTATAGGAACTTCAGGATTCCAAAAGAGCTTGTATTTCCGATTTTACTTAAGTGTCTGCCGCTTCTTTGTAATGAGTTCTTGTGGAGCCTTGCCCAGGCAGCTCTTTTAAAAGCCTATTCAGAAAGAGGTATCGCCATCATAGCAGCCATGAATATCAGCGGAACCATTTCCCAGATATTCAACGAGGTATTCCTATCTATTGGTAACTCCGCAGGAATCGTGATAGGACAGGAGCTTGGAGCTGGAAGACTGGTAAACGCCAGAAGGAGCGCCTACAGAATGTCAGCTCTTACCGTGGCCAGTACCTTTATCATGGGATCGCTGCTTGCGATTGCAGCCCCTATAATACCGAACTTTTACAATGTGGAGCCAGAGATCAAGACCCTTGCTACCAGCTATATCTTCGTGGTTTCGCTGGTAATGCCGATCATATCCTACGCCCACGTATCCTACTTTACGATCCGTTCAGGCGGTAAGACCTTTGTTACCTTCCTGTTTGACAGCTGCTTCTCCTGGGTGGTATCAGTGCCAGAAGCATACATTTTAAGCAGATTCACAACCCTTCCGGTTGTTTATGTATACGCAATTGTAATGTACTCAGAGCTTATCAAGTGCGTTGTTGGATTCCTACTTATCCGCAGCGGTGTCTGGGTACGCAATATAGTTCATGATAAGTGAGAATTTGTGCTAAGCCTTTAGGGCTGGTGCCATATATATATAATTGTTCGCGTTTCCTTGTCGTGATTTCCATCGGCTTATATCAGAAAAATGTCTCATTTCACAGTCGTTCTTGGATGATGCACCAGATTCGAAAAAACCTCATCAGGTGCACACCAATGGCTCGCACTAAGCTCAAAAAGACTTCGCTAAGTGCTCTGCTCAATAGCAATCGACATTTTTCTGATATTTCACCGTGGGAATCATCGACTCGTCCAAATGCTCACAATTACATATAGATGGCACCAGCCCCACAGGCTAAGCTACAAATTCTACCTATATAGTATTTGATCTTTTGGGAGGAGAAATATGAAAAAACGTTGGATATCGCTGGGCCTTGCTATGGCACTTTCTGTAAGCCTCTTAGCTGGGTGCAACAAACAAGCCACAAATGGAACTCAGAATCAGAGTGCACAAAATACAAGCTCACAAGCCCAGAGTACGGAAAATGCGGGCGTTGAAAATCAACCAGATCAGTCAATAGCAACTGACACCAGTGACATGTTTGGAAATTATAGTCTGAATATTCTGGATGATAAGTACAGAACTACTTATGAAATCTTTGTTTATTCTTTTTATGACAGTAATGGTGATGGAATCGGAGACCTGAATGGAGTCAGACAAAAGCTGGACTACATAAATGACGGCGATGACACCACCAGAACTGATCTTGGATGTAATCAGATATGGCTCATGCCAATCTCACCATCTCCAACCTACCACAAGTATGATGTTATGAATTATACGGACATTGATCCACAGTACGGAACAATGGAGGATTTTGATGCCCTTGTACAGGATTGCCATGACAGAGGTGTCAATATCATCATAGATCTGGTATTAAACCACACCTCATCACAGCATGACTGGTTCAAAGCGGCCTGCGAATACCTTAAGACCGTAGATAGCCCAGACAAGCTGGATTCCGAACAGTGCCCATATATAGACTATTATAACTTTGTTACAGAGAAGGCCGACGGCTATGAGAAAGTCCCAGGAACAGACAACTGGTACTACGAAGCAAGATTCTGGTCCGAAATGCCAGACCTTAACTTAGATAGTGACAAGGTTAGAGAAGAAATCGCAAACATTACAGGCTTCTGGATCGAGCATGGTGTAGATGGCTTCAGACTTGACGCCACCACCTATTACTATACTGGCGACGACACCAAGAACATCGAGTTCATGACCTGGCTCAACGACACTGTTAAGTCCCAGAAAGAGGATGCCTACATCGTTGGCGAAGCCTGGAGCAATCAGGCTACCTACTCCAAGTACTATGCAAGTGGCATAGACAGCTTTTTTGCCTTCGACTATGCAGGTAGTGAGGGCACCATTGCTGGAATTGCCAGGGGTACATCCTCTGCAGCAGGCTACGCAGACAGGCTGAGTCAGACAGAACAGCTCTTTTCATCCATAAATCCTGACTATGTTGATGCACCATTCTATACAAACCACGACATGGCAAGGGCTGCCGGCTATTACACCGGCAAAGGCTCCCAGGACAAGCTTAAACTGTCCGCAGCCCTCAACCTTCTCATGGGCGGCAATGCCTTCATCTACTACGGCGAAGAGCTGGGTATGAAGGGCTCTGGCAAGGATGAGAACAAAAGAGCTCCCATGTATTGGGCAGATGGCGACTACGAAGGCAAGTGCGACGGCCCTAAGGACATGGACGACGTGCAGATGACCTATCCATCCCTGGAGGAGCAGGCCGCTGACCCATATTCAATCTACAACTATTACAAGGCCGCAATTCTTCTGCGAAACGCGTACCCTGTTATCGCAAGAGGCACGACCACGCCAGTGGAGACACTATCCGACAAGAACCTGGCCTGCTTTGTGCGAGCTCTTCCTGAGGAAAAGAAATCTCTCTATGACATGAGTACCTTCGGTCCCGAGAGCCTCCTTATCCTTGTTAACACCTCTGCTGAGCCAGTTACCGTTGATCTGTCCAAAGATACCACAGCTTCAGCTTACACAGAGCTTGCCTACGAGCTCCTTACAGCAGAAGGCGAAGTGACCATTGATGCCAGCAGCGTAACAGTGCCAGCCTACGGCATCGTTGTGCTTAAGTGAAACTATATTTGTGGGATTACTAGCTACGATTCCAATTGCTAATACTAACACTGATTACTAAGAGGTATGACATCATGAAAAAGAAATTGGGGATTCTGGCCGTCATCATAGCGGTCATAGCGATTATGGGTACAGCACTGTTATACTTTGCGCTACCTAGATATAAAGACAAGCAGCTCATTAACAAATTTGTCAGCACCACGGAGAGCATGTTTCCTGCCAAAACTAACCGAGGTGTCACCTGGCAAAAGAGAGAGTGCGCTGATAATGACCTTGGATACGTCAAGGTTGCAACAATTAATCAGAATGGAACCCAGGATCTTAACTGGTTCTGCGATGATATCTGCGACTGGATTGAGCTATGCCTTGAGGATATACCCTACGAAGAGGCTCCCTGGCTGTATTCGGAGCTGCTTATAGATCTGCCTACTGAGGAAGAGTCTTTTGACCTGACATTTTATGTTCATGAAAACTATGATAGAAAAGAGCTTTATAATGCCCTCTATGGCTACATAGACAGAAAACTTACAAGCAGCGATTACAACCTTAGTGACGCAGGCCTGCAACCACTTCAGTACGTGTATGAGCACACGCAGGGCGAAGCCTTTGAGCCCTATGCTGATGCGGAATGTTCCTATACCACGGCCGATGGCATTACCTATGGTATGTTTATGATAGACAGAGCCGCAGGCAGCAGCTTTTACATGCTTGCAGCAACCTCCGATGGTGGAAAGAGCTATTATCTTGTTAATCAAGATCCTTATTGCGGAATGGGCGGACAGGCTGAGTGGATCACCTTTATAGATGATACCAGTCTTGGTTTTGCGTGCCTTTCCTACAACGGCGGAGACGATGGAATACTTGTAAGAACTGAGGATGGCGGAGCCACTTTTACGCCCATCAACTATCCATCAGCCCAGATCGAGCTTTCCGACGGCACCGTGTATAACCCTTTCGTAATTCCAGAGAAGGTATGGAGGGAGAATGATGAGATCTTCCTTCTTGCCCGCCAGAGCGAGTACTCCGGTGACTACTACAATGAAGAGCTGGACAAGCACCCCTCTGGCCTATACGTCTCCCACGACAATGGACTTTCCTTTGAATATGTAGGGGAGAGGTAAGGAAAAAGAGCTATGAAAATAAAAGAAAAGAGATCTACAATGATACAAACAAAGAAAACTTACGATAACTACATCTTTGACCTATATGGCACACTCATAGACATCCATACAGATGAAGAAAACCCAGAACTGTGGGAGAAAACAGCAGACTATCTCAAGGAACACTTCGACGTAGCCTACGCTCCACAGGAGCTTCGCACAAGATACCTTGAAATCTGCGAAGATGAAACAAACAAGCTTAAGAGCAGAATACACGCAGACTACCCAGAAATCCTTATAGAAAATGTTTGGATCCGCCTGATCACAGAAAAAAGAGAATATTTATCAAAAGCACAGTCAGGCACAACAACTGATGCTGTCATTGTTAGTGCACACAACATAGATAAGACCTCAGACTCTCTTCGCACCCTCTGCATCTTCTTCCGCGAGACCTCCCGTGACAAGATGGTAATCTACGACGGCGTCATCGACACCTTCAAGAAACTCAAGGCAAGCGGCAAGAAGATCTTCCTTTTATCCAATGCCCAGCGCGCCTTCACAGAAAAGGAACTTGAAGACTGCGGCCTCACAGATTTCTTTGACGGCATCTACATTTCCTCAGATAAAGAGATCAAAAAGCCCCAAAGAGAGTTCCTGTCTGGTCTTATCAGGGAGTACTTTCTTAATCCTGCAAAATGCATTATGATAGGGAATGAAATTTCCTGCGACGTGGGAGTCGCATTTAATAATGGAATAGATAGCATTTTCCTTAACACCTACGCCTATCCCAAGGACATGATCCAACGAGATCTTGCCAAGATGGGCGCTATAGATGAGGACTACAGCCCAGTGATCATCGATGACGGCGACTTCACCAAGATCCTGGATATATAAAACTAGATGATAGCAAGTGTCGCAATATTCAGAGCGACTATTTAAGAGCTATAGATCAACCCTGGTAATACCTGCCATCTCGGCATTTTACTGGAATAGAAATAAATATAAGAGAGGTACCACAATGGAAAACAAGATTTTAAAAAGAGAAGAAGTAGCTACAGAGCTCACTTGGAGACTTGAAGACATCTACGAAGACGAGAAGCTCTGGGATGAGGACGTAAAGACCCTTTCAGCTAAGACAGACGAGTTCAAGTCATTCGAGGGCAAGGTTTCAGCAAGTGCTAAGAACCTTCTTGATGCCCTTAAGTTATACGAGGAGATCGAGCTCCTTTTATCAAGAATTTACGGCTATGCTCACATGAGAGAGGACCAGGACACTGGCAATTCCAAGTATCAGAGCATGAAGAGCAAGGCTTTTTCAGCTTACGTTCAGGCAGAGGAGAAGAGATCATTCTTCAACACTGAGCTCCTTGCAATTTCTGACGAGAATCTTAGCTCTTTTTACAATGAGGAAAAAGAGCTTGAGAATTACCGCGTAACAATCACTGAGATCAGAAGACTTAAGGACCACATCCTTGACGCCAAGACTGAGCAGCTCCTTGCTTCAGCAGGCGAGATCTGCGGCGCACCACAGCAGGCAAGAGGAATGCTCTGCAATGCAGACCTTAAGTTCCCATCAGTTAAGGATTCTAAGGGCGAGACAGTTCAGCTTTCCAACGAGCGCTTCGTTCCAACTCAGATGTCCAAGGACAGAGCCTTAAGAGAGACAGCATTCGAGGCCTTCTACGGCAGATATGAAGAGTTCAAGAACACTTGGGCAGCCCTTTACGACGGCGAGGTTAAGACTCGTATCTTCAATTCCAAGGCTCGTAAGTACAACTCTTCCTTCGAGGCAGCAGTAGACAGCAACAACGTATCACCACTTGTTTGTGACAGCCTCTTTGCTTCTATCCACGACAATATGGACAAGATGCACAGATACGTAACCCTTCGTAAGAAGCTCCTTGGCGTAGAAGAACTCCACATGTACGACGTTTACGTTTCCATGATTGCTGACTATGACATGGAGGTTTCCTATGAGGAGGCAAAAGAGATTTCTCTCAAAGCCCTTGATCCTCTTGGCGAAGACTATCTTGCAATTGTAAAAGAAGCTTATGAAAACAGATGGATTGACGTTCTTGAGAACGAAGGAAAGCGCGGCGGTGCTTATTCTTCAGGGGTTTACGGCGTTCACCCATACATGCTTCTTAACTATACAAGCACACTTGACGACGTATTCACACTTGTACACGAGATGGGCCACTCAATGCACACCTGGTATTCTGAGCACGCTCACTCAGTACTTGATTCATCATACAAGATCTTCGTTGCTGAGGTTGCTTCAACAACCAACGAAGTTCTCCTTTATCACTATATGAAAGACCACGCTAAGAGCAAGGAAGAGAAGGCATTCATCATTAACCACTTCCTTGAAAGCTTCAAGAGCACAATGTTCCGTCAGACCATGTTTGAGGAGTTCGAGAGAAAGACCTGTGAAATGGCTGAAAACGGCGAGGCTCTTACAGCAGAAGCTCTTTCTAACGTATACTATGACCTCAACAAGCAGTACTTTGGCGCTGACATGGTATCTGATGACAAGATCAGATGGGAGTGGTGCAGAATTCCTCACTTCTACTACAACTTTTATGTATATCAGTACGCTACAAGCTTTGCTGCAGCAGTTGCTATCGCTGACAAGATCCTCAAAGAGGGCGACAGCGCAGTAGCTCAGTACAAGGAATTCCTTAAGAGCGGATGCACACAGGATCCTGTAAGCCTTCTTAAGATTGCAGGCGTTGACCTCACAACAAGAGAGCCAATCGACGCTGCACTTAAGGTATTTGGCGAAGCAATTGATGAGATGATGATATTGGCGTCATAATACAAATTGCATGCATGCTTGCATGCGATGCAATTTGTATTAATGACCCTAACAAACATGAGGAAAAAAGTAATTTACGAAGTAAATTGCGATTTCCGAATGGTTGTAGACCTGCGTAAGCAGATCGTATATCATCATCCACAATTCAAGGAGATATGATTATGGCAAAAGAAATCTGGCAGCCAGGAAATATGCTATATCCCATACCTGCAGTCATGGTAAGCTGTGGCCGCAAGGGTGAGACACCTAACATAATCACAGTTGCATGGGCTGGGAACATCTGCAGTTCCCCAGCCATGCTCTCTATATCCGTGAGAAAAGAGCGCTATTCCTACGACATCATCAAGGAAACAGGCGAATTCGTTGTGAACCTGTGCTCCAAGAAGCTCACGAGAGCCACCGACTGGTGCGGCGTAAGGTCCGGTCGCGACTATGATAAGTTCAAGGAAATGAACCTGACACCTCAGAAGTCCAACAAAGTCGACGCCCCTGGTATCGAGGAAAGCCCAGTTAACATCGAATGTAAGGTTAAGCAGGTAATTGACCTGGGTAGCCATGATCTCTTTATTGCCGAAGTCCTCTGCGTTGATGTAGACGACAAGCTCCTTGACGACAAGGGTAGACTTGACCTCGGAAAGGCCAAGCTCGTAGCCTATTCCCACGGCGAGTACTTCATGCTTGGCGAGAAGCTTGGCAAGTTCGGCTACAGTGTTGCCAAGAAGACTGATAAGCCTGGTAAAAGAGCTATCAAAAAAGCCAAGACATCAGCTAAGGAAGCCAAGGCAAGTAAGAACTATAAGAAAAAAGATAAGTCAAAAAACAAGACACAGAATAAATAATGATAATCAATGTATTAGTTCTTTTAACTACGTGATTGATCAAAAAACTATGAATTGAGATTTGAAATGAAGTATTTCCTTATGTATATCAAGCAAACGCTGAGGTTTGTATTAAAGCCTCTGTCCTTTGCTCCAGCAATTATAATGATGTGCCTGATCTTCATGTTCTCTGATCAGGACGCAGACACAAGCTCTAAGCTTAGCTATAAGGTGGGCGTCAAGGTGTACACCTACGCCAACGAGACCTTCGATAAAGGCTGGACTCAGCAGAGAATCGAGCAGCTGTCCCGTAAGACCCAGTACTACGTCCGTAAGACAGCTCACTTTACTGAGTACTTCCTTCTAGCAGTGTCCGTGACTTTCCCACTTTATGTCTTTGGCCTTCGCGGCCCTTGGCTTGTGGTGGTGGCAGGTGCCTTCTGTATAGGCTTTGCCTGTCTGGACGAATACCACCAATCCTTTGTGGACGGCCGCATGTCCTCTAAGAAGGACGTATTCATTGACAGCTGCGGCGCCATGGTGGGCGTCATCCTGACTCGCATCGTCTGCTGGACCGGACGCATGACCATCTTCCGGCCCTTGTCCAATCATAAGGACTAAGCTTCAAACATAGTACTTATCTATAAATAATTACATCCAGAATTGTGAGATGCCCCAAGTTAATAAGCTTGGGGTATTCTACTTTTCAGATTTCTTCAAAAAAAGATAAATAAAAAATTTTGTTGATCTGCAACATTTCTTTGGGGACATCTGTTTATATGATGAAAAAGCTATGCTGGAGGAAAACTAATGAAGAAGAAAATTATAACTATTTTAATGGCATCTGCTCTTTGCATGAGCGCAGTAGCTTGCGGAAACACTAAAGGTGATACTTCTACTTCTGGAACTGAAGAGATCAACGAAGACACAGTTGAAAATTCAGAAGATGTTGAAAAAGAAGACGAAGAAGCCGAAGAGACTGAAGAAGTTGAGGTGACTATCGACGAGGAAGTAGAGATTACTAAAGAGAATTTCCCAGATGATATTTTTAGAGACTACATCAAGGAAAACTTTGATCTGGATAATGATGATATTCTTTCTGTAGAAGAGCTTTCTGCCATTGAAGAGATTGACATTAACCAGAAGAAAGTTGGAGACGTTACTGGAATTGAGTATTTCCTGAATTTAAAATCAATTTATGCTAATAGCAACGATCTTTCAAGCATTGATATAAGTAATAACGTACATTTACAGTCATTGTGTTGTGCGGCCAATGAGATATCAAGCATTGATGTATCTAATAACAAGGAACTTACTAATATTACAATCAATAATAATCCTCTTACAGAGCTTGATGTAAGTGAAAATGAGTTGTTGGGCAGCTTAGATTGTCAATCAACAGATCTTACTAGTTTAGATGTGAGCAATCACTCAAATTTAAGATTCCTTAAGTGCTCAGATTGTGAAATTGCAGAGCTTAATGTCAGTGGTTGTACTAGTCTTTTTGGTTTTGAATGCCGTAGCAATAACCTGACAGAGCTTGATGTAAGTGATTGTTCAGGCTTAGAGAGTCTTTATTGTAGTTATAACAAGCTGACAAGCTTAGATGTAAGCGGCTTCTCAGGACTTATCTACCTTTCTTGCGAAGGAAATGAACTCACAAGCCTTAACGTTAAAGGCTGTACAGCTTTAAGTTCATTTTATTGTTCTGACAACAACCTGACAGAGCTTGATCTTTCAGATCTCATGCCAGAAGAAGATATGTATATGTGCAGCGTTGATGACGATGTCAACATAATCAGATGATAAAATGTGCAGCGTCGATGACGATGTCAACATAATCACATAATAAAGCATAATTAAGTTAGGGGGAAAAATAAAAATAGTTTTTCTATTCGGGAGTTTGACACCTAAATCATATCAAAAATAGTTGCAGACCAAAAATAACGCCAAGAGCCTGATGTATTAAGGCTTTTGGCGTCTTTAGTTGGTATTAAAACTGTCAAAGACAGGATTTTATCAGTGAAATTACTATTAAATCACGATTAATTTTGCATTTCTTACCGTATGGTAAATCTGCTTAGCAGCTCATTGATGGATATAGCTGAATCAGATACGGAATTTGCAACATTCTCAACACCCTTTGATTCATCAGCAATCTCCTGAGCACTTACTGCCAAATTAGCTACAGTAGCTGTTATTTCTTCAGAACTAGCTGACTGTTGCTCAGATATAGCAGCAACACTTGATGCTATATCATTTACATTTGCCATCATTCCAATCATGTTGCGCATTGTGTCTGCTGTACTATTGAGCTCCTGATTGATCTTACTAAAGCTATCTCCAGCTTTTGAAACTGCTCCACTACTATTGGTAATAGCCTCCATATTTGCCTGAGATTTCTCGGCAAGATCTTTAATAAGATTTGTGATCTCTGCGATAATATCGCTGATTTCTTTAGCAGCTTCCTGGCTGTTTTGAGCCAGTTTACCGATTTCATCAGCAACAACAGCAAAACCTTTTCCGGCTTCTCCGGCTCTTGCAGCTTCAATACTTGCATTAAGTGACAGAAGGTTTGTCTGCTCAGAAATAGAATCAATCATCTCAACGATTTCAGTAATCTTATCTGCAGAATCTCCTACTGTAGAAACCACATCATTCATATCACTCATGGAAGATGTTATTACTTCCATATTCTTCTGAACATTGCTCATATCATTCTGGCCAACTTCAGCCTGATCTACAAGACTTAGCATTATCTCATTTGTCTTATTTCCATTATCGGTTAATTCTGCAACTGACTGTGCAAGCATAGTTGCATTATTAGCAAGTTCTCCTACTGCATTTGAAATATCATCCATTGTTGTCTGGATTTGTTCCATCGATCTAGACTGCTCATTAGCTCCTTCAGTCATCTTACTTGAAGCATCCTTTGAAGAGTTTGAGTCAAATTGTAGTTGTTCCGCTCTCTCCTGTATATTAGAAATTGTATCATTCATTACTTGAACATAATTTTCCATTTCTTTGCTGATAAGACCAATTTCATCACCTTTATCTTGAGGCATCTGCGTAGTAAAATCCCCTGATGAAATCTTAAGTATACTATTAGAAAGACTATTAACAGGCTTAGTAATAACTCTGCTTATTGTGATCAAAATAATAACTGTGATTATGAAAATCAATGCAATCATTGCAATCATTGCAATAATCATAAATCTGTTGGATGATGCCAAAACATCATTTACAGGAACAGAAGAAACCATATTCCAACTTGTACCCTGAATATTATAGTAGCAAACATAATATTCAATTCCGCTTAACGGATTTTTTATTTTTGTAACCGCAGTACTACCGGAATCAATATATGCTTTAACGCTAGATAGAAAAGCATCTCCTGATTCAGATATTTTTTTACCATTTAAATCCTGATCAACATAGCTGATAATTTAATCCCCGGCAAGTATCATAGAATTACCTGTTTTCATGGGAGTATATTTTGATGCTTCATTCTGAATATCACCAAGGAAAACGTCAACAGCACAAACTCCTTCCATTCCATTATAAAAACTGTTCTGTCTAACAAAAGAGACACAAAGCTGCCCGGTAGATGAATCAACATAAGGATCAGATTCAATAAATGTCTCATGTCCTTGTGCAAGTTTATACCAATCTCTTTGTGTAGGCTTCCAGTCAGGAGCCTGTATGGTATGATTGGCAAAAATATAAGTATCATCCTCAAAACCAATGTAAATTCCTGTATTGTTAATGATTGTGTAATTTGTAGAGGGCTCAATATATTTTAGAATTGCTTCCTCATCTTCAAAAGGAACCTGTTCCATGGTATCACAATATTGACCAAATTTTGCCAACAGCATTCTGAATCCGGTTCCTATATTGTAAGCATTAGTCTGTGTTTCAGCCTGAAGATCCATAAGAGATACATCTTCAATTGTAGCTTTAGCATTGAATGATAGAATAAGAATAATTGCAACTACTCCAATGATAATTACAGGCAGTAAACACATCAATAATGTTTTTCCAATACTTTTTTTTACACTCGAATTGTTTTTTCCATTATTTCCAATAGTTGAAGCTGTTCCCATTTTATCCTCCATTCGTGAACGTATTATTAAACATAGTTACACGTAAATTCATATACAACTATATTTTACATGTAATATATAAATAGTAAATTTATCCATAATTAAACTTTTGTTAAACTTGCGTAAATAAACGCATTTTTGGGGTCAAAGACAGGATTATACATGGCATTAGCACTTGCTATGCTACATGACATTATCATTTGCTATGGAAATCACGTACCGAAAAATAAAAATAGTTTTTCTATTCACTCTGCAACATAGTTCTTTTACCAACTGTATATATAGTGAAAGGCAATTACGGAGGAAACAATTATGAAACAGCTTGAATACTTTTGCGTATCACTTGGACTTGCAATACTTACACTCATGGCATACTGCGGAGCTTGAGTTTTAAAGAGAATTCGACATATACACCCGGAGGATAATATGGAAAAGAGAACCATAAATGCAAAGGGCATCGTGGCAGCAGCCATGGCTATGACCCTGACTCTTACAGGCTGCACTGGCCTTACACAGACTGACCCAGCTGACAGCGAGGACGTAGTTACTGAGGATGAGAACGCCCAGAACGACGCCGACAAAAAAGACAAGAACAAAGACAAAGACGACAGCGACAAGAAGGACAAGAAATCCAAGAAGGACAAGGATAGCGACGACTCCGAGGACGACAACTCCAGCGGATCCTCCTTCAAAGGCCTTCAGAACGCCAGCGAGAGCGAAAAGATCTACAACCAGTTCCTTAATGATGAGCTTGATGGCGACACCTATTCAGATTACGTCAAGAACGAAGGCGTTACAGGCTATGACTTCTACGACTACGACAACGATGGCATTGAGGAGTTAGTTCTTTTCTCAGACCAGTACTACAACATGGCGGCCTTCGAAATTCAGGATGGGGAAGTGGTTAAGAGCATTTCAGGAGGTGGAACAGCAAGCCGCCTTTCCTTCCACAGAGTAGCTGACGAGAGCTGGGTTTGCTACGCTGATTATGAGCACTTAGGTTATGAGGACTACACCTTCATTAAGTACAAGGGCTATGACAAAGAAGTAAGCAAGATTCATTTTTATAGAGAAGACGAGGACGACGTTTACGACGAGAGCTCAACCTACAAAATCGACGATGAAGAGGTTGACCGCATAACCTTCAACAGGAGTTTTAACAGCTACATGGAGACTGAGCGCCTCTATGCTCAGGACAGAACCCTTTGGCTTGACGATAACAACACAGAATTTAAGTGGAATGGCAAGAACTACACCTTTACTTCAGAGTATGATGACGACACCTGCTACGTAACCTTCACACTTACAGACGGTGAGGACGAGCTGGAAAAAGAGCTTGATTTCATGACTTCAGGGGATAACACAGTAGCTTACGTAATGATCCAGGATGGAGAGGCTTATATTTATGTCTTTGAATTTAATGAGACCTTTGGAAGCGAACTTTTCATCTATGATCTTAATAAAAAGAGCCTAGAAGAGCCTGTACAGTATGACAGAGACTTCTGCCTTGAAAGTCCATCCACTTATATTTACGAGCCAGGCGCATTTACATTTGCAAATATTTGCTTGTTAGTTGGAAATCCAGCAGTTACTATGGCTTACAAGGTTGGCAAGGATGGAATGCCAGAGCCTTATTTTGACAATGGATTTGCTTATTATAAAGACTGGCTTGATCCTGTAACTACCCTTCAGGACATCGATTGCCAGGAGATCACCTATTTGGCTCAGGCAACTGATGAGTATGAGGTAACTGATGTTACAATCAAGGCTGGCACAGTGCTTAAGCTCTATAGAACAGACTGCGAATCCTTTGTTGACTTCCATACAGAAGATGGTAGAATCATCAGGATGAACTTTGAATTAAGAGAAGAAACGGTTACTGTTAACAACGGTTCATACAATACTACTGTTTCTTATCTTAATGGCACCATCAAAATGGAAGACGTCTTTTCTGGATATCCAGTTTGCGGATAATATAAAAGAATTAGAAGATAAGTACAGAACCTTATTTCTGATTCCATATCAGAACCAAAATGAAATTATCAAAAAACTGTTGACAACAGATTTACAAATATGTTATAGTACTTCAGTATTTGAGAACAAAGCAGAGTATCCACTCTCACCCTGCGGCGTAGCTGGCAGGCGTTAATATCTTTTCAAAACGGGACCGAAAGGTCATCCTGTGTGTGATTTGAGATTAAAGGTGGATACAATGTGTATCCACTTTTTTTGTGAACACCAAGCTTGTTTTTAAGAATCTGGTGTAATGCTATGGAGGACAAAACAATTAGCGAGTTATTTATCAACGATCAGATCAGAGACAAAGAGGTTCGTGTAATCGGTATCGATGGCGAACAGTTGGGAGTAATGTCTATTCAGGACGCAAGGAAGCTTGCAGACGATGCAGGAGTTGATCTTGTTAAGATCGCACCTAATGCTAAGCCACCTGTTTGCAGAGTAGTAGACTACGGTAAGTTCAAGTATGAGCAGATCCGCAAAGAGAAGGAAGCTAAGAAGAAGCAGAAGACAGTAGAGATCAAGGAGATCAGACTTTCTCCTAACATCGACACTAACGACCTTAACACTAAGGTT
Source organism: Butyrivibrio proteoclasticus P6B7 (assembly GCF_000622085.1). GTDB lineage: Bacteria > Bacillota > Clostridia > Lachnospirales > Lachnospiraceae > Butyrivibrio > Butyrivibrio proteoclasticus_A. The sequence goes on from NZ_JHWL01000032.1 coordinate 18,762, forward strand.
AACGCTGCTAAGAAGTTCCTTGAGAAAGGTAACAGAGTTAAGATCACTCTTCGTTTCCGCGGACGTGAGATGGCTCACATGGGAGCAAGCGTTCATATCCTTACAGACTTCGCTGAGGCTCTTAAGGATGTTGCTGTTATTGAGAAGCAGCCTAAGGTTGAGGGACGTAGTATGACAATGTTCCTTACTGAGAAAAAGAACTAATTTGATAAAAGTACCAAAAACTCTAGTAGATATTGGTTTACTTTAAATATTATTTAGATTTAATAGGAGGATTTAGTTATGCAGTTAAAGATGAAGACAAAGAGAGCTGCTGCCAAGAGATTCAAGGTTACAGGCACAGGCAAGCTCATGAGAAACAAAGCGTACAAGCGCCACATCTTAACAAAGAAGTCCACAAAGAGAAAGAGAAACCTTAGACATGCTGGACTTGTTGACGCTACAAACGTTAAGGCAATGAAGAGCATCCTTCCTTACGCATAAGCAGAGCACTTAGCTAGGAAGTACAGGTTTTAGGTTTTATTTGTAAATTTTTTAGGAGGATATTTAAGATGGCAAGAGTTAAAGGCGCATTAAATGCCAAGAAGAAGCACAATAGAGTATTAAAGCTTGCAAAGGGCTACAGAGGAGCAAGATCTAAGCAGTATAGAGTTGCTAAGCAGTCTGTTATGAGAGCTCTTACATCAGCATTCGCTGGTCGTAAGCAGAAGAAGAGAGATATGAGATCTCTTTGGATCACACGTATCAACGCTGCAGCTAGAATCAATGGTCTTTCATACAGCAACATGATGCACGGTCTTAAGCTTGCAGGCGTAGACATCAACAGAAAGATGCTTGCTGAGCTTGCAGTTAACGATCCAGACGGATTCAAGACACTTGCAGAGCTTGCAAAAGAAAAGATTGCATAATTTTGTATAAATTGTGGAAACTTTCGTTGTATTTATAGTTTTTTTAGTATAAAATGTAGGAGTATCGGCTAATACTGATACTTCTATTTTTTTATTTATTTTTCTATTTGGAGGCGTAACATGGCAGTATTAGATAATATAGAACCAAAAGAAGTCTTTCATTTTTTTGAGAACATCTGCAATATCCCACACGGATCAGGTAATGTACAGAAGATAAGTGATTATCTTGTTTCTTTTGCCAAGGAGAGAAACCTTGAGGTAATCCAGGATGAGAAGCTCAACGTAATCATCAAGGCTCCAGGAAGCAAGGGCTATGAGGATAGAGAGCCAGTTATCCTTCAGGGCCATATGGATATGGTAGCTGTAAAAAGAGATGACTGTGATATCGATATGACTACAGAGGGCCTTAGAGTTAAGACAGATGGCGAGTATGTATGGGCTGAGGGAACAAGCCTTGGCGGAGATGACGGAATCGCTGTAGCTTACTGCCTTGCCCTTCTTGATTCAGATACAATTCCACATCCTCCTCTTGAGGTTGTTATCACAACTGATGAAGAGACAGGAATGTTCGGCGCAGCAGCAATTGACCTTTCTTCACTTAAGAGTAAGAAGCTTATCAATATCGATAATGAGGAAGAGGGAGTTCTTTTAACAAGCTGTGCAGGTGGTGCAAGAGTATATACAACCGTAGCAACAGCTAAGGAGACCGTCAGCGGTACTAAGTGCAAGGTTTCTGTAGCAGGCCTTCTTGGTGGACACTCAGGCGAGATGATCATCAAGGGAAGAGGAAATGCCATAAGACTTGTGGCTAGAGCTCTTAAGGAGGCTTCAGAGAAGGCTGAGCTTAGAATTGCAAGCTTTGACGGCGGTGTAGCAGACAATGCCATCCCATCAACAGCATCAGCAACAGTAGTTGTTAAGGATAGTGATGTAAGCGCATTTGAAGAGAGCATCAAGGCATCAGCAGCTGCAATTTCAGCAGAGTATGAGATCAAGGACCCAGATGTTAAGCTTTCATCAGAGGTACTTGGTAAGAGCGACAACGAGACTGTGATTACACTTGCTGATACAGACAGAGTTCTTAACACAATTTTCATCATGCCAGATGGCGTTCAGGCTATGAGCGCAGCTGTTGCGGGCCTTGTAGAGACATCCCTTAACCTTGGTATTATCACAACCAAGGAGGATTGCGTAGTTATCGAGCACTCAGTTCGTAGTAGTGTAGAGACTGCCAAAGAAGAGCTTATCATGAAGCTTGTTACCATCGGAATGATCTTTGGTGCCAAGGTAAGTGTTTCAGGCCAGTATCCAGGATGGCAGTTCAGACCACACTCAGAGCTTAGAGATCACATGGTTGAGGTTTATAAGAAGCTTTATGGCAAAGAGCCTAAGATCGAGGCAATTCACGCAGGCCTTGAATGCGGACTTCTTAGCCAGAAGATAGATGATCTTGACTGTATCTCAATTGGACCGGATATGAAGGACATTCATTCACCAAATGAGAAGCTTTCAATCAGATCAACAGCCAATGTTTGGGATTATATTAAAGCAGTTCTTGCCTGATCAAACGGGCAACAGGGGGCCACACTTAACGTGGAGATAAATATATTGGGGAATATATTAGGAGGTATTATCATGACTGAGACTAAGAAAATGATAATGGACACAGTAATTGATCTGTTCAATGTAAAGGGGCTGAAGTTCACCATGGATGACATTTCCAAGGAGCTTCACATCAGCAAAAAGACTATTTACAAGGAGTTCAACGACAAGGATGAGCTTTTCTTTGCAACTGTAGATTACGGCTTTTCTGCCATCAAGCAGAAGGAAGCTGAGATCCTTGCAGATGATTCTTTAGATCTTGTGGAAAAGATCGCTAAGCTCATCGTTTGTCTTCCTGATAACTACAAGAACATTGATTTTAGAAGAGTTTATCAGATAAAAGAGAAATATCCTGACGTTTACAAAAAGGTAGCCGAGAGAATCGAGACAGACTGGGAAGAGACCGACAGACTCCTTAAAAAGGCCATGGATCAGGGCGTGATCCAGAAGTTCCCAATCCCTCTTATCAAGCTTATGGTTGAGGGCGCCATTGAGAAATTCCTTGGATCCCAGGATCTTTCAAAGACAGAGCTTAGCTATGAGGAAGCTCTTAACAGCATGATCGACATCATCATGAATGGTCTTATTATCAAGAAATAAGTTTTGGTTTTCGGAGGATGAGTAATTGATTTTCAGTAATGGCAAATTTTTTTTAATACAGACAGATAACACAGCATATATGTTCAGAGTGACAGATTCTGGTCACCTTGAGCATCTTCACTATGGCGGACTTCTGATCCCTAAGGGAAAAGAGATCTCTGAGATGGAGGCTTCTATTGTGGCTGACACCATCGGACCAAAGCACTTCTTTGGCGGCGGCAACATGAACATCTATTCCAAGGAACACGACAATGTCTTCCTTGAGATGCTGGGCCTTGAGATGTCCTCCTTTGGTAAGGGCGACATCAGAGAGCCTTTCGTGGAACTTACATATGCTGATGGCAATAAGACTGTGGATTTTACCTATGACAGCTACGAGATAGCAACAGGCAGAACTCCACTAAACACACTGCCTTCATCCTATGGTGCAGAGAATCAGCTCTTTGTAACCCTTAAGGATAAGCAGTACAACGTTAGATTACAGCTGATCTACTCTGTATTCCCAGAGTGCGACGTTATCACAAGAAGCGCTGTACTTATTAACGACAGCGACGATGATGTGATCATCGACCGCATCATGAGTACACAGATTGACTTTGATACTCCAGCTCTTAAGCTTACTTCCTTCCATGGAAGATGGGCAGACGAAATGGGTAAGAGTGAGCAGATTGTTACAGGCGGCAAGGCTGTTTGCGAGGAACTGGCAGCAGGTGAGTCAGGTAGCAGATCAAATCCTCTTGTCATCGTAAGTGACGTGGATGCAGATGATGATCATGGCAACTGCTATGGCTTTAACCTGGTTTACAGTGGCAATCACTATGAAGCTCTTTCTTCCAACAGAGTTAACATGAGCCGCTTTGTATCTGGTATTCAGCCAACAGGCTTTGACTGGAAGCTCTCAAAGGGAGAGCAGTTCGAGGCTCCAGAGGCAGTTATGACCTTCGCTTCAGAGGGTATGAATTCCATGAGTATCAACATGCACAGCTTCGTAAGAAAGCACATCGTAAGAGGCAAGTGGCGTGACAGACAGCGTCCAATCCTTATCAACAGCTGGGAGGCCTCCTACTTTAACATAACTCAGTCATCCCTTATGTCTCTTGCCAAAGAGGCCAAGAAGTGCGGAATCGAGCTCTTTGTTATGGATGATGGCTGGTTTGGTCACAGAAATGACGACAAGAGTTCCCTTGGTGACTGGTATGAGAATAAAAAGAAGCTCCCAGGAGGTATCAAGGAGCTGGCAGATAAGATAACAGGCCTTGGCATGATGTTCGGAATCTGGGTTGAGCCTGAGATGATCAACGAGGACAGTGACCTTTACAAGGCACATCCTGACTGGGCTGTAACAGTTCCGGGTAAGCCTCACTCAACAGGCCGTAACCAGATGAACCTTGACCTTACAAGGAAAGACGTTCAGGACTATGTCATCGACGCCATGAAGAAGGTCTTTTCCGCAGGCAACATCTCCTACGTTAAGTGGGATATGAACAGGATCTTCTCCGACAGATATTCCAAAGAGCTTGACCCTACAAGACAGGGCGAGTTCATTCACAGATATTACATGGGTCTTTACCACATCATGAAGACCCTTACAGAGAGCTTCCCAGAGATCCTCTTTGAGGGTTGCTCAGCTGGTGGCAACAGATTTGACCTTGGTATTCTTTCCTACTTCCCACAGATCTGGGGTAGCGATGATACTGATGCCTTCTGCAGACTTGATATTCAGAGAGGCTACAGCTACGGATATCCTACAAGCACTGTAGGAGCCCACGTTTCTGCATGCCCTAACCATCAGACTCTTAACAGTGTGCCACTGGAGACAAGATTTGAGATTGCTTCTCCTGGCTGCTTTGGCTACGAGCTTAACCTCTGCGACATGTCAGATGGCGAGAAGAAGGTGGTTTCTGACCAGGTAGAATTCTACAAGAACTGGCGCGATGTATTCCAGTTTGGTGACTACTACAGACTTCCAGACTACGGCTACATGATCGTTTCAAGAGATGGCAAAAGAGCTGTCGCCTTCGCGGTAGAAAGATGCTCAAGACCAAATAACGATTACCGCGTTCTTAAGACCAAGGGCCTTAAGGATGACCTTCTCTACAACATGGGTCAGCGGATTACACCTCTTAACCTCAAGGAATTTGGAAGCCTTGTTAATACCATGGCTCCTGTCCATGTTAAGCAGGACGGACTTTTACACAATATCATGGATAAGTTTGTATCCATGTCCGGTGAGAATCAGAAGGCATCAGCCTTTGGCTCAGCCTTTAATAACCACGGCGTAGCCCTTAACCCATCCTTTGCAGGAACAGGCTATAACGGAGATACACGTATCATGCGTACGGGCGACTCCCGTCTCTATACCTTCGAGGCACTGTAAGTCCACGGGGTGATTAGACATAAATCCCAATGATACATATTATCATTTACTTAGTATATTAAGATCCCCCTCTTGACGGAGGGGGATTTTTGGTAATATAATCGCGGGTGATTAGAGATGTGAAAGGAGGAAGCACAATGTCAGAATCCAGAACCAATGCTTTTAATAAAGTTCTTGTGGCTTTAATTGGCGTTATGATGGTATTGACTGTAGTGTCATCCGCCTTTTTTATTTCTGCCGAGTCTCACCACGACTGTATCGGAGAGGACTGTCCTATCTGTTCTCTTATCGAAGCCTGTGAGACAATTCTTCACAACACTGATAATAGTGCTGTCATTCTGTATGCAGCTCTTTTACCTATATTGTTCTATGCTCTTATTGTAGCCTTCTCTAATTCCAACGAGACAGCTACCACACTTATTTCTCAAAAGGTTCGAATGAATAATTAAGTCACCGGGCAAGTCACTGGGGACGGTTCTAATCGACTCATTTCCACACAAAACCAACTAACTGAATAAAACGGAGGCTTATTTATTATGAAAAAATTTGTTTCTACTATGCTGGCAACAGCTCTTTTTGTGCTGTCTTTGACTGGATGTGCAGGTGCAGCTGCCGGTGATTCAAGTGCATCTGCGGCTCAGAGCGACGCGGTTGCTCAGAATGGCTCAGACTCTCAGACTGACGCTGCAGTTCTTGGCGCAACAGCTAACCAGGACCAGCACAAGCTTTCAATCGTTACCACCATCTTCCCAGAGTACGACTGGGTTATGAATGTTCTTGGAGGCAAGGCGGGCGACGCGGAAGTTACAATGCTCCTTGATAACGGCGTTGACCTTCACAGCTACCAGCCAACAACTGAAGATATTCTCAAGATCTCAACCTGCGACATTTTCATCTACGTAGGCGGCGAGTCCGATGAGTGGGTTGAAGATGCCCTTTTAGAGGCTACCAACAAGGATATGATCGTCATAGATCTTTTGGATGAGCTTGGTGATTCCATCAAGGAGGAAGAAGTTGTAGAGGGAATGCAGGGCGAAGAGGAAGAAGATGAAGAGGCTGGAGGCGAGGAAGAGGAAGTTGAGTATGACGAGCATGTATGGCTTTCTCTTAAGAACGCCCAGGTCCTTGTAAGCAGCATCGACAAGGCTCTTGAGCAGGTTGATCCTGACAACGCAGATACCTACAAGGCCAACGCAGAAAGCTACAACGCACAGCTTTCAGACCTTGATAAGAAATATCAGGATGCCGTCAGCCAGGCCGCTAATAAGACAGTTCTTTTTGGGGACAGATTCCCATTTAGATACCTGGTGGATGACTACGGCCTTTCTTACTACGCTGCCTTTGTGGGCTGCTCAGCTGAGACTGAGGCTAGCTTTGAGACTATAACATTCCTTTCTTCAAAGGTTAACGAGCTGGGCCTTTCCGCAATCCTGACAATCGAAGGCCCTAACAAGAAGATTGCTGAGACAATCCGTGACAACACAGACACCAAGGATCAGCAGATCCTTACCATGGATTCTATGCAGGCAACAACATCTCAGGACGTGGCAAGCGGCGCATCCTACTACTCCATCATGGAGAGCAATCTGGCAGTGCTGGAGCAGGCCCTTAACTGATCTAACATTAACAACTGATTTAATAATAATTGGAGGCTTTTCATGGCTCTTATTACGGTAAAAGAACTATCGCTTGGATACGACAATATCGAAATAGCAAACAACATAAATTTCTCGGTTTCACAGGGAGACTACCTGTGCATCGTGGGAGAGAACGGCTCTGGCAAGACCACCCTTATGAAGACTCTGCTGGGCCTTAAAGACCCTCTCAGGGGACAGATCCTTACTGGGGATGGGCTCATGAAGAATGGGATTGGCTATCTTCCGCAGCATACTGACGTCCAGAAGGATTTCCCTGCTTCCGTAAAAGAGATAGTTCTTTCCGGATGTCAGAGCCACTGCGGATTTAAGCCTTTTTATTCAAGAAAGGATAAAGAGCTTGCTAATGAAAACATGGAAAAAATGGGAATTACGCATCTCAAGGGACGAAGCTACAGGCAGCTCTCTGGTGGACAGCAGCAGAGAATCCTGCTTGCAAGAGCCCTTTGTGCTACCAGGAAGATCCTGCTTCTGGACGAACCGGTATCGGGCCTTGACCCGGAGGCCACATATGAGATGTACAGGCTGATCGAGAAGCTGAACAAAGAAAATGTGGCTGTAATCATGATTTCCCATGATATTGACTCTGCTTTAGCTTACGCAACCCATGTTCTTCACATGGGAAGTGATGTCTTCTTTGGAACCCGGGCAGAATACCTGGAAAGCAGGCTTGGCAAAAGATATTTAGAGACACTGGGAGGAGGTGAGATCGCATGATAGTTAAGCTTTTTATGTATTTAGAATACCCCTTTGTGCGATACGCCATTATTGTTGGGGTGCTTATTGCACTTTGCTCATCCCTTCTTGGGGTAACACTGGTCCTTAAGCGCTTTTCCTATATCGGAGATGGCTTGTCCCATGTGGCTTTTGGCGCCATGGCTATAGCAACTGTGCTTAAGCTCACCAACCAGATGGTGTTAATCCTTCCAGTGACAATCCTGTGTGCAGTAGTTCTTTTGCGGACCGGGCAGAATGCCAAGATCAAAGGAGACGCTGCTATAGCCATGATCTCTGTGGGGGCCTTGGCCTTTGGCTATATGCTTATGAATGTCTTTTCCACCTCCTCAAATCTGACGGGAGATGTGTGCAGCACATTGTTTGGATCCACATCCATTCTGACCCTGACCAAGTGGGAGGTGTGGCTGTGCATCGCGCTTTCTGTGGTGGTGGTGATCACCTTTGCCCTACTATATAACAAGATTTTCGCTGTAACCTTTGATGAGGATTTTGCCAAAGCAGTGGGCACCAATGCTGACGCCTACAACCTGGTGATTGCCGTTGTGATTGCAGTGATCATCGTCCTTGCCATGAACCTGGTGGGCTCTCTTTTGATATCGGCCCTGGTAATATTTCCGGCCCTGTCTGCCATGAGGCTTTTTAACAGCTTTAGGAAGGTGACTCTGTTCTCCGCCGCTTTCTCGGTGGTCTGCGCACTTTTGGGACTCTTCATTTCAATCCTGTGGGGAACCCCGGTGGGCTCAACTATTGTAACTGTGGACGTTTTCGCATTCTTCCTTTGCTGGATGGTGGGTGCATGCCTTGGAGGTATTAAGAGATGAAAAGAGCTATGATACTAATGTTGACTATGACAATGAGTCTGCTTACCTGGGGATGCGCAGAGACACCGGATAACTCCGCCAGCTCCGATAACTTGGATGCTCTCTATGGCAGTTCACAGATAGCTGTTGTGACGCCTGAAGGCTACAATGTCTACGACAAAGAGACAGGAGAGATCATTAACGATGACGCGGAATCTGAAGAGTATGCAGAAGCAGATGAGAGCATCTCGGAACAATCTGCGGACCTAATGGGAGATGGCACTCCAGCTTTTGCCAGATCCACCGATGGTGTGGATGTTGATCTGACAGCTCTTTCAAGTACCATGGTCTATTCCCAGGTCTACAACATGATGGTGACACCGGAGAACTTCACAGGGAAGGTGGTTAAGATGCAGGGAAGCTACTCCTGCTTCTATGACAGTACAACAGGTAATTACTACTACGCCTGCATTATTCAGGACGCCACAGCCTGCTGTTCCCAGGGAATAGAATTTATCCTGACAGATGATTACAAATATCCTCAGGATTATCCTACAGACGGTGACATCATCACAGTTCAAGGCGTGTTTGATACCTACTACGAAGGTGAGAACATGTACTGTACCCTTAGAAATGCCAAGCTCCTGTAACTTTAATTACAGGCAGCACCATCAGGGCTTTTCGCTGCCACTTGCATAAAAATAGGTCTTGATATAAAATGATTTTGCGCAATTTTTCTAGGATTGCGTTCTTGTAAAAATACGAGTGAAATGTTAGATTAGCTGCAGATAATAAAGGATATATTATGAGCAGATTAAGAGATTTATTTTTTGGAAGTGACGAGGAAAGAGAGGATAGTACATTGGCTAGCGAAGAAATCAAGAACGAGAATAACGCAGAAAGTGCAGTAATCACTGCAGATATGCTTGTTGGAGATATTATTACCAAGCACCCATTAGCCGCGCAGTTCCTTATGGAATGTGGCATGGGATGTATTCATTGTCCAGCATCTCAGATGGAATCCCTTATGGAAGCCTGTGCCGTACACGGTATCGATGGCGAAGAGATCGTAGATGCCCTCAATGATTACCTTATCGAGCATAACGCCTAACACTAAAGCCCACGAGAACAACATCTCGTGGGCTTTTTGTACTCTTCAGGACTGTATTTAGATATTTGGGCCGTCCATCCGACAAAAGGGGCGCGGGCTGCATTCAAGAGGTTTTTTCATCGCTCATGGCGGTATGGTTAATGCTTTGCCGGAGACATTCAAAATCCTAGTGTTCAAAACTCGCACTGGATAATCCCTTTGGGGGCAGCTCCTTTGTCTAAGCGAGTCTCAGATGCAAAATGCCAATTTCCAATGTTCTAAGGCGCCCTTCAACGCGCATGCGAAGCGTTGTTCGAAGCAGGACGGGGGGAAGATATCTATAATTAAAAATGTCATCGTTTGCAAGGCAAACGTATAAAAAAAGAAAAGACATCAACTTCTTCAAGCTAGCTTGGAAGATTGATGTCTTTTCTTTTTATAGGCGCTACGCGCCGTATGACATTTTTAATAGCTTTATATTGATTCCCGTCCTGCAAGCTGTTAGCTGCAGCATGCGCTATAAGAAGAAGGGCGCCAGAACATTCGGAAATGTTTCATTTTGCAGTGACGAGTGTGATAAAGAAGCTGCCCCCAAAGGGATTATCCAGCACTCAGACATGTTGAACACAAGACAGGGTTTTGAATGTCTCCGGCAAAGCTATTAACCATTACCACCATTCACCAGACTCAAAAGCCCTCTTGAACGCAGCCCGCGCCCCTTTCGTCAGATGGACGGCCCCAGTAATCATGCAGTCCTGAAGAGCTTCGCATCAACAGAGCATTACTGCTTCTTGGCAGCCTTTTTCTGGGCCTGGATTTCTTTGATGGCACTTACGTCGTAGCCGAGGTTTGCCTGTGGGTTCTTCTCGTGGATGGCAAGAAGGATGTCTTCGTGGAGAGCCTTGGCTTTGCCTGGAAGACCAGCCTTGTCGGCAACTGCTAACTCGCTGTCGCTGCTATTGGTCCAGATCTTTACATTTGAAAGAACTGGAACGAAATTGTATCTCTGAACATATTTGTAAGCCATGATGATATCGTCGAATTTTACAATGTTGAACTTGTTTCCAAAGCTTACGATGTAGTTTGGTGTGATAAAGGTTCTGATTGACTTATGATATACAGTAGCTGGAGAATCGATCTCGCTCTCAAGCTTGGCAACCTCAACCTCTGAAAGGCTCTTAAGAGTCTTGTTATAGTTAAGAAGCTCAAGGAGTGCCAATAAGCAGAACAGGAAGCCAAAGCCTATGATAATCCAACCAAATACGTAGTATGTTGTTTCGCCTGCATCACCATTTACATAAAGAGCCTTGCCCTTAAAGTACTCATCTGGATCGTCCACAGCCTCGCTGAAGACCTCCCTGATATAATCATTAACTTCATCATTGAGATTTGTGATGCTGCCAGTGATATGAGTTGATCCGTTTGAAGTGATCTCACTCTTGAAGCTGTTAAACTGAGCCTCCGTACATCTTACGATGTAGCCCTCTCCGTAGTAATCCTCAACAAGGAAGTACTCCTCCCCATCGCTGTAGTTGCAAAGAAGAATTGGCTCTACCGCTGTGTCGATAAATACGTAGATATCCTCATCTAAAAGATTGTTAACGTAGGCATCACCAAAATCATAAGGATTAGCCTTAGCATTCTTTTCCTTGTTAGATCCTGTAATGATAAGGAAAATGCCAAGAACGATTGCAAGTGCGCTTACGATAACAGCTATAAGCTTGCCATTATAGGCCTTCTTAAACTCTTTGTTCTGAAACTTGTTCACCTTTATTTCCTCCCGAAAAATCGTGTCTTTAAAAATCATCAAACTATCACAATATATCATATATTTCACAGACAATCAAAGGGTTTTATGATATCATGGTTACTGTCTAAACAAGGATTTAAACCCTTTGTCAGGAGGTTTTATGACACATAAAGATAACGACGACAGATATTCTGAGCAGATGAAGGCCTGGCTCATGATCCAGACCATGGGACAGATTTCTGTCAGCTTTTTTAATAAAAAGAAATTGACCAAAGAGCTAATGGGCTATCTTGAGGCCTTTCCTCAGGATGGAAAAGAGCTTACAGACTTTGCCGAATACTTTGTGGACGCCTGTCTCCATTCAAGGAAGTACGGAACCACCATTTTTGGGATGGTACCTATGAGCGAAGGTGGCACAGCCACAAGGCTTTTGGAGGATATCGACCTGGTGACCAGAGACATCCCAGAGAAATTCGGCTGCGCAGAAGCCTTCGGACCCTTAAGAGAAGCTCTTCTATCAGCCCACAAGTCCCAGACTTGATGGAATCTGGTAATCTCACACCAGATCAGAGATACGCAATATAGCAAACAATTAGGATAAGCCACTATGAAAAAGCACATCACAATGGGCATCCTTGCCCACGTTGACTCCGGTAAGACCACCCTTTCTGAGGGCCTTCTGTACACTGCAGGCGCCATCAGAAAGCTTGGCCGAGTTGACCACAAGGATGCATTTTTAGATACATATGAACTTGAGAAAGCCCGCGGAATCACTATCTTTTCCAAGCAGGCTATTTTTGAATACGAAGATAAAGACTTCACAATTCTTGACACCCCAGGTCACACGGACTTTTCTCCCGAAATGGAGAGAACCCTGCAGGTCCTTGATCTGGCGGTTCTTTTGATAAGTGCCTCCGACGGCGTCACAGGCCAGGTCAGGATTCTGTGGAAGCTACTGGAGCACTATCAGGTTCCAACAGTGATTTTCGTTAATAAGATGGATCAAACGCAGGAGCAGCCTGCCCAGATTGCAGACCGCATTAGAAAAGAGCTATCCAGCTCCTGCGTAAGCTTTGCTGAGGGTATAGACAGTCCCCAGATTCAGGAGGAACTTGCCCTTTGCGAGGAAGCTCTTTTGACAGGATTCTTTGAAGGCCAGGCCGTTACTACAGCGGATGTTCAGCGCCTTTTCTCAGAAAGGAAGTGCTTCCCCATTGCCTTTGGAAGCGCCCTTAAGATGGAAGGGGTAAAAGAGCTACTGGACCTTATCACCACCTATTGCATATCCGGGAAAGAGGACAGCGTATCTAACGAGTTCTCCGCCAGAGTCTTTAAGATAAGCAGAGACCAGTCAGGAAACAGATTGACTCACCTTAAACTTTTCGGTGGAACCCTCTCTGTCAGGGACCAGCTGGGAGATGAGAAAATTGACCAGATAAGGCTTTACTCCGGTGAGAAGTTCGAGACTGTAAAGACTGCTGAGGCAGGACAGATCTGCGCTGTTACTGGCCTTTCAGATACAAGACCAGGTCAGGGCCTGGGCGCTTTATCCGGGGACCAGGTTTCTGAGATCCTTCAGCCTATTTTTTCCTGCAGCGTTGTGCTTCCAGAGGAAGTGGACACTGTGGTGGCCTACAGACAGCTCAAGGTCTTGGAGGAAGAGGAACCAATGCTTCTGGTGTCCCTTAACGAAGCCAGCAAGCAGATAGAGATAAAGCTTATGGGTGAGGTTCAAAAGGACATCCTTAAGAACCTTGTTAAGACCCGCTACGGCTATGACATTGAATTTGGCGAGGGCCATATAGTATATAAGGAAACCATCGCAAGTAAGGCAGTGGGAGTGGGCCACTTTGAACCCCTTAGGCACTATGCAGAGGTGCATCTCCTTTTGGAGCCTGCTGAACCTGGCAGTGGTATTTCTTTTGACAACCTCTGCAGAACTGACAATCTTAACCTTAACTGGCAGAGGCTGATCCTGACTCACCTTGGGGAAAAGAAACATCTCGGAGTCCTTACGGGATCTGAGATTACCGATATAAAGATATCTCTTTTAACAGGAAGAGCCCATGAAAAGCACACAGAGGGCGGTGACTTCAGACAGGCCACCTACAGAGCGGTTCGACAGGGCCTTATGCAGGCTGACAGCGTTCTTTTAGAGCCTGTGCTGGAATATAGGATTGACCTTCCTGGAGACTACGTGGGAAGGGCCCTTAGCGACATCCAGCGCATGAACGGAACTGTGGGGCTTCCAGATATGGAGAATGGCAAATCTGTGCTTACAGGCTCAGTTCCAGCGGCTTGCCTTAAGGACTACGCCAGGGAGCTTTCTGCCTACACCCACGGCGAAGGTCACATCACCACCACACTTAAGGGGTACGAGCCCTGCCACAATCCAGAAGAGGTCATCGAGGCAATAGGCTACGATCCTGAGCTGGATACAGAGAATTCGCCTTCATCAGTTTTCTGTTCCCACGGTGTTGGAACCATTGTGCCCTGGGACCAGGTGGCATCCTACATGCATCTTGAGTCCGGCGTTTCCATATCTGAGGATGGCCAGGAGGCTGTAACTGACCTTACTGACAACATCGACATGGAGGCCCTTAAGGCTATCCAGGCTAGAAATGCCCGCAATAAGTCAGACGACAGGTCTTTTGACGAGATAGAAAGAGAGCTTCGGGCCACAGACAATGAGCTTAAGGACATATTTGAAAGGACCTACGGAACCATCAAACCCAGGTATGACGCCAAGGCAGAGGAAAACCGCAAGAGAGTAGCGGCTCCAGTCAAGAAGTACAGAGCCCCTAAGCCCTACGAGGAGCAGAAGGAGTATCTCCTGGTGGATGGCTACAACGTGATCTACGCCTCTGATAAGTTAAAAGAGCTAGTGGCTGTGGATATCAAGGCTGCCAGAGATTCACTGGTGGATGAGCTCATTAACTTTGCTGGCTACAGAAGGGAGAACGTGATCCTGGTGTTTGACGCCTACAAGGTTAAGGGCGGAGCGGAGCACATGGAAAAGCACGGCGAGCTGACTGTTATCTACACCAAGGAGGCTGAGACAGCGGATCAGTACATAGAAAAGGCTGCCCATGAGATTGGCAAGAAGTACAGAGTTACCGTTGCCACCTCAGATGCCATAGAACAGGTCATTGTCCTTAGCGGAGGAGCCCTTAGAATGTCTGCCAGGGAGTTCTGGGCAGAGATAGAGCACACAAAGGGCGTCATTAGAGATCACTTGGAGTGAGCAGATGTATGTGGCGCAATAACTTAACTTACACCAATTATTATTCAAAAGAATAAAGTATTATAGAGAAATCTAAAATCTTTATTGACTGGATTTCCGCTGATATGTACAATTTTGATATAAAAGAAAGTACTTTATGAGGGAAGGTATAGTCCATGTTACACATAAAGAGCCTTAATGAAGGCCTTGAAATATTCAAAGCTCTCGGCTCAGATATACGAGTTGAGATTGTCAATATTCTTATCAGCGAGAATGGTCTTAATATGAATGAGCTGGCAAGCCGCCTTAAGATCACTAATGGCGCCCTTACCAGTCACATCAAGAAGCTTGAGGATTGCGGAATTGTCACTGTTTCTGCAGAGGGGGCAGGACATGGCAATCAGAAGCTCCTTTCCGTTAACCTTGATAAGATACTTATTGAGATTCAAAAGAAGGGCCAGGATGGCAATATCTTTAATACAGATATCAAGGTGGGACATTTTTCAGATTATGAGGTTTATCCAACCTGTGGCCTGGCTTCAGGTGATAAGCTTATCGGAGAAGTGGATGATGTGAGATATTTCTCACACCAGGATAGATTCGATGCAGATATTCTCTGGTTTACCAAGGGATTTGTTGAGTATCAGATCCCTAACTTTATCCCATGTAATCACAGACTTGATGAGATCTGCTTTACTGCAGAGCTTAGTTCTGAGGCCCCTGGAGTTAACAACAACTGGCCTTCAGATATTTACTTTTATCTAAATGGAACCCTCCTTGGAACCTGGACATCACCAGGAGACTTTGGAGACGTAAAGGGTGTATTTACTCCGGACTGGTGGCTTCCAACCTGGAATCAGTACGGAATGCTCAAGGTCCTTGTGATAAACCACAAGGGAACCTTTATCGACGGCAACAAGATTTCCGACGTTACCATCGATTCCCTTAAGCTTTCCTCCAAGAGTGGCATTAAGCTCCGACTTGAAGTTCCAGAAAGTGCCGAGCACGTAGGAGGTCTTACAATCTTCGGCCGAGGCTTTGGTAACTACAACCAGGATATCAACGTGAAGATTTCCTATTCACCAATTGAAGATTGAATATAGCGCCGCTCTTTTACGAGCGGCGCTTTTTTTACAAAGGTAAAAGCCCCCCGCGCAGGATCGTTGCCATACGCAAAGGGCTTTTTTGACGATTGGGGTGGTGTTTAACTAATGTGAATTAGGTTTTATTAGTTAATTGTGAACTGACCAATAAGGTTGTTGAGGGACTCAGACTGTTCTGAAAGCTCCTGGGATACTGCGCTGGATTCTTCGGCAGTAGCGGAGTTGTTCTGAACTACGTTGGAGATCATCTCAATACCCTTGTCTATTTCATCCATACTTGCTGACTGTTCCTCTGCAAGAGTTCCAGTCTGGATGATCATATCTGTGATTTCTTCTACACTATGCTGCATTGCATCAAGAGCTTCTGTGGTCTCTGCTACTACAGCGTTACCATTGTTGATCTCTTCCATAGTATCTGCAATGAGCTGGTGAGTATTCTTAGCAGCTTCTGTAGACTGATCTGCCAGCTTACCGATCTGATCAGCAACAACCGCGAAGCCTTTTCCTGTTTCACCTGCTCTTGCTGCCTCGATAGAAGCGTTAAGTGCAAGGAGGGATGTCTGCTTGGCAATTGCTTCGATAGTATTTGTAACCTGCTCAATCTCTGCGGAAGCCTCTGTAATTCTTGTCATGGCATCTGTTACAAGATGCATCTTGCGAGCACTGGTCTCTGCGTTATCTCTAACCTCTGTGGCCATGGTCTTACTCTTTTCAGCCACTTCAGCAAGCTGCTTGGTCTGCTCTGTAACTGAGTTTACAGAAGCTGTAAGCTCTTCGACAGCTGCAGCCTGATCTGTAGATCCTTCTGCCAGATCGTTGGCACCCTGGGACATGTTTACAGCACCCTGGGAAACCTGCTGTGAAGAATTCTTTACTTCGCGAAGTGTAGTACTTAAGTTATCAGAAATATCTGAAAGGGCATTTCTGATTGCCTCATAATCACCTATATAAATGTTGTCGTGTTTAGAACCTGAAGAGAAGTCACCAGAGGACATACGTCCAAGGGTTTCGTTGATATCTTTTACAATTTCTTCGATAACAGCTGTTGATTCCGTAATATCTTTTGCCAGCTTACCAAGCTCATCCTGAGAGTCTGTCTCGATGTTAAGCTCCAGCTTACCCTTTGCCATGTCATCGGCAGCTGAGGATATAGCCTGGATTGGTCCCAGGATACTATTTGTAAGAGCACCTCTGGCTTTGTTCAGATACAGGATCGCATATACAACTACCAAAAGAGATATGATAGTTATGATGATAACACTGATAAGAGAAGCGATATAAGCTGTCCTAGCTTCCTTCTTGGCCTGTATTCCTACTTCCTTGAAGTCCTTAACAACTACCTTGATGGCTTCGTTGACGTTGGCAACATAGTAGTCATATATTTCTTCGTTGGAAGCCCCCGAGGAGAACATTTCATTAAGACTCTGAGCGGAGGTATCGATATCTGAAATATGTTTATAGATATCTGTAAGATCACCGCTATACACCTTGCTCAGTGTATCAAGTCCGTCGTTTAATTCCTGGATCTTCTCAGCTGCACCTTCCATCTGAGCGTTCCTATCATCAGCTTCATAGGCTGACAATGCCCACAGATAGTACTTGGCAAGGGCCTGGATTGTGATTCTTACCTCACCCTGCTGAGAGTTCTGCTCATAGTAAACAGCGTAGATATTTCTCAAATTGAAGATTGAGATAATATCAATAAGAATGATTACTGCGAAGATTACGATCAGATTTATTCTGAAGCGCCCAAATACCTTTTTGAATTTTTCTGCAACAGGCAGCTGTTTGAATTTGTCCTGAGCGAATTCAGAATTTGCTTTTGAATTTGCTTTAGCCATGACATCCTCCTCATAAGATTTGAACTACATGAAATAACGACAACTTTTTGTTTGTATTATTATGCAGTGAAACACTAACTACATTATACATATATTTTACGCGGTTTTAGGCGATTAATATCGAAAAAAAGTATAAATTTGTATAAAAATTCGGAAAATAAGTAAAACTTATGACAAGCATAAAAAATATTGATTTTACTTATATTAGCATCGCTGATATTATAATCATGTCAATGAGGCATAACGACATTTTGACTATTTATAATTGGCAACTAACTAACAAGTATTAAATATTTTGTATGAAGGAGAGTTATTTATTATGGTAAAAGCAGTTGTAGGCGCTAACTGGGGCGACGAAGGAAAGGGTAAGATCACAGATACCCTTGCAGACAAGGCGGACGTTGTTATCCGTTTTCAGGGAGGAGCAAACGCAGGTCATACTATCGTTAATGAGTATGGTAAGTTCGCGCTTCACACAATGCCATCAGGCGTTTTCCATCAGAATATCATGAATATCATTGGTAACGGCGTTGCCTTCGATATCACTAAGTTCATGAACGAGCTTAACGAGGTTGTTTCTAAGGGAGTTCCTGCTCCACAGATCATGATCTCAGACAGAGTACAGGTTATGATGCCTTACCACGTACAGTTTGACTCTTTAGAAGAGGCAAGACTTGCTGGAAAGAGCTTTGGTTCAACTAAGTCAGGTATCGCACCGTTCTATTCAGATAAGTATTCCAAGATCGGTTGGCAGATCAACGAGTTCTTCCAGGATGACGAAGTTATCAAGGAGAAGATCGCACGTATCGCTCAGATCAAGGATGTTCTTCTTGTTAATCTTTATCACGCAGAGCCTATCGATCAGGAAGCTCTTTTCAACCAGATCGTAGAGTGGAGAGAGCAGGTTAAGCCTTACATCGGCAATGTAGCTCTTTATCTTGATAAGGCAATCAAGGAAGGCAAGACAATCCTCCTTGAGGGTCAGCTTGGAACCATGAAGGATCCAGATCACGGTATCTATCCTATGGTTACATCATCTTCACCACTTGCTGCATATGGTGCTATCGGAGCTGGTATCCCTCCATATGAGATCAAGCAGGTTGTAACAGTATCTAAGGCATATTCATCAGCAGTTGGAGCAGGTGCTTTCGTATCTGAGCTCTTTGGTGATGAGGCTGAGGAACTTAGAAGACGCGGTGGCGATGGCGGTGAGTACGGCGCAACAACAGGAAGACCAAGACGTGTGGGCTGGTACGACTGCGTAGCAAGTAAGTACGGCTGCAGACTTCAGGGCACAACAGATGTAGCCTTCACAGTACTTGATGTACTTGGCTACCTTGATGAGATCCCAGTTTGCGTAGGCTATGATATCGACGGCGAGGTTACAACAGAGTTCCCTGTAACACACCTTCTTGAGAAGGCTAAGCCAGTATATAAGACCCTTCCTGGCTGGAAGTGCGAGATCAGAGGTATAAAGAACTATGAAGATCTTCCAGAGAACTGCCGTAAGTACATCGAGTTCATCGAGGAACAGATCGGCTATCCTATCACAATGGTTAGTAACGGACCTGCAAGATCTGATATAATCTACAGAGAAAGCAAACTTTCAAAGTAATTAGTTTTTAAGAGGAATAATATGAACGAGACTCCTAAGTATAAAAGAGTTTTAGCCTGGATCGGCATTGTATGTATCGCAGCTCTTATAGCAGCTCTTTTGACAGTAGCTGTATTTGGCGGACCACAGACCGAGGAACTGTTTAAGACCCTGGTGGTGGCTGTTGTGGCTGTCCCTATTATCATCTGGCTTCTTATCTGGTCTATTGGCGCTTTGACTGGAAGACACACAATTGCTTCCCTTGACGCCGGCACCAGCAACAAGGCCCATGATAAGTACGGCAATGTGATTCCTGATGGCGACATCGACACTGTGGTTTTTGACATCGGTAATGTTCTTACTGATTTTGCCTGGGACAAGTTCCTTGCTGACAAGGGCTACGACGAGGCAATGATCAAGAGGATTGCCAAGGCTACAGTTGAGAGTGAGGATTGGGTCGAGTACGACAAGGGTAATCTTACCAATGATGAGATTGTTGCAAAGTTCGTGGAGAATGATCCTGAGATCGCTGATGAGGTTACAGATGCCTTCCAGAATATTGATGGGATTATTCTTAAAAGAGATAAGACTATTCCATGGATCAAGGCTTTAAAGGCTGCAGGCTACAAGGTATTGTACCTTTCAAACTTCTCCAAGCAGGCGCTGGAGGGTTGCCCTGAGGCTATGGCATTTCTTGATGAGACCGATGGCGGTATTTTGAGCTATAGGGATCATGTGGTTAAGCCATTTCCTGAGATCTATCATCTCCTGGAGGAGCGCTACAACTTAACTCCAGAGAAGACAGTATTTGTTGACGATACAGAGGTCAACATTAAGACTGCTCGAGATCTTGGCTGGAAGGGTATAGTTTATAAGTCCTACGACCAAGCCAAAGACGAACTCGCCAAACTAGGCGTAAAGTACTGATATTCAGAAGCCAACGGTTATCGTTGGCTTCTTTTTTTCTGTCACTGGGAGTCATTGGGGACGGTGTACCGACCCCCAAAAGTTAGACCAAAAATCTAACGATTGGGAGGTCGGTATTTTTATGGCTAAATATTCATATGAATTTAAGAAGAAAGTTGTTTTCGCTTATTTAAAAGGTGAAGGCAGCTACAGGTATCTTGCTAAAACTTATGGAATTCCAGCTGTAGCCATCATTGAAAGATGGGTCCAGAATTATCAAGCTTTCGGAGATGATGGACTTGTGCGTTCTCGTCAGCAACAAATATATTCTTTCGAAAAGAAACTTTCTGTTATAGAGTTATATTTAACAAGTGAAATCTCATATCAAGATCTGGCT
>NZ_JHWL01000033.1 GCF_000622085.1 Butyrivibrio proteoclasticus P6B7
GGCCAATACATAACATCATAAGCACCACCAGATAAGCACCTGAGTTCAAGTGCAAGACCGATGCCGCTTGGAAGAATACATATAGTTGGAATATTTAATGTTTTAAGTGAACCCAATAGCATAAATGAACGAGAAACATCTTCCGACATGTCCAAGAAACACAGATCAGGATATGTCTCTGTTTCAAACAGGTGAGAGTAAAAACTCTTAACTGAGTAAATCTCTACGTCCATCCTTTTGGCAAGCAGATGAGCAAGGTACTTATCCTTGCCATCGCACATGCCAACAAGGGCTATCAACTTTGTTGCTGATAAGTATTTCATCCTAATATAATAAACCGTACCCTTTCTAACCATAGTACAAAAACATGATGAGACATGATGTTTAGTTATAGCAAGGGATTTAAGATAAAAATTTAAGAGAATTAATGATTATTTAAGCAACGCTAAAGTAGAAAGATGATACACTAAAATTGTTAGAGGGTTCGCCAAAACCTCCGCCAATTTCTATGCGCGGCGATAAGCTGCTTACAGCAAGCCAGGGAATACTAAGCAAGGAATATGCGATGTTAAAAGAAACACTACGAACAATTTTAAAAAAAGAGGACAAGAAGCCAGCTCAAAACGGCATGTTTTTAGGGGTCCCTAAAAAAGTAATGGAGGCATTTGATAAGGCGACAGAGTTTCTTGAAGTAAGGGATCTTAATATAAGAATTGTACCTTATATTGTCAACAGCCCTACAATATATGCAATGGGGTATGCGAATGCTCCTGTTAAGGGAGTCTTAGCCGAGGAATATTGTAGAGGCTGCTATATGGAGAATGAGAATACAATATACCTGGCAAGATACGCCCCATTAGATGATACAGAGAACCGTACATTTAATAACAGGGAAATCATTGAATCAATGCTCCACGAGATAAGACATGTATGGCAGAAACAATATCATGCTGATATCTATTATGCAGGAGATAATGCTATAAGTAATGAAGCCCACATGGGTGATATATCTGAAATCGATGCAGATGCATTTGCACTCGCCTACTTTTTGTTTGTTCTTGGGTACGAGAATGAAGATTTGTCATTTGATATGGCTTACTGCTATTCAAGTGATGGAGGCAAGAGAAAAGAGAGAACAAGGGAGATCATAGGAGAATATAGTTTTGTTAACGAGGGATAAGCAACCGCCTTATCCCTTTTCTAATGTGCTAGTTTCAAATACTGCTAATAATAAAGTAAACTGATTTAAACACACTAATTAACCATATACAGTTTACTTCTGACGTATACTGTGCTACGCTTTTATTAGCGATTGATTGCGCTAGAACAATAAAGTCATTACAAGTAACCGTAGACTCCTAAAAGTATTGTAAAGAAAGGGGAACAAAACAGAATGAACAAGTCAGAACTTATCGATGCTATTGCAAAGGAAACTAAGCTTTCAAAGAAGGACGCTGGCGCAGCTCTTGGTGCTTTTACAGATGTAGTTACTAAAGAGCTTAAAAAGAAGGGCAAAGTTCAGCTCGTTGGATTCGGAACATTCGAGACTACAAAGAGAGCAGCTAGAACAGGTAAGAATCCTCAGACAGGTGCAGCTCTTAAGATTCCTGCAGCTACAGTTCCTAAATTCAAAGCAGGCAAGGCCCTTAAGGATGTTGTAAACGGAGCAAAGAAGAAATAAAACATAATTAAGGAAACTTAAATCTCATAAACTCGTAAAAACAATAAAGTGCAGAAGAGACGGATAATGTAGCCCATGTCCGTCTCTTTTATTTTGGCAAACATTATGCCATAATACTAAATACGACAAAACAGAAAGGTTTTTTGCATATGGCGCTTATAAACAAAAATACATTTGATATATTACAAAGCATAGACTTTAACGGCTTTGAGACTTTCGACTGCGGGAAAGGTTTTAACAAAGAAGATTATTTTGAATGCGATGAAGAGATTGCTCCTGTGATCAGCCTTTTAAACAAAAAGGGCTATAAGACAAAATTTTGCTGTCAGGGGCATTTATATGACTCCATCGGCTGCGGGGCATTCTCGCTTAACATGTATGAAGGGTATGACATATATGAAAACGTTCCGGGGATCATCCAGATTGAAAACGAGGATAGAAAAATGCCGTCGGTTATATTCAGGCAGCAAGTAAGCTCAGACATGTATATCATATTTGAGGATGCTTCAAACTTGCCAGAACCGCCTAAAGGATTTTATCTAAAAAACAACAAGCTTGAAACAGATATATTCCCGAAAAGCATATCCTGCACCGATAAATACATGCAGGATAAACCATATTCTTTCTTTACCAAGAAGATAAAACTGCTCAGTTTGTTATATAAGTGGGTCGAAGAGCTTCCTGATGCAGATAATATCGAGCCGTCAGAGCTGCTAAAGGAATAAAAGCGTACAAAAATACCGCGGAGGCCGCGGCTTTTGTGTAACAATAATAGTTGTGTGGTTTGATTTATAAATAAAAATGTAAAAATGGTGAGATGAACATGGGTGTATTTTGGATCGGTATTACAATGGCGCTATGCATCATAGAATTTGGAATAGCAACACTTTGCCTTATGAGAAAGAAAGCTAACGAAGACGAAGTTTTAAAAATACAGAGACTATGCAGTTTTATAATACTAATAGCAATAGCATTTGCATTACTAGCTGGATTTTTCACAGCATTTTTGATACTCGGACGATACTATGAAACTTTAACATATATGGACGTTTTTTCTAGTCCAATTATTCTTGGAGCGTCATTATCAGTTAGTATTGTATTTGTACAGGTGTTTGTAATACCAGCGCTACTGATTGGATGGGTGTTTCATCCCCACATTTCCCGCCGAAAATAATACATTTAAAAAGACAAAGACTCGACCCACTGCTGGAAGCGGAGGGCCAAGGAGCTTTTTGTTGCTCTTTTTTGTCTTTTGAGTGTACTAACCCACTATACAATTCAGATTGACGATATAAAAGAGGGAGAGGTAGGTAGCCCATAGCCTACCTCTTTTTATATGCAAAAAAGGAGCCGCCGTATGGCGACTCCTAAACGAACAAGATGTTGGAGCATCTGAATTTTATGAAGTAATTTTGAACCCTGACGAAGCTTACTTCATGCTTACTGTAAACGACGACAACTCCCTGTCATTAACGTGTGGTTGAAAATTAGTCTACTATTATCTCTAACTCTCTCAGACTTTTCCTAAGCAACTCAATCTGCTTTTCTACAATGACACCTGGCGACTCTAATTCAAGCAACCTCGTCAACTGCCTTAACCTCATTTCCAACTTAAAGTAGGCTACTGGATGCTTCTTATCACGTTTCAGTGATTTATTAAGTGTGGCTACAGCTTTGTTAAATACATCCCGATCCTCAGGCTGATATCTGTCGAGTTCCTTTATTGTCTCCTCGGATGGAATGAAGAACGGTCTTTCGTGCCAAGGCTCTGTTGGCATCTTTACTTCGAGGGTGGCAACCCTTATATCCATCCCAGTTAATACTCTGAATTCCGTACTAGGAATATATACTGCGTACTTACCATCGTTTTTGTACTTTTTCTCTGACTGTAAACAATAAACATCGAAATCATCTCTGTAGGTCTTGTAGTTCTCGATAATATAGTCAATCTTGGTACATACATCGATGGCTTTAAGATCCCCTTCATCGTCATGCCCCGTCACAACAAGAACTTCCCTCCCTGCCTTAAGGAAAGAGCAACACGCATCAACTTCTTTAAGATATAACTCCGATAAGCTGGGTTTATTCTTGCAGATCCATACATCTGGAAGAAATGGTATGTAGTTGCCGTTGAATGCAATATCTGAAACATTAACCTCCTCATCAAACATAAGCTCGATGCAATAATACCTGCAGTTGATAGCTTCATTATGAAATTCGTATATTCCAAGATACTTATGTTCTGGTTCCGTAACTGCAAGTTCCCCAGGGTAGTTAATCCTTACATCCTCTAAGAAGCTCTCTAGCTCCTTTACGTTTTCTTCCATTACACTAATGGCATGCTGACCCTCGTAGAGTCTTACCTTTCTTCCAATCTGTTTTTCGATATTAGCAATAACTGTTTCAATACTAGTGTGCATTTCGCACCTCCTGAATAATAAATTTTGCGAGATGGCCATCTCAATTAATACTTACATATATAAATATGGAAGAGTTATAAGGAAATAAAAAAATTTGCACAGCTATTTACATTATATTCGCATCGCTTTGGTTGATTAAATATATCCACTTTATAAAACGAGGAATGAATTGCTTGAAGATGAAAGCGAAGTGTCAAAATAGATATGTTACATGGGTTGAAGATGATTTGTACGAACAAGCTGTGCCTATGAAGAAAAACGGAGTAAGAATTTACCCTATATAATTGCCATTGACACTCCCATTACTAGCTGATGGGAGTGTCAATACAGGATGTGGTGAAGGGTATTATAACGATGAGTATCACGAGTTCCACATACACCACATATTCGGAGCATCAAAAAAGCTAATTCTGAGAGATACCACTTTCTGATACCACTAAGAGACGATTACCACAACCTCAATACCAATTATATTTGGCATATCGTTATGCCAAGCGTAAGCAAAATATTTACCAAAAACACGAGGGATTTTTGTACGAAATGGCATATCGCTATGCCGCGAACTTTGTGATACATTTAGAATTGATATATTGGCATATCGTTATGCCAGCCTAACTGGAAACAGAAGTTGTTACTGGAGGCAGCAGATGGAACATTCAAAACTTTTCTACAATGTCTGTAATGATCTTTGGGCTTTTGCAAAGACGCTTGATAAATCAAAATCAGAAATGAACGATGAAGATTGGGAAAAAGCGATAGCGGAAATGGAAAGGCTCACAGAAAAATACAAGACGCTGGGCGATAAAGAGTATGAGCTGGCAAGCAAATTACTATTAGAAATTCTTAATTACATAGAGAAAGGATGAAGTGATGGCACAAAGAAAGTACGATGAAAAGCGCAAACAGTCTAATAAGAAATACATGGACTCACTTACAAGGGTAACCATCTGGCTTACACCTGATGAAAAAGCCATACTGAAAGAACGAGCCGATAAGGAGAAAAAGAGCGTAAACTGTTATTTAAGAAATCTTCTTGGCTACAAGGACACACCAATGTCACCTATGGAAACACTTACGGATATTATGAATGACTACGAGGTGTTCAGAAAGAAACTTATCAAATACTGTTCAGATAAAGGTTATACATATATTCGTGACGATATTTCTATTTACATAGATCCAAAGAACTCTGCCAATAATGTATTATCTGGTGGTGTAATGGTAAAGGATGAAAATGGCAGCGAGATTCCCCTTTCGTTATCCGCAGCAGAATTGTTGAAGATACAGCGGATTGAAATGGGTAACGAAAGCGTAATTGCAAGGATTATTGAAGATGCAAAATGCAATTATCCGGGAGCGGTTCATTTCAAGGGAAGATTTACAGAAGATGAAATGAAAATGCTTGAAAAAGAGTGTGAGATACAGTGGTCATCCACTTTTACAGACGGAGACTCTGCGCTAACATTAAGATACAAAAAGGATAAAGAATAAAGGCGTTTAAGGAAAACGCAGAGGGCGGGTATGCCTATTAAAATCGTAGGAGCTTTTATCTCTATAATTCTGAATACGAAGTAAAGTCACATTTGACAGAAGTAGAAGGAAAATTTACGGACATGAATGCTCTTATTGTAATGGCTGAGAATTATCTTAAAAGCAATGATTATATTGGCGCATACCGAGATGAATATATGTACTAAAAATATGACAAGGGGATAAACATGGGAGCAGAACAGAGAGAAGCAGCAAGACAGTTTTATAACAAGTGGCTGAACAGGGGAAAAGAGGATGAGGATGACAGATCATTCTGGATAGACTTCCTTCAAAATGTCCTTGGAGCAAATAATGTCACTGACAGAATAGAGTTTCAGAAGAAAGTAATAGGACCGGACGGAAATACAAAAAGGATAGATGCATATATCCCTGAAACAAAAGTCCTTATAGAACAAAAGAGCCTTAAAGTAGACCTTTCAAAACCTCAACAAGGGCATGATGGCATGACACCATATGAACAGGCGAAGATGTATGATAACTCACTACCGGTATCAGAAAAGGCAAAGTGGATCATCACATCCAACTTTAGTGAGATATGGGTTTACGATATGGACTCAAGAAAGCCTGAACCTATAAAGTTCATGCTTTCAGAAATACCAAACAAATATACAGAATTTGAATTTCTTATAAATCAGAGGCAGCAGGTTATCCATAACAAGGAAATGGAAGTATCTGTTAAGGCTGGAGAATTTGTAGGACTTCTTTATGATGCACTTCATAAGGAATATATCAATCCTGATAGCGAAGAGTCATTAAAGAGCCTAAACATGCTCTGCGTTCGCCTGGTATTCTGTCTGTATGCAGAAGATGCACTTATCTTTGGAAACAACGGACACATGTTCCATGACTATATGGCACAGTATGAGACAAAGGATATGAGAAAAGCACTTATAGAGCTTTTCAAAGTCCTTGATACTAAGGCAGAGGACAGAGATCCTTATGACACATCAGATGCAAGCAAGTTCCCTTATGTAAATGGTGGTCTTTTTGCAAAGGAAGATATCGAGATACCTAACTTCACAGAAGAGATAAGAGATATTCTTCTTAACAAGGCTAGTGAGGGCTTCGACTGGTCAGCCATATCACCTACTATCTTTGGAGCGGTATTTGAGTCTACCTTAAATCCTGAGACAAGACGTAGCGGTGGGATGCACTACACAAGCATCGAAAACATCCATAAAGTCATTGGTCCGCTTTTTTTGGATAAGCTAAAGGAAGAGTATCTGACCATATCTGAAATAAAGATTGAAAAGACCAAGAAGCCAAAACTTGATGCATTTCAGAACAAGTTATCCAAGCTGACATTTTTAGATCCTGCATGTGGAAGTGGTAACTTCCTAACAGAAACATACATCAGCTTAAGAAGATTAGAGAATCTTGTTATAAGAGATATTCTTGATTGTGACAGAAAGCAGGTTGATGGCCAGATTGTATTTGGTGATGTTATTAACCCAATTAAGGTCGGTATCCATCAGTTCTATGGTATTGAGATAAATGATTTTGCTGTTACCGTAGGAAAGACCGCTCTTTGGATAGCTGAGTCTCAGATGATGAAAGAGACAGAGGATATCTTATCCATGAGCCTTGATTTCCTACCTCTTAAAACCAATGCCAATATACACGAAGGCAACGCATTACGTGTTGACTGGGAATCAATCATACATAAACAACAGCTAAACTACATTATGGGTAATCCTCCTTTTGTTGCCAACTCAGGAAGAGTGTCAGCTAAAGAGGCATCTGTAAAGGCAATGATGACAGTCGATCAAAAAGCTGAGAAACAAGAATTATTTGGTAGTGCCGCTGGAACGCTCGATTATGTTGCCTGTTGGTACAAAAAAGCAGCAATATATATGAGAAATACCGCTGTAAGGACAGCTTTTGTAGCAACGAGTTCGATATGCCAAGGTGAGCAGGTTGCTCCATTATGGGAATCGCTTTGCGAAGAAGGAATAGTGATAAATTTTGCTTACCGTTCTTTTAAATGGGAATCAGAAGCATCCAAAAAAGCAACTGTGTACGTAGTAATCGTAGGATTCTCATTTGATGAAAATGGAAATAAGATTATATATGATAATGGCAAGATAACTAATGCCACACATATCAGTCCTTATCTTATTGACGCAGAAGATATATTTATAAAGAAAAGAACTAAGCCACTCTGTAACGCAATGTCGATGCACAGGGGAAGTCAGCCTACAGACAATGGTAACTTTATATTCACAGAAGAAGAATATAAGGCTTTCGTGAGAAAAAATCCTGATGCAGAAATACTATTCAGAAAGTACATGATGGGCAAGGACTTCATAGACAGAAAACCACGATATTGCCTTTGGCTTGAAAACACATCGCCGGCAATAATTAATAAATATCCTGAAATCAAGGAAAGAATCAAAAATGTTAAGGAGTTTAGAGAAAAGAGTAGCAAAGAGGCTACACGAAAGAAATCATTAACGCCGATGCTTTTTGACGAAAATCAGCAGCCAAAAACCAACTATGTAGGACTCGCCAAAGTATCATCAGGTAATAGACGATATATCCCAATGGACTTCATGACACCAGAAACTGTGGTAGGGGACAAGATATATATTGTAGAAAATGCGGATTTATATACATTTGGAACAATGATTAGTAATGTGCATATGGCATGGATGAGGGCTACATGTGGATACTATGGACCCAGCTATCAGTATTCAAACACAATAGTATATAACAACTTCCCTTGGCCAACACCTACAGATGAACAGAAAAAGAAGATTGAAGAAACCGCCCAGGGAATACTTGATGCAAGAGCATTGTATCATGACAGTAGCCTTGCAGACCTTTACGATCCGCTTACAATGCCAATAGAACTTCAAAGAGCGCATACTGCAAATGATAAAGCAGTTATGCAGGCATACGGATTTGATATTAAGAACACTACAGAAGCCGATTGCGTAGCAAGGCTTATGCAGATGTATAAAGAATTAACAGAAAAGGAACAGTAATAAGTAATGATCAAAACACTAGAAGATATTTTTGGAGAAAATGAAACCCTTTCCATGGATATACATGGCTGTATAAGGAGAAAGATTTCCAACAGACTCGTAAGGGATATTTACGAACCAGCAGATGCATTTACAATCTCATTTACGTACTTTGATCCTGAGAGCTTTGAATACGAGAAGGTAGCTTTTATGAAGCTACTTATTCAAACACATAAGTCACTTGAAGAAGCAATGAAAATCTCTGATGCAAGAGGCGGCGATGAATACTCAGCAACAAACTGTGCTGCATATTATTACAATAATTTCATGGATGAAGCTGATATTGCTTGCTTTGAAGAGAATGAATGCCAGGTGCCAATATGCGAAATGCACAACCTCTACATCTCACCTAAGTTCAGAGGCAAGGGATTATCCGAAGCACTTATAATGCAACTCCCCAATATCCTTGCTGAACTCGGCTATACAGATGCAATTATCACAACCTATATAAATCCATTCAAGGAGCAGAAAGAATTATCCGAAGTAAAAGAGCTTTCCTCAGAAAGTTTTGGCGGATATTGTGACAATGGAGAAGAGACTATTTCTGTAGATAAGAATGTCGTAAAGGCAGCAGAGAAGTTCCTTAAAAAGTGTGGATTCGAGGATTGCGGGAACAGATATTATGCGACAACAGCGCAGAAACTTGTTAATCTGGGAGAGAAAGAATCACCGGCGATCGGACAATCTTACGGCTTAAGAGCGAGTGAGTATGAATGCTAACAAGCAGTAAAGATCATGGGTTGCATTTAAACCTACACATGCTATTATGAACTACCACCACCGACAATATCGGAAACGGTAGTTCATAGGCTAAGGATCTGCTCGAGAAGCTCATCCGTCAAAAGGTCCTTTGGAATGATAAAGAACCGTTTACCATTAACATCACGTTCTGTTACTCTGTCCTGAGACAGAACAGACTTATCCTCTTTTACATCGATCACCTGAGATGGCTTATCGTCAGTTTCAGTATCCTGCTGCCTCCTTGATGAAAGTGCATTGTCGATATTGTTGACAGAAGGTATATCATCAAGGAAAGCATCAATATCCTTGTCAATATCATTAGATGAAGGCTCAACATAATCGGTTGGAACATTACTTTCTTTAGCCTCAAAAGAATCAGACACTACATCTGTTGAATGCACCACAACATCTTCTTTGATTACAGCCTTTTCTTTCTTAACAGGAGCAGGTACAAATGTGCCAAAAAGGGCATTAACAAGCTCACGCTCCTTTTCGGACTTAGTACAAACAAAGCATGTATTATCGTCAGCTGCTCTGTCAGTGAATGAAGGATAGAGCATACCAAGTACCGGTGGCTGAAGCTTTCTCGATACAAAACTGCGAGTAATATCCTCAGCCTCTCTGTCTGGTGAAAGACCAACCTTTTCAGCCTTAACAGGACAAATCATAAGTGCAAAGTAGTTATATACCTCGTCGGACTCGTCAACCTTCGTCTTTGAGGAATCCTTTACAGGGATATCATAACTACCCTTAAAAAGTACGATACAGTAAGAACCAACCTCAGAATACTTCTCACCAATCACACGCATGATAGTGTCGGCTGGGAGAGTATAAGAGCTGTTTCCAACATAAGCAGAAAACACCTTCTTAAGTTCTGCAGGTACTTCAACATCCATAGGAGATACGGCAGCAGAAAATGAGAGTGATTTTGAAAGAAGAGAGATAAAAGCTTTCTGCTCATCCTCATCCCTTGTAAGGAACCTGCTCTCGCCCGTAAAAGCAATTCTATCTATAAAGTCTGTAAAAGAATTATCCTCTGCAGATATCTCACAAAAATCCATGCCTTCAAATGAGGCATCTGGGTACTTGAATAGTTTCTTTATCTCTAAAAGATCAGTCTTAAGCATTACAAAACATCTCCGATTATCTCAATGTCAAGCATCGTCTCAATATCACTAGATACACCAACGCTTGGGGCATCAATCTCCTGAGACTCAGCAACGTCATTATTAAATTTGGGTAAAAACACTCTTGCAGCAACACCCATTATCGAAGCTACCACAAGAAGGGCACACAAAGTCCCCAGCATCCTACGTCTCATATAAACCTCCAAAAGATCAAGTAAATGCGGAAATAATGTTGTAAGCAACGTATACCACGTATAATACAGCACCTAAAAGGCCAATAGATAAAAGGTTACTTACAAGCTTTCCGATACGTGTTGATTTTATGAACCGGATAAGGACATAGGAAAGAACAATACCTGCCATTATCTTAAGTAA
Source organism: Butyrivibrio proteoclasticus P6B7 (assembly GCF_000622085.1). GTDB lineage: Bacteria > Bacillota > Clostridia > Lachnospirales > Lachnospiraceae > Butyrivibrio > Butyrivibrio proteoclasticus_A. The sequence continues at coordinate 10,922 of NZ_JHWL01000033.1, forward strand.
CTCTGGATCCATATATGCCTCACATTAGAAGTTATAGCTGAAAACAGAGCCGCCATTCATGGTGATATAGACGCAATCATTATTTTCGTCATATTCCCAATCCTCAATAGCGGAATCAGATTTAAGGCTATCAAGTCTGTTGCTAATTCTATTAAGAGCGGTCTCTTTGGAGATCTTCCCACTTTCATAGTCTGTTGCTGCATCCCTATCGATCATAGGAAGAGTAGTCTGGCTTTCAATAAAATGAAAATCTTTACTAGAAGATACAAACACTCCACCAATACCTGCTCCCATTGTAAGGATAAGGACTGCTGCCATAACTCTAACTGCAATCTTTTTCTTCATTGCTTAGCACCCTTTCTCTTATATTTCTCAGCAAGATACTCACCGTAATGTTTTGGCGATATCTGAACTTCAAGCCTTGACACCTTATTGCCAAGAGCAATAAAGTCACGGTTAAGATAGTTTCCCATATCCTTTAAATACCTCTTTTCTCTGAATCAGCATTGATGAAAAGATCAAACAATGCGTTCTGGAGGCGTTTTGCGTTATTTACTACAGATGCTTTATTTGGGTCACTCCGAAGTACGATAAAAGGCTTATCATCAAGAGATAATGTATAAGATTCATACCGTGATGCATCCTCATCCTTTTTTAAAGAACGGCACAGATAACTGGTATCATCTGTACTAACAACAACGAACTCAACGCTTGAAGTAGGATATCTTTTAACAGAACAGTCCTTGTCCTTACCTAAAAAACACATTGTACTCATAATCAAAACTCCAAAAGGCGAGCGTTACCCTCGGCAAAGTTAAACACTTCACCAACTTTAGCACGTCTTAAAAACGCAAGAAAACAGTAAGCAGCATTTTTATCGCTTGCAATCTTCTTAATACAGTTAAACAACATTTCTTTGTTACTGAGCTTATGAGTATAACAACTCTCGCCAGCTCGTATTACACAATAAAGCATTTTAAACACCTCATAACAATCAAAAGAGGCAGCAGGATTCGAACCTGCCATAAGAAGCCATAAGTCTTTGCCTCTGTCCAAAAGAAAGGTAAATTTTTTGCTATCCCAAGAAAATTCCTACCACCATATAGAAAAGCATCTGGGTTAAATTGGAGATCAGCCGATATTCCTTTTTAATTGATAAGGAGCATCAAGCATTTCAGGACTAACTTTTGCTTTTACTTTATCCTTAACTGCGTTGGAAGGAATGAACTTTGGCACACAACAATCGCCTGATTCAAATACCTTGTTGCCAAAAGGGGAATACTGCTTTCTCTTAGCCTGTTTTGCAACATAGAAAGTGCCAAAACCTGAGAGTTTAACCCTCTTAGTCTTAACAAGTTCCTCGACAATGACCTTTAAAAAGGTCTCAAGGATCTTTTCTACATCCCTTTTGTCATATTTAGATTTGTTAGCGACCAGAGTAATAAGGTCAGCCTTTGTAGTTGAAGTCTTACTCTTTTGTAGCGTTTCCAAAACACAACCTCCATAAGTTCTAAAAATCTCCAACAGATACTATCATTTAAAGTGTATATGTATAGCAAGTGCTTTTTCCAAAACTTGCTAAAAAGCGCGGATATGCTACAATACAGGTAGATTATTTTATATTTTAAGTTTGTTAGTAACCACCATTACTAGCGCCTTTGCTTAACATTTACAACAAAGGATTTTGCTATAAGTAATAAGACTTTGCTGGGCAAAGGTTTAAAAAATGAATAGGGGTTCTGGCCCTGGATAACTTATCAGTTATCAATCAGGGTATGGAACTTGCGGACAGCTCCTTCCCTGTTGATATATATATTATTAACAAGAAAGGAAATGTCTAAGATGGATAATAGTTTTACGCCTTATGATGATGCGTGGCGCACAATGCTTAATGATGCACCAAGAACTTTGTTTCCTTTGATCAATGAAATGTTCAAAAACAGAGGTATTCATCTAACAGGCAAGGAAAAACTTGAGTTTTCTGCAAACGAGATATATTTAAACAGACAGGACGGAGAACAATCAAAGCGTATAACCGACTCTTCTTTCACAATAAATGACGGAGGTATCATTAGACGCTTTCACATTGAATGCCAGAGTTCAACCGACGGCTCAATGGTTGTTAGAATGTTTGAATATGATGCGCAGATTGCATTAAACGATGCTCGAAATAATTGGGAAAGCGGAGACTTGTTTGTTAAGTTTCCGGAATCGGGAATATTGTATCTCAGATCAACCGAAAACATGCCGGACTTTGTTACAACTACCATTGAAGTTCCGTCTGGCGAAACGGTTTCTTATAATATCCCTGCTCTGAAGATTTCTGATTATTCCGCCGAAGATATTGTTGAGAAAAAATTATTTTTTCTGATTCCATTCTATCTTTTCAACTTTGAAAAGTATTTTGAGCAAATTGAAGAAGGGGACGAAAAAATAATAGGGCAAATGCTAAATCAACTTGGTATTCTTTCTGACGCATTAAAAGAAGCTCGTAAAAGCAGAGAATTAAAAGAAACAGAACTTATGAGCATTGCGGGTATGTTCAAAAAAGTATTAGAACATCTCACAATTGACCATGAAAATGTAAGGAAGGAGGTCTTAAATAATATGGGTGGAAAAGTTTTGAATTATCCCCAAAAAACGGCTTATAAACTTGGTGATGCTGAGCGCTTAGTTCGTGCTGTTCAAAAAAGCATGGAAAAATACCATGTTTCCCTTGAAGACGCATGTGATGGTTGCGATTCATCATTAGATGAGTATAATAGAGCCGTAGATCTCCTAAAAAATGAAAATGAACAATAAAAGTCCGCTTATGTTCTAATATTCAATTTAAAAAGACTATGCCTTTCCAATTTATATAAGGTATAGTCTTTTTTGTTGCTATTATTTTCCTTAAAAATCAATCGTATTCTGTGATAGAGCCATCTTTATTTACTTAATAAAGTGCATTCCTGCACCTACTGAAGCCTTTCTGGTATTAATTTTGACAAATTCGGATGCTACCTTCTTTGCGCCCGCACTCATATAACCATTAAGAAGGCTATTCTTACACCTATCGCAGAGCCTTCCTTCATATATTGGATCGCCACAAGTTCTACAGGTTGATAGTCCGAGATTGCCAGCAATAGTGATCCTTTTTTCTACAACCCATCTTTTTATAGTTTTAAGGTCAACGCCTGTCGCAATAGATATAGTCTCACCATCGGCAGCAGGGTTTTCGCCAATATATTCAGTTACTTTCTTATATGAATCATCATCCCTCTTTTTACATTCAGGGCATAAGTTATTATGAGTATCAACATTTCTAAAAAGCATGTTGCAGCTCTTGCAAATAATATAATCCATGTCCGAATCCTTCCTTAAAAACCAAAAATTCAACAAAATACACTATCTAATAAAGTGCACTATTATAGCAAGTAAAATAAGTGCCTTTTCATGATAAAATAGTATTAAATAAAGAATATTTCCGTGATAAGACGGGGCACGATAGTAGCATAAAGCAATTGCGAGGAAATTGGTCTAAGATGGAAACGAGGGGAATTGTATGGTGAAAATAAAGAATGGCAATTTCACAAGCACCCTAGTATTATTTATGGGAGTAGCCTTTATTTTGTCTGGTTTATTCTGCATGGCAGGAGCCATTAAAAACAAAAACACACTCATAGGAGCTGCCTACAGAAGAGACGTATTAAGTGATGTTATATCCTACAAAACAGAAAGCGTGATAAGTAAGCTCCCGCAAAAACGCCGCGACGACACCGTATACATCACAGAAGAAATCATAGACGTTGATGGATATTTAATAGAATATGAAGGAAGATACTATACAGAACCAGAAGGTCAGATAGCTCATACTGTAATAAGTGATGATGGTCGTACCTGGAGAGTATATGACGCAGGTAAAAGAAAGACCATATTTAATATAGTTGCAGGGATTGTCTGCGTAATAGTTGGCGGTCTGATCCTTGTATTTGAGTATGAACGCACCTACAAATACAGAAGATAAAAATACGGATATTTAAGCCCACGGGCTTGAGTATCCGTTCTTATTTTTATTATGCAGTTAGCATATCATTAAAGTAAGATACTACCATCTGAACTGGGAATATGTATCTACACTTTAATGAAAGGCAGAATTTGAGATACTCATACTGTGGATCAGTAAGAAGCTCCCTTCTTGCAAGCTTTTCTCCAATAGCCATAAGGCTATCTACGTCTAAATTCACAACAAAGGCATCATCACCATATATCGCATATACACGCTTTTTAGAATCAGAATTATGCTCCTGAACAATGCGCATTGATGATATAATCCTATGAAGTTCAAAGAGATCGTCATCACTTAGATCCTTTACAAACTCTTTTCCTCTATTTACTTCCCTATATAACCTACTTTCAAACATAAATAGGTTGCTCCTTTATACAACCAATTGCGAGTATAAGAGCGCATGTCGTGCTATAGCAAGCAAAACGATAGGAGAAATGAAATTTCACGAATAAAACAGAGGTATACAAAATAGCGGAAGTAAAGAAATTAATAATACTTCTATAAAAGTAAAAGCAAGATGTAATAAAATATCAGACACCTTTTCTCTGCTATAATGAAGTCACAAAAAATTCATAGGAAAGGGGTGAAAAACCTATGAAAAATACGCTTAAGATATCAGTGATCGGAATTGTAACGGCAATAGCAGTATTTGTTTCATTGCACATTACAGCAGTTGCATCAGTAAGCCTTGATAAGGATATCTACTCAACATATCAGTACTCTCCACAGATAGTACGTGAACAGTTTGAAAAAGAAGGCTGGAACATATCAGTAATGGAAGGAAGTAAGCTAGATTCCACATATGGACCTACTGTTGGACTGCAGAACGGCTATTCAATAGCAGGGATCACTATATATAAGGAAAAATCGATATACTTATCAAGTTATGACGATTACGCAGTATACTCATGTAATCACGAGATGGGACATTTCTTTGATTATACTTACATGCTATATAAGAAATCAGGGACGCTTCCATCAAAGAGTAAGGACTTCTACCAGATATACAAAGATGAGCTGAAAGGAAAAACAAACGCAGGCTTATTTGTTGATTATGAAAGATGCGGAGTAGATGAATACTTTGCCCAGGCATTTAAGTATTACTGTGAGGATCCAACAACACTTAAGAAGTATTATCCAAATACATATACATATATTGAGAACTTACTAATAAGCTATGATTCAATAAGAAATAAAGATGCGGCGTGATATGAGCGCATGAAGGCAGCAGGAATAACCTGCTGCCTTTTAAGATTAATCGTTTTTCATTTCTTTCTGTAGGAACTCCATGACCTTAGGGTTCTGCATCATCTTGATAGATTCAGTAGCACATCTGTAGATCATTGCCATTTCTCTCTGGCCACTATCATTAACATCACACTTCTTTTCAAGGATAGAAAAATGCTTAATAGCCTTTTCAGCAATAGATTTTGATATAGCCATACCATTACAGTATAAAGTACCCGTCTCTACATCAAATCTAGATTCCTCAAAGGTTGTCTTTGCAAAATTACCACCACCCATAGAAGCGGCTAGTTGATTGATAAGATCAGATCTGTCAGCCATTTTTCCCTCCTTCATTATTATAAAGAATGCTGAGAAACATTTCTTTGGACTCACGAGCCTCTTTCCCGTCTAAGTAATCCTGGGCAGCCGACTCATCCATGAAGATCCTTTCAAAAGGAATATTGTCTAAAGTCCCATTAGGCAATACCACTACGGCAATACGAGACTTACCACTCACATCAAGCAGCTCAACCCTCTCAATATTCCTATCATCAGTTATAGCAAATACTTTTATATCTTTAGGAAATGAATAACTGGCCATGATTGTCTCCAATGAAACAGCGGCAAAATAAACTATATATCAGTAATATTATAACATTAAAGAGCATTAATCTCTAACCAATGCCTATTCTAACTACTCAAAGCCCATAAAAATCAATAGTTTTGGTAATTATCTAAAAAATTTAAAAATAAATCATGTACCCCCCAATTTTTCGTTTCAGCTCTTCCATACTTTCTATGTAGGTATAAATTAGAGTATTTTCCATAGAAAGGAGAGAGAACCAATGGAAATACGAAGAAATTCATTATTTTTAGCACTCACAATAGACGGTGAGGAAAATAAAGAAGGCTCAGCCTTTAGAAAGGAGGTTTTAGATCCAGCAAACAGAAAAGCACTCGTTGAAACGCTTATATTGTCTGGTCTGCTGCCGCAGAGGTATGCCGCAAGGCAAATAAGAGTATTCGATAACTTAGATGCTGAAGAAAAGAACGTCGAGATAAAAGTTGAATTCACAGATATCCAACCTGCTAACAGGGAAGAGAGACTCAGAATGGTTTCAGAACCATCAGACCTTGACCTGAGCTTGATCGTTCCTGCAGAAGTGCTATCAACAAGTCTCAGAAATATCAAAACCATGGTGGAAAGAGAAGCCGATTCACCAATTGATATTACACACGAGATCGTCAATATGTATTATTCGAACTAAATAACCATACTTATTAGTGTTTTTGATTATTATGATATAATTTCAGTCATTTACTCCTTATAAAATAGATAGGCAGCAGGAACAACACCTGCCGCCCCCTTTTTGTACAGAAAATAGAAAGACGACAAAACGGTAAATCAAAGCACATAATTAACGCAAATTTAATTATTATTAAGATAAACACCTGCACCTTTCTCCAAGAAAAAGGAAGGGAATAATGCCAGCCACTACAATACCGGCTAACCCAAATAAATAAATCTGGCCAAAGACATAGAAGAGTAGTTGATGATAAATCAAAGGGAGCTGCCGAGACATACAAGGCGCTCCCAAAAGTCACATAGCCCACTACATATAAAAGATACTATCTAGTATGTTCAGCCTACAATACCAGGATCCAAAACTAAGCCTTAGAAATCCGCCCAAGCCAAAACAGTAACAGGCACATATATAAGGATTTATATTTCACCTATCTATCATTACTCCCCCATACATACTATACCTATACCTTGCGAACGGTTACACAAGTGAGCATATACATATATACCCACATAAAACCAATCCTTATTTTTCGCCCCATACCATATACAAATCTTTACACATATATATTACTCCGAGCGTACTACAAGCGAGGTGCTAATACCATATCCATATACAGGACACGTTATACCATTACGCGTCCTTAAATTTTGCCCCGTGCCTTTCCATGGCAAATTCCTATTTCCTCATTCCCATACAGCTATATAACTCCAAGCCATATACATATACATTATTTTGCATAATACCTTCCTACATATTTTGCTATATGCATTACAAGTATATGGATCAGAAGCAGGGGGTCTTACAAGCAAACAGGCAAACAAGAAAGAAAAGAAAGTTTATCTACACATGGCTGGGCAATACAGAGGCAATATAAGGGCATGGCAGAAAAGAAAAATACCAAAAGAAATTCGGGAGAGTAGACTAGACATAGTGCGGATTTCGGGTCTGAATAATAAATCTCTAAAAGCCACCCTAATCGCATCCAAATCAACCCCCAAATATACAATACAAAATGGCTTTCCGAGAATCTCAAAAAGCCATTTTCATATCTTATCGCCCTATAAACATAAACAGGCAAGCGCACAAACATCATTTGCCTGGTATAAATTTTTCTGTTTGTTTTTTGCGTCTGTTTGCATCTTTTTTGCGTCTTACCGTAACACGTTCTTTTGCCACCTCTACTGATGCATTTGTAGTAATAAGTCTATCCATAGCCTCTTCATAGCTTTTCGGCATGGCAATTCTAGGCATGCGCTTCTCTTTTGTATAGATACGTTCATGCGAAACATTCAGACTAAAGTTCTCTAACCTACGTTTAGATGCATACCTGTTATAGAACTTCTGCAGCAATGTAATAATCAACTCATACTCGCGCACACCAACAAAAAGCACCATACTCACGTCGGACATAGTAACAAGCTGTATATTATATTTACTAAACCTACCCCTGTTACTTAACTCAATAAGACCAGACATATATAATTCCTCACGACTAACATCAGGGGCATCGTCCATCCCAATAGTATATGTCACAAAAAAGCCATCAGTATGAGCTGCCAGATCATAATTGATATTATATAAAATAGTACCAGCTGAATCGATATCAAAAAGATACCCATTCTCCTTAAGATTCAACGCTCTTAAGAATGACACACCTAGCACCTCATCCTTACACTGCTGATAACGAATCAATTTGTTGTCGGATAGATTCCTGATCTGTTTTGCTTGCAACTGAATATATATCTGCATAAAGCAGCAGAGCGTATCAAACTCATCAAAACCGCTTTCCCTAAGAGGTGTGTAGTGAAAATCGTGTCTGTAAAGCTCCCAAAAGTCTTGATAAACGCATGGCATCGCATTTGGATGGAGATACTGATCCATACTATAAATTGAATATACCTCACATGCAACGCAATTATTTATTCTAAGCAAAGAGTATAAGAAATAAGGCTGATAGCAAATCTTCCTTATAGACTTAGACTTAAATACTGCCTCCAATGTCTTAGGCATAGCAGAGTCTATTTGGCAATAATAATACCTGCCCAATGGCTTTACAAACATAAACAGGTAACCGCGGTTCTCAGTATCAAACACTACCTCAATCGGCAACACCTTACACTGACGGATCGCACTAAACACGCTATTCTCATCAGTAGAATAGCTATCTGCATAGTCCTTAAGTGTACGCCTATTAATTTCGCATCTATATATAAATGTTGTATCTGGCATGGCAGGTACAATGTATTTCTTCACCACACGGCCACTGCTAGTCTCACCATGTTTAGATTCATTGTTGGTAGCAAGCTCCTCAATAGATGGTGAATCGCCATAACTCACGTCAGCCGTATCGGAATCACTACCGTTATCAGGCCCCACGGTTTCGCTTGGACCAAAAGGCAACTCCTCTGTATCATCGCCATTCGACATACCCGACCCAACCGATTCAACCACTGGCTCATCAGACAAAGGAAGTTCTTCTTCCGAGTCTAGTCCCCTCTGTTCCAAATACTCACCCCATTCATCCTCAGAAAGCCCATCATCGGAAAGTGCAATATCAGAATCAGAATATTCAGCAGCATCCCCATCAACATTTTCCAAAGACTCATCAGCGACAACATCAGGCCCCTCAACGAGTGTATCATCAAATTGCGAAACAACCTCATCCACAGACTGTACAACAGTACCCGCTTCGACCACCTCTGTACCCATCAGATCAAGAAGGGGAGTCTCACTTCTCTTATCCTTTTTCTTACTACTAGATGAATTGCTCTTTGACGATGAACCATAGTTATTTACAATTTTTTGGCATATCGTCTGCATCTCCGCATCAGTTATATCCCTCGCGGACAATGTATCGTCAACAACTTGAGACCATGCAATCGGAAATGCCTTAAAGTTATTTGACTGGATCTCTTTTACATTAGCATTACGTACTGCTGAAAGCGTCATAACACCAACAAGCGAACTCAAACGTTCCCTTACATCTTGAGAACTGGAGAAAAACTCATCGACACCCCTTTCAAGAATCTGTTCATAAGCTAATTTGAACAAAGGAACAATCCCTGGCTTAACAACAGGTAGATTGGCAGCAATATCAAAGCAACTTCGAAAGATCTCCGCAGAAAAGGAACCCTTAAATGACTCAAAGTTATCTTTTGAAGTAGAAATATACTTAAACACAGAGCATTCATCAGTGTACATATTGTTAGCATAGTTTTTGGCATACTGACATGTCAGACAGACGGAGTTTTTGCCTGGTTTGCAAATCTTCTTATAATAACTTTGACAAGAAACCGCCTTAGGCACATCATCTGAGTCCATAATCTGTGAGTAATAATCCTCTGCGTTAAGAACAACAGAGCCATAAGATAACTGTTCGCCACAAGATGGTGGGATCCGAACAGAACAATATAAACCAATCTGGTCGTCCATTCCGACATTATGCCTACTAAGATTTGTGAAGAAATTCTTAGAATACTCATAACGCGCAGAAGGTTCACCAATGTTTCTAGCTATATATTTATAACAAGCTGGTAAAATAACACAATTGTCCATAGTAAACTCCTTACGAATAGTATGTAATTATGTGCTTAGATACAGCAAGAGTCTGAAGTTTGCAATTGAAATAAAATTGTGCTAAAATCATCATAGTTTTTAAAATAATTTTACGTTGCAACTTACCCGTTGCAGAGGATGGGTTCCACATAGGAATACCAAGAACAGTATGAAAAAAATTGTTCAAAGCAGTCTGAGATCAGGCTGCTTTTTCTTTGCTTTAATGTAAAAAAATATTTAAAAAAATGATATTTCTTCTTTACAAAGTGCCATTTGCGTGGTATTATAATTACGAGGAGAAATACTAAGAATTATGAAGAAACCTATATTTATAGCACTACTTACAACAGTAATGCTCGCAACAACACCAATAACTACATACGCAAAAGAGCAGGATACTACAAGTCAGACTGCACAGGAATTATACAACCAATTAGTTGTAAACAAACAGGACACCGCAGTAGCTTATGCAGAGCCAAGCGATAGTACAAACAAGATCCTAAAAGAGCTGAGCAGAATAGATGATGAGAGCAATCCTTATGATGGTGACATGACACTGTTTAAAGCGCCAGCATATAAGACAGTAAGATATAAGAGCGGAAAGATAGAAGTAACACTTATCAATAATATCAATATAGAAGAATCAGAGGAACTACTCGATAAGATGGAGCTTGAAATCAGAGCAAATCTTCCTGAATCACCAACACAGAAGCAGTGCATAAAAGCCATAACAAAATACATCAACAAAACCTACGACTACGACTTTGCCGAGAGCGCATCCAATGAAAGCACGGATTTAGATAGTTTTATATCTGCTTATTACGGTGACAAGAAAATGGTATGCACATCTTACGCAGTTTTAACAAAACTCTTATGTAACAGGTTCGGAATCGACTGCAGGTTGATTGAAGGCAAGGATCACGTATTCAATGCAATCAGACTTGAGGGTGAAAAAACGTACACAATGTATGACCTTACAAATTCAGAGCTCATAGTTAATTCACCAAGAATAGGCTTTATAAGCTCAGCTGAAAGAAATCACAAAATATGCGATGACATACTTGAATATGACTTTACATGTCACTACAGCATCACATACACTGATCTTATTGAAATAACAATGCTCACAGCAACAGTAGTTTTAATGTTAGCGATAATTAAGAATAAAAAGAATAGAAAGAAGAGCGTAAAAAGAAGAAAGCGCAATAAATAAAAGAGCAGCTGCCCACAAAATAGGGCGGCTGTTATTTTCGTTTTGAATTATTGCGTTAAAGATAAGTTTAGCGTAATAATATGTGTTATAATAAAAACAGAGCCAAACAGCTCCAAATACGCATAAATAAAGGGGTTAAGCACTATGCAAACATATCACGACACTACCGTTCAGAATGCAATAACGAAATTACGCATACTAGAAAAAGAACTCCCCCCATACTGCAAATATTTTTTCAACGCTAAAGCCAACCGACTAGAGCCACGCTCCAGATACGCTTACGCTATCGACTTCAAGGTATTCTTTGAATTTATTAAACAAGTGAACCCACTATATAAGGATACCCCTATAAAAGACATACCCGCTTCTGCTATCGAGCAGATGAATGCTAGGGATATTGATGAATACATGGCATTCCTCGAAAAATATAGTATTGATGGAGATCATAGAACCAATGGTGAAAGCGGCAAAGGTAGAAAACTCGCAAGTATTAAGAGCTTATGTAAGTACCTTGTTAGGCAAAACATAATAAGCAGAAACCCTGCAGAACTAGTTGAAAGTCCAAAGTCTCACAAAAAGGACATTCTGGCTCTTAGTGATAACGAGACTGAAAAGCTATTTAATATAGTAGAAACAGCTCAAGGAATGAAAGATCACCAAAAGAAAATACAGGAGACACTAAGACTTAGAGACTATGCTCTGCTAACTCTCTTCCTTGGGACAGGCATTCGTGTATCAGAGCTGGTAGGACTCAATGTCAAAGACATAGACTTCAATGAAAGGCTTGCATACGTGATACGGAAAGGTGGCGATAAGGATCACGTATATCTTTCAGAAGAAATAATAGATGCTCTAAAAGAGTATGTATTCGGGAATACATCTACAGTAGGTAGTAGACTCAACCTATGCAGGTCTAACGATGAACAAGCATTATTTATATCAAGAAAAAGAAAGAGGCTATCCGTAAGATCAGTTCAAGTCCTACTGAAGAAATATGGAGCTATTGCTCTTGATGGCAAAAAGGTTACACCCCATAGTCTTAGAAAAACATACGGCACAAAGCTATATCTTGAGTCAAACGATATAAAACTCGTTGCTGACACCCTCGGCCACGCATCAATCGTCACTACCCATGAACATTATGTTGCAACAACAGAGGAACACAAAAAGAATGCTGCTATAAGCATAAGAAACAAGCACCACGATTAATCCTACATGATTTCTAAACAAGAAAATATACGCATAGATATAATTAAAAAAGAAACCAGAGTGAAAACATTAAAATCACTCTGGTTATTGATTTAATTTAATATCAGTCTATAATTTACAAGATTTGCTGGGCAATGTGTCGAAACATAATCAGTATGTTTCATGAAAGTATCCAATCGGACATCGCTCAATCCGGTATAAGCCTTTAAATCATTAAGAGAAGCTCCATGCGCTGCCATTTCCAATATAGCCCTATTACGAAAATCTTTCATAGTATAATTAGTCTTAATACCTGTAGTCTTAACCAGATCACGAACAATCTTATCAACATTTTGCAGATTCATACGATTCCCACGCTTATTTTTAAACAAAACATTATCCTCATCACTCAGCTGAGAGACATAATCATCAAGAATTACGGCTACATCTTCTGGAACAGGAATATAAGAATTTCCCTTAAAGTCATTCTTTGATGCAAAATATAGGTATGTGATACTACCCTCTTTTACAATGCTCCCTCTGTTTAATGAAAGAATACTTGTTACACTAAGCCCCATTCTAGTAGCTAGAGCCATAATTAAAAATGATTTAGGATCAGTCCTGGATGCCGACATAAGCATGTCTAACTCCTCCATTGAAGGAATACGATTAGGGTTAATATCGGGGCTAATCTCAGGACGCACTATATTAATGAAGGGATTCCTGTATTCTTCAATCTTATCCTCTAAGAACGAAGCTATAGTTCTAAAGCAAGAGAGCCTGACTCCAACAGTTTTCCTAGTCATGCTACCACTATCAAGTTTGCTACCGAGATAATTAAAGTAGCTCCTAGCGTCCTCCTCTGTTATATCGATAAAATCCTTACACTGCCGATTTACAAGTAGGTTAATATAGCTAATATATTCATCACGAGTACGACTATTCATATTCATAGTACATTCCATAAAATAGCGTTTAAAATCTTCCGATAAAACCTCTGAAAAATTCCTCATATTATTAAAACTCCAACAAATTAAAACGGTTTCTGTCACAGTAATTATACCGCTTTCATAAGCTATATACAATCATATGTTCGGTTTCGCGCGCAAAAAAATAAAGGCCACCACAAAGTGGCAGCCAATATTTTTAAATAACCTCATTTTTAAGCAATAGAACGTGCGTTCGTAGCTATATGGAGTCGGCGGTCAGCGATCTCGGCAGTGCGCCCAGCGTTGAACCCTTGGGTTCCTATATATCCGCATGTACGACGAGCAATATTCATCTTCTGAGTATCCCTATTCTTACAATTAGGGCATTCCCAAATGAGCTTTTTATTCTCGTCCTCTACAATAAGGATCTCCTTATCATAGCCACAGCACTGACAATAATCAGACTTAGTGTTAAGTTCCGCATACATAATATTGTCATAGATGTACTTCATAATTGAGAGTACAGCCTCAATATTATCGCTAAGATCAGGAACTTCTACATAACTGATAGCTCCGCCTGGAGAAAGAGCCTGAAACTCTGACTCAAACTTAAGCTTTGTGAAAGCATCAATCTCCTCAGTAACATGAACATGATAACTGTTGGTGATGTAATTACGATCCGTCACACCTTCAATCTTGCCAAATCTCTTCTGAAGAGCCTTTGCAAATTTGTAGGTAGTTGACTCAAGTGGTGTTCCGTAGATGCTGAAGGCAATATTGGTCTCAGCCCTCCACTTAGCACACTTGTCGTTTAAGTATCTCATAACAGACAGAGCAAATTCCTTACCCTCACCAGTGTGAGACGCACCCGTCATGTAACGTGTGCACTCATATAAGCCAGCATATCCAAGTGAAATAGTTGAATAGTTGCCAAAAAGCAGCCTATCAATAGTCTCACCCTTTTCAAGTCTAGCTAAAGCACCGTTCTGCCACAAAATAGGAGCAACATCAGAAGGAGTACCCAAAAGTCTCTCGTGTCTGCACATAAGAGCCTTTTTACACAATTCTGTGCGCTCATCCATCAATCTCCAAAACTCGTCCATATCCTTCTGAGAAGAACAAGCAACATCAACAAGGTTTAAAGTAACTACACCCTGATTGAAACGTCCATAGTATTTGTGGCTATTAGGCTGATAGTTCAAAGCACCAGCCTTATTATCAGCATTACACAAACCTTCTGGAGCAGCGTCATTATCTGGTGTAAGGAATGATCTGCAACCCATACAAGGATACACATCACCCTTAAGTTCCTTCATCTTCTTTGCTGATATATAGTCAGGGACAAGTCTTTTAGAAGTGCATCTAGCAGCAAGCTCTGTAAGATACCAGTACTTTGAATCTTCACGGATGTTATCCTCATCAAGCACATAGATAAGCTTAGGGAATGCAGGTGCTACATATACACCCTTCTCATTCTTTACACCAAGGATTCTCTGCTTAAGCATTTCCTCGATAATAAGAGCAAGATCCTCTCTAGCCTGACCGTCCTCAACCTCGTCGAGGTACATGTAAACAGTGATAAAAGGCGCCTGTCCATTAGTAGTCATAAGGGTAATTACCTGATATTGAATAACCTGGCAACCCTTCTCAACTTCTTTTCCAAGACGCTTTTCTGCGATTGAATTTACAGTCGCATCGTCACAAGCAAGACCCTCACCGATAAGCTCCTCACGAACTTCCTTACGGAATTTCTGACGGCTAATATCAACAAAAGGTACAAGATGAGACAAAGTAATACTCTGTCCACCATACTGTGAACTAGCAATCTGAGCAATCGCCTGAGTTGCAATGTTACAAGCTGTTGAAAAGCTCTTTGGACGCTCGATCATGGTCTCTGAGATAACAGTACCATTCATCAGCATATCCTCAAGATTTACAAGGCAGCAGTTATGCATGTGCTGAGCAAAGTAGTCAGCATCATGGAAGTGGATTATACCCTCCTCATGTGCCTTAACGACATCTTCTGGCAAAAGGAATCTTCTAGTGATATCCTTAGAAACTTCGCCAGCCATATAATCTCTCTGTACACTGTTTACAGTTGGATTCTTGTTTGCGTTTTCCTGCTTCACATCCTCATTACTACGCTCGATAAGAGACATGATCTGCTCGTCAGTACTGTTTGATTTTCTGACAAGCTGTCTCTTGTAGCGATATGTAATGAAGTTAGTAGCCACCTGATAACCACCCATTTTCATTAGCGTAGACTGAATGTAATTACCGATATCATCAACAGTAGGTGTCATTGTAAGGCTATCAGCCCACTCACATACTGTTTCAGTGACGTATTTAATACCAGCTTTACTAATCTGAGCTGTTACTTCAGTAGCATCATTAGCTTTTGTAATAGCAGCTTCGATCTTTCTAGGATCAAAGACTACCTCTTCTCCATTTCTTTTATGTATATACATTTATAATAACCTCCTTAGGTCAAAACAACGACTTCAAGCACTTTTGAATTGACCGATGAAGTTATTAAAGTTAGGAAATTCTCCTAACTCCCGTATAAACTCACTCGCCAATTCGCCATCATTGAAGCCAGCCAGAGAAGGAATTTGCAAATCCGAAAGCCGGAATCTCTTCATCTGCTTTAAACATAGCAGTTTCTCCCACTTCTTCTTTTACCTCTCCGGCCAAATCATTAACAACGTTTTCATCTGCTTTAATGTCTGACTCATTCCGAGTCTCAACAGTTGCAGAAACTACTCCGCCAAGAACTTTGGTTCCTGCAGGAAGATGAGACAATAGATCATCTGAAATAGTATTTGATGTATCTGCAATAGCAGTATTGCTATCAGATGGAACATCAACAACAGACTCACTAACGCTCTGTGGCACAGGTTCATTTACCTGCATCTCACTTACGGTTTTAACAGACAAATCACCATCAATAGGCAACTCATCAGGTATCTCATCTAATTCAAAAGGCAATCCATCTGATTCAGATATAGGAGCAAAGCCACCGGCAGGCTCCTCACTAGTATCATATGAACTAACCTCTTTAGTTGCGATATTTACAACATTACCTACCTGCACATCGACAGGCTTTACATCAACAGGCATACTAGATACGCCTTTTTCCAAGTCGGATACACGCCTCTCAATCTCCTTAAGAGAAATCTGGGAAGCCATATCATTCACTGCTCTTATAAGTGCGGTTTCTATTAGAAACTCTGAATCAGGAACTTTTGCCAACACCCCATATACATCAGATAAAGACTTAGACAGCTTTAATACACTATCTGCATCCACATTTCCAACATATGATAAGAGTAGCTTACGGTAGCTATCAGTATTAATAAGAGTCTCTACTGAAGCACCATTAATAACAAATAGCGCATCAGTAAGTGTACTGATAATACTTTTAAGCATAACCTGAAGGTTTTTACCCTTTGTAACGGCATCCCTAACCACGGATATCGCACCTGCGACGTCACCCTTTTCAATACTAAAAAGAAGATCAAAGATAGCCTTTTCTGGAGTAATACCTAAAGTTTCTGTAACCACACTAGTAGTAATACAGTCATCGTCATAGAATGGCTCTAATATGGAAAGAGCATCTCTCATTCCGCCGTCAGAAGCTGCGGCAATCAACTTGATCGCATCAACATCATAGGCTTTTCCATGCTCGTTACACACCTGCATCAAATAATCTGAGATAACATCTAAAGAAATTGTCTCGAAATTAAAGCGTCTAGCTCTACTAATAATAGTCTTAGGAACTTTGTGTTCCTCAGTCGTACACATGATGAATACAACATTCTTTGGTGGCTCTTCAATAATCTTAAGAAGCGCATTCCACGCACCCTGAGAGAACATATGAACCTCATCAAGAATAAAGACTTTATAGTTAGAGCTGCTAATGTACTGGGCTTTCTCAATGATCCCACGTACATCCTCAACTTTATTATTAGATGCAGCATCAAGCTCGATTACATCAAGACTTGAACCATTTAATATATCCTTGCACTGCTGACATTCGCCGCAAGGCTCCATTCCACCGCTTTCACAATTAAGTGTGCGAGCAACAATCCTGGCAACAGTAGTTTTACCTGTGCCTCTAGGACCATTGAACAGCATAGCGTTAGGAACTTTTTTAGACAAAAACATGCCTTTTAGCTGAGCCTTTATCGTATCCTGTCCTTGGACTTCCGATAATGACCATGGCCTAAGCTCATTATACAAACTCATGTATAACAATCCTCCTTTTTAAATTTGTTCTACAATATTAACGATAAGAATGAAAAAATCATCCTTTGTGTAATTAGGACTAGAACAACGTTCCCTATGTGAATAGATCACATCAAGGAGATTTGCATAATCCTTATTTACACTAAGTTGCTTAGTTATAACAATAGTTCCAACAAAATCAATAAACGAACCAACATACTCTCTATGGGACATAAAGAAAGAATCGTTCCCTTTCTCTGCAACCATATTAAGTACCTTGAGAATACCTTCAGGTGCACCACCGTTAAGGACATCTGCAACTAAATTAAAAATATTCTGCACATCTGCTGGAATAATCTTAGAAGATGGGATTCTTGAAACAATCATTCTCGACTTCACAGTGGGTAATAACTTATCCTCATATGCAAGTCCAATAATTGTCACATCACTCTCTTCAAGTGTTTTAAGCAGCTTATTTTGAGCATCAACGGTCATTTTCTCGATATTATCAATAACAATAACCTTAGTATCAGCAACAGCTGAGCATACAGACGCTTTTTGAATAATAGTAGCCGCCTTATCAACACCCAAAGTTTTCTCACCATCATCAAGCCCCACATACATGTAGTCAGGGTGACTTGCTAAAGAACTAACAGAAGTATCAAGGATACTTGCTGCCTTTTCTTCTGCCATTGCAAGAAGATTTTGACCGGGTTGCCCTAAATAAAGCAGCCCTGTGTTTCTTATAGTGCTATTCATGCAACCTCTCTTTCTACAAGCGAGATGTTCCTCCTTAACTTACGGTTATAGAAGTACTCCTCGCCTTCTTCAGTATCATGTCCTGCAATTTCAGAATCGAGCATATCGAGTTCTTCATAAAGCATGAGACAACCTCTAAAAATCGCACCTTCTTTACGAGTGGATTTTACGCCAGACTTCATAGGTACAGATGAAGCCAGAATATTAAGGATCCGAGCAAATACATCGTCAGATATAATGCCAGGATTACTGAAGCAAACTTTCTCAAGTCTCCTTTGAAGCACGCTCATATACCCCCTCTCAACACCAACATTTGTCTTTCTAAATGGGTTCTCAGAGGTAATATAATCAAGCATACCTACACACTGCAATAAGGAACTTGCAACAAGAATGCTCCAATCAATGTTTGTGCCATACAACCCATTATTCAGTCTCTTGTATTGCAAAGAATACTGAATGACGAGCGTAGTAACACTGGCAGTGGTAGCGAGAGCGCCACCAGCATACCTTGCGTGATGTCCTAAAGATGCTGGAATTAAAGAAAGCCCCGTGATAACATCGTCAGTTAAGACAAGTTCCACAAAGGCTCTCACATTTGCATCAGGTATACGCTTGATTGAATCTTTGATAACTGCTGTGTACTCAGCAATTTTTTCGGCAGACAATCCGTCAAACAACTCAGAAGGCTTATAAGTACCCTTCTCGGCAGCAGTCAGGCTTTTTATTACGCCAAGAGGCGCAGTATCCAAACCATTCTTAACCACAAAAGTAGTCTTAACCGCCCCGCCAACAAGTTCCTTCATTGATTCAATGAACCTTTCACTCGCCAGCTCACATAAGAGTTCACCCGTCTTGTCCTTTAAGATAACTTCAAAATTATCGTTTTTGCTGCGGATTGCCTTTAAGCAATACACACCATCTGTGACCTTATCACCAATCACAATTTTTTGTAGTTCCATTTTTATAGAATCCTCCTTGTTTAAAATGATATTTAATTAAAGATTGGCAATAAAAAAAGACGCACAAAGCGTCTTAAAATATGCGAATCTATAATTTTTACTCCTGTTTTAAAATGATAACCTCGCCATGAGGGTTTGGATAATACGCAGTGTTGATATACACCAAAACGAAAAATCATACTAAAACATGCTGATATTTTACCATTTATATAGAAACTACAGCAACGGCAAACTAGCGCAAAAAATCGCAAAATAATGCAGTGTGAACGCGTTTAATGTGCAAAAAAAATAAAGCACGCAAGCCACAATGGACTTGCGTGAATATATACTTTCCTCCTGTTTAGATAAGTTCATAAGCACGTACACACAGATGCTTAAGATCTGTAAAATGGTTATTCCCACCTTTGAAATCTTTATTAGATGCAGCAGTCCTATATAAGAACCCATGCATAGCATCCGTCTTGGTTAGATATGTCGGCATATCACCACGCTCAACATTGAAACTCCAATAAACGTACTTATCGCCCTTATTAAAGAACCCGCTCATATCATAGTGATTTGGTTTTAATGTAACAGAATCAAAACCAACAAGCTTGGCCTCTTTAGCCAATGCACTCTTAAGTTTTCTGCAATAGGACTTAAAATCATCGCTGGCAACCGAGCAAGCATCTTCAATTCTATACCCATCGTATTCTTTAATGAATTTCTGGACAGGTGATAACTGCTCTTTCTTTTTTGGCTTAGTCTTTTTAGGCTTTTCCAAAGTGGCAAAGTGCTTCAGTGCCAGAGGGACGATATTTTCAGGGGTATCAAAAATATTGACAAGCAGACTTGTTTGCGAATGTAGCTTAACAAGACCGCCTTCTACCATGCCTCCAAACTTAAGCGCACCAGTGGCAGGTATGTTAATATTCCAGTATATCACCTTATCGTCATCCCAACTAAGCCTCAATTCGCCTCCATTACACGACGGATTAATAGAATGTACAAGGCCATGAGACTCAGCATCTTTTCCTATAAGCTCCATTAGCTCAGAGATTATACTCCGACGTTCCTCATCAGAAGCAGGCTCATAACCAGAAAATCTCTCATAAAACTCTGCAAGAGTAGTGCATTTTGCCTTCATGCCAACAGGCGTTACCATTATAAAATCAAAAAATGAAGTTTGCCCTGGCACTATTTTAGTGCTTTTCATAAACACATAACCTCCTTTTTACAAATAAAAAAAGCCTATCATTATGATAGGCTCAACCCTGAATAAATCATTATACCAATAATTCATTAGATGAAAGGAGCTTCTTTGCGTCTTTGTATGCTTTAATCTTGATACCAAGAAGTTTACATGCTTGCTGTATTGACATATTGCCATTGTTAGCGAGATTATCGACATGCTCGACTACATCAAGCGCTTTCTGAAAATCAGCCTTTCCCTGAGCATACTCTTCAACTATCTGACACATCTTACTCACTCCTTTCTTATTATTCTTATAATACTGTACTTCCTTGGACAAAATTGGAAACTTAGCGTTATCAACATTCTCGGACTCAAAACAAGTCATAAGCTCAGATAAAGCAGTGCCATCCTTAACAGCAGTATTGACATAAACTTCGGAAAGCCCATTGTCAATTGCTGGATAACCTACGCCATCATCCGTAATAACAGTATGAGCATGGTAAATATTTCGTCCTCTATTAAATATATCGAATCTGGAAATAAAAACCATTAGCAGATTAGGAACATCTGCAAACATACTATTTTTCGGCGTCTTATTAGCTGTTATCAAAGAGGCATTATAACGAACACGCTTAACGTGATCGTCATTATCCGATTTCTGGACCTCAATATTGCAAATAGCACCATTTCCCAAGATACACAAGGCATCCAGCCTTACAGAACGGCCATATAGATTTTGAATATCCCTTTGAGCTACTACGGATTTAACAATTAGCTTGTTATCATCCAGTATTACCCTTAATATTTCCTGGCAAACAGCCTTGTTTTCCATGAGCCTTTCAAAGAACACATCATCGATAGGCTTTAGTCGTTTTACTTGTTCTAACGTTTCTTCAGTAGTCATATTTCTCCTTTTCTGAGTTTTAAAGCAAAGACTCAGCCATAGGCCGGTCTCTGCAAATATTAGAGACCATCATCCTATGCGGAGAATATAGTCTTAAAACAAAGGAATAAAAACTCCTCTATAATAAAAAAAGTAATTTGTCTGTACCTACATTATAGCAGATACAGACAAATTAGCAATTTCGCAGGTATTATAACTGATTTAGTTAAAAGGAAGCTCCTCATCAATACCATCAGGAATATTCATAAATCCGTCTCCAGCATTAGCTGATGGAACATCAGAAGATGGAGCTGAAGAATTAGCTGAAGAAGTGTTCTTTGATTCTGCAAACTCCTGATCCTCGGCAACTACATCTGTTGTATATACCTTAACGCCTTCCTTGTTGGTATAGCTACCTGTCTGAATACGTCCAGTAACAACAACCTTAGTGCCCTTTCTGAAATACTTCTCAGCAAATTCACCAGACTTGCCAAAAGCAACGATCTGGATAAAATCAGCAGTCTGAGCGTTTGCATCATTTTTATTGACGAAACGTCTGTCTACTGCAAGAGTATATCTTGCAACACAGCTTGCTGACTCTCCCTGAGAGTATCTCACATCTGGATCTCTTGTTAATCTTCCCATTAATATAACCTTATTCATTGTATTTTTACCTTATTCCTTTCTTTGCGCTTATGCGCACTCCCTGTTAATAGTTAATAATTGACTGCAAGCTATTCTCAGAGCATTGTCTGATGAATAACTACCATTTTTAACACCAGCAATCGTTGATGTAATGACAAGCATTGCTTTATTTAAAGCTGTCTTATCATAAGTTGAGAAAGCTGTACGCTTAGTACCAACTTCACTATCTGAGTAATACTTTAGTTTATAAGCCACCCTGAAATCCTTCAGTAGTAGCGATAATATGCCAATAGCATCCTTCTCAGATATCAATGAGATTTGTTCGTACAAAGCATCTGCCTTATTTTCCTTTATAAGCGAAGCTAGTGCGAAGATATTTGCCTCCTCATAGGAAGGACAACACTTCTCGATGATATCAACAGTCAATTCATTTGATATAGATATGCAACTATTTAAGCAGCTGACGACATCAAGCAAAGTGACACCATCATTATCAAAGTAGTTCATTTTTTTAACGAACAACCCGTATGCATCTTCTTTGATAGTTGCTCCCTGCCTGCGTAACTCAGAAAAAATAACCTTCTGAAGCTCAGGCATGGTTTTTAGCTTATTACATGGCACCATCAAGCCAGCCTCGTCAAACGTTTTATAAAGCTTTGTCCTCTGATCTACCTTCTTTGCAATAATAATCAAATCAGTAGTAGCAGGTGGATTCTTCATATATCGTTTAAACTCAGCGGTATCTAAATCCTTAAGACCATCGATCTCTAGGATTACACCTCTTTTCTCAGCCAGGAATGGATATGTATTGCACACATTGAGAATATCAACGTTAAATACTCCCACAAAAGAGCTAAGATTTACCGCAGGTGTTGATATAGAATCTATCAGTTTTCTGCGTTTAAGGTCAATGCCATAAGGCTCTGTACCATATACAATCTGTATCATTTTAGTTCCTCCTTTTTAAGTTTATTGCAGTGTTACTACTTATAGCAACTAAGCCGCTAATAATCGTTTTCCATCACGCTCAAAAATATAAAGAGCATCTTTGGCTCGTGTCATAGCAACATAGATCAGTCGATTCTGCTCTTCAGAAGTGTCGTCCTTATAATCATCGACCATAAGCACAACTTTCCATTCCATTCCTTTACTTTCATGTGAAGTAATGAAAATAACAGAACCTTTTGTATCGGGCTCTACCCTAGTCTCATCACCAAAATCAGCCATATACTGCAAAAGCTCATAAAGTTCTTTTGTACTCTTGGCATGATTCTCATAAATAAGCCTTTCAACAGCTTGTTTAACTGCGCTATCACTGAGATTTAGTACACTAGATACCTCATCACAGTAATAAGCTGATGGCTGCTCAATACTCACAGATAATACGCACTCTGCCAACCTATCATCAGCAATAAGACTGCGTATCTGGGCAGAATAATCACAACCCTGCTCATAATGATTTTTAAGGGCAAATGACAGCACCTTAAAGAATGGGTTGTTGACTACATACTCCTTTCCTAGGATAGATGGGAAGGAAACTTCCCTTTGCAGGTCACTAAGCGTCTGGTTCTTTGAGGCAATTACCGCTATATCTTCGTATGCGTAGCCCTTAGAAATCAGCTCAGAAACAACCATGTTAAGCTCCGACGCACTCTGACCCGTAATAGTAACAGGCTCAAGACCGCCTTTCTTTACAGGAATTATTTCCTTTTCAATACGCTTATTGCCTGAAATGACTTTCTCAGCAGACCTAACGATTCTTTCAGATGTTCTGAAATTCTCCTTTAGAGTGTAAAGTTCAGCACTAGGATACATCTTGCGAAAATCAAGCATATACCTATTAGAGCCTCCACGAAAAGCGTAGATACTCTGATCGTCGTCACCAACTGCACAGATATTATTAGATTTAAGGCTTAGATTATAAATAAACTTTGCCTGATCCCTATCGATATCCTGAAATTCATCCACCATAATATACTTATATCTGCTAGATATCTTATTAAGAACGTCAGGGTGTTCATCAAAAAGCTTCTGTGCTAGTGTGATCTGCTCTGAATAAGTAATATACCCATTCTGCTTTACAATAGACTCATATAACTTAGAAAATCTCAAAAAATCCTCAGAATACTTTTCAGTATTACCATTCACTAATACATCATCTAAAGCTTTGCTTACATTGTGAAGCAGACCGTTATTACCCTTAATAATAGAGTAATTAAAGCCCTCCAACGGCTCGCTAATATCAAGCAACCTATCTATCAGAGTCATTTTCTCTCTGCTAGTAAGCAACTTAACATTACCTACCAATGACGGATTCAGCTTCAGTATCTGATAACCAAGAGCGTTAAGAGTCATAATTTCAGGAACCGCATAGGGTTTACAAAAGGATAAACACCTATTTTTTAACTCCTGTGCAGCTTCACGAGTAAACGTGATAGCCAAAATGAACTCTGGCTCAATACCACAATCAAGCAAGTGCTTAATTCTGCCAACCAAAGTAGCAGTCTTTCCGCTACCCGGACCAGCACATACAAGCAACGGCCC
>NZ_JHWL01000034.1 GCF_000622085.1 Butyrivibrio proteoclasticus P6B7
CAAGAAAAAAATGTGCTACGTCTATATCTTTATTTTTGCTTTTTAAGCAGTACTGAATCTCGCAAATTAGCTTGTGGTCAACTTTTGTCCGCCTGATCTTACTGCTAAAAACAAGTTTTCTGTTTTTTAGCAGTATACTTGTAACTAGTTTAGTTCACCAACTCCAAATCCTTACTGCTTTTTCTATTAAATCAAAAATAAAGACGTTGGCCCGAAAAAATCTCTACATCTTTTTTACAGAAAATGAATATAGGGCCGTAAAATCCTCCATTTAACCAGAAGGAAAAACAACCAGATAATCCTCAGAACATGCAACTTTTAAACTGAGTTTGGTTGTAGTTTAAATTGCAAGTTACAATTTCTTCTCCATCAAATCAAACTTACCCTTGCGCCAGCTTGCATATCCTCTAGACACATATCCATTATGTAAATATAATCTTTGTGCAAAGGGATTCTCCGTAAAAGTGTCAAGCCTGACGGATTGATATCCCATCGCTTTGATCTGCTCTTCAACATGATGTAAGACCGTCTTTCCTATACCTTGATTCTGAAAAACCGGAGAAACGCAAAACCTATGCAATATATATGAGGTTTTCTCATCATATCTCCATTGCCCATTTTGATATTGCTCATCACACTCGTCGCTTATCACATATAGGGCAACCAAATTCTCATTCAAATAAGCCAGATACAATGTTTGTTTTTCAATATCTTCTTCAAAATCTTTTCGCTCAGGATAGATATCGTCCCACTGGTATATACCGTGGCTTTCCATCTCATTTATAGCCTGCTGAATCAGCAAACAAATGGCATCTATATCCTGTTTTGTTCCTAATCTGTATACAATATTCATCTTTTTTTGTCATTTCATTATCCTACTACTATATAGGTAAGGATAGTATTCCTAACAGCCAGTTAGGATATTAACCGTCTTATTGCTTAAGCTGTAGAATGAGTGTAGCAAGATGGTCTGGCCACGCGTTATCCAGAACCTAGCGTTCGTATTTCAGTCAGCCAACCAGCTCCTCATTCGCGGCGTTCGTTTTATGCAGGTTGAACTTTTCGTTCGCGTGAAAAACCCAGTAGATTGAATAGGCAATGAGAGAAGTTGGTATCGACCATTGCAAATAATCTTATAGGGAGGATATCTCACGATGAATGCAGTTGGTATTGATGTTTCAAAAGGGAAAAGCACTGTCACAATCCGCAAGCCGGGTGGTAAGGTAGTTTTAGCGCCACGAGATTATAAGCATAACCGTTCAGCTATCAATGCTTTAATCAATGAGATCAAGAGTCTCGAAGGTGAAACCAAGGTCTGCATGGAATGCACTGGTCGCTATTATGAACCTATGGCCACATGGCTATCTAATGCTGGGATTTTTGTAAGTACAGTAAATCCTATGCTTATAAAAGATTTCAGTGACGATTCGCTCAGAACACCCAAAACCGATAAGGCCGATTCGCAAAAAATAGCCAGATACACCCTTGACCGATGGGATAAACTGAAGCAGTATGGTCTTATGGATGAGACACGTAACCAACTAAAAACAATGAATAGGCAGTTCGATTATTATATGGAGCAGAAGACATCGATGAAGAATAACCTCATCTCTCTTCTGGACCAAACATTTCCTGGTGCTAATGATCTCTTTACCAGCCCTCCTCGTGCAGACGGAAGCCAAAAATGGGTGGATTTTGTCTATACTTATTGGCACGTTGACTGTGTGGCCGGTAAATCACTTGATGCTTTTACAGATCACTATAGGAACTGGTGTAGCCGAAAAGACTATGGTTTCAGTGCCAAACGTGCAAGGGAAATCTATGAGATTTCAAAGGATCTAATAGCAGTACTTCCCAAAAACGAAACAACAAAACTAATCATTCATAATGCAGTCGATCAAGTTAATTCTATATCAAAAACAGTGGAAACACTACGTTCAAAACTGTATGATACTGCAGCAACACTTCCAGAATTCCCCATTGTAATGGCCATGGATGGTATTG
Organism: Butyrivibrio proteoclasticus P6B7; assembly: GCF_000622085.1. GTDB lineage: Bacteria > Bacillota > Clostridia > Lachnospirales > Lachnospiraceae > Butyrivibrio > Butyrivibrio proteoclasticus_A. The sequence goes on from NZ_JHWL01000034.1 coordinate 2,005, forward strand.
GCCCTACCCTTGGTCCACAGCTCATGGCTGAGATAGGGGATGTCACTCGTTTTAAGCACAGAGGCGCATTGACAGCGTTCGCAGGTGTGGATCCAGGTAGCAATCAATCCGGACAATATGCTCAAAAAAGTGTCCGAACCTCAAAAAAAGGCTCGCCTCATTTACGCAAGACACTCTTTCAGGTCATGGATGGACTTATCAAACGCTCACCTGCTGATAATGACGTTTATCTTTTTATGGCAAAGAAACGTGCTGAAGGAAAGCCTTATTATGTTTATATGACTGCGGGAGCTAATAAGTTTCTTCGCATCTATTACGGACGCGTAAATGAATATCTAAACTCCCTTAATCAAGAAACACAGTAAACATCGGATATTCAATAGAGGCCGGCGTTAAGGCGGTCTTATTTTTGTGCCAAAAATGCAAGCATAAAAACATCAAATAATACGCAAAAATAAGCTTGACTTTTTATTTGCAGACTGAAATTTAATGAAATGGTCCACTCATCATGCGGCGTTGTCAGCCGCATTTTTCTGAAGAAAGCTCTCTGTGCGCTTTTGAACGTTTTCCTGAAGATTTACAAAGAACAGGAAGTTGTCGTAGAGGTGAAGGCTTCCCTCTGGGAATATATCAAGAACTGCAGGGTACAGCTCTGGGTCAATATCAGTAACAATAAGGCTTCCCTTTACCGGATCTATATAGGCTCCGTATTTACCTACTTCCACGGAGGTGATTGCTCCTGTCTTACTATCCTGAGTTACTGTGCCTTTATTTAAGGACTTGTCAGCCTTTACACTGTCTGTGCGCCAGTTAAGTGGGTTGATGGAAAGGGTCTTGGTGCCTGCAGGAATGGAGATAGACTCTGTAACCTTTCCTGTCTCACATTCGTAGCTGATTACAACGCCTGTGTCTGTCTCGCCTTTTGCTGGTACGATCTGTGGATATTTATCTACCATGTCCTGAGTCATAGGCCAACCAATGGCGTAAACTGCCACAAGACTATCACGAAGGTCAGTAGCTCTTTTACCATCGCCTCCGTAATATTCCTCCAGGAGCCTGTAGCACATGTCAGCGCCCTGGGAAAAGCCAGCCAGAATCAGAGGCCTGCCGTTATTCTTATTCTCAAGATAATACTTGAAGGCTGCAGAAACATCCTTGTAGGCATTGGCAAAGGCAAGATCCTTTTCGGCGCCCTCAGGCATTGAGTATACATTAAGTGATGCCTGCCTGTAGTATGGAGCATAGATTCTGCAGCTATTTGCATATATTGCCTGCTGCTGGTTCATGGCATAGCGAAATCTCTTTTTATATTCGGGAGTGATGGCGGAATTGCCTTCGCTTAGGGTGTCAACTGATGGAGCAACAATGAATACATCCACTTCATTCTCGGGATATGCCCCGTCATAAAGCCAGTTGTCAGCCTTGGAATAGTCCAATGCGCTGGAAAAAGGCAGGACTTTTGCGGCCTGCACCTTGATACTAAAGGGTGATGACAGCATAGTGGCGATCATCAAAATAGTCATTACCAGAGAAATGTGTTTTTTCATGCTAACCTCCTTTATTTCTTGATAACCTTATACGTCAGTTCTAAGAATCCGATATTCATCACTGCGAAAATCAGTAGGTACAGTGGCATTATAAATATTCCAACAGCCTGCTGAAGGTGGCCAAATACAAAGGGCATGAAGGTGCTTCCCACGTAGGCTGAGGCCATTTGAAGACCTATAACTGCTGCGCTATATCTTTTGCCAAAGTTGGTTGGTGCCATGTGCTGGATAGCTGGGTACACTGGGCCCATGCCGGTTCCGATGACTACGAATCCAGCTGCTGCCACAAGATATCCCGGGGTTGGGATGAATACCAGCAGGATTCCAACTAGTTCCACTGCAATGCCGATTCTGATTAGAAGTCTGTCGCCAAGCTTATTTGAGATAAAACCTGAGATCAGTCTTCCCAGCATAAGACCACCGAAGACCAGAGAGCCAAAGGATGCTACAAGCTCTTTAGAAAGATCTGTCTTTGTGCCAGCAAAGTAACTAGGTGTCCAAAGAAAGCACGTTGCCTCTCCTGCGCAGTAAGCATAGAACGCAATCAGGGTAAGGATGACTCCGGGAACCTTTAATGTTTCTCTTATGCCGGCGCTGTTTTTGATGTCATCTTCATCGCTTCCAGCCTCATTCTTTTTCCAGAGAGGAAGTGAAATGATGCATATGAAGAGAATGCCGATCTGAACAAAGGCAGTCCATCTGTAGCCCTCATTCCATCTGGCATATTTAAGAGCAAGGGCCATGATGTATGGACTAATCACAGCTCCAACGCCGTAGAAACAGTGCAGGAAATTCATTACAGATCCTGAATAGTTGTTGGCTACATAGTGATTGACTGATGCGTCAATTGCGCCTGCGCCAAGGCCATAGGGAACTGCAAACAAGAACAGCATTGCGTACTGTCCAGAGATTGAGAATCCAAAAAGTCCCAGAACTGTTAAAAAGATAGAGAATATAACAATCCACTTGGTGTGGAATTTTTTTATGAATTTAGGGCTAAGTAGTGCAGAGATTATGGTCATAAAAGAAATAGTCATGGAAACATAGCCTGCATAGGATGAAGGGACACCAAATGCAGTCTGCATTACAGGCCATCCTGAGCCCAACAGGGAATCTGGAAGTCCAAGACTTATGAAGATAAGATATATAACCGCTAATAACAGTGATGCCATAATTAATCCTCCCATATACCTTCATATATAATGATGTACAAACACCCCCAAGATTACTGGCTCCATTTTTCTTTCCAAAGCTCCATAATCTCCGGATAGTGCTTTGGAGATATCAGAATCATTGCAGTCACTATTCCGATTACAGCTACAACAAGATTGACCAGGTCACTGGCAATAAGCTGTGTCGAAAGACCACCTGTTGAAGAGTAGTAACCGTTAATCAGTCCGGCAAAATCAAGGGTAAAATGCGCAATCATGATGACCCAGAGATTTGCAGTGCGCAAATATACCGCTCCAAAGATTGCACCAACCCCGACACAGTATGCAATCTGAAAGATACCCACCACAGGATTTCCACCAATGAAGATATTGGATATATGTACCCCGGCAAACAATAATGTCGACAGCCAGAATATAAGTTTTATCTGCTTTTCAGACTTGATCGTTCTCATATAATTGGCTATGCCAAGTCCTCTAAATGCAGCTTCCTCTGTAAATCCAGGAGAAAGAGCAGATAAAAAAGCAACAAGTACATTTCCAAATCCAAATGTGTGAAGATCAATAGCAGCACCTACATAATCGACAATAAGGAATGGAAGCATAACTATTACGCCCCACATAAAGCCTTTACCGCCAAGAACCCCCTTGAAGTCAGGTCTGAACCAAAGTGTAAACAGGACAATAGCCACAATAACGCAGATAGCTGCCCCAATACCTGATGCACTTTTCGCAGTAATACCATATACGTTCATTTCTCTCGCGTAACCCGGTATAACATTTGTAAGCGGTTTGTCGATCAGGGATGCTCCAATAGATGAAAAAATCATTACTATAATTAAAAGAATGAAGTATCCAATGATTGGGCGGTCTAAAACGCTATTTTTCTTTGTCATATGTCAGCTCCTTTCATTTATCTTGGCTCCTTCGAGTCTTTATGCACCCACTATAATTTTACAATATTCCGTCTTGCAATAATCTTAAAATTGCATAAAAATCCGTAGACACAAAAAAGACCCGGTACAAATGTACCGAGTCTTCTGAAATCTGCAATAACAGATAATCATCTCTTTGAGAACTTTTTCACTGCCTTAATAGTATACTGGTTCACTTGATTATTTCCCGGAAATAACTACGCCATCAACAGCGATATAAGGGACAACAACGTATCCGTCACAAACCTGTTCTTTGGAGATAGCACGGATATTCTTTACAATCTCTCCCAGGTTGCCGTTTACCATTGTCTCTGATACCGCGTACTTGATTTCTCCGTTTTCAATCAAGAAGCTATTCTTGGCAACGCCTGAGAATTCTCCATTTGTTCCTGGCTCGCCGCCTGAATAACTTCCCATGATAAGGCCCTTATCCACAGATTTAATCATTTCTGCAATGGACTTATCTCCTGGCTCAACCACCAGATCCCAACCTGTATTCTTTACTACGTTTCGGCCTGTCTTATTAGCAGCATAAAGGCTTAAGCTGTGAGTCTTAAGAACACCATTCTCAATAAGTGTAACATCCTCTGCTCTGTAGCCATCCTGGGTTCCTCTTTCTCCACAAACAATCCTGTCGTCAAAGGGCTTCTTGGATACTGTGAGCTTATCGCTTGCAACCTGCTCTCCCACTTTATCAAGCCACTGACTGGTTCCATCGATAATAACGCCATCAGACATATAATGACCAATGAGCATGCCCAGGAACTGCTGAACTGCACATGGAGTAAGTATAACTGTTCCATCAAACTTGCCATCCAGGCTCTTGGTATGGATACTGTTACTTACATCCTCCAGGGTCTTTCTAAATTCTCCCAGTTCAATAAAAGGCTTATCCAGGTTATCTACCTCAACGCCAGCTCCGTTTATTCCTGTGTTAACGCCATCTTCACTGGCACTTATCTGGATATAGAACTGGTACTGACCAGAGAAATCCTCAAATTCTGTGCCATTTGTGTTTCGTGATATCCAGTTACTCTTGTCATAGGAGCCCACAGCACTCATAACAAGCACCTTTGGATACTCCTTCTTAATGGTATCAAGGCATTCCTGAATTCTCTCAATAAACTTGTCCATATCGGGCTCGTAAATACCCTGTTTAAATATTTCTTTTCCCTGATCCGGAGCAATATCATGGCATGGATCCTCGGGAGAAGACTCTGCAGCGCTTTCTCCAGCCTCCGCCAGCTTAATGAGAGCCTCTTTGGAAAAGTCGTTTCCGCTGGCACTTCCCATCTTGTTGTCCTTAAAAACCTTTATGGATGTGTACTTGCCAAAAACAGTTCTCATAAGCTTGAACTCACCATTTTCAACGTTAATCTCCTGCTTTTCGCTGCTCACGAGAGTATATGTGTATTTTGGAAAATTCTTTTCTCTAAGTATATTGTCAAATAAGTCTGCAACTTCTCTTATTTTTTCCATTTTTGCCCTCCTTTATCGTCCACCGATCATGATCTTACAACGCATATGTGGGCCACCCATTCCAACAGCCATACGCTGCTTTTTACCACAGAATCCGCTTGAAGACCACTCAACCTCATTGGAAACCATATCAACAGTTTTAAGCATATCAAAAGCAATACCCGAAACTGTTGTATCAAGAAGAGCACGTCCCAGTTTACCGTTCTTGATCTCGTAGCCACAGGTTACGCCGAACATGAACTCTCCGGTAAGGTCAGCCTGACCGTTTCCTGAATCAATAAGATAATATCCGTCCTCCACGGATTCGATCAGTTCTTCAACTGTGTTCTTTCCTGGAAGGATACAGGTATTTCTCATTCTGATAAGAGGCTCATCACTAAAATCCCATCCTCTGGCATTTCCTGTAGGCTTCATGTTATATCTTTCTGCAGTCTCACGACTGTTCATGTAGCCTGTCAGAATACCATCTTTAATAAGGACTGCGTCCTCTGCTTTAATACCTTCATCATCCAGGTATACAGGAAGAGGTGCGAGCTCTCCGTTATAGGTGTGGGCAAAGTCCACAAGATTCACCAGGTCAGAGGCTACTCTTTTCCCAAGGTTAGGGCCTGCAACACTTCCGCCCATAACAAGGTCCGCTTCTACAGTATGGCCAACAGCTTCATGGGCCAGCATTCCGCCCATCATTCCGCCAAGAACCACTGTCTTGTAGCCTGCCTCTGCGTAAATGCCTTCAGTCTTATCCTTAACTCTTTTATACAGTTTCTCAATATCTGGATAATACTGCTCAACGTCTGAGAAATTATCCTCAAAACAACCATATCCGCCCAGGGCCTTGAACAGCTCTACAGGAGTGCCATCCTTAGTCTTCATGCTCATAAATACATAGATGTAGCATCTTGGTGTAACAAGATGTCCATCATAGGCATCTGAAGAATAAATGATCCTATCCTGAGAATCCTCACTGTAATGGACTGTACGGCTTTCGAGATCAGGATATTTCTGAGCAATGTGATCGTCTATCTTGCGGCAGGCGTCAATAATCCTCTTCTGCTCCGCATCCGCAATGTCACGATTTGTGGGAATGAGGCCTGTTCCATAGGAAGGAGGAAGAACAATTCCTGTATTCCCTGAGTGACGAGAAAGAAGCTTAACATTGTCAGTAGCAGCTTTAATAACCTTCCCTGCTGCTTCGTTGCTGTATTCAGCAATGGACGCAAATCCAAACAGTCCGTCTTTTCCAACTCGTGCGCTAATACCCCTTGTTTCACTCCTTGAATTTGCTACAATATTCCCCTTCAAGATGCTAACTACCCGGTTGCGATTTTCATGTGCTCTGAGCACAGTCTGGGCACCGTCTTCAAACAATGCCTTTTCTTTTTCAAAAATGTCTGTCAGCATAGTAACCCTCCTTAGCACAAAACTTCATTCCCCATTATACCCAAGAAATAAGCGGCTTACAATCAATTAAGACTGTAAACCGCCCATGAATTCTAAGTTTCCTTGTTTATTAAAATGTAACCCCGCGTATTTGCAGGATTATGGCACATAAACCTGAACTGCAGCGTACAGCTCATCGTCAATAACGCCGATAGACATAAGCATGCTGGAATTTAAGTAGTACTCAGTGGCACCTTCTGACCAGCCTGGATAGTTGCTTCCCTGGAATTCTCTTCCCACAAGATACTCTTCTACAATACCAGATGGCTCGCCGCTTTCAACGAACTTAAGGATAATCATCTCACAGTTCTCTTTGATCTTGAAGGTGACATTCTGTTCAATGAGCTTCATGATGTTGCCTTCTGTAAAAAGTGGAACAACAGAATACAATTCATCGTAGTCCTCTTTAGCAAGGGCGTAATAGGAATTATCGTCGCTACTCTTTAAAACGTAATCGCTAAAGCGAAGGCTCTCCTCACTTCCAACCACATCCTCTTTAAACAACTCATCGGTTCCATACTGGATATCTTTATTAGCATCCTCAAAAGATACTGCTTCAAATGGTGTGCCATTTTCTGAGTAGAGGATACTTCCCTCTTCAGCGCCCTCAACGTAGTCCTTCTTGATTCGCTCCTGACGATAAAGATCACCTGTAAGTGAAGTCTCGTCGCAGCTTGTAACCTGCATATACAGGTTGGTGTCGTTTTCGTAGTAGGTGATGGCATCGAAGGTAGCAGCGTCAGCACCGCCAAGACATGTGATGGTAACCACCTTGGCTCCAAGGATGTTGTCATCAGCATCAAATGCTAATGTAGGAAAAGAGCTATTGTCATAATTGAACTTTGCCTTTGTATTATCATCAGCAGATCCAAAGTGGAAGGTGATCTCGTCGCCGTTTACCTCATAGTCAAAAGCTACGCCAGAAACACCGTCCGGAGTCTGAACGTGACCTGAAACATCGCTATCAAAGGCGATGTAGCTGATGATGCTATAAAGATTGTCATCGCCATAAGCTGAATATACTGCTCCTGCAAGCTTTGGAGTTCCATCCTCGTTAAGACCAGCGCTTGTAAAGCTCAGGATCTCTGAAGCATAGTACTCATCGTCAAGCTCGTCATAAAGATCTGACCCTTCAGGAACATCAGCACTATCCTTAATATAGTTATGATAATCGCCATCTTCAGCCTTGCGATAATCAATGTTTGATTCCCTTGTAATAACGTATTCACCGGATGCCTTATCCACATAGCCTTCCTGGATAGAATTGCGCATGCAGGCAACCAGTGTATTGTCTTTAGATACAGCCAGTGGATATGCTGTGCCACCACTCTGAACTGTGGTAACCTTCTTGACTCCATCAGCACCTTCTACATAGACAGCTGCTTCGTAGGTACCCTGATGACCTTCCATGTCATTAAAGGTGTAGCTTGTTACCAAAAGCGCTTCCTCTCCCTCGTAAATTGGTGCATAAGTGTAGGACTGACCTGCATGAAGGGATTCGATCATCTCTTCGTAGGTTGCTGGAGTTTCCTCGCTACCAGAACCAGCATCAGCTGCCTGTGAAGACTCTGTTCCAGATGCATCCTCTGAAGTCTCTTGATTTGCAGCGTTTCCGGAATCTGATGAATCACCAGAAGACTCTGGAGATGTTCCAGCGCAGCCTGTAGCTGCTGCCACCAACATAGTAGACAGTAACAAAGATAATACTTTTTTCCTCATTTAATATTCCTCCTCATATGCTCTCACATATTCTATGATACAGTGTTTTCGGCACATCAATCATTAAAGTATTATTAAATCGTTTACTGTCCCCTGTTTCACGGGGTGGACCCGTGGAAAGTCAGTGGGGACGGTTCTAGTTGACTCCTTTAATGTTATGTATTGTCAGAATGTGGTAAGGAGTCAACTAGAACCGTCCCCTATGACTTACACAAGGTTCACTGTGGAAGTACTGTCAGTAACCAAAATGCAAGGGCTGTTCCAAGAAGCGACAGTACATATAGCACAGAGAGAAGTCTCCACAGCTTCTTATTTTCTTTGCCCAAAATGCTATTCTTAAGGGCAATACTAAAGGGAACTGCCACCACAGAGGTTAACAGAAATGCTGCATCATAGGTTGTAGGGATCATGATCTGTCCATAGGTTCTTGAATCGATGATACATCCCACAAATGCGATAAGATAGCCTATTGCAAGGACGATGACTATAGATATCGACTTCTCAGGAAGGGTTAAAAGAGCTTTCGCATCCTCTTTCTTTGCAATTGCATATATACCAACAATTAGTAAAAGCGCCGCAGCTACCACCAATAAAACATCCAGAATGAAATATGTTGGCAGATAATCCTTATAGATCTCAATAGTAAGCTTGCTGATAAAAGCTGATCTAAGAGCAAATAAATAGGTAGCACAAACTCCGCAGATACCTGAAATAATTGCAATGGCTCCAAAGAAAGTAGCCTTCTTTGAAATCTCCTTAGGAAGCTCTGTTAGATTTAAAGTGCCCTCATCCTCATCCACAAAGCAGCGGTTCTTGACCTTGTTGATTTTCTGTCCCCAGGTAGAGGAAATAGCCCCCTTAGGGCAGGATGCGATACAGCTTCCGCAGCGGATACAGTCCATACTGTTTGGATTTTCAAAGGTCTTAATATCCATTCCGCAGGCTTTTTGACACATTCCACAGGAGACACATTTCTCTTTATCAATTACAAGTCTATAGCTTGAAATTGGGTTAAAAAATCCGTATATAGCGCCTAAAGGGCATAGATATTTACAGAATGGTCTGTAAACCTTAATGGACATAAGTGATATCACAATAAGGACAGCCAGCTTCCAGATAAAACGTCCGGCCGCTGCCTCACGAAGCCCGGCATTAAGTGTAACAAGGGGAATTCCTCCAAGAAGCATTCCACTTGGACATATCCATTCACAGAACCATGGATCACTGGTACCCGTAAGGTCTTTTACAATAGATACAAGTAAAAGCGGGAAAATTACCAAAATAACGTATCTAAGATATTTTAGGAATTTATGTCCAGGAAGGTTCTTTATCTTCTTGGTTATAGGAATCTTGTGAAGAAGATCCTGGAAAAGGCCAAAGGGACACATCCAGCCGCACACAAGACGTCCAAACAAAGCTCCTATAGCTCCCAGAAAGCCAAAGACATAAAGTGATACGCGATAGGAGGAATTACCCATTACAGCCTGAAGTGCACCCATAGGGCAGGCTGCCAGGGCACCAGGGCAGGAATAGCAGTTAAGTCCTGGAAAGCAGATTACTTTTGTATTACCTGCAAAGATCATACCCTTGGTATATCCCCTGATATAACTGTTTGTCAGAACAAACCACGCTGCCTGAAACCAGGTTCTTATAACAGACTGCTTTTTAGGTGTCATTTTCTTCTTTTCATCCATTCTAATCACCCTCAAAAATACTTCATCCGATTCCAATACACTGTGTACAGATACTTGTTGCCTTTGTAAGTACAACTGACGCTTCGCCCCTTGCGATTCCAATTCCCATCATGGTAAGGGCAATCACAAATACGATCCATCCAATAATTCTTGTTCTCTTTTCCCTAGCATCCATATCACTGTCCCTCCATAACTTCTTCAACTATGCTTTTCCAGGCATCAAGCTTTCTTGCTCCAGCCACAGTCCTTATAATATTGCCTTCGCTGTCAACAAAATATGTGGTTGGGAAGCCTGCAATTGTTGTACGGAAAAAAGCATACATCTCAGGTGTCGGTATAACAGTCGGGAATGTCACACCTGCGTTTTGCATTAGCTCTTTTCCCTTATCAATCTGATCCTGTTTAAGCTGGGTGCCACCTGATTCAAAGACATCTGCGCACACGCCCACAAGCTGAAAGTCCGCTTCCGGATAGATCTTGGACAATTCCTCAAGCTCTCCCATCTCTCCAAGACAGGCCGGACACGTGGTCTCCCAGACATTGATCATAGTGATATTGGATTTCTTAATATCATCCTTGGTAAAAGAGCTCCCATCAAAGGTTGTACTGTCAACCTTAGCAAAAACATCTGCTGAAGCAGTGGCCTCTATGATCTTTTCATGGGTTCTCCAGGCTTTCTGATATGCTACATCCAGCACAATTATTCCGACTAAAAGTGCAATAGCCAAAAGAACTATCGTAGATAGGTGCATTTTTATCTTTTTTCCCTTGTTCATAAATGCCTCCTTCTTAATCAGTGATAATCTCTTGCGTAGTAGCCAGGCTCAAGTGCCCAGTTCTTCAAAGTTCCTTTATGGGCCTCTGCGCTAATGACAAGAGAATAATAATTATCACCTCGCTGATCAGAAATCACCGCTGACATTACATATTTGCCGTCCTTAAAGCTCTGCTTTGTAAACTTCGTTTTCTCTGAGTAGGTTATGGTTTTACCTGTATCTGTATAAACCTGGCCGGTGCTAATGTCAGTAACCACGTAAAGAGGAGCGATTCTGGCACCATTTTGGAGCTGGGTCATTGATCTGCTGGCTGACATTACAGAGCTATACTCATCGTGCATCATTAATCCCACAACGCTTATCTCATCCGTTTCCTTATCGGCACTTAGCAAAAGATATGCCTCTGCCCCGTTATAGCTGATAAGTGCCTTATATTCGATGGTAGAGTCCGTTGAAGAAACCACTCCTGAATAAAGGGGCTGTCCGTTCATATGAAGCCATTTGCCATCAAATTCGCAAGAAAGCGTTCCATCTTCGGAAACTGAAAGGACGTCGTCACAGCCATATTCGATCATCTTGCCGTTTTGGGTATCCAGCCTGTTTACGCCAAGCTGGTACTTAACCACCATATCTAAAAGGCCTGGCGGCATCGCTATGGTAAATCCATTACTGCCTATTACAGGATCCTCCATGGCAAACTGCCTAAACAGCTCTACATCAAGAGTTTTGGGAGTATCATCTGTCAGAGTAGCCACAAAATCCTTCATATCCTCTGTCAGACACCCTGCCTGCTTGTAATAATACAGGGTCTTAACTGCTTCATCCTCACAGATGTCATATTCATATTCAAGAAAATACACAAGTCCCGTCAGGTTATTTACCTCTGCAGGGAAATAGGTTGCTATACCAGTTGAATCTGCCAGGGCTCCGTTTTCTCTATGGTAAAGAACTGTCTCTTTTAACAGATTTGTTATGGTATCGCATTCATTAGGATAATAGTCTCTAAGAAGACTTACATAATTACCAACATCCACAGTATTCATTACGTTGTGGCTACTTCCGCCATAGCGGGTCGATGCGTTGGCACAGCGGCTTGCAAGGGCAAGTACACTGATATCCTTGGCAGAATCCCTAAGGAGCGCCTTTGACAGATTTCCGTAGGCTTCATAAAGCCTCTCAGCGTTTCTTCCATCAATTACAGAAAAGGTAACGCTGTTCCTGTTCTGGGTAGTGGTGATAGCATCCTGCATATAAAAGTCCGTGTAGGCATCAGCAATGCATCTTCCAACCATTGCAGCGTTCATGGTGGGATCCTCTGTCATAGCCGTTAGAACTGGGGTGTAATCCCAGCCATCTCCAGGCTCTGTTTCTTCACTTAGGCAGTAATAATCTGCAAATCCGTATAATGCGTGGGTAACTTCTATAGTAGACATAAGACAGGCATCAAAGCCTATGATATCAAAGGGTGCGTTATTTATATTTGGCGAATAGACCTTGGAAAGAGCTGTCCTAATATCAGTTAAGCTCATCATATCGCCATAGATTGAATCAACTCCATAGCCAAAGGGGCCTGCGCCGTGATTCCACAAAACAAGCATCTGATGGTCTGATGGATACTTGTTCTTACAAAAGCGCACAAAATCAGCAAGGGTTTCAGGATCAGTAGCCTTTTGAAGTGCCATGTTTCCAACTTCACTAAAAGTGCCCTTTTCATAGAGGAAGCGCTGGGTACGGTTTGGATTGACTCTTGAGTTATCCCAGTGTCTTGCACCACCTGTCTGAATTACGATTTTGATATTTTCAGACCACTCTCCCTTAAGCATTTCGATAATATCGCTTGTTGCAGCGCCATTAAGCCTTGGACTCCAGCCATCCGAAATAGATGAAGCCTTAGGCACTGTAGGCTCATAAAAAAAGGCAGGAATTTCCAGGGAATTAGCTTTAAGCTCATTTTCAAACCTTGTGATGGTTGCCAGATAATCTTTCTTCTTATTCTGGTTATATTCCTCCTTGAACTGATCAGCCTTAAACGCCGTCAAATTGGAGAGATTATCGTCATTGTAGTCTTCAAGGTTTGATCCAACAATATAAACACAGATTGTCCAGGTTTCATCCTCTCCAAAGCGTGGAAGAGCATCTATTTTGGCAGCGCCCTCCTCATCGATTGGAGATTCCTGGTGCATAAGAGCTATTTCCTCTTCTGTTGGAACGGTTCGGGTATTTGTACTAAGATAATAGCTCACCCAGGCATCCATATACAGGTTATAGATAGCCTGGCGATTAACATAAAGAAGAATTGATAGAATCAGTATAATAGCAATGGCTCTGACAGGTGCTTTGGCGTAAAGCTCCCATATCCGCTTAGGCCATGGGGCATACTTATAGAAGTCCTTTTGCTCCTGCCTCTTTGCCTTTTTTGCTTCCTTCCAAAGCCTTCTTCTCTCTTTGTAAGGAAGTTTTTCTTTCTTTTCCTTCTTTACCTTCTTTTCCTTTGAAAGCTCTGTGTTTCCCTCGTTCATAAACTACCCTCTCTCGCTGTGAAAAGCCCATAATTACACTACCTATATTGTAATAAAAGCCTCGTTGCAAATCCACGATTGAGGGAATATTTAATCGTTTTTTAGGGAATTTTAAGATATTTTTTCGTTATTCGCATCATTGCCAATTGTAATCATGCTTTTCTAAGAACAAAGAAGTCAACTAGAACCGTCCCCACTGACTTAGAATAAAGAAGTCAACTAGAACCGTCCCCCACTGACTTACAAATTATAATCCGCATATTTACTGCTTTTCATTGAAATAAAGATTTCCAGATAGTAAAATGATACCTAATTGAGAGGCCGAATAAATGGCTTATCTACGCAATTTATAATATGGGAGGTTGGGGATTAGAGATGAGTAACACTTACAACGAAGCACTTAAGTTTTGGAACAGTGCATTTGAAATGAACGATGAGGAAAAAGAGCAATTTACAAAAGAGATAGATTCTGAAAACGGATGGAAAGAGCTTGCATCATCAGAAAAACTCCGTGACATCATAATTGAGAATCTGTCAGGCTGCGCCAAGGTTCTTGACTATGGCTGCGGCGAAGGCTGGGCTGGAATCACAATTAATAAGTCAGGCTGTAAGGACGTAACCTGTGTTGATGTAGTAGAGAATGCCATCACCCTGGCCAAGTTCCTTGGCTCTGTTTGCAAAGTTACAGAGGGCTTTAAAGCAGAGCACGTTTCAACAGACTGGATCGAATCAGTAGGAGAAAGCTCTTTTGACGGAATCTTCTGTAGTAATGTAATCGATGTTCTCCCTGCCGAAGTGGCTGAGAACATCATTAAGAACATTGCAAGAATTGCCACTAAGGACGCCAAAATCATCATCTCCATGAACTACTATGAGGAGCCAGTTAGCAAGCCTGAAAAGAACCTGGAAGTAAAGAACGGCAACGAGATCTATCTTAACGGTGTTCTTCGTATGGTTTCTAGAACCGACGAAGAGTGGACAACTATCCTTTCCAAGTACTTCAATGTGGAAAAGATTGAGTACTTCGCATGGCCTGGCGAGACCAAGGAAACAAGAAGAATCTTTATCTTGAAGAATAAGTAATCCATAAATAAGAGGGGACGGTTCAAGAACCGTCCCCTATGACTTACTTCTTATCTTTAGAGTGACGCTCTCCAATCTGGAAGTCATCGCTGTGAGCAAACATGTACTCTACAGTAATAGGGTCGTCGCCTGTAAGCTTCTTGAAGTCGTCAGTGTGGATTGCCATCTTTCCTTCACGGATAGCCTGAGCGAATGTTACCATACCATCACTGGAGAATGGAGCTTCGCTGCCCTTTTTGAACAGGCCGTCAGTGGTTCTTGGAACGCCCATTGCATCAAAGATCTGATAGTTCTCTTCATCAGTAACTTCTTTATAGCTGATGTTGTTACCAGTTTCTTTATTTCCGATATTAACAAACTGAGTGATTGTCATTAGCTCTTTTCCGTTAATATCAAGAGTTGCATGGTCATATTCTGATGCGCGGTGAAGGGCGTAAGCTACTGCCTTTGCGCAATCCTTTCTTGAAATATACGCCATAAGTCCGTCGCCCTGGCTGTTTGTCAGAGGAGCGTTAGCATGAACATAGGTAAAATAGTTTGTGATCATAGCCTCAGCGTACTGAGAATTGCGAAGGAAGATATAATCAAGACCAACTTCCTTAACATAGTTCTCTGTATAGATGTGGTCTTTCTTTTCAACTGAAGGATTGGTTTCATCGCCTGCATTAACAAGTGATGTGTAAATGATCTTCTTTACGCCTGCTTTCTTGGCTGCATCTACAGCATTCTTGTGGGCGCTCTGTCTCTTTTCGCCAACAAAAGGCATTGAGATAAGGGCAAGAACGTCAGCTCCCTTAAAGGCCTCAAATAGACCATCAGGATAGTTAAAGTCTGTAACATGAGTTTCTACGCCCTGGTCTGCAAATTTCTTAAGAGAATCCTCACTGTATCCACAAAAGATCAGGTTGCTCTTATCCTCTAATGTTAGAAGAACTCTTGCAGCCTCTGCGCCAAGGTTACCATCTACGCCTGTTAATAGTAACTTTCCCATTCGGATATACCTCCTTTGCATTTCTAAATCAGATCAACGTATCTTTAACTATATCCCCATAGAATGATTATACAAAATTATACGTTTTTTCGCACATAAAAAATCATTCCAGACCGGGTATATCAGTCTGAAAAGACTTTTTTGCTCACTCAAGGTCAGTGTACACAAGTCCGATCTGCTCTCTGACTGTATCTATGATGTGCATAACATCTGATGTGGCTTTAAGTGGAACCATGCGGCTCTCAGTAAGGCCCTCACGAATCTCAGTGGCAACGGTGTCGAACTCAGGCAGATATCCAATGCTGTCGCCCTTTCCTCTGTGAATCAGCTTAACGAATAGGCCCTGCTGGCATACAACTTCCTGACCAAAGTGATAAAGGTCAGCTTTGATGTGGCCCTTGGTTCCCTTAATGTCCATCTTTTCAAAGCCCTTCATATCCACGATGGATGCACGGATTGACACCTCTTCTCCCTTAGGAAATACCATGTTTATCTCTTCCCAGTGGTCAATGCCGTTCTCAAGATGGCCCTTACTCTCGATCTTCTCAGGGTATCCAAAGAGACGGTATGCATAGGTTATAGGATAGATGGTTATGTCTAAAAGAGCTCCACCAGCACGCTTTGGGTCTGAAACTCTTGGAGCGTAGTCTATAGAATTCATGCAGTAGGTGAATTTAGCTCTTTTTACACGTCCAATCTTATTCTCCTCGATCCAGGACTTAACCTGATTGGCAGGCTTACCAAACCAGGTCCACATGGCTTCGCAGAGGTATACGCCCTTCTCTCTGGCAAGAGCTATGAGTTCGTCTGTCTCCTTGCCCTCAACAGTAAAAGGCTTCTCGCACAGAACAGGCTTACCCAGCTCCAGGGCCTGCTTAACGTATCTGTGATGGGCATTGTGGGGAGTTACGATGTAAACACCCTCTACGCCCTCAGCCATGATGGCTTCCTCTGCGCTAAGACAAGGCTTGCAGCCGTACTTATCAGCAAAGTCCTTGCATTTGTCGAGGTTTCTGGTGTAGCAGGATACAATCTCGTGATTGCCGCTTTCCAGAATCTCTTTAGCAATCTGGTTAGCAAGGGTTCCGGTTCCAATAAAGCACCATTTAAACTTTTCCATGTAGTTTCCTCCCTTTGGGGTGTTGTGAATTGTGTTGGCAGATAATTATGAATATCCGTGTTGTAGTGCGTTGCGAGACAGACTATTGATCACATCAGTTTAGCAAGCTATAAACTAGAATCGCCTGTTGCACCGTGAGTAGGCTCTGCTTAAAGTCATAGCCCACGAAGAACTTTGAATCTATGGCGTCGCTGGACACCTCTTCGCCACGGTAGAAGGGCGGGCAAGGGTTCAGTACTGCGCCATCTGCTGCGGATTCCATTAGCTCTTTTGTCACCTGATAATCTTTGAAGGTTTCTCTTTGATCCTGCGTGAGGGAATCAGTGCACACTATGTCTTTTCCCTTTACTGCTTCTCTTATATCGCTCTGGCACTGGGCTCCTGGGATTGCATACTGCGCTGGCGCGCACTGGGTAAAAGAGAACCCAAAGGCATCTGCTGCCTCTTTCCAGGCTCTACCTATGTTGCCGTCCGCTCCCATAAACAGGTACTTGTCCTTGAGATAGTCGGGCCTACGCTTGGAAAGTGTATAAAGATCAGACATCATCTCGCAGGGGTGGTTGTCGTCAGTCAGGGCGTTGATGACCGGAATGTCCATGGACTGTGCCATCTTATCAAGCATGCTTATGTCCTTGTACCTGACAATCACCGCATCTGCCCAGTTCTGGAGATATCCGCAAACGTCTCTTATGTCTTCCTTTTTGTCCAGTGTGGCTGGGTCAAAGAGAATCGACTGGCCGCCCAGAAGGTAGATGCCCTTTTCGAAGGATACTCTTGTCCTTATGCTGGATGCAGGAAAGAACATGACAATTGTCTTGCCCTTGAGGAAGTCTTTGTACTGGTCGATGTTGTCTGCAATCTTGAAGATTTCAAGCAGATCTTCTTTTGTGTGGTCTGTAAGTCTTATGAATGATTTCATTGCGCTTTGTTTTCCTCTAACTATGCCTTCTTTATCTTGTTTTCGGGGTATTACGCCGGATTCAGTCTATCGCTTTGCCTACAATTTGCCTCTACCACTACCTCTTTTTGCTTGTTTAGGAGGTATTTCGCCGGATTCAGTCTATCGCTTTAGCCACAGTTTACCTCTACCATTACCCTTTTTTCTTGTTTTCGGGGTATATCGCCAGATTTTGCCTTACGCTTCAGCCAACAGTTTACCTCTACCACTACCTCTTTATGCTTGTTTAGGGGGTATATCATACTAGCTACAAAAAATCCCTGAAGACAACAATTCATCTCCAGGGAATTCTTTTTCAAATACGGCGCTTCGTACACAAGCTGTACGCGTAGCCACTCAAATCTTGGCGATATCAACCAGCTGCAGGGTTTCCTCGTTGCTCTCGTTCTCAAGGCTTGTAACCAGGGCACGAGCTGTATCCAGGGCTGTGATTACGTTAACACCTGTCTCGATGGCGGTACGGCGGATAAGGAAGCCGTCACGGCTCTTGTCGCGGCCCTGGGTAGGTGTGTCGATAACAAGATCAATCTTGTGGCCCAGGATAAGGTCGATGACCGTAGGTGATTCCTGGCTGATACGGTTGATCTTACGAGCCTTGACGCCGTTCTCGTTAAGAGTTGCTGCTGTAGACAATGTAGCGTAGATGATGTAGCCAAGCTTTTCAAATCTGCGGGCAATGTCGATAACTTCGCCCTTATCTGAATCCTTAACGGTGATGATCATCTGCTTGTACTTAGGAAGGTTAATGCCTGCTCCAAGGAAGGCCTTGTAGAGGGCTTCGTTGAAGTTCTGGCTGATACCAAGGCACTCACCTGTACTCTTCATCTCAGGTCCAAGGCTGATCTCAGCTCCTCTGATCTTCTCGAAGGAGAATACTGGCATCTTGATGGCGATGTAGCCAGCCTCAGGCTGAAGTCCTGGTGTATAGCCAAGGTCCTTAAGCTTCTTGCCCATCATAACCTCTGCTGCCAGGTCAACGATTGGAATACCTGTAACCTTACTGATATATGGAACAGTACGAGATGATCTTGGGTTAGCCTCGATGATGTAAACCTCATCTCCCACTGCGATGAACTGTACATTGATAAGTCCTACTACATGAAGAGCCTTAGCAAGTCTTCTTGTGTACTCTGCAATTGTCTCCTTAACCTTATCAGAAAGAGACTGTGCAGGATAAACCGAAATTGAGTCGCCGGAGTGAATACCTGATCTCTCGATATGCTCCATGATACCTGGGATTACGATATCCTCGCCGTCGCAAACCGCATCAACCTCAGTCTCGATACCCTGAAGATACTTATCAACAAGGATTGGGTGATCCTGAGCAATTCTGTTGATGATGTTCATGAACTCTTCGATTTCTTCGTCAGAAAGAGCTATCTGCATACCCTGTCCGCCAAGTACGTAGGAAGGTCTTACAAGAACAGGATATCCGAGGCGGTTAGCAACCTCCTTAGCTTCCTCTGCTGTGTATACTGTAGCACCCTGAGCACGCTTGATCTGTGTCTCCTCAAGGATTCTGTCAAAGATCTCTCTATCCTCAGCTGCGTCTACGTCCTTAGCATCTGTTCCGTAGATCTTAACACCCATCTTCATAAGGTCCTGAGTAAGCTTGATGGCTGTCTGACCACCGAACTGAACTACAGCTCCGTCTGGATTCTCAAGACGAACAATGTTCTCAACATCTTCTGGAGTAAGTGGCTCAAAGTAGAGCTTATCAGCAATATCAAAGTCTGTTGAAACAGTTTCTGGGTTGTTGTTGATAATGATTGTCTCAAAGCCTGCTCTCTTAAATGCCCATGTAGCATGGACTGAGCAGTAGTCGAACTCGATACCCTGACCGATTCTGATAGGACCTGAACCAAGGACAAGGATCTTTTTCTTATCACCACTAGCCTTAAGTCCTGCCTCGTTCTCCTCATTCTCATCTCCGTAAACTGAGTAGTAATATGGAGTCTCAGCCTCGAACTCTGCAGCACAGGTATCAACCAGCTTGTAAGCTGCCTTGATTCCGTAGAACTCTCTAAGAGCCTTGATTGTGTCTACTGAGAATCTTGTAAGTCTGCTTATTACCTTATCAGGGTACTCAAGCTTTTTAGCTTTAAGAAGTGTATCGAAGCTGATAATCTTCTTAGCCTCTTCATACTCTGATACGTTCTCTTCTGATACTTTGTGGCGGGCGATTGTGCTCTTCTCGCCAAGTCTAAGGAGCTTAAGCTCCATCTTAACCAGTGTATGGATCTTGTCGATGAACCAGTGATCGATCATGGTGATGTCGTGGATCTGATCGTGGCTCATTCCTCTTCTTAAGGCCTCTGCGATAACCCAGATTCTCTGGTCATCTACAACCTGAAGTCTCTCTAAAAGCTCGTCTTCATCAAGCTCTGAGAAGTCGTAGCTTGTAAGGCAGTCAACGTGCTGCTCAAGAGATCTGATGGCCTTCATCATTGCACCTTCAAAGTTAGTGCAGATACTCATTACTTCGCCGGTAGCCTTCATCTGAGTTGTGAGGGTTCTCTTGGCAGTAATGAACTTATCGAAAGGAAGACGAGGGAACTTAACTACGCAGTAGTCGAGGGTTGGCTCGAAGCTGGCGTAGGTCTTACCTGTAATTGCATTCTTGATCTCATCAAGTGTGTAGCCGAGCGCAATCTTAGCTGCAACCTTGGCGATAGGGTAACCTGTTGCCTTGGAAGCCAGAGCTGATGAACGGCTAACACGTGGGTTAACTTCGATTACGCAGTACTCAAAGCTTGTTGGGTGAAGTGCGAACTGTACGTTACATCCACCTGTGATCTTCAGCTCGTCGATGATGTTAAGAGCTGCGCTACGAAGCATCTGATATTCCTTATCAGAAAGAGTCTGAGAAGGAGCCACAACGATGGAGTCACCGGTATGTACACCAACTGGGTCGATATTCTCCATGTTACAAACTGTGATGCAGTTGCCGGCTGAGTCACGCATTACCTCGTACTCGATTTCCTTCCAGCCTGCGATACATCTTTCTACAAGAACCTCGTTAGCTCTTGAAAGTCTAAGTCCGTTCTCAAGGATCTCTTCACACTCTGCCTGATTGTGGGCGATACCACCGCCTGATCCACCAAGAGTGAAGGCAGGACGAAGAACTACAGGGTAGCCGATCTTGTTGGCAAAAGCTACACCGTCCTGTACGTTATGTACAACCAGTGAAGCTGCGCAAGGCTCACCGATTCTCTCCATGGTGTCCTTGAATTCCTGTCTGTCCTCAGCCTTTCTGATGGTCTCAGCTGTTGTACCAAGGAGCTTAACACCATGAGAAGCAAGGAATCCTGACTCATCAAGCTCCATACCAAGGTTAAGACCAGCCTGTCCACCAAGGGTTGGAAGGATTGAGTCTGGCTTTTCCTTTTCAATTATCTGTTCAAGGACTTTAACTGTAAGGGGCTCGATATAAACCTCATCAGCAATGTCCTTATCTGTCATGATTGTAGCTGGGTTTGAGTTAACAAGTACTACCTCAACACCCTCTTCTTTAAGTGAGCGGCAGGCCTGTGTTCCGGCGTAGTCAAACTCTGCAGCCTGGCCGATTACGATAGGTCCTGAACCGATAACCAGAACCTTTTTTACATCCTTATTCTTTGGCATCAGTTCTTACCTCCCTTTTTGATCATGTCTATAAATCTATCGAAAAGATAGCTTGAATCCTGTGGTCCAGGGCATGCCTCCGGATGGAACTGCACTGTGAAGATGTTCTTGCCCACATAGGAAAGACCCTCGTTAGTTCCATCGTTAACATTCATGAAGGCAGGCTCAGCCACTGTCTTATCAAGCTTGTCCACATCTACAACGTAGCCGTGGTTCTGGGATGAAATGTACACGCGGCCTGTAGCAAGGTCTTTTACCGGATGGTTACCACCTCTGTGGCCGTACTTCATCTTGTAGGTATCTGCGCCTGTTGCAAGAGCCATGAGCTGATGTCCAAGGCAGATGGCAAAAATAGGTGTATCTGAAGCATAGAGCTTCTTGATTTCTTCAATTACGCCTGGGCAGTCCTTTGGATCTCCAGGGCCGTTTGAAAGCATGATTCCATCTGGGTTGTCCCCTAAGATTTCCTCAGCACTTGTATTTGAAGGGTAGATTGTAACGTCACATCCTCTTGCAGCCAGAGAATCTCCGATGTTCTTCTTGGCGCCAAGATCCAGGAGCGCTACTTTAAGTCCCTTACCATTTAGCTCTTTTACAATGGCAGGTCTCTTCTCTCTTCTTGAGAGGTCCCCCTTAAGGGATGCCTCGTAGTCTTCCTTGTTGAACACAGCACTTCCTGACAGAGGTCCGTTATCCGCAAGGTCCTTAGATCCTGTCAAAAGATATTTCTCCTTGCAGGAAACCTTACTTACAACGTCTCCAGTTGTGTAGGCATGGAGCTTGTCCTTGATCTCATCGTAAGTGATGTTCTCGTTGGTTGTGATCATGCCGTTCATGGTTCCCTTTTCTCTAAGAAGGCGCACAAGCTTTCTTGTGTCGATGCCTGCAATTCCAGGGATCTCGTACTTCTCAAAGAAGTCCTGAAGGCTCATATCGCAGCGGAAGTTTGAAGGGATATGTGAGAGCTCCCTTACAATCACGCCGTCAACCCAAGGTCTTTCTGATTCCATATCGTCAAGGCATACGCCGTAGTTACCAATAAGCGGATATGTCATGCACACAGCCTGTCCTGCGTAGGATGGGTCTGTGAACACTTCTGTATAACCAGCCATTGAAGTATTAAAAACGATCTCGCTGATAACATCCTTGTCAGCACCGATGTGCTTTCCCTCGAAAATCGTTCCATCTTCTAAAATCAAACGTGCTTTCATTTTTCCTCCATATGTCATACTTAACGCTCCAGTCATCTGAAAATAAATAATTATTGCTCATAGTACTTCGTACTAAAATCGCACTAATTATTCATTTATCAGCTGACTTGAGCTGTTTATTTATACCGTAAAGTGGATTCAATCTCACCACTCTCACCTATTATTTGAAGTAGCGTACTCCAGACTCAAAGATCTTCAGATCCTGTTCTCCGAAGATGTTCATGGCAACGCCGTCGCCTCTACGCTCTGAGTGAGCCATCTTACCAAGGCATCTTCCGTCTGGTGAAAGGATACCCTCAACTGCTCTGTAGGAGCCGTTGATGTTCCACTCATCATCCATAGTTACGTTGCCCTCAAGGTCGCAGTACTGTGTTGCGATCTGGCCGTTGGCAAAGAGGTTATCAAGAACCTCCTTAGGTGCAACGAATCTTCCTTCACCGTGGGAAGCTGGGTTAGTGTAAACTCCGCCAAGCTGTGCTCCTGAAAGCCAAGGTGAATTATTGGATACAACCTTGATGTATGCCATCTTGGAAATGTGGCGTCCGATTGTATTAAATGTAAGTGTAGGTGAGTTCTCGTCCTGTCCTGTGATCTTGCCGTTTGGTACAAGGCCCAGCTTGATCATAGCCTGGAATCCGTTACAGATACCAAGTGCAAGACCGTCTCTATTCTGAAGGAGGTCGTCAACTGCCTCTTTAATTGCTGCGTTCTGGAAGGCTGTTGCGAAGAACTTAGCACTTCCGTCTGGCTCATCACCTGCTGAGAATCCGCCAGGGAACATGATGATCTGTGCGCCCCCAATAGCCTTCTTAAACTCTGCAACTGACTCTTCAATGTCTGCTGCGTTTCTATTCTTGAAGATCTTGATGTTCACATCAGCGCCTGCTCTTCTGAAGGCCTCTGCTGAGTCGTACTCGCAGTTACTGCCTGGGAATACAGGGATAAATACTGTAGGCTTAGCCACCTTGTTCTTGCAAACATAGATCTCTTTTGCCTCATAGAGAGGTGACTCTACAGACTCTGTGCTATCTCCTACCTTAGAAGCGAATACCTTTTCAAGGGTACCCTTCCAGGATAAAAGAGCTTCCTCTGTAGAAACCTTATTTCCTGCGAACTCAAATTCTTTGTTATCAGTAACTTCACCGATTTCTCTTGCGCCTGCTACCTTAAGAGCCTCTGAAAGGTCAGATGCCTTAACCTCTGCAACGATGTCAGCTGTTGCATTCTTAAAGAGTTCCTCAGCTGCAAGGCTGTCAGCGAACTTAACTCCAAGGCCGTTACCAAAGCTCATCTTAGCTACTGCTGCAGCGATTCCGTGGCTATCAAGAGCGTAAGCTGATACAATGGCGCCCTTTCTCATAAGCTCTGTAATCTGGCTGTAAAGTGCCATAACCTTCTCGTAATCTGGAAGATCGTACTCATCCTTAGCAATTGAGAACTGTACGAGCTTGTTGCCTGCGCTCTTAAGCTCTGGTGTTACTACATCTGAAAGCTTAGCAACATCTACTGCGAAGGAAACAAGAGTAGGTGGTACGTTTATCTCATTGAAGGAACCTGACATGGAGTCCTTACCACCGATTGATGCGATTCCAAATTTCATCTGGGCATCAAAAGCACCGAGAAGTGCTGTGAAAGGCTGGCTCCATCTTGTAGGATCCTCAGTCATTCTCTTAAAGTATTCCTGGAAGGTGAAGTGAAGGTTCTTGTAATCACCACCAGTTGCTACGATTCTGGCTACAGACTCTGTTACAGCATAGGCTGCTCCGTGGTATGGGCTCCAGCTTGAAAGATATGGATCGAAGCCGTAGGACATCATAGTTACTGTGTCTGACTTACCCTTAAGTACTGGAAGCTTAGCAACCATTGCCTGAGTCTCTGTAAGCTGGTACTTACCACCGTAAGGCATGAGAACTGAACTTGCTCCGATTGAGGAGTCGAACATCTCAACAAGGCCTTTCTGTGAGCATACATTCAGGTCCTTAAGTTCTGCCTTGAAGGCTTCCTTAGCATCGCCCTTTGAAAGAGCTTCTTTTACCTTATCTGAAGCGATTTGGTTGAAGTAGTTATATTCCTTGGCAGGAATCTCAACCTTAACAGTTGTCTCCTGGTGTGCTCCGTTTGTATCAAGGAAGGCTCTCTTAAGATCTACAATCTTCTTGCCTCTCCAGTTAAGTACAAGTCTTGGCTCCTTGGTTACTACAGCAACCTTAACTGCCTCAAGGTTCTCTTCTGCTGCATAGTCAAGGAACTTATCTGCATCCTTAGGTGCAACTACAACTGCCATTCTCTCCTGGGACTCAGAGATTGCAAGCTCTGTTCCGTCGAGACCTGCATACTTCTTAGGAACAAGATCAAGGTTGATATCAAGTCCGTCTGCAAGCTCACCGATGGCAACTGAAACTCCGCCGGCACCAAAGTCGTTACATTTCTTAATAAGCTCACTTACTTCTTCTCTTCTAAAGAGTCTCTGTAATTTACGCTCTGTAGGTGCGTTACCCTTCTGAACCTCAGCTCCGCAGCTTGTAAGGGACTTGGAATCGTGAGCCTTGGAAGATCCTGTAGCTCCGCCGCATCCATCACGTCCTGTTCTTCCGCCAAGGAGGATTACGATATCACCTGGCTCTGGAGATTCTCTGATAACGTGTTCCTGTCTTGCTGCACCCATAACTGCGCCGATCTCCATTCTCTTAGCAACATAACCTGGGTGATAGATTTCTTTTACATAACCAGTTGCAAGGCCGATCTGGTTACCATATGAAGAATATCCTGCAGCAGCGCCTCTAACCAGCTTCTTCTGTGAAAGCTTACCCTTCATGGTCTCTGCAACAGGGACTGTGGGGTCAGCTGCGCCAGTTACACGCATAGCCTGATATACATAGCCTCTTCCTGAAAGAGGATCTCTGATAGCACCACCAAGGCAAGTAGCAGCGCCACCAAATGGCTCGATCTCTGTAGGATGGTTGTGAGTCTCGTTCTTGAAGAACACAAGCCAGTTCTCAGTCTTAGGGCCGTTGCCGTAGTCAACTTCTACAGGCACAACAACTGTGCAGGCGTTGTTCTCTTCAGATACTTCCATATCTGTGAGCTTGCCATCCTTCTTAAGCTTCTTCATTCCCATAAGAGCGATGTCCATAAGGGAGATGAATTTCTCTTTCTTCTTATCATCTGTTGTGTAAAGAGCATCTCTTGCTGCGAGGTACTCGTTGTAGGTCTTTTCAATAGGAGCCTTGTAGAAGCCATCTTCGAACTCGATCTCTTTAAGCTCTGTTCCGAAGGTGGTGTGGCGGCAGTGGTCTGACCAGTAAGTATCAAGAACCTTGATCTCAGTCATGGATGGGTCGCGCTTCTCATCATCATGGAAGTAGCTCTGGATCCACTTAAAGTCGTTGAAGGTCATGGCAAGGCCAAGAGACTCATAGAGCTCCTTAAGCTTGTCCTCTGCAAGATCCTTGAAGCCGTCGAAGATTATTACATCTGCTGGCTCATCAAATGTATCAATAAGAGTTTCTGGCTTGGTATCAGAAGCGATTCTTGAATCAACAGGGTTCATGGTGTAATCCTTGATCTTCTCTACCTCTTCATCTGATACGTTACCGATAAGCATGTAGGTAACTGCAGTCTTGATGACTGGCTCCTCGTCACCTTTTATAAAACGTACGCACTGAACTGCTGAATCAGCTCTCTGATCGAACTGTCCAGGAAGTGCCTCGATGCTAAATACCTTGGCATTTGCAGGTACTTCAATTTCCTCTCTATAAAGGATATCAACTGGGGGCTCTGAAAAGACTGTCTTGCATGCCTTCTCAAAGACTTCGTCAGAAACGTTCTGAACATCATAGCGGATAAAGATGCGGACATCGTCAACGCTCTTAATTCCAAGATATCCTGAAATTTCTGCTTTAAGTTCCTTTGCCTTGCCTGCAAAGGATGGCTTTTTCTCCACGTAGATACGTCTTACACTGCTCATAATATCTCCTCATTTCTTAAAATATATATGGTACAAAGCTATAAATAGCTAAGTGCTCTACAAAAAAGGTACCTAAGAAATATCTTAAGCACCTTCATCATCGGGGACTAATCCCTCTAAAACATACATTAATTCTCTATCGATAGCGTCCTCGGAAATGCCAATAGTTTTGGAAGAAATCTTGAGACCTTCCACAACGTACATAAGATTACGCGCACATCCCAACGGATTTTCGCAATAGAATTCGCCAGTCTGAACGCCATTTTCGATGAGCTTTTCAACAATTCTAACGGCTGTATCAAATTGATTTTTAAGTGGATTATCTTTTGCCGATACTTTATGAACGGAAAAGTATTCATATGTAGCGACAGTGAGATTGTTTTTCTTTCTGAGAATTTCTTTTTTCTGCTCTTTAAGGAAAAGAGCTAACATATCTCCGGCAGAGGCTTCGCCAGAAAGGGCGGCTCCAATAGCCTCGTCGTCATCTGTGGTTACATCATCGGATAAAACAGCTAGAAATAGCTCTTCTGTACTGGAAAAATAAAGATAAAGACCCCCACGACTGATGTCACAGGCATCTACAATGTCCTTCATAGTTACGTTCTTATAACCTTTTTCGGAAAAAACTGTCCTTGCTTTATCAAGGATGTATTTCTTCTTCTGTTCGGACTTCTCTCCCATTAAACTTTCCCCATTAAACAGTTGATTAGTTGCAATATCTCAAAACTCAAGCCAGCGGATGTGTATCTTCCTGTCCCCAGAATCTGCATAACTCGTCCATCTTGTTAACTACCAGGTAAAGCACGCCATTATATACTCCCTCTGCCCAAACTGTTCCCTTGGTCATTCCTGAAAGTATATATTTGGAAAGAATACCAGCCAGATCGTCCATGTGTCTGATATCAGCGTCCTGGATAAAGGCTATCTCATCCTTGGCTGAATTGAGACGATTTCTGGTATATACGTAGACATAGTTGCGATCTAAAAGATTAGTTGTCTGAGCGGCCTTAACGAAAGCAAGCAAATTAGCATCGTATACCGGGAATGGCATAGACTTAAGATCGCTACTGTTGTAGCTCTGGGCCACTTCCTGCTTGGCATTATCTTTAAGCCATCTTAAATAAGGAGTAATCTTAAGAAGTTCTGGACGATATCTTGAAACGATATCCTCAACACTGTTCTCATTGACATTGTTGTCATTTTCTATACTCATGGAAAGTCGCTCCTTGTCTGGCTTGCAGCCTTTTAAACAAACAAACTGACACAACTTTTGAACTCCTGAAAGTTCATTGACATTATAACAAGACCGTCTTGAATTGTACAGATACAAAAAAGAAGAATCCTAAAAAGGATTCTTCTTAATAATTACTGTAAGTTTGGATTAGTACCACCGTACACATTGTTGTTAGCTGGCTGCTGAACAGGAGCTGTTCCTGCGGCAGGCTGCTGAACATAATAGTTATTGTTAACAGTGTAAGAACCATTTGGATTCATGCCATTGTTAACTGGTGGAACATAACCTGTGTTCTGTGACTCGCCCTGGCAAAGCATTAATATGCCGGCAATAAGGCTTACGAAAAGCAATGTGCAAACCTTAAATGCTGTAGAAATAGGCTCGCCTCTCTTAACCTTATTGAAATAAACAACAGTCATTGGAATCTTCCACGCAAGTGGAATAAGGTAACAAAAGCCACCAAATACGCAACCAACGATCATAAGAATCTTAATAGCTGTAGTCATGCCATCATCCTGACGTGCTGGTGCATATGCATTGTACTGTGGCTGGTAAGCTGGCTGATACTGAACAGTAGGCTGTACTGGCTGATAAGCTGGTGCTGGTGCAGGTACTGGTGCTGGCTGTGCAGCGTATGCACCGTTATTAACAACGTCTCCTGAATATACAGGTGCTGCCTGCTGTGTGTTCTGTGAAGCAAGAGCTGTGCCGCAGTTAGGGCAGAATGTTGCTCCGTCTACTACTTCGAATCCGCAATTTGGACAATTTGCCATTTTATTTCTCCTCCTAGGACTATATATTCCCCTTCAACTTTAATTACAAAAAACAACCTTTGAAATTGTATCATATATGCCACAAAAATCTAGCACTTTTTTGTAAAAAAATTGTAACCATTCACACTTTTTGTTTTACGCTCTGGCTCTGCCTCTGGTGTGGATGGTTACAGTTATTTACAATTCAACTACTTTAGCTCTTTTATCAGGGGCTGGGAAAGGCTCCGTAAAGAGCTCCAGCTTAGCAATAAAATCTTCAAGAATATATCTTGAATCCACATCGGTATAGATGCGGATCATTGGATTGTCATTGCAAACCTCTGATGAGGTATCCTCTGCAACGTGGGGCGCCTTGGCCATGTGATAGTGACCGCACCCTGGATTGATGGCGATAGCTATAGCTGGCGAATCTCCCAGTGACCAGCTCTCTCCCTGGGTCCAGGCTCCGCCCTCAGACATGTTGTAGTCTGCCATGTTCTGGAACAGGTGCTGGCCAATCTTTCCGCAGGGCCTTATGCGCCTCTGGATTTCTGCAAGGCCGATGTTAACTGTGATATATACATGAGATGGAACCAGCCAAAGATCTATGCCGCTACTAAGAACGAAGTTCGCTGCAGGAATATCATTAACAGAATTAAACTCTGTGAAAGGTGCGCTGCATGGGGCTTCTCCGTGGGTTCCAATCCAAATGACAGTGATCTTATCCTTAATTGTTGGGTCTGTCTCAATAGCCTTGGCTACGTTGGTTATAGCTCCCTGACACAGGATAAAGAGCTTGTGAGAATCCTCACGGTGCGCCTCTTCAATAATAAAGCGTGCTGCTTCAGAAACCTCAGAATCTTCAGAAAGAGGACCTCTTTGTCCCTTATATATAGGAACCTTTACGTCCATGGCCTTAAGAATTGTTTCAATCTCTTCATAGCTCTTTTCCATGGAACCAGGAGCCTTGAAGTGCTCAGCTACGATGCCCTTCACAATAAGCTTAGGGCTTAGAAGTGCGTGGACTATGGCAAAGGGATCGTCTGCTTCGCAGGCGGCGTCTGTGTCCACGATAACTCTTACTTTCTTAAAATCCGATACATCAAATTCAATCCCCATTTTGTCTTCTCCCTGTTGTTAGTATTGTGCTTGTGATCTGAGTTCTTGCCGGTTCTTGCATTGTAGCTTGTAATCTGAGTTCTTGCCGGTTCATACGTTATAGCGTGTGATATCTCTGATCCTGATGGTGAGGACGTTGAGGCCAAGAAGGTTCTTGTACTGCATGTCCTTGGCAATATCCCTGATCATGCGGATTCCCATGTTGCCTATCTTCTCCTCTGAGTCAAGAATTGATGCTCTCTCCAGAGGATCAAAGGCTTTGCAGTTGTCCTTGATGCGAAGGATTATGTCCCCATCCTTGTGTATAACCTTGATATCTATATTATGACCTTTGTTATCCTCAGTAAAGCCGTGTTTAACAACATACACCATTAAGGATGTTGGCGATGTAAAGGCCGTTCATCTGAAGCCTTGGAATGAGAAGGATTGCAAAAAGAACTACGAAGCCCGCGCCATCCATGAGAGGAAGGGCAACGGAGTAGTATTTCTTCTGGGTGGCCTGGCCGTAGCAGGCGGAAGGAGTACCTGATAAGGCAAAAGTCTGAAATACTGCTTAGAAAGTAATTGATTTTTCATATATTTATCCCCCAATATTTAAATCATATCATAAAAATGGTACAATGATTCCGATATAAGCACACCTTATATGGAGGAAGGTTATGATAAGTAATCTTGAATACTACAAAGTCTTTTATTACGTCGGGAAGCATAAGAGCATCACTGAGGCGGCAAAAGAGCTATCTATCTCCCAGCCAGCCGTGAGCCAGTCAATTCATCAGTTGGAGAACACCCTGGGCTGTACTCTTTTCCAGAGAACCTCCCGTGGCATGAAGTTCACCAGTGAGGGAGCTCTTTTATACAGATATGTGGAGAAGGGCTATGAACATATAGAAATTGGTGAAGAGCGCCTTAAGCAGCTCATGCACCTGGACGCCGGTGAAGTCAGAATCGGCGCCAGCGATATGACACTTAAATTCTTCCTGCTGCCTTACCTTGAGAAATTCCACGAACTGTACCCTGGAATCAAGGTTACAGTAACTAATGGACCTACGCCGGAGACTATGACCTATCTTGCAGATGACAGAATTGACTTTGGCGTCATTTCTGGCCCTTTTGAAGAAAAGGAAGGATATAGTTCCTTTGCTGTGTCAGAGATTGAAGATGTTTTTGTGGCAGGAAGACGATTTATTCAGTATAAGAACCGAATGCTGGATTTCAGCAATCTGGAGCAGTTACCCTTAATTCTTCTTGAAGGCAATTCCAGTACAAGAAGCTATATAGATTCTTTTCTGGTGTCTCATGACGTCCACATTCAACCTGAATTTGAGCTCTCAACCAGCGACATGATCGTACAGTTCGCCCTTCGTAATCTGGGCGTAGGCTGCGTTGTAAAGGACTTTGCCAAGGAATACTTGGACAGCGGCGTCCTCTTCGAACTCCGCTTCAACCAGATTATCCCTAAGCGAAAAATCTGCGTGATCACCAACAATTCGCGTCCCATATCCCTCGCTGCTTCGCGACTCTTGGAATTAATAAGAAGCACTGATGAATCAAAGAATTAGGCCAAAGGATTGTGCCTGGGTACAAACCCACTTTTCCTCGCTCTGGACCAGGAGCACAAACCTTTGGGCAATATAATAAAAATAAATAATTTTACCCATGGAAAGACAATGACCTTCGGGCAATATATGAAAAACACGCTATATTGCCCAAGGAAAGGCAACGATCTTCGGGCAA
>NZ_JHWL01000035.1 GCF_000622085.1 Butyrivibrio proteoclasticus P6B7
AGAGGCAATACCTTAGTGACTATATCGAATGGAAGGGACTTACAGAAGACTTTGAATACTTTAAAGCTCATGCCCACAAGGCTCGTCTTGATGAGGATCTGCCATTTGAAAACTATGTTTTATAACTAAAGTAACCCGGGGAATGCTGCTATTGCGGTGTTCCCCATAACAAGAGACTTGGTGATGAACTTTTTCGGTAGCGTTGGTGGTAAACTTTTTCGATAGCGCTGCTGGTAAACTTATTCACCAGCGAAAAAGGATAAAATGGTAAAGTTTTTCGCTAGCGGGGTGGTAAACTAATTCGTTAGCGAGTGGTAAACTTTTTCATTGACGTTTACATTTCTACATACCACCAGCTCTACGTTTTCAGCTTTTTCATACAGATCATCTAAAACAAGGCACTCAAAATGTGTTCCATCCTGTAGCTCCACTGTCACATAGCTGCTAAGGGGATCATCATCCACTTTTTCCTTAGAAACAAAGGTGCAAGGCTCATGGATTGCAGGAGCGCTTCCATAGTAACAAAGTCCATAAACAGAAAAGGCTGCCCAAAATGCAAAAAAAGTCCAGACAGAGAAAAAGAAACCTCTGTTTCTCCAGCTCACTTTTGTTCTGATAGCACAAATAACTCCAAAAATCAAAGCAACTGCTGCCCAAATATATACAATAGTCTTAATTCCCTTTACTATGGGCATTCTGTAAAAATACATCAAAAGAAGGAACAGACAGCTTGTACCTATGACCACAGCTGGAATAGCTGACATATTGTAATGAGTCTGCACATATTCCTGCTTAGCGATTGAATCAGTAAGTTCTTTTGGCTTTACCCAGGATACAAATTTAGGAAGAATAAGTGGGTAAAGAACTAATGGCAATGGAGCAAATATAAGGACGAGCACAGAGCTCTTAATATCTATAACCCCATAGAACCTTAAAGCTATAACAACAATTTGCGAAAGCAAACAGATATATCCCACTATTTTCATGACCCTGACAGACTCAATAGCTCTGATTTCCTCAAGGTCATCATCCCATTCGCTGGCACTATCATAAGGCTCATCCTGAGCGCCCTTAAAACTCATGGTCCTCATAACGTCCTTTGCACCTTGATTGTTATTTACACCATGTCCAAAATTCAAGGGCTTACTCTCCCCAAATCCAACAACCCTTTGAACATAATCCTCTGCAGGGTGTGGTAAGAAACCATGCTTAACCTCATTTTTGTAGGTTACGTAAATGATATCCAGTCCATGCTTTATAACCATGGCAAACCTAATGTTCTCGGCAAAAACAACGTTAAAGTACACCATCACGCACATTACTGTAAAAATAAAAGGTCCGAATACTGGGTCTTCATCACCAAAGGACGCAAAGGCAATTGATATAAAGGCCTCAAATACAATAACCCATGTGAATATAACTATAAATATAATAAAGGCCGCTTTACTTGGAATATGGTATTCGCCACTTACATAGTCCAAAGCGCTCTTTGTTCTTCCAACGATGATCAGTCTTATGGACGCTGCTAAAAGAACTATGACAGTAAGGCTCGTCAATACAAAGCCATATACCGTGAAGGTGTCTGAAAGAATTGCACAGCCACAAAAGGCCATAATCAGCGTGATTATCGAATAGGTAATTCCCAGTCCAATACAAAACTTATTCTTACTTTTATATCTTTTATTAAACTCTTCCTCAGTAAAATGCATCTAAAAATAACTTCTCCCGAATATCTATATTTCTTTTTTCCTTACATGTCTCTTTTTCATGTTTTCTCTATTTTGTATTTTATATTCTACTATCTTTTGGGTAAAAAAGCTTATTTCATCCTTAAAAATTCTATCTTGAATACGTATCCACGCATCCCAATATTAATAAAACAGCAATCCGGGATGCATTTGAACAATGCAAGATCATTTTACTCATTTTTTTATTAGCTTTTTCTTCAAGCAACCAAATAACTTCTCATTGACACTCCCACACGCTATTGCTATAATATCCTTTGTGACTAATGAAGTCCAAGCTGTTGTAGCACAGTCGGTAGTGCGTCGCATTGGTAGTGCGGAGGTCACGGGTTCGATTCCCGTCAGCAGCTTTTTTAATTTGATAAAGGACAAAGAGCTAATAGCCCTTTGTCCTTTTTGTTTACCAGATTCAAATGCACTTATTCATATCGCTTTAATTCATAGCTCTTTTACCAGGTCTGATTACTGCCCTTTAGCTGCCATGAATGTCTCAAGCTGGCTGTTAGCATCCTCAAGGATAGCATCAATTCCATTGTCCTCAAGCTTCTTAAGGAACTCTGGAAGCTTCTCTTCAGGATCTACAGTACCGGTGCAAAGTGAAAGCATGTACTCATCAACAACGTTAGCAACTGCACCCATCTGTGATTCCATCTGTGAAGAATCATAAGCAAATCCAAGAATTGGGATCTCCTTAGCTTCGCCGTAGTATGCCTTAAATCCATCCCAGAAATCAAGTCCCTGAGCCTCTGTTGGAGGAAGGATTGTTACGTTACCAACACCGTTTGTCCAAGGCTGGTAATCTGCTCTCTTATCTGTAAATGTGATTGTGCCATCACTGTTCTTTGTATAGTGAACATCCTCAACACCATAGTTAAGAAGTGTCATAAGTGTAGGATCTGTGTTAAGGAGGTTAAGGAACATCATTGCTCTGTCAGGATTCTTGGAAGCTGTAGAAATAGCCATCATAGCACCCTGTGAAGATGTTGTATCAACATAAGCGTCTGTGCAAGGAACCATCTCTACGTGGATTCCTCTTTCCTGTGAAGCCTGAAGCTCATATCCAAGTGAATAGGACTGTGTTCCGATAAGGTACTCGCCTGAAAGCTGCTTAGCTGTTCTTGTATCGTTAGCCTGATTCTTGTTACCCATTGCTGGATCAATGAATCCCTCGAGGTAATACTTTCTTGTCTGCTCTACAAACTTCTTGAACTCATCAGTTGCGAACTTGTTAATGATCTTCTCGCCATAAGGTCCTGCCTTAGTAACGTCTGTAGGATCAATGTAGAAGGACATGAAGTTACCAGTTCCGCTATCACCAGTGATGATGATTGAGTTAGTTACCATTCTCTCTAGAACTGCACCCTCAATAAGAAGTGGATAGAAATCGTCGCCTTCGCCTTCTTTAACGGTCTTTAAGATTTCCTCAAATCCGTAGTAGTCAGTATTCTTGATGTCATCCAGTGTGTATCCGTATTTCTCCAAAAGATCTACGTTAACATCCCAGCAGTTCTGTGTAGCAATATCCTTATAACCAGGAACAGCGTAAACACCGTATCCGTCAGCACCATTTATGGTAGCACCGTTTATAAGAACCTCAGGTAAAAGATTCCACAGATCCTGTCCATACTTCTCGATCAGGTTGTTCTCAGGATTATCAAGTCTTACCCAGTAGCCATCTCTTGCAAACTTATTGTACTCATCTGCACTCCAGGAGCAGGTAAAGTAAATATCAATATCATCGCCGCCCTGAAGAGCCAGAACTGCGTTCTGATCGAAGTCACCCCAGGTTCCCCAGATAGGCTCAAGAGTAACATTGAGTTTTTCCTGAAGGTATGCATTAACTTCTTCCATTACCTTGCTGTCATCGGTAACATTGCTGCCGTGGAAATACATCTTAAGAGTAACAGGCTCAAGACTTGATGCATCCACAACCTCTGCGCCACCAGAAGCTTCCCCAGAAGTACTCTGCGCATTTTCTGTAGCACCAGCGCTATCACCACCCGTTGTATCGCCACCTGTTGAGCCGCCTGAAGCACCGCAGCCAAATGTAGCCAGCACCATAGAACATGATAACAATACTGCCAATAGTTTCTTCTTCATAGATTCCTCCTTTTTTAATTAAAACACTTTTCGTGTATCTTTAACATCATTAACTGATGCTATAGCTCTTTTATCCCTTAACGGATCCAATGGTAAGGCCTGAAACAATGTACCTCTGGAAGAATGGGTATGCGCAGGCGATAGGCACTATGATAAGTACGACCAGGGCCATTCTCAGGGAATCCGAAGGCAGGTCACTTACAATGTTGCTGGCCTCCGCTCCGATCATGGAGGAGTTCTTAACAAGGAAATCCACCTTGGTCTGCATCTGCATTAGCAGGTACTGCAGCGGATAGAACTTGGCATCCCTTATGTAGAGCATCGGGATGAACCACTCATTCCAGTAAGCAAGAGCTGATAAAAGACCTACCGTAGCTATTCCAGGCTTTGAAATCGGGATAATGATTCTGAACAGTGTGGTATATTCTCCCGAGCCATCGATTGATGCCGCATCTATAAGCTCCTCAGGAATTGAGCTCTGGAAGAAGGTTCTCATAACAATGATGTTGAAGGGATTAAGAAGCATCGGGACGATGACCGCTGCGTAGCTATCAGAAAGTCCCAGCACTGTCTTACACACAACGTAGGTAGGTGCCAGACCGCCTCCAAACAGCATTGTAAAGAATGCCCAGAAGGTGAAGAATTTCCTGAATTTAAAATCCTTCCTAAAAAGTGCGTATGAATAAAGAATTGTGATCAGCATCGTAAGGAAGGTTCCAACTATTGTGATAAAAAAACTGTTAAAATAGGACCTCCAAAGCTGGTCTCCCAGTCTCCACACATAGTTGTAGGCTTCCAGAGATGTGGACTTTGGAATAAAGGAATATCCAATAGCCCTTATGCTCTCCTGAGATGTAAAAGAGATTATGACCACAAATATAAAGGGTACGATGCACAGAAGGCAGAACAGTATAAGAATGATATGACAAATGATCTCTGCCGGAACAGATATAGAATTTATCCTTCTTTTCTTAGCCATTTCCCCTCCCATCAGAACAGTGCGCTGTCCTCATCTATCTTTTTTACCACTCTATTGGCGATCATAATGCAGACAAAACCTACCGCATTCTGCAAAAGGCCTCCGGCTGTAGACATTCCGATATTGTTGGTGGCCGTCAGAACCCTGTAAATATAGGTATCAATAACCTGTGTTGCAGAGAAAAGAGATCCCGAATTAAGTGGAACTGTATAAAACAGACCAAAGTCAGAATTAAAGATCTTACCCACATTCATAATAAGAAGAATGCAGATCATTGGTCGTAGGTTCGGTATGGTAACATAGAATACCTGCTGCCACTTGCTGGCTCCATCTATGGCTGCTGCCTCGTACTGGGAAGTATCTATTCCAGTAATGGCCGCAAGATAAAGAATTGAGGAATATCCTATATTCTTCCAAAGGTTACAGATTGTAAGAATAAAGGGCCAGTACTGCGGCGAGTTGTACCAGTCGATCTTTTCCAGTCCCTTTGATACCAGGAAGTGGTCCACCAGTCCCCTTGTAGGATCCAGGAAAGCCAGCAGGAAGTAACTTGCCACAACCCAGCTAAGGAAGTACGGGAAAAACATAAGAGTCTGATAGGTCTTAGCCACAAACTTGGTGGTAAGCTCGTTGAGCATGATAGCAAAGGCAACTGCAATGATCAGGCCCAGCACGATCCACAGCACGTTGTAGCCAATGGTATTCCTGATATAGACCCATGAATCTGTGGTAGCAAAAAGAAATTCGAAATTCTTAAGGCCCGCCCAGGACGAATGTATTAAGTTGTTCCAGAATGTTGGATTCTTGGGATAGACTTTATAGTTCTTAAAAGCAAGAACTATTCCCACCATAGGAAGATATCTTAAGAAGAAAAACCAAAGCGCTCCTGGCAAAACCATGCTTGTCAGAAGCAGTGTTTTCTTTAAGCTGGAACGTTTCTTAGACATTTGCAAACCCCCTTTTTGCTTATCTAAATATATTGTAGGATTTGCAAATTTCTAAGTCACGGCACCATCTTGTTCATTTTTGTATCATTTTGTGTGATTTCTATATTCGTTGGCAGATATGCCCTTTACCTTCTTAAACACCCTTGAAAAATGGGCCACATCCAAAAAGCCCACCTCCTCGGCCACGTCACTGATCCTCTTGGATGGATCCTGTAAAAGAGCTTCCGCCTTCTTGATTCTGACTGTGTTTAATATCTCGGAGAAGTTCTTACCCGTCTCCTTGTTAAGGAGCTTACTTAAATGCCACTGGCTCACATAAACCTTGTCCGCCACATCGGATAAAAGAATCTTCTCATTGTAGTGTTCTTCTAAATAATTAAGAGCGTTTCTCACAATAAAGTTATCTGCTGCCTTCTCCTCTGGCTCCTGTTCCTCCTCCAGGTCGTAGGGCATCCCCTTCTCCTTGTTGGATTTAGATACCATAAAAGAAATAGCCTCATCAATTTCCTCCATGTTGGAGGGCTTTAATAGGAATCTGCTGACACCCAGATTGAGAGCTCTTTTAGCATATTCAAAATCTCTAAAGCCAGTCAGAATCGCAATCTGCATATCGGAATACTCGGACTTTAGGCCTGCGATCATGGTAAGGCCGTCCATCTGTGGCATGCAGATATCAAGGAAAACAATGTCTGGATGATGTTTTTCGATGACTCTTTTACCATCCACACCATTTCCTGCTGTGTCCACAACCTCGCACCCGTACTTATTCCATTCAACGCTCTTAGATAACCCCTGCACAATAATGGGCTCATCGTCGATGATAACCACCTTTTTCATATTATTCCCCTTTGCTTATAGGCATAACCATCCTAAACTGCATCTTGTTTTCGCCATCTTTATTAACGCTAAGTCCGTAGTCCTCTCCAAAAATAAGCTCAATTCTCTTGTTGACATTGTAGATTCCAATAGAAGTGTGTGTCCCAGGCTCTCCCCTGTTAAGCTTCATTTCGCCGCTTATTATCTTCCTGATTCTGTCCACCTCTTCATCAGAAACCTCTTTTCCCGTGTTTATAACGTCGATGATAAGATCATCCTTCTCTTCAAAGATGTTGAGCCACACCGTACCCCTGCTAATACTTTCAACACCGTGCTTTATGGCGTTTTCAAGGATAGGCTGTAATATCAGCTGCGGCACGTAGGTTCCAAGGGTGGAGCTATCTATGATCTTCTCAACCTTAAGCCTTTCTCCGAACCTCATACTCATGATATATAGGAAGGCATCTCCGCACCTGAGTTCATCCGCCAGTCTCACCAGCTTGTCATTGTCCCTGTTAATACCAGAATCCAGCACCGTTCCCAGGGCCTCGATCATCTTACTGGTCTCCATATCTCCTGCCATTCTGGCCTGCCAGTTCATCATCTCCAACGTGTTATTAAGGAAATGGGGATTGATCTGGGCCTGGAGAGCCGCAATCTGAGCATCCTTGGTCATCATCCTCTGGGTATACTCAGTGTTCTTCTTCATGTAATAGTACGAAAGCAGCATGATCGGCATCATACCTATGATGGTGATAAACACGATTATATTGATCCTGGAGATTTCGAAGTACAGGTCCTTTACGTTCTCCAGGTAAAAGAGCTGCATCTCGTAGTTTCTTCCAGTGGCCGCGTATCTGCAGCCATCATAATAATTGCCGTTAAGAAGTATGTAGTAGAACTTCCCTCTGTACACGTCATTTCCCGCCATCAGATAATCCAGCACGTTCTTTTTATTACCCTTTAGCTCTTCCTCTGTGTTCTGGTAGGATATTAGCTCTTTTTCCTGGTTAAAAGAAATATATACTTCATTGGCAGGTCCCACCGGAATATCAGCAAGGAGCTTGTCCACATCAAGACCCGCTACGATTGTGGCGTAGCGCCTGTCGTAGGTTGTGTAAAAGAGATTCTGTACAAGATAGATCTTGTTGTCTGTCACCACTATCCTAGTCATTTTCTCTTTTTTATCCAGATCTTCAAGGACGATGGGCTCCACTTCTCCCACATAAGTTTCATATTCGTAGCCATTTTTACCAATATAAGCGCTGGGGGAGGTGTCATCCTCCACATACAGTGCAACGCAGGAAAACTGGCCATCCATGTAGAACTTCCTATTTAATTCTGATCTGGCCCAGACAATAAAGTTGTCCCTTCTTGACTTTCTCTCCCACTCACCACCG
This sequence comes from Butyrivibrio proteoclasticus P6B7, assembly GCF_000622085.1. GTDB lineage: Bacteria > Bacillota > Clostridia > Lachnospirales > Lachnospiraceae > Butyrivibrio > Butyrivibrio proteoclasticus_A. The sequence goes on from NZ_JHWL01000035.1 coordinate 7,988, forward strand.
GTGGACACCTTGTAGAGCTTACTTATGGCATCGTCGATCTTACTCTTAACAAGAACTCCAGACACCTTGGCCTGGCCCGCCATTTCTCTTTCCGTTCTGTTGGCATAGGCCTGCTGGTACTGTATGAAGATAAATGCAGAAAGAACTATGATGGGAATTATCCAGGAAGCCATAAAAATAAGAAAAAGAGAGCGCTGCAAGGAGGATAAGCCCAGCTTATCCCCAAACAGTTCTCTCTTTATTTTACTTAGTCCCCAATGCTTTCCCATTTACCCTCTTTATTCCATCTAAGGATAGTTCTGTATCCCAGCTTGGAATACCAGGAAGCAACGCCTGTATAGTGTACATAGCTTATGTCGTAGGACAGATCCTTAAGAATGCAGGTGGCCTTGTCGATCATCTTAAGGCCAATGCCTTTTTTCCTGAAGTCTGGTATCGTCCCAACGCATCCCGGTCCCCCAACCTTGTAAGATATTCCACCTTCTTCATAAATCCCCATATCTTCAATCAGACAAAAGCTGACAACCTCTCCTTTATAAAAGCCGCAGTAGATTCTGTCGGAGGGTTTGTATATGTCAGCCCAGGACTCATCTACCTTTCTAACTGCCGTCAGGAAGGCATCAAAGTCCCCTTTGTAATAATCATACTCTATATTTTCAGGGTTGTATAATTTTTTATTCTCCTCATAATCCTTAAGGAAAAGAACCATCTCATCGTAGTCCTGACCACTTGAAATTTGGGACAGATGCTCTGGTTCTAAGAATCCGGGATGGAGAGTATCAAACATTCTTTTATTGTTCATTTTTCAGATCTAAAAACTCCTCATACAATTTGCAAAGCTTCTTGGCATCTTCTGTGTCCGGCATCTCCGAATAGATCCTTAGAAGTGGCTCTGTGCCTGAGAATCTTGCGATGATCCAGCCGCCATTCTTAAAGTATACCTTGCTGCCATCAAGATAGCTGACCTTTTCAACCTCATATGGAAGCTCAGGAAGCTCCTTCTTAACCAGAAGTCTATCCATAATCTCTTCCTTCTTTTTCTGGGTGAAATGGTAGTCGTTTTCTTCCATGGCAATCCTGCCATACTGCTGTTCAAGGTCTTCTATGATCTCAGACATCTTCTTACCTGTGACCGCCAGCATCTCCACCAGGAGCATAGCTGCGTACACGCCGTCCTTACCCTTTATATGGCCCCTTACGGTAAGACCTCCGGAGGACTCGCCTCCGATAACTGCGTCAGTCTCATTCATCTTGGCAGATATATGCTTAAAGCCCACAGGAACTTCATAGCACTTTTCACCGTATTTCTCAGCCATTCTGTCAAGAACATGGGTTGTACAGATATTCCTTACTACCGGGCCCTTCCAGCCCTTGAATTCCTCAAGATAGTAATACAAAAGAGCCATGATCTCATTTGGGTGAAGGAATCTGCCCTTATCATCAATTATACCAATTCTGTCCGCATCTCCATCTGTGGCAATTCCAAGGTCATAGTGTCCATCCACCACCACGTTCTGAAGCTGATGAAGTGTAGCTGCATTAGGTGCAGGGAGCTTACCTCCAAAGAGAGTATCATGCCTGTCATGGATGGTCTCAACTTCGCATCTTGCAGTCTGAAGGGTAATCCTAAGGGAGGTCTCACTTACACCGTACATTGGGTCTAGCACCACTCTAAGGCCTCTTTCCTTAATTGCATCCATGTTTATTCTTTCGATTATGTTGTCGATGTATTCATTAAGTGGATATATCTCATTGATAAGGCCCTTGTCTCTGGCATCAGCATATTCAAGGCTCTCCACTGGGCCCAGCTCCTCCATCTTCTGGATATACTTCTCTATCTGGGCTGTCTGTATCTCATCCGCATCTCTTCCTCCAGCTGTAAATACCTTTATTCCATTATAAAGAGCTGGATTGTGACTGGCAGTTACCATCATACCATAAGCCAGTTCATGCTTCATAACATAGAACATTACCACAGGAGTTGGAACGGATTTGTTGATAAGATATGCTTTTATCCCCTCTTTAGCAAATACAACCGCAGACCACTGCATAGCTTCCTTGGACAAGAATCGTCTATCATAGCCAATGACAATCCCCTTACCAGCCACGCCCTCATCCTTCATCTTATAGGCCATGGCCTTTGCCAGAAGCTGAATGTTGCTTTTGATAAACTCATCGCCGATTATGGCTCTCCATCCGCCTGTGCCAAATTTGATCATTTCTCTTCCTCCTAAAGAATATGCTCTTTCTTTACCCCATAACTACCTTAACCTGATGGCTTGTCCCCTTTTCACAGACAGGGATTCTATCCACAACTGCGCCATCAAATGTTAGCTCTTTTACCCCCTTCTGAACATGGGAAGGGTTGGTAACCTCTATTACATACTCTGCACCACGCCATGTTCTTGTGACCTTAAAGCCATCCCAGGAATCCGGTATGCAGGGATCTATCTCAAGCCTGTCATAGGAAGGCCTGATGCCCAGGATATATCTTGTGGCGGAAAAATATGCCCAGCCCCCAGAACCTGTCATGAATGGGTGCCTTGCTCTTCCAAACTGCTTGTGGGAAGGTCCCATAATGAACTGGCAGTAGGAATAGGGCTCTGCTTCTCTTGTTTCTATCTTGTCGTTCTGATAATAAGGACAAAGGGCGTCGTAGAACTTCATGGCTGTGTTCCCATTTCCAAGTACGCACTCTGCTGCCCAGGCCCATGGATTTGGATGTGAAAAGACAGATGAATTTTCCTTAAGTCCTGGGAAAACCTTGGTAATAAAGCCAATTGACGGATCTATCTTGGTGTAAGGTGGTGTATTAAGTAGGATTCCCCACTTTGTAAAAAGATATTTATCCACAGCCTCCATGGCTTTTTGAGCCTTTTGTCCACAGGCTGCTCCGGATAATACCGCCCAGGCATTGGATTCAAGATGAACTCTTCCCTCTTCATCCTTGTTGGTGCCGATCTTCTTGCCGTTCTTGGTGATTCCACGGATGAACCACTCTTCGTCCCAAAGGACTTCGTCGCAAACCTTGGAAACCTTTGCTGCCACTGCCTTATAGTGCTCTGCATCCGCTTCTCTTCCAAGAATCTGTGCCAGCTCTATAAAATTACTAATAGCCCAGTAGTGAAGGAAGCTAACCATAGCACTTTCGCCGCCTCCAAGATTAAGGCAGTCATTCCAGTCTGCTCTAAGGCCCTTGCACACGCCGTTTTGACCCACCTCTTTCTCAGAGAAATCAAGGATCCTTGTCATATGCTCATAGACTGTTCCTTCCTTGCCATCTGCGTAAGGAACTTTTTTACCAGCAAAATCAAGGTCTCCTGTCTCTTTAATGTACTCAGTTATAGAAGGAACGAGCCACAGCGCGTCATCTGCGCAGGCATCCTCCCTTGAATGAATCCTGTCCTTTTCAGATACAGGAATAACAGTTGGAGACTTAAAGCCATCTGACTCCTTCTCTTCTTCAAACCAGGCCGGGTCAAAAAGATGTAGTCCGTAGCCTTCAGAAACAAGGCCATTTAATAGCTGCATTATTCTCTCTTTGCACTTCTCAGGATTGGAATGAGGAATTGTCATGGCATCCTGGGCTGTATCCCTGTAGCCAAGACCTGTTCTTCCGCCCAGCTCTATAAAGGAAGCAAACCTTGAGAACATGACATTGATCTCAGACTGGTACAAAGTCCAGGTATTGATCATAGTGTTCATGCCTTCGCTTGGTGTATCTATCACAAGCTTATTTAGCTTTTTATCCCAATAGGACCTAAGCTCTTCGTAGGCCTTATCCACATTTGAAGGATCACTGTACTTTTCTCTTACACGCTTTCCTTCTTTCCTGTCTCCCTCACCCAGCATGAAAATGAATCGCACTTCTTCTCCTGGTGACAGGGTAAAGTTCTTTTGCAGACTTCCACAGTGATTTCCGCCCTTCTGCTCTGAGGATGAGCAGCATCCCTTTTCCACTGCCACAGGGTTATCCTCTGTGTGATACATGCCAAGGAAGATATCTCTCTCACAGTCGTATCCATCAGGATCAAAGTTTGCTGTAAAGAACTGGAATCCGTCTGGCTCGTAGTGAAGGTCCTCCTCGATTATTCCATCTTCATAGGAAGAGCCTGCACAATAAAGGCTCATCTGGAAATTCTGATTATCTACAGCTATTGAATGGAATGAAAACTCAAGATATGAAAAGATACTTAGATTCCTTGGAATGTCTTTTGTATTCTTAACTCTCACATCCCAAAGAAGGACATTTTCCGAAAGTGGAACAGACATTTTCTGTGAACATTTAAGCCCATCATACTCGCATTCGTATACGGTGTATGAAAGACCATGTCTACAGGTGTATTTAGCTTTATCAAGTGCCTTGGCAACTGGCTGCCAAGATATAGTGAAATAATCGGAAGAATCAGCATCCCTTAGATAGACATAGTATCCAGGTCTGTCCATGGGTATGCTGTTTCCGTGAAATCTGCTGATTCTGTGATATTCAGGGCTTTCATAGAATGAATAGCCGCCAGCAGTATGATTTATGACTGTGGCAAATTTTTCAACTCCAAGATAATTTGTCCAGGATGTTGGCAGGTCGATCCTGTCAATTACGTATTCCCTATTAGCGTTATCAAAATACCCATACTTCATGCCACATTCCTCCCCAATAATTCCTTATATAAATTATTCTAGGAGTTAGGCATTAAATTATAAATGTATGTATTTGGTAATTTATGTTTATTCTTGGTGCATCTACATCTGGTAGAGATACCTGCGATGGATAAGGGCAGAATTACTCGGACATAAGCTGTGATACCAGATACTGGTAGATCTCCAGGTTCTTTTCCTTCCAGTTGTCGCAGACGCTCTGGGCAATCTCCTCTGTAGGAACAGAGAGACTGATCTCCACAAGGCTCTTACCATTTTCCTTGGCATAAAGATTAGCTGTGTAATCGCTCTCTCCAGCCTTCTTGTAATCAGCCATGATGGCGCCTTCATTTCGAAGTCTCATGCTGTTGGTCTTAAGGTACTCATCTATCTGCTGTTTAATGGCAGGGTTGAGCCTGTTACCAAAAAAGCCAAGAGCCTCCTCACCCTGTTCTGTAATCTCAAGATATGTTCTGTTGGCAACAGTCTTCTCAATAACAAGTTCAGACTGGGCCAGCTCACTGAACACCTCCTGAAGAGTAAGGAAGGTAGTATATTCTTTTTCCAAAATAAAATCATATATCTGTGACTTGCTAAGAGGCACATCGCACCTCTTAAGCATGTACAGAATTATCATCTTATATAATGCTAAATACTTTGAACTCACTAACTAATTCCTCTGATTAAAAAATATAGTTACTGTCTGATATGATCCTTAACTGCTGCAGAGATAACATCAGCAACGCGTGGATCAAAGGCTGCTGGAAGGATGTTCTCATCGTTAAGCTCATCATCACTTACAAGTCCTGCAAGAGCTGTAGCTGCAGCAAGCTTCATTTCCTCAGTGATCTGCTTAGCGCCGCCTTCAAGAGCTCCTCGGAAGATTCCAGGGAATACAAGCACGTTGTTAACCTGGTTAGGGAAGTCACTTCTTCCTGTTCCGATAACTCTTACGCCAGCTTCCTTGGCAAGATCAGGCATAATCTCTGGTACAGGGTTGGCCATAGCAAACATGATGGCGTCCTTATTCATGGCTGCTGCCATTTCCTTAGTTACAATTCCAGGAGCAGAAACACCAACGAAGATATCAGCTCCCTTAAGAGCATCTGCTAAGGTTCCTGTCTCACCAGCCTTATTGGTAACGTCCATCATCTTAGCCTGCATCCAGTTAAGATCTGCTGATGCCTTGCTGAGAATTCCATACTTATCACACATAATAACGTTCTCAAAGCCGTAGCTAAGAAGGAGCTTGGTAATGGCAATTCCAGCACTTCCGGCGCCATTAACAACTACGCGGCAGTCTTCTTTTCTTTTGCCTACTACCTTAAGACCATTGATAACACCTGCAAGAACAACGATGGCTGTTCCGTGCTGATCATCGTGGAATACTGGAATATCAAGCTTCTCCTTAAGTCTTTCCTCGATCTCGAAGCATCTTGGTGCTGAGATATCCTCAAGGTTGATTCCACCAAAGCCAGGAGCAAGATAGGTTACAGCCTTGATGATCTCCTCTGTATCCTGAGTATCCAGGCAGATAGGAACTGCATTAACTCCGCCGAACTCTTTGAAAAGAACTGCCTTACCTTCCATAACAGGCATGGCTGCGTATGGTCCAATGTTACCAAGGCCAAGAACAGCGCTGCCATCTGAGACAACCGCAATGGTGTTTGATTTAATAGTGTATTTATAAGCAAGGCTCTTATCCTCTGCTATCAGCTTACAAGGCTCAGCAACACCTGGTGTATAGGCTATTGCAAGATCCTCTTTGGATTTAACCTGTGCCTTGGATACGGTCTCTAATTTACCGCCCCACTCTTCGTGCATCTGTAATGCTTTCTCTGCAGTTGTCATAATATTCTCCTCCTAGAACACTTTGCTACTTGTATATATCAGATAATTAAATCTGGGATATTTGTATCAGTAATCCACCTAGAACGTCTTACCCACAATGTCATAAGCAAATGCTATAACCTCACTTCGCTTATCGGTATCTATATATTTGAACACGTTCCATATGTACTTGTGGTTACCACCTGTAGTCTGAAGTCCCAGGGCAAGCCCCAGAGCCGCTATCTCATCGCCTGCATCCGTCTGTCTCGAGAACATAAGAGCATCGATGTAACCGTTCTTTTCCATCTTGACGTAGGCGTAGGCAAAAGCCGCTGCCTGAAGGGTCTCACCTGAAGTAGAAGAATATCCGATCTCACTAAGTATGATTGATCTCACATTGCCTGATGTATCACGCATGAAATCCTGCTGCATGTAGTTGGTGAGAACTTCAATGTTCTCCATGGTGATAACAGGAGATGTTGAAGTGTGATTAACATACTTGGAGTCCTTCCAAAAGGCTGTGTTGCCGTTTGGATATGAATAAGGGTGAGCTGCCAGTCCCCAGTCGATATTGCCGTACTCATTGATCTGAGTGGCAAAGATATCAAGGACATCCTTGGCGTCGTAGTCACCTGTCTTTTCATTGTTGATGGTCCAACGCTGATCTATAGGGATATAAACCTTAGCGCTGCTATTCTGACTCTTAATTGCGTTATAGAACACTCTGAAGGCTCTGGTAAAAGCAGTTGTGTAGGTGGTAACGTCAGTGTAGGTCATGTAGTTATACTCTTTTCTTGCATTGACCTCATTGGCGATGATCCACATACTTACGTTACCGTGGCCAGATCCTGAATATCTGTTGGCCAAAAAGCTTCCTACAGCAGCAAGGGCCTTAACTCCGCCGTCACTTGTTGCATTGAACATGTAGTAAGGAGCTGTTGATCCGCTTCTGGCACTTGGATGAGTGAACTCCGGATAAGTTGAAGGGCTGGCGTTATTAAGAATAATGGCTGCCACATCAATTCCCATAGAATTAAGCCTCTTAAAGAGGTTGTCATAGTCATTCATGATCTGGGCATTGAAATGGTATGTAACTCCGCCGTATGTATAAGATATTCCACCTGAAGGCACAAGAATGTGTGCAAGAGGAATATTGTAAGTCGCATAGTTAACGCCAAGTTCCTGAAGTTCGCCAATACGAAGTGGATCAGGAAGGATTCCCTTAATGGAATCATGAGGCATACCGCCGTAGCTGTAGCCTGCGCAGCCTCCCGGATTAGTGATGTACTGGGCATGGCTTATAGCCACATACTGTCCATCAAGCTTAACTCCAACTGCAAACTTGGAAAAGAGCCTTGTATCTGCTGCTCCCTTATTGAGAGCCACCTTAAAGGATGTGTCCTCGCTCTTATAAACCTTGGCTATAGGCTCAGACTCTTCTGTGAGTCCGTCCTCATAAATAGCCTCTTCGAAAAGATAATAGTACTTATCGTCACTGGATGGGATCCCCTCGGATGTGACAGAAACCACAACATTGGAGGAATCCTCGATAAGGCAGCTGGCGATTGTGGCAAAGGTTGACTGATTCTCAGCTGTCATATCAACTGTGGCAGGTCTCTCCTTAAGGGAATCGGTAACTGTCTTACCTGCCTTAACGATGTTGCCAACCACATTGTCATTGATATACTCAGAAATCTGTGTGTTAGTGGCAGTTGTCTCAGCTGAAGACTCAAATATGGCTGCCTGCTGACTTGAGCCATCATTCCTGCCTGTAATAAGCATCCATACTCCCAACACGATAACAAAAACAAGCGCACTTGCTGCGGCTATTCCTGTCAGGACTACTGTTCTTTTGTTCTGGCGGGCTTTCTTCCCGGTATGCATCTTACGCTTCTTCTTGGTCATTGGGGTACTGTACTCCTAATCTATAATTATTGGTCCTTTGAAGACTCTTTTAACTTCTTCATGTGATCCTTAATCTTGAGTTCATATCCGTTTCCAGATGGATTATAGAACTCCTTGCCATTAAGCTCGTATGGCAGATACTGCTGCTTGACATAGTTGTTGGGATAATCGTGAGCATACTTGTATCCGATGCCATGTCCAAGCTTGTGTGCTGACTTGTAGTGAGCATCCTGAAGATGTGGCGGAATAGGAAGATTGCCTGTCTCCCTCACCGTAGCCATAGCATCATCAATTGCACAAATAGCAGCGTTACTCTTAGGTGCCGAAGCAATGTAGCTGGCTGCCTGGGCCAATGTGATTCGGGCTTCTGGCATTCCAAGCCTTTCAACTGCAAGAGATGCAGCAACAGCAACCTGAAGAGCCTGTGGATCTGCGTTACCTACGTCCTCGGAGGCACAAACCATCATGCGTCTAACTATGAATTTGGGGTCCTCACCAGCATTGAGCATTCTGGCCAGATAATAAACCGCAGCATCCGGATCAGAACCTCTCATACTCTTGATGAAGGCTGAGATGGTGTCGTAGTGATTGTCACCATCCTTGTCATATCGCGCAACCTTCTTCTGAATGCACTCCTCTGCCACCTCTTTGGTGATGTGGATAAGTCCATCCTCGCTGCGCTCCGTTGTCATTATTCCGAGTTCAATAGCATTGAGAGCATGTCTTGCATCTCCATCAGCCAGGTCCGCAAGGAACTCCTCTGCATCAGGCTCAAGGACTGCCTTATAGGCGCCCATGCCTCTCTCACTGTCAGTTACAGCTCTTTGTAAAAGAACTTTGATATCCTCCGAAGTCAGTGGCTTAAGCTCAAATATGACGGATCTGGAGATCAAAGCTCCGTTAACCTCAAAATAAGGGTTCTCTGTGGTGGCACCCACCAGTATCACAGTGCCATCCTCAACAAATGGAAGCAGATAATCCTGCTGTCCCTTGTTAAATCTATGTATCTCATCGATGAAAAGAATGGTCTTCTTACCATACATGCCAAGGTTGTCCTTGGCCTTTTTGACCACTTCTTCCATGTCCTTCTTACCAGCGATTGTGGCATTTATCTGGGTAAATTCTGCCTTGGTGGAATTAGCAATAACTCTGGCAAGAGTGGTCTTACCAGTTCCAGGCGGGCCATAGAGAATTATGGAGCTAAGCTTATCCGCCTTTATTGCACGATAAAGAAGCTTGTCTTTAGCAATTATATGCTGCTGCCCAACCACCTCTTCAAGGGTTCTGGGGCGCATTCTTGCTGCAAGCGGAGACTCTTTTTCCTTATTGTTTTCTCTCATATACTCAAATAAATCCATACCCTGCTATTTTACTATTTTGGGGGATAAAATGGAAGTGGAAACTGATGGTAAAAAGACAAAAACAAAAAAGACTGGTAATCCAGAAACCATCTGAATTGCAGTCTTCTTGTTAAAACAGGGGAAGCAGGATTCGAACCCGCATGAGCGGTTTTGGAGACCGGCATACTAGCCATTGTATGATTCCCCTATTCAGTTATGTTGGCTCTTCTAAGAGCACCAACGAAGGAAATTATAGCATAGTGATTTAGTGTTGTAAAGTAGTATTTTACCCCAAAACTTTATTTTCCTTCCAGGTCTGCAACCCTTACCGGTTCGCCGTTTAGAAGTATATAACCTTTAGGTAATTGTGATGCATCAGCCATAGATTTATACTTGCGAGTCTCATGAACATGAGGCTGAGCACCAGCGGTATTATAAGGGGTTTTTCTGTTATATGTGTCATGATAACCAGGTTCTCTATGAGTATGTGGCATAGAAGAAGGATTATTAACTACAGTTCTTCCGCCGCTCACATTTCTGTTTGCATTATTTTTTCCTTTAACCAATCTGAGAATAATAAACCCAAAAATAACAACGTAAACCAAAAAAGATGATAAAGATTCAATGTTGATCATAGCCATCCTCCTTATACAGAAAACGTAGTATCTACCCCAATATTACTAACGACTCCAACAGAAATATATTTGTTAAAAACAGCCTCATAGTCAGTTCCCGGTATAACGTTATTCACCAGAACTCCTGAAACCTCGAATTTCATGCCGCCATTTTCCATTTCCTCCACCTTGGTATAGGTGTCCTCATGGAAATATTCTCTAGCGACGGTCACTCCAGTCTTAAATCCCTTGATCTCAGACAAGTCGCCGTCTGGAACATTCACATTAATAATATAACCCTTTGGAACCTCCATATCTATAGTTTTGGCAATAATCTCATCAAGATATGCATCAGTCACAACATTAGCATCAAACATACCCTCAGAAACGGCAACAGCGTGGCATCCAAGGTAATCTGCTTCAAAGGCCGCACCAACTGTGGCTGAATACTGGATGTCAGTTCCCACATTGTAGCCATGGTTAATGCCAGAGAACACCACGTCAGGCTTTTCTGGTAAAAGAGCTAAGCACCCAAGCCTTACACAGTCTGCTGGCTGACCATCACAGGTATAAGCTGTTACGCCCTCCACAGGAAAGTCATAGGGCTCCACGGCTATTGGTCTTCTAAAAACGATACTGTGGGAAGCTGCACTTCTCTCCTTTTCCGGTGCTATCACATACACTTTGCCGTATTTGGTCAAAGCCTTTGCAAGCCTCTGTATTCCATTTGCGCCTATTCCGTCATCATTAACTACTAATATTGTCCTCATGCGCTGTAGCTCCTTTATATCCTTATTAGCAAAAACACAAATCTGCCCGTTAGGACAAATTTGTGTTTTATATTTAATGTGTCAATGTAGTGGTTAGGGGTAATTACATCTTTTCTGGTTCTGGATAGTCAACACCGAAGGTCTCAACTGTAACAGTCTTCATAACCTGGTCATTAACTGGACGATCGTTCCAGTCTGTATCTGTTGCTGCAATCTTATCAACAACATCCATGCCCTCTGTTACCTTACCAAATGCAGCATAGTCACCGTCAAGGTGTGGAGCATTCTTGTGCATGATAAAGAACTGTGAACCTGCTGAATCAGGCATCATAGATCTTGCCATTGAAAGAACTCCCGCTGTGTGCTTAAGATCATTCTTAAAGCCATTTGATGAGAACTCACCCTTGATATCATATCCTGGGCCGCCCATTCCTGAGCCCTCTGGGTCTCCACCCTGAAGCATGAAGCCACTTATTACTCTGTGGAAAATAAGTCCATCATAAAATTTCTTGTTGATAAGAGAAATGAAGTTGTTAACAGTATTAGGTGCAATCTCTGGATAGAGCTCAGCCTTTATAACATCACCATTCTCCATTGTAATAGTCACAATTGGATTCTGTGCCATTAGTTCTTTTCCTCCTAGATATTAGTTAGCCACAATAGAAACTGCGTGGTAATATTCGTCCGAGCCTCGCTCACAAACAACCTGAATATTTCTCTCTGGGAGAATTACAGGGCATCTTGAGAAGTTGGTAGCGGAATCAAGCTTGATCTGCATTGTTCCACCGCTTGTTGCAAGATACAGTGTATTCTCATTGGTCTCATAGCTTACGGTACCAGAAACAGTAATTTTACTGTTTGCATCAAGAGTAACCTCAGCTGCTGCCTTGGATGAGTTATTAACGATCTTAGAAGTGTGATTCCAAGCATCTGCGCCTCTGTAGAAATTAACAGTGATTGACTCACCTGGCATAAGAACTCTGCATCCACTTGCATCTGTTGCAAGGTCAAGGACAAATTCCATTGTACCACCACTTGTGGAAAGGTAAAGGATTGATGAAGTAGTTCCCTTTTCTACGGTACCTGTAACGCCGCCGTTTGATGATGAAGAACTTGAAGATGTAGAAGTTGAATAGCTTCCGCCCACATCAGTTATAGAAAGGGCATGCATATAGGCATCAGAGCCTCTTGCGCATACAACCTGAACAGTCTTACCAATGATCATGATCTTAACGCCGGAAACGTCTGTGTCGTCATCAATCTTAATCTGCATTGTACCATTATCAACCACAAGATACAAAAGTTCTTCTGAAGTTCCCTTTGCAATTGTGCCCTTAACGGTAGCCTGGGATGATTTATCTACAGAAACCTTTCCTGCACTTGTTGTGCCAACAAGCTTGCTGGCGTGCCAGTACTCATCGCTTGCTCTGTAGCAATATGCAGTTAAGGAATTACCTGGCAATATAAACTTGGCATTTGAAGTATCAGTATCACTGTCGATCTTGATCTCAACAGTTCCCCCACTGGTAGAAAGATAGATCTTATCGGCGGTTGTTGCATCTGAAACTGTACCAGAAAAGGTCATTTCAGCCGCCTGGATCTTAGTAGGAACAACCAGTGCTATAGTAAGCACCATAAGCATAGTGACCGCAACACTTATAAGTGATTTAAGTCTCTTAGTCATAATTATTACCCCCTCGTAACTTGACCACAAAATATTCCTATTTTCCAATATTATTATACATTATATAGTATACACGTAAAACCCCCTAAATTATAATGTTTTGAAGAAAACCATGGTTCAGGCGCAAAAAGGCAGGTGCCTTAAACACCTGCCTTTTTTAACTATATTATCATTACCAAGGATTAACAGATCCGCCGCCTTCACCGCCATCACCGTTTTCGCCGCCGTCGCCACCATTCTGTGACTGGTTACCTTCGCCTTCACTATCCTGGCCTGGTCTCTTGCCGCCGTTCTGGTTCTCCTGCTCCTGCTGCTCCTTGTTACGCTCCTGCTGTGACTTCTCGCGCTGTTTTTCCAGTTCCTTCTGTTTCTCTTTTTCCTTCTTGTCGTTATTGCTTGCGCCGCTATCCTGCTGATCTTCCTGATCCTGCTGATCCTGCTGCTGGTCCTGCTGGTCCTGCTGCTGGTCCTGCTGGTCCTGCTGCTGTTGCTGCTGATCAGGATTCTCAAGCTTCTCGATCATCTTATCAATGTCTTCCTTAAGCTGCTGTGCATCCGCATTATGACCATCGTGTCCCTCTGCAGAAGCACATCCCTTCTCTGTAAGAACATCTCTCGCCTTATAGAGAACAAAAAGAGCTGTCTGGATCTTTTCATCTGAATCAAGCTTCTGGAAATCAATTGTATTGCACATAGCAAGTGCAAGATTGATTCTGATAAGGCACTCGTCCTCTTCAGTAGGCTTGTTCTTAAGAGCGTCCTCATAGTTGGCAATCGCTGAGTTGTAATCGCCCTTCTTGTAATAAACATTACCTAAGTTGTAGTAAGGCTTGTAGCTCTCAAATATGTTCATTTTAAGGAGTTTGGATTCCTCTTCAAGATTAAAAACTCCTGCATTATAATCCTGTACAAACTTCTTGTTTATTGCCAGCTTTTTGAGAAAGATAACTGCTACTACGATAAGTGCAATGGCAATAATTGAAGTAAGAATTACTCGTAGAGGTACTTTTCTCATAATTATAGTCTCCCCCTTTTAAGTACTATCGCAAGCTCTAAGATAAGCATAAGAGCCAGTGGAATTGCGAAGATAAAATATGTATCCTTGTAGATTTCTGCGCCATCAGCCTCTTCCATAACATCAGCACTGGCTTCAAGAACGGAAGTTACAATGCTCTTAAGACCGGTATTGCTTTCGTTACAGTTAAGGTACTGAAGTCCCATCTCATCAGCCATAGCCTGGAGATTCTCTTCATCGATGTGGGAAATGGCATCCTTACCGGTGCTTGGATCATAGATATATCCTGTTCCATCATCCATCTTGCCACCTTTTTCTGTACCATAACCGATCACAGCGCCACCATCGATGTACTGTGCCAGATCTTCAAAGGACTTTCTTTCGTATAAACTGTTTACTTCTCCATCACTAATGAAGAACACGATTGTCTTTCTCTCCTCTTTTCTGTAGGAAGAAAGAACCAGTGCCTCCAGATCCTTATATGGAGTAGAGAAATCACTACCATTAGCATATCTGCTGTCTGGCTGTTCCAGGAAATCAAGCTGCATCTCAACATACTGCATATCCTGTGTGAAAGGAGAAATAACTCTTGGCTGGTTATCAAAGGTAACAAGACCAAAGTTACTACCAGCAAGCTCCTCACAGATATACTGCATATCCTTGACTGCGCCTCTCATTCTAGGCTTCTTACCATTGTAATCCTCTGCCCACATACTAAGAGTTGTATCAACAACGAAGAGTACATCCAGGTTCTTAGTGGAATACTCATACTTAGTTTCAACTGTTACTGGTCTAAGACCAATAGTAAAGGCTAAAAGATATATGATGGACAATCTAAGCAGTGTCAAAATCTTATCTTTAGTTTTGAACTTGTTCTTAATGATAACTGCGGCTGTAGCACCGAAGATTACAAAGAATATGATCACTAAGACAAGTGTAGGTAAAATAGGCTGTATCTTCATTTCTGCAACACCAATCCTGCCACGCAAGTGCATGCTAGGCAAATTAATAACACGATAAAGTAGGTCTCAGGAAGATCCTTGTTCTGCTTACTTACAACAACCTTAACAAGCATCGCTTCCTGCTTCTGAATATCTTTAACAATTTCCTCAACCGACTGGTCCTCACTTCTTACGTAGAACTTACCGCCAGTTGTCTCAACAGCGCTCTTGAATTCCTTAAGGCATGAAGAGTAGTCATACTCCTCAGGCAGGTAGAAATCCTCTTCGCTTGGGAAAACGCCGAATACTGTAACCTTGTTCTTAGCACAATACTTAGCTGCATCATCAAGGTCCATGATCTGCTTCTTAAATGCATTAAGCTCATTATCAGTACACATGATGATAACTCTTGTTCTCTCAGAATCCTCCAGGTATGGGAAGGTATAAAGAGCTGTACCAAGGCCCTCACCGACAAGAGAAGATCCCTTTGTTGAGCTGTTATAAAGAGTTCCTGCATCAAAGTAGTCAAGCTGTTCTACCAGCTCAAGATATGCTTCATAGGTCTCATCAGACATTTCTGAATAGTAGTCATATTTGTTGAGATATTTATCATATAGCTCTTTTTGCAGAGCGAAATACTCTCCAAGCTCATCCAGTCTGTCAAGGACATAGTCATAATCGTCTGTAAGAGGAACGTAGGTAACACTGGTAGTATTAAAAATACTAATTCCAAATCTGTCGCCCTGAAGGCCTCTTACCACGTTCTTAAGGTACTCAGTTATCTCTGCATTAAGCTCGTAAAGTGAATAGGAAACATCGAGACAAAGAATGATATCTCTCTTCTTAACTCCAGTCTCCACTTCCTCTGTCTTGTATGGTCTTGCGGCCAAAACAAGTGAGCCAACGATACTTAAGATAAGTGTTACAACAAGGATTATCTTGCATACAGTGTATTTAAGCACAAGCTTTTTATACAACTGTGATGACTTGATTCTCGCTGTATTTGACGCCTTGATACCGTTTTTATATGCTTCTGTCTTTTTTCTGCCAAGGATAACAAATACAAGGCTTACTATTGCCGTAAGAATAATTCCTATGACAATAATTATTCCATACATTAACTCCATGATTTGATCACTCCTGCTGCCGTATTACAGGATGAAACGAAGTCTTTCTCTTCAGCTCTCTCATCCTCTGCAAATTCCGGCACATAATACTCTTCCATAAGCTGGTCAAGATTCCTTATACCAAGAGCCTTAACCTCTTTAGCTGTATAGTTCTCAACGTTGATGCCTGTAGCTTCATGAACGAACTTTCTGATGACAACTGAAAGCTTCTGATAAGCTTCTCTTTTGCCGATTTTGTTCTGGGTATACTTGCCAAGAAGCTTCTGAAGTTCGTTGACGTACTTACCTTTAACAATATATAAGAACTGTGGTGGAAGGTTTCTAACCTTAGGTGCACCGCTTGTCTTAGGCTTTCTGTTGGCCTTGATAAGGACGATAACAGAATAAAGAACTAAGATTGCTGCGATTGCTAAAACGATTCCAGCAATCAGTGCCACCCACCAGCTATATTCAAAAACTTTTTGTAACGTAACCGTAGTTTCCATGTTTATACCTTTCAAGCAAATCAATAGTTGAACCAATTATTTCACTCTCTGAGGAAATAGTTGTGATTCCAACCTTATTACGTCTGCACATTCCTGCGACACTGTCGATAATCTCTCTTCTTGTCTGAACCTCTGCCTCTCTAAGTGCCCTGTCGTGACTAAAGAAGCTCTTTTCATAGCGGCCAAAGTCCATATCGTAAACAGAATCACCTGTAAGTGTGGCATCATCAACATGATAGATAAGAAGATCGTGGTTGGTGGTAACGCCCTTAATGACGCCTTCATCCAATGTTGCAAGACCTTCGATATCAGTGATGACAAAGATGATCATCTTCTTTTTTACTGTACTCATGATCTCACTTATGATCTCATTGAGGTTACAGTTAACATTCTTGCAGATATCCTCTTCATAGCTGTAAAGAAGCTTCTCCAAATGCTCAGGACCTGACCTGAACATGCTGATGGAAGTTCCTGTTGCTCTTGGATGAGCAAGGGCGTAATCCGCACCGTTTCTGCCTGTAATGTAGGCAACTGTACCAAAGGTAAGAACTGCAAGGTTCTTCTTGGACTCTCCGGTGGAGGTATCTCCCATCATCTTCCTTCCGCAGTCACCGATGAACATTACGTTGTGTCTACGGTCGGTCATATATTCTCTAACCAGGATTGTTCCCATTCGTGAGGATGACTTCCAGTCAATATCATGAACGTCATCACCGAAGGTGTATTCCTTAAGGTCATCGAATTCCATGCTCCTACCCTTGTGGATAGAATGGAAATCGCCATCAAGAATATTGGAGGTCTTCCTATGTGTATAAAGAGCTACTGCCCTTCTTATTCTTGATAAATACTCGTAATCAATCTGCATCTTTTTCCTCGAAATCCATTTGGCAAAAGAACTATCTCTTTATGCTCTAAAATATTTCACCATCAAGGTGTCTTAACTGAGTTAACGATTCCATCGATAACCATCTCAACTGTTACATTGTCTGCAACTGCTGAATAGTTAAGACCGATTCTGTGTCTAAGAACCTGATGTCTTACCATCTTAACGTCCTCAGGTGTTACATAAGTTCTGCCCTGCATAAGAGCAGCTGCCTTAGACATGTTAAGGAATGCGATAGAAGCACGAGGGCTGGCACCGATACGAACGTAACGTCCGATATCTGTATTCTGCATCTGGCCTGTTCTTCTTGAAGCAACGATGATACTTGAGATGTACCACTTAATTGAATCATCTACGTATACCTTGCTGGCAATATCCTGAACCTTGTCGATATCCTTGATTGTAAGTACTGGTGGATCAACTCTTGAGATTACACCAGACTCCATTCTGCTAAGGATCTCAACTTCCTCTGCAGCTGTAGGATATGTAATAACTTCCTTAATAAGGAAACGGTCTGTCTGAGCCTCTGAAAGAGGATATGTACCTTCCTGCTCGATAGGGTTCTGAGTAGCGATAACAATGAAGATATCCTCTGGCATTGAATATGTCTTACCACCGATTGTTACCTGTCTCTCCTGCATGGCCTCAAGCATGGCTGACTGTGTCTTAGCACTTGATCTGTTTACCTCATCAAGAAGTACGAAGTTAGCAAATACAGGTCCAAGGATTGTCTCGAACTTACCATTTGCCTGGTTGTAGATCTGTGTACCGATGATATCACCTGGCAAAAGGTCAGGTGTACATGTGATACGTGCAAACTTACCATCTACAGCGTCTGAAATAGCCTTAGCTGCTGTTGTCTTAGCAAGACCAGGTACTGACTCGATAAGAATATGACCATCGGCAAGGATTGAAGCGATAAGTGAGAACTTAAGCTGCTTCTGTCCTACTACCTTGGCATCAAAGTAATCAGAAAGCTTTCTGATTACGTCCTGAGCGTATTGATACTCGTTTTCGTTAATGTTATTTGGTGTGTTCATTTTCTTTTCCTCTTCCTAATATTTTGTATCATTTAATGATTGTAGCTAAATTGCGCATGATACCTGCTGCAATATCGGGTTTGTTCATTGAATAAACATGTATATGACTAACTCCATTGGAGATTAGATCTATAATCTGATCGCTGGCATATATGATTCCAGCTTCCTTCATCTTCTGAGGATCATCTGCAAATCTGTCTACCATGATCTTCATCTTCTGAGGAATTGTGGCTCCTGAAAGAGCTACGCTTCGTGAAACCTGCTTAGCATTTGTAATTGGCATGATTCCTGGAACTACAGGAACTTCAATTCCCTTTTCTCTTATTCTGTAAAGGAACTGATAAAGAGTTGAGTTGTCAAAAAACATCTGAGTTGTCAGGAAGTCGCATCCTGCATCCACCTTCTCTTTAA
The DNA here is from genome assembly GCF_000622085.1 of Butyrivibrio proteoclasticus P6B7. GTDB lineage: Bacteria > Bacillota > Clostridia > Lachnospirales > Lachnospiraceae > Butyrivibrio > Butyrivibrio proteoclasticus_A. The sequence continues at coordinate 26,668 of NZ_JHWL01000035.1, forward strand.
GGTGTTCAATATCAACTGACTGTCTCTCGCACTCCACATGTCCCTCTGGGTAACATGCACCGCCAATGCAGAAGTTCTCATCAATTGACTTAATGTCATAGATAAGCTCTGTTGCGTGGTGGTAATCCTCACAGATTCTGCCTTCCTTAGGGATATCTCCTCTAAGTGCCATGATGTTCTGGATTCCTCTTTCTTTATAAGAAGAGATCATTCCGCGAACATGCTCCTTAGTTGATGATACGCATGTAAGGTGTGCCATAACGTTAACACCGTACTTGTCCTGAAGGTCTGCTGCTATATTAACTGTATTCTTACTTGTTCCGCCGCCTGCGCCATAGGTTACACTCATGAAATCAGGCTTAAGCGCTGCAATTTCTGCTGCAGCCTTTTCAACTGCTTCGTAACCTGCGTCAGTCTTTGGTGGGAAAACTTCGAATGATAAAGTAACTTCTTTTTCTCTAAAGATATCAATGATTTTCATATTATTATCCACCTTTTTCCATACATTACTGTCAATAATACTACAAATTGTTACAAATCACTATATCATATTTAATTATCATCCGCTTATACCTAATACACAGATGAGGGGGAGGTAATGTTGCAAAAAATATCAAAAAATATTATGTGATGTTTTACAAGGATATTTCTTTTGGCATATATCATGGTTGCGGACGCCACCCTTGACCCACATAATGCATGGGGCTTATGCGTCATCACCGATGGCGATAGACTCATGAGCAGCTGATTTCCCACGCCATCAGTCTTCCCAGTGTAGCCCCATGCCTTCTGAGCATCAAGGGCAAGCCTTACGGTGGCTGGTTAGTACCTCCGGCTCCTGATCTTTGAGCAGCTGTGGCGCTGGCGTTTGGGTATAGATGCCTGTTTTAGCTTCTGTGCCCAGAGACTGCTCCGGATTTATGGGTACAAATGCTTGTTTTTGATTCTGTACCCAAAGATTTCTCCAGCGCGGAAGCATAAGTGGTAGCTTAAGCAAAATATATTGATAAATACCCCTAACATAAACAACGCAGTGGCCAATTAGAGGCAAATATGACCTGAAGCGTGAGATAATTTATGGTGAAATACCACGATAGAAAGAAAAAACTGTATTGTTAGAGGTAAATATCGTCCCTAACAAGAGGTTGTTTATGGCGAAATACCACGATAGAAAGAAAAAAACTGTATTGTTAGAGGTAAATATCGTCCCTAACAAGAGGTTGTTTATGGCGAAATACCACGATAGAAAGAAAAAAGCTGTATTGTTAGAGGTAAATATCGTCCCTAACAAGAGGTTGTTTATGGCGAAATACCACGATAGAAAGAAAAAAACTGTATCGTTAGAGGT
>NZ_JHWL01000036.1 GCF_000622085.1 Butyrivibrio proteoclasticus P6B7
GTGTAAGCGTTCTTACCAGAATTAGCTGCGTCAACGTAGCTTGTCTTAACCTGGTCTACCCACTTGTGGATCTTCATAACTTCCTCAGACATCTGAGACATCTTTGATGAGATATCAGCGATGAAGTTTACGCATGCCTCAGCCTCTTCACCTTCCCAGCAATCCTGGAGTGGTCCCTGAAGATTCTTAACGTCTGTTGTAAGCTGATCAAGATCAGTTGCGCCAGCTGAAAGTGTTGAAAGGTATCCCTCAACTTCGCTGACATTCATACCTTTTTGTGCCATTTTATTTTCCTCCGTGTTGAAATTTATGGTTTACACTCTTAACACAGATAAATGCTGCAAAATGTTGCAAAAAAAACATAAATATTTTACCGTTCATCGCCCCCTTTTTTATCGCACACAAAAAGCCAGCACCCCAGATAAATCCTAAGGTGCTGGCCTTATTATTCTCATATGTCTTTTAACAATAATTCGACCATCAATTTCGTGCGATCATTTCGCCATACTTTTCTTTCTCTTCCTTGATGAATGCACGAACTTCCTCAGTGGTTGGAAGCTCCTCTGAACAAGAATGGCTCTTTACCATCATGGATGCCTCTGCGCTGCCAAATTCAAGGCAGTCGATCATCTCCCAGCCTGAGAAAATGCCAAAGAGGAATGCTGATGCATATCCGTCTCCGCCGCCAAAGCCCTTAAGCGCTTCTACAGGGAATGGCTTGATTGAATACTTCTCGCCGTCGCAAGTATAGGCTGTTGATCCATCCTTGCCATGCTTGATAAGAACGATCTTGGCATTCTGTGAGAACCAATAGTTGGCTGTCTCTTCATCGTTCATGCCAGGCTTAATAAGCTTTTGTGTTAAGTCAAATTCTTCTCTTGAACCCATGATGATATCTGCTTCTCTTGCTACCGCTGCATAATAGATAGAGATCTCATCATCGTTATTCCAGTTATAAGCTCTGTAGTCGATATCGAAAATAACTCTTGTGCCATTCTTCTTTGCTAGCATCACTGCCTTAAGAGCGGCCTCTCTTGATGGGCTTGCTGCCAAGGATGTTCCTGATATCAAAAGAGCTTTGCTGTTCTTAATGTACTCTTCGTCGATGTCTTCAACAGAAAGCTGAAGATCTGCGATCTCATTTCTGTACATAAGTATGCTGCTCTCTGTTGGAGAGAGGATCTCTGTGAAGGTAAGACCGATCTTCTCACCGTTCTTGCATCTTGAAATGTGAGAGGTATCAATTCCCTCTTTTTCCATGAAATGAGTTACGAAGTCTCCAAACTGATCGTCTGACACCTTGGCAAAAAAGCCAGCCTTTAAGCCATGTCTTGTTACTCCGATAGAAGTGTTGGCAGGAGATCCGCCCAGGTACTTCTTAAAGGTAGTGCACTCCTCCAAAGGATGGAAGTAATCCACCGGGTTAAAATCCACCGCTATTCTTCCAAGGAAGACGATATCCATTTTTCTGCTATTATCAAACTCTACGTATTTCATAGTTAGTGCCTCTCGAACTGACTTCTCTTATTGCGAATTGTAATTGTGTGATCAAAGCCTGTGTAATCAGTAAAGTAAACAGTTGATGAGCCTGCATTTCTAAGCTCGGAGTCCTCTTTACCCTCCATATATCTGTGGGTTCCAAAGCCAGGGCCAACCACCAATGTATCCTTACTGTTTGAAAGCTCTACATAATCATCCTTAACGGTAAGAGCCTCGTTTCCATACAGGTGTGTAGAAAGATGTCCATTCTCAAGGAATGTAGCTCCTGTAAAGGAGAGCTCGATTCTCCAAGGATCTCCGTCGACACCGCTTGTCTTAACTCTTACGTCAATACCGTCCTTATCCTTAGACTCTGTTACCCACACATCAATGTCCATGTCTGGGCCCATCTTCTTATCTCTCTTGGAGTTATCCATCTCCCACCAGTCGCTGGTGTCAGGTCTTTTATCATCTGTCCATGGAAGGTAGTACCAGCCATGCATTGTCTGGTGAAGGTGAAGTGTTCCATCCTTCTCCTCCATTGTCTCTGCCTTGAAAGCTCTGTGCTCGCAAAAGCTTCCAGCCACCTTCATCTCAAGCTTGATGGAGCCATTGTGGAAGTAAAGGAAATTACTCTTTCCACTCATTAGTGTATAGGTATATCTTCCAGTCTTATTTCTGGAGATTCCAGAATTCTTGTAAAAGACATGATAGTCAGGAGCCTCGTAAATGCTATCGCACTCGATAGTTCTCCACTCTGGATACCACATGAAGTAAATGAGGCAGTCAGGACCGTGCATGTTCTTCTTCTGACAAATGTCGATTATCTTATTGCACATCTCATAGAACTCAGGCACGTTGTGGCGCTGTCCCATGAGCATGTATTCTGTGTAGTAATCTGTAGGATAGTTAAGTCTGTCCTTATCAAATCTTGTGGAGTTAGCAGCAAATACGGAATCGTCTGGCTCCCAGTAATGAAGCATCATCTTAAGGTTCCTTACAGCATACTCCTCGTATTTCTTATCGCCAGTTGCCTCTGACAGGGTGATCATGGCGTCATTATTAACTCTGTTGTAGTTACCTGCGCTCTTCTCGGCAAACTCGCCATCCTCGTTACAATCGATTCCCTCAGCCAGGTACTCGTTGGCACGCTTTACCATTGACTCGTCGCCGTAGATCTTAGCGCACTCCATAAGAGTTGAAGCAATTGCCCATCTGTGGTTAGGAGTATGGAAGCCGCCAGTAACAATACCCTTTGCAGCCTTTTCAATGATGCCGTTCATCACATCAAAGATTTCCTGCTCCTCAGCGATCTTCTTATCGCCAACTACATCTCTTAGGTAAAAGAAAAATGGCATAAGTTTCTTGATCGAAAAGGCGGTATCAGGAGCTGACTTAAAGTTACAGGTAACATAGTCATAAAGTCCGTCCTCATGCTGCATCTTTACTGCAAACTTAAGGCCAAGTCTGATTCTCTCAAGGAGAACCTTGTCATGATAAAGGCATGAATCCTTATTGCAGAAAAGAGCTATCATTGATGCTGTTCTGTAGATTGTGAATTTAGCATCCAGGATGTGATTGTCATCTAAGAATGCTCCCTGATTCTCATTCTGTGAATCCATGATCTGCCGAGCCATGGACTCATATACGAGTTCCTCTGTGTCTTTAAGAATAAACTGATAGTGCTTTTCCATCTCTAACTCCTCTTATTCTCCTAAAAGTGCTGCTCCGATGATTCCTACATCGCCGGCATCCTTGATACCGTGGGCAACTTCTATTCTTGTATTTTTCTTACTGCTTCTGGAATAAACCTTCTCAAGGACCATAGACCTTACATCATCCAGATAGTATTCTGCTGCCCTTGTAATTCCGCCACTAAGGACCAAAACCTCAGGCTGCAATATGTTTATCAGGTTGGTGAGACCCTCCGCCAGATAAATCTCATACTGAGATAATACCTTAAGAGCAAGCTCATCCTTCTCCTTAACTGCTTCAAAGAATTTCTCGCCATCCAGATCGGAGACTTTTCCACAATTTTTCCATAAAAGGGACTTCTTATCCACATCCTTTTCCATGGAATCCACTGCCTGCTCCACTAATGCTGCTGCCGATGCGTAAGTCTCAAAGCATCCTCGTCTTCCGCAGTTGCAGCCCTTATCATCTATGTTGATGGACATGTGTCCAAACTCTGCTGCCGCATAGTTCACGCCACGGATCAGCTTCCCATCAATAATGATTCCGCCACCAATTCCTGTTCCGAGAGTTACCATCATAAAGTTCTTCTCGGTATAGCCTCCGGTTACGTACTCCCCGATGGCTGCTGCGTTGGCGTCGTTATCAAAATATGTCTTTTCACAAAGGGGCTCTCCAAGGGCCTCCTTAAGCCTTGGCAAAAAGGGTTCATCCTCAAAGCCAAGATTGTTGGCGTACATAACCTTTCCAGTATCAAGCTCTGCTGTTCCTGGAACTCCAACTCCTACACAGGCAACGTCGCTTTCACTTATTCCAGTTTCAGAGATTAGCTCTTTTACCCCGGAAGCGATAGCTTCGATCATCTGACCGATCTCTGGGACCTGGCTGGTCTTAATAGATCTTTTACCTATAATGCTGTAGCTGTCGTCCACAACTCCTATGGCTATGTTGGTTCCGCCTACATCAACTCCGATTCTATACATTCTCACACCTTCAATACTTCTAATAAGAATAACATTGCAAGGGCCTGTCCGTATGGCATAGGCTTGATCTCAATCTCTTTGTAGAAATCCTTGGTCTTGCGGCCCATTGGTGTTCCGTAGGATACCTGGTTAACGGTGCCGTCCTCTGCGATATAAGAAAGAACTGGCTTAAGTGCCTTAAGAGCCACATCTTTGTACTTCTCGTCGATAAGGCCCATTCGAACTGCCTTCAGGATTCCATAAGCAAATCCACAGGTAGCGCTGGTCTCAACGTAGGATGTTGGATCATCCACGAGAGTATGCCACATGCCTGATTCATCCTGGTATTTCTCAAGGGCTTCCACCTGCTTTTTAAGGGCTTCCACCAGGAACTTCCTGTCAGCTCCCTGAACATCAGCTACAGACAGGTACTCAGGAACAGCCATTGTAAACCAGCAGTTTCCTCTTCCCCAAAGTGCCTCTGCGAAGTTGTTCTTCTCAAGGAAGGTCCAGCCGTGGAACAAAAGACCTGTCTTATGATCCACCAGGTACTTGATGTGAAGAAGGAACTGGTATCTTGCTTCCATTCTATACTCATCATTATCTAATATTTCACCCATACTTGCCAGGAACATTACTGTCATGAACAGTGTATCATCCCAAAGTTCCTGCTCGTTCTCAGTATCAGAGGTTCTGTGCTGAAGGCCGCCCTCCTCTGTTCTTGCAAAGTCGTGCATGATGGCTTCTGCCCACTCCTTGCAGACATCCATGTACCTGGAATTCTCTCCCTCTTTTAACAGAAAGGAAAGTGTAAGCATTGGAGCCACTGTATTGATATTCTTAGCTGGAAGTCCCAGAGACACTTCTTTTTCATAGTATTTCTCAAGGGTCTCCAGATAATCCTTATTTCCTGTTTCCTCGAAAAGCTGCAAGATGCCGTAAAGGCCAACTCCCTGAGTCCACTCCCAGTGCTGATATCTGGAAATATCATCCCCCGCCAGATTCTTGGACTTCATGTTCTCTAAGAATTTTTCATCGTCTTCATAGAGAAACTTCTGGAAGCTATCTGCCAGAATCTCCAGAGTTTTTCTAATTTCGTCTTTGTTAACTACCATTTGCTACTTCTCCCTATTTCTGTTAACATATTCATGCAACTTTTCTAAATTTGTATTTTGCTTAAAAGGATGCGCCAATGCTTATAAATGACAGCATTTTTTATGAAGATAATCACTATATAATCATTAACAACATTCCCAATAATACTTTTTACTATATCGATTATGATAAGAGGGATGCTTCCATTAACATGGAATTCCAGCATCTCCATCCTTACTACGAGATAATGATTCTTTTATCTCCTAATGCAACTCACCTTATCGAAGGTGTTCCTTACAATATTCACCTTGGTGATATCGTTCTGCTTAACCCATCTGTCATGCACAAGACTGTTTATTACAAGGGCGAGCCCTCAAAGCGTATCATCATTGATTTCATGTATCCTTTTGATAAGCCAGAATCCGCTGATGCCTACAAGGCACTTTTAGAGCCCTTTAACAAGGAGCTTCCAATCTACAGATTCGAGCTTGAGGATCGCAAGAAGCTGACGGATATTCTCAACAGCCTGTTTGTCTTTTCCAAGAATCATCAGTACTACGGCAATCCCGTTGATGAATTCTATATTCACAACAAGTTCCAGGAGTTCCTGTATCAGTTATATGAGCTCAAGGATAAGAACATTTACACAGACGAGAATTCCTACAACGCCATTGAGCAGAAGATGTACGAGATTTCCTCCTATATCCATGCTCACTACAATGAGGACATTTCCCTTAATACGCTTTCGGATTCCTTCTTTATCAGTCCAAGCTATCTTTCCCGTGAGTTTAAGCAGGTGACAGGCTTTAATCTTTCCAATTACATTCAGCTTACCAGAATCAAGAATGCCCAGTACAAGCTGACTGCCACCTCCGAGAAGATATCTTCCATTGCTACAGATTGCGGATTTACTTCCTTCTCTCAGTTCAACAGGATCTTCAACAAGATCACCGGAACATCTCCAAGAGAGTACCGTAAGAACTCCGCCGGTAGTAATAAGGCTTAACCTACGATTACCGGATTGGTGATTGCCATGTTGGTACAATCATCTGCCACTTCAAAGTAAATATATTTATTGCCACCTGCGGTTTCTGTGACCTTCATACTGTAGTCATAGAAGCCGTTTTTCTTATCTGCCTGTAAAAAGAGCTCTCTAATAAGGCCATTCTCTCCATAGATCCTCAAGGTCTTAAGTTCTCTGTTGGACAGAATCTTAAGGTCTATATCAAGATCATTGTCACTATGCTGTGTGTCTGTCTTACCAGGAAGTCTTCCGTTTACCTTAGGAATGATGATAGGTCCGTCTGTTAAGAAGCTATGTCCATTTCGTAGTGCATCAAGGACTTTGCTCTGGTCTGGTTCCCCATTAACTTTGATGTAAGTTCTAACGCCGCCGCTGGTAAGATTGGTCTCTGCCCATTTCTCAAGTATTGGCAAAAGGTCTTCGCAGATCTTAAGGAAAACATAGACCTCATCTGCATATTCCCTGGACAGCTCATCCTTGTGACTTGCGATTATGTCCCTGGTATCCAGCATTTCATCCAGCAGAATGTGATAATCATCTGCTGCGATGTTGTGGGTGTCGCTTCCTGTTGTTGCCGGGAAGAACTCGCCCTTCTTAAGGCATCTTATCCACAGGTCTCTTGCTCTGTCATTGGTGCTTCCAGCCATCATTGGATTGGAGCCATTCCAGATCTCCATGGTCTCAAAGATATGAAGCAGGTCTTCAAACTTAGGATTCCAGGAAATGGAAACCTGAAGGTCTCTTGGATGGTTGATCTGGGGAAGTCCTCCCTCTTTTCTGATCTCATCGGTAACTCTGACAAACTCTCCCCTTAAGTACTCATCTGTCCTGTCTTTATCCTCAGGAATCTTGTAGATGACGTCCTTTTCTACTCCCAGTGCCATGACATGCCCATTTGATGTGGATATCTCTTTTGACACAACCGGAGTGAACTCAGAGGACTTAAGTGCTCTCCACAGATCATGATTAAGAGTATTATGATGGTCCGACAAAGCACCATAGGAAAGTCCCATGGCCATCATGGAATTTGCAACCTCTGAAGGTGATTCAACCACATCGTCATCCCCTCTAAACACTGGGCTTGAGTAGATGCAGTGGTGATGCAGATCTCCAGCGATCCATCCTTCCCTGGCAAGGTCCACAAAGTGATTCAGGTCGTATCTCTTCGTAAGTGTCGTGTCCTTGCGAATCTGAATCGCGTCAGTAATTATCTCGTATTCACTTCCCTTGGAAATCTCAACGACGTAGTCCCCTACAGAAAGGCGTCTTGATAGGCATCCATCAAAGCCTGTCATATCGCGGATCATAGTGATCTGCCCGTTTACTCTGTCGAAGTTCTCAAGGCTTTCCCCTTCAAGAAGCTTAAAGAACTTAACCTGCGCAGGCGTTCCCTTGTCACCGCAGACAGTCTCGATATATACATTTCCTAAATCCCCGTGTGGATCTGCAATTCCATTTCCATGAAATCTGTTTCTCTGGTTGCTACCAGGTCTATCCACAGGATTGACGCGCTTTGCAATATCGGTTCCATAGTTATCAACAGCCGCTCTTACGAGCTTATAAAGTCTGTCAGCATCCATCTCATCCACAGCCTTATCGCTAATGCCATTCTGAGCGTTCTGACCCTGAAGCAAGCCTATTGCAATTGATAAAAACTTTGTCTCCTTCATCTCTGCTCCTAATAAAAAATGTATGACATAAGGTCCACACACATTATTAGACCTTACATCATACATTTTATTTTCATAGCGTTGCATAATCTACGCGGTTTTTATGTCTTATTGGTAAAAACATTGCATTTTTTGTTTATTATTCTATTGCAATTCTTATTGTCTTGATCTCAAAGGGCTTTATGTCAAACGCAGCCTCTCTGCTATCCCTGTTAAAAGAAATCTCTCCATCATCTGTAGGATTCTCAAGAAGATCACAGAAGTAAACGCCCTCAATGTCCTTAGAAACGCCAGTCAAAAGCTTTGCTTTTACCTTATGCTCTTTTCCATAGCCCTCATACATTCTCACAATAATATCTTCGCCGTCTTCAGAAAGCTTGACCGCCTCAAGGAAAACGCCCTTGGAATCTATGAGTTCAATGATTGCATTTCTTGCTTTTAAGTAGGTAGTGTAGTCAAAGAGATGGCTCTCGTAGTTGAGTTTATAGGCCTCTTCGATAACTCCGCCCTCGTCAAAGCTTCCCTTGTGTGGATAAAGAGAATAGGTGAAGTCCGCTGGTCCGTTATCCGCATTAGGATTAGGGAAGATGCCTGACTTAAGAAGGGTAAGCCTCATCAGATTCTCCTTGGCATCATAGCCATATTTGCAATCATTGAGGATTGCCACGCCGTAGCTTCCATCCTCACAAGTCATGTCGATCCACTTATGGGCGCAGCACTCGAACTTGGCCTTGTCCCACTTATTCTCTCTTACGACATTTCTTGTTAGATGACCATACTGAATCTCACAGTTAATGGTCTTGGCATCCACATCCACAGGGAAAGCTGCCTTTAACAGAATCTGGTGCTCATGCCAGTCCACGTGGGTCTTGAAGTCGATTCTCTTACTATCCTCATAGAACAGGATTCTCTGCTCGATAATAGAATCTCTAAATTTCCTCTTCACCAGAATGCTATCACTGTTAATTGAAAGCTCCTGAAGGTCAGTTATATCGTAGAATTCATCCTCAAAGTCGGCATCGATATTCCAGCAGTCGTATTCCTTAGGCACATCCTTAAAGGCAATAAGTCTATTTAATGGCTCTGCACCCTGGTGCCTTAACTCCCTTGCAAGCTCCTTGTCATAAAGGCTTACTATCTCGCCCTTTTCATCTATGATTACCTTGTAATACTTTGTCTCAAAGACATGGCTGCTGCCGTCTTTAGTATCTGTTATGTGAGAAATCTTCTCAGTTTCTCCAGCACCCTCACTTCCATCTGGTAAAAGAGCTTTCGCCTTACTAAACAGCTCTTTATACTGCTCATCAGAATCCTGGTAAACCTCTTCAATAGAGGAACCTGGCAGAATGTCATGGAACTGATTCAGCATCACTGTCTTCCACATTTCATTGATTGTGTCTCTATCGTAGCTCGCACCCTTTGTAAGGAAGTCGAAGACCTTTCTGGTCTCAAGCTCTGACATTACAAACTCGGCTTTTCTGTTGTTCTTCTTGTTCTTACCGATAGATGTATAGGTTCCACGGTGGAATTCAAGATAAAGCTCTCCCTCCCAGACAGGAACCTGGTCTTCCCTGGACTTAACTGTCTCATGAAGGTTATCAAAGAACTGTTTAACAGTGGTCTTCCTGGTTACAGGACACATAGGAAGTCCCAGTTCCATGCGCTTATCCATCTCCAGCATTTCCCAGGTTGTTCCGCCGCCGCCATCACCAAAGCCATACACTGTCAGAAGTTCATTAGTAATGTCTTTTTCCCTGAAGGCTCTGTGGGTTCCCATGATCTGTGAAGCATTCTGCCTTCCGTTGTAGGTGTAGTTAAGGATCTTGTTATCTTCCTTCATGGCTTCGTCTGCCTTAGGATAATCGCAGGTTGTGATTATGTAGGACAGGACCTTGCTTCCATCGATTCCCTTAAAGAAGAACAGGTCGTAGGGGAATCTGTTGGTGTCGTTCCAGGCAAGCTTGGTTGTCATGAAGGACTTGATACCGCTCTTTTTAAGGATCTGTGGCATTGCTGCGCTATAGCCAAACACGTCCGGAAGCCACAATATTGTTGAATCCACATTGAAGGTGTCCTTGAAATATCTTTTTCCATAAAGGATCTGCCTTACCAGGGATTCTCCGCTTGTAAGGTTGCAGTCCGCCTCAAGCCACATGCCGCCCTCTGGCTCGAACTTTCCCTTCTTAACTTTTTCTTTTATCTCTTCAAAGAGCTCTGGCTCTTCTTCTCTTACAAACTCGTACATCTGAGGTGTGCTGGACATGAAGATATAATCAGGGTACTTCCTCATAAGCTCCATAACTGTGGAAAAGCTTCTGATGACCTTCTCTTTAGTCTGTCTTATCTGCCACTTCCAGGCCACGTCGATGTGGGTATGACCAACGCTGTCTACGGTGATGTCGCTTAAATCCTTACCATACAGCTCTTTTCTCAGGTATTCTGAGGCCTCTGTGTAATCCGCAAACTCTGTGATGGCCTTGGTCAGGTGCTTTTCGATAAAAAGAGCTTTCTCTTCATCGTAATCTCCTGTAGCAATGAGGCTTTCCAGAATCTCAAGAGGAACAAGAAGGTCGAAATAAAGGTTCTGAGCCTGTTCGTTTCTTGTAGCGATCTCCATCTCCAGGTTGTTTGTGTTGTCCGCCCAGTTGGAATATGCATAGATTGCTATATCCACCAGGGTATCTCTTCCCTTTTCCCAGTCCTCTTTTTCAAAGATAGTGAGGCTGTTGTGGTTCATGTCCATGCCACAGCGCCTTACTCCGTCGATGTAGATAAGCATCTGTGGGTTATCAGTATTCCAGATATCATCTGCGCCAGTGGAAAGGAAGAACAGAACCTCCTTGCCTCTAAAGCTCTCTGGAATCTGGACCTTGAGCCTAATATTAAAATGGGTATCTCTCTCACCCCAGGTATCTCCATAGTTGTGAATATCCCAGTCCTTGGGATCCTCAAATAATGTGTGCCTGCTGTTATAAGGGATTTTCTTGATCCTGATGCCATCACTGGTCATCACCTTGTCCACGGACACTTTGTCTTTAAAGATCTCGCCATAGAGATTGTCTGTAAACTCCCGTATTTTCTGAACGTTTGCCTCTAAATTACCCATTGCTATACCTTCCCCGATTTAGAATTGATAATCCAAATAAATATGATGATAAATTTTAGCAGATAATAATATGGCTAGTAAATCCATAAATAGATCACTAGCCATCCTTTTACTTGAAAATCTTATTAAGTTGTATCTGAATATACTCAGGAATTTTACCCTGCAGTTCCTCCCAAGGCATGTAGTCCACGTCATCAAAGATAGTCTGAACAAATCTCATGGCTGGGGTAAACTTAAACTGCTTCTTGATATACTCTTTTACCCTCTTATTCTCATCCTCTGTAATGTGAATGTCAGTAAGGTAGCGCTCTGGCGCATCCAGCCCATTTATGCCTGCCAGTCTGTCACAGGCTTCGAAAAGCTCTGTGTAGAGATACATAAGCTTAGGGTCTGACAGCATGGCGTGCTTACCTGGCTGTGAGTACATAACCACCTTGTTGTCCTTATGTCCTGATAGCCCAGGAACAAAGGCGTTAAGGAATCTTCCGTGGTAACTTCCCTCTGCTCCTACAACATTTCCGTAGCCATCGATGTAAACCCAGATGTGCTCAAGGTCATACAGATGCTGGATGTCGTAGTCCAGATAGTAGGCAAATTCTATTACTGCCTTTGTGCCCTTAACATTCTGAAAGTCAAAGGTCCTGTTAAAAGAAAGGCTCTTAGACTTATCCTCTTCATAAACAGCATAGCCCACTCTCTTTATCTGAATTGGCTCGTTGGCGTCCATGTAAACTATTGGTGCATATTTAAGTATTTCTTCTCTAGTCATTCATTTCTCCGTCATTAAACAGCATCAATTGCCAGCTTAACTGCTCCCATGATTCCCTGGTCGTCATTAAGGCTTGCAGGTACAATGTATTCGTCGATGTTGTCTATTTCTTTTGTATTGATATAGCCGTTAAGCTGCTCCACAACCTTCTTTCTGATAAGTGGGAAGAGCTGCATCTGGTGCATAACTCCGCCGCCCAGGATGATGATCTTAGGACTAAGGGTCAGAATGTAGGTTGCAAGGGCCTGGGCGATGTAGAAGCTCTCAAGCTCCCATACTTCGTCGTTATCGGCAAGCTCAACAGCTTTTTTGCCCCAGCGCTTTTCGATGGCTGGTCCTGCTGCCAGTCCTTCAAAGCATGTTCCGTGGTAAGGGCATACTCCCTCAAATGGATCGTTCTCAGCCTTGGCAAGTCTCATGTGACCAAGCTCTGGATGAAGCATTCCGTGAAGGAGCTGACCATTTGTCATAACTCCGCCGCCTATACCTGTTCCAATTGTCAGGTAAATGGCATCGCTAAGTCCCTTAGCGCATCCCCAGGTAATCTCACCAAGGAGTGAACCGTTTACGTCTGTATCAAATCCAACTGGCACACCAAGAGCATCCTTGAAGGCTCCTACGATGTTGTAGTTCTTCCAGGCAAGCTTAGGTGTTGAAGTGATATATCCGTAAGTCTTTGAATTCTTATCAAGATCTATTGGTCCAAAGCAAGCTATTCCAAGGGCCTTGATCTCTTTTCCCTTAAAGAAATCTATCATAAGAGGCATTGTCTCCTCTGGGGTCTTGGTTGGGAAGGTGGCTCTTTCTAAGATCTCACCATTCTCATTTCCAATAACGCAGATCATCTTGGTTCCGCCTGCTTCAAGTCCTCCGTATAACATGTTGTATCTCCTTCGTTGTTAAGATTTTTTATTTAGTTCTTTTCCCTGGGGTTCTGCCAAGGTTACGTATTAGTAGATTCCGTAAAGAAGTCGTGCAAGCTCTGAGTCCTTATCAAGGATAAAGGTCTTATCCCCTGTAGAAAGAGCTTTCTCAAAGGCTTCCAGCTCTCTCATGAAGTTATAAAACTCTGCCTTTTCTGGAGTGTTGTAGGCTTCAGAGAGGATCTTCATATATTCTGCTTCGCCTTCACCTTCGAGCTGAGCTGCAGTCTTCTCTGCATCTGCTGTAAGGATAGCCACTTTCTTGTCAGTCTCGTTCTTGATCTTCTGAGCCTCTGCAGCACCTTCTGCCTCGTAGGATGCAGCGATGTTGTTACGCTCTGAGATCATTCTGTCATAAACAGCTGCTCTGTTGTCATCAGGAAGATCAAGGGATTTGATCTCAGCTGTTACGATCTCGATACCATAGCCGCCCATATCTGAGTTGGCATTTTGTGTAATAAGTGTTGTAAGGGCTTCACCTCTTGACTCGATAACTTCGTCCTGTGTCATTGATGAGATTGCAGTCTTTGTTGCATTATAAACTGCTGCCTCAATTCTCTCCTGAGCTCTTCCATCAAGGGCGTTCAGTGTCTGAATATATTTAACAGGATCTGTAACCCTCCAAAGGACATAAGTATCTGTGATCATAGACTTCTTATCCTTTGTGATAACGTCTGACTGAGGAATGTCGTAGAGCTTAGTCTCTGCGCTGATTCTCTGAATTGTCTGAACAAAAGGTGTAACGATCTTGAGACCTGGCTCATTCTCAACTCTTACGATCTTACCGAACTGTCTTACTGCCACATACTCTTTTTGATGAACTGTAAAAAGAGAATTGCCTATTACTATAAAAAGTGCAATTGCAATAACTGCAATCAATCCTTTAACAAAATTGTTTTTCATATCAAATACCTCTCTGTCTTAGTTGTCGCCATCTGATGAAGAACCAGAAAAGCTGTCTAGTGGTAACATCTGCTGGGTGTTTCCGTCTGTAATGATGACCTTTGCACCTGGGAGAACATTTTCCAATGCTTCATAGAAAAGTCTCTGCTTGGTTATAAGAGGGTATTTGCTATATTCCTCGTAAATACTGTTGAACTTGGATGCTTCACCTTCTGCCTCTGCAATTCTTGCTTCCTTGGCAGCCTGTGCATTCTGAACGATTCTGTCTGCCTCAGCCTCTGCTGCTGGGATCTGCTCGCTTTCGTATTTCTTAGCGTTGTTAATAGCTGTCTCTTTTCCCTGCTTAGCTGTCTCAACTGCTTTGAAGGCCTGCTTGATCTCATCTGTTGGTGGCTCAGCATCCTGAACTGTAAGGTTAACAACTGTAAGTCCTACGTTCTGCTCTGTAAGGGCCTTAGTAAGTCTTTCCTTAGCTTCAGCCTGAATCTGACCCTTAGCTGTCGTGATAACTTCATCTACAGGATAGTCAATTACTGTAGATCTGATGCTTGCCAGAGCGATGTTCTTCATGATCATCTCTGGATCATCTGTATTGTAGATATATGCGATTGGATCGCTTACCTTGTACTCCAGATAGAAATCGATATCTACAAAGTTAAAGTCGGATGTGATCATGATTCCTTCATCATCCACTGTTATGTTCTGGCCATTTCCATCGACCTTGTAGCCAATGCCGATGCCATGGGTTGTCATATCAACCATGTGCACTCTCTGGATAAATGGGATCTTGAAGTAAAGACCAGCTGAGTTTGTAGCAACTACTTTACCGAACTGTGTTACTACAGCCTGCTCCTGCTCACTTACGTTATAAAAAGATCCGAAGATTACAAGTAAAAGAAAGATTCCGGCAACTGCGAGAAGAATCTTTTTTCCCACGTTTTTTGGTTTGAATTTCACAATTTTTTCCATAATTTACCTCCGTTTTGAACTTCTATTTATTTTACTACATAAGTAAAAGGGATGACACCCTTTATTGGATGTCATCCCCTATAATTACTTATTTAAGTTTCGATAGAATCAAAGCTTTGGGCCTGCTGATACAAGTGCCTTACCAGCTTCGTTTCCTTCGTACTTCTTGAAGTTCTTTGTGAATCTCTCTGCAAGATCCTTAGCCTTTGTCTCCCACTCAGAAGCATCAGCGTATGTATCTCTAGGATCAAGGATTGCAGGATCAACTCCTGGAAGTGATGTAGGAACTTCGAAATCGAAGATAGGAATCTTCTTTGTCTCAGCCTTGTTTACATCGCCATTAAGGATTGCATCGATGATTCCACGTGTATCCTTAATAGAAATTCTCTTACCAGTTCCGTTCCAACCTGTGTTAACGAGGTAAGCCTTAGCTCCAGACTTCTGCATCTTCTTAACAAGCTCCTGAGCGTACTTTGTAGGATGAAGCTCAAGGAATGCCTGACCGAAGCAAGCTGAGAATGTAGGTGTAGGCTCTGTGATTCCTCTCTCTGTTCCAGCAAGCTTAGCTGTGAAACCTGAAAGGAAGTAGTACTGTGTCTGCTCTGGTGTAAGGATTGATACTGGAGGAAGTACTCCGAACGCATCAGCTGAAAGGAAGATAACGTTCTTAGCATCAGGACCTGCAGATACAGGGTTAACCTTCTGAACTATGTTCTCGATGTGGTTGATAGGATATGATACACGAGTATTCTCTGTAACGCTCTTATCATCAAAGTCGATCTTACCGTCAGCAGCTACTGTTACGTTCTCAAGAAGAGCGTCTCTTCTGATAGCGTTGTAGATATCTGGCTCAGACTCTTTGTCAAGGCCGATAACCTTAGCATAGCAACCACTTTCGAAGTTGAATACGCCGTTGTCGTCCCAACCGTGCTCGTCATCACCGATAAGAAGTCTCTTAGGATCTGTTGAAAGAGTTGTCTTACCTGTTCCTGAAAGGCCGAAGAATACTGCTGTATTCTTACCTTCCATATCTGTGTTAGCTGAGCAGTGCATTGAAGCCATGCCCTTAAGTGGAAGGTAGTAGTTCATCATAGAGAACATACCCTTCTTCATCTCTCCGCCGTACCATGTGTTGATGATAACCTGCTCACGAGATGTGATGTTGAATGCTACGCAAGTCTCAGAGTTAAGTCCGAGCTCCTTGTAGTTCTCAACCTTAGCCTTTGATGCGTTGTAAACAACGAAATCTGGCTTGAAATCAGCAAGTTCAGCGTCTGTAGGCTGAATGAACATATTCTTAATGAAGTGAGCCTGCCAAGCAACCTCAACGATGAAACGAACTGCCATACGAGAATCCTTGTTAGCACCGCAGAAAGCGTCAACAACGAAAAGTCTCTTGTTGCAAAGCTCGTTCTTAGCAAGTTCTTTAACCTTTGCCCAAACTTCTTCGCTCATTGGGTGGTTATCGTTCTTGTACTCGTCAGTTGTCCACCATACAGTATCCTTTGAGTTAGCGTCCATAACGATGTACTTATCTTTAGGAGAACGACCTGTGTAGATACCTGTCATAACGTTTACAGCACCAAGCTCTGTATCAACGCCCTTCTCATATCCAGTAAGATCTGACTTCTTCTCCTCTTCATAAAGTAACTCGTATGAAGGGTTATAAACTATCTCAGTTGTACCTGTGATGCCATACTGGCTTAAATCGATGTTTGCCATATTTCTGACCTCTCTTCTTTATAATTTTTTTGTCACAAATTATCTGAATTGCGTTAACAATTTCAGAAATTTGTTATGTCACTTATGAAATTTATGTCAAAGTGCGACCATCACTTCATTTATACTACAAAGTCAAGCTTTTAACAACATTTTTGGAGGAATTTATATATTAAATTACTGTAAATTCCTATAATTGTCGCTTATTTTTCTCATCTGATTTCGTAACATACCACGGTATGCGGTTTCAGTGAAACTTCGTCCTTGTCATGTAAAAGAACTGTCTCTCCAGTCCAAATCTCTGTGGCTGTAAACTCTTTGTCCTTATCAAGGTCAAGGTCCTTGAATTTAAGCTTTGCCTTATTCTTGTCCTCTCCGATGTTGAAAAGAGCTACGTAGATTCCGCCGTCCTTAGTCTGGCTCCTCCAGATTACAACGTCGTCCTTTCTTGAAATCTCTTTTGCCTTTCTTCCATCATGATGCATCTTAAGAAGTCTCTTATTGGTAAGAAGGCTGTTGGTGAACTCATCGTTATCTCTCATCTCACCGCCAAACATAAGTGGTGATCTAAAGATACACCAAAGGGTCATGAGCATTTTCTGCTCATCCTGAGTGAACTTGGTATATCTGTCTGAGTTATTACCGCCTGCTCCGCAAATAGCCAGGTGTCCCAAAGGAAGCATGTCGCAATCTGGCCAGTGGTCCTTGCATCCGATTCCTTCCCAGGCGTGGCATCTTTCAAACATTCCATAAAGAAGCTGCCAGCTATCCCAGAAGTCATCAGTCATTCTCCACATGTTGGCGTTCTCTAAAAGGAAGTCCTTCTGGTCAACTCTTGCTGGTCCTGGAGAAAGGCTAAGAACCATCTTTCTTCCGCTTTCAGCGATAGCTCTTTTGATCATAGCGATCTCAGAAAAGGCTGCCCCTGGTGCCTCCGGGCCACAGTCCTCTCTTGCGATATCATCAACCTTAACGTAATCAACGCCCCACTCAGCGTACATCTTGAATATAGAGTTGTAGTACTCCTGTGCGCCTTCACAGTTGGCATCTACGCCGTACATATCTGTATTCCATAGGCAGATTGATGCTGGATGTGCTACATCTCTTGCTGTGGCTGTTGTTCCGAGAATTTTAGTATTTTTGTGGACGGCCTGTCTTGGGATTCCACGCATGATGTGAATTCCAAACTTAAGGCCCATGTCATGGATCTGCTGCGCGATTGGTCCAAATCCCTTTCCGCCTGCAGAAGATGGGAATCTGTTTACAGCTGGAATAAGTCTAGAATACTCATCCATTTCGAGATCTGTAAACTTATGATATTCGTGGGATGCAGCCTGTGGCTCATACCACTGGATGTCGCACACAATGTACTTCCATCCATATTCCTTCAGGTTCTCTGCCATATACTTGGCATTTCCCAAAAGCTGTTCCTCATTAACTGTTGCTCCGTAGCAATCCCAGCTGTTCCATCCCATTGGTGGCTGCTTTGCTACATATTCTGTCTCGCCCATAAGTGTACCCCCGTTGTGTAGTGTTATTTATCTTCAAGTAGTGCCTGATAGATTTCTCTTTTACCGACTCCCCTGTCGGCTGCCACCTTCTTCATGGCCTCTTTATGCGGAACTCCGGCGTCCTCGTAGAATTTCATGTGCTCTTCGATGGACATTTCCTGCCAGGCAAGTCTCTTTTCCTCGTCCTGTTCGTCAAGGCTCTTTCCCTCTATAACAAGGACATATTCGCCTCTTGGATCATTATCCTTGTAAAAAGAAATAGCCTGTGCAATTGTTGTTGGTGTTACCTCTTCAAATTTCTTTGTCAGTTCTCTGCAGATGGATATCTTCCTGTCTCCAAGGGCTTCATAAATATCATCAAGAGTTCCCTTAAGGTGGTGAGGAGCTTCGTACATTATTATGGTTCTGCTCTCATTCTTAAGGTTTTCAAGGATTCTTTTTCTCTGCTTCTTATCCTCTAAGGATGGCAAGAAGCCTTCAAAGCAGAATCTTCTTGTGCTAAGTCCTGAAAGTGTAAGGGCTGTAATGCAGGCTGCTGGGCCAGGAAGTGATGTTACCTTGATTCCAGCCTTATGGCACTCTGCCACCAACACTTCGCCCGGATCAGAAATCGCCGGTGTTCCTGCATCAGTAATAAGGGCAACATTTGTGCCCTCCATCATTTTCTCAATCAGCCACTTAGCCTTATCATACTTGTTGTACTCATGATAACTGGTCATTTCAGTGTGAATATCGAAATGATTAAGTAGCTTTATGCTGTTTCTTGTGTCCTCCGCAGCAATCAGATCCACGCTCTTTAGTGTCTCAAGGACTCTAAAGGTCATGTCATCCAAATTGCCTATTGGAGTTGCACATAAATACAGGATTCCTGCCATTCTATTTCCTCAATTCTTGTTGTATCCGTAGATTTCATACACTTCATCAGTGTACACGCCCTTGTCCTTATAGATGATAAGCGGGCTCTCCACTGTAAGTCTTGGCTTTCCGCCTCGGCTTCCCTCTATGAGCACCATGTTGGGCTCTTTATCCACGTATGGATAGACCAGTCTCATTCTCTTTGGCTCAAGCTTGTACTTCTCCATGGTGGACATGATCTCCGCCAGCCTGAAGGGTCTGTGCACCATGTAGAACTTCCCGCCAGGCTTAAGCAATTTAGCTGCGGTACTTATAACATCCTCAAGGCTGCAAAGTATCTCATGCCTTGCGATAGCCTTTGGAGCATCCGGATTCTTAAGGCCATGGCTGTTGATCATATATGGAGGATTGCTCGTAACAATATCAAAGGAGGCAGCCTTAAACAATGTGCTTGCCTCCTTAATGTCTCCATTTACAATACTGACCCTCTCTTCAAGATCATTAAGGATAACGCTCCTATTAGCCATCTCTGCACTCTCTGGCTGAATCTCCAATCCCACCAGCTTATCTGCCCCGGTCTTGGCTGCCATAAGAATAGGTATTATCCCGGTTCCGGTCCCAAGATCAAGAACGCTTGCTCCATCCTGAGCATGAGCAAACCCAGATAAAAGAACTGCATCCATACCAAAGCAGAATCGCTCTGGATCCTGAATGATCCTATAACCTTTTATCTGCAGGTCATCAAGTCTTTCTCCTGCTTTAAGATCAATTGTCCCCAAGCTTTGACTTTCCTTCCTGTTTCTCAATCTTCTCGAGCTTTTCAAGCTCTCTCATTTCCTCGTCTTCCTGAGGGTTCTTCTTATTGTTATTGTTGTTATTCTTTTTCTTTTGCTTCTTCTTGATAAATTCAAGTTCATCCAGCTTGTATTCGTGAACTTCTTTCTCGTCGTCCACATCAACAAGGATCTTAACTGTCTGTCTGAGGATGTTTACGCTAGAAACCTCACCTTCAAGACCATCCTTAGCTCTGCAGAAGTCACCAACTCCTGGCATCTTTCTGTTAAGCTCTTCATAAACGTCCTCTTCATTCTTAAGACAGCACATAAGTCTTCCACATACTCCGGAAATCTTTGTTGGATTAAGTGAAAGGCTCTGCTCCTTAGCCATCTTGATAGATACTGGAACGAAGTCTGAAAGGTATGAATGACAGCACAGTGGTCTTCCACAAATGCCGTATCCACCAATTATCTTGGTCTCATCACGAACACCGATCTGTCTAAGCTCGATTCTGGTCTTAAATACTGCTGCCAGATCTTTTACCAATTCTCTAAAGTCTATTCTTCCATCTGCTGTGAAATAGAAGAGAATCTTATTGTTGTCAAAGGTGTACTCTGCATCAATAAGCTTCATTTCAAGATTGTGCTTCTTGATCTTCTCAAGGCAGATCTTGAAAGCCTCTTTTTCTTTTTCCTTATTAGCCTTTTCCTGCTCATCGTCCTTAGTACTTGCTGTTCTAAGAACTGTCTTAAGTGGCTTAACTACCTCGCTGTCATCAACTTCTCTGGGCTCTCCTACAACTGTACCGTACTCAACGCCTCTTGCAGTCTCTACAATTACGTGATCTCCCTTTTTGATAAGGTATGGTCCAGGTGAAAAGAAATATATCTTTCCGGCAGTTCTAAATCTTACGCCGATTACTTTGGTCATAAATTCTCCTTAATTCCTATTAGCATCAGTTCTAATGCTAAATCTATATTCACATTGGAATTTATGCGATTTTTCGCAACTTCCATGTTCTTGATTATACGATCAATTCCTTTATATGAACAATTTTCAGTAACACTTCTAATATACGCTACTTTATCAGTGAAAATCAAGTGATCCTCTTCTTCAGTCGCCTTATAGATAAGCATGTCTCTAAACAAAAAGATCAGTATGTCCAGAAAGTCTTCAAGCATGCCCATATCGATGCCTTTTTTTGCATTTTTCTCATCTTCACTGGCTGGTTCAAGCATTTCATGAAGCCTGTCCATAATGTCATGTATTTCTAAGCTGTTTAATTTGGATATAAGCTCTATTGTGCTGTTTTTGAGATTCTCAAATCTTTCATTAGATGCCAGCTCCAGTGCTTTTCCAACGTTTCCTCTTGCGAAAGATGCGCATAGCATGGCCTTATAATCCACCACGTGGCAATTCTCCATCAGGTGCTTCTTGATGGAATCATCCTTAACGGGCTTCATAGGCAAAACTATACATCTACTGATAATAGTTGGTAAAAATGCGTTGATGTTGCTGGTGAGAATAATTATCGAAATATATGAAGGTGGCTCCTCCAGTGTCTTAAGCAAGGCATTCTGAGCTGCCGGTGTCATTTTCTCGCCCTCTGGTATTATGTAAACCTTATACTTGCTCTCATAGGGCTTAATAGCCACATCATCGCAGAGTTTCTGTCTGATGTCGTCAACACCGATGCTTCCTGGCTTTTCATGAGTGACTGTTATGATGTCCGGATGACTTCCGCTTAATGCCTTTATACATGAAGGACATTCGTTGCAGGCCTCAATATAGCCTTTCTTTTCTTCTCTATGCTCGCACTGAAGCGCCTTGGCAAAGATATTTGCCATGAATTTCTTGCCTGAACCATTCTCTCCGGAAATGATATAGGCATGTGATACTTTATCTGTCACAAGCGCATTTTGCATGTGCTCTTTCATCTGTATCTGATCTATAATATCTGCAAAATCCGCCATTACTTCCCCCGTGTTAATCCCCAAACACTGATCATGTAAAGATATCTAATAATAATCCTTGTATCTGACCTATCTTGGCAAGAATATCAATATTGTTACATTCGTCTTTTACAAGCTCCTGAGCCAGTTCGTCCAGCTCTTTATCCACCTGTCTGATTATTCCATATACTCTGTGCCTTCCCTTCCTGTCCAGGAAATTCTCTCTGGAAAAGGCATGAGATCTGGTAACCACTTCATTCATAAAGTCCTTAATAAGGATACGATATCTCTGCATATCCTTAATATCATTTCTCTTTGAGATCTTGTCACCCTGCTGGATAATTTCCTGCATCATCAGGTTTAATCTCTCAGCAAGGTTCGTATCTTCTAATTTACTTGTAAGGATAAACTTAAAATCACCATTTGCCTCCTGAACCTGTTCGGGAGTTGGCGCCTGAGGAGTAGGATTTATATTATTGATTTTAATATCCATACAATATCCTCCACTGAATCAGCTATCTACCTGCATTCCCTGATATAGGCAGTAATAGAATCGATACAGTCCTCTATCTTACCGTTATTGTTAAATCTTCTTGGAAGCTCTGCTTTTTCCAGCTTATCCTCTGAAAAATCTTCTTCGTCTGCGAGGAATCTTCTGCACATCTCATCATACTTGGGATGCTCCTGCTTCTTTTCCCTCTCCATAGCTCTTTCCAGACGAATTCTGGCGTCCACATCAATGAGAATCGGTATCACATTCTCTTTTCCAAAATAATCTCTTATATAAAAGAAGGACTCTAATGTTCCTATCATTAGATAGTTCCCCGTCTCCAGGTCTATCTGTCCATCATCTACTGTAAAATATCTCCACTCGCCATAATGGGTGTGATAAGTTCTCTCTTCTATGATCTTGCCCACATCTTTATAGCCAATATACTCGCTCTCAGTCTTAAAGAAGTACTGAACGCCATCAATTTCCCCATCTCTCATAGGGCGGGTAGTATAAGGAACCACCTTTTTAAGGTTCAGCTCCTTATCCTTTATGATTGTCTTGTATATTGTGTCTTTTCCCGATGTGCTCTTGCCCATCAAAAGAAATATCTTACCCATCTACTCTTTTTACAGCTCCTCAACTCTGATCATGTTAGTTCTTCCAGGAATTCCCAAAGGTACGCCTGCTGTAAGTACAACCTTGTCACCCTTCTTGAGATATCCTGCATTCTTAGCTGAATTAATTGCCTCTCTAAAGAGCTCATCAGCTGTATCTTCCTGTCTGATATGAAGTGGCGCAACACCCCACATAAGGTTAGCCTGTCTGCAAACTGTAGGATTAATTGTACATGCAATAATCTGGCAGTTAGGCTTGTACATTGATACCATGCTGGCTGTAAATCCTGACATTGTTACAGTAAGGATGGCATCTGCATTTACTTCTGCTGCGATATTACATGTTGCATGAGAAATAGCTGTTGTAGAATCTGTAGGCGCGTAATCTCTTTTCTTAAGTCTTCCTACATAATCAATGTCAGCCTCTGTTCTCTCAGCAATCTTAGCCATTGTTCTTACTGCCTCAACAGGGTAATCACCTGAAGCAGTCTCGCCAGAAAGCATGATAGCTGTTGTTCCATCATAAATAGCGTTGGCAACGTCTGTAACCTCAGCTCTTGTTGGACGTGGATGGTGAATCATTGAATCAAGCATCTGAGTTGCTGTGATAACGTATTTACCAGAAGCCTCAGCCATCTTGATCATTTCCTTCTGAATAACTGGAACTTCCTCAAAAGGAACCTCTACACCCATATCTCCTCTTGCTACCATGATTCCATCAGCAACCTCAAGGATTTCCTTAAGATTATCAATACCCTGAGTGCTCTCGATCTTAGCAATTATCTTCATCTGACTATTCTTGTCCTTAAGGATCTCCCTAATGGCAAGAACATCATCCTTAGTTCTTACAAAAGAAGCAGCTACAAAATCAAATCCCTGCTCGCAGCCAAAAATAATATCTCCTCTGTCCTGCTCGCTAAGATAAGGCATTGTAAGCTTAGCTCCTGGCACGTTAACACCCTTCTTATCAGAAATAGGTCCGCCATTTACAACAGTACATGTAATATCAGTGTCTGTAACTGTATCAACCTTAAGCTCAATAAGTCCATCATCAAGAAGAATGGTCATTCCTGGCTTACAGTCATTAGTAAGCTCTTTGTATGTGATAGAAACCTCTGAGTTACTACCCATAATATCTCTTGATGTAAGAGTAAATCTCTGACCTGTAACAAGCTCAGTCTTGCCGCCCTCGAAATCCTTAAGTCGGATCTCAGGTCCCTTTGTATCAAGCATTACTGCGATTGGCAGATCCATCTCATCACGAAGCTTCTTGATTCTGTCATATTTTCTTTTATGTTCTTCATGGGATCCATGTGAAAAGTTAAAACGAGCTACGTTCATGCCCGCAAGCATGATCTCTCTAAGCTTTTCTTCACTTTCACTTGCTGGTCCTATGGTGCAAATTATTTTTGTTTTACGCATATAAATCCTCTCTTTATTATACCTTGTTTTTCTATTTTCTGAACTCCCTGAAGGTTCAATCCTTCTTGAAGATAACCCTTTAGATTTTCAACAATTTCCTCTGAAAACCTTTCCCCTGGCGCAAGAATCGGAATTCCCGGTGGATACAGATTCACAAATTCTCCCGAAACTCGTCCCACTACTTCCTCTATAAGCACAAGCTCTTTTTCCATATCCCAGCCCTGCGCTATTGAATATACCTTTTCTGGAATGATACAGCATCTATTAGCCCTATCGCTCTTCTTGTAAAAAGAGCTACTTACTCTGGCATCAATCTCACATATTGCCTTTATAAGTCTGTCTATTCCATCCTCGCGATCCCAGCCTGTAATTATAGCAAGTGCATACTTCTCTGCAGCCATTTCAAGCTGGAGCGCATATTCTTCACGAAGTATATCATATATGTTCTGGCCTGTCATTGTGCAAACATCACTACAAATCAGCACCTTAGATGGGTCGTCAATATACTCTTTACCCAAGACCTTTACATTTTGGCAATACTTAGTTTCTTCCTGAATCTTATTGCGGAAATAAACAAGCCTTTCAATAAATTCATCGCCTTTTTCTTCCATTTCCTTAATACATAGATCAATAGAAGACATCAAAACGTAAGATGGACTGCTGGACTGATATATAGACAGACTTCTCTTTACTCTGTTTCTATCCACCAACTCTCCATTAACATGCAAAAGAGCTGTCTGTGTCATTGAAGGTAACGTCTTGTGCAGACTGTGAATAACAATATCCGCTCCCTGAGCTACAGCATTTTCCGGAACAAGCTTACTCAATCCAAAGTGTGCTCCGTGCGCCGCATCGACAATAAGCGGAATTTTCTTTTGATGACAAAGCTCTGCTATAGCCCTAACATCAGCGCACTTGCCCTCATAAGTAGGAGAAGTAATAAAAACAGCGCTAATTGAGTCATCTAGTGCCTCTTTTATATCTTCAGGCCTTGTAGCTGTTGGAATTTCATATTCAGTTTCGAAACTATAAGGAAGATACTTGATATTTAAATTCTTAAGATATGCTGCGTTATAAAGTGATCTGTGACTACCCCTTGAAGCTAAGATTGTATCTCCGTATGATGCCACTGAAGATACAGCGCTTAATACACCAGCTGTGCTTCCGTTAACAACATAGAAGGTTTCATCAGAGCCATAAAGCTTAGCAGCCCTTTTCTGACCTTCCAGAATTATTCCATTTGCAGCATGTAGATTATCAAAATCGTCTATTTCCGTTATATCGCAACGAAAAGCACCCTTTAATGGGGTGCTTTCTAAATTACGTTTATGACCTGGCATGTGGAACGGATACATATCACTATCCGCCAGCCTATCAAGCTCCTGGTATAAATCAGGCATAATTCTCAGCTATCTTTCCTTTCTTGAGCTTAAGTGTCTCTAATGTAGAAGCATACTTATCTGCCATGCAAACAACCCAAGCCTCTCTGCATCTTGGCGGGAATACAGTAAGAGGCCACATATGTTTTTTAATTATATCTTTCTCTCTTTCTGAGAGATTAAAATCATTTGAAGCATTTCTTAAAGCTATACCTGGATGGTAAAATCCATGAAGCTTAGGATGAATATTCTTTGGATCATCTCCTTTATGCCAATCATAAAGGAAATAATCATGTAAAAGAGCTCCTCTTATAAGATCTCTTGGTCTGCACTTTACACCAAGCCACTTATTAATTCTGATAGCACATAAAGCTACATGAATACAATGCTCATATACAGTTACATTTCCATGCTGTATAAAAGTCTTAAGCACTGCAAAACGTTCATCCTCTAAAAGATCCTTACCATATCTTTTAAGCATATCCTTATATTCAGGATTATCTTCAAGTTCATCTAAAAGATCTGGATCAAAAGAGTCTGGATCATAATGCTTAATATCCAGTACCTTCTTAATTGCTTCTTTATCTAACTCAGTAAATCTGTCCATTACACTACTTCCTTAAATAATCTTTTATAAACGGGTTACTCCCAGTACAATTCTAAAGTCAAAATAGGCACAGTAAAATTAATCTTCTTAATAGTACCATAAAAACGGAAAAATAAAATAAAAAACTGCGGAAAACTCTCTAAACTAATAATCTATCAGCATTTATAAATCAAAATAACAGGGAAAAAATGAAAGAAAAGAACAATCATCTGAAAAACATCTAGAAACAAAAAAGATGCCTAGAGTCGGAATCGAACCAACGACACGAGGATTTTCAGTCCTCTGCTCTACCAACTGAGCTATCTAGGCATATAGTAGCGGGAATAGGATTTGAACCTATGACCTTCGGGTTATGAGCCCGACGAGCTTCCAGACTGCTCCACCCCGCGTCATTATGTATTCCAAAAGGAATATTTTTTGATTTATTGTTTTATACAATAAAAAAATGGATGGCGGTGGATTCGAACCACCGAAGCAATTTGCAGCAGATTTACAGTCTGTCCCCTTTGGCCACTCGGGAAGCCATCCATATAGAGCCGATGAGCGGACTCGAACCGTTAACCTGCTGATTACAAATCAGCTGCTCTGCCAATTGAGCCACATCGGCTTACACACGAATTGTGCTAAGAATTAAAATGGGACCTACAGGGCTCGAACCTGTGACCCTCTGCTTGTAAGGCAGATGCTCTCCCAGCTGAGCTAAGATCCCGTTCTAACGTAAGCAAAAAATATGAAGTTGAGCGACCCGAAGGGGGTTCGAACCCCTGACCTCCGCCGTGACAGGGCGGCGCTCTAACCAGCTGAGCCACCGGGCCATTATCTGAAGTATTGTACCTTCAAAACCGAACACTGAATATCTAAATCCTATTTCTATACACCTATCTTTTGGATAAGCCCTCGACCTATTAGTACACATCAGCTGAACACGTTACCGTGCTTACACCTTGTGCCTATCTAACCTCATACTCTCTAAGGGGTCTTACTGCTTGCGCATGGGATATCTCATCTTGAGGGGGGCTTCACGCTTAGATGCCTTCAGCGTTTATCCCTTCCGGACGTGGCTACCCAGCCTTATGCATCTGGCGATGCAGCTGATACACCAGCGGTCCGTCCATCCCGGTCCTCTCGTACTAAGGACAGCTCCTCTCAGATATCCTACGCCCGCGCCGG
>NZ_JHWL01000037.1 GCF_000622085.1 Butyrivibrio proteoclasticus P6B7
TTTCTGATATATATAAATATCTTAAATGAACATAGCTGTATTAGAGTCCCCTCTGTCTTTTTTACTGAATATATGCCACATCTTTCTGATAGACAGGTGCGTGTTTATTTGTTTCTTGTAGCGGCTAAATCAGGTCTTGGTGATAGTTCAGCTGAGTCTATCGGCAACAAGCTTGGTATTGATGCTGAGGATGTCGTGGCTACTATCAACGAACTCTCGCAGATAGGACTTATTACAGTTTCTTATTCTGATGGTGTTAATGTACTAAATATATGTTTCTGTGATGCTGTTTTTACAAATAGCGGTGTCGAAAGCTACTCTTCTATTCTTGGGAAGGCTGAACTTATCAAGGGTAGCCCTTTAAATTCAACAGAGATCAGCGTATTTTTGTTTATTCTTGATTCTCTTCTGTTTTCAGGAGATCTTTTGTTAAATCTCTTGGAAAAATGTAAGGCAGCAGGTAAGTTTGGTAGTGAGTATATTAAGACTGTCGCTATCAATTGGCACGATAATGGTATAAATACTGTTGCTGCAGCTGATAAGATGTGGGGAAAGCACCAGAATTCATTTAATAATTTCCCACAGAATAATAACATTGATTTTGCGGAGCTTGAACGTCAGCTCCTTGATAACTGATAGGTTTGTTATGGATAAGTTAGGTTTTATAAAGGTTTTAAAGGATAGTGGCTATAATGTTGATCCATCTGCTTCTATCCCAACGATATTTGCCGCTAAATCGGAGCTAAAAAAGATACTTAGAGACATTCATAGGCTTATGAAAGAAAGCGACTATAATGAGTCTTTTAAGGTTGATATGCATACTTTGAAGGGTATACCTGCTGCCGAAGCTGACGATTTGCCAGAGCAGGATATTGCTGAAGATTCTTTTGGAGATAACGATTGTGTTGTAGCTGAATCGGGGCCTGTTGCTATTGAAGATGTGCAATATGAATCGAATGAACGACCTGCCGAAGATGAGCGTGAACTTGTTTCTGTAGGCGCTATTGACAGTGAGTTCTTCATTCCTTGGTCTACAGACTTCTAAGAGAGCCATCTGCGTGGTATCATTTACTTATTACTAAAGTTGCGAGGATATGCAGATGTTTTTGAAGGCCAGGGAATTACCCGAGCAGGGAACCACTATGTATGAGGTTTCCGAACACGGACGCATCAATGAATGGATTGTGTCAGATGTAATCATAAATGGACGAGATAGGTCTATAAAGCTAACAAGCAAAGATAATTCAAGTTTTCTAGTGATCGAGGCTAGTTTGCTTGGAAAAACATTTTTCAAAAAGCATTCAGAGGCTTTAGAAAAGCTTCGTGCTTAAAAGGGAGCGTATGAGAAATAAGGAACAGATAATCATGGACGATTTTGACAGGGCGCAGGGAAATAAGGATACTACTCTTACCGAGTATATGTACTATCTACATAATGCGTTTCCGCTTATGGAAGATAAGGATAAGGAATATGTCCTTGTAGAAGTGTTGGGGCGGTTCCCTCTTGCTTATGCTTATGCTCTTCTTAAGCTTGCCGGTAATAGAATAGATGTTGCTGATACTTGGGCTTCTGAGTATAAAGAAACGGGCTATAAAGGATTTATCGACGATGTTGAGGCTGATCTGGAGATGGGCTTTGGAGATATAAGACCATTTCTTACTTATGCCAGACTTTATATAGCTAATGCTAATTCGATCACCAGTGATCTTGCCGATAAGATAAAGCATTCATTTGCTGAGCGTAGAAGGGAGAATCTTTGTGTATGGAAAAAGAGCAGCTGAAATCATTTACTGACCTTCCAAAGAGCAAATACGGACATAATATAAGAGATATCCAGGAAATGACAGGGCTTAGCAATATAGAATTCTGTAAGAGATATAATGTTCCTAAAAGAACCCTTGAAGATTGGCGTATGGGCCACAGGAATCCAAAACAGATTCTTTTGGATCTTCTTGATTTTAAAGTTATGTACGATAATGACTTGCTAGAAGATGGAACGGAATACTAAAATGCAAAAAAATAAGAGTGGAGAACTTCTGTATATAACAGATAGCTCTCCACTCTCTTTTTACTCCTTTTTAGTAGCTTACGACGGCGTATTTATTGTTGATGCATTGGAGTATCTCCACTCCGCTACACCCAAGTTTTACGTAGTCTGCTGCCTTTTTAATTGCATTATATAAGCTTGATGCAAATGGCTTGGCGTGAATATTGTTATCGCACAAAAGAGCCTCTTCTTTTGTGTATCCGTCAGTATTCTTTTTGTATAGTTCTTCTGAAGATAATCCAAAGTAAGTCGAGGTACTCTTGGGCTTTTCGATTATTCCGTAGAGATTTCCAGCAACATAATAGTATGTGGCAGGAACCATCTCGCCGTTCTCTCCTATTTCAGCCATCAGCTCTCCAGTCCGACTTCTGATCCACTCAATTCCATTTTCGTCAAACATCTTAATCATGTGATAAGATGCGCATGTGTTATCTCCCTTCCAATAAAATTGAAGGAAAGGGAGCTTTTCTTCCACTTTCTCAATGTATTTTTCATTGAGCCATGCTTTTGCGATCTGTGGTGACTTTTCAAGTGGCTCGTAGTTCAGTTTCGCAGGAAATCCTGCTTTCCTGGTCTCATCGAGACTACTTATATCTGCAAGTATCTGGGCTTTTTTGGTCCAGACATAATTTGTATATAACATACACTTTCCTCCTTGTTACTTAGCATTCTCCTGTGCCTTCGTAGTATTCTGTAAAAGCCTTTGGTTCGAGACCAAGTATTTCGGCTGCAATATTTCTGAAACGCACATATATGCTTGTTTCCCATTCATAACCAGTTCTTTCGCAGCAAAGATCTTCGTCATACCAGCTTTTGCCAAACGCAACCGCTTTAGCATCGAATAACTCAACGAATCGTTCAATATCCGCGCATCTGCCGTTTATAGCGCTGTAAAATAAAGAAAAATCATCAGTAATTCCTTCTCCTACTGCATCTTTGAGCGAAGGCTCTCGAAACCACTTTGAACTTTTGTACTCTTCTGTGTAGCCGGCTAACTCTTCTTTGATGGCGTTTTCTTTGAACCTATCGAGGTCAGCTAACGCATCCTGGTATTTTTTGTCATCTATTCTTTCCATAAACACACCTCAACCAAAAAAAGCTGGCTTAAAGCCAAGCTGTTCTCTTGCGATATTGATCGCATCATTTTCTGTGTAATTCGATTTGTCCATTACTTCGATTGCTCTGTCTGCAATCTTAAGAGCATCGTCCTCTGTGATATTATCTTCAGCGGTCTCAAATACATATTCCTGCATTGCAGCTCTTCTGTAATGATTCTTGATATGGATCATATCGTTTACATCAAGAATTGCTCCTTTAACGTTTAGTGTGCTATTTATAAGTAAGTTTGACATTGTTTTTAATTCATAAGGCGTTTTGCCTTACTTTCCTCCTTTTTCATTTAACCAAAATAATAATATCTACCATTTATTGAAACCCTCATACACTCATCATCAGCAACGTCTGGTGATAGTGTCATTTCAGGTTTCCAGATTGTACCTATTCCTTCTACGTCGATGGCCCAATCATTAGAATCATCCTCCTGATCCTCTTCAAAATCGTGCCATTTCCAATTAAAGAAATCACCTAGTAAAGGATGCAGGGTAAAGTCCTCGTCAGCACTTAACACAAGTGGGTAATCTGCTTCATAGTTGTCTGTTACCTCGTATGTATTTCTATACTCCTTGAACTCGAAATCTGCACAGTCATATGAGATATGATTCTCTATATCCTTTATGTTTGGAATTGGTGTACAGTCTGCAGTATCGAGCTTTGCATCAAGAATTTCTTTTCTCTTAGCAAGAAGCTCATTTATATATACTTTGGCTTTTGTTTTTCCTTTTTCTGTAAGGTGTATTCTTATTTCACCCATACGTGACCTCCCTTTGCGCATACAAAAAGAGAGACTTGAAAATCAAGTCTCTCTACAATTTCTTTTGCCCTCCGTTATCAACAGAGCTCATTGGCTCAACCATTATCAATGGGCTTTTGTTTATTATAGCATATCCTTAGTGAACATGGATGAATAGGCTTCCATTAAATTCCTCCGTATCAACGCTTTCGTAATCTGAAAGTCTGACAACTACCGGAAAAATACAGCCGCTGGTTCTAAATGAAACCGTTCTGTCTCTTTTTGAAAGTGTTTCAAAAATCTGAAGCGTATAGTCTGTGATTTCATCGTTTGCAGCTCCGCTATCAATAAAGACATTTTTGTATTTTGGTTTTTCTAGCCCATATCTTTTTGACTTAAGGGCGGCCATAATATCATCTTCAATAGCTTCTAGCCTTGTATTTAACATACTACTGCCTACCTGTCATAATGCCACTTGGGATTTTTGTAATCCCACTGAATGCTCCAGCCATCAACATGGCGATGATTGGCTCGGTCATACAGTTTGCAAAAATGTTTTGCAGGCATTTCCATGTTCTTGTGGTAATCAAACATTTTCTTGAGTGTTTTGAACTCTTTGATAATATTTGTTCCTTCTCCTATAAAATAATCCATAATTTCCTCCTTGTTACTGTGGATATATGCTATCGCAACAATATTCTTGGTAATTGCACTCAGCACAATCGCCGGTACAATTGCCTTCTTCTTTGTACTTTTCGCATTTTTCTATCCAATAGTCGTCCTTATCTGTGCGCAGGTTCCTTTCACCGAACTTTCCGCCACACATATAGCAATATCTGTGGGGCATTACTACGAACTCATCTAAAGTTAGACCGCAGTGTGGACAGGTGATAGTCCCATGCTCTTCATGGTGAAACTCGTCTGTAATATCGATTGGTTCAGCTCCTCTGTTATCAGGAACTTCTTCAATACTAACTTTACCTGTATTCATGCTCCACAGTTTTTCAAGCTCATTTGAAATGTAATCTCTATATCCTGCACAAAGATTGCTTTTTTTCAAAGCCTTAAGCGTTAGCTCTCTATATGTATTCATCTTACCTCCTTTTTATTCGTTTCATGCAGCTATTTTTTCGTCAGATTTCAGTCTGAAGCCAATTCTCTTGTATTCTTCATATACAGGTCCCCAGATCAGTTGGCACTGACGATATTCGTTGGGGAAGTATTCTTTTAAGAAATCTAGTTCTTCCTGAAGCCTAAGTGAATTAGGGCATCCTTTACATCCCGTGCGAAGTCTGTTGTATGGCGGAAGGTATATAGGGCAGATATCTATCTGATACTCCTTAATAAACCATTCCTCCCATTCTTTTGTGACAACGCTCATTGGCTGGAATTTCTTTAGCTTTTTACCTTCGAAAGCAAGGCATACTGCCTTTTCTCGTCTGCCTCCTTCGTCACGCATTATGCCAACGATTGAAATTGGGCGATTGTTTGCTTTGCCCCAGTTCTCTAAAGGTTTCTCTTTCATATTTACGCAGCAAAGATCTGATACGCAAAGTCTGTTGGAAAATCCTTCCGTGAACTGGTACTTTAGTATTTTAGGACAGCTCTGCATTGGCCCCCAAGTGCCTTCACCGAGATACGATTTTACTGAGTCGCACATACCAATTCGGTTGTACCTCTCAACATGATGCGCATGCTTTTTTGATTTGAACGGGTATCCGTCTCTTTCAAGCATAGGCTTAATCGCAACTTGTGGTTGCAGGATCTCAAATCTCTCATCCTTTTTTGCTAAATCTAAAACAAAATCTCGGATCATATTGAGTTCGATTCCTGTATTTACAAATACTCTTGGAATTTTATTGCCTGGAATGGCAAGGTCAATGAGTGCTGAAAGCACTGTAGAATCTTTTCCGCCTGAAAAGGATATAAAGAAATTGTCCTCTCCGTACATTGAAACGGTACTTCTTATTTTCTGCAGCCTATCCAGAAGAAGAAATTCTTCTTCTGTTGGGCTACTGATTTCTTTTAATTCTTCATATGTTCTTAACACAACTCACACTACACGGAATAGCCCCGTTATCATGCGAGATACATTTAATGCTGTTTTCTATTGGATGCCCGAGATTATCCTTCGGCTTTGCTTACCATAATCTCATTACTTACCTTGTAATCGGTATCTTTGGAACGCCCTCGTCACAGTTCCCGCTATCCGCAATCCGTAGTTAATATGTTTTACCCTGTTTTTAAGCTGATTTACATAAGGAACAACCCTTACTCCATCCCATCTTTTTTAAAATATGCGCTGGTTAGGCGCATATTTTAAAATGACGCCCAGCAGCGCTACAGGAACCTCGTTTACGAGGAATTCTGTGTTAATCCTTTCTGTTTAATCTTTTAACATGTCTCATATAAATCTCTCCATACTAATAAACCTATCTTCGCCATATTGCTTCTTAGAATATAAATTCCAGCCTTTCATCATCGTCAAATCTGGCAAACACATTGCCGTCGTTGAGGCTTTCAAGAAAGTCTTTGCAGCTGCCTTCGTAGATATCTTCATACATACCTTCAGGGATAAGTTTATCAGCCTCTTTATCGCCCTCAAGATGCACAACAGCATCGCCATTAATGATATCCTGAAGCTCTGCGTAGGCCGTTAGTATATCTGCTTTCTTCATCTTTACTCTAAAGTCAAAGTAAAGACTATTAAGCTCTGCGTCGCATCTGCGGTATTCCTCTAGCACATGGTCTACAAGTTCTTTACTAGTAGTGACATATTTAATAAATTTCATACTCAGTTTCTCCTTTTTCAGCAGTCAACCTCTATCCTATGATAGATAAAGGTCTTTTCCTGCGTTGTATATATTCTTAATGAACCTGTGAAGCGGGCTCCTGTGCAATCTCTTCCATCGCAATAAGGATCACGGAAAGGGATATAGATAAGCTCACGCAGAGCCTTTTTATCCTCTTCTGTTGCCCTAAATGGGAGAACACATCTTAGAGTTTCACAATCAAAGGCATTGTAGTAATCATCATAGGGCATAAAGTGTTCCCAATTGAGTTCATAGCCTTTGTAAGTGTCTGGCTTTGACTTCCATTCCTCACGATATGCCACTTCTGCGTTATATCTTTTCTTACACTCATCAAGAATCTCGATAACTGTCTTTTTAGAATTAAGTCTGCCTTCCTTCTTCAGTTCAAGAGCTGCCCAGTAAGGCAAAAACTCTTTTGATGGTTCATTGATCATTTTTCTACCACTGCCATAGCCATTATCAAGTCTAAAGGCAGCAGTTCCGTCATATGGATATCCTTTATTAAGCTCTGCACGGTATAAAGACCATGCATACTTGTTTCTAAAGTCTCTCATACTTTACCTCCTTATTAGTTTTTATTGCTTGTGATCTCTTCTGTGTAGTCACCACAAGCGTCATGTACGATAATCTTTCCATCGATCACATCAACTACTGTTTCATTGTCCTCATCGTTTGCATTGGTATATCCTTGGCATCCGATAAAAACAGGCATGTTTCCAAGCTGGAACGTGTCGATGAAGTCTTTTAGTTGATTTCCTGTCATGCTGCCACCTCTCTAAGATATCTTAAGTAAAGCGCCGCATTATCAAGAAGTCCTCTGATGTATTCTTCATTCTGATACTCGGTATCAAGGAATTCTTCATATGAAACATAAATGTCTCCGTCATAACCAAATTCTTCGATCCAATTTTCAAAAGTAAGTCCATCATAATAAGGCTCTGCCTCTCCGGTATAGGCATTTGGAATCGTACTAACATGTGGTTCGTACTCCTCCTCATACCAATCCTTATAGGCATCGATCTGCCTGTCTGCAGAAATTCTTCTCATCCAGTCAATCTTGTATAGCTCGTAACAGAGCTTTGCGATATCCTGCGCCATTATGCAACACCTCCAATCTTTGAATCTACTACGTCGTATTCGGTAGCTTCTCTATGAAGGTATCCATAGCATCCAAGTCTTTCGCAAATCTTCTTTGTATCAAGGTCGTTGTCCTCATCTGCAGAAATCTTCCATGTGCCATCAATATATTCGGCATCTCTACTTGTAGGGATCTCATCAGCATGATTGTTGATGAACTCTACCGCTTCTTCAAGTGAATTTGCTCTTACCTCGATATTCTCTGTTACCATCCATTCAACTGGAATTGAAAATACTTCCTTTGCTTTATTGTTTCCGTACATAATATTGTTTCCTCCTTATTTCTAGTTACTAATTATTAAATTGTTATACGATAGCCAATCTTGTCATTGTCCGCATCCACGACTATAAAACCGTGATCTTTGAACCATTTGGCCGCTTTCTCATAGATTGTGTACTCCATGTTTCCAATAGAGCCAAGAAGAGGTATGAGCCTCTTAATCTCTTTCCAATCTGTAAGCGAAAGACCTGCCTTTCTTAAATCAGCTTCGTATTGCATATCGCAGAAATCGTGATAGCTTTTAGCGATAGCGTTACACTTGTCTGTATATCTCATTCCTAATTCCTCCTTACGCTGCATCATCTGTTTCTCTTACTTCTCTACTTGCTACCCTTTCGAGCCTGTAGAGGTATCTTTCATACTTGTACTGGCGGATCTGCCTTACTTTGAAAAGTATGGCTTCAGCTGTCAGTGACATAAAAAGAGTTGATAAAAGAAAAATCAGAGTCGCTTTGGGCGCCTCTGATTCGATACTTCCAAGTAGGAATAGGTTAAATATGATAACAAGCTTCATGTAATCTATCATTGTATTTAGTTTTTTCATAAGAATATGCCTCCTTAGTCAAGATCAATATCAGGATCTATGTCCGATGTAGTAATCTCTTCATAGAGGTTCTTAATGTTTGTCCAGTATGGCAATGTGCAGTCGTAATCTCCCTCGTAAGCGTATCTTTCTGCGATAGCATCAGCAAGTTCGATTTCATCTTCTGAATAATCAGATTCTTCCTTTGCAAAAGTACCGGCATCATCACCGATATACGCAAGGGCATCATGCTTAACATACTCTTTTCTGAGGGCACAGTACAGTGCCTCAACCATGCCAGGCTGGTCTTTCCTAAGTTCCGCAATCATTTTTTCTGCTTTTATTCTGCTGTAATCTAACATAATAATCTTTTTTCACGTAATATCTTTCAATTACGCCATCCTCCTTTTTAGTTTTTGTTTTTAAGCTGCTTCTTCATAAAATGATTCATCATCCCACATATAGACATATCCATCTGGAGCGCAAAGGCTCTTGCATTTACCATTGCAGCGATCTATAACTGTCTGATAGCTCATATAGTTACATCTTGCTGCCTCTCTTGCTGAACGATAGCAGTCTATTGGCACTAGATCCGGTGTGCACTTAAGAACAGGTTTATGTTTTGACATATACCCCGTTCTTCTCCCAAGCTCCTCTTTTGTAAGGATAATGAGGTTGTTGCACTCATTGTTGGCAAAATCGCCATCTTTATGAGTAATACAGCCGCCATCGGGTACATTACCTCTGAATGTGAGGTAAATAGTTGTTGCAAGTTTTATCTCCTTGCTGCCTGAATCATTTGTCAGCTTTACTACCAGATACCTTGAGCCTTTTCTGTTCTTCTTCTCATAAGCAGTAAGAAGTTTTGGCTTGGCATTTTTGTAAATACGTCTTACTTGGCCAAAATATGATGCTTCATACTTGCCGTCGTAACCAGGTATCGGCTTCCATTCTGAATAGTTTCTCATGGTTTTTATTTCCTCCTTTTTTCTTACGCAACATTGAATGGATAGATGCTTTCCATATACTCTGAGTCTCTGAAATATTCTCCATCATCAGCAATCTTATCGTTGATTCCGTTCTCTATCATTTCCCAGTTATATGGGAAACCAAGAAGCGAACAGTTATCTTTAAGCCAGCCAAGGTTTTCTTTTGCTGTTTTGATAAGTTCCATGGCGTGATCCTTCTTCTTTGCAAGGATAGACACTCTCTGTGGAGCGCAATACTCACAAACAGACCATGCAAACAGTGCCTCTTTTGGGTTATTACCCTCGTAGACAATTGTTTTTGGGGTATCTGCATTCATGTTGGTAACTTTTACTGAATACTTGTTCATTATTCCTATTCTCCTTTTTAAAAATAAAAAGACAGCAACCATAATTGCTGTCTTAACACCAGATACGTCTTACGTATCCATCTTCAGTTTTGTAGATTTTTGTATCTGAGATTGGCTCATCATAGGTCCAATCATAGATTTCCTCAGCAGGATCTCGCCCTTCGTTCTTTAAGTCCTTTGTCCACTCGAGCATGTGCTCTATAAACTCCTCTTCCGTGTAGAACTCGCTATGTGACATAACAGTTTCATACAGGTCTTGGTCGGACTCCCATCCATAATGGCTTATGTAATCCATGAACTCAGTATGTCCATTTATTACGCAGTCATGGAATGAGTCAAGGTTTTCGCCTGCTGCCTGAAGAATATTCAGGAAGGCAATCATCTCGGACTTATCTTTTAGGTCGATACCGTACTGATCGTAATGATCTACAATCCATTTTTTTGCTGTAATGAACTTCATTACACGCACCTCCTTGTTTAATTGTTTGGTTTTATATATGTTAAAAGCTGGCATAAAAATAAGACGCAAATAGCGTCTTTAATATGCAAACTTCTATTTTCCTCCTGGTTATTTAATGATAACCACGTATAGCTGTGGGTTTGGGTAAAACATAACGTTGATAAACGTTAGATACTAGAATAATAAAATAAATACTCTATTATTTTACATTCTTATAAGAAGTTATAGCAACAAGAAAACATGGCAAAATAGCGCAAAAGTGCGCAAATTAGGTAGGTAAAAATATAATGAATGGATTTATCTGTGAAGGAATTTAATTGTCGCAAATTCTTGCCCTGTTTTTTGCACAAAAAAAGAGCAGGGGCAGATTCCTCTGCGCCCTTCTCTTTAATTTCCTCCTGATTTATTATAATCTCTTTTAAATCTCCGCCAAGCTTATCATCATTGGTAAACGTGGCGATTACGCATCCATTCTTGTTTGCATATTTTATAGCTGCCATAGTGACATTATCTACTTCAAATGCTCTTTTATAATGTGATGCCAGGATCTTCACATCATCACCTATAAACAGGTCAAATCCATGAAATTTTCCGTTCTTAAAGAGATTATCTGTAATGGCTATCATATCCATTAGATCTTCTTCAAAATTCATATCAGCAAAGTAATCTTTTGCAAAAGAATCCAGGCAATACTGATGGTTCAAATCCTCATAGATGTCTCCATCATTCGTGATTATTATTGCAGTTTCTCTGCAAAGGTTCTCCCATCTTAATTCTTTTCCTGTGGTTATCATTTAGACACCTCAGCGTACTTTCTAGCTTCATTGTAAAGCTCATGTATGCCTGAGAGAAAATCTTCCAAACATACAGTAGAAAGCTGCTGGAAAAGAGTGGCGTATAATTCCTGAATACTTTCTTTTCCTCCGATACTGTCTGTATCGGCAGCAGTTATTATTGCTTCCATGATTTCTTGAAGCGATGTGTTTTCTTTTTCGCATAGTGCGTCAATTGCAGTTGGAGCATAAATGAGCGTTTCTGCAAAGTAGTCATATACAAAACTCTTTACGTTCTCACTGTTATCTCCAGTCACATCGTCCTCAATCTTTTTTGGATCGCACAGGCATTCAATTACCTTGTGAGTGTTTGTGCCTATGAGGGCATCTCCATCTCCTTCGGTAATAAACTTAAGCGCCTGTTCATAATATCCGTCATTACAGTTTTCATCTGGTATAAATCCGTAATCAAGTAAAGTTTCGTCAATATAGGCACCTAGACATATATCAACTGCTTCTGTCACGTCATAAATGTCAACTATGTATTTAGCTGATACTGTTCCTTGGGTGTCAGTTATTACGAATCTATACATGCTGCCAAACTCCGAAAATCCTTCTTCTCTTCTTATATCAAAGTCGAAGAATCTGCAAAATTCTGTTGCTTTCATAATTTATTTTTTTCCTCCTTCTTAAAAAGAAGAGGCTGCATTACGCAACCTCTTCTCCTGTATACCAGCATGTAAACTCTGGCTTGAAAATACCGACGTGTCTAAATGATTTAACATCGACAAGAATAAACTTGCCTACATTTTCCTCATAAAGAGCGATCTTCTGGATTTCTTTGCCAGTAAGTGTATCAAAAGGAGTAAGTTTTCTTGAAAAGATGTGTGTTTTTATTAGCACTACGTCTCCAAATCTGAACATCTTGTCTCCCTCTGTCTGAACTTTCTGTAGTCTTTCAAGCTTTATCGCTGGTCTTGTCTGATTTAAGTTGAACATTAAATTATTCCTCCTTGTTTGTTCCTGATTCTTCATTCTCATAATCTTCAGGATAATGCGATCTATTTTCAAGAATATAGTAATTGTAGGTACATGGTTCGTCCCATATGGCCGCTTTGAATGTAACAGAGATTATAAATCCTCCGTCACCTTGCATAATGCTTTGAATCATTTAATGAATGATCGTGGTATTTATCTGGCAAAGGTTTTTGCTCCGCCAGGCAAGTGAATACTTCTTTAAAATCTTCTTCCTTACAACCACGCTTTATGGCTAGTTTGTAGTCTTTCTTAAACTG
The DNA here is from genome assembly GCF_000622085.1 of Butyrivibrio proteoclasticus P6B7. Taxonomy (GTDB): domain Bacteria; phylum Bacillota; class Clostridia; order Lachnospirales; family Lachnospiraceae; genus Butyrivibrio; species Butyrivibrio proteoclasticus_A. Next base: position 12,515 of record NZ_JHWL01000037.1, read on the forward strand.
CGTCGAGCGTATAATTTCGCTAACCATTAAGATCCTCCATCAGGGCATCTACAGAAGAAAAAGACTTCCCTCCTCCATTGTCAAGTTCATTAAATGCATTAAGTGTTACTTTATTAGGCTTTTCAGCAGATATATTGAATGGTATCCCATTCGTTATTATCACCTGCCTTAAGAACATGTTAACTGCTGTTGACATGTCTAGTCCTACCTCCTTTAATACTTTGCTTGCACATTCTTTTGTATTTTCATCTACACGAACAGTAATTGTTTTACTCATAATCACACCTCCGTATAGTCATTGTAACACATTAGATGTACATTGTTAAGCTGCCGCCTGCTCAGTGCTTTCACCATTGATATCGCTTAGTAGCTTTGAAAAATAGGTATTTATTCTATCCATCAGCTCATTGTCGTCTGGATAAGCAAATCCCATGTTCTCATCAGGTTTGCAGATGGAATTAGTCATTCCAAGTGTTCTTACTACATACATTTCGAAGCATCTTGCGAATACTTCTGTTCTCTGCAAGTAATAATCACTCTTATACTTTCCTTTAAGCTTATCCTTAGCGTCATCGGACTTAAGAACTGCGGTTGAAAATGCTCTGCGGTATGCAGAGTAGCAACCATAGAAATCTGCCTCTTCGGACAGTCTCTTTTTATTGCCAACTACATTGTCAATGCAGTGTCCGTACTCATGGATAAGCGAATCAGGGTGTCTTATGTCTACACATAGGCATCCGATCTCAGGGAAATATAAGCCTGCTGCCTTATAGTTGCCAAGCTTTCTGAAGCGAATGCTTACAGATGAGGTATCAAGACTCTTTAGATATGTCTCTTTAAAAGCTGTGAATTCGTCTATAAGGTCGCTTGTTTTATCAAGTGACACCTCTTCGTCAAATTCTACATATCCAAAGAATGAGTTAAGCTCATTCTCCTGCATGGCTTTAACAACCTTTTCGGGGATGTTTTTCTTTGTCTGATAGACTTTTGCTCTGCTCTTTTCATTTTCTTTGAAATAGTTGAGCGTAGCTACCTTCTCTTTAAAGTTATCAAATACAAGTTCAAGAACCATATCTATAACCTGAAGGTATCTCCATCTATCAACGCTATTGCCCCCACCAGGCTGTGGCCATGTAGTCGCAATAAAGTCTGGGTTTTCTTCATCTCTTAATGTAATCGTCCTATCTAATTTACTTAGGTAGTCGTGGTACACAGGGATTCCAAATCCAATTTTTACTGCATTTAAAGGGTCTGTGTAAGAGAAAATCTTGTCGAGATCCTTTGTGAGAACGTAACAGAAAGGCTTGTGGTACTTATCTAAGTAGATTGTATTCTTAGATATGCAGCTCTTTTCTGTGATATTAAGCTCTACGACTTCATCTTCATCATAGCCGAGCATGTTGCAGATAATTCCTATCGCAGCTTTAGACGGTCTTTGTGCATATTGGAGTGGGAGTGCAAGAGGGGCTTTCTGGGCTTCATACAGTTCCCTTATATTGGAAGCGTATTTATTCCATGCACCTCTTGGCGCTGATTTTCTTTTCAGCAGTTCCATTATTGTCTTGTTGCAATCCCATCCGTATGACTTTACAGTTAGCTTTTCTTCAATCGCAGGTCTTAAATCATCGTTCTTCATGGCTCTTGTGTACTGCGTAAAGCAGATAAGCCAAGCAAGTATCTCTGCTACATCACCAAGCATCGAGCCATCCTTAAAAAGGGTGTTCTTTCTATTCTTTGGATGTGCATTATTCTTATATCCATACGCTACAAGTGGTTTAAAACCCTCTTCACGAATGGTGATCTTTAGAAGTTCGCTTGATTTTCTCTTTAGATATCTTACTGCCGCAACATATTCTGACTCGATATTTACTGTTTCAACGCTAAAATCGTAGTCGATCACAGACTTTAGCATCTTTATAGCATTACTCTCGTCGGAATAATCAGCAGTAGACTTAAGAATCGGTCTAACAACAGTTGTTGCTATTTTAGGCACCAGCGTTGAGCTGATGTCATATCCATTTACCTTGATTGAAAATAGTTTCTCTTCTATATCAGAAAAGGAGAGTTCCTTCATCATCTCGCCATATCTTTCTTTGGCAAGAGTTGTAAGTCGCTCTCCTTTTTTAAGATACTCATCTGCAGATTGCAGAATTTTTTCTTTTCTTGATTTAAAAGAGATTGGCTTTTTCGCCAAAACGTTTTTGGCCGCCTCCTCCTTTTTCATAGCTTCTTGTATTTCATCGAAGTATGTAAAAAGATTTATCTGTCCTTCAATAGTCCAGTCTATCTTCTTCGCCATTATTTATTCTCTCCTTTCGCCCATAGGGGCAACTCCTTGTTAATTACGCTTATCAATAAATGTGTATGGTTTCTCCTGATGTAGGATCTTTATACCATATACCGCCATCGTTATCAGGGTAGTAATCTATGCCTAATTTGATAAGCTGCTTTATATCCATAGTTTCTTTTTTCATGGATACTAACTCCTTTCATTATTTTCTTAGTCATTTACATGGTCTGTTGCAAGATTTTCTCTTTCTTCATCGCAAAGATATACTCCAGCCTTCCTTTTTCTTGGGAAAAGTCTTTTAAATTCCTTTTCTTCATTTTCATCAGAAGGATGGAATGTAGCATATCCTTGGACTCTGAGTCTCGCTCTTGCCCATGTTTCATGTACTTCTTTATGCTGTTTCTGGTACTTGTTCCAAAAATAATTAGCTTCAAGACCATCCTCAGCAATAATGAATGCTTTGTATGTTACTTTATATCCAACAGGGCTCCATCTAAGTGCCCAAAGCTGTTTATTCTGTGACATAACTTCCTCCTTTTAATAGCAAATCTCTGTTCTGTTTGTTATAGGGTCATTCCACCAGAACCCACCATCATTAGTGCATCCTGTTTCAATTCCCATCTCTTCGAGTACCTTTTGCAGGTATCCTTCCTGTGCTATTGATAAATTTGCTGTTGCTCTTTCATATATGAACATTTTTTATTTCCTCCTATTTACAAATAACTTTCAACTGTACTAGTAGTTAATTTTCTTCCATCAGTAAGCAAGATATTGGCGCTCATTCCTACAAGAATCGTTGCGCTTTCAAACGTATACCAGTTATCTCCTAATACTCCGCCTGTTATCTCCTTCTTGTTGTTATTTACTAAGTACATACTGTTTTTAGTTTTGAACCCCTTCATTTAAGGTATTCCCTCCTTTTTCATACTTCCTTATAACTCAAAATAAAAAGGCACCGGTATTTAATACCGATGCCTAAAATCATATGTTTAGCGAAAAGGTAGGTGATCGGGATCACAAAGATCGTCAATCTCCTTTTCTTCATCTAATAATACAAGCCCTCTTTCTTCATCGTAGGCGATTGAAACCTTATTAAGGCCGAGGCAACTTACAGAATCTTTATTACTAAAGTTTGTAAGAACCCCTTTCAATTGACCTACTGTTGAAATGTCTGCTTCTATTTTCTTAAACATACTTGTTTTCCTCCTTGTTGCTTAGCTAAAACTATTAGCTTGCTTTTTCAAAGACAGTTTCTGATGCATTGTTTAACTCTTGCTCTACTGAAAAGCAGAAGATGGAACATTCTGGCGTAACCTCATTTGGTCTGCCAGCGTTAGGATCAAGCTCGTCAAGGAATATTCCATTGAGACAACTGTGACCTAATTCTCTTTCAAGCTTCGCTCTTCTTTCAAACACATCAGGGAAGTGCTTTCTAACAAGGTTCCATGTATACATGCCCGCCTTAACACAACCAATGCAGTTGTTATTCGGAAAGCCTAGGTCGTACATTACTGGTCTTTTAAGACCTAATGATAGTGCAAGACCATGTGCATCCTCTTTTGATATGTTTTTATCCATAAGAGGAAATTCGTGTTCAAACTCAGGGAAGTTAAGCCTCATATTCTCAGCTCTATGGGATTCTTTAAAATCAAAGCCCCAGACATAAGTGAGATTCATGTGGCCATGCTCTTCTATAAAAGCTCTCTCCCACTGTTTTCTGACACGTTTCTTCAACTGCCCCGTGCAGCTCGCGCCATAAGGGGTATTGATGCACTTTTTCTTTCTGCATACATCCTCAACATCTTCATATTCTGTTGATCTGAGGATTGTTACCTTTTTCCCAAGGATTTTTTCACAGTCATGAACAAATCTCATTGAGTCAGGATGCTGATCCTTAACATCAATATATATCCATTCATCTACTGTATCCTTTACTAGATATCCAGCTATAAATGAGCTGATACCTGCACTTAACCATACTACTTTGTAATTCTTAGACATAAACACCACTAACGAATCTTTCGCTCGTGGATAGTAAGATCAGCTGGCGTTTTTTAGCATACTTTAATGCCGTAGCCAGGCGATTGCCTGACTATTTGTTTCTCATCAGGCAACCCGATTTATCTTACTTTATGCTGTTCTTTAGTTTACTTCACCCTCACAGCAACCTCGGTGTGCCGAGGACTCGTTTATCTCCTTTCATTTCTCACATATTTGATATTTTTTGATACTTCTACTCCCATTATTCTCTTCATACATCCAGGGCAGTATCCTGAACGGATAAATTCCCTTTCTGATGCTTCGAATGGAAGGTCTTGTGTAAGCATAGAGCTGCCTATGTAATTTCTGACAGCCTCCATCTTCTTTTTGCCAGTTACCTTTAGATGTGCTCTTTGCGTGCAAAACGGACACCAGCTTATGATGTCGAGAGCTTTGAGTTCATCTTTCTCATCGTGAATAAATTCAATTGATGTCATTTAAGCCACCTCCTTTAGGTTGATGATCTGAAGCATCTCCCATTCATTACCATTGTCAGCCGTTGCGGAGCTATCGCCCTCGTCGTACCATTCAACTTCGTAATGTTCATCCGCTTTCCACTGTTCATTTACATAAGTGTCAAGGGCTCTTATCGCATCATCTAATGAAGCGTGGGAATTTTCTAGCTTAAAATCAACCCCATCGTAGGCATGCCACCAGATTGTCGCAAACTGATATGCTGGCATATCAAATACCTGAGCAACAATGAAGTAATCATCATTATTACTCAGTGTGATTCTTGTGCTATCGTTCTGTTTCTCTATTTCAAGAGATAAACCAGAACAGTCATAGCTGGTAAGTAGTTTTGTTACTGCTTCGTCTACAGAAACAACTTTGTCGACATTCAGAGTTGTGTAGCTCTCTGAGTCGATAGATACGCAAATTTTCATATTTGCCGTCCTCCTTTTTTGAATTAGGCTTTCGCCTGTTGGTTAGTTTTGCAATCATTTCGGGCAATAAAAATACCGCCTATACAAGATTTCTCTTATACGGCAGCAGTTATTTGCTCTTTTTCATTCACTTAATACTCTATTCTTTGCTTTTGCCCACGCTTTTGCGAACATTGGATCGTTGAATAGGTCGTCCTTGTTTTTACCAAGAGCCATCAAAGTATCTTGTGGATCTAATGTATATCCATATTCATGGTTACACATTTCATTGATGATTGCATTTACAAGATTTTCTTCTGAATCCTTTAAAAATAGTTCATATTCTTCGTCGTGCAATTTCCAGATATCGTCAAAAGTCTTTAAATCAGCCTTTCTGACATAGCCTCCGTATTTAAACCGTGTGACTTCAGACATATCATTTACTTTCAGATCAGCTATTATCTGTTTATCAGCATCCTCTTTATTTCGGCAGCTGAAAACAAAGCTCATCGGAATAGCTTCTATGTCCTTCTGGTGTTGAACTTGCATGTCAACGTAGCTCTGAAACTTTCTTGGTTTCATTTTCTTGTCCTCCTTTTTAATTTATTTTTAGGTTGTTGTATTAAATTAAAAGCTGGCAACAAAAAAGACGCCAAAAGCAATAGCTCTTAGCGTCTGTAATATTTTGATTGCGAACTTAAAATTTCCTCCTGGTTAAATAGTAATGACCACGTATACCTGTGGGTTTGGATAATACACTTAGTTGATGTACTAAGATTCTAAATAACCATTAAAAATACTTCTTTATTATATGTATTAATTATATACACAGCAATAACAAAGAGTGGCAAATAAGCGCAAAGTACCATAGAATACTTCTTTTTAGTTTTTAACATTCTGAAATACGTATTATTTATTGCATTTTTTTGTTAATATATTAGTATAGAGGTGAGGCATTGCTGCGTTACTCGGTAACGCAGTTACATATTATTGCGTTACTCAGTAACGCATTTTGAGGAAATTTAATTATGTCTATTTATGAAGGTTTAACATTCAGAGAAAGGCAATTATTATCATCTCTTTCCGATGCTGATTTTGGCGATCCTGTTCTTGGCACCAAGATCAGTGCTTCTCTATCTATTCCTTTAACTCAGGATGAATGGAAATACTATATTAGTGATACTATGGCGTTTAAAAATCTGTCTTTTTCTGAGCTGGTTGGTGCTAATAAGGACGTAGCAAAGCTGCTTATTGCGGCTAAAGAGAGAATACTGGGCTATGCTAAGGATGAAATCCTGCATCGTTATCTGCTTGATAGGGTAGATCCGCGCGAGGATTCTTTACAGAGGGCTTTATTACCCGAACTTGTCAAATCGTTACGGGCAAAAACCGGTCTTTCCCAGCGCAAATTTGCAGCAAAGTATGATGTAAGCATTAGCTCCCTTGCGGCTTGGGAAGCTGGCAGGAAAAAGATATCTAGATATTCGTTTGATTATCTTAGGCGCTGTGTATGTTCATATTCTCCTATGATATTTCATAATGAGATATTGAAGCTCCCTGTTGGTGTTTTAAGCAAGGTAACACGCGGCTATCTCGAAAATTGTTCTCGTATCGACCATAACAGTGAATTTATTGAAGGCATAACCTGGGTCAGAAAAGTTGAGATTGGTAATCCTGTAGACACCATCTTTGTTGTTCCCATTACAAATAAAGAAGTCTTGGTAGATGGCGTTGTCGAAATGGTGTGGCATAATTTCCCTGCCGATCTGCAGGAGTGTATGAGGGTTGCTACTGAGTATAGCTGTAGGGCTATATACTTTTATACTAAAGAACTTGGCGATGTAACTGATCTTGACGGCACTGCTGCCCAGAAGTTAGAAGCACTTATTTCTTCAAGCTATATACCATATCAGCATTGAAATTATTGAATTAATTTCAGTGAACTCTTTTTCTTTTTATAAAGCTGTAAAAATGCGGGTTTGCGGGCTTTTATCTCGCTATCTGTCTGTCAATTTTGCTTTTTGTCAGTCTTTATTTAGAGAATTTTTATGATTTTTGCTCTTGCTAGACATGGAAAATGAAATTATTTTTCTGCCTAAAAAAATTTTTTTGAAAAAATTTAAAAAAAGGGGTTGCTATAGATTGACACCTATCGATATCATTACATCAACAGTTGAAAAACGGAAGGAAAGATTTGGGTAAATAATTATGAAAAACGCAGTTAATAACGTAAACGAGACTTATGATGAGGTATTAAATATGTGGTGTTCACCTATAATTAAAAAAGATAATGGAGAAGAGAGCTTCGTTGTTCATATTTCTTCAACTAATAATGAGAACTCAAAATTCTGTGGTATTCAGCTCCCAGAATTTCATCTTACATATAATAGAGGATTTGAAAAGGAGGATTTCAAGGAGATCCTTGAGCTTGTATCTTCTGAGTATGATTCATTATTAATTGAGGCTAGGGATGCTGAGCCTTCAAATGATTGGGTTGATGATATGGTTCTTGTATGAGAATTGGTATGATAGGGCTATGAGCTTAGGTTCATGGCCCTTATTTTTGTTATAATATCAATAAAGAGGTAATTAAGATGCTTGATAATGATATTTATGTGAATCATTCGTCTCTTGGCTTTTCATCACAAGAAGAATTATTTGAATATCTTTCAGATAAACTTGGGTATACTGGCAGTGATCTAAAAAGCGCTGTCCTGGTTTTGTGCGCTTATAGTTTTTATCTCACTCAGGAAGAACTTTCTTTTTTGTGTCCTCTGTATCCATTATATTCACACTTATCCAGCAGGGTTATTAAGCCGCTTATTGAACAAGGTTATCTGCAACAAGAGAAGGCTACCTCATTTAAAGAGCAGGAGGGTACAGCTAGAGTATTTTATTACATTACCGCACAAGGTTATCAGTACGCTAATTCTCTTTGCCAAGGAAAACTTACTACTAAATATAAGAAAAACAGATCAAAGGTAGCCAAAAGCCATACGTACTATATTGGTTATAATTTTTATGAGCTTTTGGTCCTTGGCTATTCAATGACTTGGCAGCGAGAGTATCTTCTTTCTGAGCGTTCATTCAATTATAAGAGCAATGTTCCTATTCTTCAGGTCGATGCTCGTTGTGATCTTTATGAGCGATTCGGCTCAAAGCCTTTCTTTACTGTCTATGTTGAGCAGGATCTTGGGACTGAGCATAACGATGTTCTTATGAAAAAGATTGAGAATTATGCCATTCTTGGCATAATGGACCGTCCATTATCGAGCATTATAATGTTCTCGTTTTCACAAAAGGGTGTTACGGATGGTAAAAATGGGCTTAAAAATCAGCTTCATCCTTACTCTCCTACTAATTGCCAGCAGCTCCTTGATTATATGGATGTAATGCATCTTGATAATGTATACGATGCTTACCTTACCGGATTCCCAGATGTAAGCTTTATCACAAATTTCCTTGTTAAATGTGGTGGTGCAAGAATAAGTAAAGACGGCGAGAATCTAAAACGCACTAAGCAGGTTTTGGATAGAAATTTTGTAAGCGAATTTAAGAAATTATTGGGTGAGCGAAGAAATCCTTATCAGCATAGGGATTATAATCTTATAAGGAGCAGGTTTTCTCAATCAAGATTAGAAGAAATGGTTAAGCTTTTGTTTAGTATTTCTGATAGGGAGAATGCGTTTATGCAGAGGCTTAGAAGGGGTTATCAGGTGTACTATCTTCCCACTACTCTTGTTTCTGATCGCATAGTTTATGGTCTGTTAGATAAAAATCCTGAACTTATACATAAAATCACTTCCAGCTTATCTTATTTATGCGGAAATATCTCGTATAAATCGCCTCTTTCAGCTCCTATTGTTGTAAGAGATAATATCAAAGTTAATCTACGCAATTATTTTGAAGGTTCTAGTACTAATATATGTGTGGAATTTCCATGCTTTGACATAGGGGCTTGGATAAGAGCGATGTATTTTTCAAAATATAAGAATAGTTCTGAAAAGTTGCACATGGTTTGTGTTTTTGAAACAAAGAAACAATACCAGGATTTTTATAGAACGCTTTCACATTATTCTGATTCTTTTAATCTAAATAGACATCAGATACTGGGTGTAATGCTTTATGATCTTGGGAATTCTGAGAAATTGTTTGTGGTTAATGATTCATTAAATAGGATTTATGTATAATCTAAAAGAGAGGTCAAAAAAGACCTCTCTTTCTTGTTAGTTGTCTAATAACTGTTTCTCTAGCTCTCCAAAATCGTATTCATTCTGGGGAAAATTGTTGAATCTGTTATTATTAAACTTCTTTATTTTCTTATCTGGCTTTTTATACCCCTCTTTTATGGCAGCTTTCATAAAAGCTATTGGCACATCTATATCTTTTCCGTTATACTCTTCCATATATTCGTATGCATCAATGATCTTTTCCTTGTCATAGTTTGCCATATTGCACAACTCTCGTACTTCTGACACTTTGAATACTGAATGCATCATTTCGTACAGTGAGTCAAGAATACTGTCCATTTCCTGTTGTGACATGAGTGGTTTTTCAGATGTTTCTATTTTTTGATTTTCTTTCTTTTCTACAAAGAACCAAAGTCCTGTTGTATTTCTTCCAGTTTTTGTTCTGTCTGTCTCAACATGTATTGATGTTTTACTATTAATTTCCTTTAAAGCTTTTTTTATTACTTCATTATTGAAATGCTTATACTCAGGGTATTTGTTCTCTCCATTTTTGTTTAAAATTTCTTCCACCAGTGTATAGTTTGGGTACTCTTTTGCCAGTTCTTTTTGTATTCTTTTGTCACTACTTGGTGGTATTATTCCCAATAATAGTTTTAATTCTACTAATGAAAAATGGAATGCGTGTTTTCCAGCATCTTTCGACATATATACTTCTTTATCATAACAACTCTTTAATATTTCATATAATCTTAAAGAGTGTACTGATTTCATCGCTAATATTTCTGATAGGGATAGTATTGTATAGTCGTTTTTAAGGTCAACAATCATATTTGTTAAAGAGTTATTATATCTTATTATTAGGGTCCCATCTTTAAAGGCTGCGTCCGTAACTACCTGACTAGCAACAAGAATCTTTTTTTCAGGATCTTTTTTTAGAATTTGCCAGTCAAATAATGTTTGTCCTTTAAAGGATCTGTCACACGCTTCTTCTATATGTGTGTATAAAGAGCCAGATGTTGTTCCAAATAACGCCTGTAATTCAGTAGTACTTATTGTAGCAATTACATTATTGGTCTCATCGATTTCCATGTGGAACATTCCAACTGCAAACAGTTTTTGACATAAGTTTGAACTGCTGCCTTTACTATTAATCAGCTCGTTTGATTTTTTATATGTTCTACTTCTTATTATGGCTAAATTTTCTTTTGTTTTACTTTTTCCCATGCAGACCCTCCATGGCAATTTTATGTGCCATCTAACATCTATTATATATTTTAAAAGGATCTAATCCAAACAAATAATAGGTATTCTCTGCATTTTCGTCATATTTTTATTTTTATTCCTTATTTTAATATTATTAACTCCATATCTTATTACCCTTCACTCCCTTTTTTACGACCTTTATCTTTTTTATTGTACATTTTGTCTATTTTAACTCTTTTAAACAGGTTTTTTATTTGTTTGATATTTGCCCTATTTATGTGTATTTTATATATGTATATATATAAAATACATCTTAGACTTGTGGATTTTACTCCCTTTTTTACGACCTTAACTTCTTTTTTTCTTTTTCCTTTTTAAATTTTCCCAATCTTACGACCTATATTCCCATTTTTACGACCTTAGCTATAGATTTTCCTATTATTTTCCCAATCTTACGACCTTATCATTAATATTTTCAGGGATAGTGCGCTTTTTGTTCCATTTTTCATTTTTATAAAGGTCGTAAAAAAGGGAGTCTGTTTTCCCAATCTTACGACCTTTATTATTTTATTTTTATTTTTCGTTTATATTTTTATAAAAATTATCGACACATAGTTATTTTTGATATTTTTATTATTAAGTGTCTATATTTTTATTCTAAATATAAAAGGTCGTAAAAAAGGGAGTCCATATTTAACGACCTTTCTTTCCCTTTCTTACGACCTTTTATATAATATCTGTTTTTTATTACTCCATTTTTTACGACTTATGATTTTCCCTATCTTATGTCTTTAATTTCCCTTTTCTACGACTTATCTTTCCACTAATTACTACTTTACATTCCCTTTCCTGCGACCTTTATTTATTCTGGTGCGCTTATTTACTGCATTTCTTATCTTATTAATAAAAACAAATTAATGTGTATTTTAAATAATATCAGAAACACACGGTTTTTATGTGTGTTTCTTACCTAGTTTTTGATCTTTCTTTAAACAAATCGATGTATCCTATTTTATTTAGAGGCAATAATCTTATCGTTACTTTACCAAGTAAAGTCTCTTTTTCTATACAGCCTGGCATTTCAAATCTGCTATCCTGACTATGGTTTCTATTATCCCCAAGTACAAAATAGCATCCCTCTGGTACAGTTATAGGCATTATTGCTCTTCCAGGATTTTCTATTTGTTGGAATCCATAATCTTCTTCAAGTAATTTTCCATCTATATATATTTTACCTTCATAATCGATTTGTACTGTCTCTCCGGGTAAACCTATGACTCTTTTAATATAATATCCATTCTCAGAGAGCCTTTTGTCTACACTAAAAATTACAATATCAAATCTTTCAGGATCCTTGTTTTTATATGCTCTTTTATCACATATAACCAGCTCTCCATTGTCTAGAGTTGAGTACATGGATTTACCATCAACAATTGAAGGCATTGCTATGTAGGTTAGGGTAAAAAGACATATAGCGAACACAATGGCAGCAATACCAATCCATTTCAAGGTAAACACTATATTATTATTTTCTTTCATTTATTTATCCTCGCTAAGTTAATTGGATTTTAGGGTAAGGTGTCGATTTATGTCAATATAGGTAAATACTTCTACAAAGGTATTATTATATTATGTTTTATTGTTTATATGTATATATGTTTAACATAATTATTTATATATTGAAATTACTTATATGTGTTGCTGTAGATAAACATGTTGATTTAAAGTTTTATAGATTGCTAGGTGAAGGGAAGTTACTATGAAGATTAACTTTGTATACCCTGACATGTCAGCAGATTCTTTTATTAATGTCATTGATGAATTTAATGGTGATATTGGAAAAGAAAATTTAAAAACATTGATACCTAGGACTTTAGGCAGGATATTTAATTATCTTATATATGTTGTCTATTTTGTTCTGATAATAAATGTATTTAAAGGATTGCTTTTTCTTATCACTGGTAGATCTGAAAATGTCATTTATTTGTCACTATTTATTTTTATAGCTGTATTTGGGGGGTTGATTTTTTCATTAAGACCTCTTGGGAAATGTATTAGGACTCTTATTATAAAGGGTTTACGATCACATGAATTTAATGAGTCTTATTCATTTTCAAAATATGTTGTAAGAAAAAATAGCGCAAAAAAGAAACAAAAAGAACTGAATCTATATCAGATGTGCGACGAACTCAAAAATTCTGCAAGGATTGTTGATGCTGCAGCCAGATGTGATGGTGACATGTGTAAGGTGGAAATTAAATTTGTATCAGATACGGGAATTGAAAGATTTTATAAGTTTGATTTTCCTTACAAGCTCTCAGAAGATACTTCTGATACAATAGTAGATTTTACAAGAGAACTTGTTATCTTCCCTGAGAATATGGATTTGGAGGAAAATCAATGAAGAGACTTAATCTAAGTATCAACTTGATAGCCCTTCTTATCAGCGTTTTTGTCATGTTTTTTGTCTTTATGCTCAACGCTCCAAGAGTAAGTGCGGCGGACAAAGAGTTGGATACGCTAAAAGGAGAGCTTGATGTGACCTTTTCTTCAACAACCGGAAAGCTTACTGCATCCTATGATGGCGATCAGGAACTGACAAGTGGGGCTCTTTATACATGGTATAAAGATGGTTCTACTGTTTCAAACAGTAAGGAGTATATGCCTACAACTGCTGGTTCTTACTATTGTACCTTAAAGGATACTAATCTCTATGAAGGCACAATAACAAGTAATACCGCCACAATTTATAGGGCTACAGGAAATAAGCTCAGTTTTGATAATGAAAATGGTCTTTATGAGGTAGGAGATACGGTTACTGTTTCTGCTGATCTTGGCGAGGGAGAGGTTGTTACCAACTGGAAAACTAATGCTAATGGCGTTAGAATTCCTCAGAATGGTTCAACAGTATCATTCAAGATGCCTTCTCAGAACGTAACTATTACAGCTACTATCAAAAAAGAGGTTTCTATCACAATGTATGGTGGCACTGCTGATAAGTATACTGCTTGTGCTGGTGATGTTGTGACAATCACTGCTTCTTCTGTTTCAGGTAAGGAATTTGTTTCATGGACTGCATCTGGTGGAAAGATTGCGGATCAGAAGGCAAAGGTAACAACAATAACTGTTGCTAATTCCAATATCGTGATCACAGCTAATTTTGCAGGTGAGACAACTGCTTCTGAGCAGAATGGTAATGATGGTAAGGCAAATGCTGTTAATGCTGTTTATAAGATTTTGAGTGATGGTGGAAATGGAGCTATCCAGGTATATCACCATTCACAGGGCCCACTTTGTGATGCTGCTTTTAAGTATGCACAGGGTAAAGATTGGCTTGTAACTGATTATTTCAACATTACAGTTAATAATTCACTTACTACTTATGAGACTCAGAGTCCTGTAAAAATACAGATTACTATCCCTGATGATCTTATCCAGCCAGATAGACATTGGAGAATGGTTTGTATTTCAAGAGACGGTAAACCTTATTCTTTTGAGGATGAGGATAATAATGACTCAACAATAACGTTTACAACAAACAGATTCTATGCTTTTGCTATGTGTTATAACGACATTCAGCCAAGCACAGAAGAAGTTGTAGAGGAAAACGTTCCAGAGGCTTCAGCTTCAACAGTACCTACTACAGCGCCTCAGTCAGAAGTACATTCTGCTAATGAATCACAGACTTCTGCATCAACAATTCATTCAGCGGATGCATCTGCTACAATGAATGTAAGTGGTGTTGCTACTGCTGCCGCTACAAATGGAGCGCAGATTAAGTCGGATCAGAAATCAGCTGTTGAACAGGCTAATGGTGC
>NZ_JHWL01000038.1 GCF_000622085.1 Butyrivibrio proteoclasticus P6B7
AAAGTTTCTTTTCGAAAGAATATATTTGTTGCTGACGAGAACGCACAAGTCCATCATCTCCGAAAGCTTGATAATTCTGGACCCATCTTTCAATGATGGCTACAGCTGGAATTCCATAAGTTTTAGCAAGATACCTGTAGCTGCCTTCACCTTTTAAATAAGCGAAAACAACTTTCTTCTTAAATTCATATGAATATTTAGCCATAAAAATACCGACCTCCCAATCGTTAGATTTTTGGTCTAACTTTTGGGGGTCGGTACACCGTCCCCATTGTCTTATTAGATGGCTGCGAAGCCCTTCTCAAGGTCAGCGATGATGTCGTCGATGTGCTCAGTACCGATTGAGAGACGGATTGTGCTCTGTGTGATGCCCTGGTCCTTGAGCTCGTCGTCGTTGAGCTGAGAGTGAGTTGTTGTTGCAGGGTGGATCACAAGGCTCTTAACGTCTGCAACATTGGCAAGGAGTGAGAAGATCTCAAGGTTGTCGATGAACTTCCAAGCTGCTTCTTTGCCGCCCTTGATCTCGAATGTGAAGATTGAAGCGCCGCCGTTAGGGAAGTACTTCTCGTATAGTGCGTGATCTGGGTGATCTGCAAGTGAAGGGTGGTTAACCTTCTCAACCTTAGGGTGGTTCTGGAGGAACTCTACAACTTTCTTGGTGTTCTCAGCGTGTCTATCGAGACGAAGTGAGAGTGTCTCAACGCCCTGAAGAAGCAGGAATGCGTTGAATGGAGAGATTGTAGCTCCTGTGTCTCTAAGGAGAATTGCTCTTATATATGTAACGAAAGCTGCTGGTCCTACGGCATCTGCGAAGGATACGCCGTGGTAGCTTGGGTTAGGATCTGCGATGTTAGGGAATTTGCCGCTCTTCTTCCAGTCGTACTTGCCGGCCTCAACGATGATTCCGCCGAGTGTTGTGCCGTGGCCGCCGATGAACTTGGTTGCAGAATGAACTACGATGTCAGCGCCGTGCTCGATTGGTCTGATGAGGTATGGTGTTCCGAAGGTATTGTCGATTACAAGTGGAAGTCCGTGCTTGTGAGCGATCTCTGCGATTGCGTCGATGTCTGGAATATCGCTGTTAGGATTTCCAAGGGTCTCAAGGTAGATTGCTCTTGTGTTTTCTTTGATGGCGCCCTCAACTTCTGCAAGGTTGTGAGCATCTACAAATGTAGTTGTTACGCCATACTGTGGAAGTGTATGTGCAAGGAGGTTGTAGCTTCCGCCGTAGATGGTCTTCTGAGCAACGATGTGGCCGCCGTTTGCTGCGAGGGCCTGGATTGTATATGTGATTGCTGCTGCACCTGACGCAACTGCCAGTGCTGCGCTGCCGCCTTCAAGGGCTGCAATTCTCTTTTCCAAAACGTCCTGTGTCGAGTTTGTAAGCCTTCCGTAGATGTTACCTGCATCTGCCAGGCCGAATCTGTCTGCTGCGTGCTGGCTGTTGCGGAAAACGTATGATGTTGTCTGATAAATAGGAACTGCGCGTGCGTCTGTTGCTGGATCTGGTTGCTCCTGTCCTACGTGTAACTGTAATGTCTCGAATCTGTAATTGCTCATATCTTTATCCTCCCAATTTTAAATACTTTTTCTTGCGTTTTTTAAATGTTGAATTTATGATATTAGTATTCACCTACTATGTCAATAGGTTTTATGATAAGCATTCTTTATCGCCTATGATAAATTCTAGGTATAGGGGATATGGGGGATTGGTATTTACATAGTAATCTAGTAGGTTTTATACTTTTATTATGTAAATCAATGAGTTGCAGAGATTGGATTTGTGGACTAGTAGACACTGGATCTGCAACTATTTATAGTAGTCAGGTCCATGATTATAGAGAAAGGAAGTCGCATATGTTTTCTACCAAAGGCAGATACGCCCTTAGAATAATGATAGATCTTGCGCAGCAGCACAGTGAAGACTTCGTGCCGCTGAAGGATATAGCTGAAAGGCAGGGGGTCTCCAAGAAGTATCTGGAGATCATTGCCAAGGAGCTTGTGAAATCCAAGCTGATAGCTGGCGCCAGCGGAAAGCACGGTGGATACAAGCTTACCAGGGCTCCCAAGGAATACACTGTTGGCGAGATCATCGAGCAGATGGAAGGCCCCATTGTTCCTGTGGCTTGCCTGGCCCCGGATGCAGAGGAGTGTGAGCGAAAGGACTGCTGCCGCACACTGGCTATGTGGGAGGAATTTGCTCAGCTTGAACATGATTTCTTTTATGGAAAAAAGCTTAGCGACTTGATCTGATCAGGTTACTAAGCTTTTCTTTTTTTGTTTCTTATTAGTGGAATGAGATTACTTTCTCATAATCGTAACCACGATCTGGTGTGGATTTTCTCTTTGTAAGTGTGAAGAACACAACGCCGTTCTTTTTGACTTTGATGTTTACGCTGGCAGAAGCGCCATCTGCCGCCTGCTTGCTACCACCAACAACCTCACTAGCAACCTGTGGCCAGGCAGCACTTCTGATAAGCTCTACTTCGCTAGCATTAGGGTAAGCTGGCTCGCCCAGGTCATGCCAAAGCTTGAGAGGATTGCAGGTAATCTCATCTACAGTCTTGGTAATGAGTGTGTAGCCCCCATCTAGCTCAAATTCTATCTTTCTCTCTTCATCTTCCCCATCGATATTCCACAGAATTCCTGCGTAGCCGTCAGCTCTTTTTACAATTACAGAGTTGTCGTCGCGGTGGACACAGGTCTCGCTAAAGAGTTTGAGCTGCTTGTAGAAGTAGAATGTCCAGAAAGTTGGCTTAGGGATGTTGCCTGCAGCCACCATGCCAAAACCACCATGGAACAAGGATTCTGGAACGCCCTGCTCTTCAAATACATCGCCAAAGGTCCAATAAGAATATGCTTCATTAACATCGCCAAGTCTGGACAGCTGTCTTGCCAGGTAAGCTGCGTTGATGTTGGTGTCATGGATGACGCCCTTTGGTGTGTAGGAGGTGCTGAATTCAGTCAGGTGAATAGGAAGGCCCTTGAATTCCTGGAAGGAGTCAACGATGTCGCGGGTTGACTTTAGGTTCCCAAAGCGCATTTCCTGGTCTTCAAGCTTGGAGTAGTCGTAGTGACCGATTCTCTCAGGGAATTCAACGCAGTAGTGATGTCTTGTAATGCGGTCTGGACAAATGTTCTCCCTTTTGCAGAATTCAAGGAAAGCTTTGGTCCACTCGGCATCCTTAACGCCGCAGATAGCTGGACCGCCAACCTTGAAGCGCTGGTCGTAGGCCTTGATTGCAAGGAAGGTTTCTTTGAAGAGCTTGAAATACTCCTCCATGTCTGCCTTGTACCAGAACCCCGGAAGATTAGGCTCATTCCAGACTTCGATTGGCCAGGTTACGACTTCCTCGCCGTAGCGGTCCTTAAGATGTGCTAAAAGAGCTATGACCATGTCAGTCCACTTCTTGTAATCCTTAGGTGGTGTGGTGTTGCCCTTCCAGTAGAATATAGTCTGGGTGCCGCTTGCAAGCTGACCTGGCATGAAGCCCAGCTCCAGATAAGGCCTGATTCCAAGCTTTAAGTAGCTATCAAAGATTCTGTCGATGTAGGTGTAGTTGTACTCTACCTTGGTCTCGCCGTCTTCCTCGTATTCATGATAAATTGAGACGTCATCAGAGAAGAGACCGTGGCCTCTAATGTAGGAAAAGCCAATCATTTCCTGAACAAAGGCCAGCTCCTTGAGATATTCTTCTGTCAGCGCAAGGCCAAGGCGGCCTGTTCCGACGCAGTAATCAACGTTATTGTTGAATTGTACGGTGTTGGATGGATTGATTTTGAGAGTGCTTGTGTTCATGCGTGTTCCCCCGTGGTGTGTTTACTATCTGCCATCAATTATAGATTCCTACCACCGTGCATTTCTCTGCAAATATTGTGGAAAATGCCCCAATTATGCAACTGCGTTGGATCAAACACTCAGTAAACGTTCAGTAAACGTCCAATCTACGGTAACTACCCTTCTCTCTAGGTAACTTTACCGTAGTTTTCGCAATTCATCTCATGTTTTCTCACATTCCCCAAATATCCCCGCAAATCAACATTCAAAACGCCTTCTTCTCAAACTCCTCCGCCGGCAGCGGCTTAGAGAAGTAATATCCCTGAATCAGGTCGCAGCCACGCTTCTTAAGGAATTCCACCTGCTCTTTGGTCTCAACACCTTCCGCAACAACCACAAGTCGCAGGCTCTTGGCGATATCCAGGATCAGCTCAACCATGCGCACATTCTTGCTTTCTGAATCCTCGCCCACAATATCCTTAATAAAACTGCGGTCCAGCTTAAGAACATCAATAGACATGTGGCTCAAAAGGTTAAGGGATGAATAGCCAGTACCGAAGTCATCCATCTCGATGTGGTAACCCTTCCTTCTGAAGCTCTCAATAACTTCAAGAATCTTCTCTTCACCTTCAGTGTAGGCAGATTCTGTAATCTCAAGATGCAGGTTCTCCCTGCCAATGCCATGTTCTTCAACAATTCCATCAATTATATTTTCAATATCAGGATCAAAGATCTCAACACGAGACAAGTTCACAGACACAGGAATAATAACGCCGTATTTTTCCTTCCACTCTGCGATCTGCCTTGCAGCCTCGTTCCAGACATACTTATCAAGCTGCTCAATCTGGCCACTCTTCTCAAAGAGAGTAATGAAATCACCTGGAGGAATCAAGCCAAGTTCATGGTGATTCCATCTAACAAGAGCCTCAGCACTCCATAGCTTTGGCGGATCCACCTGAACCTTGAACTTAGGCTGATAGAAGACTGTAAACTCGTTATTATCAAGAGCATAGCGAAGATCGCCCAGGAGCCTCTGCTCAAGGATCTCCCTTTCTCGCATCTCTTCACTAAATACCATAAGACGCTTAAACTGGGCACCACGGATCATGCTGCAGGCTGCACGGGCTCTATCAAAGAGCTGTACAGGTCCAAGGTCCTTTTGCCATGGCATAACACCCATTCTAAGTCGGATGCTGACATTCTGAGAAACCTCATCCAGCTTACCCTGCAGACGCTCGTAAAGACCCTCGTAATCATCGGTATGAACAACATAGATATCGAAGCGATCCGCCTGGGATCTACATGCTATTCCATCTGTTCCTCCGATGTACGCAGAAATCTCTTCACCCAATGCCTTCAGAATAGTATCGCCAAAGTCCCATCCATACAGCGCATTGATAACATGGAACTGCTCGATATTAGTAACGATGGCATCCATCCTGTAGTCCGGGTTCTCCTTGTACATACGGTTTGCATAAGCAAAGAAGAAATTCCTTGTATAGAGGCCTGTAAGAGGATCAAGCTCTGTAGCACTGATCAGCTTCTGGCGTTCTGTCGCCTTCTGATCAGATTTCACACTAGTAAGAAGCAGGAACAGAATAAGGCTCACAATAACCGCTGCCACTGCAACAGCCACAGACCAGTTATCCTGCAAGTAATCATAAAATGATACCTTGGTAATAGGATTATTATACCTTGATAGCATGGTATCTACAGCCGCTTCTTGCACCAGTCCAGCGGTCTTATCCATGATTGAGAACAGCATTCCATTCTCTCTCTTTACGGCAAAAGAGAATTCCATTTCTTCACCGGTATCGATAAGTGAAAGCTCATATTTCCTACGGAGCCTGTCGTTAGTAGTGATACGGTAGCCATTAACCATGGCACAATCAGCCTTACCATCTGCTACATCTTCGTAGACCTTTTCTAGTGGCGAATCCCACATAATCTCCCAATCTGGGAAGTAATCTTTTACGAAATTATCAAAGTTCACATTGCCGGTAAGAAGCACAACCTTAGTGTCATCAGCCGTCAGAACATCCTTCTCCTCGCCGGTTCTTACAAGAGCATATATCTCAGCCGACATAACAGGCGTAGTTACGTACATATCACTGACTTCACTGTCGTAGGCACTCATGCTTACAGGGAAAACAGCATCAATCTCCCCATTGTTAAGGGCAACAATAGCATCTTCCGTAGTCGGATAGGCTATAGCCTCATAATTGATCCGCATTCCCTCAATGCTGGTGGAAGCATACTCAAGGTAGTCCTTAAGCGCGCCGGAAAGCTCACCATTCTCCTGATAACAGAACGGCGGATAGTTATCTCGATATCCCACCTTTATGGTGTTATGGGCACTTGCCCACTCGCGCTCTTCCTTAGTAAACATAATGCCTGTGTTGCAGGACCATATGTACTTCTGATAAAGCCTCTGATTATAGAAAGGATCCTCATTCTGAATTGAAATAAGCGCATGATCAAGCTCAGACAATAGATCTGGCCGGCTATTGCAAACAGCAAAGAAGTAATCAGAAGCACCAATCTTATAAACAGGCGTACAACCATCGCCCTTGCCATATGTATCAAGTGATACATAGGCATCAACCTCGCCTTTGCGTAAAAGATCTATCGTCTCATCGGCAGATAAATCAATAATCTCCTTAATTTTGATGGAAATATTGTTATCCTTTGCCCAATCCTTCAGGAACTTCTCCTGGATACTTCCACGGTTAACAGCAAAAGTCTTTCCATTGAAGGCAAGGACATGTTCATCCATCAGCTCCAGATTATCAGAACTAATATAGATGTAATAAGACTCTGTTCCCATTGGCAGAGACGGATACAGGATGCTCTTGGCCCTCTCATCGGTATAGGACACATCACTTAAAAGATCTATCTCGCCCTTCATCAGCATCGCAAGCAGCTCAGGCCATGTGCCTTCCACATACTCATACTCCCAGCCTGTATAGCTGGCGATCTTCTGCTGATACTCGTAGGCAATACCTGTCTTTCTGCCAAATTTATCAGTATAACAGTAGGCCGCCTCGTACCAGCCCACACGAACTACCTTCTTGGAATTGTATCCCTCTCCGGTGCCTGTGCTATTTCTTGCACTTGTATTAGATCTAGCACTAGTACTATATCCGGTGTTAGAACCTGCATTTGCCCCAGCATTAGCGGTAACATAACTAGGGAATATCAGGACAGAAAAAATGGCCGCAGTAAACAAAAGAGCTAGCGCCCTCTTTACCCAGCCATGCACTATTCTGTTATGAGACTTGCTAATACTAGTTCCCATGTCCTTTTCCATAACATAAATAGCCACTATTACGTTTAAATTATAACATGATACAGTGCGCCATATTTCTTAACAATGCATTAAAAATTCAGAAAAACACTGTGATTCATTGGGTTGTTTGTAAAAGTAAAAAACTTGCGGATAAGAATTACCGATTCAATAATCTTTATCCGCAAGTCCCCTAAAATTCCTTAAAATGCACTACAAAATCAATCTCACTTCATCTCAACCCTCAAGGTCACGCAGCTACAAGGCTTCATCTTCACCTTAACGCTCTTGCCCTCAAATGAGAAGTCTGAGAAGGCGACTTCCTTCACAGTCTCTGGCTTGTCGAAGGTGTTGTAGTCTGTCATAGCACCTGCAAGCTCAAATCCTGTGACGTTCTTAACGTCATGCTCACGAAGGTCTATCTCGATTTCAGCAGAGTTATCCACATCTATGTTGTTCAAGGTGATGGTTAATACACCATCTTTATCCACAGAGACGGATTCGTTGACGTTACTTGCAACGTCCTCGCCGATTCCAACCTTACTATCGCCCTCAAGGTAGCTGTCCAGAAGGTCAGCGTCCTGATGGAAGCGATACATGTGGAAAATGTGGTAGGTTGGTGTCAGCACCATCTTGTCATCCTCAGTAAGGATCACGGATTGAAGCACGTTGACGATCTGGGCAAGGCATCCCATCTTAACTCTGTCAGAGTGCTTGTTGAAGATATTAAGGGTAGCGCCTGCCACCTGGGCATCTCTCATGGAGTTCTGCTGATAGAGGAAGCCCGGATTAGTGTTCTCCTCAACGTCGTGCCAGCAGCCCCATTCATCCACAAGCATGGCAATCTTTTTCTCTGGATCGTACTGGGACAGGATTCTGTCGTTACCAGTGATGATGTCGTCCATGTAGACAGCCTTCCGCATTGCGCGGTAGTACTCTTCCTTGGAGAATTCCTTAGCACTTCCCTTGTGCTCCCAGCTATTAACCACAACGTAGTAGTGAACGGAGAAGCCGTCCATGAAGCCGTGAGTTCCAGCTGGCGCCGGGTGTCTGTAGCAGGTCTCCAGGATTTCTTTTGTCCATCTGTAATCGTCGGCGTTAGGACCGCAGCAAACCTTCTTGATAGGCTTGTTGCCATCGTAGTTACGGACGTAGGTCTGATAATTCCTGTATTTATTGCCATAATAGTCTGCGGTCATGTTGCCGCCGCAGCCCCAGTTCTCGTTACCAACTCCAAAGTAGTCCACAACCCAGGGCTCTTCGTGGCCATTCTTCTTACGAAGCTCAGCCATTGGTGATACGCCGTTGAAGGTCATGTACTCCACCCACTCACTCATCTCGCGAACAGTGCCGCTTCCAACGTTGCCGTTGACGTAGGTTTTACAGCCAAGCTGTCTGCAAAGCTCGAAGTACTCATGGGTTCCAAAGCTATTATCTTCAATCACACCGCCCCAGTGGGTGTTGATCATCTTCTTTCTTAGCTCTTTGGGACCAATTCCATCCATCCAATGGTATTCGTCCGCAAAGTTACCTCCAGGCCAGCGAAGGACCGGTATCTGGATCGCCTTCAGGGCATCCACCACATCCTTTCGCATTCCGTTTTCGTTAGCGATCTCTTTATTCTCCCCCACAAAAAGTCCACCGTATATGCACCTTCCAAGGTGTTCACTAAAATGACCATACACTTCTGGTTCGATGTGACTTAATTTGTGATTCTCGTTGATGTGTAATTTCATGTTCAATTCCCCTTTAGCCTTTTACTCCTCCTAAGGTTATGCCCTTTACAAAGTTGCCCTGGATGAATGGATATGACACAAGTATAGGCAGCACGCCTACTGTAGCCATTGCCATTCGCACAGATACAGAAGGAATGGACGCAAGGCCCACGCCAGCATCCTGAACCCTAGAGCTGTTCTGGGACAGGTACTGAATGTTCTGCATCATTCTGTTAAGCAGGTTCTGTACGGAATACAGATCAGTACGCTTTGTAAGGTAGATATAACCGTTCATCCAGTCGTTCCAATAGGCGATTCCTGCGAAAAGACCTATGGTTGCAACGATTGGTTTTGAGAGCGGAAGGACTACACTTAAAAATGTTTTATATTCAGAAGCCCCGTCTATGTACGCTGCATCAAGGATTTCTGTTGGTATGCTGCTGCAGAAGTATGATTTCATCAGCATAACGTTGAAGCCGTTCATCAAAAGGCCTGGTACCAGCAGCGCCCAGAAGCTGTTCTTAATGCTAAGCATGTTGGAATAAACTATGTAGGTCGGAACCAGTCCGCCGTTGAACAAAAGTGTGAAGAACACAAGGAATAGCAGGACGCTCCTGAAAGGAAGCTCAGGCTTACTCAATGCATAGGCCAGCATCGTTGTGATGGTGAGGGCTATGGCTGTTCCCACAATTGTCAGTAATATAGATATTCCATAGGCGTGGATTACGGAATTTCCTGTTTTAAAGATGTACTCGTAGGCATAAGTGCTCCATTTTTCCGGTGTGAACGAGTATCCGTTTGCAATCAGCGTGTCATTATCGGTAAAAGAGGATATGACCAGCAGCGCAAATGGAATCACCGCCAGGAGCGACAATATGCTCATTACTACGTGTGCAAATATCTGAAAGTTTCTTTCTTCTCTAGTTCTCATCTGTAATGTCTCCTCAGAATAACGCATACTCCGGATCGATCTTCTTAACCACCAGATTCGATCCGATGACCAGGATGAAGCCCACCAGTGACTGGTACAGGCCTGCAGCAGAGGACATTGACATATCGCCCAGCTCAACGAGACCTCTGTAAACGTAGGTGTCGATGGTGTTGGTTACGCTAAAGAGCGCGCCCTGGTTCTGTGGAACCTGGTAAAAGAGTCCGAAATCTGAATAGAAGATCCTGCCTACCGCAAGAAGGGTCAGCATTACGATTGTTGGCCTTAGGAGCGGTATTGTGATCTTGAAGATCTGCTGCCACTTGGAAGCGCCGTCGATGGAGGCTGACTCGTAGATGCTTCTGTCGATTCCCAGGATGCTGGCAAGGTAGATAACACAGTTGTAACCTACACCCTTCCAGGCGCTTACGAACACCAGGATGAAGGGCCAGTATTTCTTTTCCATGTACCAGGAAACCGGGCTCATGCCAAGGGGCTTGAGGATAGAGTTATTGATAAATCCATTTTCTGTGGATAAGAATCCGAAAACAAGGTAGCTTACGATAACCATGGAAATCATGTAGGGCAAGAGAATGAAGGACTGGTAAGCCTTCTTAACCCTTGAGGTCATCTCAGCTAATAGGATCGCAACAAATATTGCCAGGATTGTGTTAACCACAATGAACACTGCGTTGTACAGGATCGTGTTCCTTGTGATAACGAAGGCATCCTTTGTTGCAAAAAGATATTTGAAGTTCTTGAAGCCTACGAAGGGAGAACCGTAGATTCCCTTTTTGGCGTTGAATTTCTTGAATGCAAGGACAAGGCCGGGAAGTGGTAAATAGTTGTTGATAAAAAGATATAAGAGTCCCGGAAATGCCATGACATAGAGAGGTATGAAGCGCTTTATGTTTTTCTTTTTGGTCTTGTTAGTTCTTTTCCCCACTGCCATACTATTGCTCCTCTTAAAGATTGTGGATCTTATAAAATAGGCCCCGGCTATCCCCCCGATAGCCGGAGCCCCCTCAGTTCTTAATTACTGAATTCCGTTTTCTGCAGCCCATGCATCAAGTGCTGCCTGCTTAGCTGCCATGTAATCGTTAAGGCCTGCTGCCTGAAGTGCTGCTTCAAGCTCTGCAATACCTGTCTCAGGATCTACAAAACCGTAAACAACCTTTGGTCCATACTCGTCATATGCGTTCTTAAGAGCTGTGTACTCAGAAGCATAGTCTGTGTTATCCCAGGTAAATCCAAGTGCCAAAGACTTGCATGCGCAGTTGTCATTAAAGTCTGCAATCTGCTGTCCAAGATCAAGTGGATCACCTTCCCAAACGTAGGTCATGTATGGGTTAGGCATGAGCCAGAGAACGTTTGGATAGTACTCTGAGTTGTTAGCATCAACGCCGTCAGCGTATGTGATTGTGCCGTCTGAGTTAACCTTGAAGTCAACGCCTTCCTGGCCCCAGCACATAAGTGTTTCGATTGTTGAATCTGTGTAAAGAGCATTGAGAACCTGGATTGTAGCAACTGGATCCTCTGTGTTCTGGTTGATGCACCATGGGAATGATGAAACTGATGAAGAACTCATGAAGCTCTCACCTACATCGAATACAACCATGTCTCTTCCGCACTCACCAGAGATCTGTGTCTTGTAACCTGGCTTACAGCAAGCCATCATTGCCATGTAAGAACCTGACTTAACCTTAGCTGAAGCACCAGTTGTGTCAGTTAAAGCATCCTGTGAAATGTATCCAGCCTGGTTCCACTCGTAAGCTCTTGTAGCCCACTCTTTGAAGATGTCAGATGAGTAAACGTCTTCGATCTTGAGAGAGTTCTGAGGATCAAGAAGTGTTCCGAAGTAGTCACCAGCGATGTTATCAACTGAGCTTCCCTGTGTAAGCTCATTGTCCTGGATTGCCATTACGTATTTATCTGGGAACTGCTCATGGAGCTGAGCGTAAATGTCGTTAATATCATCCCATGTTGCCTTAGGATATCCAAGGTCACCAGTAGGAAGTGCTGATACGTCGTAGCCGATCGCATCAAGGTATTCCTGTCCTACGCAAACTGCGCAGGTCTCAATAGCGTAGTCCTTAATAGGAGGTGTTCCATAGAGTACGCCGCCAACTCTGCAGGCATCGAGGTAATCTTCTCTGATCTTCTCTTTAATGCCAGCGCAGTAGTCATCAAACATTCCGTTCTCTTCAAGATCAAGAACATAACCGTTGTTGATTGATGGGTTATATCCAAGAATACATGTTGAGAAAAGATCTACCTGCTCTCCTGAAGAAAGCATCAGCTTCATGTCATCACCATATGCTGCTGAATCGATGATCATGAGCTCAACATCAAGACCGAGAGTCTCTTCTGTATATGCAGAAAGAGCTTCATTGACACGGTCAAGACCTGCTGGTCTTCCGGTCCAGTCAAAGAAAGCGATAACAACCTTCTCATACTCGCCTGTCTCTGCTGCCTTAGCCTTACGATCTGCTATAGCCTGTGCAGCCTTATCACCTGCAGCTGCTGTGTCGCCACTACCATCAGCTGTTGTGCTAGTCTGCTGTGTTCCATCTCCAGAGCCTGCTGACTCAGGAGTTGCCTCACCACATCCACAAAAAACCATGGCCATGGTGGTCATACTAAGTAATAAAGAAGCGATTTTCTTTTTCATAGTACCCTCCAACAATGTGTTTTTTCGTCCGCGACATGTTAATCGATTAACATCTTGATTAAAGAATATGACAATCATTTCTGATTGTCAATACGATATTGTGATAAAAATATGCAGTTTGTTGATATGTGATGATAATTAGGGGTGATAAATATGCAATATGCACAAAACTTAAACGTTTAACCCCTTGACAGACTCCCTCTCCACCAGGGTACAAGGAACCTTAATCTCCTCTGGAACCTCTTTGTTTTCCATCTTGTCGAAGAGGAGGTTGATAGCTCTTTTACCAATCTCGGCAAGTTCGATCTGCATGGTTGAAAGGCCAGGCATCATGTAGTCTGAGATCATCTCGCCGTCAAAGCCCACGACGGAGATGTCCTTGGCAACTTCCTTGCCGTGCTCAAAGAGGTACTTGTAGACGCCGCCTGCATTTCGGTCGGACATGCAGAAGATGGCTGTAACGTCCTTGTCCAGGATCTGCTGGGTTGCTTTGTAGGCGCGCTCTTTGCCCCAGCCTGCGTATACCACCAGCCCTGGGTTGTAGAGGATGCCTGCTTCATAGAGGGCCTTCTGATAGCCCAGGGTACGAAGCTTGGTATGTATGTTGTCCTGTTCACCGGCCATTACGCCAATCTTGGTGTGGCCTTTGCTGATCAGGTATTCCACTGCTCTTCTGGCAGATTCTTCATCATCGATAACTACGGAAGGAACGTCCTGTTCCTGGGAATAGGCGTAGGCAAGGACTGCAGGGATATCGTAGTCGCTGGGGAATCTGTTGATCTTGCGGGCGTGGCCTGCCACGTAGACAATACCGTCAACTCGAATGGATGCCATCTCCTGAACCGCAGGATCCATGATGGAATGGTACATCTTCTCGTTATCAAACCACTGATCCTGCCATCTTGAGTAAAGACGCAGGTTCTGAACGATGGTGCGATAGCCTCTCTCTTCACAGGTCTCCATGATACCCTCGATGATCTCAGGGGTGGTGAACTGTGCGATATCTTCAGCAATAACGCCAATAGTCTGGCTCTTCTGCTTCCTAAGGCCCTGGGCTATGTAGTTGAGCTTGTAGCCCCTTTCCTTAACGACACTGAGGACTCTCTCCCTGGTCTCCTCACTGGCGTTGTTCTTGCCATTTAGTATGTTTGAAACGGTAGCGGTGGAAACTCCACACTCTTTTGCTATCTCTTTTAAGGTTATCAATTTAATTCCCCCAATTCTTTCCCATTGATTTGCCTAATTTACGCCTCGTTAATCGTTTTAATAATTTTAACTTGTTTACGTAAATTTGGCAAGAGGAATCAAAAATGCAGATAATCATGATATAATGCATATATATGCGTTAATTCGTTTCATGTATCTTCGGAGAGAGAGCTTATGGTTCTATATCTAACCAGTAGTTTCATCCCTTATCAGGAGTGCGGTTCCTACGAAAAGAAGGATCCCGGGGATTGCTATGGCTTTTTTGAAGATCTAAGAACCGAGTGGCCAGAGTCTCCCAAGATGCTCTATGTTCCTTGTGATCCCACTGCTACAACTGAAAATGACCAGCAAAAGCGCACCGTGGTTGACACTCTTGAGATGAAGAATCTTAAGGTGTCTGAAGTTCGCGTGCTTACGGAAGATGATAAGGATAGTCTCTCTGACCTGTTGTCCTGGGCCAATGTGATCTATCTTGCGGGGGGTCATGCCCCAACACAGCTGGCTTTCATGAAGCGTATTGGATTAAAACAAGCTCTTTTAACATATGATGGCATCATCATCAGTCTAAGTGCCGGTTCCATGAATGCTGCGTACAACGTATATCTTGCGCCGGAGCTTCCAGGCGAAGCCTCGGATCCTAACTATGTCCGCTTCTCTGACGGACTGGACCTTACCAACATCGAGATGATTCCCCATGCTGAGTGCCTTAAGAAGGCAAAGGTGGATGGCATGGACTTTATAGAGGATATTGTGCTTCCAGACAGCTTCGGAAGCAGGTTCTATCTGGTGTCTGACGGAAGTTACTTTAAGGTTAAGAATGGCAAAACTGTGTTTAAGGGCGTTGGCGAGAAGATTGAAGACGGCATGATTACGCCGCTTAAGCAAGGTACCATTATTCCGTTTATGGGAGTTTATGAGCAGCCGGTTATCAAGGCCCTGATGGAGGATGGCTACGAGCTGGTGGTCTCTGTTAATATCACCAACAGCGTCTGCGAGGTTTACCATCTTAGCGACGAGCTTTCGGCTATTTTTGAGGGCAGTCGCCTGCAGTTCAACGACATTTGTTTCAAGCTCTCTCAGAATGTTGTGGATGAGGAGCGTGATATCTTTTTAGATAATATCAGGATTCCGTATATTCTGGAGGAGCTGAAGGAGAAGGGCAACTATGTAAGGACGCTCCACGTGGACACTCCTGAGGGTCAGAAGGCCAAGAACATCCGCGTCAGGGAGGTTCCGGGATACCCTGACTGGCTTTTGTTTGTCTTTTTCGATATTACAACTGCTCTGGACCACGACTGGCTCACCGACGAGTACGCCAGAACTGGTTTTATGAAAAGAGCTAAGCTCTTTATCCAGGAGCTGTCTGATGATGAGCATTATTCCCTTGTCTACACCAACGTCAAGGGTTTCAAGGCCGTGAACGAGCTGTTCGGCGACCAGAGCGGCGATATGGTTATCTTCCAGACCAGGGATGTGCTGCGCCAGTACCTTAAGCCTGTGATCATGGGAAGGCTGGAGAGTGACCACTTCGTGCTGATAACTTCTGATGAGAATCTAAAGGACAAGACTCTGAAAACCATGTGTAATCAGGTTTTCAAGATTGAATCCAAGGAGTTTAACTACGAGATCCGCTGCGGAATCTATGCCATTAAGAATTCCAGCGCCGAGATTACGCAGCTCCTCGGCGGTGCCAAGATGGCGGAAAAAAATATCGAGGCAGGAAGCGGAAATCACCTCTATGCCTACTATGACGATGTGATGAAGGAGGACTACGTTAAGCAGAGATTTCTTTTATCAGATCTGGAGAGAGGCCTTAGTGACAACGAGTTCGAGCCTTATTACCAGCCAATTGTGGATGCCAAGACCGGTGAGATTGCCAGCGCAGAAATGCTGATAAGATGGCGTCACAAGGACTTTGGCATGGTTGCTCCCGGAGAGTTTATACCTATCATCGAGGCTGAGGGCAAGATTTCCAGTCTCGATAACTATATCGTAAGCCGCGGAATGGAGCTGATTGCAAGGCGCATGCACAAGAAGCAGCGCATTGTTCCTTGCGCCATCAACCTTTCCCGCGTTGATTTCTATGATTCTGTGTTTATTGAGAGTATTTTGGAGAGGATAAAAGATCTTGAGCTTGATCCCACTATGATCAGGTTTGAGGTCACTGAGTCTGCCTGCGCGGAGCTGGAGACTAAGGCCATGGATTATCTTAATGAGATGAGGGTTCAGGGAATCAGGATCCTTCTGGATGACTATGGCAGCGGCATGAGCTCACTGTCCATGCTGGAGAATTTTAATTTCGATATTATCAAGCTTGATATGGGATTTGTCCGGAAGATCGGACTTAACGACAAGGTAGAATCCATAATCATAACCACCATCGGCCTGGCCCACATGATCGGAGCCAAAGTTACGGCCGAAGGTGTTGAAACCGAGGAACAGCTCAAGTTCCTGCGGGATTATGATTGTGATTACATTCAGGGTTACTACTTCTACAAACCTATGCCAGAGGCGGAGTTTGAGAAGTTGCTTGGTTGAATAATATGGCGCAGGGATATTCCTCCCTGCGTCATTTCTTATTCAACTCCGAGTACTTTATAATCCTGATCTTCTACAGCTTTTTTAAGCACGTCATCTGCTACGTCTGCACTAAGTGTTACTACTGCAGTATTTGCATTGTGATCTGCTACAGCGCTTTCAACGCCTGCAACGGCTTCAAGAGCCTTCTTTACGCGAGCCTCACAGTGCTCACACATCATTCCTTCTACTTTAAGTGTTTTAGTCATTGTCTTTTCCTCCATTTTATCGTTGTTTACATTACTATCAGATAATCCCTCTAATGATACGGGTTTTCTAATCTTATGATCTTTTGATGCGTCGTGCATCTTGAATAGGTTGAGTCTCAGCGCATTCATACAAACTGTAAAGCTTGATAATGACATGGCTGCTGCGCCCCACATAGGGTTCATGTGGATTCCTGGGTACAGGCCTGCTGCCATAGGTATGAGAATAATGTTATAGGCAAAGGCCCAGAATAGATTCTCATATATGTTCATAAGAGTTCCGCGGCTAAGTCTTACAGCTGCTGATACGTCTGTGAGTTTTGAATTCATCAGAACTACGTCTGCAGAATCCACTGCCACATCTGCGCCGGCCCCGATGGCTATGCCGATGTCAGCCCGGGTAAGAGCTGGAGAATCATTGATGCCATCTCCCACCATTGCTACCTTTCCATATTTCTGAAGGTCTCTGATAACTGCTTCCTTGCCATCAGGAAGGACGCCTGCTATAACCTTGTCTACTCCTGCCTGTTTGCCGATTGCCTGGGCCGTTCTTTCGTTATCACCTGTAAGCATGACAACTTCTATGCCCATATTCTGTAGCTCTTTTACCGCCTGGGCGGAGTCTTCCTTGATCACGTCAGCAACGGCGATGATTCCAAGGAGCTTACCATCTCTTGCAAAAAACAGCGGAGTCTTGCCCTCTTCGGATAAACTCTTTTCCCTCTGCTCCATGTCAGGATCCAGCTTACATACGGTGCGGATGAACTTACCTGAACCAGCGTACAAAGCCTGCCCGTTCTGCTGGGCTGAGATTCCGTTTCCAGGAAGAGCCTTCCAGTCAGTGACAGGATGCACAGGGCAAGGTGGATTGTCCACCGAATTAACAATGGCCTTGGCTAGAGGATGCTCACTTCTTGCTTCCAGCAGGTATGCGGTTGCTATAAGTTCCTGGGCTGTAACGCCTTCTGCAGGGATAGTATCTGTAACTTCAGGCTTTCCTGCAGTGATGGTGCCAGTCTTATCAAGGGCTACGATCTGGACTTTGCCTGTGGACTCCAAGGATTCGCTGGTCTTAAAGAGGATTCCGTTCTTGGCGCCCATGCCGTTACCAACCATTATGGCTACGGGTGTAGCCAGGCCCAGTGCACATGGACAGCTAATGACCAGTACGCTTATGGCGCGCTCCAGAGCAAACACAACTCCCGCGCCCTGTACCATCCATACAATAAACACTATTGTAGCAATGGCTATAACTGCCGGTACAAACACGCCGGAAACCTTATCTGCAATTCTGGCGATGGGGGCCTTGGTGGCCGCTGCGTCACTGACCATCTGAATGATCTGGGAGAAGGTGGTATCCTCTCCAACGCGGCTGGCAGTTGCCTTAAAGAATCCCGACTGATTTATTGTGGCAGCGCTGACGCTGTCGCCCTCCGCCTTGTCTACCGGAATGGATTCTCCAGTAAGGGCGGATTCATCAACAGCAGTATTGCCCTCGATGATTGTTCCATCCACAGGAATCGCCTCTCCTGGCTTTACAACAAAAACATCTCCGGTCTGCACTTCGTCGATATCCACCAATAGCTCTTTTCCCTGACGCTCTACTGTGGCGGTCTTAGGCGCCATCTTCATCAGGTTCTTAAGAGCATCTGTGGTCCTGCCCTTAGATAGTGACTCCAAAGTCTTGCCCACTGTGATCAGGGCCGGGATCATGGCCGCCGACTCAAAGTACAGCTGGCTGTGATACATGTCCATCAGGTCCGCGTTCGGCGTGCCCTGGGTGATCATCACGGTCATCTTGTAAAGAACGTACAATGACCAGCCGAAGGATACCGACGAGCCAAGGGCTACCAGCGCATCCATGTTGGGGCTTCCGTGGAAAAGGGTCCTGAAGCCTGAGATGAAGAACGCTCTGTTAATGTACATCACGATGATTGCCAGCAGCATCTGGGTAAGGGCCAGGCCTAAATGGTTATGCACAAGGAAGCCCGGAACCGGGAGCCCAAGCATGTTGTGGCCCATGGTGAGATACATCAGGATCAAAAGAAATCCAATGGACCAGGCAAGTCTCCTGACAAGCTTTGGTGTCTCATGGTCCTTTAACGCCTCTTCCTCAGCGGCAAGCTTAGCAGAAGCACTCTGCTTGCTATTCTCTTTTGTTGCTACGTCTTTGGGCTTTACGCCGTATCCAGCTTCTTCCACGGCTCTGATAACATCAGCTTCGCTGACATCACCTTCAACACCCATGGAATTGGTTAGAAGGGAGACGCTTACCTCTTTTACTCCCGGGAGCTTAGCGACCGCTTTCTCAACTCTAGTCTGGCACGCAGCGCAGCTCATTCCGGTTACGTTGTATTGTTTCATAATATTTCCTCTTTGCGGATTGTGGGTTTGCGGGAATACAAAATGATACACTAACCCCGTCCCCACGTATCATTTCATGAGTTTCTGCAGTGTTACCACCAGCTCATCGATAATCTCATCGTTGCCTTGGCGAATGTTGTCAGCCACACAGCTCTTCATGTGATTTGCTAAAAGAACTTTATTAAAACTGTTTAGGGCACTGGTGATGGCGGACACCTGAACCAGGATGTCTGTGCAGTAAGCGTCGTCTTCAAGCATGCCTTCAACGCCGCGGACCTGGCCCTCGATTCTCTTAAGCCTGTTCATGAGATCTCTTTTCTCTTTGTCATCTCTGTCTTTATGCTTGCCAGAACAGTGTGGGCAAGTGCCTTTCATCTCTTCCATCTCGTTTTTCTTCTTGGGCATATTTCCCTCCAAAGCAAAAAGTTACATTCATTGTGGAGCATGGTGTTTAAGAGAATTATCTCTTTTAACAACAATACCCCTCCCGGGTATATTAGTTGATACTAATATATACCCTAGCGGGGTATTTGTCAATTAGATTGTACAAAATTTATTTCACCGGCTTAGTTACAAGGCTCACAACCACGTTAACCACCAGCGCAATGAGGAATGCTGGAAGAAGTTCGTAGATTGCAAATCCGCCGCCGAGCTTGGAGATTCCATATTTCCAGATGAATACGAAGGATCCGCCTGCGATCATGCCTGCAAGAGCGCCGTAGAGATTGGAACGTTTCCAGAAAAGGGACAGCAACACAACTGGTCCAAAAGCAGCACCAAAGCCAGCCCAGGCAAAGGATACGATCTGGAATACTGATGAGTTAGGGTCCCTTGCGATGAAGATGGCAATTATGGAGATGATAACTACTGTGATCTTTGCTATCTTAACCTGGTTCTCATCGTCAATTTTCTTTTTACCGAAGGCCTGGATCAGGTCGGAAGAAATAGCTGAGGCAGAAGCCAGGAGCTGAGAATCCGCAGTGGACATGGTGGCTGCCAGGATTCCGGAAAGGATAACGCCGGCAACGATGGCTGGCAATATTCCGTAGGTGCTCATGAGATTGGTGATGTGGATGATGACTCTTTCTGAATCTCCGCTTCCCTCGAGGACAGGAATAACGCCTTTTGAGCTCATGGCAAGACCGATAACACCTATAGTAAGGGCCACGAACATGGCGATAACAACCCACACGCTGGCTACTCGTCTTGAAACCTTGATCTTCTCTTCGTTTTCGATGGCCATGAAGCGCACCAGAATGTGTGGCATTCCAAAATACCCAAGACCCCAAGCCAGCATGGAGCATGCAGTCAGCACGCCGTATGGGCTCGCGGTTTTGGAAACAGGATCGTGGATCTGGGTGATGCTAAAATACCCCGGGAGGGATTTAGCGTTTTCTACAACAGCGTCCCAGCCGCCTGCCTGAGAGATTCCGAAGAAAATTACAATTATAAGAGATAGTGTCATGGCGATACTCTGCACCAGGTCAGTCATGCACACCGCTTTAAATCCGCCCAGGGAGCAGTACATGGCGATGATGATGGCGCTGACGATCATGGCAAAGAGGTAGTCCACGCCAAACAATGTGTTAAAGAGCTTTCCGCAGGCAGCGAAGCCTGAAGCAACGTAGGGGATAAAGAAAATAACGATGATCACAGCTGAAATTAAGGTGATGATTTTTTTATCATCCTTATATCTGGCTGCGAAATATTCAGGAATTGTGATGGCGCCTAGCTTTTCAGTGCTCTTCCTGAGCCTCTTAGCTACAAACAGCCAGTTAAGATATGTTCCAATGGCAAGGCCGATGATAGTCCAGGTGGCGTCTGCCATACCAGACAGATACGCAAGTCCTGGTATTCCAAGCAGCAGCCAGCTACTCATGTCTGAGGCTTCCGCGCTCATGGCTGCCACAAACGGTCCAAGCTTTCTTCCACCGAGATAGAAATCACCTGCATCGTCGTTGCCTTTAGAGAAGATAACGCCGATAAGGATCATCATGGCCAGATACAATACAATTACGATTCCGATAATTAGCTGTGTTCCCATAATTTCCTCCCAACATAGTAATCTGTTTATTTACTACATTACCACGGCAAAGTGCTAAAATCAACAAAAGGCTTTATTTCTTTTGCCAAAAAAGCTATGATGGGAGATATTACTGGAAAGGATGACGAAAGTTATGAAAGAAGCTTATTTTGCAGGCGGATGCTTTTGGTGCGTTACACCAATTTACAAGATGTACGGAGTAGACAAGGTTATTTGCGGCTACGCAGGCGGCGATGAGGTTAATCCAACCTACGAGCAGGTTAAGCACCAGGAAACTGGCCATAGAGAGACCATTAAGCTGGTCTATGACCCAGAGAAGGTTGCCTATGAGAAGCTTCTTGATATTTACTTTGCCAACGTGGATCCTTTTGACGCTGAGGGCCAGTTTATCGACAAGGGTTTTTCCTATACTCTGGCGATTTTCTACAATTCCGAAGAGGAAAAAGAGCTAGCCCAGAAAAAGATAGCTGAGATTGAAAAGAATTCAGGTAAAGAGACAAAGATAGCTCTTTTACCATATAAGAACTTCTATGAGGCTGAGGAGTACCATCAGGACTACTACTTGAAGAACCCTGAGGCCTTTGAAAAAGAACTGATCGAGTCCGGAAGAAAACTCTCTTATATGTAATCAAAAATACTCTGAATGGCATCTGTTTATAAAGCCATAAATAGGCACTCTACATGCTATTTATGGCTCAGATGACACAACGCCGTGAATAGGGATCGAACCTATCTTCCCGTGAAGGAAACCGCTGATTAGCAATCAGGTGCCTTACCACTCGGCCACCACGGCATAACAAGTGGGCAAGATGGGTGTCGAGCCCATTACCTCCGAAGAGAGCGGATTTACAGTCCGCCGCGTTTGCCGATTCGCTACTTGCCCAAGGAGCAGGCTCTTTTACGCCTGCTTATCTATATTCAGTTCATGCGCTTTCTAAATAAAGGCATTCCCCATCAACTACAATAAT
The DNA here is from genome assembly GCF_000622085.1 of Butyrivibrio proteoclasticus P6B7. Classification (GTDB taxonomy): domain Bacteria; phylum Bacillota; class Clostridia; order Lachnospirales; family Lachnospiraceae; genus Butyrivibrio; species Butyrivibrio proteoclasticus_A. Next base: position 21,744 of record NZ_JHWL01000038.1, read on the forward strand.
GTCGTCCATAGCAACTCCAAGAACTGCAGCCAGCACCACTAAGTTATCTAGTGTTGGCATGGCAGTTCCGTGCTGCCACTTGTAAATCGCCTGTGGAGTAGCAAATCCGAACACATCCTGTAAATCCCTAACAGACATACCGGCTGCCACTCTTAAATCTGTAATTCTCTGTCCCGTCGCAATCATGTTGATCGCTGGAATATTCTGTGTCATTTTCGACTCCTTTCGTACATAAAAAATACCGCTTGCCTCATCTAAAGGTAAGCGGTACGCAGTTCATGTTTATCTATAAGCCTAATCCTATCTATCAGGATCCTTGCCTAACAACATTTTCTCGCATTTGCCTATCCTTAAATGAGCGCATGAAATCAAACATCCACTCTGATTTACTCTGGAGTGATGATTCATAACTTTCGCTATAAAGGCAATAATTGCGATTCATTGTTGTCATGTCTCTGTTTTTCCTTTCCGGGAGCTTATCTCTGCTCCGCTTCTCTCTTTCTATATCGTATAGTAACACATCATTCTGAAGATTGCATTATACCGTTAGTATAAATTTGTGTTAAAAGAGCTAGCCCTCAATTTAAAGCTTATACTGCATGAAATTGCCATTATGGATAAAGCCATATGCGGTGTAGAGCTTCACTCCCATGTCAGATGCTGTGATCTGCACAGTACCACATCCGTAGGCTCTTGCTTCTTTTACCACTCTATCCAATAGCTCTTTTGCAATTCCCTGACGTCTGTAGGCGGGATCCGTAAACATGCTGGACAAAAGACCCATCTTGCCACTTGGACATCCGAAGTACGGCGGTTTCTCTACAAAAGACATACCGCTGGTGCCAATGATCTTGTCTTCGTCAAGAGCCAGCCAGGACACGAAGGTTCCATCAGACATGTGCCTGCGGTAATAATCCTTAAGCGCAGGAGTCAGGTCGATATCCTCCTTGGCTCCTTCTTCTCTGAGCTGGTTAATCCTCATCTGTATGAATATGTCTAAGTCTTCCTCGTTTAGCTTCCTGTACGTAATACCCATGTAGCCCCTCCTCGTCTTCTATACATTGGATCATGTACTGCTTCACTTGAATCTTTATAATCTTGCGATCACACACTGACCATTATCATATTTCAGGGATTTATTATCTACAACAAATCCTTCTCTTTTAAGCTCCGCCACAAGTGTATGCATAAAAAATCCATGGGTGACCACCACGCAGTCCTCATTTTTCTCTTTAAGCTTGTTCACGAACTGCATAGCTCTTTTGCCTGTCTGAAGTCTCCCTTCCTGCTGCCTGGGATTGTTGAAGTACCACTGAAGTCTGCCTGAGACATTCCAAAAAAGCAGCGGCAGCTTAATCCCTGAATTGTGGCCGGCTGACAATGGCACTTCGTTGATCAGCTCCGTGGCAATATAGTCCCGCTCGCCAAAGATTCTCTGGGCGGTTTCTCTGGTTCTTGGAAGCGCACTTATGTAGTAGCTTGAATACACGCCCTCGGGAGCAGAGTAGCCAGAATCCGTAATAGGCGCCTGGTCGTACTCCTTGCAGGCTTTGTCGAACTGCTCAGAAGTGTACCAGGATTTCCATTTGAAATTCACTTTAGCATGTCTGATAAGAACTACCTTCATATCTCCAATCTCATCTGCAGATCCAGCCAGCTTTTCTGCTCTGCCTCATGGATTACATCCCCGGGCTGACTGTTCCCGATCAGAAAAGGTGACTTTGGATCGTGCTTCGTCATATTCTCTCTCACAAGTGCTGCATTCGTATTGGCATAACAGTACCTGCAAAGATGGCCGCAAGTGTCATATGCCCCGATATCGGTTCCCAAAAGGCAGGCGCATTCATTGTTCCTCTGATTCCTGCTTCGTTTAGGAACATCGAGTCTTGCATGGAGAGCAGTCTCAAAAGTCTTTACCGTCATGCAGCCGGAGCAGTCTGCACCGTAGGCTTGCAGGTCATTTCCCTCCGCACACGGTCTGATGATCATATCATGCTGTTTTGCGATTTCAATAAAAGCTTTGCCGATCGTCAGTCTGTCTTTCTTAAAAACCTCCCTTGCTTCCGGGAAATTCCGCTCCACTTTCTTATAGATGTCGATGAAGCTGATCACACAGGTCTTCGTATATCCTGAAAGTGTTGCAGCCATATGCTCAAACTGTTCTATATGCCAGTCCACGGAATGCTTATCATCCACAAAGATCGGATCATATCGCCAGCCAACACTGTCTACACTGACGGCATCAGAAAGCTTCTTAAAGTCTTCCATCACTTTCTGCTTATCCGGCACATTAGGCTCGATATCTTTCCCATACGGCGTAATGGTAACGAACCAGTATTGTCCGTAAGGCTTTAGTACATCCATATGCAGCAGCATCGGTGCAGGATTCTTTGTACAGAATGCAATCAGATCCACAACCTCCGGGGACAGGCTGTACCTGGTCACCTGTGAAGGGTTATAGGGATTGCGTACCAACACAAAGCCTTCTTTTATTCTGTTTATCAGCCACTCATGGTAGAACGCCGGTATGTCCGTGCGCATCCCTGTATTTATGATCATGAAATCACTTCCTCAATTCGTCTATTACCGTACCGATATCCCCATCGATACAGATTGCCTGCTCCCTGATATCCTCCGGGCAGACTGCTTCACCAAAATTTACACAGGCATATATTGCCTTAGGATTCTTTGCCGTCATCTACCAGAAAGGGGACTTGATGAACGCAAAATGGCGGTCATCAGTTTCTCATTTCCGCCATTTGTTATTTTATCTTCGGATATAACGAGCCATGCAGGATGATTTCCGATTGGGCCGATGGGAGCTTGCTCACAAATCGGCACATATCGGAATCAGCCTATAAGGCGACAAGACGGATGAAATAGAATGCGTCAGCATTCTATGAATTCGCCTTGGCGCGCATGGCGAGTGGTAAATATACATTTCCCAGAGTTTACGGCTTTTTTAGAGCTTTTCAAATTTTGGATGCCAAGAAAAAAATGTGCTACGTCTATATCTTTATTTTTGCTTTTTAAGCAGTACTGAATCTCGCAAATTAGCTTGTGGTCAACTTTTGTCCGCCTGATCTTACTGCTAAAAACAAGTTTTCTGTTTTTTAGCAGTATACTTGTAACTAGTTTAGTTCACCAACTCCAAATCCTTACTGCTTT
>NZ_JHWL01000039.1 GCF_000622085.1 Butyrivibrio proteoclasticus P6B7
TTAGCTGCGTCAACGTAGCTTGTCTTAACCTGGTCAACCCACTTGTGGATCTTCATAACTTCCTCAGACATCTGAGACATCTTTGATGAGATATCAGCGATGAAGTTAACGCATGCCTCAGCCTCTTCACCTTCCCAGCAATCCTGGAGTGGTCCCTGAAGATTCTTAACGTCTGTTGTAAGCTGATCAAGATCAGTTGCGCCAGCTGAAAGTGTTGAAAGGTATCCCTCAACTTCGCTGACATTCATACCCTTTTGTGCCATTTTTCTTTTCCTCCGTTTAAAAATATGTTATTGATACCGGTTGTTACGCCAGAATCTGATCTATGATAAAGACTTTCAGTCTATATCAAACACCAAAAACTGCAACACCACGTCTGGAGCGGTGTCGCATAATAATACTTCGATTTTTAATGTCACATTTATCGTATTTTATTGCAATTTTATTTCAATAATGGTGAAAGCATGCGCCACACCTCGCATTGCAACATAGATAAACCAGTCACTAAAATCCATAGTTTTATTCTATTTTTCTTTCAATCCCTCAATAAGAAAAAATGTAACCGAAAAGTTACAAATAAGATGTATTACATCTCAATCATTTCCAAATGATATTATATCGAGTATTTTCTTAAAGTAAATATTACAAAATCCATTTCATCACTTTCTATGTTTTAAATAAAAATACGCTTTCTGATTTAGGTATTTTCCACAAATCGTAATATCATTTGATCAAGTTTATTATTCCATTTTTTCTTTCAAAGCCTAATATCAGTGCAGTTTTTTTAGCAATGGACATTTTTCGATTAACGTCTATTTCATCTATTGCTATAGAACAAAGAGTTGCATAGCAGAGCGCTTTTTTATTGAATAGGAATTTCCTATTCAATAAAAAAGGCACAGTGGTTTATTGCCACTGTGCCCAGTATTTAGAACTATTAAGCTTCGTATGTGTCGATAAGATCAAGTGGACGCTCTTCGTTCATCTTCTTGCACATTGCAACAAGAGCCTCAAGAGGAACGTTCTGGATCTGCTTGTTAGAACCGCGAACGTTGATAGAAACAGTTCCCTCAGCAGCTTCCTTATCGCCGATTACAAGAATGTATGGATCCTTGTAGTTCTTGAATTTCTTGATTTTCTCCTTCATGTTGTTGTCAGAGTAGTCTGCCTCAACACGAATTCCGGCATCCATAAGTGCCTTCTCAACCTTCTTAGCATACTCGTTATGCTCAACACGGATAGGAACGATGCCTACCTGGTATGGGCTAAGCCAGAATGGGAATACACCCTTGAAGTTCTCGATGATGATACCGATGAATCTCTCAAGTGATCCGTAGATAGCTCTGTGGATAACTACAGGCATCTGCATTGTTCCATCCTGAGCCTGGTATGTAAGGCCAAAGTTGTGAGGAAGCTGGAAGTCAAGCTGTACTGTACCGCACTGCCATTCTCTTCCGAGAGCATCCTTGATCTGAAGGTCAATCTTAGGACCGTAGAAAGCTCCATCTCCTTCGTTGATCTCGTATCCACCCTCGCCGTACTTCTCATCGAGGATTCCCTTAAGAGCAGCCTCAGCTCTGTTCCAAACTTCGATGTCGCCCATGAAGTCTTCTGGTCTTGTTGAGAACTCAGCTCTGTATGTAACACCAAATGTTGAATAGATCTCGTCTGCGATTGCGATTACGTCTGCAATCTCTTCCTTGATCTGTGATTCCATTACGAATGTATGGTCATCATCCTGTCTGAACTCCTGAACACGGAAAAGTCCGTTCATCTGTCCTGACTTCTCCTTACGGTGAAGTACATCGTACTCACTGTAACGGATAGGAAGCTCTTTATAAGAGTGGTTAGTTCTCTTATATGTCATCATAGCGTTAGGGCAGTTCATAGGCTTAGCAGCCATTGTATCTACCTGCTCACGATTATATATTACTGAACCAGCCTGGATCTTAATATTCTTAGGCTCTTCTGTAGGATCGTTGTTATTCTCAAGTACGCCAGGAATCTCAGCGTCAGCCTTAAGCCAGCCTGAAACACCAGGAACCATGAACATGTTGTTTACATAGTGTGCCCAGTGACCACTGATGAGCCAAAGCTTCTTGTTGTTAACAAGAGGAGCTGCAATTTCAGTGTAGCCGTGTCTTTCCTGAACCTCTCTAGAATATTTAAGAAGTGCCTGATACATCTTCCATCCTCTTGGAAGCCAGTAAGGCATACCAGGTGCTGTCTCGTCAAACATGAAAAGATCAAGCTCTGCGCCGATCTTCTTGTGATCTCTCTCAAGTGCTTCCTGAATCATCTTGATGTGCTGTTTGAGCTCATCCTTGCTTGGGAAAGCATAAAGATAAATTCTTGAAAGCTGATCTCTCTTCTCATCGCCTCTCCAGTATGCACCAGAAATTGACTTAACCTGGTAAGATACGTTCATAAGCTCCTGAGAATTCTCTACGTGAGGTCCTCTGCAAAGGTCTACATAGTCCTCACCTGTGTAGTAAACTGTGATGATCTCATCCTCTGGAAGATCATTGATAAGTTCTGTCTTAAACTTCTGATCCTTGAACATTTCAAGTGCTTCCGACTTTGAAACCTCTTTACGTGTCCAATTCTCTCTTCTCTTGATGATTTCTCTCATCTTATCTTCGATTGTCTTGAAATCATCCTGAGTTACTGCCTTTGGAAGTACGAAATCATAGTAACAACCATCGTCAATCTGAGGTCCGATAGCATACTGTACTTCCTTACCGTACAATTCAATAACAGCCTTAGCAAGGATGTGTGCCATTGAATGGCGGTAAACTTCTTTAAATAATTCTTTATCCATAATTATTCCTCTCTGCTATACCAACCGGGTACAGCCACTATTTTATTCAGCTATGTTCATTATACACAGCTATTGTTAGCTCTGCTATTGACTAGGCATCTCTGCCACGCCAATAAAGCAAAACCAAGTTATATTTTGCAAAATGCACTGAATAAATTCAGTGCATTGTACAAACATTTTTATTATTGCAGTTCATCTACTACTGGTCAGCAACTGCTGTTGGCTGTTGCTCTGTCAGTACTTGGTTACTGCTCACACAAGTAATTACTGTGCGTTTCTTCCGTGGCACTTCTTATACTTCTTGCCGCTTCCGCATGGACATGGATCGTTAGGATATACCTTGTCCTCTTTTCTACTGAAGGTGTGTGATGACTTCTCTTCCTTGTAGAGCTCTTTTCTCTTCTCTTCGTCGAAGATTGTCTCCCACTCAGGAAGGTTGTAAAGCCAGTCAGCACCAGCATTGATCATATTCTTGTAAAGAAGCTCCTTGTCAAAGCCAAGGTTAACCTCTGTGTTCTCATCCATCTCTTCGATTGGATTCTGCTCTTTAAGAGAATCGTTGATACCATCAAGGAATCCAACCATGTACATAAGATCAACACCGAACTTGTCAGCAAGATCCTTAACTGTACCCTTAACTACCTCATCAGGGTTCTTAAGAAGCTCAGCGTAGATGTCACGCTCCTTCTGGAAATAATCTGTCCATAATCTCTGAAGATCGCCCTTGTTGGCTGTCTCAGAATACGCTTTGTCGCGCCACTCTTGTAATAAAGCCATAACTATTACTCCATTTCCTTAAATAAATATTTATCCTGCATGCAAATTTATTATTTACATGTAATTATCTTTGCTTACATGTCACTTTAAAATAAATGCACGTACTCAATATTCTAATATATTTGCTTAAATATGTAAACTCTATTGCGATTATTAGTGTCGAGAAGCTTGTGGTTTATGGTGCCGAGATGTTGGTTCCGCTTGTTCATGCGACGTGACTATGCTATTGCGGTAGCTGCTTGGCTTTGCTGCTTGCTGGGGTACAGAAGGCGTTTTTATTACTTTGTACCCTCTCTTTTATTCCGGTGCGGGGGTACAAATCTCATTTTCGTCACTTTGTACCCTCACTTTTATTCCGGTGCGGGGGTACAAATCCCATTTTCGCCACTTTGTACCCTCACATTTTTCCTGCTCGGGGGTACAAATCCCATTTTCATCACTTTGTACCCTCACTTTTATTCCTGTGTGGGGGTACAAATCCCGCTTTCGTCACTTTGTACCCTCTCATTTTTCCTGCTCCGGGGTACAAATCACATTTTCGTCACTTTGTACCCCCATTCTTACTCCAACACGAGGGTACAAATCCCACTTTTGTCTCCTTGTACCCCCGTTCTTACTCCAACACGAGGGTACAAATCCCACTTTTGTCTCCTTGTACCCCCAGTGCTCCTCACCTCATCAACCACTGTTCACTCATCTAAGATACATATCAATCATCTGTGTCGCTTTAACAGGATAGAACGGATTCTTTATATCTTCATATGTTGTTATAAAGTTTATTCCGGGAACATATCCTGCTCTCAGGTACTTATTCATCTTGTATATGCAATTATTCTCCACATACTTTGGGTCATTCATTTTTCCAAAGTGCTCCCAAATGTACACTTGTCCTGTTCTCTTATTCATGACTGTAAAATCAGGAGAAAATGTCTCAGTACCAACAACAAGCTTCTTCTCATATACATAAGGAATCTTAGACCTAAACAGTTCATCTGCGATCATAGCTTCTGACTTTGATCGTACACGATCCCCCTTTAGAGTCTGAATTATCAAGTTTTCTGGATGATCCTTATTCTTGTCGTAGCCTGCTTCATCCCATTCTATAATATTCTCACAGGTACTAATCTCCTCTGGTAAAAGAGCTAATAATGCAGGATGTTTTCTATACAAATCATCTGGATCTTTAGGACTATTCGCCAGGTAATGGTCCAATGCCTTAATTTCCTTCTGGTATGCACTAATTCTATCTTCATAATATCTCTTAAGGGCTAATTCTTTTACCAGATCTCTCTTCTCAAAGGGAATATAATTCCTCTTTTTATCAGACGAAATGTAGTATTTATAATGCGTACCTGTATTACTAAACACCAACCTCCCTTCAGGAAATTCCCCTTTATTATATTGTTTCTGCAAAGCATCAAGCAGCCCGATAAGCCTAAGCTTCTCCTTAAGTACAATGTCGTTAATCCGCATGTTTACTACCTTTTCTATTTTTATTACGTGTGAAATCTGACAAGAATTATGTCGATAAGAATGTATCAAGAATTCATAAGATTTCGTGCTGGTAAAAGATATCATGATTAAAAGATATTGTAAAGAGCCCCGCCTGGAATATTGTAAAACATGCGCACTACATTGAAAAATGCCATAGATTGTTTACAATCAATTCTTCAGTTGCTATATTTAAAAAAACTGATTAAATGGAGGCCCGCTATGAAATTCACTAAAATGCACGGTTGCGGAAACGATTATGTATATGTAGATGGTGGAAAAGAGCTAATTCCCCAGGAGAAGAAGTCTGAGCTTGCACAGAAGGTATCAGACAGGCACTTCGGCATTGGCTCCGACGGCCTTATCTTTATAAATCCTGTTGATGATCCTGATATTGATTTTGAGATGGAGATGTACAACGCAGACGGCTCCAGATCTGAGATGTGTGGAAACGGCATCAGATGCGTTGCCAAGTACGTCTACGACAATCGCCTCACTGACAAGAAGAGCCTTACAATCGTAAGTGCTGATCAAAAGAAATACATCGACCTGACAATCAACGAAAAGAATCTGGTTGAATCCGTAAAGGTTGATATGGGCGCACCAATTCTTTCAGCCAGTTTAGTTCCAGTTAGTGAAAAAGAAGAAATACTTGCTGAGTATAATAACTCTGAAAACCATGCAGATAAGCATACTCTTTCAAATCATCCCGATTCTACTGTCATTAAATCAGCAAACACCACTTATGTTGCTTCTGCTCCAGAAGATGCCATTATCAATCTTCCCGTTGTAGTAGATGGCAAGGAATGGCACATGACCTGCGTATCCATGGGCAATCCTCACGCAGTCGTATTTGTTCCAGAAGACTTCGACCTGCAGAACTTTGATATTGAAGCAGTTGGTCCTCTTTTTGAGAATCACAAGTTCTTCCCAAGGCGCACCAACACTGAGTTTGTTAAAGTAGACGACCGCGGCAATGTTCACATGAGAGTCTGGGAGCGCGGTACAGGTGAGACTCTTGCCTGCGGTACCGGATGCTGCGCCACAACAGTAGCCTGCATCCTTAATGGTCACACTGATAGTAAGGTTAACGTTCACGTTCTTGGCGGCATCGTTACCTGCTCATGGGATGGCAATCCTGAGTCATCTGTCATCATGGAAGGACCAGCAACCACTGTATTTACTGGCGAGATCGATATTTAAAACCTCAAAACAAATTAAACATATCCTATCTATTTCGGATTACAGGAACAGCATAATATCTTTTAACATTCAATAAAAAAGGACCTCTATCACAACCAGATAGAGGTCCAAATCATTTAATCATTTATAGTTGCAGTAACAACAACTACAAGTATCACTCTGTATACTTATACTTCTTCATAATCTGTCCTGATGTGATGCAAAGCACCGTTCCTGTCACTCCAAGAATTCCCATCATTAGCGCTGCTCCCGAACCCTTTCCGGTTCCAAAAAGCGTTGTCCAAAAAGCATCTCCACTTTTCATTGCCATAAATGGTTCGCAAATCTTATCTACAAAGAATCCGCCAAGAAACAGCCCTATAGGTATAGTGAAGAACTGCAATGTATTTCTGCAGGCATACACTCTTCCCTGAAGCTCAACAGGTATGACATTTCGCATGATAACGTTCTGGTTGGCAGCCATAAGCGGTACGAATACCCAGCCAATGATCTGACCAATACACCACAAAACCGGGCTTCTAGAAAATGCCAGAACAAAGTTCTCAATTCCAAGTGCAAAAAGCATTGTGAGATATATTACCCTGACTCTATCCTTTGGCTTTGGCAAGAGCATCGGAAGAAAGCTTCCAGCCACCATTGCTACACCAGCAAATGCCGTTACGATTCCGTACACATTGTTACCTTCTCTAGGTATTACAAGGGCTGGCAGCACAGCATCGAAGATAGACGCTGTCAGATTCACTCCAGACATAAACAGAATTATCGTCAGTATCAGCGGTGTCTTTTTAAGGAACTTTAATCCCTCCTTGGCCAATTTGATCACGTTGTCACTTTCACCATCTTTATCCTGTACTTCAGGTAGCCTAATGAAGAACAGCAACGCTGCAAATGCAATAGCAAAGGTAAAAAGATCTACTGCAATAGCCAGATCAAGTCCAGCAAATCCATATAATGCTGCTGCAATAATAGGATTACCTATTGATATAAGAGATCGTGATAACTGCTGAAAGCCACTGGTTTTCTGATAATGCTCTTTAGGAACAATAAGTGTATAAGCCACTTCTGATGCAGGCTGCTGAACTGTATTCATAAGCCCTGAGAAAGCATTTATAACGTACAAATGCCACATTGTCAGCATATCCGTCTTATACAGTACAAACACGATAACAGTCGTCAGTGCTGCCAGCAGGTCACAGATAAGCATCGTCTTCTTTTTATCGAATTTATCTGTTATGGCCCCGGCAAAAATGCTCATAATAACGTATGGTGCATAGGTGCAGATTGTAAGCGCTGCTGTACTTAAGGCAGAGCCTGTCTTTTCATAAATCCACAGTGTCAGTGCAAATCCTGTAATGGCACTTCCAAGCTGTGATAAGCTCTGAGTGCTCCAGATTATGTAAAAATCTTTTAGTTCTTTTATTCTATTTTTCATTTTTATCCTCCATACAAATTAGTTTTCATTTGCATGGAGCATATACACTGCAATTAACCATGTTCTCCCCCTTAAATAAACAATGCTGAGTCAATTTTTAGTTATCTACCAGCCATTTTACTTGGCTGACCATCGTTAGATTAACTATGCCATGCTTACTTAAAATCCTATCACTTACCGCACTCACGCGCCACAACGTAAATACGCTCGCTATCCTCTGTAGGCTCTTCATGGGTATCTGCATCGATGACTGTCACAAGCTCCATGCCTGCTGCCTTCACGAAAGACTTCATCTCATCCAGTGTGTATCCGCGCTGATAGTGTGTTTCTGAGAATCTCCTAAACAGTCCGCCATCATTAACATCATATTCTTCAGTAGTTGCATCCTCGATAACATCGTGGTCAGCTTCATCTTCTCCATTCTCAGCAGACTCAGCACCATCCCCAGCAGACTTGCCAGCACCTTCCCTTACAAATATCGTAAGATCATACTCATTAATGTGCTCGTCCTCGTGATAATAGTTATCCCAGATGAAGCTGCAGTCATCACGGTTCTCAGCAATCGTCGCGTCACCGATCACATCGCGATACTTATGAAGCGTATTGAAATCGAATATGAATACTCCCTTTGGAAAAAGAAAATTGTTAACCAGCTTAAAGGTCTCGATAACATCATCATCTTCAAGCAGGTAATTAACGCTATCGCATACGCTTACGATGGTTCCGGCGGTGCAGTACAGATCCAGCTCTCTCATATCCTGCTCAAGGTACATAATATCAAGTCCCTCTTTAACTGCCTTGTTACGAGCAATGTTAAGCATGTCAGAAGACATGTCGATTCCCATGATGTCGTAGCCTTTTTTCTTCATAATCTGGGTAAAAGAGCCAGTACCACAGCCAAGTTCCACTACAAGATTACGCTCCTCATTAAGAGCCTCCTGGATATCAACATCGTCAGAATTCAAATCACCGCTATTCTCAGCACTACCGACATCTTCACAAGAATATGCCTTAGACACCCCATACTTCTGAATTAGCCCATCTACATAATCGCCCCATATTTCATATGGGGTTTCATCCATAAATGTATCGTATACAGTTGCAAAATCACTATATGCTTCCATAATATCCTCATCTAACGTATTTCCGACTACATCAGTCTTTCTTCTGATATTGCTATTTTACCAAATTAATAGCTGGTTGTAAGCCAATCCCTTCGGCATATCAACCAGCTATATCAATAATACTTATTCGTATTTCAAATCATATCATGCGCTAATACATATTCAATTTCAGCCTGCATCAAGCAATGCTTCAAAACCAAGCCCTAAATATGCTTATGCAGTAATTCCAAGCCATGCACCAAATCCAAGTGCACAAACCACACTAACAATAATTGCAGCAAGGGCAATTCCGCAGATTACCGCACCAACGGTCTTTTTAAAGTCCATATCAAGGATTGATGCAGCAAGTGTGCCTGTCCAAGCGCCTGTTCCAGGAAGTGGGATTCCAACAAACAAAAGGAGTGCTACAAAAAGGCCTCTTCCAGCCTTCTCCTGAAGCTTCTTACCGCCCTTTTCACCCTTCTCAAGGCAGAATCTAAAGAACTTACCGATAACTGGCCTATCCTTGCCCCACTCCAGAATCTTTCTTGCAAAGAAATAAATAAGTGGTACAGGAATCATGTTGCCTACAGCAATAAGAATATATCCAAGTAAAAGGTTAAATCCGGTATCTGTTGTGTTTACAAATCCATAAGCAAAAGGAATCGCTCCTCTAAGCTCAATAAGTGGAACCATAGAAACAACAAATACAGTAATATACTGTCCAACAAGTGTGCCAGTAAAAAATCTAATAAACTCAGCCATTAAACTATCTCCTTCAAAACACTGATAAGGGTATCCATCTCCTCATCAGTTCCAATGGAGATTCGAAGATACTCACTTATTCTTGGTAAATCAAAACGACGCACTATTATATCATGTGCACGTAAATAATCAAATATCTCCTTGCCAGATTTTGAAGGATGCTTTGCAAAAATGAAATTAGTCTTTGAATCGCCGAACTCAAATCCCAGAGCCTTAAGCTCTTTTTTGGTTCTCTCTCTTGTGGCAACCACTTTAGCCACGGTTTCCTCGAAGTATTCCCTGTTCTCCATAGCTGCAGCCCCCAGTTCCAGGGATGGCATGTTCATTGTGTAGGAGTTAAAAGAGAACTTGGCATCAAGCAAGTACTTGATGAGCTTCTTAGATCCAAAGGCATAGCCGATTCTAAGTCCTGCCAATGACCTTGACTTGGAATAAGTCTTTACTACAAGCAGGTTATCGTACTTATCAATAAGTGGAAGCGCTGATTCTCCGCCAAAATCCACATAGGCCTCGTCAACAATTACCACCACGTCGCTATTTCTTTTAACAATCTCCTCGATATCTGAGAGAGGAAGCGCAACTCCCGTAGGAGCATTAGGGTTAGCTATTACAACTCCGCCATTCTCGCCAAAGTAATCCTCTGGATCAATAGTGAAATCCTCTCTGAGAGGCTTCTGCTCAAAGGGAATCCTGTAGAGATTAGCCCACACGTCATAGAAGGAATAGGTTATATCAGGGAAAAGAACTGGCTTCTCTGAGTTAAAGAACGTGAGAAACGCCATAGAAAGCACATCGTCGGAGCCCACGCCCACGAATACCTGGTCCTTGTCCACCTTATAAAAAGAGCTAATGGCATCCACCAGTTTTCCACAAGTAGGGTCTGGATACTTCCTGTAATCCTCAAGATTAACATTCTTATACGCCTCATATACTTCTGGAGCAGGCGGATAAGGGTTCTCATTGGTGTTCAGTTTGATAATATTCTTGATCTTGGGCTGCTCACCCGGTGTATATGGAACTACTGTGCGTACGTTATTCTCCCAGCTCATATTGCCTCCTGTTTCTTTCCACTATTACGTGATATACGTATGACTCCGCTTCCGTCCCTATATCACCCACTTCACTACAATACCATGCTAAAGTGAAACTTGCAACACCCTACATTTTTCAAATAACAGAATATGGTTTACACATATAATAGTATCCTAAGAAAATAATAGAGAAAAGATAATACAAGAACAAAGAGTCGCTCGCGACTCTTTGCGCGCTGGTGCGCGCAAGCTTTAGCTTGCAAAATTCATCTGCGCACCAGTCGCATCCTTAGCGGAGCGCTTTTTATTCAATAGGAAATCCAAAGGAATTTCCTATTGAATAAAAAAAGGGATAAAGCTTTGAAGCCTTATCCCTTAAACTATGCTCATGTGAAAGATATCTCAGAACTCACTCTCAACCAGTAACTGCTGCAAGCACTGGAACTCTGATAAACGCAAGTGTGCCATGTCTGGACATGTAAACTACTACGTGATCTCTTCTGATCTCAGCTGTTGGAAGCTGTACCCACTTACCGCCCTGAAGCTGGTAAACTGCGATGTTATCGCCATCAACAACTCCACTTACATAGAAGTTAACCTTAGCTGTCTGGAAAGCAACTCCAGGAGAGCTTGTGGAAACTACGTTAAGCAGTGTTCCCTTTACAGTTCCTGCAAGGGAATTAGCTGATGTAAGGTCGCCATAAGGTGATGTTGAAAGAACAAAGGTAACATTACTTCTGCCGCCGTTGATCTCAACGTGTCCGCCCTGGCCAACTATGTTGTTGCCATAGCCTACAAGATTGTTTCTTGCATAGAAATTGTTCTTGGAATCAGATGATGAGCCACCGTTTCCTGATGACTTCTTTGGCTGTGATCCGCCGCCCTTGTTGCTCTGGCTTGCCTGAACAGCCTTTGTAAGATCCTGAACCTGTTTGGTAAGGTCAGCGATCATCTTGGCATTTTCTTCCTGGTTCTTACGAAGCTGCTCTTCCAATTCATCGATCTTCTCAGGAAGAGATGGGCTTGTGGAACCACCAGGAGTAGAGCTGGCAGTGCTGGCATCCTCAGTTGCGCATACGCAAAGTGAGGACATTGCAAACAAAGTACCTGCGATCACGAGAGCAAGAATCTTTTTCATTTTTCTTTCGCCTCCATTCGACATAGAACTACAATACCTATATTTATCCATCCGTCGGAACATCTTCCAGATCAAGGTTATAATCTTCGTCGTCGGAATAATCCACAAATCTGTCGATCTTACCTGCCACATCTCCCACAAGACATCCAACCACTGCTATCTGTCTGTCGGGATCATCAGGATTAACCGTTGTCAGCGTTACCAGGAAATTCTCCGGAACAAGTCCAACCTCCCAGCCTTCCCTGATCAGCTTGTTCATGCTGCGGCCATCGCACAACTCATGGATAAAGCCCTGACAGCCTGAAGCATAGGTAAAATCATAATCCTCTAAAAGCCTTGTATTATCTCTGGTATAGGCCCCTATAACGTAGTAAACAAGGGCATTACCATTCATATATATGTAAATGTACTTAGTTTCATCAAAAAACTCTTTATCAAGGAACTTATCGAGATTTCCAAACATGGTGCCATCACTTGGATGGGAACCGTGGATAACCTCGTTAAAGTCGCACATAGTATTTAAATTGGCGGCTTCTATATATATTGCCCCTTTAGGATCCTCATTTTTACCGGCATTGTGGGTCTTGTAGAATTCATCGTCGCCCTCGCTACTCTGCACCAGGGGATAATCAATTCCAGCCTCCGGAACATAAATCCATCCAAAGATATCCTCGTTCTCTTTTTCCAGATTGATAAAATCAATGTAGGAATCAGAAGCGCTTTCCTTATCAATGCCTTCCCACCTGTAAGGCTCCTCTGTTTTCTTGCTACATCCCGGTAAAAGAGCCAAAATGCAAGCAATACAAACAAGCCTTTTAAGGGCAATCCATTCTATACGTTTATATCGGCATATATTTTTAAAAACTTTAGTCCACATTATCAACTTTTTCATAAAAAACTTCGATTATTGTTCTATACAGATCTTCCTCATCCACATAGAACTCCTCATACTCCCCATTTTTTATAGTCTCGCCCTCAATTATCCTGATATCACTTTTATCAAAGCTATAATTTGAAATGCTTGGGGCCAGATAACTTATCTCATCAGCAGTTATATTGGTCACCATCATATTTGTGATTGAGGAAAAGAGCTCCACCGCTGCATTAGGGTCATCCTTGGTCTTAGCTCTCGCGGTATCTATAAATCCTGTAATGTACTGCTTTTGCCTCTCAAGTCTTGAATCATTAGAAGCAAAAACACTGGTGTCACGGCTCTTTACATAGTAGAAGGCTGTCATTCCTTCAAGGTGGACCTGATCTCCTTTTCTAAGACTCTTATCAAACTGAGTCAGATCCTCAAGTACAGTAACATCCACGCCGCCCACCTGGTCATTGAGAATAGGTATGGCGCTCATGTTTATTGCTGCATAGCCGTGGATTGGTAGCTGATAGAACATGTTGGACACAGCCTTCACCTGATACAGGCAGCTCTGCTCCATTCCATCGCCAAAGCCGTGCTGAAGCGCAATCTGGGATATTATCGTATTCTGATACCGACCGTAATCATCGTACATATCGATATCTGTCATGGTATTTCTGTTGATTCCGATTATCTTAATGGACTGATCATGGGGATTAAGGACCATCAGGAAAAGAGCATCCGCCTGTCCACCATAAACTCCGCCATCCATTTTTTGTACAACTTCATCATCCTTATCAATGCCCATGATAAGGAAAGTAATTATATCTTCGTTGTAGTCGTAGACATGGCCATTGTATCTAACCCAGTCAGATTGCCATGTTGCTCCCTCTCCAGCCTGGACATAGTCATTGGTGCCCATCATTGGGTTGGAGGTTGCCGACTTAGAGTCAAGATTCGATTTTCCAAACATCCTCATCGCTTCAAAGCCCACCAGAGCTCCCGCGATAAATGTCATCAGGACTGCCCAAACGACGAGGAAGGTTCTGCCTGCTTTGCCCATAGGCATTTCTCCTAATTAGTCTTCATCATCACTCGACGCTTCACTAGATGCTTCGCTCCCAACGTATCCATCCTCGCTTCCAAAAGCCAGGTTTGGAAAAAGCTCATCCTCCATAGTCTCCGAAGAATCACCGTTGCTGTCTATATCTTCGATATCAGCAGGAAATACTCTGGACTGCTTGGTCACATTTCCGCTGTAATCAGCCACTGCATAGTAAACAACTGCAGTTCCGGCATCCCTGTTAAGAACCACCTTCTCAACAACGATCCTGCTGGTAAGATCCCCATCCCTTGAATCGTAGGCATTTACCCCGGCTATCAGGTCTATATCTTTTGTCTGAGAATCATAGACCAGGTTAAGGGCCGAGAACCTGAACTCAGGCGCCATGCGGTCGCTCCTTCCGTAAGCGATCACTATGAATGCCACCAGGACTCCACTTAATATGGTAAAAAATATTCCAAGAATATTACCTCTCACGTAGGCCTCCCATCAACTCTTTTAGTCTTTTCTCGTTACTCCTGCCAGATAACTAAGCTCGCTGAGATCGTCGTCATCAGGCTCTTCCTCTTTAACTGCTCTGGGCCTTGTGGGGATATTGACATTGTCTTCGCCGTACTTGCCGTAGTACTTGCCGTAATACTTGCCATAGTACTTGCCGTAGTAGCTGCCATAGTGGCCATAATATCCCTTACCGGTCATATCTACCTTATTAAGAACAACGCCCAACATCTTGGCACCAGCCTTATCCAGCTGATCCTTAACTCTCTGGGCAAATCTGTAGCTGATAGAATTACTCTCCACCACCATTATGGTTCCATCGCACTGCTTAGCCACGACCGCAGCATCGATAACGCTTCCAAGAGGCGGTGTATCAATGATCACGTAGTCAAAAACCTGTTTCATATTCTCAAGGACCTTGCCAAAAATCCTACCGCCCAGAAGCTCACTGGGGTTTGGAGGAACTGGTCCACTAAATATCACATAAAGATTCGGAGTATCCGTTTCGCAGATAACGCTGGAAAGTCTCTCTCTTCCTACAAGACAATGGGTAAGACCAAGTCTTACAGAGCCAGTACGGTAACGACCCACCAGTACCGACTTACGCATATCTGCATCCACGAGAATTGTCTTTTTACCTGCCTCAGCAAAGGCCCTTGCCAGCGCCATGGCAACGGTAGTCTTTCCTTCGCCCGGAGTACAGCTGGTGACAGAAATGATCCTGACATTCTGACCACTGAACTCTACGTTACTTCGAAGGGTCTTATAGGCTTCTTTTATCTGATAATTGTTCTCCGCCTGACTAAAATGAAGCTTCGCGTTCTGCATATACTCTCCGTTCTAGCTTGTTTATGGCTGCGTTCATAGTTCTTTTGTCAAAAGAGCTGTCTAAATCCCGTCACTTAGATTTGGACTTGGACTTGGCTTTGCTCTTAGCTTTCTTCTTCTCGGTTTCCTCGGTGGTAAGCGGTATCAGGGCCAATGTACTAAGGCCAAGGTATCTCTCCACGTCGTCGTTACTCTTGATGGTGTCATCAAGGAGATATCCAAGGATTACAAAGAAGGCCACGATTACCATGCCCAGGAACCCTGCGATGACGGTCCATCTGGCGACGCTGGGACTGGACTTCTCCATGGGAACGTTGGCTGTTTCTGCCACGTTGATGGCATCGATATCCATAACGTTGGTGATGTGCTCACTGGCCACCTCTCTGATGCAGTTGGCAATCTTCATGGCCATGAGCGGATCCTCGTCCTTGGCAGTGATGGCAACAATTCGTGTATCAGAAGGTGTGTCCACCTTAAGCACGTCGTAAAGGTCGTCGTATGTCATATCCACCATGTTGAGCCTTTGGATAACCTCCTCCAGCACGTATCGGCTCTTGATAAGCTCCGCATAGTCCTGGGTCAGCTGGGTGGAAATCTGCACGTCCGAATAAGTAACGGTCTGGTTTTCCTCTTTGTTCAGGATATAAATCTTGGTGGTGGATTCATATTCCGGATGCAGGACAAACTTACTAAGGAAAAGCCCTGCCAGAGCAAAGAACACCCCTGCGCTTATGATCAGAAAGGCTCTCCCCAAAAGAACTGCAAACAGCTCCCCCAGATTAATTTCAATGATGTCGTCTTTATTCCCCATTTGGGCCGCTCCTAATTGTGTTGAATCAGGCCAGTGTATCAGATTGTTTCGTTATGAATAATGCTCATGGGATTGTCGTAGAATATACGCCTGCCGTAGTCTTCCCCGAACTTTCTATCCACAAAGCGTCTGCATTCCAGTAATTCTGGAGCTCTTTTACCAGTGTCATGGGCATCTGTGGCCACGAAGTGCACCAGCCGGTTCTTAAGCAATTTCTTGGTAAAAGAACTAATACCAAAGCCGTACTTACCCATAACGCTGTTGGCATTAACCTGAATCAGGCATCCCATGTCCACAAGTTCCTCTACCCGCGCAGGTTTGGAGACCATGTCGGAATAGCGCTCCACGTGGGCGATCACAGGGATGTAGCCTGCTGCCTGCACCTGATAGGCTGCGTTATGTATGGCTTTATAAGGATTTGTTGGATGAAACTCCACAAGAACATAGTCACTTCCTGCGAGGGTAGTAATTCTGCCCTCTTCCAGTTCCCTGAAGGTCTCATCGCTATAGTAGATCTCGTTTCCAGAATAAAGCTTTATGTTAAGGCCCTCTCTGTCCAGCGCTTGTTGCAGTCTGTCAGTGTAGGCCACGTTGTGTTCAGGGCTTACGTTATGATGCATTGGTTTATGGTGGGGAGTCAGGATGATGTGTGTAATATCGTTCTTGGCTGCTATCCTGAGCATCTTAAGACTGGTCTCCATATCCGGAGAACCGTCGTCAACTCCCGGCATAATGTGACAATGAATATCTATTGATGTTGGCATGTAGAAGCACCTTATCTTCAAAAGTTTATGATATTACACAATAATTATACTACAAAAAAACGTACACTTTCAACATCGTGTGGTTGAAATGTACGCTTAATTCTATATCTTGAGGGGGTTGTGGCTACGCGGGAGGTTGTGGCTGCGGACGGTGAGGTATGGCTACGCGGGAGGTTGTGGCTGCGGACGGTGAGGTATGGCTACGCGGGAGGTTGTGGCTGCGGACGTGGAAGGGTGGCTACGCGGGAGGTTGTGGCTGCGGACGTGGAAGGGTGTGGGTCGGTGGCTTACCAATGCTCGCGTTTACTCGATGCGAGATTCTACGGCTCATAGCAGAAAAATGGCTCGTTTCACAGTCGTTCAGAGCATTCACCATTTTTCTGCTATTTCACCTAGAATCTCATCATCTCGTGCAAATGCTCGCATTGATAAGCCACCGGCCCGCATCCTTCCACTGTTTACATGCCACTAACTCTCCGATGTTTCATAACTATCATCTTCATTGAGCCAAGAATCACTCTGATGCTTAGCCGAAAACCGCTCTGAGCTCACACAAACTTATTCTGAGCCTCATCGTAGGTATATCCAATGCCTTCAAGCTTGGTGACAATGGCCTTAATATCCTCAGAGGACAGATCCAAGTCATCTGCCAGGGCTTCCAGGCTTGAATAGTTGTCGCGAAGTTTCATGTTTATAAAACTTAGTAGCATCACTGGGTCCTGTGGTATCATCTCATTCTCCTTAAATCACAAATTCAATATCAATTATTCATCAGCAAGATATCTATTACATCAGCCATGCTCATTTCAGCATTCCCACGATCCACTTAGGATCTGGAGCTTTCATGGCTGGGTCCATGGCAAGTTCTTCCATGATTCCCTGGACGGATGCCCAGAAGCATCTGGCCATTAGGCTGGCGTCGCCTTTGTGGAAGAGCTTCTGCTCCTGGCCTTTCTCGATGAGCTTGGCAGTCGGGGTTATGGTGTCAAAGGTAAGAGCCAGGTTTCTGGCCTCCTCTGGCATGCCAACTCTTCGAACCTGTCCCATGAATACGAACATGTTGAAGACCCATGGCTGCTGCTCTGCGTAGGAAAAGAGCTGTTCCAGGAACTTCTCAAGATAGATATCCGGAGGCACCATTTCTGCGCCGGCGCCAACGGAAGCACTGCCCTGAAGTCCCATCTTAACAAGCTCCAGCAGGAGATCTTCCTTGGACTCAAAGTAGTGGAACATGAGCCCGGTACTCATGGGCACTGCCTTGGCAATGTCCGTGATCTTGGTCTCGTAGTAGCCTCTATCCACAAACAGCTTGAGAGCCGTCATCAATATCGCTTTCTTTCTCTCTTCTTTTTGTTCTTTTCTAGTCATACTTAGATCTCCACATCCCTCTTCAAATCCTTAAGTATCCTCTGCACTGCGAACTTGCCGCTGGTAACTGCAACTGGAAGTCCGCCAGGAGCACTTGTCCACTGGCCTGCCAGGTACACATTCTTAAGGCCCTTAAGTCTGCCTGTGATTCTAACAGACTTTCCAAGAGGTGTTGTCACGAAGCTCATGTAGCTTCCGTGATAAGCGTTGCAATATCTCTCATAGGTAAGAGGTGTCCAGGCATCAAGGTACTCAAGGCATCCCTTAAGCTCAGGGTACGCAGCCTCGATCCTGTCCTGAATCTGTCTTGCCTTCTCTTCCTTCACCCTATTATACTCTTCACTGCTAAGGCCTTTCCAGTAAAAATAATCCTCATCGGTCTGGAAAATGCTGGTCTGGATCACCTGTCTGTCCCCGTTAACGCAGACAGCATCGTAGCCGTAGGCCTTTACATACATTCTGTCAAAAGATCTATCTCCTACAGTAAGAGGCTCAATATCCACAAAGGTTGTCTCGCCAGCCTCGAAGTTGCAAGGAGCCGCAAAAGCTACCTGGAAGCCACTTGTAGCTGGGTATGCCTTCTGATTCTCATAGGCCTTCTTTAGCTCTTTTGGCATGTACTTGGAAGGTAAAAGCTTATCAAAAAGGAAATTGGTATCAATAGTTGGAATCACGTAGTCAGCAGCTACAAAAGAGCCATCGCCCAGCTCAATTCCTGAAGCGTTCTTCTTGCCTACAACACCAGCCTTGGCTGACATTCCATTATCACCCACAACAATAGAATTCACAGGAGCATTGTAAAAGATTTTTCCGCCAAGCTCCTTAAACTTCTTCTCCATTCGAAGTGACATCTGAAGTGAAGCTCCCATTGGCACCTTGCCGTTTCCGTCAGCCATTGTAGCGTAGGATACCATGAATGAATAAACGCAGTACTCCTTTGGAAGGTAGTCGCAGAGCATCTTCTGAAGAAGTGGAGACTTGAAGCGCTTGCTGTAATCCTCCAATGAGATCTTGCCAAACTCCTTCATAACCTTAGGGAAGTCTGCCATGGACTTGCCCATCTTGATGTAATCGCCAATTCCCCACATCTCCATAGGCTTAGCTGCTGGAATCAGGCACTGCTTGGAGTATTCCACGTACTGGATGAACTTGTTGATTTCGGCTTCATCCTCTGGTGAGATCTCCACAAGCTCTTTTCTTGTTCTCTCAAGATCGTTCCATAGTGTCACGCTCTGTCCCTTATATGTTGATGTGTAAAAAGAGCTAATGTCTGCATACTCAGTATCCTCAGCCAGCGCACCAACGCTTTCCCAAACATCATAAAGCTCTGTACCCTTCTTAGTTCCTGTGAGCCAGTGAATGCAGTTGTCAATGTGGAAGCCCTTTCTGTTCCAACCGATGCACTCTCCACCAGGAATAGCATTTTTCTCATAGATATCCACATCGAATCCAGCCTTAAGTGCATAGATTCCTGCTGAAAGACCTGCAATACCACCACCAATAACAACTACCTTACTCTTTTCCATTTCCGTTTCCTCGCTTCATTTATATTTTATTGAATCTATGTTCATTGAATACTCATTCAATATATCATTAGAATTCTTTTTATGCAAGTACTTTTTTATTATTTACTGGAAAGTCACTGGGGACGGTTCTATTTGACTTCTTTTAAAGTCATTGGGGACGGTTCTATTTGACTTTTTTTAATGTAAACATTGCTGAAGTCAAATAGAACCGTCCCCAGTGTCTCATAAAAAGAAGTCAATGAGAACCCCAGTGTCTCATTGACTTCCAATTCATCAATATGTAATTTCTTCAGTTAATGGCTTTTCCATAAGCTCTGGATTCTCGATAAGCTTCTTCATCAGCTTAAGGGATCTTCCGTAGTAGAAGCCATCTGAAATTCTCTCATCAATTGTAAAGGAAAGATCCAGCTCACGCTTCATGGTCACATTGCCCTGAGCGTCGAAGTATGGCTTGTTCTTTTTGGTTCCAACAATGATGAAGATTGAGGTTGTTCCCCAGTTCATCAGGTGGTGATAGCCGATGTTCATGCCGATGGATCCCAGGTTAGAAAGAACTACTGAACACTGGTAAGGATCTGTGGCAATGACTGATGCTGGCATCCAGCCGTGTCTGTCAAGGAAGCGGGCAACAGCGCCGATGAGGTGCTTGAATGGCAGCTTCTTGATAATGTTCATGGCCTCTGTGGACTCGTCATCGTTGTTCTTACAAAAAGCTATCTGCTCTCTTACCTTCTTGCTGAGAGTGTCCAGATTGTCGGTATCCTCTGCAACTATTCTGGCAAGAGTCTCATCTCCGTCATCTCTAAAGTTCTTTTTAACAGTGAAGGCTGCTGTAATGCCATTTCTCTGATACATGGTCTTGTTAGCGATGAATCTGTTCATCTGAGGGCGAAGCCTTATTGTCTTAAGGGCCGCAGTGATGACAAGATCAAATATAGATATTCTTCTGTCTGGATGCTGCTTGTTAAACTCGGCGATATAGTCCTCAGTCTTGGCAAGATCAATAGACATCGTGATGTAGGCTTCGTTGTCGCATCTGTTAGGATACATCAGTGGCATAACGTAGTGCATGCCATCTATATCACGCAGGAGCGCTGCGTCTCTGCGGTCTCCCCATCTTCTTTTTCCCATTTTGAAATCCTTCCTAAACAAAACAAACTCAAGAAACAAATATAAAACACAGGCTGCCCACACATCAGTAAAGGAGTGCTGTTTAACGAAGCAAACAGAAATACTGATCATGAAAGCCCAAATTGAAACAAAAATTCTGGTAAATACCTTGGAATCCTTCTTGCGGATCCAGGCTGCCCACACTGACAAGGTGTATCCCACGTGAAGTGAAGGACACACACCGGTTGGTGTATCAAAGCCATAAATAAGGCCAAGGAGTCTGGTGCAGAAATTGTCGTTTGCAAACTCTTCAGGTCTAAGGAACTGGACTGAAGGCCAGACAATATAGGTAATAACTGCTATTATCTGCATTCCGATGATGAACTTCTCGGCGATAACAAAGCTCTTTATATCATACAAAAGAAAGTACAAAAGGGACGCCACCATGAACAGGTACCATGAAACGTAAAAGATAACAAAATACTCGTTAAATGGAATGATGTCGTCCATCCTGCTGTGAACCACGTGGCAGGCGCTTTCTGGAATAAGGTTCTCAGTTACAAAATACATTACAAAGTATATCGCCCAGCCCAAAAGCATCAGAAGGTGTCTGAATTCCTTGCTGGCAATATTGTTTGGTCTTAACTTTCTATAATCAACTACTGGTTTTTTCATAGTGCTTTTCGTTATACGGATAATCTTTCTTAGAAATATTTGGGTAAGGTACCACGCGGTGCCTCGGAAGCTCAAAGGCTATGTCGGAGATAGCGTCCTCAAGATACTGGCAAATCCTGTCTGCCTCCACATCCATCTTATTCTCCGGATCGAAGTAAATGGGCTTACCTATAATCAGCTCTTTTCTCGCAGGGCAGACGTACATTGGAACAAATGGTAAAAGAGCTTTCGTCTGTCTGTAATAGTACTTGCCAACATGGACGAATCCGCGCTGGAAGTTATGAACTATATTGTTGTACTCGGTGTATTCCTCTGGGAAGATGATGACTCTTGCGTCTTCCTTGAGCTTATCTGTGGTGATTGAGAATGTTTTCAAAACCCTTTTGTCACGATAAACCGGGATTGTATCAGCATTGGTAAAAATGAGCTGAGACAAGGACGGGATCATGTGTGAAAGAAGCTTAAAAAATGGTCGCAGTGCCTTGGGCTTCTTGGACCAGAAGTCCTGGTAGGCATAGTCTGCCACCTTATCCTTTTCCATCATTTCGGAGATGCACCAGGTATATCTATTGCCGGGGAAGTAGATCTCTGCGGTAAGTGGGCCGTAGATCTGCGAATGATTGGCCACGATCACTGCAGGGCCGGTTGGAATATTCTCCTCGCCTACTATGGTGAAGCGGGGCATAATTAACCGAACGCTGAACTTTATAAAACAAAATAACGGATGTTTACGTTTCACTTTTCCACTCCTCCCAATCGACTATCTTAACATTTTTGCCAGTTTCCAACAAGGGCGGAAATGTGGAGATATAGTGGGAGATGAGGGGTGGGGGGTATGTGTGTGCAATTGTTCGTGTTTCCTTGTTGTGACTTTCATCGGCTCATATCAGAAAAATGTCTCATTTCATGGTCATTCAGAGCACTCGACATTTTTCTGATATTTCACCGTGAAACTCATCAACTCGTCCAAATACTCACAATTGCACACACATACCCCCGTCCCTCAGCCCCAGTTATCTCAATTTCCGACGCCTAAGAGTGGCAGCGAAAAGGAGCCATAGAAAGTATTGTACCGACCCCCAAAAGTTAGACCAAAAATCTAACGATTGGGAGGTCGGTATTTTTATGGCTAAATATTCATATGAATTTAAGAAGAAAGTTGTTTTCGCTTATTTAAAAGGTGAAGGCAGCTACAGGTATCTTGCTAAAACTTATGGAATTCCAGCTGTAGCCATCATTGAAAGATGGGTCCAGAATTATCAAGCTTTCGGAGATGATGGACTTGTGCGTTCTCGTCAGCAACAAATATATTCTTTCGAAAAGAAACTTTCTGTTATAGAGTTATATTTAACAAGTGAAATCTCATATCAAGATCTGG
>NZ_JHWL01000040.1 GCF_000622085.1 Butyrivibrio proteoclasticus P6B7
CAGGTTTCATTGATAAGCATGTGAGTTCTAAAAACAAAAAGGGTTATTGCCGATGTGCAATAGCTCTTTTTGTTTGTCTGTTTTGAGGAAGGATTGCTTTCTTTTTCTATTCTTTTTCGTGTTTTTGTCGTACTTTTTGATATATAGTGATGGGTAAACATGGTCAATTATTTCTTTGACTCTTTATTTTTATTCTTTTTTGCTTATTTTTGTGCAAAGAAAAAGGAGATTATTGATCTCCTTTTGTCTTTTTCATATTATCATCCAACTACTGCGTAATGATGGGTTCGCCTACTTTTATCGATTATTTTGGACCAGAGAGTGCAATCAATACTTGTTGATACGAATGCGTATGTATATCCGTCCTTTTTAGCTTCTTTTTCGTTGTCATAGGCGGCTTCAATGAATATTGTACCCATTTCCGTTGGAACTTCTTTATCGATCCTTATCATTTTTAGCCTTTCTGATTAAACGTTAATATTTTGCCCTATTTTGCGTTTTTAATGTTTTTACGGTTATTTTATTGCCAAGGTTAATAAAAACTTCTATATGAGGCAAATATGAGCTTGTTTTTAAACTGCTGTTGTATTTGCTTTTATTATTGTTGGCCATCCGAAATTCAAGCAACCATTTGGAACTGTGAGTGAATTATTGTCTCTCACTTTACATTGAGTATTCCTGCAGTTGACACACGAAAACATTCTGTGGTTGGAATATCTTTTCTTGCATTCACCAGAACAGAACACCCAATTTCTATTACTAGCTATGAATGATTTTCCACAATTCATACATAATCTTTCAGGCATTATTACTTACTCCCTGTGATGAATTGGCTATCAGATCTTTGACTTCTTTTGTAAGGACTATTCTTTCGTATGTTTCTATGTCGTTATATTCAAGGAAACTTTCAAGTGTTGGATATGTAGCTGTCATGTTTGCCCAGTCTGAAGCTGCAGATGAATATACCTCAGTGTGATTTGCTGTTATGCCTTCAATCTTGGCAATCTTGCGGCACATAGCGTATACCCTAGCATCCTGGATAGCCAGGGCATTTATATATTCGTCAACACTCTTATATCCTCCAGCTAATAATGTCTGCTCATAAAGAACGTCTGCTGAGATTTCAACTCCATAGGTTTGCTTGTAGCTATTTACCGTGTTATAGACTCTCTTTTGAATGACTTCTCTAAAGGGTGCAATCATTTCATCAGGCATTTCTTTGAAAGTGCAGTTATCGTATACCTGCTGGAAAAGTGCATTTCCTTTTTCTGTAAGGAACTCTTCGTTGTTTTTTTCTTCAAGATATGTCTTTATTTTTGATTTAAGATCCTCGACGGTTGTAACACCTTCGATACCAAGATTTGCAACATAAGAGTCTGTGATGGTATCGGGTTCATGTACGTGGTCTATATAGAGTGTGTAGGTGTCACCGTTTTCGAGGGTAATATTAAACTTCTCTCCTGCCTTGTGACCTATCAGAGCAGTTTCTATTTCTTCGTTAAAAGTGTGCTTTCCTACGCTTATGGTTACTGTATTTTCTTCGATAGATTCTTTGCCATAGTGTACCTCAATGATATCGCCTTCATCTACAATGCCTTCTTCATCATCTTTGTATATTCCGCCCATTCCATCAACATATCCCTTAAGGTTGTTCTGGATATCTTCTCTTGTTATTTCTTTAGGGGAGGCGCCATAGTCTAAGTTCTTGTACTGACCTACTATTACGTAGTCCTCATAGTTTTTGCTGCTATAATTCTCACCGATATTAAAGACTTCTATTACTCCTACGGTTGTAACAAAAAGACCTGTTGCAATCGCTGTTATTACATTTCCTACAAAATTTGGGCTTTTCTTACTCATCATTTTTACCCTCCTTGAGTCTGTTTATTGCTTCAATTGCTATTTTGTATGTCGTAGCCATCTTATTTGATGCCGCATCATTTATTGTTAGGCATTTTGAATGCATCATCTTAAACCAGCTGAGAGCTTCGTCTATAGCTGACTTTGACAGTATCATCCCATCGCAATACAATGTTCCTGTTGTTTTGTCATAACGAGAGCCTTCGTACCTTGTATTGGCATAATCACCAGCTCCCATTGATGCCGCGAGCTGATTTATTATGTCTGATCTATTGCCACTCATTTGTATCTCCTTTTATATCTCATACATTTTATGGGTTCCAAGTGAGAACCTGTCTATCATCTTTACGCCACACTTATTGGCTAATTTCTTGGCTGCGTCTGTATATGTGCTGTTTGTTATAACCATTGCGTTATCGCAATCGTAATACTGCGCACCGGAAATGGCTTGTTGAACTGCGCTCTCTCCAACATTTCTTCGCCATCTTTTAGCCTGTATGCAGGTCAGCGTACCTGTTTCCATATCTTCTACAATGAGATCACCGCCAAAATCACAACTCTTTGGGGTAGTCTTTACATTGAAACCTTTGCGTTTATACATGTAAGCCAGATAATCTTCAAACTGTTCTCCACTCATCGAGTCTATTTGTCTTATGGTTGCGCCCATAAGCATCTTTTTATAAGCTAGTATCCATCCAAACGTTACTAATAGAGATGAAATCATTAGGCAGATTGATGCAGTCAGTACCGCACTACCAAGGTATCCTCCATTTTTTACAGCCTCGAAAACATAAACTGTGGCTATACCTGCAGGTATTATATATAAAGCTGCGGGGGCTTGCTTTCCTGAGAGGGCTTTCGTTGTGAATGCTCTCTGTCCTTTGCTTTTATGCTGTTGATTTTTCATTGTTTATAACCTCAAATCTTTTATTTGATTTATGTATCAGGGTGGCTAATTCATTTTTTCTTACCAAAACATCGTTTTTTTCTAGCAATGGGACTTCCTTGTACATGGATATGAATGATATATTACTCATTCCCGAAGCATCTCTGAGCGTTTCTATGCATGTTTTTGTTATGGGCTTTAATGGAGCATCCATAAAGATACACAGTTCGTGCAGTGGCTCTGACGAGATAGCCTGTTCAACTATACTTGTTAATAAGGCTTCCGCAATAAGCTTTCTTTTTGTTACACCAGAAGTATCAATTATTATGAAGCTCTGAAATACATTCGGATCATAAATCTTCTGCTTTGCAGAGTTATTCATGTAATCATGTACTCTAACCTGTTTGTAATCGTTGAAAACATCTTTGCACCTCTTGGCTGTTGAGTATGTGCTTCCTTTTATAAAGGGCACACAGAAGTCATTTATAAGGGAGCTGCCATTGACTCCGTAGATATAATCAGGCACTATGTCATATACATATCTGTAATAGTCCATGTTTTTTCCGTATACGACAACAGATGCGCCTTGCGTTAGCATTTTTCTCATTAAAAAGCCTGCTGCCGATGGACTATTTTTATCGATGAATACATTGGCTTTTTGTGTGTCTATGTTCATTTTTTTAGGGCCAATTAAGGTCTTATAGTCAAATGATAGTTCCATTTTTATATACCCTTATTGCAGACTTGTTGAACCGTCTGCATAATTGATCTTTATTCCAGGTGCTACATTGTAAACAAAGACGCAATAGCTGATAGTATTATCTTCAACGCTCCTTGCTTCGATGAGTACACCACTTGCCACAAGATTATTCCCGTTGTATATAGGCGTTACTCTGTAAGTAACGTGCCTGTCATAATATCTCACATAGGATGCCACTGCATTTTCAAACGGCTCCATGCCAACTGTGTTGAAATAAAAGCTCCCAGTGATAAGGTTCTTATCGTTTGCGTTTTCACCTGCAAGCTGGAATCCTATGAGGTGACATCTTGCCCACATATAACCCTGAAGGTTATCTTCGTTGATGAGAATGTCATATTTTGCCTGATTAAAACCAGATGGCTTTACCTGACCTATGGATTCTCTTGGTTCGGTTGGCATCAGTTCTTTGCATATATTTGCATATGCCATTCCGCATCTTCCAAGAGAGTCTCTCTCTGAGTAGTATTCAAATGGTTCATATGTGTAATCATCTGCTGTAAAGAATGGAATGTTGTTATTGATTACTACATAAGGTTCGCCACTATACTCAGGAACAAGGCTTAATATTATCTGCGATATCGCTTCTTGGTTGGAGGAAGCAGTAGGTGTCTCTTCTGTTGTATTTGAAGCAGTATCGTCACCGTGTTTTGCGTCATGGTTTTCTTTTATGGCTTCAGCTGTTGCCTTTGCATCTTCTGATGCTTTGTTTACGAAGTCTTTGAGCTGTTCGGTTAGGGTGCCTTGATCTGTTGTGTCAATGCCTTGAGCTTCTAACCAAGGATTTTTAAATTCCCCTAACGTGTCATATTCTGAAAGATCATCGTAATCGTAAGTCTGGCCTTTAAAGTCGGATGTTGGGGCTTTGAGGGTTGCTAAAAAGTCGTTCCAGCAGCTTTCTATCTTTGCAAGCCAATAGTCCCACCAATTTACTGATTTATCTTTTAGGTCCTCGGCGTTTTGTTTGGCGTTGTTGATATTGTTTTCGTCTGTAATGTAATCGATGCCGTCCTCGGCATATTCCGAAACCGTTACTGCTCCGTCTGTTATTTTTTCAATCGTTTCATTGCTTGCGTAGGCTGATGTTAGATCAGATGCGCTCAGATTGCCCTTGCCGCAACCAGCAATAGATATTGTTAGTGCTGAGACAAGGAGTATTGATATTATCTTTTTCTTTTTCACGATTAACCTCTTAGTTTAAAGACGCTTAGCTTTGTTGCTCCATCTTCTCTTTCTACGTCATATATCAGAGAAAGAGGATCAACCAATTCATCGTCTGTTATGCAATCTAGGGAATATATGAGGTAAAAATCTGATGTTTCGCTTACTTGCTGGAATAACTTTGATACCTCTTCTATTTGTGACTCTGATTCACATATCAGGCAGACAACGAATGAACCGTATCTGTCTATATCTTCAGAAAAATATCCATGGAGGGATATGATCTGGGTAATGAGTGAGCCTATCTTGTTTTTGTGTTCTCCCTTGGGAATAGGGATGGCACAAATACTCATTTTTCTTCCGAGTCTTGTTCTTATTTGTACTAATGATGGTACTTGAGTTATGAATTTCTTATAAGGAACTGTTTTATAGAACATCTTATCTTTTGTTCCAGCTCCTTCAAGAACGGAAATGTGCCATTGTGTGGCTGACAGGTGCTCTAGTATGTTGGGAATGTCATTCATGTTGTATCTAAAGGCTGAGCGCAGATTCCTATACTTGCTGCGCTCAGTTTTAGATAATATATACACGTCATTGTCCGGTTCATCGCCAGGATATGTTATTGTGTATTTTTCTACTAAGCCCCTGCTCATCATCTTGCTTATGGATTTTCTAGCGTTTATTGTTCTATGTGAATCCATGTTTAATGCTCTTTGAATGTGCATCATGTTCATGTATCCGTATTTTTTTAAAAGCGAGATAATGATTTGTTCTCCAGTTGCCTGTTCTTTATCTTTTAGCTTTGATCTAATAGTTGTATTTTCTATATGACATCCTGAGTCATATGAAAATCTTGATGGAATGATTCTGCTCATTCTTAAATACTCCGTCTTTCACCATTAAGTTCTGCGAGAAGTTCATCAAGTGCATCTTCTTCTGTAGTATCAGCACTGTCATTGTCATTATCTTCATTAAAGAAATCACTAAAGTCTGTATTCTCATCGATCTTGCTTTTGGGCTGTTTCTTTTTTGAACTATTTGGCATCTTGTCGATTCTTACAACCTTGTTATCACTTACTTTTTCTTTGTTTGCAGCTAGTAGTGATGGGTTGAGGATTTCTATTGGCTCCTCTTCTATATCAGAGTCTGATGAGTAGCTTCTTCTGATATCGACATTTGCTAACAGCATTGATGCATTTCCGAGGCGCTGCTTTACTACATCGTCGCTTGCAAGACTTTGAATATCTTCCAAGTTGTTAAGTGGGAGCGTTTCGATTGCATCATCTTCATTTCTATAGTTGTGGACCTGCTGGGAAGTTTTATACTTCTTCATATCTTCTTTAGCAGTCTTGTTTGCCTTAGGCATTTCTATTACTCTTCCCTTTGAAGGGCCATCTACTGAATACTTGTCAAATGAGTAGTCTGGCACATTCTGATCCTTAAAGTCAGAAGGCTTAGGGAATGTTGTTTTTGCATGCTTTCCTTTGAGGACTCTTCCTTCGTCAATCGCATATACGGTAACTTCTTGGAATCCTCTCATTCTAATCTTGTCACCTGCTACTGCACTCTTATCTTCGACTGTTCTTCTCTTACTCTTAGTTACGTTGTAATTAACATCAAGTTCTGAGTTAGAGTTGATAGATGTCTGTATAGACTCTTTATGCTCTATTCCTGCCATCTGTTCGTATATCTTCATTTCCTCAGGAGATACACGTCCAAATACGATATGAACACCAGAACCCATGATAACGTCTCTGAGGTACTGTGTTGTAGCGTTTTTCTTAAACTGAGACAGAGACTGGATAGCGATGTTTGCGGACAGTCTGTACTGTCTGTAGAGAGCGAACATATCCTCATATACTGGGTGCATATACTGTGCAGCCTCATCGATGTATACAAAGTGGTTCATTCTGTTTTCTGCTGGCCTACGAACTACTGCAAGTTTCATAAGCAGCAAGATGAAAAGACCAAGCGCAGTTGATGATTGCGCACCGAACTCAATAGCTGTGTTAATAAGCGTGATCTCTCCTCTTGCAAAGGCTTTGTCAAAATCAAGAAGGTTTTCTTCAGGAGCTGATAATGCTCTCTTTACACGGACATCAAGCAAAAGGTTTGAAAGGATATTTCTAAGACCTCGTGCCTGCTCAAACATCTTTTCAGCACCAGCGCCAAGAAGCTCTTGCTTAACAAAATGGATGTTTTCTGCATATCCTTCAGCTTCTCTTTTTAACAGTTCTGAGTATTCGTCAAGGGTTACACCCTGCTCCCTGTATTCTTCAGGAATTTCAGATTCATCAGTAAGTGGGTAGAATATGATATCGTCGGTAGCATCTTCATCGAATACAGGCTCTTGGATATCATCCCTATCCATATCTCTCTTATTGTCTTTTCTCTGATTACTCTTTGTTTCTAATTCGTGTACGATAACCTTCATGTGAAGCTTGTCTTCAATATCTTCAATAATAGGTTTTAGTTTGCCAAAGTCAGAAATTACTGACTGAATTTGTGTTATGTTAGTCTGTTTTCCGTTAAGTACTGCATATAGCATGCACATGACAGCCGCGTTTGTTGTAACGGACTCGTTAATGCCTCTGAAGTAAGGGTCTCCGCCTTTGCCTTGAATATCGTTTACTGCAAGAAGAACTTCTGCGAATGTCTGTGCTTTGTTCTTTATATAAATCTGTCTTTGTTCTTTATCCAATCCTGGCTCTACGTAGAATGGGTTTAATCCAACCATTCTTACGTTTTTGTTTTTGTAATTCACTGCAGGATCAAGAACATTTACTTTCATATTTCTTGCGGCTGCTAACTTGATGATGTCTTTGTTCATGGCATTATTTGGAGCCATTACTGTAATACCGCAATCAGGATATTTCTTTCTGATCTGTTCTAGTTCGTCTGCATATTCTTTCTTTGCCACAACATCATATTCTGTTGATACGCCATTTCCATTTTTATATGCTTTTCCTTTTCCTTCTTTTACGAACTTCATTTCAAGAGGAACACGTTTGCTCATGTTTCTAAGCTTTGTGTTAAGGTCACAAATTATAGCTGGTATGAACGTACTTGATGTTTTACCTGTACCTGAGTTACCAAGTGTGAATGTGTGTACGAATCTATCATTTTCCTTTATAAGAATTGGCTTTCCGGTTTTCATGTCTCTAAGAATGTTGAGATCGAATGCCACATCCTTATTCTTTCTAGTATCAAAAAGCTGCTGCCATCTTATATTTTCGATATTCTCGACGATCTCTTCATTCTCTTTTACTCTTCTCACAATTGCGAAGATTGCATATGCAAATAGACCAGTTACACCGATTAGGGCAAGTCTGCATAGAATGAATAGCATTTTAGCATCCAGGTTTCTTCCTGTCGGGATTTTACATATCTTAAATACCAATGTATCAAATACAAAGGTCCAGATTGTTTGCCCTACGCACATTGTGGCATTTGCTATTACTAATTTAAGTGTCAGCTTCTTTCTGTCGTAGAAATTAAAAGTATCTTCTTTAGTTGAGTACAGCCACCAGATAACTGGTAATACTGATGCAATAAGTATGTAAATCGGACTTGTTGTAAAAACAACTTCCTGCACGTTGTACATTGCGTAGCCGTATCTGTATGTTAGTAGCAACATATTTAGGCATAGCATGATAAATCCAATAATGATCGGTAGCATATTAACCTTCCTTCTTTGTTGAAAATTTACATAATTCGATTAATATTCGCGCAGAGTGTTCATTTATAGCAAGAGTTCGTTTATATAAAGGGAGAATATGCTGGCCTGAAGTGTTATATGTTTTATTTATTTACTTTTATGCATATAGATAAATATATATGTTTGATTGTAAATAAATCATTTTGTTTAACTGTACGACATTATATAAATATAAATGCATTTAGTATAAACAGATTAGCAGAATTGCATATAAACATATAATACAATTAACATAAGTACAGTAATCAATAAATACATATTTACATAATGAATGTATATAATAAATACATATGCACATAATAACAGCATTGCATAAAAACAAATATGCATTGCAAAAGTCTAACAAATATACATATAAACACAAATACACAATGGCATATTTACAGTTAAATAGTAAAATAGTAATAATGTATAACATAAATACTGTATTATAAATTTACTGTTATTATGCTAATAATTAAATATGTAATACACATAAACATCTTGATTTATGCAGCGACGTGCTATATTATTATTTTATAGCCCGCTTGTTATCAGGGGTTTTACTTTTGTGTAAATATGTATATTTGTTTATATGTAAAACATAATTACTTTTTACACTCTGTATTTTATTGTATATATGTATAACATATTTACTTTTACACATTATGCTGGGATTTTTATTTAGGCATGTTATTTGTATTTATGTTTAACATATTTACTGTATAACATATTATAGAATGGCCGCAGGAGGGATAAGTGTATGGCAATAAAGATAGGAATTGTTAATCAAAAAGGTGGGGTAGGAAAAACTACAACAGCAATATGTCTTACAGATGCGCTAACAAGGATTGGTTATAAGACATTATTAGTTGATTTTGCACCACAGGCTAACTGCTCTAGCACTTTTGGGGTTAAGGGAAAGGAGCCAACTGTCTACGATGCGATTATGAAGCGTGCCAATATTGTGGATGTAGTGGTAAAAGGTAATGATATGGGTGATATCGTTCCATCAGGAGAGGATTTAAAGATGGCGCTGTGTGAACTGGTGAATGTTAAGGCTGGTGAGAATAGGCTCAGAACAGCTCTTGCACCAATAGAGGACCAGTATGACATGATAGTAATCGATTCTGATCCTACGCCGGGAATAATGCTTGATAACGTTCTTGCTGCTGTTGATGGCGTAATCATTCCGATGAAGGCAGAAAACTATTCAATTGAGGGTATTAGTAGTCTTGTTAAGGATATCAATGAAGCAAAGGCTGAGCTTAATCCAGACCTTAGGATATATGGAGCTTTATTGACAATGCTAGATGAGAAGGGTACTTCTACTCACACCAAAATCAGTGAGAGTTTTGATAATTTATCTCAGTATAATCTATATCCATTTAAAACGAGAATCAGGCTTTCTAAAGCCATTCCGTCTACTCAGACATGGGTATCGATAGACCAGCCTAAGAATTATAGTGAACATAGGATTCTTGAGGCTAAGGGCTCTATATATAAGTATGATAACAACAGTGGTGCGGTAGATTATAGTAACTTTGTACGAGAGTTGATGGAGGTGATTACTAGTGAGTGATTTCTTTTCTGGAATGACAAAGGTAGATCTTGGCAACAAAAAGAAGGTAAATGAGAACGAGACAAAGGAACGCAAAGAAGTTACAGAAAAAAAGGCAAATAGCACATCAACGAGGGCAAAAACAGAAAAAAGAGAGTTAAAGACAAACGAAGTTGTGCTGGAGAACCCTGCTGAAGCGCTTGTGGTAGAAGAGGAGAAGCAAAAAGAAACTAAAAGGGGCAGGAGACCAACGGGCGAGGAACCAATGGAGAGGCGATTTATCGCTGTAAATATTGGTAATGGTGTAGAAAACGATCTGGGATTTCTCATAAAAAAATATGAGAGAGAGACGGGAAAGAAAAATGTTGGTGTTGGTACTTACATAAGATATCTAGTAGATAAGGATATTGAAGAGAATAGGGACTATATCGAGAAGGCCAAGAAATACGAAGAGTTATTATTTGGTGACTAATAATAAAAGCCAGGGCGATTATCGCCTTGGCTTTTTGTCTTATTTGACCAGTGAGGGTTCATTTTCGTCCAATAGATCAAACATGTCTGTGAATTCTTCCATGTCAGTATCTTCTTCGTATTCATCCTCATAATCATCATATTCATCATTTTGAGGTATTTCTACTTGTATCTTCTTCGCAACAGGTTTTGCTGCCTCTTCGTAATCACCAGCTGGTGTGTTTAACCTATTGATAAGCTCTGTTGAGAGGGATAGCTTGTTGGAGAGCACTGAATTCTCCTCTTCAAGCTTACTAATAATTATCTGCGATATCTTGAATTTCTCCTTGATATCATCAAGTTCTTTCTTAAGAAGTTCAAGTTCCTGCTGATCTTGTGGCTCAGGGTCCTGTAATGTAGAATTGCTCATGTTTTCTAGCTTTTCATCAATCTTCTTTAATAACTCTGCGTTGTCTTTTTTTATTGTCTTAGTAATATCACTGTTTGTCTTGTCGATTTTTGATGAGAGCTGATCTTTTACACGGTTTATGCTTTCATTTGCGTCGTTTTGAGTATCTTTTGCATCCGTGTTTTCTGCAATTTTGCTAAGCTTTGCATCGAGGTTTCCGATTGTTTGCTGCTGTTTGTTCAGCTTATCTTTCAGCTCGTTTGCTGTTGCTCTTGTTTTGCTATCAATGTCTTTCTTGATATCTTCCTTAACGGATTCCAGGTCGATATCAGGAAGTTTGATTTCTGGCATTGTAAT
Source organism: Butyrivibrio proteoclasticus P6B7 (assembly GCF_000622085.1). GTDB lineage: Bacteria > Bacillota > Clostridia > Lachnospirales > Lachnospiraceae > Butyrivibrio > Butyrivibrio proteoclasticus_A. Next base: position 11,139 of record NZ_JHWL01000040.1, read on the forward strand.
GTTTGAGATTGCCTTGAGCAGTGCAGACTCGGTGTTTTTAAGGGCCTCATCTGTCTTGTCAGCATTGTCGTCCTGAGTCTGCTTGATCTGTTCGATAGCATCTTTACTCTGCTTTGTCATGCTCTTAACACCATTGATTAGATCGCGCTGTTTTTCAAGCTCAGCTCTCTGTTTTTCAATAATATCTGCCTGCTCTTTAATTGTTGCATCCATTCCATTGATTAAGCTACCAACATTTTCTACCTTATCCGAGAATGAGCTTTCAAACTTATTAAAGTTAGACTCGAATAGTTTTTCAATATAGTCGGCAAACTTGAGCATTGCGTCTTTACTAAGAGAGGTCTGTTCCCTTTTTACTTTCTTTGCGGTGTTGCTGTCGCCAAGTGGAGGCATCTTTCCGTCGTTTTCAAGATATATTCTTATCTTTTCTTTATCATACTTCTTATTATGCTTAAGGCTGAATATTAGTCTGAGTGTTTCAAGATCTTCTATTGTATATAGAGCGATACCTCTATCGTTCTTTTCTACATTAAGGAAATCTTTAAAGTACCCAGTATAGTTTCTGATAGTCTGTGGAGTGATGCCAAGTTCATTGGCAATGTCAAATGTGGAGTAGAGTATTTCTGACTCTGTTGAAGGTATCACTTCTGGCTCTTCAATCATCTCTGTTGATGAAAAGAAGTCGAAGTCCTTCATAAAGCTTTCCGCAAATGATGTTGGATTATATTCTTTCTGATTTTTATTATCTGTTGCTGGTGTAGCTCCATCATATAATGGGGATTGTGGATCAATGTTGTCGGCACGGCTGTCTCCAGCTGCCTCTTTGCATATTTTTCCCTCCTCGTTTGAGCTAAATATACTATTACCAGCAAAGATATTTTCGTTGTTGTTCATAATAATATCTTCGTTCATGGCGTCTCCTTATTTGAAATTGGGTTTTATGATCATACTGATGATTTAATCCGATGGTGTTTATTTATAGCAATAGGTTTTTATAAAAGAATTTTTCCTTTTTGCGAAAATTTGTTTTTGTGGCTTTTACCATATTTTGTCAAAGTCAAAATAACGCAAAATTTGGCGATTTAAGGGCTTTTTGTCTATTTGATGGTTAAAAGCTCGGGGTGGAATATTTGCCTTTTGTATTGGCTATTATTTGCGCATATTAGCCTAGATTTGTTATCGCTATTTGCTTTGTTTTGCATCGTAATGATATAAATGAATTTTCTATTGCTGTAGCTAAGCATTCTTACTTAATATTCTTTTATAAATGAATATTTACGTCTTTGAATGTATTTTCATATTGACAGAGGCTGCATGTCGCTTTATTATTGCCTTATTATTCTTATAATATTTCGTCGGCACATTGTATTAATGGGCAAGAAGCAAACATGCGTCTTGCTCTATTTTTATGTCTAAAAATAGAGCGCGCAAAGATCAGCTAGATCTTGCCTCTTTGAAAGGAGGCCCACCATGAGTGGAGGTGTATCTAAAAACTGTTCTTTTTCAAATCCCTGTCCTATTTGTGGAAAGCCAGACTGGTGTAACCAAGTTACATTCGGAAATGGTGACTATCTATGGTATTGCCATAGAGTTCATGGAGCTAAAGGTGATATCATAACTGCATCTGGCAAGATGTGGGTATGGAAGAAAATTACTCCTGAGCACTTTACAGCGTGGGAACCTAAGGAACAGTACGATGCAAACAGGGAGAGCTTTATTAAGGCTTTACCTAAAAATTCACAAAAAGGAACATATTATAATAGTTCCTCATATCGAAATGGCAGAAGTAATGAGAGGGTAGTGGCAGCAGATTATACTGACTGGAATACACTTCCTCTTGAAGGCACATCTGAGTGTGCAGACCCAAAAACTCTTAATATGTTCTATAGGGAGCTTTTGAACAATCTTGTTCTTGAGAATAAGCATGAGGCTAAACTCAGAGCTGAATGGGATTGTCAGAATGGCATGTTTGAAAAGGCAATAAAGGCTTTTCATATTAAATCTATGCCACCCGAGGACAGAATTAGGTATTCTTCTAAGGAAAGATTAAAGAATCTTTCAAGAAAGAAGATAGTGGCTAACATCATTGAAAAACTTGGCGAGCCTGTTGGCGTACCAGGTTTCTATCAGAGAAAAGATGGCGCATGGACTTTATATTATCTTAGCGGAATTGTTTTTCCTGTATTCGATAGTGATGGCAACATCATTAGGATAAGGATAGGAAATGATTATCCTAAGGTAAAGGGAACACTTAATGGCAAAGATGGTATCTTCAATTATTATATGAAGGATGAGATTCCTGGTTGGTATTTTATGCCCGAAGGAGAATCTGAGCCAATCCTTGCATATCAGTATGGATCAGAACATAATCTTATTTCTTTAAATAAGAAGGGTTATCCAGACGGTAAGGTTGTTGGAAAGTACATGAACTTTACTTCTTTTAAAGAGCTTCATCTTAAAGATGAACAGGGTAATCCTAGAAGGATTAACAAGTTCACAAATGGATGTGAGTCAGGTTCATTCTGTAGTCTTTATACAAAGCAGGGCGATGATCCTACTATAGTATATGTAACAGAGGGAGAAAAGAAAGCGATTGTAGGCAATCTCATGCTTAATGTTCCTGTTGTCTCAGTGCCAGGCACAAGTTCTATTCTTAAATTATTTGAAGATGAGCAGGGTATGGAAAGAAGCCTTGTTGATTCTCTAATAAGAAGGGGAACAAGAGCTTTTGTAATCGTTCTTGACGCTGATAAGAAGGTTAATGAAGCGGTACTTTATGCGGAGTCTTTGGTTGTTACTGCATTTAAAGAGAAGAATCTTACAGTCTTTACCGGTGAGTGGAATTCTCAGTGGGGTAAAGGACTTGACGATATTCTCTTAACAGGTGTTTTGCCAGACATCAGACCTGCCATGTAAAGAAGAGGTTTTGCCTCTTCTTTTTTTGTTTCTATAAAAGTATTTTTTGATATCGAAATTGTATGATGTTGCTATATAAGGATAGTGTGTGTTATAACAGTCATAGATTTTTATTTTATTTTTAGTTACGCACTGCTGTATTGGCAATGTATTAACAGGACGTATTGTCTTGAGTGGCCAATTATCTTATCAGATAAGAAGCTGCTACTAAAGGAAAGATAAAGATCTTTTTTTATTGTCTTTTTTTGATGGTAATTAAGGTCTCTTTCCAACCTTAAATGCTTATCATGTCATATAAGACACAACTTATCAGTATGCCTTATGGCATGATAAGTAAATGAGGGTATATCCCTCTAGGACCTTCAACCAGCCCTTCAGCTTTGAGCTGTAAAAGATTCTACGGGATTGTCTGTAGACCGAGATTGATGCTTTCCCTAAAGAAGGGCGTTGTTCTTTCACTAAAGTTGGAAGAACCTTTTTGCCCACGAAAGATTGGCAATGACCGATATCGCACAATGAGAGATAAGCTGCGCATGTTGGGATAAGTTAGGAACAGGGTGGTGCCTGTATAAATCTCTCAAACCAACTGACGGGTCGGAACCCACCTTAGCTTATCGGCTAGGTAGACATTGATTAGGTTCAATGTTAAGAAGGGTTCAAGGCCCTTGTCAGTTTTAAAGTGGAAAACCCTTCTTTAAGGCTTTTCTACTTATTTTACAATTTAATATTGTTTCAAGGAGACATGACATCCTTTCTAAAGGCTACTTTAGATAAAGTGCATGACTGCCAGAATAGGGGTGCAGTAATTATTAACTGACTCACCTGTTCTTGGGGTCAGTGGAAAGGAGTTTTGTCATGGGAAATGAGAATAAAAACTCAAAGAAAAAAGCCCTGTTTAAAGGACTTAAGGACATACTATCTGTTATTTACATGCTAGCCAGCATTGTAAGGATAGTATTTGAACTCTTAAGCCACTAAACAAAGGCTAATTAGCTATATGACGGGGACCGGCCATCCTCGTCCGCTGTAGCTATTCTACCATGATGGAGGTAATTATGTCAAAAAGAACAAAAAAATGGTTAGTAATGCTAGACGTATTACTGATCGCATTAAATATTCTCGATATTGTATGCTTATCAGCATCAGAAGAGGATATTTGACATGGTAGCTTAACCACCTTTCCAAATACGTTTGGATAAACGGATAAGACTATTCATCTGATGAATGAGTAGGGACTTTAGTGCAAAAGTGCTATCCCTCTCATCAGGGGATAGTCGGCAGGAAGGAGGTTTCCATGGCTGGAAAGAAGAAGCGTAGAAGTCTATTATATAGATGGAAACATTTTTCTGGAAAGAAAAAGAGACGCTTATTCCTTAAGTTTGTAGCGTGGATTGTCAGCGTTGTCATCGAATGCTTGATAACCATTGCCTTGACCAAACTTTTTGGGTAAGTGTCTCTGTGAAATCAGCTGGGTGAGGTGATGACTCACCCTCTGATTTCACTTTACCATGGAGGAATACTTATGTCAAAAATCATTTTATTGTCACTTGCAGCTATTGTAGTGGCAGCAATTCTCATAAAACTTACAATATCTATAATTAAGGATTTTAAGTCTAACGAGAATTGAGAAAGTAGAATAAAACTACTTTAAAAATTGAAGGACGCTCCTGAGCGTCACCAAACATTCAGGAGTGTCCACGGAGAGTCTTTCTCTTTGTTCGCTCCTGTTTGTTTTTATTGCAATAAAAACAAATGAAAGGACGATGGGTACTTAATTAGCTACTAAGTGCTTGTCAAAAAGGAGAAAACAAAATGAGAAAGATCAACGTAATTTTAGGACTTGGAACAATGGTAGTTGCACTTTTTTGTGCAAAGGTTACTGTTAACGCAGAAGAGGGCTATGAGCAGACTTCTTCAGATGTAGTTTGGGATGTTACTCCTGTAGAGGAGCATAATGATCCTGAGCCAGCTCACGAAGAGCCAGCACCAGAACCAACTCCAGAGCCAGCACCTGTTGTTGAGCCTGAGGTTGAGCCAGCACCTTCTGTAGAAGAGGAGCCAACACCAGAACCAACTCCTGCACCAGCACCTGCAAACAACACTCCTTCAGAGGAGACACATGAGGCTGCTCCTTCATCTAATAATGGTGATAATGGCACACATGATGTTGTTACAGAGGAAACACCAGCACCTGCTACAGTTGAAACTGTAGTTGAGAATACTGTTGTAGCTGAAGCTGCGGTGGAGACACCTGCAATTTCTGCATCAAAAAGAGCAGTAAGATCAACAAATAAGGTTGCAGCAGTAGTAGAAGATGATGCTGTTGAGGTCCTTGGTGTTAACAGGGCTGATGAGATTGACGAGGTAGTTGAGGAAGAGGTTAGTGTAGAGTTTTCTTATAGAAATCTTATCTTATTCATGATCTTTGCACTTCTCTTAACTGCACTCGCTTATTACCTTCTTGGCAAGCGTAACTACGTTGTAGTAAGACGTTCTGTAGAAGGCGATGAAGAGGCTGAAGAGCTTGTTGTTGAGGAACTTAAAAAGTTTTTCTCAATCAAGAAAGCTTGTGAGTATGTTCGTGACTATCAGTGGGATGGTGAGGACGATACTTATGCAGCACTTAACATTCTCAACACTTCAAGAGATGAAGAGGTTGAGGAAGAAGATGGTACAATTTCAAACGCACAGCTCGTTTATGTTGTATCAGCTGATCGTAAGCAGGAAATTATTGGCGCTTATGCAAATGATAATGAGGTTGATACCATAGGTAGAATCCTTGGATTTGTGGAAGAGGCTGTTCTTGCATAATCAGTTTTTTAATAATTGACACACGGGTTGCCGCGCCCTTGGAAGCAGTTAGAGATTATTGTTTCTTTCTGCTACTTGGGCTCGACTCCCAAGGTGTGTCTTAGCTGCCCTCTGGCATATTCTAATACTAGAGAGGTACTTTAATGATTAAAATCCTGAATATATTTGTTATTGCTTTATCTGTTATTGCTGATGTGTGTACAGTAGGAATCGCTTTAAGAAAGTTAGTAAGGAGGGTTTTGAATAAGGTCACGAAGAAATAAGACTGATTTAATATAATTATCTGGATGTTGGGTGTGCATAACCCGGCTGTGGCTAGAGGGTAAGCATCCGATAGTTTTACATACATATTAAGTTAGTTTAAATGCTTGATATTCAAGCTATATGGTCTTATAATAAACTCATCAGGAAGTACACTACCCCTAAGCAAGGTAGAAAATTTCTAGTATAGGAATATTGCCAAAAGAGGAACTTTTAAAGTTCCTCTTTTTGTTGTATCAGCTGATGGTAAGAAGGAAATTATTGGCGCTTATGCAAATGATAACGAGGTTGATACCATAGGTAGAATCCTTGGATTTGTAGAAGAGGCTGCTCTTGCTTGATTTTAAACTTAGCGTCAACCAGTGCTAAGTGGCACACTAACCCTTGATGTGCTATAATGTCCTTACTAAGAAGGACTCCCTTATGGGTAAACTAAAGGGAGTCTTTCGGGGACTTTCTTTGGCTTAGAACATATCAAAGAAAGGGCCCTGCATTGGAGGTATGGGCATGGTAGAAACAATTATGGATAAAGCAGAAATTAAAGAAGTGATCGAATGGTGCGAGGAAAAGGGCCATTCAGAACACGAAATATTGGAATTGATTAGACGTATTGTGGGTGCAAAGCCACACAGAGATACGGATTCTAAAACTGCTGAGGTGCAGTAATTTGCAAGATGGTCGCTCCCATAGGGAGTCACCATCTTTTATTTATGCTTTCTGCTATTTCTAAATTCGCTTAAGCATTTTCTATATACTCAAAGGTCTTTTTGCAATTTTCTGGCGTATCCGTTTTCCTTGATAGGTATTCTATACTCTCACCATTTTCCATATATGTAATATAATCCGCAAATTCTTCCGCAAAAAATTCTCTCGGATCAGAATAATAATCATTGTTTATGTTTGAGTTTTTATATTCTTCATTGAGGATAGCTAGAAATTCATTACTTTGAGATGGGGATCCCAAACATGCATCAATATAATGTCCCAACTCATGCATTAGTGTATGTGGCGTAAACTGATCTTCGATTGTGTTTATTCTTATGCCAGCCATAGGCTTATTAGTTATCTTGTTTGTTCCAAGGTGCGCTATGGGGATATATTCCTTGCTTGGATTGAAGATCTTGTAGGTTTTTTTACTTTCATATAATAATGCAAGACCATCTTTGTAAAACTCATCCAGGATAAAAACGTAATCAGGGTATTCTGATAGGAACGAGTCGATATCTTTCTCAGGGTGGTATGATTCCACGTCTTTATCTAAAAATATACTTGTGTAGTAAGTGTATCCTTTGTAAGTGTTCTTTTCGTGCAGGAATCCTTTTCTTGTCTGCAATAAGGCATAACAGATAGATGTAATGGTAATAATTGCTGCTAAAAGCAGAATTGTTTTTTCTATTAAATGTTTATCTTTATTATGCATTATTAGAACCTTCTTCATAACTAAGTATTGTGGCGATCATATTCTTTATATAGTCTGGTGCCTTTCTGCCCGCCTTATTCTCATTGTCCTTTTCGTAACTTTCCCAATTTTGATATGTCCTGAAAGGGATTCCAAATTTGTCAGCAAATGCTTTTTGGGTAAGTCCTGTGCTTTTTCTCAATTCAAGTAGTGATTGTTTGTTACTCATATTTTTAAACCTCCTCATACACTCAATGAGTGTATGCGTGAGTAATATTAGCACTCAATGAGTGCTTTTTCAAGTTTTTTTCTTTTATATAAGCATTTTTTGTTTTTGTTTATCTGTCTGTTTTTCTATTTTGGGGTAATTGTGGGTATTTATGGGATTTTTCGTAAATAGTTGGATATGGCTTTAATGGTTGCTGTAGCTGTACACTTACGTATTTAATGTACATCGTATGCAAATGCAAATTGGAGGTTTATATGAAAAGACTAAGGTATCTACTTGCGATAGCAAGTACGGCTGCGCTTTTTGCTTCAACAAAAAGCCCTCTGCCAGTCTATGCTGCTGATACGATTTCTTATCAGTATCTTGATGGCACCAGCCTTACTGCTACAGATACAACCTCTGACGCAGATTTCACAAATGCGAAAGCCGAGGTTGCAGACGCAGGCAAAACAGTTATCTCATTTATGTATGAGACATGTAGGACTGCACCAGATCCATCTGTAATTGATGGTGGCGGAGTAGTGACTGTTGTTACCGAGGATATGGTTGAGGCTCATGGTGACACTGTAGGTGGCAATTCAAACGCCAAGTGGTTCATCTATGACGGAAAACTATATATCACAGGTACTACAGGAACCGCAGGAGAAAAGGTAACAATATCAGATAGTGGAACAGCTACTGGCAGTAACACAGTTAAAACTGAGTTTACTGGCACTTCTTTTGATGTTGAATGGCCTTCTCTCATGTATGACTTTACTACTGTTGGAGGTGGTAAGGTTAATGATTCTGCTGTTGGCGATGAGAAGGACTTCTTACCAGAGAAATTCTACACAGTAACAGAGCCAACTAAGGATTATATGTCACTCGAGATCGCAAATAGAGATGATATCTCTATCGATTCAAAAGTTGACGGTCATATCGGTGGCGATATGGAGCCAAGTAAAGTTGGCTGGCACGGAAAAGAGGGTTCTATCACTGAGATCTATATTTCAGATGATATCGAGCTTTCAGGTAACATGAATGGTCTCTTTAATGCCAATTTCACTTATATAAGAGAAACAGGCAAGGCTGGTGACATGGGCGATAGCTTATACACAAGCCTTAAGAATGTTTATCTTTATTGTGATATGAGCAAGGTCACATCTGCTGCCGGAATGTTCGCAAGAATAGGTACTCTTGAGAATATCTATGTTCGAAATGGAGATACAAAACCTCTTACAAATATGGTTTCAACTGCGTATATGTTCTATGGCGACAAGAATCTTGTAAATGGTACAGATTCTTTTATTGACGCTATTGATCTTTCAGGCGCAACAAACCTTTACTCTACATCTTTCATGTTTGGTGGAT
>NZ_JHWL01000041.1 GCF_000622085.1 Butyrivibrio proteoclasticus P6B7
TCCCATAAGTAGATAAATAGCAGTTAATATTGATCTTAACGGCCACATTTGTATAATCCAAAAACCTATTGTTGAGATTACTGAAACACACATGAAAAACATTAAAAAGGCTAATAGCAAAAAAATTAATGCAAAAAACACATACAAGATATCTGCTCCTTGAGCATTAATCATAAAAAATGCCAAAATCAAATATACTGTAACCTCTAAAATTTTACTTCCCATATATCTGGCAAAACTTTCATAAAGCAAATGTATTGGTCTTAACAATAAAGTTGTAAGTTTTCCAGAATGTATTAGAGTCCCCAACCTAAAACAAGGTTCAAAAGAAAAAATAACACTAGCTACATTTGCCAATATAATATACATAATCATATTGTTATACGAATACTCACCGATATAATTATATTCATTTGATATATATATCGCTTTCCAAATAAACACAGTTGTCAAAATTTGCATAACTTTTAACGCCAACTTGACACAAGTATCAAATTTATATATCAACTGTGAACTGATTTGACTATATAAAATTCTTAGATACTTATTCATTGGTTCTCCTGTGTAAACATCTTAAATATAATTTCTTCAAGCTTTGGTACTTCCTCCCTGATTGAGACAATATTGGATATATTTACATTATTTAGAATGTTTTCGGAATCTTCATTCAAATATAATTTATATTTACAACTTTCAATTCTCTCAATTCTATATGCTTTTGCATCAAATGGTATCTTATTTTCCTTAGTCTCTATAATATAGCAATTTTGGGTACTATATTCTTTTCTAATTTCATCAATCGTCGATTCTTTAACTATTTTACCTTTGATGATGACTGCTATGCGATTAGCCATTTTTTCTATATCATTCATATAGTGACTTGTTAGGATAATAGTTGTTTTTTCCTTACTATTCAATTCATGCAAGAAATCATATATAGCATATTGACTCACAATGTCTACCCCAATAGTCGGTTCATCTAAAAACAATACTTTAGGAGAATGAATCACTGAGCAAACTAACTCAAATTTTATTCTTTCACCCAATGATAGTTTTCTGACTGGTATGAAAAGTTTATCTGCTATCTGAAGTTTTTCTGTCAAGTACTTTAACCGAACCGAAAAAGAAGCATTCGAAACATTATAAATAGCTTGAAGCATTTTAAGAGTTTCAAACGCTGGTAAATCCCAAATCAGCTGTGTCTTTTGTCCTAAAACAACTCCAATTTGTGATAAATAATTTGGAGTTTTAGAAAATGGATTGCACCCTAAACTGTCAATTGTTCCCTGCTGAGGTTTGATTATTCCAGTAAGCAACTTAATTAAAGTTGTTTTTCCGGCCCCATTGGGGCCTAGTATTCCAATAATATCACCTTCGACAATACTTAAATTTATATCGTCTAGTGCAGTTACTTCTTTTTTTTCCCTTTTACCAAAATCCAAAATTGAACCTTTTAGACCCGCTTTTTTTTCAAACGTCTCATATTTATAACTTACATTTTTACATTCAATCATATATTTATCCTATTTTCTACAAAATATTTAATTACTTCTTGTCTCGTATAACCACTACTTTCTGATTTGCAAATGATATTTAAATCAGGATTCAAGTTGTGCCTAACAAAAAAATCACGCAAAGTTGCTAAGTTAGCTTTTATTTCATTTTCTGATATTTTACATGCTGGAATTGGTTCAAATGCAAACAGAAATATTGTAATCTTCATGATAGAAAAAATAAAGAACATCTTACGCAATTAACTGTGAATAGTAACTTCCTATCATTCATGCGACTTTCAGAGCGCTTTCAGAGGATTCCGAGAGGTAAAAAAAGGATGGAGACAACTATTCGGTGTTCCATCCCTTCACTTGAATCTTTTAAAACTTTTCTAACTTATCATTTAGAGTTTGAACTTGGCTATTTGATAACATATTTTTCATTTCTTTTTCTTCATCTACCTCTTCATTGCCGTCGACAATAAGGCAAACAAATATATTGATAAACCGATATGTGCAGCAAACGTAAAAAATTAGAATAAGAAGTAATATACCAATCAAGAACATTTCAATACTTTTTGGAAGAATATCACATATAAGCAAAGAAGCGCTTATCATTATAGTTAGGATTCCACTAATAAGAATTCGTCTAAAGTCTTTTTTATAGCGCTCTTTGTCAATGTGCTCCCAAAAATAATCAGAAAAACTGTTCTTTCTCCCCACCACGACCGGAATAAAAAAGCCATAAACACCTAGAATAATTGATGAGAATTCCGCAACAGCCCTGCACATTTCTGAAAAGCCCTGGCTATCCGCCACCCACGGTATAGATGCCCTGCTTCTCAATATGATAATTACATAAATAAGATACAGCACTTCAATAACAACCGGAATTATAAACTGATAACCATTGAGCCATATCCTTCTCGCCTTACCCATATCAAAACTCCTACTTATAATTTTCTACCATTGCCTCTGCGATAGTCTTGTAGCCAATTTCTCCTTTAGAATCTGTCTTTAATGTAAGAATGCAATTCTTAACATTCTCAAACAAATTATAAAGTGCCGAGCCTTGCTCATCTTCCATTTTTACCCTAGCTATGGATACTGCACCCATATTAGAAAATGCATCAGAGATGATAGTTCTCACAATATTGGCATCAAGATATTCATTCTTCTTTTTACCAACACTAAATTCAAAAGACATCGTTTGTGCTGACATATCCCTTGCATTTTTCAATACATCTTCATACGGAGATCCTTTAGATGCTGAAAAATCGTCTATACTTGAAATTTTTATCTGAATTTTACCGAACTTGTTTGTCGATTTGGTAAAGTTCTTTTCCAATTTGACCGGTTCTAATACACACACAGGCTTATCATAAAAAGAATTAATATAGCTTGTTACTGAGTTTGCCGAAAAGCCACCCTGATTTGTCATTAGCATCAACACTGATTTATTGGCATCATATATTGCAACAGTATTCTTTCCAATATATTCGTCCTCATCGACTGAAATGTCCACATGTCTCGCATTTTCTGATTCCTTGACTATGTACGTTGAACTATAGTCTTCCATTCTAACAAAATTCAAAGCATAAAAGTTCTCGCGAACATTTATGCTATCAAGTCTTCCCTTGGAGGAACTGTTTAAAGATCTGATTCGTTCAGGTAATGAATAATCAGAAATCATTGCAATCCAGCTTCTTAAATCAAAGAGTTCCTGCTGTTCATCATCGGTTTCGGTATATGTTTTCACATCAAAATATCTACATGTAATATGTACTGTTTTCGCCATCGTACTCTCCTCATTGCTATTATGATTTGATTTTACAACAACAGACATTAACCATCAATCCAATGACAAGCATCATCCAACACACAGCTTTCAGCAGGTTCCATAAAAAAGCGGGGCAGCCCATGACTTTTGATTAGTCACAGAACTGCCACAACTCTCATCTCGCAATCTCAGGTGTTTTCACTTTACTCTCCAAAGCCTTCTCTACCTTTGGCTGCGAACTCACAATATTCAGTTTTGACTTTAGCTTGTCCATAAGGGATGCTTTCTTGTCACTAACAAGCTCCTTTTTCTCTGACCTGGCAGCACAATCTCCGACCTCAGCTACTTCTATAGCCACATCAGCTTTCTCAACTTCCTGCTGCTTTTCCATCGCAGATTCAAGCTCGCCAATCATCTTTGACGCGGTAACCCTAATGGTGTCCATTGAAGCTTTTAGCTCTTTGGTTTCCTTACCGGAACTCCATCCAGCAATGTAGCCGAAAGAGTAATCTGAGGTATCAATTCCAAAGTGCTGGCAGACAACATAGGCGATGGACTCAGCTTCCACTTCCTTGGTGTTCTTGGTCTTTGGATCCTGAACCAGATCCGGATTTTCTTTCTTATCATGGAGAAGTGCATGGGCCATCTCATGAATAATTGTCTTTACAGTTTGGACCTCAGACATGCCACTCTGAACACAGATCTTGTGCATATCAGGTGAAAAGAATCCTTTTGCTCCACTGGTCACAAGGCCATACTCGACAGGGACCTTTGAGGTTTCTTCCAGTGCAGTTTTAAGTTTCTCATAACCATCAACTGAACCCATTAACTCATTCACGCCAAGAGTCGGAAGATCTTTTCCCTCAGTATCACTTACATCGAAAACTGTTGTAACCCTGAAGTTTGTGTACTCAACTTCCCTGGTTGTTTGAGCAATACGATTCTCATAATCTTCCTTGGTTTCTCCAGGAGCATAGACCGGGATCTTGTCTCCATTATCAACATAATAGTGATCGCCCACTACCTTCTTTTTCACCTTGTATGGAGCAATTATCTTGATTCCCTTCGCACCTTTCTTCACGTGCCGATCAAACTTATCCTGCCAGGCATCATACCCGGCAACCAGAGTTGCATCTGGTCTCTGCATTGCTATGAGCAACGTGTTATTTACGCTATAACTATGGAATTTTGACATAGTATTCAAGTATGTCTTATATTTGTCGGAATTAAAAAGATCGCCGATTCCTTTCTCAAGTTGCTCAGCGATCTCATCAATCTTAAACTTGTTCTTTACCTCTTCCACGGCTTCATCCTCCTCAATTAAAAGGCATGCTGTCATCAAATCCGTCTGGGATATTAGAAAACCCATCACCAGAATCGCCGGCTCCTTCCTCAGAAGATTTCTTGTTCTCTGCAAACTCGATTCTCTCTGCTATGACATCTGTGGTGTAAACGCGACCACCATCCTTTTCATAGCTGCCGGTTTGAATGCGTCCGATCACTATAAACTTCACACCCTTCTTGCCAAAGTTCTCAAGAAAGTCTGCCTGATTCTTAAATCCGACAATTCCTATGAAGTCAGCATTCGGCTCTTCTCCTTCCTTTTTGAAATCTCTGTTTACTGCAAGAGTGCATCTTGCTACCTTCTTGTCAGAGTCAGCATTCCTGATCTCTGCATCTCTTGTGAGTCTTCCTGATAATAGTACTTTGTTCATGTGTTTATCCTCCTCTTTTTCTTGTAAAATCAAGGCGCCGCACCGCTTCTGAAGAATCCCTACGAGGGCTATAAAAGAAGTGGCAAGCAGTGCATTTGTGGGACAAATGCTCTTGCCGCTTGTTGGAGGCGTAACGCCCCAAGCCCCATTACACCGTGGAATACCGGAACGGCGCTATCGCTTATTAAGTGCTTTTCCTGTTATCTTACAGGCTGTATTCTCTGCTTTTGCTTATCTGCTTCTTTGTTGTCCATCTGAAGGAACATCTCAACATTCCTCTTAGCTTCCTGAAGGCTCTTGTTATCATCACGTTTAAGGTAGTACTCCTTGTAAAGAGCTTTCTTTTCCTGCATAAGTCCGCCAATTTCTTTATTGATTTCTTTCACAGTCGGAAGCTTTTGACCATATTCGTTAAAAGCTTTTTTGGCAGCTCTGTACTTGGTGATTTCTTCACGATGGGCCTCAAAGAATGCTTTGCTGTAACGCTTTTTCTTATATTCCTCGAAAACTGCTTTTGTCTTACTGAAGGCCAGGATATGTTTTCTGAGGTTACTGAGTTTATCAATTCTTCCTTCAACCGCTTTTAAGTTGTCAGTAATCTTCTTAAAACTTGCTGATGAAGTATCTGCCTTATCTTTTAATTCTGCGTAACTCCTGATTCCTTTATCATTGAGATATAGCAGAGTCTTCATCATAGCCTTGTTGTTGAATTTCTGACTCCAATTGATATAGCCTTTACCTTTTCCCTGACGGATTTTCTCCTGAATATCAATGAGCAAGTCAAAGGGCTTTCCTTTTCTGGAATCTTTGGAAATCTCTGAACCTTCGAACTTAGCTTTGAGTGCTTCAGCAGAATAGTCTTTTCCAAGAGAATCGAATCTTACGAAGTTCTTTCGCCCAGGACTTTTAATAGCCAGGTGCTTTCCTTCCTTTATTTCAAAGCCCGCTTTCTTAAGTTCTGAAATGAAGGATTCAAAGTCTTTGGGCTTTTCTGCAAGGATCTTATTGATCACATCTCTGATGTCCTGACGATAGCTCTTTTGGTAAACAGGCTTCTTACCTTTATGTTTATAGGGCTCGATAACTGATAATCCGTGTTCAAGGCAGATCATGTCAGAAAGAGTCCTTAAGCCAATTCCGCAGAACCATGAATCTCTGAATTTCTTATCACAGTGAAGATTGACCGAGTTATATACGATGTGGTTGTGAATATGCTCTTTATCCACATGAGTGCAGCACACGAACTGATGCTGTCCTCGGGTAAATCTCATGGCAGTTTCATAGCCAATTGCATTAGCTTCCTCTGGCGTAACTTCTCCAGGTTTGAAGGATTGCCGGATCTGATAAGCGATGATATCGCCCTCATACTGCCTGCCGGTGATCCGGATATATTCATTTCTGGAATCCATGAACTCTTCCTTTGCAATAGCTGCATTGCAGGCATAAGAAGTTATATATTTACTTTTCTCTTCCTCTTCATCCTCGTTTCTTTTCCGTGTCTTCTCCTCATCCGTGACATAATCCAATCGGGCAGACAGACACTGTCCGATAGATTTGCCGGCATTCTGATGCATTGCTATTAGCCTGGTTGCTGCCATTTCCATTTACCCCGTTACAGCTATTCGATGTTGTTGAACCTCTGAAGCAGTTCTCCCAGCAGTCGAATCAGCTCTTCATGCGACTTCTGAAGTTCCTTGATATCCGCTTTGTAGATACTTCCTGTTTCATTTGCCCTCCTGGCATATTGGTTGAGGTTGTTACTTTCAATACTCACCAGCCTTCTGATTTCCCTAAAATCTGACATATCAACTTCGATCACATGGCCGGTAAGCACAAGTCTTCTGAGGTAGGCACTAAGGTTTTTAGTGCCTACACTCTCCATCCTGTCATGAATGATCTGCCACTCTTCAGGAGTAAGCCTGAACTTTGCATAAATCTTACGATTACTCATCGTCTCCAGCGTCCTCTTCATCAGAAATCTGATTCAGATAATCAGCCTCTTCATCCACATAGTCAGCATCCGGATCAGGTTCATCCTTTGGCTGCTGTTTCTTTTTCTTAAGAGCAAAATATCCAAAGATTATTCCAATACCCATGATCGGAAGCGTTACTAAAAGTAATGTGTAATCTTTTTTCACAGGCTCCGGTTCAGGTGTTGGCTCTGGATCAGTTTCCGGTTCCGGAGCTGGTTCAGGCTCTTTTTCTGAAATGGATGCCATATACTCTTCTACCTCTTCATCTTCCATCAGAGTTAAAAGATCTCTCTCATCCACCATGTTCAGGAAATGAACATTCTCATTACCATCATCATCTCTGTCGATTATGATGTAGAAGTAATGGCCGCTCTTGGTCACAACTGTGATGAACTGTTTGCCGCCACACTCAAGAGTTCCGTAGTCATCTACAAGTTCCATGTTGCCATCCGGCGTCAGCGGACCATACTCCTCAACGGGAGTCTCCTCAGGAACAATCTCTGGAACAGCTCCTTCACAGTCGTTGTAGTCCTTACTACAGACAGAACACTCCTCATTGATATGGTCCTCCGTGCATCTTTCCTCACATATGCACTTAGGTGCATTTGCAAAAACCGGCATCGGGGCCATTCCAACAAAAAGAGCTGCAGCACCAGCCACAGCCCTCAAGCAAAACTTATTCATTTTCTTCATCTTCATTTTCCTCACTTTCATCGTAATCAAAATCCACTTCCAAAGATTCTCTTGCCAGAAGATCTTCGCTTGAATCTTTAGCACTAACTTCTACCGGTTTTCCCGATAAAAGCGATTCAAGTTGCCCGTCAGTTGCAAGTGCAAGAAGCTGTGCCACCTGTTCAGGGCGGAGCTTCCTCTTAGCAACCTCTGCAATGATCTGATTGTTCTCAGCCTCTTTCAGCTTACTTTCACAAAGTCGCACTCTTGCTTCAGCCTCAGCTCTTCGCTTCCTGGCACGTTCAAGATCTTCTCTAAGTCTGTCTATTCTCTCGTACATTTTTCTCCTTTCTCAACCGTTGATCCTTCCATATGTGTAAAAGTGTTTACGCCAATAATTGGTATTCACAGATGTGTACTGAATCGGATTTCCGCAGTGAAGCATCATTCCATCACCGACGTAAATGCCCACATGACTTGCCCCCTTAACATCATAGGTTCCTTTGAAAAAGATAAGATCTCCCGGCCTTGCTTCTGATACAGGAACTCTAGTGCATCTCCCTAAAAGTCCGTTAGCAGTTGTCCTGCCAACATTCCATCCATTACCGCAATGATTGATTACCCAGCAAACAAATCCTGAGCAGTCAAAAGAAGTTGATGGCTTGCTTCCTCCCCAGACATAAGGATAGCCAAGATATCTTTCTGCTTCTCTGATCATGTTGGCAAAACGGGTATCAGTAAGGGCTTCAGGAGGAATGTCATAATCTCCATATCTGCCAGGATCCACAATGGAATAAATATCATCATCGAAAAGATATTTCTTGTTGCCATAAGTCTCAAGAAGAACATCGTATCTTGCCAGCTGATCAGAAGAAAGTCCAAGTTCTCGGATAACAGTGTCAAGAGTGTGATTAACAAGATTAACCTTGAGAATCTTGTACTCATATTCCTCTGTGTAGGTATACTCTTCCTCGTAACCGCCATCTGGATGAGAGTCGTCATCTACCCATCTGGTACCTGTAACTTCTCGCTCTCTTGTTTCTGTGACAGGAGTAAGTGTCAGCTCATACTGGCGCTCAAAGATGTCTTCGATGGTGTCCTGCACTTCATCCTCTTTGTACTGTTCAAAGATAACTGTCAGAACAGCAGCCAGCTGATACGGATTATGAGCGATATTATCCAGGTTATACTGATATTCATCGTAATCCGGATAGTCATGCTCTATGTCATCAATCGTATCCTGAAGCTCCTCTTCCATCTCTCTGTAGTCGTCTTCTACAGCATAGATATCCTCATCATCTGCGGTATAGCTTGTAGTTATCCCCACATGTGAGGTTCCGTTAAAAGCAGCGCCGCAGGAAGAAAACATTGAAGCCACCAAAAGAATCAGCACAAACACTATAAGGATTGTTGCCACCTCCTGAAAGTGCTCTTCAATAAACTCAGCAAGTTTTCCAGTAAGATCCTCTGCCTTATCCACAAACTTCTTGCTGATATCTCCAACCTGATTTGCTGCTTCTTTGGCACTTCGCTGCTGATTCTTTCTTTGTATTTCCTTTTTTATCTGGCTTTTCTGCCTGGCCTTTGATTGAGGATTAGAATCAGATTTCTGAACTGCTTTATCCTCCGCCTTATGCTGCAGAATCTTTTTGGCAGTCTGCTTTTTGCTGTAGTTGTACTTCTGAAGCTTTTCTGCATAAACCAAAGCCGTAGAAGTTGCAGATGCAGCTCCTTCCAGACTCTGAGCACCAACATTCTGATCCTCACCACCGCTTTTTGACTCCCCTTCCGCAGCATCATGGACAGATGATATAACCTTAACTAATCCCTGTTCCGCAGCGACCTTTTGAGCTGCTTTCCTGCCCTGCTTTCTTATCCTTGCAAGCTCCTTCATTTCTTCCAGGGTAAGTGAGTTATCCTTTTTCCCTGTCCTGAACTTGGAAGCTGCATACTGCGATGCCTTGGAATTGTTCTTGAGTTTATCAGCATTTTTTGTGGCGGACTTCTTTTGCTTTGTTCTGTCTTCATTCATTGGCCTGCTCCTTTGCCTCCTGGATTTCCTGAGGTTTTGTAGTCATGATGGAATAAAGTTCAAGATCCTTAGGGAATCTGTCTACGAAAGGCAGGATGACATTTCCATAAAACAAAAGCCCTTCACCTTCTCCGCTATGGGTCACATAGGAGAGCTGATGAGGGCTTATGTTGAGCTGTTTTGCAAGAATCTGTCTGTCGCCAACCGCCTGATTTAGCATGTACACGAAGTCAGAGTTTTCAAAGATATTCTCGACCTCTTTGGACGACAACAGATCTTTTACGTTCTGAGTTATACCTGTGGGAATGCCTCCCCACTTACGGAATCTCTTCCAGATTTCTACTGTATAAGCAGCTGTCTGCTCTTCTTTAAGTAGCAGATGCATTTCATCCAAGTAGTATCTGGTTGATTTACCATCCTCTCTGTTGGAAGAAACTCTTCCCCAGACCTGATCCTGAATTACAAGCATTCCGATCTTTTTGAGCTGTTTGCCAAGATCCTTAATGTCGTAACACACGATCCTGTTTGTGATATTCACATTTGTCCTATGGTTGAAGACATTCAGTGAACCTGATACATAGATTTCTAGAGCAGTCGCAACGTGTTTTGCCTCTGCCTCGTCCTGCTTAAGCAGCTCATTATAAAGGTCCTCCAAGATTGGCATATTCTCCGGTGTGGGATTCTCAAAGTATCTCTGATAAATCTGATGGATACATCTGTCGATTACCGTCTTTTCTACCGGAAGAAGTCCCTCTTTTCCACCAACAATGAGCTCACACAGAGAAAGGATAAAGTCGGCTTTTAGCATAACCGGATTATCATCATCTGAGTAATTATTGTTGATGTCCATGGGGTTGATGTACTGATCTGAGGTTGGACTTATCTTAATCACCTGACCTCCAAAGTGCTCAACCAGTGGACTGTACTCTCGCTCAGGATCCGAAATGATTATGTCGTCATCCGTCACCAAAAAGGCGTTTGCGATTTCTCTTTTAGCAGCAAAAGACTTACCTGAACCGGGAGTACCAAGGATCAGTCCGTTTGGATTCTTTAGCAGCTTTCTGTCCACCATGATAAGGTTATTCGAAAGTGCATTAAGACCATAGTACAAAGACTCTTTTCCTGTCTGAAAGAGCTCCTGCGTGGTAAATGGCACAAAAATCGCAGTCGAGGAAGTTGTCATTCCTCTCTTGATATCTATGAGACTATTTGCCAATGGAAGCATGCTCATAAGTCCCTGTTCCTGCTGAAAATCAAGACGTACCAGGTTGCAGTTATGCTTCTGAGCAATGCTGTTTGCCTGGAAGAAATTATTCTCAAGTTCCTGTTTGGTGGCCCCGGTATTCATGATGAGAAATGTCATGAGAAACATTCTCTCATTCTGTGACTGTAATTCCTTCAGAAGTGCCTTGGCGTCTTTTCCGTAAGTGGCCAGATCTGAAGGAATTATGTCCATATCATATCCGGAACGGACGGCTTTTTTCTGCTCTTCAATCTTGGATCTGTCCAGCTCTGTGATAGTGTGCTTGATAGTCTTGATTGCTTCATTCTGATTAACAGACTGCAGATGCATCGTGACTATCTGGCTTGATTCCATGGACAGGAAATCTGCCAGCATCCTGTCGCTGATATCTGAGGCTGTGATCTGCAAAAAGCTCATGCAACCATAGGTATCTCCCATCTTGAAGAGTCTTCCATTCTTGAAGTAGAAGCTACTCGGAGCGATTGCATCTTTTACAGAAGCACCGGCTCTAATGCTGTCTTCCCAGTTAAAGAAAAACTTGGCATCATCACCCATGTGGAACTGAGCGTGCATAAGTTCAAGTCGCTCCACTCCATTTAAGGTTATTGCTGCTACTCCAAGCCTTTTGAAATTGTTGAGAAGATCCATTTCAATGTGAATAAGCCTTGGCTTCGCCTCCTTCATACCGGATGCAAATATTCCAAATGTGAGATACTTGGTCTTGGTAAGACCGTTATTACCTGCCTGCATCTGGTGAAACAGCATAAAGCTGTACTCATCACGAACTCTGTCATAGCCATCATTCCTGTGTCTGATAGCAATCTTTTTCTCAAACTTCTCAGCATCTGTAGTCTGATTCAGGAATGTGAGCTGAAAGTGGACTGAGCTGTCAAAGAAATTGAGAAAGCTGCACCACTCTTCAAAGATCTCAGTCTGATCTTCCTGCTGAGCAAGCTGATAGTTTATGTCCTGAAACTGGATTGTTTTGGTGTAGAAATTCTTTCCTACTCTGCATATCCCATCAGGGAACATTCTGTCAAAGGGGATGCTCTTCTGTGCGCTGTCCGGCACTTCGCTCTTTTTCTTTCCCTTCTGAAATAGTTTTATCATTCATCTCCCTTTCCTGCCCTGCTAATATTTCAAGCAGTGCATAATAGTTTTCTGATTTATACGGGCGTATCTTTGGTCTTTTAAAAGTCGCCTCAATAAAATGTTCTATGTACACCTCAAGTGGCTGCTCATTCTTTTCATACATAGCAAGAAAAAACAGTGGCATCATGGAGATCATCATCCCCAGAGTTGCCACTGTTACATTTCCAAACCGTTTTATGAGAAAGAAGGTAGGAACACCTATCATTGCTCCAAGTGAAAAGCATATGATCTGTCTTTTGGTCAGGTTAAAGAATACCTTGGATTTCACTTTGGAAAAATCGCGAGGTGCACTGATATAATTCGCCATGTAACCTCCTTACGTTGCGTGAAGAATAGCCTTTGCTATGGTTCCTGACTTAAGCAGCGTAAATCCAAGAAGGACGGTGAAACCAAATACTTTCCACATGGATCCCATAATATCAGCACTAAATACCACTGACTGGATCATAACAGCGTATATTCCAACGCACACCATGATAAGGAATCCCTGAAGTCCAAGTGCCCAGAGTGCTTTGAAATAGTTCTGCCCCATCTGAGACTGCTCGGCATTTCCAAAGGTGGCAAAAGGTATTGGTGCCATGGAAATGTACAGATAAATCTCAATCATTCTTCCATTTACCACGATAAAGATAAACACAGCAGCCAGCTTGATAAGGAACTGCAATGCAAAGGTCTGCATGAAAATACTGAAAAGCTCTCCTGTTTCCATGCCTTCAAGAATGGCCTGGAACGAAACAAGGGCAGAAGCATCAACCGCAGTACTGGCTGCAATAATTCCTCCGCTTTGCGTTATTACCCATTTGGCTACATCAAATATCGCCATGGTTATGGTAAAAGTATTGGTTATAAGTGTTACTGCTACAAAAGTCTTGAATACCCATTTGAAAAATATAAAGGTCTCGAAGTTAGCCAGGTTATTGTGGCTTATTACAAGCTGGATAAGCTCGTAGCATGCAATAAACGTCAGGATTATTCCTGCAATCGGCATGATCAGATTCTCAGACAGGTTTCTTATCAGGTTGTAGACTGATGGCAGAAACTCTGCAGGAGTCTGGCCTACTGTAGTTGCTATCTCTCCGACCTCTGTATTTAACGAGTCAAAGGTATTGGTCAGATGTTCCATTATTCCTTCGATGAGCATGTTTCTAAACCATTCTTCAATTTGTTCTAATACGGCTTCCATTCATGCCCTCCGTTGTTTCTAAATAAAGCCCGGGACCGCTTTTAATGCAAGCCCCGGGCCAGTTTCTTCATGTTTGAGGCTGGGTGTCACTCCCCAGCCTCGTCTCGTTCCTTCCCAGGATCAAAAAAGACCTGAAAGAAGAGGAACAAGTGTGGTGCCGATGAGGGCGATTCCGCCGCCCGCCATGAGCTGCTTCATTCCCTGTGACTTAGCACCAGGGTTATCACCGCCGTAACCTTCCATGAGGTTTACGCCTCCCCAGATACCAAGACCTGCACCAAGTGCGATTACAAGTGACTGAAGTACTGTTACTGAACTCTGAAAAAATGCCATAATTTGATTTGAAACTGACACTCATGTCAGTTTCTTCCTCCCTTCCAATAATTGTTTTTGGTTAGCGACACTACTCGTATTCCGCAGTGCCGGTTGTTGTTAGTTACTCCTGAACCCGTCGACTGATTCAGGATATGTGGCCACATCTATATAAAGAACGCCATTTGCAGATCTTTTATTGATCTGCCTGTGCGCTCTCCATATCTGTTGCTTCGATGACTTCATATGTGTCATCAGGTTTCAATATTAAGTTGTCTCCGCGCTTTATATACTTCTCAATGTCGAAGTAGTTCTTTGCGCTAAAATCTGCAGTCAGGTGATATTTAGGGTGCTTTGTAACATCATATTTCTTTGACATGAATGGTCTTACACCTCTCACCTGGACTATACATTTGCCGCCATCCATAACGGCAAGTTCATCCATACTCATAAGGTCATGGCCTGTTTTCTGATAGTTTGTTGCTACAGAAGGCTGCATGCCCTTTGTATCCTGGATGGTGAAAAAATCAATTGTTTCCTTTCCAAGAACTGCGCTCAGGTCCTTCAAGGTTTCTGTCTCATTTCCACCAAGAAAGATCTGCGAATCCATGTTACCGATGATGGTCTCACAATGATCTTTGTACAGAGCTTTAAGCTGTGATTTAGCCTGAAGAATCAGACATGCTGATATTTCCCTGCTTCTAATGGTTGCCACCAGCTTTTCCAGATTTGGAATTGTTCCACAGTTGGCGCACTCGTCAATGAGGCACCTGACATGAACTGGAAGTCTTCCACCATACTCATCATCAGCTTTTTCACACAAAAGGTTAAAAAGCTGAGTGTAGATCATGCTGATAAGGAATGAAAATGTACCATCTGTATCTGACATGATCAGGAAAAGAGCTGTCTTTTCATCGCCAATAGTATCAAGTTCAAGGTCATCATAGGCTGTAAGCTCCCTGAGCTCTGCAATATCAAAAGGTGCCAGCCTTGCTCCTGCTGATACAAGAATTGACTTGGCTGTCTTGCCGGCAGCCAGTTTGAATTTCTTGTACTGCCTTACAGCAAAGTGATCAGGCTTTTCTTTTTCCAGATCTTCAAAGATAAGGTCGATGGCGTTCTTAAAGCTCTCATCGTCCTCTCTTACTTCCATGGAATTGATCATCTCAAGAAGCATCTTGAAGTTCTGCTCATTCTCAGGAGCCTCGTAGTTGATATATCCTATGAGAGCTGCGTATAGCATGGATTCCGCTTTGTCCCAAAATGGGTCATTGCTCTTTCCTTCGCCCTTTGTGTTCAACATGAGCACGTTCACTATCTTCAGAATGTCTTTTTCTGAATGTATGTAGTGAAAGGGGTTGTAGTGCTGGCTCTTGGCAAAGTTTATGGTGTTGAACACCTTTATCTTGTAGCCATTTTTAAGTAGAGCCATGCCTGTCTCGGGAAGAAGCTGTCCCTTAGGATCAGTAACCACATAGCTGGAATGCATCTGCAAAAGATTAGGCTTCACAAAAAAGCGCGTCTTACCTGAACCGGACCCACCTATAACCAGGACATTTTTGTTCCTGGCATATTTAGGATTAGCAGGTCTGCTGTTCATAGTAAGCATCTCTGTCTCTGACAGGATAACGTTATTCTCAAACACCGGGTCAATGTACGGCTCTATATCTTTCTTATTGCCCCACCGGGCTGAACCGAATTCCACTCGATGCTTGTAGTTCTTTCTATTTTCTTTCCTATCCCAGATGAAAAGAACCAGCAGCATGATTGCAAGTCCAATGATTCCGATCATGGCTCTTGGATTGTGGAGAATGGTTTCATAAGTAATCATCTCGTTCTCTCCTTTACCTTGTTCAGCACTTTCTTTGGACCCTCTGCTATCTTTTGTTTGAAATGATCAATCTTTTCCTTTAGAGACGGTTTCTGCTCCTTCATGAGCTTCTTTTCCGTGTAATACCTGATAACATCAGTAATTGCATCCTGATCTCTGGCCTTAAAGAAAATGGAGTAGGTCTGCGGATCACTGTTCTTGTGATTAACAACCGCAAAATCTACTCCATACCTTTTGGCAACCTTTTGAAAATCCCTGAGTTCTGTCTTGGAAATGTCCACACAGGTAGCGCCTTCATCCTTGCGAATGAGTTTTTTAACAGACATTTTGCCGTGGCAGTCCTGGGGATCTTTGAAAATACGATCCTTTGCAGGCTTTATCGTCGCATTGTACAGCTTCATGATATATACCATGGACTTCTCTGAAAGATGAATGACTTCTTTAGATCCTCGGTAACAGAATCTTATTGCTTCCTGTGTTAATTGTTCATTAACCAAGTATTAGCCTCCTTTCATGAGATTCTATAAGCCAGGAACTCAAAAGGTCCGACCTGGTAACGCCCTGTCTGCTTCTTAAATGCATTTCTGGCTGTATCAATCTCATCTGCAGGGATAGCCTTAAGGCCTTTTTCTGTGGACTTCATGATAAGGCAGTCGTAAAAGAGATACTTATGACCCGCAAGAACCACTGTATTAGCCTCATCAAATATTATGATGAAGTCAGTACCAGGAATCATTATGGTCTCGATATCCCCCTCATAAGACTCAACCATTGCAATTGCCAGATCTTCCCCAAGTCCCCAGACATAGCGATTTTTGTCTATAAAGACAGCCATGTCCAGATTACAGCTCATGTCCTTTTCACCAACACAAAAGCTCTGGCCACGACATTCAATTACCTTCTGCATATGCTCACCTCCTTTCCTCCTGATTTCAAAGGACAGCCAAAGCTTACCAAAGGCATATCTTCGGATGCTTCTCCTTCCATTCTTTTATTCCGGTCTGTCCCAGAAGATTCTTGTAACAGGGAAAACATATCCTGTGATCTCTGCTATAAGGACAGCCATGGCATGGATAATCGCTACCCAGGCAGGCTTCCAGGAACTTTTGTCGGTAAACACATTCTCTTTTTATGCCATTGCAGATGTCTTTGTAGGCACATCCGCGGCAGTTCTTTGGCTTGTCCTTAGAAAAAATCATGTCACTTCACTTTTCCTTCCTTTGCCTTTGGCTCCAGCGCAGGTGCTTCCTTCTTAGGAGCATTGGCAATCTGCTCTTTCTTAGCCTTGATCTCGGCGGCAAGAGATTTCTTTTCACCTGTCTCAATACCCTTGGATTCCCTCGAGTTCTGACGTTCTACGAATTTCTCTCCAAGCTCAAATACCTTGTCCTTGGCATCGTAGTGATAAACGTTGTCAGTAAGCTTGTCAGCAGGATCTACGGTAGTGGCATTAACCTCTCTGACCATGCTCTCAAGGTGCGCAAGATCCATTATTCCGTTGTCAGGTACAATCAGAATTTCATGGATGCTGCTGGGTAAAATGAAGAATGACTCGCCTCCAACTCTCTCAGAAGCTTTCTCCATGAAGTCCTGATAAGCAATTACTCCTGCCCCGTGAACATTACCCTCTACAGAAGCAACAAAGATCTGCTCCTGCTCAGGGGGAATATTAAGGCCAAGCATTTCAAGATCCTCAACTCCCATTTGCTTAGCAAGGACCTCTGCCATTCCCTCGATCACAATAGGCTTGACCTCCGGAGCATGAATCAGCGCGTCAGCATGAAGCTGCTCAGCTGTGATTCCGTACTGGTCCAGCATCTGGTTTGTTACCAGGATTGAACCTCTTTCTGATGAAGTTGTGTTCACCTCAAAGCGGTAAACAACTGCCATATCCTCCATAATCCTGTGAGGTACAGTCTCAAGAAGTGCAGCATTTCTTTCAGCAGAAACAACTTCCATTGTCAGTGTTTCCTTCATCTTGCTGTAATCCTTGAAAGAGTCGATATCAAAGTCAGGTCTGCTGTTAAGTGCGCTCTCCGCAAGCTCAGCAGCCTTTGAAGTAATGACATCAATATCGATTCCCTTTTCGTACTGCTGGTAAAGAGCTGTAGCATTGAGGTTAACACCGATGATGCTGTCCTCAGGCTTAACAGTAAGTGCCTCATAGGAGGAATTCATCTTCTCCATTGTTCTGGCCTCGACCTCAACCTCCATTCCATACTTGGAATACATGATCTCCTTCACACTGGAAGCAAGTTCCTCTTTGAATTGTTCAAAATCCATACATTTCCCTTTCTTTTTTGGACATAATAAAAGCGCCACCCCGGTACAGATACCGGAAGCAGCGCTTCACAACAGTTATTCTTTTGCAAAAGAAAAACCAAAGAATGAATCGATTTTGTTCTCTCGTTCATTCCTTGGCTCATTATAATAATATCATGCCCAAAACCGCATGGAAACTACCATTTGGGTGTCGTTTGGGTAACATTTGGGTGTCATCTGGGTGACATTTGGGGACGCTTTTAATTGGCGTAAATTATGCGCCAACCACATTAGTCATTTCTTCATTTGCGTTTCTATCTTCAAAAAGCTTCCTGATCCGTTCTTCCTGCTCTTTTTCAGACTGCTTTTCTTCTTTCTCAAGAAGTGCTTCGTGAATAGTCTCAAGCTCTTTATCAAAGCTGTCCATGAGCTTATCCCATTCCTTTATGCTCATCTCCTGGCTGCCTATCCGAATCTTGATCTCAGTTTCATTATTGATAAGCTTATAGAACAATTCTGTCCTGAATGCATTTATCTGCTCTGCCAGTGTAGCTTTATCTTCCTCCGGCTCTTTCTCAGCATCAGATGTTTCTGATTCTGCAGCTGCTTCCTCTGCAGTCTCAGCTTTCTGTTCTTCAATCTCCATGCGTTTTCTGGTGCAATGATTATACTCATGGATAGCACGCATTATGGCGTTGAGATCCTCAGGTGTGAACATACTCGCTGCCTTGGAGAGAGTATCAATGTTGTCCACATTGACATGAAGGCTTCCGCCACTGGGAAGAGCTATCTTAAGGACCTTATCCTTTTCATACATATTTCCCAGAGTTATGGCATTTTGCTTATAATCACACATAAAGGTAACTCCGTTGTACTGTATGACTCCATTCTTCGCCAGAAAGCTGTATGGACATTTCATTTCAGTTTCAGCCTGAAGCTTCTGCCCAAAACTTTCGGTCTCACTTATAGAGGAAGTTGTCTCTTTGCCAACTGCAGATCGTAATGGTCTTGTTAAATAATCATTCGCTATCGCTGCTATACCCATGTTTGCCTCCAGATAACAAAAAACGTGCCCTTTCAAGGATGTTCATTCCATTGAAAAGACACGCATTTCCGTTGCTATCTTTTATATCGGCAATATTCTTTAAATGTTTATGGATAAAGTTAGATTAACTTCCGGTATAATGCTCATTCCAGCAAACTGGAATTGTTAGCACTCTGTCTTATTGCACCGGAGGCATAAAGCATAAAATGCAATCGCCAGAAACTGTGATACCACAGACACAGTGACAAGATACACAGGATTCAAATCATACAGGGCACCGAGAAGCCAACTGCCCAGAAACCACGCAATACCAAATCCTGTCTCAAATATTCCAAAACCGGTGCTTCGCATGGAACGCGGGACGATTCCGCTGACAGCTGCTTTCATAATACTTTCCTGCGCACCCATTCCAATCCCCCACAGAATTATCCCAGCTCCGATCAACCAGGCATTTCCAGTCATAAAAACAAAATATGAGAAGAATGTGCTGCATAGTGTGGAAATGATCAGAGCCTTCAGCCCGACCTTATCATAAAGCCAGCCAAAGAATAGTGCAGCAAAGGCATCCACAGCCATTGCCCCAGCATATAGCAGGCTGAGCATGGATTCATTAAATGCTCCGGTATTAGCCGAATGAAGTGTGATCAGGGTGAAGTCTGCAAAGCCAAAAGCAAAAAAGCAGATGGCCGCCATGAACAGAACAAATGACTTCCTGAATTCAAAGCTTGCCGGTTTATCTTCCTGCTTTTCAAAGATCTCCGGATCAGGGTATCTTATCTTTGCTGTCAAAACAAGAGCTATGGTGATCATTGCAGGAACAAGCAGTATCGCAAAAGAGATCCTATATGTTGTAAAAAGGTCGTCTGTACCTTTTACAAGAGCTGTTACAAAAAGCAGTACCGGTCCGAGAAACGCGCCAAGCTGATCCAGAAACTCCTGATAGGCAAAGCCTTTTCCGGTTCCGATCTCGCTTGCCGCAAAGCTTACCAATGTGTTTTTGGCAGGCTTTTTTATCGCTTTTCCGATACGCTCCAGGATCACAAGACCGCAGGCCCAAATCCAGCCATG
>NZ_JHWL01000042.1:0-3860 GCF_000622085.1 Butyrivibrio proteoclasticus P6B7
CATATCTATGGCAGCTTTGCTGCCATAGAAATAAAAAGAGATACAGAGGAAAAAACATGACTAACGAAGAATTAGAAGCAAGGAGAGCAGCGATACAAGCTGAGATATCTAAATATCAAGGCATACTTGATCAGCTTGAAGCTGACAGAAATGGTATCAGTGAAACTATTAATACCATTAAGGAAAGCGTCGAGGACCCGATAGTTGCTCCATATGATCTGGCAGAGGGAGACAAGTGGAGAGGATTAAACTATAACGAGGCGGAAACAAAGGTTTCAGATATCGGTTCCAGTCTTTCTTCATACAGGGGAGAGACATTATCGCTTCTTGGACAGATAGATAAAGCAATTGGTGAAGTTCAGGAAAAAATAGAAGAATTATACCAAGAACTAGCTTCTTTGGGGTGAAAAATAATAATTGATGATTGGAAGTGTTTAAAATGGCTAATTCAGGAAATGATATCAAGATGGATACCACTGTCTACACGCAGATAGTGGATAACATAGATAATTTAGGAAAGTCTTTACTAGAATCAAATGAATATGTAGAACCAGATGCAGAGTGCCTTTTGAATGTTGTTGTTCCGGACTATAAGGTTGCTTATGAATCAACAATCGACAGCATAACAAGTCTTCAGGAAAGAACTGAAACAGTAGTGACACTTATGCGCAATATCAAGACAAATTATGACGAGAAGATAGATCAGGATATGAGCGATCAGCTTAATGACGCTGCAGGAAATTCAAGCAGTTCAGATGGTTGATAGTTTTATTGTTGTACTTAAATTGGCATAGTGGGGAGCATCTTGCTGTGTTGGAAAAAATAATGAAAGGAAGAATTGACGTTGGGAGAGTACGTTAAAGAGAATTTATACACTGATATTCCGGGAGCAGGAAATGTATTCACTGCCGGGGATCAGACTTGGAACCAGGAAAAAATCAGAGCATACTTTTGTGAATGCTTTGCTCAGATAAATGTTTTTAATGAAAAATCAGAAGAGTTTGCAAAGGCTCTTATGAGCTTTGTAAATGATGAGAATCATACAGGCGAGGAAGCGGATGCTTCAAAGAGCTTTATTAATGATAACCTGTATGCAATAACTGTAGATACTGTAAGGGCTGTTCAGATCCTTATGGGTAAGATGCAGGGTCTTAGCTTTGAATCATCTGTTCCTCTTCTTGAGGACTTTTGCGAGGATCTGGCAGAAGATGATACTGCGATCCTTAATAAATCCAAACTTGAAAAAGTAATAATAGATTTTGCTGCTTATAACAGAGATTTTCAGGATAATACACCAACTATCAAGTCTTTAAGAGATGATGCTCAGTCTATAGTTGAAAGCTGTGATGTCATCACTGTCAAGACACTTGATGATCCAGATCCAGCACCTGCTCAGGAGGCACTTGATGACTTTGTAAAAAATGGAAAAGAAGGATTTGTTCCAACACTTATGGAAAAGTTTCTTGCTTTTCTTGATGAACATAATGATGACTTCTCAGGTACAGAATTTGTAAGTCTTATTGATCATATTAATCAGAATCTTAAGAGAATCCAGGATGGACTTGGAGATGGCAGCTTTGATCCAGAGACATATGCCGAGAATCTTAACAATATCGTATATGAAAAAGCAGGAGATTCAGAAGCTTATAAGGCATATATTGAGACTTACCTTAAATTTGTACAGGGTATGGCTTCAAGGTGTCAGGTATACTGTTATGATCCTGTAAACATGAATACAGGTAACTTTATCAGCAGTAAGACTGATCTTAAGATTGGCGGAAGACATGGCATTGAAGCTAGACGCTTCTATAATGCACAGTCTGACACTATTGGCGTTCTTGGAAGAGGTTGGACACTTAACTATGAAATGCATCTGGCAAAAACAGATGATGAGACAATCACAGTTTTTTACGACGATGGAAAAGAAGGCTGCTTCAAGAAGACAAACATTGGCAAAGAGGAAGTGTATCTTGAAATCCATGGAGAAGAGGGAATACTTAGAGAAAAAGATAATGGCTATCGCCTTTCTTATGATAACAACAAATATATAGATTTCGATAGTGATGGCTATGTTACATCATATGGCGATAACTATGGTTCGCATACAACCATTGACTACGACTTGGTAGAAAAAGA
Organism: Butyrivibrio proteoclasticus P6B7; assembly: GCF_000622085.1. Classification (GTDB taxonomy): domain Bacteria; phylum Bacillota; class Clostridia; order Lachnospirales; family Lachnospiraceae; genus Butyrivibrio; species Butyrivibrio proteoclasticus_A. The sequence continues at coordinate 2,137 of NZ_JHWL01000042.1, forward strand.
AATTGATGGAAAGATAGAAAATAGGGTTCTTCCTATAAAGGTGAAAACTAAAGAGGGAAGTGAGCTTGTTTTTTCATACAATGAATTGGGACTTCTTTTATCTGTAAAAGACCATACAGGAAGAGAGGTTTCTTATAAGTATGAAGATACCAAGGATAAGTATAGACTTACATCCATAACATCACCTAATGGCGCTACAAGACAGTTCCACTATACCGAAGATGGACTTATCAAGGAGATGGTTCGTCCAGACGGCATCGTAGGTGTTGTGAATGAATATGATTCTAAAAAGAGAATCATCCATCAGACAATGCCCGATGGTGGAGAAATCAAGTTCAGCTATGATGAGGATAGACATGTAACTACAGCGATTGAACAGAATGGCTGTAAGGTTGAGTATATCTCTGATGAGATTGGCCGTCATGTAGGAACAAGGTATCCTGAGCAGGATATAGAAGAGAAATTCACATATAATGACAGAGGGTTTAAGACTTCTCATACTGATAAGAGAGGCTATACAACAAGATATACATACGATAATAGGGGACATCTTACTGGAATAATTGGACCAGAAGGACTCCATGAGTTCTATACCTATGACGCTGATGGAAAGCTCTCAGCAAGAAAAGACTCGAATGGTAACATTACTAAGTATAAGTATGATTTTGAAGGTAATCTTTGCTGTGTTGTAGATCCTTTGGGTGGAAAAATAAGATATTACTACAAAGATGGAAAAGTTGTATCGATTAAAGATGCGGAAAAAAATAAAATAATAATTGGTTATGATAATAATGGGAATATTTCCTCTATTACAAATCCTAGTGGAGTGACTATAAGATATGAAAATGATAATCTAGGCCGTGTTATTGCGACAGAGGATGCTGAAGGAAACAGGACGACCTATGATATTGGAGTGGATGATAATATCGCTAGAGTTGTTGATTCAGAAGGAAATGAAACAATATATGAGTACACTGCTCTTGGAGAGGTATCGTCCATCACAAATCCTGATCATACTCGAAAATCGTGGGAATACAATGCAATGGGAAAACTATCTGCATTTACAGATGAAGAGGGTAGGACTACTAGAATATATTACAATCAGTTGGGGAAAGAAGAAAAGATCGTTCTTCCAAACAACGGAAACATAAGTTATGAGTATGACCTTCTTGGTAACCTTACTAAGGTAACAGACCCAGATGGAAGAATATCTAGCTATACTCACGATAAGAATGGTAACATCCTTACCATCAAAAAGGCTGATAAGACCATTGAAGATGACGTTGATTCAGCTTCTGATGCCATCACAGTGTCTTCATATACATACGATGGTCTTGGAAGAATCAAGACAGTGACTGATGGTAACGGTAATGTAACATCATATGAGTATGATAATAACGGTAATATCACAAAGGTAACAGATCCTAACGGAGGTGTTATTGAAAGAGAGTATGACAAGGCAGGAAGACTTGTAAAAGAGACTGATGCTGCTGATAGAGAGACTCTCTATGCATACGATAAGAACGGAAACAGAAAGACAACTACTGATCCAAATGGTGTAGTAACAGAGAACACCTATGAGAACAATAGGCTTGTTAAAATCACCCAGAAGGCTGGTGATGAGGAGTGCCTTGTAGGAAGCTATGAGTATGACAGCCTTGGAAGAGTTAAGAGTGAGACTCAGGCAGATGGCTTTGTGGTATCAATGGAATACACAAAGACAG
>NZ_JHWL01000042.1:3870-16020 GCF_000622085.1 Butyrivibrio proteoclasticus P6B7
CCTTGTAGGAAGCTATGAGTATGACAGCCTTGGAAGAGTTAAGAGTGAGACTCAGGCAGATGGCTTTGTGGTATCAATGGAATACACAAAGACAGGCCTTATTTCAAAGGTAACAGGATCAAACGGAAGAACAGTATCTTATGAGTACGATGCTCGTGGAAGAGTTATCGAGATAAATGATGCAGGTAAGATCACTAAGAATACCTACACAGGAACAGGAAAGCTAAAGAGCGTAACAGATGCTCTTGGAAACAGAACAGAGTACACATACAACGAACTTGACCTTCTTACAAAGGTTGAGAGATTTGGCGATGAAGAAAAGACAGCAGATGAGAACGGTAACTTCCCCAAGGTTGATAATAACGGTCATGTAACAATATATGAGCATAGCTTAGGTGGAAAACTTTTATCAATCGCAGATGCTCTTGGTCAGAAGGATACTTATACTTATGACGTTCTTGGTAACGTTAAGAGCCATATCGACCGTGACGGCTATGAAACAGTATACACAAGAGATAACAATGGTAACGTAACAGGAGTTAACTACGCTGACGGTAAGAGCGTAAAGATGCAGTATAACGCTCTTAACATCCTTCAGGAAGTTAAGGATCACCTTGGCCTTACAAAGATTGAGAGCGACATCCTTGGAAGAACTGTATCCGTAACAGACTATAAGGGAAGAACAGTAGGCTATGAGTATGGCCCTTATGATAATGAGAGCGCCATCATCTATCCAGATGGAAAGAGAGCAGAGTATACATACGATGCCTTTGGAAGACTAGAAAGTCTAACCGATGGAACTTCAGATAAGCCTATCACATACACTTATGATGCTACAGGAAGACTCTCAGGAAAGAGCTTCCCTAACGGAGTTAAAACAGCACTTGAGTACTATCAGGGCGGACTTCTTAAGTCCATGACAAGCACTGATACTCAGGGGATCATCGATAAGTATGTCTATAACTATGAAAAAGAGACATCACTTGTTACAGATATCGAGAGAAACAGACGTGGAATGGATGCTGTTTCTGGTACATATCACTATGAGTATGATGATCTTGGAAGACTTACAAAGAGTACATTAAATGGTAACCTCAGAGCAGAGTATAAGTATGATGCCTTCGGTAACAGAACAGAGATGACTGAAGCTGATACAAAGACATCTTATGAGTACGATGCCCTCGACAGACTTACAAGATCCATTGTTAGAGACTCATCAAACAATGAGACAAGTAACATCTATTCATACGACAGAAGAGGTAACCAGGTAGCTCTTACTTCTGGTGAAATCATCAAGAAGACCTTCAAGTATGATGCTATGGGTAAGATGACCCAGGCAACAGATACAGAGAAGGGTGATATCTCCTATACATACAACGGCCTTGGATTCAGGGTTGAATCAGTACGTCCTGAAGAGAAGATTGAATATCTTTGCGATCTTTCAAAGGATTACTATAACCTCCTTGAAAGAACAGTAAACGGAGAGACAGAGAGCTTCATCTATGATAACAACGTAGTAAGCATGAACAGGGGTGGTAACAATTACTACTACCTCCAGGATGAACTTGGAAGTACAATGTATCTTACAGGTACAGATGGACTTACAGTTGATGCCTATGCTTATGATGACTTTGGTAGAAGGGTAGATCCATACACAGGTAAGCTAAGAAACAGACTCGGCAAAGAAAACAAATCCCATGCTTATACTAAGAATGGAAATATCATCCAGCCATTTGCTTTCACTGGCTATCAGGAAGATGAAGTATCAGAACTTAACTTTGCTCAGGCAAGATACTATGATCCAATTGCTGGTAGATTTAATGGTGAGGATAAAGAAAGGGGATATAAATCTAGGCCAGATACAATTAACCATTATATATATTGTACGAATAGCCCAATAGGATTTTTAGATAGAAATGGAAAAAATGAGGAAGCAAAAGAAGCGTTACTAAAGGAATTGTCATTAATAACAAACGAGGATTTATCTATAATTCAGAAAGGTAAAGATTGCTACTATTCTAATGAAGAAGCTCTAGAAAAGGTATTGGAGTTAGAAGATGAAATAAAAAACGCCTCAGAAAAATACGGCGTTGATGAGGCAATGATTCAGGCAATACTATATAGAGAAATACGTTGTTACGGTGTAGATGATCCTGTTGCTGATGGAATTGTTCAAAGTACATATTATTATTATGAACAATTAGAGCAATATACTGAGGCTGCTTCAAATCCATCATGGGATAATTGGTGGATATTATTATTCCCCCCTGAAGCACCACTTGTGCAAAGAACAGATTCTTCTACAGGAGTAGGACAAATATTTGCAGCAACTGCGATTGCAGCATATAATCACTATTACGGAACAAATTATGATCCGAATAACTGGAAAGATTTGCAAAAGTTCTGGGAAATGCTTCAGGATGAAAGCTTTAATGTGGAGATGGTGGCATTGGTGTTAAAATATGAAGCAGATAATTTAGGATATGATATTAATAATCTAACAGAAAAACAACGCCAAGAAATATTTGCAAAATACAATGGAAGTGGCGATAGTGCAAAAATGTATGGATATACTGTATTTAACTATTACATGAATTTTGCTAAATATAATGAGGCCTGTGAGAAGTAGGAGAGATAAATGACATGGGAAAGAAAAAGAGCGCTTTTGTTGGTACATTAGTATTATTTGCAATTATTATTGCTGGGATATTGCTATTATATATTGTTTGTCCTATTCATAATGATAACGTAGCAAAAGGTATAACTAAAGAGTTGAAAAGCATTCCTTTACCAGAGAATGCCGTATTAATTGATGATTTTTCTATGGCAGGAAAATTATGTGGCAATGGTAATGGTATGCAGTATTTTGGTGCTATCCTAATCAAGAGTGACTTGCCTGAAGAAGAGATAGCAGATTACTATAAGCAGTATTCATCTGGTGAATATGATGCATTAGTCAAAAAACAAGAAAGCAGTATAATAAGTGAGATTATTCATAGACATGCTGCTTTTGACGCAGAGTTGGATGGAGATGGCTATTATATGATCTATACTTGGGGAGATTATAATGGATTCTCTAGTGAATTTGATCTAAGGGGACATTGATGCGTAAATGAATAGTCATTAATCGATAAAAGGTAGCCCTCGGCTACCTTTTATTTTACTTCTCCAAATTTTCATTCATACTGCCTGTTCTATAGCCCTTTAAGTCAAGGGAGGTATAACTAAAGCCTATCTTCTTAAACTCGTCGTAAATCCTGTTTCTAAGCTCATTATCAAGCATCCTGTTTATATCCTCAGGTAGAAGCTCGATCCTGGCCACAAGATCTGTGGTGTTATATTTAATACTTGTTCTAATATCTCCAGTATCATTAACATCATCAAAGGATTCTGTTGCCAGATAACCAATAAGGCTACGTGCATGCATCTTGCGATAGTCGTACATTTTCTTTTCTATCAGGCGTTCTACGGAATGGATATCAGCGATTCTCTCGCCGCCGTGAACTCTTACTCTAAACTGCTTAAATCCAAGCTCTAATAACAGATTCTCGGCCTTTTCCACCATGCCAAGCTCCTTGGATGTAATGGTTGATCCATAAGGGATTCTGCTGGCAAGGCATGCAAAGGATGGCTTATCCCAGGTTGGGAGATAAAAGTGTTTGGAAAGCTGTCTGATATCATCTTTTGTAAGTCCAACCTCTTTAAGAGGGCTCTTTATCTCAAGCTCTTCAAGGGCCTTCATGCCAGGCCTGTAGTCTCCAACATCATCTGCGTTAGAACCGTCTACTACTTGGTTTTTACCTTCTCCAGCTGCGATACTGAGGAGAGTGGAAAAGATAAAGTGCTTACAGTGATAGCATCTGTCCACGGGATTATCTTTAAACCGAGGAATATCGTTTATGTCTATTTCAGCAAATACATGCTCAATGCCAAGCTCTTTACAGAATTCTTCTGCTTCCTTAATCTCTTTTGCAGGAATAAAAGAGGCGATGGCAGTGGCTGCAATAACATTTCCATTTCCCAGAGCATCCTTGGCGGCATAGAGAAGGAAGGTGGAGTCCACACCACCAGAAAAGGCCACCACAACACTTCCAAGGGATCTAAGATAGCTCTTTAAACTGTTATACCCACGCTGAAGTTCGTCAGGTAAATCTGAAAATATAGAACTCATGAATCCTCCCTCATCTGATAACGATGTTTGATCATGTAGTAGATATAGTAAAGCACGAACAGTACTGAAGTTGTGATCCAGGTGATTGGATAGCTGGCTTCCACCATTTCCACGGTCTTGTTAAGGGGGAATACAAGTAGTATCCAAACAACACGCAGGACGCATATTCCGCTAAGGGTGATCAGCATAGGCATAAATGATGCTCCCATGCCTCTAAGGACGCCAGAGAGAATCTCAACGCCAATATAGCCTATATAAAATGGCGCCAGGAATTTGATCATCTGATCGCCGATATTAACAACGTTCTGATTGTCCTTAACAAAGATATAGAGGAATACATCTCCAAAGTAGTACAGGATAATACTAAGTGGAATTGTGATGGTGGCAGCAATGATAAAGCCGTGGCGTACGCTACTGCGGACACGCTTGTATTTGCCGGCGCCGAAGTTCTGGCCTGCGAAGGTTGTTACAGCAGTTCCTAAAGAGCTAACGGTCATCCAGAATAATACGTCGATCTTACCATAGGCAGCCCAGGCTGCTGTTGTATCCTTTCCAAAGTCGTTTATAGCGGTCTGGATAAGGATATTGGAAAGAGTGTACATGGTTCCCTGAAAAGCGGCAGGAAGACCTATTTTAATGATCTTTGAAAGGATATCAGAATCAACCTTGATTTCCTTAATGTAAAGCTTGTAACTTCCCTGGCTCTTGCAGAGCATGATCATAACGATAACTGCGCTAAGGACCTGACACAGAACAGTTGCCACAGCAACACCAATAACACCCTGAGTGATACCCATCTTGCCAAGGCCAAGCACCACAACGAAAAAGATATCAAGCAATATATTTGCAAAGCAGCTGATAACAAGTACGTAAAGTGGTCTCTTGGAATCGCCTATGGCTCTGAGAATACCAGCTCCCATGTTGTAGACCATGTTGGCCACCATTCCTGCAAAGAAGATGATGAGATAGGCTGTAGATGGCACTATCAGCTCCTCTGAGGTCCTCATGGCTACGATGATCCATTTGGAGGTTATAAGGCCAAGAACCATGAAGATGATACCGCCGACTATAGCAACAGCCATGGCGGTGTGGACAGATTTTTTTACCTCTTCATCTCTTTTAGCGCCGTAGAACTGTGCGATTACAACGGATGCACCAGTGGATAAGCCCATAAAAAAGCCTACAAAAAGGCTGACGATCATGGCTGCGGATCCACCAACGGCTGCAAGGGCATCACTACCTACATAGCGGCCCACGATGATGGCGTCCACAGTGTTATAAAATTGCTGGAAAAAGGCACCAAGAAGAAGGGAAAAGAAGTAGCCTAGCATGTTCTTCCAGATTGGGCCTTCAGTTATCTTATTCATAATAAATCCTCATATACGTTTATAGCTTAATCAGTATATTTCCATCATAGGTGTATTTCAACATTAATGCAAAAAAAGACTGTGAATAATGCGTGAACATTACTCACAGTCCAAAAATTCAATTAGTTGCCGGCGGATACATCCTCTGGAACCGTATCAACCACAGTCTCTTGCTGCGGTGCTGCCTCCGGATTCTCTCCAGCGGCTGCTGCGGCGGCTTCTGCCGCGGCCTGGGCGGCTGCCTGAATTATAGCCTGTTCCTGAGCCAGGATTCCGTCGATTCCCTCCTGGGCCATGAACTCTGGCGTGTGGTGACAGGTGTTAAGTACGGTTGTAACATTGCCGTTCTCATCGGTAACCTGCGTGTATGCTGAGTTAGTCGGTGTATAGTTAACAAATCCGGACTGAAGAGCAGCAGGTACTTCAGGAGTGAGCTCAAATACGCCTGCAACCTTGAATGGACAAGTCTCTGAAGCTGGGATTCCATCAAGAGCACACATTGTACCAGCGTAGTGAACATCGCAGCTCTCTGTAGGAACTGTACCCTCTTCGAAGTACTCAGTGTAGCATGCGCCGTCGCAAAGCCCTGCGATTGGCTGTTTACCTGATCTTGAACATACAGTAGCACTTACGATTCCGCTTGGCATTGTGAAGGATGAGTAAGGAAGGTCTGCGTGAACCTGTTCCATAACCTTACGCCACAATGTCTTAGCCAGGTTCTTCTCTGCAGAAGAAGAGAGCTTAGCATTGTTATCAAATCCAGCCCATGTGGTAGCTGTGTAGTAATTAGTATAACCTGAGAACCAAACGTCGTTGTAATCTGAGGTTGTACCTGTCTTACCGGCGATAGCTGTTGTACCAAAGTTAACTGATGAACCGGTACCGCCGTTTACAACGTCTGACATGGCACTTGTTAAAAGAAATGCCGTTGTCTCTTTAATGATTCTCTTAGATTCTGGTTCTGTGTTATCAAGAATAACGTTTCCATCGTGATCCACGATCTTGGTGTAGAGCTTAGGCTTAATGTATACGCCTCCGTTACCGATGGCTGCATAAGCTGCGTTAAGCTCGATATTCTTAACACCGTAGGTAAGACCGCCCAGAGCAGTTGACTGCTGAATATCTGAGTAAACCTTACCATCAATTGTTGTGCCTTCAGTAAGTGTTGTAAAACCGAAGTTCTTAAGGTAGTCATATCCAAGCTGAGGAGTGATAAGAGTAAAGGCCTCAACAGTGATTACGTTCATGGAATCTCTGATGGCTGTTCTTACGTTGTTAAGTCCTCTGTACTCAGATCCCCACCAGTTCTTAACCAAAGTTCCATTGTCATAAGCAAATGGAGCATCGTTAAATACTGTAGCCAGGGTAAGACCTGCACTGTCGATACCAGGTGCATAAGTAGAAAGAACCTTAAATGTAGAACCTGGCTGTCTATAAGTATCAGTAGCTCTGTTAAGAGTACGGCTGGCTGTCTTCTCACCACGACCACCTACCATAGCTACTACATAACCTGTGCTCTGTTCCTCAACTGTGATAGAAACCTGAGGCTGTGGAGTAAGTGTGTACTTCTCGCCAAGAACTGTGTCTCCATCAACAAGAACAGCTGCCTTGTAGGCTTCAATAGCCTCTTCAGCTTCCTCAGAAGAAGTGTAGAGGAGGTTGAACTTTGTCTTTTTACCTGCTGCGTTGTACTGTTCCTGGTAATATGCCTGGTACATCTCACTACTGTGGTTAGTAACTGTGCCATCTGAGTGCTGTACTGACAATTCATATGCTAAAAGAAATTTAGTACCCTCAGGATAGTTCTCTTCATTAGAGAATACAGAATCACAGATTGCCTGGATCTTAGGATCCTGAGTTGAGTAAATCTTAAGACCACCACTGTAAAGAAGTGTATAGGCCTGTGTCTCGTTGTAGCCTGCAGCGATAAGGTCTTCGAGAACGTCGTTGGTAAGAGCATCTACGAAGTAGGAGTTAACTGTGGAATCTCCTGTTTCCTGATCTACTGTCTGAATTCTTGAATATACATCATCCGCCATGGCCTGATCGTACTCAATCTGAGAGATGTGTCCGTGCTTAAGCATGTTGTTAAGAACCTTGGTACGTCTCTCAGCGTTCTTATCAGGATGAGTGATAGGATTGAACTTACTGGGGTTCTGAGTGATACTTGCGATTACTGCGCACTCAGAAAGGGTGAGCTCACTTACTGGCTTATTGAAATAACGAAGTGAAGCTGCCTGAACACCAAGAGTGTTGGAACCAAGGTTGATGGTGTTCATATAGTTAAGAAGGATCTCTTCCTTGCTCATGTTTTTCTCGAGCTGAATAGCAAGGTACTGCTCCTGAATCTTACGCTTGATCTTCTGAACAGAGCTCTCATTGGTCCAACCAGAGAATACGTTGTTCTTAAGAAGCTGCTGTGTTATGGTACTGGCACCCTGTGACAGATCGCCGGATGTAACACCTACAAAACCGGCTCTGATGATACCCTGAATATCAATACCGTTGTGCTCGTAGAATCTCTCGTCCTCGATATCTACAAAAGCGTTGGCAAGATTCTCCGGGATCATATCCCAGGTTACAGGGATACGGTTAGAGTCTGTTGAAACCAGCTTGGCAATCTGGTTGCCCTCTGTGTCATAGACAAAGGTCGAGAAACCAGTAGGAGTAACGTTGATGTTACTGATATCCGGAGCGGTGTCTTTGATTCCGTTAAATACGCCTATTCCAATGCTTGTTCCGATAATGACTGAACCAAGTATTGCGGATAAAAGAATATAAAATCCAAATAGACTGAATTTCTTTCCCCATTTATTGGTACCGGAGTTCATAGCTCTAGCCTGCTCTACGATACCTCTTTTTCCATAGTTCATATATAAACCTCGCTTTTAAGCCTATTTTAACCTATAAAGTATATCACGAATTCTTAGAATTGTCTCTATTGACGATAAAGCGGAAAAATCCGCAAAAAAATAAGAGCCCCGCAAGGCCCTTATTTTTTTGTTAACACAAGTTGGAAGGAAAACTATATGGTTAATTAAAGTGAAGTGAATTTCTGTGTTGTTTCGCTGAGCTGCTCAGTGATCTCGTTGTTCTTACTGATGGCAGCTGTGATCTTCTTCATTTTGATCCACCTTTCTGTATAATTGTGCTATTTGTGGCAAAACTATATGTAACTGTAGAGATATACTGTAAACCGATAATTATTTACGCGGTTATTATGCAGTAATTACCGTAAAATGTCGCAGTTGTCGTAAGACACTACCTCAACATAATTATCAGTTATTCGCACACAATTTACTATTAATCAAATTTAAATTTTTAAATAATTATTTGAACCTTAATGTTATAATCTATGTGGAGTCAAATAGAACCGTCCCCACTGACTCCCAGAACCGTCCCCACTGACTCCACAAGGATAATTAGTAAAGGAAAAAGAAATTTGAATTCATACAAGATAATCACAAAGGAAGGAAACGGCGAGATTGTTGAGAAAAAATCTCGTTTTATCGCCGCTGTATATAGCGTAGAAAACGTAGAAGAAGCAGAAGCTAAGATTGCAGAGGTGTCCAAGAAGTACTGGGACGCCCGGCACAACTGCTACGCCTTTGTAATAGGAGAAAATAGCGAGATAACAAGATGCAGTGATAATGGTGAACCCTCAGGCACAGCTGGAAAGCCAATCCTTGAAGTCATTAAAGGCGCCGGCGTCACCAACGTTCTTGTCATCGTCACCAGATACTTTGGCGGTGTCCTCCTTGGTACAGGCGGACTTGTCCGCGCCTATACCCAGGCTGCCCAGGCAAGCCTTGCCGATGCCGAAATCGGCGAAATGGTATTCGCTCAGAAACTCACCATCAAAGTAGGCTACAACATGATCAATGGCGTTCAATATTACCTTGAACAGAATGACATAGCAATCCTAGAATCCCGCTATGAAGCAGACGTCCAATTCGATATTTGCGTCAAAGAAGAGGACATAGACAAAATAAAATCTGGTCTTACCCAAAAATGCGAGGGCCAACTAGAGATAATCGAGGGCGACAAAGGTTTCTACCCCATGTAAGAAATCAAAAAATAGGATGATAAACTGTGAGACATTTATCTGTACACAGTCTATCATCCTGTTTTTTATTAAATATATCTATTACGTAGAACAGGCCAAGGGTCGTGATAATATGCAAGTGACCGCGTCAGCCGTTGTTCGTGGTCGGTGCTTAGGTGCTGTTCTTTAGCACCTTAGCATCCGTTACCAACGAACATCGAGCGCAAGCGTGCCAGCGGCACTTGCATATATTACAACCCTTGTCCGTCCTAAAGCATTAGAATTACTTCTTAAATCCAGCTCTCTTACGAAGTGTAGGATCAAGGATTCTCTTACGAATACGAAGGCTTGTAGGTGTTACCTCAAGGAGCTCGTCGTTGTCGATGAACTCGATGCACTGCTCAAGAGACATGATACGAGGTGGTACAAGTCTGAGAGCTTCGTCTGATGATGATGTTCTTGTGTTGGTCAGGTGCTTGGTCTTGCAGACATTAACCTCAACGTCTTCACTCTTTCCACTTGTTCCGATAACCATTCCTGAGTAAACCTTATCACCAGTCTTGATGAAGAGAGTACCACGGTCCTGAGCATTGAAAAGACCGTATGCTGTAGCTTCACCAGTCTCGAAAGCGATAACTGAACCAGTCTTACGATAGTTCATATCTCCCTTGTATGGAGCGTAGCCATCGAAGATAGTATTGATGATACCGTTACCCTTTGTATCTGTCATGAACTCACCTCTGTAACCGATAAGTCCACGGGATGGGATGCTGAACTCGATACGTGTGTAACCGCCGTTACCAGCGCCCATGTTAACAAGTTCACCCTTTCTCTCGCCAAGCTTCTGGATTACGCTACCTGAGAACTCATCGGGTACATCGATGTAGCATCTCTCCATAGGCTCAAGCTTCTGGCCATTCTCATCTGTGTGGAAAATAACCTCAGCCTTACTTACTGCAAACTCGAAACCTTCACGACGCATTGTCTCGATAAGAACTGAAAGGTGAAGCTCACCACGTCCTGAAACCTTGAAAGTCTCTGTTGTATCTGTATCCTCAACACGAAGTGATACGTCTGTATTAAGTTCTTTATAAAGTCTGTCACGAAGGTGACGGCTTGTTACGAACTTACCTTCCTGACCAGCAAGAGGAGAGTCGTTAACAATAAAGTTCATAGAAATTGTAGGCTCAGAGATCTTCTGGAAAGGAATAGCAATCTGCTCGTCAACTGAACAGATTGTATCACCGATCTTAAGATCCTCGATACCAGAAATAGCAACGATTGAACCGATCTTAGCCTCAGTAACCTCAACTCTTCCTAGTCCGTCGTACTCATAGAGCTTAGAGATCTTAGTCTTGATACGTCTCTCTGGCTCGTGGTGGTTAACAACAACAACCTCCTGGTTAACCTTGAGAACGCCGTTATCTACCTTACCAACACCAATACGTCCAACGTACTCGTTGTAGTCGATTGTACTGATGAGGCACTGTGAGCTTGCATCAGGATCTCCAACAGGAGCTGGGATGTAGTTGATAATTGTATCAAGAAGTGGCTTCATATCTGGGCCCTGCTCCTCTGGTGAAAGAGAAGAAGTACCGGCCTTAGCTGAAGCGAATACGAATGGGCAATCAAGCTGATTGTCATCAGCGCCAAGATCCATAAGGAGCTCAAGAACTTCATCGATAACTTCGTTAGGTCTTGCCTCAGGTCTGTCGATCTTGTTAACACAAACGATAACAGGAAGTCCAAGATCCATAGCCTTTCCAAGAACGAACTTAGTCTGTGGCATTGGTCCCTCGAAAGCATCAACTACAAGGATAACGCCGTTAACCATCTTAAGTACACGCTCAACCTCGCCACCGAAATCAGCATGGCCTGGAGTGTCGATGATGTTGATCTTGATATCTTTATAACTGATAGCAGTGTTCTTTGACATGATTGTGATTCCACGCTCTTTTTCAATATCGCCAGAATCCATTACACGCTCTGCAACTTCCTGACCGTCACGGAATACACCGCTCTGACGGAGAAGGCCGTCTACAAGTGTTGTCTTACCATGGTCAACGTGGGCGATAATAGCAACGTTTCTTACATCATTTCTTGTCTGCTTCATAAATAACTCCTTTTTAAAAATATAAACCAAAAACTAAACTACTATATTAATGTAAATTAAACTCAAACTAAGGAATTATAGCACGTGTTTTTAGCTAATTCAATCTTTTTTGACAAGCCGATAGCGTAAATCAAAATTCGGAAACAAAAGGGTGGAGTTCACCTGGAATCATTTAAGATCAGATCTGTTTCCGTAATTATACACCAAGCCTGTCCATCATCCAACATATGACCCTAAATTCCGTTGGAAAAAGCGAAAGTCCCGGTGTTTCGCTTTTGACCCTTGGTCTGCTTAATGACTACTTTATCTGTCATGGAACGCCAGCCTCTGGTTTCTTTCTTTATGCAAGCTTTTGGTCAATGAGGTCCCTGAGCCACCTCATTTTAGGCATTTCTGTGCCTAACACGTGAGTGTTCAGAATCTCGGCATAGTCCCACCCGCTCTGTCTTCTTTT
>NZ_JHWL01000043.1 GCF_000622085.1 Butyrivibrio proteoclasticus P6B7
TCCCATAAGTAGATAAATAGCAGTTAATATTGATCTTAACGGCCACATTTGTATAATCCAAAAACCTATTGTTGAGATTACTGAAACACACATGAAAAACATTAAAAAGGCTAATAGCAAAAAAATTAATGCAAAAAACACATACAAGATATCTGCTCCTTGAGCATTAATCATAAAAAATGCCAAAATCAAATATACTGTAACCTCTAAAATTTTACTTCCCATATATCTGGCAAAACTTTCATAAAGCAAATGTATTGGTCTTAACAATAAAGTTGTAAGTTTTCCAGAATGTATTAGAGTCCCCAACCTAAAACAAGGTTCAAAAGAAAAAATAACACTAGCTACATTTGCCAATATAATATACATAATCATATTGTTATACGAATACTCACCGATATAATTATATTCATTTGATATATATATCGCTTTCCAAATAAACACAGTTGTCAAAATTTGCATAACTTTTAACGCCAACTTGACACAAGTATCAAATTTATATATCAACTGTGAACTGATTTGACTATATAAAATTCTTAGATACTTATTCATTGGTTCTCCTGTGTAAACATCTTAAATATAATTTCTTCAAGCTTTGGTACTTCCTCCCTGATTGAGACAATATTGGATATATTTACATTATTTAGAATGTTTTCGGAATCTTCATTCAAATATAATTTATATTTACAACTTTCAATTCTCTCAATTCTATATGCTTTTGCATCAAATGGTATCTTATTTTCCTTAGTCTCTATAATATAGCAATTTTGGGTACTATATTCTTTTCTAATTTCATCAATCGTCGATTCTTTAACTATTTTACCTTTGATGATGACTGCTATGCGATTAGCCATTTTTTCTATATCATTCATATAGTGACTTGTTAGGATAATAGTTGTTTTTTCCTTACTATTCAATTCATGCAAGAAATCATATATAGCATATTGACTCACAATGTCTACCCCAATAGTCGGTTCATCTAAAAACAATACTTTAGGAGAATGAATCACTGAGCAAACTAACTCAAATTTTATTCTTTCACCCAATGATAGTTTTCTGACTGGTATGAAAAGTTTATCTGCTATCTGAAGTTTTTCTGTCAAGTACTTTAACCGAACCGAAAAAGAAGCATTCGAAACATTATAAATAGCTTGAAGCATTTTAAGAGTTTCAAACGCTGGTAAATCCCAAATCAGCTGTGTCTTTTGTCCTAAAACAACTCCAATTTGTGATAAATAATTTGGAGTTTTAGAAAATGGATTGCACCCTAAACTGTCAATTGTTCCCTGCTGAGGTTTGATTATTCCAGTAAGCAACTTAATTAAAGTTGTTTTTCCGGCCCCATTGGGGCCTAGTATTCCAATAATATCACCTTCGACAATACTTAAATTTATATCGTCTAGTGCAGTTACTTCTTTTTTTTCCCTTTTACCAAAATCCAAAATTGAACCTTTTAGACCCGCTTTTTTTTCAAACGTCTCATATTTATAACTTACATTTTTACATTCAATCATATATTTATCCTATTTTCTACAAAATATTTAATTACTTCTTGTCTCGTATAACCACTACTTTCTGATTTGCAAATGATATTTAAATCAGGATTCAAGTTGTGCCTAACAAAAAAATCACGCAAAGTTGCTAAGTTAGCTTTTATTTCATTTTCTGATATTTTACATGCTGGAATTGGTTCAAATGCAAACAGAAATATTGTAATCTTCATGATAGAAAAAATAAAGAACATCTTACGCAATTAACTGTGAATAGTAACATATGAGTCTTTTTATGGGGTTTCTTGTCCTGGTTTTCTGGTTTCTCATTATTGTAATAAGCGGTGGGAATTATATCTGGGATATTATATGTGCGATCAAGTATCGAAGGGCGTCGGTGTTTGATGGCCGGGTGGAGCGGTTTATCGAGAAGGTTCTGTATCAGAAGCCTACGAGACACACGCGCGGCACCTACTACTGGAAGTATGAGGTTTCCTATGATTATCATGGGGAGAAGCTGGTGGCGGAGGTTGTGACGGTGAATGACAAGCTGCGGCCGGGGGATCCCATTGAGGTTCATGTGAATGACAAGACGGCGTGTCACGAGGTTTTGTCGGATGCGCCGGTTGAAAGGATCAAGATATCACTGATTTCGACGGTGATTGCTGTGGTGCTAGGGGTAGTGGTGATTGGGGCCATGGTGATATTTACATGATGATTGTGAAAAAAAGGAACAGCGCGGGCTGTTCCTTTTGTGGTTGGAATTATGTATATGCTATTTTGAATAGTTATTCTACTTTTCCTTTTGTTGCTTCTTCAAGAGCTCTTTTAAGTCTGGCGTTTTCTTCTGCAAGTGTGTCACGTTCTTCTGCGATACTGTCACGCTCTTCCGCGATACTATCGCGCTCTTCTGCCAACGCCTGACGTTTAGCTTCACCTTCTGCCAAGCCTACTTCCTTGCCTTGATCAAATATCATAAACTCAGGTAAATCGAGTACTTTTCCACCCATAAAATCACCCACTTCCTTTTGAATGTTATCCGTTTTCATTGTGAGTTTGTACGATACGATGTATGTTAATTTTATGATAGCACTGCGGGAAAGGGCTGACAAGTTGCCGCTTTCAAGCTCTTTATCTAGCCTATCGAAAATATTCCTAAACACATCAATGAACTCTTCTATGCTCTCTTTATTCTTATCTATTTCAACTAACTGGCTCTCATAGTTGAAGATATAAAATGGAATCAACATATATAGTTGTTTGTTAAATATTTCGTCTATGGTCAGGTCCGACATTTTTATTATAGGAATGGTGTAAGAAACCGAATCGCCCTCTGGCATCTCTATTTCAATTGTTGCGTTATCTGGTTCATTCCCAGATGTTCTTAGCACTAGAAGTCCCGTATTAGGGAACTTCACTTTGAGCATTCTTTCTTTGCCTTCTCCGGACCTTAGTGCTATTGATGAATCATACTCAAACAACCTTACCAATATCGATCCATCATACTTTTTGCTTTCACATTCGATATGATATTTCTTGGTGATGTCATTGTCTGTTATTTCGAAACTAGAATCCGTTATTCTCTTTTCATCAACGGCATTTTCACACTCAATGAACTGCTCATTTCTAAGTCTTTTGATAACTGCTTTTTTACCATATTTCTCATTAAACATATGGTTAACGAAGGGAATTACCAAATCATCACATTTTCCCTCCATAGTCTTGAAAGCATCGTCATAAGCGGTATCTGAATAGATAGGGTCTGCTTTCTTTTTTAATAACTGTTCTTCTTCCAAATTTCTTGGTCCTCCTAATATATGTTTTTGGTGATTCCAAACATACATAGGGTCAGAAAACAAGATACTTCCAAGATTAGCGAGACATAACTACAAATCATAAAGCAATAACGTCAAAAATAATCTATCATGGGAATAGTCTGGCGAAACGCCAAGAACACTATGCATGTAAAGAATACTTTTGATAAGATATCACATCCTGATTTTTGTGTAAAGATACAAAAAAATCACATCATCTCTTTTGCTTGATTTAAGAGGTCTAGGAGGCCTTTCTCTTTGATGAGGGCGATTCCTTGGCCTTCGTCGCCCAGGACGATGAGGTTGTCGCCGGGGTTGATGTCGAAGATTTTACGGGCTTTGGCGGGGATGACAATCTGGCCTTTGTCGCCGACTTTGACCATTCCAAAGATGTGCTTGCCTTTGGGTGGAACGTTAAGGCCCATGCCCTCTTCGCTATCGTTCTTATCGAATGAAATGAGGTCGTCCATGGAGACGCCGAAGGTATCTGCCAGGAGTTTACATTTCTCGATATCGGGAAGGGATTCTCCTGTCTCATATTTGGACAATGTCTGTCTGGAGACGCCGATTTTATCGGCAAGCTCCTCTTGGGACATTTTGTTTAGTTTTCTAAGTTCTATCAGGTTGTCTGCAAAGCTCATGGGTGTGCTCCTTGTGTGATTTGTGATTTATCTCTTTAGTTCAGTATCCGTTTCAATTCAGCATCACTTGATTCCCAGTACGCACCAGCGGACGAATGGGATCTTGCGGACTATTGTGTCCAGGATGAAGGAGCCGGCAAATGCGCAGAAGGTAACGATGAGGTAAATGGCCAGGGGTGGCATGTTAGGTACGTAAAGGAGCAGATACCAAGCGCTGGATGCGATGAAGAGGTAGTGGAATATGTAAAGTCCCCAGGATTTACGGCCCATCCAGGTGCTAAAGGAGTTGGTGAAGCCGCCCCACTTCTTCATGAAGGCGAGAATGCCTAAGGTTCCGAGCCATGTGTAGACGTTACACATGAGGGTGTCGAGCACAGAGTGGTCTGGATAGGACTGGCCCCAGAACATAATGAGGAACGCAACTCCACAGGCCACTGCAAGGATGGTCAGTAGGAGCCAGCTCTTTTGCATTCTGTCCATGACTTCATCGTGGGACATGACGAAGTAGCCGATAAAGAAGGCTGCGCCGTAGATGCCGAATCTGTAAACCACGATTGCCGGGGTGTTGAGGATCTGGGCTGCGCCATAGATTACGATGGTCAGGGCCAGAAGAATTGGAACGTTTGCTTTTGCGCACAGGTTGTATAGTTTGTCTTTTTCGATCTTGCGAACCAGTAGTAGTAGCACGCTGAAGATCCAAAGCATCTGGATGTACCACAATACGCCGGTGCCGCTGACGTCCATGATGAGGAAAAGGATTACCTTAGGAACATCGCTCATTGAAGCAAAAGCATCGCTGATGATCATGTTGTAGTAGCCCATGATCCAACCGAACAAAAGGATGCCGATGGTTGAAGGCACCAGGAGTTTTCTTGTTCTTGATTTTAGGAATGCTTTTTCTGTGCCCTTGTCTAGTTCAGATAATGTAGTCTTTCCTGATCGCTTTTCAAGTTCGAACCTAGCAGACATTCCAGAGACTACGAATAACAGCACCATGAACCATGGATATACGATATATTGATATGCGTCCTGAGGCTGGAATGAACTTAATGGGCCCAGGAGTCCGTAGGTTGTGACGCCGTTGAATATGTAGATCACGTGGTAGATAACCACGATGACTACTGTTATCCATCTGATATTGTCCAGGTATGTCTTTCTCATAATTATCCCACCTTTGCTAATATTTTTAACATCAATAAAAGTGTAGACGTTATATCGACAGTTGTCTATCAATTGTTGTTAACAATTTGTAACGCGAGATGTTAAATTTTGTTGCGAACAGGGGGAATTTGAGCTATTACAGGACATAACAAAAGACCAGCCTTTACTCGTATGAGCAAAAGCTGGTCATATTTTTTAGATCATGCCCTTTTGTTTAAGGTAGTCAGTGATGATCTTGACTGCGTAGTCCTCGCCACAGGAAGCCGTATTGATAGATAGGTCATATTCCTTGGGATCATCCCAGATTCCGCCTGTGTAGTACTTGTAATAGTCCCGGCGATAACTGTCTGTTGTCTGAATTAGCTCTTTTGCCTCGTTCTTGTTGACCAAAAGGCGTTCAGTAATATTGCCGATGCAGTACTGAAGCGGGGCCTGGATGTTGACTGTCAGGACGTTACTAAGGCTTCCGATGATATAGTTGGCTGCCTTTCCCACGATCACACAGGATTCCTTGCCAGAAAGAGCGATGTCTTTAATAACCTTGGCCTGGTAGTTAAAGAGGTTCTCGTTAGAAAGGTACTGCCTGTCGTTTATTGAGTACGTGGTGCCTGTGTAGTGTCCTTTGTTACTCTTCAGGGATAGTATGCCTTTCTTGATCTTCTCGTTGGCTTCGTAGAAATAGTGCTCGTTGATGGAGCTGATCTCCGATGCCCTGTCCAGGATTTCATTATCGAAGTATTTAATTCCAAGCTCGTTGCATAGTTTGTGGGCGATATGGCTTCCGCCGCTGCCGTAGCCTCGAGCTATCGTGATCACGTAACCACTCATGGCTGTACCTCCGATCTGTTAAGCAGTTTCTCCTGAGAATTTAGGATCCTTGAGGAGATCTTCGCACAGAAGCTTGTAAATCTCTGGCCTGTAATCACATCTTCCGCCAATGCCTTCATTAGGCTCAAAGATCTTACGGGTTGCAATGCCAAGATCGATAGTCTCTGTGTAAACTGCAGGCTGCATGCCTCTTGGATCGGCGAATGGATAGCCAGCGTAGTAGCTAAAGCCAAAGTCCTCGATGGATGGTCCAAGGATACTTGAGCCGCCCCAGAAGTCGTTGGTCACATCGACGCCAACCAGGTTCGAAGATACGATGTAGAGGTCATTGATTGCTGAATATGCCTCCAGCGTAGCTCTTGCCAGGGTATCGCCATGGCACTTAGCATAGGCTGTGATGTTAATGTTGATTCTGCAGCCCTTTGCTGCGTAATATCTTGTAAGTTCTGGGAATGAGTAGGAGTCATAGCAGATGGCAACTCCCACAGGTCCCCAAGGTGTATCAAAGATAAATGGCTTCTTACCTCTTGTTGCCCAGTGAAATTCAGGGTAAGGAAGGTGGAGTTTCTGGTAACTTCCAATAATGCCTTCAGGGCCACAGATACAAGCTGAATTGTAGATTGTATCAGGGTCATCCTTATCAAGCTCAGGCATACCGAAGACCACATATACTCCCAGCTTCTTAGTCAGCTCTCCCACTGCCTTTGATGATGCTCCAGGAACTGTTTCTGCCTGCTTATACTGCATCTTTTCCTTGAAAGGAACCTCAGTCACTTCCTCGTCATAGCCTGTAAGAGCCATCTCTGGAAATACGATAAGATTAGCTCCCTCTGCTGCGCTTGCCTCTATAATTCCAAGCATTCTGTCAAGGTTGTCCTCCTTCTCTCCCCAGGTTGGGTGAAAATTCACAGTGCTGATCTTGATTACGTTCTTCATAGCTTTCTCCTCCTAATTCCTAATATATTTTGACTTATGTTTGCGCGTATTAAATTGCCAGGAACTTCTTGATGTACTCGTAGTTATCTATCTGTTCTCTTGAAAGGCTGTCCACGATCCTACCCTTATCCATGGCGTATCCTCTTTGTGAAACGCTCTGTATAAGTCCCAAATGCTGCTCCACCAGCAGAATCGCCACTCCCAGCTCCTCGTTGATCTTAAGGATGATATCTCCGATGGAGTCAACGATGTTGGGCTGAACTCCCTCTGTAGGTTCATCTAAAAGAATCAGCTTAGGATCTCCGGTAAGGACTCTTGCAATTGAAAGCATGGCCTGCTGACCACCGCTCATGGTGCCTGCCTTCTGATTTCTTCTTTCTTTCAGGATTGGGAAATAGTCATAGATAAAAGTATATTTGTCATCTGAATGTCCCTGTTTACTAATCTGTTCTCCCATTTCCAGATTTTCTTTAACTGTAAGGTTAGGAAAGACCATGTGTCCTTGAGGAACATAGCCCATTCCCAGCCATGCTCTTTCAAAGGGTCTTTTTTTGTTTATGTTATTGCCAAGGTACTCAATTGTGCCATCCATTACGCCATTGAGGCCGATGACGGTTTTGATGAAGGTGCTTTTTCCAACTCCATTTCTTCCAATGATGGATACGACCTCGCCTTCGTTTATCTCAAAATCGACACCATGTAGGATCGGCACTTTTCCATATCCGGATACAAGCTTTTTGGTACTTAACATGCCTGGGCCTCCTTTCCAAGATAGATCTCTGCTACTTCTTTGTTGCTAAGGATTTCGTCGAGGCTTCCCTCTGCGAAGAATTTGCCGTTGTGCATAACTGTCACATCTTTGGCGATTCTCTTTACGAAATTCATGTCGTGTTCAATGAACAGGATTGTCATGCCCTTAGCGTTAAGATCAAGCACCAGCTTGGCTGTAAACTCTGTCTCATCTGGTCCAAGTCCTGCTGCCGGCTCATCCAAAAGAAGAAGATCTGGCTTAGCAGCAAGCGCCATGGCGATCTCAAGCCACTGCTGCTGTCCATGGCTCATGTTCTTCACCAGTGGATTTCCAAGATTTCTTATTCCCACCACATCGATAAGTCTGTCTATCTCTTTCTCAATATCTTTTTCCTTAACAAAATTTTGAGCTGCAATTCTTATATTTTCACGAAGGGTAAGCTCCGAGTATACGCCTGGAACCTGCATCTTTATTGACATTCCAAGTTTCATTCTCTTAGATGTATTCATGGTAGTAATGTCTTTTCCCTTAAGGTAGATCTTGCCGTAAGTTGGAGGATACACTCCTGTTATCATCTTGAATACAGTGGTCTTGCCCGCTCCGTTTGGTCCGATAAGGCAGTGAATCTCGCCTTTTTTGATATCCATAGAGAAATCAGAAACTGCTGAAATTGCACCAAAATTCTTCGTGATCTTTTTTATGGATAAAAGATTATCACTGCTCCTGCTCGGCGTAGCTGCCCTGCTTTTCGTAATTTCTTTTTCTAGATACATGTCTCTGTTTTCCATATATAATTCCCTCCAGCAATTTATCTCCAAAGCTAAAGATGGTCTCGCCGATTCCTCTTGGAATGAACAGCATGATCAGTACCAGCACGATTCCCTGTATGATCTGCGAATAGGAGCTTCCCTGGGAAGCCATGAATCTTGTGAGCCAGCAGTATAAAAGGGTTATCACTGTTGCTCCTGTAATGCTGTATCTACCAGCCAGGGCGATGATTATTACTCCGATAAAAGATATTGAGGTTCCCAGTGTAGATGGAACAATGTATCCACTCCAGGATGCATAAAGAACTCCTGCAAATCCTGCAATTGCGCCGCCTACAGCAAACACGATGGTGCTGATAAGCGTTGTGTCATATCCGAAGAGTTCGCTTCTTTCTGCGTTTTCTCTGATTCCAAAGAGTGTGTATCCTGTGCGGGAGTGCTGCATTCTTCTAAAGATCAGGTAAAAGATAAATGAAGCTGCAAAGCAAAGGAAGTACATGCTCTGTTTTTGAAAAGAGATCCCAAATACTGAAAGAACTGGAATATCATTAAGTCCGTTGTATCCTCCAAGTGGAACTCCCAGGATCTGCCACTCTGTTCCTGATGTCTGGGTCATGAAGGTCTGAAGAACCAGCGACAAACAGAAGGTTATGATTCCAATGAAGCTTGCGTTTATGTGACCGTAATAGATAAATGTTCCAAGTATTAAGGCAGATAAGAAGCACACCGCCACTGCAACTAGGAGAGCAAGGGGCCTGATTGCCTGGTTTCCAGGAGAAGTTTTGCTTATAATACCGTAGGCATAGGCCCCGACCCCAAAGAATGCTGCCTGACCAAAACTGAAGATACCTGTAAATCCCCATAAAACATACAGGCTCATCATGAAGATGATCATTATGAAATAATAAGTAAAGTTGTTAACGTAGTAAGGATTATGTGTAAATGGGTAGATCAGGCAGATCATCCAGAAAATAGCTGCTATTATGTTTTCCGTTGTTATATTTAGTTTTTTTAACATAAGCATTTCTCCCAAAGATTACCTTTTTCTAAGCCTTACCATCATTCTCTCAACAAGTCCGGAGAATCCTCCTGGGATGAGTCTTATGATGACTATGGCCACCAGCAACATTCCAATTCTTCCAATGAAGGCTCCAAAGTAAAGGGAAAGAAAGCTTTCCACAACTGCCAGAAGCCCTGCTGCCATCAATGTTCCAACCAGGGGATTGGATCCGCCGATGATCATTGCTACAAATGCATGTGTAAGGAAGTTAGATCCGTAGGTTCCTGTAACTGACATTGTTGGTGCATACAAAGCTCCTCCAAGACCACCTAATGCTGATGCCAGTACGATTACCAGGATATTCATCTTGCTGACGTTGATTCCCAGAGATGCTGCAATTTCTCTTTTCTCCATGGTTGCTCTTGCATGAAGACCAAATCTGGATTTGTTAAAGACCACGTACAAAAGGCCAAACAGAATAAAAGAAATCGCAATTAAAAGGATCTTATAAACTGAGTAGGATCTGTTACCTACCACCAATGTTCCAAAGGGTGATTGAACTGCTGGTGCTCCAACGCCTGTAAGGATTGTGCCCACCTGCATAAGTGCAATGGATACACCGTAGGTGCATACAAGTGAATCACCAGGTCTATTGTAAAGTCTTACAAGAACCAGTCTGTCCAGGATTATCCCTGCAATGGCGGTGACAGCCATTGCAAGAACGATTCCTATTATGAATGGAATGCCGGCCACTCCACACAGGTACGAGACCACCAATGCTCCTATCAGCATGAACTCTCCCTGTGCCATGTTGGTTATGCCGGTAATTCCATATACAATTGACATTCCGATTGCTGCAAGTGATATATATGCAAAGCTTTCTAAGAAGTTATAGATCATCTGCAACATTTTAGGTCACCTCCTGTTATTAGTCGTCAAGTGGTGTGAACTGCTTGTTTGGAGCTTCTCCTAAGGTGCTAAGGTCAATTCCAATGCTTGAAAGATATGTTGGTTTTACATCTTCATAGGTTTCTATAAGTTCCATCTTTTTGTCTTTTCCCATCCGACAAAGGTACATGTTGAAGTTGCAGTGATGCTGCTTAGGATCGATTGAGATTGTTGAACCAATTCCGCTGTCACCTGAAACCTTGCCTGAGTTGATGGCGGTCATGACTGCGTCTGAATCAAAGCTTCCTGCGATCTCACAGGCATTTGCCCACATCATCATTGAAGCATATGCTGTAATAGCTGCATCGGTGATACCTGTTGAGTTCTTTTCGTAATATCTTTTTTCAAAATCCGCAGCCTCTGTGATGATGCCTTCAAAGTAAACTGAGCAAACAAGGATTCCTTCCAGATACTTAGGGTCAACGGAGCTAAGCTCACCGGAAATAAGTGGTGTTCCGCCTGTTAAAAGGATGTCTCTGTCAAGACCACTTGTAGCGTTGTAATACTGCTCATAGAAGCTAAGGGCTGCTGATCCTACCAGGTCATACCAAACAATCTCTGCTCCTGAATCTATAATGTTAGTAATAGTTGATCCATACTGTGTTACATCAAGTGGGATGTATTCACTTCCTACAATCTCAAATCCCATCTCCTCTGCATATTTGGTAAGCCATTCACCTGAGATCTGACCAAAGTTGTAGTCTGCTGCCACCAGATAGATCTTTGTACCAAGGTTGTTAGCCTGGATATATTCAAGAATCGGTAAAACGTTCTGTTCCGGTGTCTGGCCTGTACAGATGTTGTAATCTGAGGCTACACCGCCTTCATAGAGTGATGAATAAAAGTAAGGAAGCTTGGCTTCTTCGAAGGTTCCTCTGATGGCTTCTCGTGAAGCTGAGGTTCCTGACGAGAAGACTGCAACTACATCTGAGTTATATGCCAGTTCATTGGCTGCATCTGAGTAGTTCTGGGTGTTTGAAGCGCCATCTTTTTTGACTACTTCAAGCTTCTTGCCAAGGACTCCGCCTCTTGCGTTGATATCCTCTGTAGCCATCTCAATGGCAGTGGATACAACTGCTGAAGATCCAGCGTTATTTCCAGAAAGATCATGAATCCATCCGATTCTTACGGTGTCGCCATCAACAGATCTTGCCTGGGCTGTTCCAGAGCCACATGCTGTTGTAAATAGCATTGCTGCTGCGCTTATAACTGCCATCGCTTTTGAAAAGATTCCTTTTTTCATAATTCCATCCTCCTACGTCTAAAAAGTAAAAGGCAAAGATGCTTACTCTTGTTCAGCACCTTCGCCTTTGTTAGTTGTAAGTATATCCTTTCTGCAGAGTTTGAAAATAAACAGATGGTTGAAGTTCGCTTAAACTTCTGGTTTAAACGTTATTGAATTTACGGACGCTTTTTGTTAATATCTTCTAAATGACAATGGCGTCCTGAAAGGGGCGCCATTTTTTTTGGGAATGGAGAAGTATTATGACGATAGGGGATATTGAAACATTTCTTGTGGTATATGATAGCAGGAGTCTAAGTCAGGCTTCCAAGGAGCTGTTCATCAGCCCTCAGGGCCTTGCCAAGGCTATTCAGCGCATGGAAAAAGAGCTGTCTGTAGTTCTTTTTAAAAGAAATAATCAGGGTATTGTGGCCACTTCTGAGGCAGATCTCTTTTACCGCAGAATGAGGCCGCTACTTGATTCCTATAATGATACTGTAGATGAAATGCAAAACCTTGGGCTCTCTAGTGTGCTTAGAGTAAGGTTCACTTCTGGAATTTTGTCTTTTCTCTCACTAGATTTCCTCACTAGTTTTAATGAACAATATCCCAATGTAGATCTGTTGTTTGACGAAAGTCCAGACAGCCTGATAAAGCAAAAGCTCCTTGCTCACGAGTGCGATCTTGCAATCATGAGCGGTCCTATCAAGGATGACCGGATTAGTACTTCGATTTTTGAAAGAATTCCCATTGTTGCCGTGGTCAATGAAGCTAATCCTCTTGCCTCCAAGGCGTCTCTGTCTTTCTCTGACCTGGAGGGGGAGAAGCTTGCGCTTATATCCCACCGTAGCAATACTTATCGTCAGTTTGTCAGAAGGCTTCAGGCTTCTGGTGTTAAGCCTGCCATCATATATGAGTCTGATCAGCTCCAGTTTAATCATCAGCGGGCTTCCATGAACAACTGTATCGGACAGTCTTTCCTTAGCGAAGCCAATAGTTTCAATTATCCTGGAACCGTCATCGTTCCTTTTGACGATCCCTCTTTTACCTGGAACACTTATGTATGCTGGAACTCAGATTCTCCGCTGAATGAAGCAGCTATGGCTTTTAAGAATTTCGCCTATTCTTGGCTTGAGGGCATGGGGAATGAGTTGAAGATGAAGATGTAAGGGTTCTAGATTAGTCGACTCCAGTAAATATGCGAATTTGAACGATATAACGTTCATAGCTCTTTCGTGCGCAATATAGTATAATGTGTGTGGGGTAAAAAGTTTACAGGGGGCTACAATGAAAGACTATATTTACTGGCATTTGCCAGGTTTTAGTGTATTCAGAGATCTGAATGCAACTATCATCGACCTTATTCGGGAGTATCCAAATTCTTTTAACGACAATTATCGCGTAGGGAGTGTTTATGGCACTTTTCCGGGAGCAATATGGAACGGAGGCAGGACTGTTCTGGGTTTCTGTCCTAAGAACGAGATTGAGTATACGCTTAAGCTCTTTAATGGCAAGCATGTCCCGGTGCGTTTCACCTGGACCAATCCTCTGATTGAGGAGAAACACTGCAATGACACGTTCTGCAATCTTGTGATGAATCTTGCTAACACTGGGGATAACCAGGTGCTTGTAAATACGCAGGTTCTGGAGGATTACCTCAGGGAGCACTACCCGAATTTCAAGTATATTTCTTCCACAACTAAGAGGATCAAGGATCCAGCTCTTTTGCATAAGGAGCTTGAAAAGGACTATTTCATGGTGGTTCTGGACTATGACATGAATCACAACAAGGAAGTGCTTGAGAGTTTGCGTCCAGTGGCGGACCGTGTGGAGATTCTGGTGGATGAGATCTGTTTCCCGGATTGTCCAAAGCGTCTTGATCACTACAAGGACGAGGCCCGCAAGCAGCTTTACTTTGAGGTGGCTAAGCCTTTTGCCTGCCCTAATCGTCAGGAGAAAAAGAGCTTTGAGGACTGCAAGAACAAGCCGGCGTTCATTTCCAAGGATCAGATGCAGGAGTACATCGATATGGGCTTTAGGAATTTCAAGCTTGTGGGGCGCGGACTTCCACAGAGTCTTGTGATCGATTCTTACCTGTACTATCTTGTGAAGGATGGCGAGGAGGATTTCATTTACGGGCAGCTTAGTAAGAGGCTTGCGGAGATTGCGGCTAAGAGGCAGGCTGCGAGGAGAAGGTAAAGATTAGATAAGACAACGGGGACGGTTCTACTTGACTCCTAAAAAGGAGTCAGATAGAACCGTGAGGTGACCCCCAAAAGTTAGACTTTTTAAGCGTAGCAGTTTATGGCTGCTACGCTGTTTTTATGCAGCCAAGAGGTTAAGCCTGTA
>NZ_JHWL01000044.1 GCF_000622085.1 Butyrivibrio proteoclasticus P6B7
CTCCTGCCACATGGTGTTATAGGTCATACGTGTGACACGACCATCTTCATCAGTGAAAGCTGCAACTTTACCGATCTCGTTGTACTGCCATGTCTTCTTAGTGCCATCCGGATTAACTGTCTCTGTAAGAAGACCTGCCTTGTTGTAGGTATGTCTTGTGACATTACCCATAGGATCTGTTACTGAAGTGATGTTGCCCTCTGCATCATAGGTATAGCTTGTAACATTGCCCTCACTATCAATGGACTTAACGGCTCTTCCAAGAGCGTCGTATTCATAAGTTGTAATCCTACCTGAAGGCTCTGTAATGGTCTTTACGTTGCCGTTCTCATCATAGGTATACTTTGTCTTTTTACCAAAACCGTTTCTTGTAGAAACAAGTTTTCCTTCTACATAGTCGTACTTAGTTCTGTTACCTTCTGGGTCTTTAACACAATAAAGATTCCCCTCAAGGTCATAGCTGTACTTATACTTATGACCCTCAGAGTCTTTCTTGGAAGTCATGTGACCTTCAGTGTCGTAAGAGAATGTCTCACGAAGGCCTTCAGGTCCCATAATGCTAAGCACACGGCCTCTGTGATCATAAACATATCTTGTAACAAAACCATTCTTGTCTGTTACTGTAGTTTTCTGGTTCTTGTCGTTATAAGTGAACTTCTCCTCGATAACATAAGTATCTGATTCCAAGGTTTCGTCCATACTCATCTGACCTGGTCTGATACCCACATATCTTGTGCCAACATGTCTTCCAAGTTCATCAGAAAGATACTGAACTTTACAACCATTCTGCTCTGTTGCAGTTGTGATGTGGTTCTCATCATCATACTCATAAGACATCTCACCACCATCTGGGAATGACTGGTGGATGACACGTCTCTTGGAATCGTATTCATTTTCAAGGGCTACAACGCCGTCTGGACTCTTAACACTGGAGATAAGACCCTGATCATTGTAAGTATAGACTCTGGATGATCCATTAGGATATGTTACTGACTTAAGGAGATAGATTTTTTCACATGTATCGGATCCAGCACCGTCGCCAGTCTCTGCATTAACTTTGTTTACTGACTTAAGCTCATATTCAAAAGCACACTTTCTTCCAGCATGGTCTTCAATCTCAGCAAGAATGCCATCTTCGTTATATCTAAGTGTAAGGCTTGTTCCATCCTTAGTCTCAACCTTTACAGGAACCGCCATGGAAGCTGAAGCCACATCAATAACCGTATAATCCACCCTTGTATGCTGTCCGTTGTTATCACCCCTAGCCACAAGGAATCCATCAAGGTCATACTCATCATATGAACTGTCATCTCTTGTGATTACGCACCCAGTGGCAGTCTCCCTCAGCACGCCTTCTTCACCGTGAACTTCAAAGTAAACCTCTTCATTTTTCACCTTAGTCTTGGCAAAGATAAGCTCTCTTCCATCAAAGGTAGCCAGTCTGATATCGCCATCTGCATCTTTACGAAGACGCCCATCAAAAACGCAGCTCCATCCCATTCCAAGGATGCCGCTGTTCTCACTCTGGGCATTATAAAAACGCCTGAAAGCAATAGGGAATCTTCCAGGAACTGTAATGTCTGTTCTGTCGTTGATGTAGTTACCGTTGTTCATGTTGACAGGATCATACTTGATGACCTGGCACTTTTCAAGGCACCCCTTAAGGTAGAGCCCGAAATCCTTCATGTACTTCAGGATCTTCTGGCGCATCTCGTCGCTCATAAGATCTTTTACGTCAGTCCATTTAACGTTCTGGAAGGTCTCGTCGTACCTGGTTATGTCAAAAGAGCCGTCTCCCAAAGCCGCATTAACGTTCTTAAGATTTTCAAGAAGCTGTGGGCAGATAGCCATGAAATCACTGCCTGTAAAGTCATCGCTATGCTCATCTATAAATTCAAGGAACTTTTTCTCAAACTTCTGCACAAAGCCGTCTTCACTCTCAACAGACACAAAGGCTTCCAATGAATTCTTTGTTGGCTCCGGGTTTGGCTCAGTGAACTTAGTGTATGTAAGGAAAGAGCATCCAGCGATTGCTTCCTGACAAGCTTCCCTGGCAGCCTTTATAGTATCTGAAGCCTCTCTGAAACCGTTGTTGTATTCCGTATAATCCTTGATAATCTTATCAAGATGCTGACTCTTAACGATTGCATTCTCATTTGCATCAACCTTCTCATTAAAGTCATCCAAAAGAGAGATTTCATCTGAAAGCTTACTTCCCTCCATCATGCCGTGAAGGTGCTCAATCGAATAGATTGCCTCTTCAACTGCCTGGAGCTGTCTTTCGCTTACAAAGGACTTGGCGGACTCAGCCTCTGGTCCTCTGTGCTCTCCATCATTAACGAAATCATTAAGCGCAATACTTACTTCATTTATACTATCTTCAAATGTATCATAGATCTTTCCACACTCAGCGAAATAGTCCGCGATCTTCTTGTGGTTCCACTCTATTACATCCCCCTCTGAATACCCTTTTCCTGCTCCTGTTTCTGACACTACCGTGTCCTCCTTGACCAATTACTGTTTTTCATGGTGTTAAAAAGAGAGCAATAGCGCCAGCTCTATATATAATTGACACTCCCCAGTGCCAACAAAAAATATTTCACCCAACAAAAAACGCAAGACTAATTTTACACCGTTCTGTAAAAATAATTCAATATTTCTTAAAATTATTCGCCATATTTCTCTATTTTCACCAAATAGTAAAAATAAAACTATACATTTTTTACGAATCGTAATAATGTATAGCTTTCTATGAAATAATACCAAAGCCATCAATAACTACAACTATGTAAGTATGCCCCACACAATGCTGAAAATCATCGATTTCTCGAAATTTCAACAAAGATATCCATAAAGCAACCAAATTTGCTCTATAAATCTTTTAATTAATAACTTGCACTTTGTGTTATTATGGTAAAAGAACTCACAACAAATCTAACACTATTCGGAGAACAAAATGTCCAAGATTTCATATATAATTCCAGTTTACAATACAGCGAAGTACCTTCCAGAGTGCATGGAGTCGGTGCTGGGGCAGACATTTGAGGATCTGGAGATTCTCTTAGTTGATGATGGGTCCACAGATGGGGTGAGTCCGGCGCTTTGTGATGAGTATGCCCAGAAGGATTCACGTGTCAGGGTTATTCACAAGGAGAACGGAGGCCTTATGTCCGCATGGATTGAGGGCTCTAAGCAGGCCACATCTGATTATCTGTGTTACCTCGACAGTGACGACTGGGTAGATACTGATATGGCTGAGAAGTTGTACAACTACACTGACAGCTCTTTTAGCGACTGCGAGATCATCTCCAGTAACTACATTGTGGAGAAGGCTGGCGAGCGCCGCAAGGAGACTCAGGCTCTTAAGCCAGGCACCTATATGGAAAAAGAGCTTGATTCTATCCGCGATAATCTCCTTGGCAATGAGGTTCGCCCAGTTACCATGTCCCGCTGCATGAAGCTTATATCAAAGAAGCTCATCCTTGATAACATCAAGTATTGCAATGAAAAGATCCGCATGAGCGAAGACGTGAACATTACTCTTCCATGTCTCTGCGACTGCAAGCGCCTTGTAATTGTGGAAGAAGGATACTTCTACCACTATAGGCTGGTTAAAGGTTCCATTGTCCACGCCTACGACCCAAGGCTTCTTGAGAATCTTGATCTTACTGACAAGACTTTCCGCGGTATTCTTGAGGCCAAAGGAATCTCAAGCGGCAAACTTCAGCTAGATAAGGAATACATCATGATCCTTCTGCTGGTGCTTAAGAATGAGCTTCGCTGCCCAGAAGGCGGCACAGTTAGCAGGGTAAAAGAGATCTTCCTTCGTGAGGACATACGTAAAAAGGTGACAACTACTCCTGTAGTCATCACCTCTAAAGCTAACAAGCTCCTTTATTCCTGCATCAAGAATCCTAACCCGGTTCTTATAACCTTTGCTAAGCTGGTCATCAACGCTTACGACAAGAAGACCAACTGATGCAGCCAACCGCCCATCACGACAATTTATTTGCCGACAAGCGTCCATCACGACAACTACCCTGAAGTCGCATTGGGGCCAATCTCAATTTCCGAAAACTTTATCTCGTAGTTTACGTCCAGTTGGCGTTGTGGCAAGTCCACCGCCAGCTGTTTCTTTTAATGAGGCAGGAAGCGCGTCTCCTACCTCTCTCATGGCATCTATACACTCATCTGCCGGAATCTTGGCGCCAATCCCTGCAAGAGCCATATCTGCGCTGGAATATGCAATCACAAGACCTGAGACATTTCTTTTTACACAAGGAATCTCCACAAGGCCGGCCACTGGGTCACATACAAGACCCATCTGATTGGAAATCGCCATGGCACAGGCATCCGCGCACTGGGAAGGAGTTCCACCCATAAGCTCAACAAGAGCTGCTGCCGCCATAGCTGCTGCACTTCCGCACTCTGCCTGGCATCCGCCCTGGGCTCCCGCAATGCTGGACCTTGCAGCCACCACCATACCTACCGCCCCGGCAGTAAACATGGACATTATGATAGCTCTTTTGTCAAAGCCCCTGTCCTCGTACAAAGATACAAGGCATCCCGGCAGAATTCCGCAGCTTCCGGCCGTTGGCGCAGCCACAATCTTACCCATGGAGGCGTTGCAGCCTGCCACGGACAAAGCCCTGGCAATAGCCTTGGACATCAGGTTTCCGCACAGACCCCCGTCCTTATCAGTCACGTACTGGTTCATCAGGTAGCCCTCGCCGCCAGTAAGGCCTGACATGGACTTCTGGTCCTTCTTCATGCCGTCTTTTACCGACTGCTGCATAACTTCAAAGCTAAGCTCCATCTTCTCATAGAGCTCCAGCTCTGAAACTTCCATGGTCTTAGCCTGATCCTCCAGCACCAGCTGGCTTATCTTTATATTTCTTTTCTCAGCTTCTGTTACAAGCTCTTCGATACTTTCGTACTTGATCATAGTTCTTTTATCTCATCCAAATCTAAATTGTTCAGTATTATCCACATCTATACTGGTTTCCAGCGCTCTTATCCACATCTGCATTCACAGATATTCACACATCACACGCGGCGAATCAGGATCGCGTTCAGCACGTGCTCGATTCCGCGGATCTCCTCCACCAGCTCCTCCGGCGGAGCATTGTCTATCTCGATGGTCATGATGGCCTCTCCGCCCTTCTCCTGCCTGGACAAGCGGAAATTGGAAATGTTAAGCTCTGCATGCTCCCAGTGCATCATGTTGGTGACGCTGGCAATAACGCCAGGCTTGTCCTCGTGCATAACAAGAATCGTGTTGTTCTCGCCGTTGAAGTCCACATCCATGCCATTTATCTGCTTTACCAGGATGTTGCCTCCGCCAATGCTGGCTCCCTGCATCACTCCCTCGCTGCCATCCTCAAGATAGTAGTGAATCCGGGCGGTATTAGGGTGAGCCCCCTTGATATTCTCCTTGTTAAAAGAGTACTCGATTCCCCGCTTGTCCGCGATTTTCAGGGCATCTCTGATCTCCGGCGAATAGCTCTTGTAGCCCATAATCCCCGCCATCAGCGCCCTGTCCGTGCCGTGTCCCTTATAGGTCTGGGCAAAAGAACCAGAGAGTGTAATCTCAACTCTCTTAAGTTTCCTGTCATCTATTAACTTGTTCACAACCCTGCCAAGCCTTACTGCGCCTGCAGTGTGGGAACTTGAAGGCCCGATCATCACCGGCCCTATAATATCAAAAACATTCATATCCTAAACCTCACAGAAGAACAGTATACCACGGCGGCTTTCACACATCCACACAGGTTTTATTGATCTCTTTTATCGTCGCCATGGCGCTTCCATTAATATCTTACCCTATTTTTGTACATGACAAAACCCAAGTTGGGGTGTTCTTGATAAAACCGATTCTGTAGCAAACTCAAGCCCTGATTCTTTATATATTTAATCCCATCTTGAGCGTAATGTGATTTTAGGATGCATCCTACACATCCCAAAATTGAAAACTCATGAATTAAGGATGTGCTCAGCTCATCCCAAATGATAAATGCTATAATTTCAGGATGTGTAATCACCCCAAAAACATTTTCTAACTTTATGGCTCATCACAATTTTCACTAATTTGTTAATCCCAAATAACACAAACAATAAAAAAGGGATGCTTCAAACACATCCCATATAACACAAATTAAAATTTCAAGATGAACATATCTCTCAGCATACAATGCCAAAACCTATTGCTTTCCCAAGTCACCCTTCATATTCCTGATATTCAATACCGTCAATTCCGCACCCCTGCTGCCTCACCCGGGCAATCAGATTCTCATCATACCAGCCACGGTCAAAACTTCCGTCAACATTCCTTCTGACATTGATGTCCAGTCCCAGCATGATTTCCTTTGTACTCTTAGCAATAAAGGTTACCCCAGCATCAGACTGCTCATCAAATAGATGCAGTACCACCTGCTGCCCAGCCTTCTCCTTATCCAGAACATAGGCCATGAGCTCTTCTTCACTGATACTCTTCTCTGTCCACTCGTAGAGATCATCATCCTCTGGGACATATTCTACATTCCCATCATTATTGGCCCATTTCCATCCAGCCCTGTTAAAAAGAGCTATCACCTCTCCGATACTTTCTGAAGTTCTTTCACAATCTATTAAAAAATATGCTTCCTTAGCCATTTTAATTCTCCACACTATGCTATACACATTATTCAGAATAATTCTAGTATCTATCAATCATTCAGATAGATATATCCAGCATTCCAACAAGTATTTATTATTAGTTCTTTACATCACAATTATCAAGAATCCAGTCTCTGCCATGTTCTAAGAGTTCTTTTAACTGTTTTTCATCCGCGGTACTAACAGAATAGACCGGCGAATCCCAGTTATAGTCCCTAACCACAAGAATCTTATAACTGCCTGTGCCCTCATACCAGCCCATATCAAGAATCACACTTCCCGGAAACTCCACCTGTAGCATGTCTTCTTGCCTATAATCAGCATCCGTGGTCATCCATGTAATTTTCCCAGGTGCAAAATCTATTTTCATCCAACTTAAATCATTCATAAGTATCTTGAGCCCCACAAATTTGTTTTCATTATCATATCACATGTGCAAACCAAGAAAGCATGTTGCTTGCAACATGCTCGCGCCAAGCGCGGTTGCATTTATGCAGCATTTACCTATCGCGCGATGTGCAGATCACTTGGCGAGGTTTTTTCGAGCCTAGTGAAATGTCATACACAGTAGTGCGCATCCATAGCGGAGCGTTTTTTATGATATAGGAATTTCGGAGAAATTTCCTATATCACAAAAAAGAGAGCCGCGCGCCGCAGCTCTTCTCCACAAAAACTCAAATCATTTCTCATTCTTCCCAGACATGGCCGCCAGCACCCTTAGCACCGCAAAGCACACACCAGCCATCACCACAAAGAATCCCACTGCAAACCTCACAGCAGCCACCTGGTCTGCGCCTCTCACCGCCAGGAATAACACCACTGAAAATACAAAGGCACAAACTACACTGATCATTAAATCTCTTTTAACCGTATTCTGGCCCTTCCTTGGATACTCAAAGGCCCCAGCCTTCACCGCTGCGTTATAGATGACACCTCTCCCGACTCGCAGCAAGTCCGGATTCGGTCGTCACCCTTCTATCACAGAATAAAAAAATCCACCTCGCACTTACACGACACAAAGCGAGAAATGTCGTATTTATGCGATTAGACAA
The DNA here is from genome assembly GCF_000622085.1 of Butyrivibrio proteoclasticus P6B7. Taxonomy (GTDB): domain Bacteria; phylum Bacillota; class Clostridia; order Lachnospirales; family Lachnospiraceae; genus Butyrivibrio; species Butyrivibrio proteoclasticus_A. The sequence continues at coordinate 7,707 of NZ_JHWL01000044.1, forward strand.
GGTTGTCTAATGAATTAATTCTTCACAATCTCCGCATTTCCAATCTTGATTCTTCCGCGAATCTTCACATCAACATGCTGCGGATATGCATCTCTGTACTTATAGATACTAAGGATAACACCTAAAAAGATATATGCAAGTACAATATTGCTTGCGCCAGCTGAGAAAAACGGCATAAAAGAAGAAGTATAAGGCAGAATCCCCATATTCTCGCACATATTAACAAGTCCGTTCACCAGCAGCACATTCATGCAACCAACGCCCATCACAAGGCCCAGCTGGTTCTTACTTCTAACGGTAAAAAGACATCCCATAATTATCACCGCAAAAACAGAAGCCACAAGGCTTATAACCGCCACCAGACCCAGCTTGTTTGCCAGATAAGTAAGCAGGAACTCGCTGTTACAGTTAGGAAGATTACCAAGCACCTCCTGCCCTGAACCGCCCACCAGATTCACATCAGAATATGAGCGCACAAGCCTTGTCACGTAGCTTGCATCATAATCCATGTACAATATGCCTCTGATTCTCTTAATCTGATAGTCCGCCAGGAGCCCTCCCTTGTAAGCAAGCAAAAGAGCTGTCACAGGCAGCACGGTTACGCAAGCCCAAAGTCCTGCGATAGTTCTTTTCACAGGAATCTTGTACCAGCCTTTAGCCACTGCAATGGTCAGCTGCACAGTCATAGTCAGCACCAGCACAACAGCCACCATCAGCTGGGGCCAGCTAACAACTATCATCACAGGCACCACCATCCAGCAAAGAGCCTTAATAAACGCAAACGCCCCGCCACCGCGGTATTTATACAAAATCGCTCCATACAAAGGCACATACAGCATCACCATCGCAGATGCCAGCACATTGACGCCAGCAAATCTCAAATAGGTGATGGCGCCGTTTAACCTGATCGTAAACACACCTGCAGTCAGCATCACGAACATGACCACCGCAATTACCTTCGCGTACTTGGCAATCCTTGTATAATCAAGCAGATACACCAGCACCATGGCGCCCAGTCCCATCAGCACCTTCAGGTAAAAGATATAACTTCCCAGCGCATGAAGTGCCAAATCCTGGCCCTGCGCCGCATCCTTCACAATAAGCTCATGCACCAAAATACTGGCAATGCCTATCACCACTGCAATGATAACAACTCCCCATGCCATCTGAGGTCTGTGAACACTATCCATGGCAACTCCCACTTCCACAGGATCTCCCATGTCCTCCACAGCTCTTTTCTCCGCAACATCCCTGTCCATGCCCTCTGCCATGTTGGCATCTATCTGATCCTCCATGTGGACCCTGATCTCGTCCTCAATAGCCTTATGAGCCTTCCTAAAGCGCACCTGCTCCAAGAGCCTTTTAATATACTCCTCCATTCCGTCATCCCTCCATTGCTAAAACACTGAACACCGCACCAGAATACTCATTCCACTCCTCGGTCTTGGTCTTAAGAAGCTTCTTGCCCTCCTTGGTAATGCTGTAATACTTCCTGATCTTGCCCAGGTACTCCTGCACATAAACCTTCAGCATCCCCTTTTCCTCAAGCCCATGCAGCAGCGGATACAGCGTCCCTGCCTTCAGCTCAAACACATTCTGGGACCTCTGCCTGAGAGTATCTATCATCTCGTATCCGTACATATCCTTCTCAGACAGGAGCTTTAGCACCAGCATTGTCATACTACCTGTTAAAAGAGCTTTATCAACAGCCATATTTACCTCCTTATATCGACAACCTATATATCGCTTATCTATATACTATATCGATGTCCGATATATGTCAAGACAGCTATTTGTCAACATCTCCTATATCCATACAGAACAAAGAGTCGCTCGCGACTCTTTGCGCGCTGGTGCGCGCAAGCTTCAGCTTGCAAAATTCATCTGCGCACCAGTCGCATCCTTAGCGGAGCGCTTTTTATTCAATAGGAAATCCAAAGGAATTTCCTATTGAATAAAAAAGAACACGCAGCCTCTCAGCTGCGAGCCCATATTCATCTAATCTCTGCAATCCCACTAAACTTGCAGATAACATTAATCGGTAATCTCCGCAATCTCACTACACTTCCCAATCACATCAATCGTTCCATCCGCATTGTACGCAAACTCCGCTACGCACACGCTCCTGTGGAACAGACTTCCCCCAGGCAGCTCACCAGTATGGTAAAAGAGATATGAATGTCCCTTAAAGTCCACGATTCCAGGATGATTGGTAAACACGCCACCCTCCTCAGTCATGAGAACGCCGCCATACTTCCAAGGCCCGGTGGGCGCAGTGGATATGGAATAGGCAAGATGCTCATTCTGCTTACCAACTCCAAAGGCTGCGTAAACCATGTAGTACAAGGAATCTTTCTTGTAAAACCAAGGACCCTCTCCGTAGGAAGTGCCAGTATCATGGCTTCCCTTGGCAAAAGCCTCCTCAGTCATAGGAATCTTGCAGATCCCCACCTCCTCATTATAGGAAACCATGTCCTCATTAAGCAGCACATACCTAAGCTCCGGATTACCAAAGTACAGATACGCCTGCCCATCATCATCAATGAAAACCGTGGGATCAATATCATTCCAGTCCCCCTCGTCCACAAGAGGATGTCCCAGATCTGTATAAGGTCCCTCAGGCTTATCCGCAACGCCCACAGCTATTGCCATTCCGCCATTCTTCTTGTGCACAGGGCAGTACAGATAGAACTTCCCATTCCTCTCGATACACTGTGGCGCCCAGGCCCTGCTATCCGCCCACTCAATATCATCCAGCGAAAAGATGCACCCATGATCCGTCCAATGCACCATATCCTCCGTGGAAAAGCACCTCCAGTCATTCATGGTATAGAAATCATTCACCAGCTCATCCTCGTCATGGGTGGTAAAAAGATATAGCCTGTCCCCATACACCATTGGCGCCGGATCCGCCGTGTAAATGTCCTTAATTATCGGATTTGTCCTACTCTCAAATGTCTTACTCATCATGTCCTTCCTCCATAGTATCATGCTTGCCGCTATGGCCAATGCCACCAAAATCAATATCAGTTTTCGCCTATTTGACACAATACTTCACCTCAATAAATTCAGCTAATGATATTTGCAATATCTGTGTAGCACTTATCAATTTGCTAACAGCCCAGTTTTTCAAGTCTTAATGCACTAGCCATCTGTCAAACATTATACAAATAAAAAAAGCAGCACTCTCTTCACAATTGAAGATATGCTGCTCAAATATTGCGTAATTAAAAAACTTTGATATAGGGACTGTTCTTCTCTCGTCTATCATAGTAACTCTCAAGCTCAGCAATCACCTCATCCCTTCCACGAATCTCCTCGGAATGGCTCATGATCACCCTGTCAAAAGAAATCTCTTTTAACAGCCTGATCTCATCATGCAAAAGAGACACATTATACCCCTTGGCGCTACAGTAGTAGGAATCCCCCAGAATCAGGTACTCATCATTAACCGTCACAAGAAGGCTTCCCTTGGCATGACTGTTAGGCACAGGATAGATCTTGATGTTAACCCCATCCTGAATCTCAACCATCTCGGTAACCACGGTCCCCTTCTTATCCTCCAGCTCCCTATACACAGGCGCCTCCAACACCTTCCTGGTGTGGTCACCAATATACAAATCCTCATCCCTGACCCGGATCCTGGCCAGATTCTTCATATGATCATCATGAAAGTGAGTTATTATAATCTTCTTCCTGTCAAAAGAGCTAACAATATTATATGCCTCATCGCAGCTCCCCACATCAACTATATAGCTATATTCCGCTCCCTTTATCACGTAAACATCCGCAGAAAGCGGATTCTCCGAGCAAGGAAGGAAACTGATCACGTCATTTATGTCTTTCATACTTAAGCTCCAAATTTTAGTCTGAGAATTGCTGTTGTATTTCTTTTATCTGGTCAAAAGAACACCAGGCTTTTCAATTATTTCCCTAGGAATCAAAAGCTTTCCTACATCATGCATCATAGAGGCTGTGCTAATCATTTCTACTTCGTTTTCTGATAATCCACATTTAGCAGCAAGAATTGCTGAATACTCAGAAACTCGTTTGATATGCTGACCAGTCTCACCACTCTTAGCCTCAGAAATCTCTGAGAACTTCTGAATAATATTTCTCTGACTTTCCTTAAGTTCTTCCAAGTACTTTAGCTTTTGTGACTGCTCCTTGTAGGCTTTAAGGCTTAGCTTTGCAAAGGCTGCGTATAGTATAGTAGCAACTATAGCCAGCATGTCTATCCATAGAGTTTGCATGGGCTACTACATAATCCATCTCATTTCGCGTCCAAAAATAAGACGCTGCCAATAATATTGTAATGCATCTAATATCATCTATATATCCTCTATTGTTAACCATTATACATTACATATTAATCAAAAAAAAGAGAAGCAAATCTGCTTCTCTTTACTGCCGGCGACCGGGATCGAACCGGTACGGGTATCACTACCCACGGGATTTTAAGTCCCGGGCGTCTGCCAGTTCCGCCACGCCGGCATTTACCATATTTAGCTTGGTAAAAAATACGCGATATGCACTACACATATCGCGTTAATGGGGCCTACAGGGCTCGAACCTGTGACCCTCTGCTTGTAAGGCAGATGCTCTCCCAGCTGAGCTAAGACCCCATATACTGGGTAATGCTAGTCATTAAAAATGACCGTAGTGGAGCTTCAGGGACTTGAACCCGGGACCGACCGGTTATGAGCCGGTTGCTCTAACCAACTGAGCTAAAGCTCCTGAAAATGACTCCGACGAGAATCGAACTCGTGTTACCGCCGTGAAAGGGCGATGTCTTGACCGCTTGACCACGGAGCCTTATTCGACCATTTCTTTCAGTAACAGTCTCTTCGTCATCAAAGTTCTCTTTGATAAGCTCCCCAAGTTGGACTCGAACCAACGACACTTCGGTTAACAGCCGAATGCTCTACCGACTGAGCTATTGAGGATTATGATAATACACAAAATACCATGCAGTGCATGGTACCTTTTGTACCTTCAAAACCGAACACTGAATATCTAAATCCTATTTCTATACACCTATCTTTTGGATAAGCCCT
>NZ_JHWL01000045.1 GCF_000622085.1 Butyrivibrio proteoclasticus P6B7
TTTGCGAGATTCAGTACTGCTTAAAAAGCAAAAATAAAGATATAGACGTAGCACATTTTTTTCTTGGCATCCAAAATTTGAAAAGCTCTAAAAAAAGCCGTAAACTCTGGGAAATGTATATACCACTCGCCATGCGCGCCAAGGCGAATTCATAGAATGCTGACGCATTCTATTTCATCCGTCTTGTCGCCCTATAGGCTGATTCCGATATGTGCCGATTTGTGAGCAAGCTCCCATCGGCCCAATCGGAAATCATCCTGCATGGCTCGTTATATCAGAAGTTAATCGTACAAAAGCATTTTGATAGCATTAGCTTTTTCTCAACTTTTATTAGAGGCAAAGTTGAGATTGTAAAAGAAATTAATGAAAATATTTAAGATGCGTTAGGCTCATATCAAATGATATGGGCCTTTTGTTTTTAGTAAAAGTCTCTTTTTTTCTGCCTTTGGACATAGTATCATAAGTGATATGTAAGTCTAATGGGGGAGAAGCAGTCTATGAAAGTTCTTTTTATTGGAAACAGCCACACTTATATGAATGATATGCCTGAGCTCACAAGGCGCATGATCGAGGACGCTACCGGGCAGCCTTGTTCTGTTACTATGCTTGCCTATTCAGGGAGATCTCTTAAATGGCACATGGAAGAGGAGTATTTCTCAGAGCGCTTTAGCATCTTACACGGCGAATATGACTTCTGCGTGATCCAGGAGCAGGCCCATCCTATGCCTGATGAGCAGGATACTATAACAAACGCCAGCAGGATAATCGAATTGTGCAAAAGAGCTAATACTAAACCGGTCATCTTTGAAACCTGGGCAGAAAAAAGAAAACCTGAGAACCAGGCGGAGATGAATCGCAGATACAGAAACCTTGCAGAGAGCAAGGACGTGCTCCTTGCTCCAATTGGAGAAGTGTGGAGTGCAGCCATGAAGGAGTTATCAGACCTTGGCACAGACCTATATTTCTGTGATGGCGAGCATGCTTCAGCCGTTGGCGACTATCTAGTATCAATGGTCCTTACAAAGACAATCACAGGTAAACTCCCATCTGAAGATTTTATAAAAGCAATTGATTTTTCCACACCGGATAGCAACTGGATTCCCGTAAAAGAGAACGTGGACGATGAGACAGTTACGATATCTAAGGCTGTTATAGAAATAATAAGAAAACATGTTGAGGAGGACACTTAAGGCAATGGCTGATAGTGAAGACCTTATTAACCAGGAAATGACATCAGTTGCCTGATTAGGACAGTTTAAACAGAAAGGGGAGATTATGAGAAAAGAACTATTGGCAGTATTTAGCGGATTTCCAGACCACCATTTTTCCAAGGAGATCGCGGAGAGGCTTCGCGGGGAGCTTACGGAGCGAAAGAGCATAGTGTTCATCACAGCATGTCCCCTTGATTATGAGCAGAATGACGATGACTGCGAAGGCATGTATCAGATGTTCGCTGAGCAGGGATTACCTTTTGATAAGCACTGCGTGATCGACAAGCGCACAGATCCAGATGTGGCAAAAGAGCTAGTTCAGACTGCGGACTGTATCTTCCTCATGGGAGGAGGCGCCTGTGAGGATCAGCTTAACCTGATCCGCAAAAAGGGCTGCTACGAAGCTTTGATAGATTGCCATGCCGCTATCCTTGGCGTCAGCGCAGGATCCATGAACATGGCCTGTAAGACAGTGGATTTCTTTGAATCAATGGAAGCCTTCGACGGACTGGGCTTTACCAACATCACAGTTAGCTGCCATCATGACCTGGAGGACACATGGCGCTATGAGCAGACCCTTAGGATGTCCGAGGACCGCACGGTTTACGCTATGGAGGATATGAGCGCTTTCTTTATCAAGAGAGGCCGTACCGACGTGGTGGGAACGATCTACCGCGTGGAGAATAGAGAACTTCACGTCCTTACCCAGGAAGATATCAAAGAACTTGAACAGGACGAGTTCCGAAGAGTGTTTGACACTATCCCTGATCAGTTCGACAAATTCCGGCCTCGCTACAGTGAAGAGCTTTTCAATTACCTGAATACGGAAGCTGGAATCGGACCTGGTAAAAGAGTTCTGGAAATTGGCCCGGGAACAGGTCAGGCCACAGAACCTGTGCTTAGAACAGGTTGCGAATACCACGCCATCGAGCTTGGCCAGCATCTGTACCGCAAGATGAAAGAGAAATATGGCGAACTGCCTAACTTCAACATTGTTAATGACGATTTCATCACCCATGACTTCGGTGACATGAAATTTGACATGATATATTCCGCTGCTACGATCCAGTGGATTCCTGAGACTGTGGCCTTCACCAAAACATTCGATCTTTTAAAACCAGGCGGAACCCTGGCAATGATGCTTACAAGCGCTGACTACAAGTCAAGCAACGAACCACTGTACGCCAAGATCCAGGCCCTGTATGATCGTTACTACAAACCAGACATGCAGTATACCCACGGGAAATTCCGCTACACCGCAGCTCCAGAGTATGGCTACACAGAGGTGCAGCGCCATGATTTCAAGGGACAGCGCGTGTTTACCGCCGATGAGTATGTACTGTTCTGCGGAACCCACAGCGACCATGTGGTGATCCCGGAGCCCCTTCGCACAGAGTTCTTCGAAGGCCTCCGCCAGGCAGTCCTTGAGGCAGGAGACCGCATCGTTTTCAACGACACCTATATCCTATACATAACCAAGAAACCATGAACTACAGTGACGGAGTCATCGGGGACGGTTCTAAATGACTTAAGGAGGAGAATATGTTAGAAGCAGTTAAGTCAGTCAGCAGAGAAGTAAAACATGTTGAGAGAAGGGGAGATGTTCTTGCGCTTGTTTCAGATTATGGCACGCTTTTCTTAGAGCCTAAGACTGATACAATAGTTCGCGTTACATTTTCAACTCAGAATAAAAGATCCGACAAGGAAAAGCCAGGAGTTATCTACGATAGCTCTTTTTCCGATTGGACCTATGAAGAAGATGTCGATGAGGTCAGGCTATGTCTTCCGAGTTTAACAGTCCATGTTAAAAGAGCTACCTCAGCCATCAGCTATTATGACAACGAAAAGGGTCTGATCTTCACAGAGAATCAATATGATCCCAGAGAGTTTGAGGAATTTGATACCTACCGCCTTGCAGACGTGGAGCAAAAGACCAGAACAATACAGACTGCAGATGGTGTAAAAGAGGTTGTGGAGGAACCCCTTAAGGTCTTTGCAGGAAAGAGCTACCATATACGTCTACATTTCGACCTTCAGGAGGAGGCACTGTACGGCCTTGGGCAGCAGGAGAAGGGCTTTGGTTCCCTTCGTGGCAGGACACTCTATATCCACCAGGCCAACAGGAAGATTGCTGCTTCTCTATTTACATCCACAAAGGGCTACGGAATCCTGGTTGATACCTACAGCCCCATGATCTTTAATGACGACCATCACGGCACTTACATATATGTGGAAGCAGACCAGGAGCTTGATTACTATTTCATTGCGGGAGAAGCAGGAGCTTGGAATAGCAAAGGAACATGTGATGATACTTGCTCCACCACAGCCATGAACAATGTTATAAAAGGCTACCGTCTCCTCACGGGAAAGGCAGCTCTTTTACCCAAGTGGGCCTTTGGCTATGTTCAGTCCCAGGAGCGCTACGAGACTCAGGAGGAGATTCTGTCCGTGGCCCGCAGATGTAGGGAAGAGGGCTTTGGCCTTGATTGCATCGTTCTTGACTGGATGAGTTGGAAGGACAATGAATGGGGTCAGAAATCCTACGATGAAGCAAGATTCCCAGAGCCATCCAAGATGATCAGTGAGCTTCATGATGAGAACGTTCATTTCATGATCTCCATCTGGCCCACCATGGCTACTGGCACTGACAATCACAACGAATTTGCAAAAAGAAATCTCTTTTTACCGGCTTGCACAGTGTATAACGCCCTCAGTAAAGAGGCAAGAGAGCTTTACTTTGAGCAGCTTAAGAGAACTCACTTTAGTTACGGCACTGATGCCTGGTGGTGTGATAGCAGCGAGCCCATAACTCCTGAGTGGAATCATAGCTTCAGGATGGAAGAGGGAGCTCTTTTCCAGGACTTCTGCAAGGAAATGGGACTTCGCGTTCCCTATGAATATACCAATAGTTATCCGCTGTACCATGCCATGGGCATTTATGAGAACCAGAGGAAGGCCATGGCAGAGGGCATGGGGCCTGAGAAAAGAGTCTGCAACTTAACCCGTAGCTCTTTTACCGGACAGCAAAGATACGGAACCGTCATGTGGTCTGGAGATACGGCGGCAAGCTGGGAGACACTCCAGGATCAGGTGGCAATTGGACTGCACTTTAGCGCTTCCGGAATGCCTTTTTGGACCATGGACATCGGGGCATTCTTTGTTAAAAAATCCAATACCTGGTACTGGAACGGCAGGTACGATGCCTGTGCAGATAATAAGGGCTACTGCGAGCTCTACGTTCGCTGGTATCAGTTCGGAGCCTTCCTTCCAATGTTCAGGGCCCACGGCACAGACTTTAGAAGAGAGCCCTGGACCTTCGAAGGCAAGTTTAAGGAGGCACTTCGCAAGGCCAATAAGCTTAGATACAGCCTGATGCCTTACATCTACTCCGAGGCAGGCAAGGTCTGGCGCGATGATAACTCCATGATCAAATTCCTTGCCTTTGACTTTGGACAGGATAAAAAGACCTGGAACATCACTAATCAGTTCATGTTTGGCGATAGCCTTATGGTCTGCCCAGTGCTTAAGCCTATGTACTATGACCAAGACGGCCAGGAACTTAGAGACGTGCCTAAGGCTAGACGCGTTTACTTCCCAGAAGGCTGCGACTGGTACGACTTCTATACAGGCGAGAAGTATGAGGGCGGCAGCAGTGCTGATGTAGAAGCTCCTCTTGACGTAATCCCAGTCTTTGTCCGCGGCGGAAGCCTTGTTCCGGTTAGAGAGCCAGCTCTTTCTACAAAGGAGCAGACTGGCGCCATCGACTTCAAGCGCTTCGCAGAAGACGACGCCCCAGCCACCTACACCTTCTACGATGATGACGGCGATGGCTACGATTACGAATCCGGCAACTACACCTACAAAGAGGTGAGCTACGGGGACGGTTCCAAATGACTTAAGGAGAGAATAAATGATAGAAAAGATAATAGAAATTGCCAAGGAAGCCGGCGAAATAATGGTTAGTGCCAAGCGTCCCAAAATCATGGAAAAGTCAGGGCACGCCAATTTCTGTACCGAGACAGATGAGAAAATTCAGGAATTCCTGATAGATAGACTTGGTAAGGTCTTCCCAGAGGCTCAGTTCCTTGGTGAAGAGGATGGCAAGGATGAGTTCTCAGAGAAGATGGAGAGCGGCCTTTGCTTTGTCCTTGACCCAATCGATGGCACCAGCAACTTCATCTACGAATACAGACCTTCCGTGGTGTCCATAGGTCTTTTGAAGGACGGAAAGCCCTACATGGGAGTTGTCTATAACCCCTTCGATGATATGTGCTTCTCTGCAGAGGCTGGATGCGGCGCGTATATGAACGGCGAGAAGATCATGTCATCAGAGCTTCCGCTGTCCGATTCGCTGGCATGCTTTGGCACTGCACCATATTATGAGGAGCTTAGAGACAGATCTTTTAACCTGGCAAAAGAGCTACTTCCACTGTGTGTAGATCTTCGCAGATCCGGAACAGCCGCCTGGGACATGTGCTGCGTGGCCCTTGGAAGATGCGGGCTATATTTTGAGCTTAAATTGCAGCTTTGGGACTATGCGGCAGCAGCCCTTATCGCCAGTGAAGCAGGATGCAGTATCACTGACATCGATGGCAAGCCTCTAACATTTGCTGGCCCAACATCAGCGCTTTGCATGTCACGAGGCATCACCGAGATTCCAAAATGTTTTAGATGATATACGGGGACAGAGTTAGTGGATCATTTCATTCAATTTCAGTATTATAGACAATGACAAATCGAAGGTTGTCGAGATAATTGAAGTCGATTCTTATGTTGATTTTAGTACGGAGGGAAGGAAAAAGATGAAATACCAATACAAAGAAATGCCGGAATCTATGAAGGGGACATACGGAGAATTTGCAAAAAACTTCGGCTTTGATTGGAAAGAGTTTATTATGGGAATCCCGACGCCGATGTTTCTTGTCACAACATATAAATCTAACGGACAGCCCAATGCTACGATGCAGTCATGGGCAGGGTTTACGAGTGCGAATCATGGGTGCGGGTATTACGTGATTCTATGCAGCGTGAATAAGTGTGGACATCTTTACCAAAGCCTAAATGAAAAGAAGGCAGCTGTGCTGAATTTCATGTCTTCTGATTTATACAAAGCCTGCATGAAGACGATACAGAATAATCAGCTCGAGGCAGATGAGATAACTTCATCAGGGCTTACTGTGGAGAAAGCTTCATGGATAGAAGCGCCGATGGTCGCTGAATGTTTCATGAACCTTGAGTGCAAGTATTTGTGGGAGAAAGAAATCGTACCGGGTGATGATCATGTTATGATTTGCCTTGAAGTTGTAGGCGGGCATATAGAGAAGGATTATATAGAGGATATGTTCGGAGACAAAGGGATTCTTTACAATGTCCATTATCCTATAAATCCGGAAAATGTGAAAGAAAAAGGCTGCGATTATGTAGCTGCACTTAGGAAAGTAAATCAATCCTACGAATATTGATCATCTACAAGGCAGCGCAATGCTAAAGCAGTGACAAAATAAATACAAAACATTAAATGATCAGTTGGGAGAATTGGAATGCTAACATATTGTAATAATCTATCGGTAAAGGATTACTGTGATCTTCGGACATCTGTTGGCTGGCCGTTCATCAGCGATGATCAGGCGCAGTCTGGATTGGACAACTCAGATTTTATTATTTCCTGTGTGGATGAAGGGAAAACTGTTGGCTGCGCAAGGATATTTTGGGATAAGGGTTATATAGCTTACCTTGCGGATGTAATTGTAAATCCGGAATATCAGGGGCAGGGTATCGGCAAGAAAATGGTGCAGGAATGTATCAAGTATATTGACAACCAGCTCAAGGAAGGCTGGCGTATAAAGATAGTTATTGTGGCATCAAAAGGAAAAGAGGCGTTTTACGAGAAACTTGGCTTCAGGGCCCGCCCAAATGACAATGATGGCCCAGGAATGGATATGTGGAGAGAATGACAGAGCGAATCATTGATGAAGAGTATTAAATTCCAGTTTAAACTACAACCAAACTCAGTTTAAAAGTTGCATGTTCTGAGGATTATCTGGTTGTTTTTCCTTCTGGTTAAATGGAGGATTTTACGGCCCTATATTCATTTTCTGTAAAAAAGATGTAGAGATTTTTTCGGGCCAACGTCTTTATTTTTG
>NZ_JHWL01000046.1 GCF_000622085.1 Butyrivibrio proteoclasticus P6B7
TCCTTCTTTCAGAGCCAGATCTTGATATGAGATTTCACTTGTTAAATATAACTCTATAACAGAAAGTTTCTTTTCGAAAGAATATATTTGTTGCTGACGAGAACGCACAAGTCCATCATCTCCGAAAGCTTGATAATTCTGGACCCATCTTTCAATGATGGCTACAGCTGGAATTCCATAAGTTTTAGCAAGATACCTGTAGCTGCCTTCACCTTTTAAATAAGCGAAAACAACTTTCTTCTTAAATTCATATGAATATTTAGCCATAAAAATACCGACCTCCCAATCGTTAGATTTTTGGTCTAACTTTTGGGGGTCGGTACATTTTTCCTCCCTGGCTCTTTTTTTGCAAAAAAAAGAGTCAATTTTCATTGACTCCGAAAAATTTTTATTTGCATGCATCTATAACATCCTGCATCTTAAGTGGCCCGCCAAAGATATCAAGGGCACTTCCCACAGTGACATCTACCTTGCCTTTCCCTAGCTTCTTAATGAGCTTGATATCGGAAATGCTGCTGATTCCTCCAGCGTAGGTGATAGCTCTTTTGCCCCATGAGGAAAGGATCTTAACCACATTCTCTTCTATTCCGGACTGCTTGCCCTCCACGTCTGCTGCGTGAACAAGGAATTCGTCGCAGTACTCAGAAAGTTCATCCAGAGTGGCTTCGCAGAGCTCCACATCTGTAAGTTTCTGCCATCTGTCCGTCACCACCATATAGGTGCCTTCGTCAGTTCTTTTGCAGGAAAGGTCTAGAACAATGTTCCCTCTTCCAACAGTCTTGACCAGCCTTTTAAGGTTGGCCATGTTGATCTTGCCGCCTTTAAACACGTAGGAAGTAACGATGACCTTGTCTGCCCCTGCATCAAGGAATTCCAAAGCATTATCAGATGTAATGCCGCCTCCGATCTGCAGATCTCCAGGCACAGCCTTAAGGGTCTCCATGGCCTGTCTCTTGGTGCTCTCATAATATGGGCTGTCCACAGGATTAAGGAGAATCATGTGTCCGCCGGAAAGTCCAAGCTCTCTATACATTCTGCCGTAGAACACAGCGTCCTTGGAGGATACAAAGTTCTCAGTGGCTGCGCTGCCAACGTCAGAAAGGCTTCCGCCCACGATCTGCTTAACTTTTCCATTATGAATATCGATGCAAGGTCTGAATTTCATAACTTCTCCCTAATTTAGGCCAGGACATCAGCCATATCGTACATTCCAGCGCCTTTACCAGCAAGGAACTTAGCTGCCTCTATAGCGCCTTTTCCGAAGATTGCTCTTGAATAAGCTCTGTGAGAAAGAGTAACTACCTCGTCGTGACCAGCAAAGATAACATCGTGGTCACCAACTATGGTTCCGCCTCTTACTGCAGAGATTCCAATCTCCTTAACAGGGCGTTTCTCGCGCCTTTCGCTTCTATCGTAAACGTACTCATATTCATTATTAAGTGATTCATTGATGCTGTCTGCAAGAGCGATAGCTGTTCCGCTTGGTGCATCGAGCTTTTGATTGTGGTGCTTCTCAACGATCTCAATATCGAAGCCTGCTGCCGCGAATAAAGGAGATACCTCTTTTAACACCTTAAGGAGGGCATTTACGCCAACTGACATGTTGGCCGACTTAAGAACTGCTACCTTCTTAGAGGTCTCAGAAACCTTATCAAGCTGCTCCTTGGAAAGGCCTGTTGAGCAAAGAACTACAGGCGTATTGTGCTCTGCACAGTAATCAAGAAGTCCGTCCACAGCTGATGCGTTAGAGAAATCAACGATAACATCAGCTGCAACATCAACCTCTGAAAGGCTCTTAAATACTGGGAAATCATAGGTGCTCTCACCAAAGGCATCAACACCTGCAACAACTTCTATATCTGCATCTTCTTTAACAAGGTCCACGATCACATGTCCCATGCGACCGTTGCAACCATGCATGATCATTCTAGTCATTTCTTTTCCTCCAACATTGTGTAATTCTATGTAGAACTGGTCCAAATTTTAGATAAGTCCGTATTTCTGCATCTCTTCCTTAAGAACTGCCTCGTTAGCAGGCTCCATCTTGGTAAGAGGAAGACGAAGTGGGCCAGCCTTAATTCCGATCATCTCAAGGGCACTCTTTACAGGAATAGGATTAACCTCTGAGAAAAGAGCTTTCACAAGAGGAAGGGCCTTGAACTGAAGCTCTCTTGCTGTAGCAAAGTCTCCATCAAGACACTTCTGGCAAATATCGTGGGTCTGCTGCGGAGCTACGTTTGAAAGGACTGAGATAACTCCAAGTCCGCCAACTGCCATGATAGGCACGATCTCGTCATCATTGCCGGAGTAAAGATCTACACATCCCTCAGCAAGCTGCATCATACGGGATGTCTGAGCGATATTACCTGTAGCATCCTTGATTCCTACAATGTTCTTGTACTGTCTGCAGAGCTTAACAACTGTCTCAGGCATGATATTGCAGCCTGTTCTGCTAGGTACGTTATAAAGAATGATAGGAATATTGATAGCCTCTGCGATTGCTCCAAAGTGAGCAAGAAGACCATTCTGAGTAGCCTTGTTGTAATATGGTGATACGCAAAGAACTCCATCTGCGCCGTATTCCTCAGCTATCTTGGAAAGCTTAACAGCTGTCTCTGTACAATTAGAACCAGTACCTGCAATTACTGGTATTCTCTTATTAACCTTATCAATACAGAACTTAACAACCTCCATGTGCTCTTCTTCAGACATGGTTGCTGCCTCACCTGTGGTTCCACACACGATGATCGCATCTGTTCCGTTCGCGATCTGGAACTCGATAAGTCTTTCAAACTCTTCGTAATTAACTTCTCCGTTTGCATTAAATGGTGTTGCGATTGCAACTCCTGCTCCCTTAAATATTGCCATTTTATCCTCCTTTAAGATGACAAAGAACCAGTTGGCCAATAAAAAACCGGCTCAACATGTTCGATGAGCCGGCTAGAATAATTCCATAATAATCTAAAAAGATTAAAATTGATAGCGCCCCATCTTGCGATGACAGTTATGAAGCTCTTAACTTCATACCCAAGCATTCAGTTACAAGGATTCTGAACCTTTCGGCATATTTTCCTTTCATCAGGCTTCATCTGTGCCTTTCACATCCACCTGGTTACTCTTAAAACACGCAACCTCTATCTAAGTCTTTGTATTTGGTTTTTTAAATAGTACACCACCTGTCAAGAAGGTGTCAATACCATGGCACTTTTTCCAATGAAGTTGTCACTTGTTCAAGTCCTCATGGTAACTGGGTTCTTTATTCAGCCCCTGCGATTGTCATATCCTCAATCTTGATGATTGATGGCATAAGCATGTTGTTGTACTGCTTGCTCTCTTTAGACATGTACATGCAGTTCATAAGCTCTGCAAGGCTTCCGGATACGGATCCTCCGCTTACTGGAGTCACCTTGTCTCCCTCATGGTAGTAGCCAAGTCTGATCTCACCAGCAATCTCACCAGTGATCTCATCAACTGTAAAGTCAGAGAACTGAACAACTTCAAGATATGTGCCACTTCTAAGCTCAGCCTCTGTCCTACTTCCGCCAAGGGCCTGGAAATTAGATACCACATAGGAATCCTTGATGCCCAGGTAATATCTGCACTGGCAGCCTCCCCAGAAATTCTCAGGAACATTGTCCCTAATGATATACATATCCTTAGTCTTGGCACCTTCACTATCGATGTCACCGTTTGAAGATGAGTTAGGTAGCTCTTTTAACCCAAGGAGGGTAACCTTGTCGCCCTTAACCTTGTCAGAGATCTCCTTGCCAATCTCGAAGTTGGAGTAGCCTCTGTACTTGTACTCAGCCATCATCTTGCAGGCAAACCACTTGTAGATCTGGCCTGCATCCTCTGTAGGAAGAACCACTGTAGCCTTGTTAAGAGCTGGTGTTGGAACAGTGCTAAGTCTATCCTTACCGTACTTAAGTGAGTTCTTGATCTCGCTTACAATGTGCTCCTTGTCGCAGGTTCCAGCCTTGTACATGCTGTAGATCTCAATCTCGTGCTCTTCGTTTCTTGCGTTAACCACAACCTCTACCATTGAGCTTGGAGAAACTACTGTTGCGTCGATTCCCTCAGAGTTAACGTATCTTCTCTTGTTCTTCTCAACGAAGATCTCGTAGGAGTTGATGAACTCGCCAGAGGTCTCTGGAACCTCGTTAAGAGCCTCGATGTATGCCTTGGAAACAGCCCTTGGATCAACGTCTGTTGAGCTTACCTCCACCTTTTCACTGTTGAGCTCGTAGTAAGGGTTCTTAACAAAAGAAGCTCTTTCATACAGGTTATCAATAACCTTCTTAATCTCTTCCTCTGTGGCTGTTGGTGGAATCTCCTCAGATGCTGTTCCAAGGAACTTGCCATCCTCAAGCTTTCTGTGAACCTTAACTGTGATGTGCTCTACGTCACGAACCCTGTTCTGATCAAGCTCATGCTTAATGAAATAGAACTCCCAAGCCTCTGTGACTGTATTTATAACCTCCCAGGCATCTGCGCTGGAGGCTTTAAGTATCTCAATAATCTTATCTGTCATTGTGCTTTCCTCCCTATTAGCCTAGTCTTGCAACAGCTTTAAGATATGGGCCGCCATCTACTGTCTTAACCCACTCCTTGTAGCCCTTACCACAGGCGCCGCTTCCAAAGGATTCGTAGTCTTTGCTGGCCATGGAAATTGAGCCAAGAAGATCTGGAACATAGCCTGTAAGGCACACTGGAGCCACAACCTTGCCGGTGAGCTTACCGTCGATGATCTCATAGCCCCTTGATACTATACACTGGATTCCCCAGTGCTTAGGATCCTCCATACCAGAGAACATGCCGGATAAAAGATATCCCTTCTTAACTGAAGCAATCATCTCTTCATTGGTGTACTCTCCGCTGTCAAACATGGTGTTGGTCATTCTTGTGTAGGCCTTGTGCTCGAAGTTCTGTCTTTTACCATTTCCTGTTGGCTTGATTCCTAGACGAAGTGCTGCAAGAGCATCGCACACGCCGGTCTTAAGGATTCCCTTGTCGATCTCGATAACGTCTCCTGCAAGAGTTCCCTCATCGTCGAAGGCATAGCTTGAAACGTCCTTAATAACCTTAGCGCCCTCGTGCATTGTTACATTCTCAGAACCAACTCTCTTTCCAATGAATTCCTCACCGAGAGCTCTCTTTTTAACGAACATATCCATCTCAACGCCGTGTCCGAAGGCTTCGTGGGCGATAAGGCCGGAAACCTCAGGTGTTGTGATGATCTCGTACTCACCAGGAACGATATGGTCGCTGCCAAGATTGTCCTCAAGCTCCTTGAAGCTCACATCCACCAGGTCTGCGAACTTATCAAAAAGAGCTGGACCTTCCCTGTCAGAAATGCCGTTATAAACGAAGTCGTTCTTCTCTCCGCGGATACCAATCATAACGATGCTGCCCTCTGAGATAACGTAGCTCTGACGAAGATCTCTGTTCTCTGTAAGGAACATCTTGCAGACGTGGGTTGACTGAGCACGAACTGTGCAGTCGATAACCTCATCAGACTTGGCCTTTCCTGCATCTGAGAAGCCCTGGAGCTTCTGCATAAGCTTATCAAGGTCCTCATCCTCAGGCATGGACATGGTTTCCATCTCCACGAAGAGCTCCTCTTTTTCGTCTGACAGCTTAGGTGTGTCGTAGATCTTGGATCCGGTCTCTGTTAAAAGAGCTAACTGCTGATCCAGAACGTTCTTGATCTTCTCTGCCTGCGCTGCAGCGTTGTCCTTATCAAAAATGTTGAAAGCATATTCGCTATAAAGACCGTCCTTATAGACTCTGACTACATTACCTCTTTCTGACATAAGAGTGTTGTTGCCGTTTATACCTTTAACCTTCTGAGAAGCATTTACGCTAAATCCAGTGGAATCAGTTGCAAGGATTGAGACATAGTCATAGCTCTTATTAAGCTCTTTTATCAGACTCTTAAGTCCCGGTGCAACTTCTGTTAAATATGTAGAAAACTTTGCTTTCATACCCTTCTCCTTCCTTTCGTATTTAATGCCACGAATGCCTTAATTATAAGTACTGACGGGCTATGTGTCCATATGGAAAAGCCAAGAATTTATGCGGCAGAAGGAGGCTTGTCAAGTAGAGTAAATAAAGATTCGGAAAAATAAGAAAAGGGAAAGCATCATCTTCATGATAAGATTAGATTTGCGAGAAAATAATCTAAGAGAAGGTGGTGCTTTCCATGTACAACAGTATACTACAGTTTATTCAGAAAGATATTAGAGAGATTGAATTAATTGTAAAAGAGCTCCTTGATGGGGAAAGAGATACAGCAGATCTGTCACAGGAGGTGCACAAACGGGTACTGAACCTTGGATGTAGTCTCGTAAGTGAGATATATGAACAGATAGATGAGGAGATATTTGGGAGCCTTGTAAGAAAAAACAGGTACTACGTTGAACATAAGGATATGCCCCGC
>NZ_JHWL01000047.1 GCF_000622085.1 Butyrivibrio proteoclasticus P6B7
CAGCTTCAAATGGCAGAATCATTGAATATTCCTATGATCCAATGGGAAGAGTTATCGCTAAGAAAGACTGTGAAGCTGTTACAAGATACGCTTACACAGGAACTGGAAAACTTAAGAGTATCATTGATGCTCTTGGAAATGAGACAAGATATACATATAACGAACTTGACCTTCTTTGCAGGATTGAAAGATTTGATGGCCTTAGCAATAATGAGGCTTCTGCAGATATAATTACAGATTCATCAGAAACAGATTTTGGTGTTGATTTTGTTAATGTAACTATTGAAGACGCTGAAGGAATATCAGAGGCAAATGCTGAAGAAAAAGAGCACTCATATCCTCAGATAGACAGGCATGGTCATGTAACTATCTACACCCACGACCTTTCAGGTAAAGTCATCAGTGTAACAGATGCCCTTGGAAATAAAGATGTCTATAAGTATAACAGAAAGTGTGAACTCTGCGCTGAAACAGACCGTGATGGTAACGAGACTATCTACACAAGAGATAACAACGGCAATAT
Organism: Butyrivibrio proteoclasticus P6B7; assembly: GCF_000622085.1. Classification (GTDB taxonomy): domain Bacteria; phylum Bacillota; class Clostridia; order Lachnospirales; family Lachnospiraceae; genus Butyrivibrio; species Butyrivibrio proteoclasticus_A. The sequence goes on from NZ_JHWL01000047.1 coordinate 524, forward strand.
CACAGGTATCAAGTACTCTAACGGTGAAGAGATTAAATACAGCTACAACGCCCTTAACATCCTTAAGGAAGTAGAGGACCATCTTGGTATCACAAGGATTGATTCAGACCCTGTAGGCAGAACAACTCAGGTTACTACTCCAGATGGACAGAGCGTTGGATACGAGTACGGTCCAGACGATGCTAAGACAGCCATCATCTATCCAGACGGAAAGAGACTTGAGTACAAGTATGATGCTTTCAGAAAGCTTGTGGAACTTAGTGACCTTAATGCAGCAACTGGCTCAGTTAAGTACTACTATGATTCAAATGCAAGACTTATGAAGAAAGCTTTCCCTAACGGAACAACCACTTCCTATGATTACTATCAGGGAGGTCTGTTAAAGACACTCATAAATACAGACAGAGAGGGAGTTCTGGATAGATTTGACTACTCTTATAACCAGAAGGGTAACAGAACATCTATTGAGAAAACTAGAAGAGGCCTTAGAAACGAAAGTGGTATCTATGCTTACAGCTATGATGAAGTAGGCCGTTTGGAGGAAGTATCAAGAGAAGGAGAAGTTCTTTCATCCTATACTTACGATGCATTCGGAAACAGAATCAGTAAGATAGAGAATAACTCAAAGACTTTCTATGCATACGATGTTCAGGACAGACTTGTTTCTAAGAGCAATCAGAATGGTGTAGACCCAACACCTGTTATCACAACATACTCTTATGACAATCGTGGAAATCTTGTGGCTGAGTATAAGAACGATGTGCTTGATAGAGAGTACACATTTGGTGCAAGAAACCTTCTTGAAAAAGCAAAGTTAAATGCTGATCCTTCAAAGGACCAGTCTATTTCCTATGACTATAACTATCTTGGACAGAGAGTACGCAAGAGATCAGCTAATGGTGAAGTTTCTTACCTCACTGACATTACTATGGATCACAACAATCTTCTTGCACAGTCTGTAAACGGCAAGACATCTATGTTCACATATGATGACAAGGTAGTAAGTATGGAGAATGAGAGCACAAACGCATTCTATCTCCTTGATGAACTTGGAAGCACCATGTACATTACAGACGTAGATGGAATATCATCTGAAGCTTATGAATATGATGTGTTTGGAAACAGACTTGATGTGAGTACGGGAAAGAAGGCAGTTCTTGACAGCCTCATCCAGCCATTTACATTCACTGGCTATAGAGAAGAGGAAAATGGCCTCTGCTTTGCTCAGGCAAGAAGCTATGACCCGGAGACAGGTAGATTTATTGGAGAGGATAAGGTAAGAGGTTTCCTTGAAATACCAGATTCAATAAACCATTATATTTATTGTTATAACGACCCTAAGGCATATGTAGATAGAAATGGTTTAACACCAACAGACCCAGGCCAGGGTAACAGCAGCTCACAGCCAAATGGTCCTACTTCTAGTACAACAACATCGGGAGCTTCTTCAAGTGGTGGTAGTACTTCTGGAAAGGATGCTGTCACTCAGGCTTCAAGGCAAGGTTATGCAGATGGCTCAGAAAATCTAAGTTCTTCTGAAGCAACAGAGATAAAAAGAAAGCTGCATGAATTAGGCTTGTCTGATGAAGCTATAGAGGAGGCTCTTGATAATGGCTTCACACTCAAACTGTTGCTTGATGTATGTAATAGTTTTGATAGTAAGGAAGCATCTCAGTTTTTCAATATGGTGTTAGAGCAGAAGTGCACTGAAGCTTTTGATTATCTTGCAAAATTACAGAATCCATATTTGTTAATTGATGATGATAATTTAATGAGTGCTTTAAGCTTATATAGTCTGAATATGGTTAAGTTAAACGCTGATGGCACTGTTACAAAAGCATCAGAAGCCAAATTTGAAGCATTTGTTACGGGAGTATTGAATGCTAAAGGAGAACTTCTGTATTTCGCTCCGAATATATTTGAAAGATTATATGTTTGTTCAACTATTCTTGCTCAGGGGTATAACAATAGTGTGTTATTCTGTGATTTTGATTCGATTGGGCTAGAAGCGTATAGAGATCTATCGGCAGAGGCTAGAAAAAGAATGACAATAACTAATTTCTTTGGAATAGAAAGCTTAGCTATACAAGAAACATCAATGTATACTGGAAGTCCGGATATTCATGCTGATATTCATTTCTATAATTGCGATAATCTTACTGTAGATAATTGCTGGACGGATGTGGGTTATTTTTCTTCGACACCAGATAAAAAGACGCTTAATGTTAATTTGTTATTCAGTGCGGCAGCTATTAAGGATCAAGATGATGCAAAGAAATTAAATGACTTGATTGCAGAAAGAGATAAACTTGTTTGGGATCTAGCTCAAAATGTGTTATCAGATACTTCTACAGCAATTCATCCGTTATTAGGTGCATTTGTAAAACTAACATTTGGGCTATCTGATTCATTTAGCACGTCTAATTTGGATGATCTAAAATCAGTTGTTGACGAATCATTAAAGCTGAGTGGGAAATCTATTCCTGATGGATTTAATAATGGTTATGCTATTTCCAAAGATGCGTTTAATTTTGTTAAAGATTATATGGATAAAACAGATGAAATAGAAAAATGTAAGCAGGATATTACAAATGTATGGTTTGGATATTGCTACGGATATGATTATGATACCTCAGGTGGTTTGCTGTTTCCTTCGAAAGAAGTGGCTGACCGCACAACGATTAGTTATAATCCGATCAGGCCAGATGCTTATCAGGTAATGCAAGAGTGGGAAGAGGGAGGCGTTTACCGATTGATTAGAAATAGCGAAGCATATAGGAATGATCCTAATGTTGATACTAGTATGTTAGCTATTAAATTTTCTAAGCAATATAATGAAATGGTAGTAAATAGTGACTTGACTGATAGCCAAAAAGAACTAGCAAAAAATTTGGCTTTTGGAAAGTCTGATGGATCATTTGATTTAAGAAATGTTGATGCAGCAGATTTTAATAAATGCATGAGATTTTTGAATTCAGTATATAGTGTTATAGATGATGGAGGCCATTATTCATCAGTACATGAATTGTGGGATGGCAGAGTCCAGCAATTTGGAGGCCGATAATGAGAAAAGAATAATCTGTGGTTGAAAGTTGATACTCCATTTGTATGGTATAATGCCACGCAGATGGAGTATTAAATATTGGCTGGATTTTTTGCAAGCTAGGTGCCAGTCACCAATGTCCTCAGTACTACTACGATTCAAATGTAAGACTTATAAAGAAGTCATTCCCTAACGGAACAACAACTTCCTATGATTACTATCAGGGAGACTTATTAAAGACACTCGTAAATACTGACAGAGAAGGCGTGCTTGATAGATTTGAATAGATGCTTTCGATTATATGGATTATAATATTGAGGCTTTTGGAAATAATACAGAAAGTGAGATCATAAGTATAAATGTAAATCCTGTATTGCACAAGGATGCTTCTAGTCAGTTGACAGACATGGAAATTGAAGGTTTGGAGAAACTGTATAGGTATTTATGATGAAAAAAAAGAGACCACTAAAAAAATAATAAAAGTCATTTTAACCATCGTTGCTTCGATTGTTTCACTACTTATTTTGTTGATTATAATAGAGATGCCGCGATGGATCGGGGATTACAAATATGAAATCCACATTCTAAAGGGCGAAGCCACTATCTGTGGATACCGTGGTGGTGAGAATGTAGTAGTCCCATCAAAGATTGGTCCTTTTAAAATAAAATATATTTCTAATAGTACATTTAAAGATAATGATAATATTAAAAGCGTCTTTATTCCCGCAGATTTAGATTCTAGTGTTGAGGTTTGGATTGACGGTTGCAATAATTTAGATACTGTTGAATGGGAAGAAGGCTGTAAGGTTATTACTGCTTCGATTGGGCGATGTGGTAATATTAAGCACATTATTATTCCGGATGGCGTGGAGCGGTTTGAAGGATATATAAGTTTCTATAATTCTGATGAAGATATTTATTTTCCTAAAAGCCTCTATTATTTCCATACGTCTGGCATTGATTGTGACTATTTACAAGAGAAGCATGCAGATAAAAAATATTACGTGATCGGTGATGGTATATTACTATTCTACAATGGTAATTTGTCAGAAGACATAGTAATCCCTGATGGTATAAAGTCTATCGGATGCCTTTTCTATTCAGACGAGTCTGCAACTAATAGAAAACTTTATATGCCAGATTCTATAGAAAGAATACGTATGGATATTGATGAAAACGAAGAAGTATTCTTTGGAAATGAAGAGTTCAAAGAGATTGAGTTTTACGGTTTCATGGAAGGTACAGTCGTTGCACCAGCTGGGTCCTACATGGAAAACTACTGCAAAGAGAATGGATACAACTTCCGTGCTATGACAAAAGAGGAAGAAGAAATCTGGAAAGAGAAAACAACCAGTGTTTCACCTGATGAAATAGCCTATCAGAACTAAATATCCATATATATCGACAACTTAATATTAAACGATAAAGCATAGACACTGGGTATTTTACCCAGTGCCTTTTTTATATAATAGGAAAGTCCTCCGGATTTCCTATTATATAAAAATCGCTCCGCTATGGATGCGACTGGTGCGCAGATGAAATATGCAAGCTAAAGCTTGCGCGCACCAGCGCGCAAAGAGTCGCTAGCGACTCTTTGTTCTATGCTATCTTGTATTAATATGCACGATAAGCCGATTCGGTAAAAATATCTAAATTAATCTTTTAAATATTAGTTAAAACATGGAAAATGATGAATTTTAATTTATGTTATTTACTTTTTGAGATTTACATATAAAATTATTTGAGTGGGGTTAAGATGTAATACATCTTATTTGTAACTTTTCGGTTACATTTTTTTCTTATTGAGGGATTGAAAGAAAAATAGAATAAAACTCTGGATTTTAGTGACTTGTTTATCGATGTTGCAATGCAAGATGTGGCGTGTAGTTTCACCATTATTGAAATAAAATTGCAATAAAATACGATAAATGTGACATTAAAAATCGAAGTATTATTATGCGACACCGCTCCAGACGTGGTGTTGCAGTTTTTGGTGTTTGATATAGACTGAAAGTCTTTATCATAGATCAGATTCTGGCGTAACAACCAGTATCAATAACATATTTTTAAACGGAGGAAAACAAAAATGGCACAAAAGGGTATGAATGTCAGCGAAGTTGAGGGATACCTTTCAACACTTTCAGCTGGCGCAACTGATCTTGATCAGCTTACAACAGACGTTAAGAATCTTCAGGGACCACTCCAGGATTGCTGGGAAGGTGAAGAGGCTGAGGCATGCGT
>NZ_JHWL01000048.1 GCF_000622085.1 Butyrivibrio proteoclasticus P6B7
GCTTTTAAGGTTAAGCTATATAGGGCGCAGGGCGGATGCCTTGGCACTAAGAGCCGAAGAAAGACGTGATAAGCTGCGAAAAGCTGCGGTTAGTTGCAAATAAACATTGATCCGCAGATATCTGAATGGGGCAACCCGGCAGAGAAGACCTCTGTCACTCATAACTGAATCCATAGGTTATGAGAGGGAACCCGGTGAACTGAAACATCTAAGTAGCCGGAGGAAGAGAAAACAAAAGTGATTCCGTAAGTAGCGGCGAGCGAACGCGGAAGAGCCCAAACCAGGGAGCTTGCTCCCTGGGGTTCGGACTGTATAATCGATGGAGTCTGTTAGTAGAATGGTAAGGAAAGACCAGCCAGAGAGTGTGATAGCCACGTATACGAAAACGGACAAAGCGAGACAGTATCCAGAGTAGGACGAGACACGTGAAACCTTGTCTGAACATGCGGGGACCACCCCGTAAGGCTAAATACTCCTTAGTGACCGATAGCGAATAGTACCGTGAGGGAAAGGTGAAAAGTACCCCGGGAGGGGAGTGAAAGAGAACCTGAAACCCTGTGCCTGCAAGCTGCGAAAGCACCATCTAAATGAGGTGTGATCGCGTACTTTTTGTAGAACGGTCCGGCGAGTTATGTATGGAGGCGAGGTTAAGTACTTAAGGTAAATAGCCGAAGGGAGACCAAGTCTGAATAGGGCGAATAGTCTCTATACATAGACCCGAAACCGGGTGATCTATCCATGGACAGGATGAAGCGGCCGTAAAAGGCTGTGGAGGTCCGAACACACATCCGTTGAAAAGGGTGGTGATGAGCTGTGGATAGGGGAGAAATTCCAATCGAACTCGGAGATAGCTGGTTCTCCCCGAAATAGCTTTAGGGCTAGCCCTGTAGCATGCCTAATGGAGGTAGAGCACTGAATATCCGCGGGGGCTTCACCGCTTACCAAAGATTATCAAACTCCGAATGCCATATAGGCTGAGCGCAGGAGTCAGACTACACGAGATAAGTTGGGTAGTCAAAAGGGAAAGAGCCCAGATCTACGGCTAAGGTCCCAAAGTACGTGTTAAGTGGAAAAGGATGTGGGATTTCATAGACAGCTAGGATGTTGGCTCAGAAGCAGCCACACATTCAAAGAGTGCGTAATAGCTCACTAGCCGAGAGGTCCTGCGCCGAAAATTACCGGGGCTGAAACACGACACCGAAGCCTAGGGATTGAATGTATCTACGGGTACATTTGATCGGTAGGGGAGCATTCTGGGCGGCGCAGAAACTGTACCGAAAGGAGCAGTGGAGTGTCCAGAAGAGAGAATGCCGGAATGAGTAGCGAGATGGAGGTGAGAATCCTCCAGGCCGAATATCCAAGGATTCCAGGGTAAAGCTGATCTGCCCTGGGGAAGTCGGGACCTAAGCTGAGGCCGAAGAGGCGTAGGCGATGGACAGCAGGTTGATATTCCTGCACTTATGTATATCAGAACTGTGGGGACGCAGGCAAAAGGTGCGAGCCGGGGAAGGAAGAACCGGTACCGCAAGGTGGAGCGAACTAAAGTAGCGAAGCGCAAGATATGACTGCCAAGAAAAGCCACTATTGTGTATGCATAACCCGTACCGTAAACCGACACAGGTGGATGAGGAGAGAATCCTAAGGCCGACGGGAGAAGCATTGTTAAGGAACTCGGCAAAATGTCCCCGTAACTTCGGGATAAGGGGAGCCTGAGAAATCAGGCCGCAGAGAAGAGGCTCAAGCAACTGTTTAGCAAAAACACAGGTCTATGCGAAACCGAAAGGTGATGTATATGGGCTGACGCCTGCCCGGTGCTGGAAGGTTAAGAGGAGAGGTTAGAGCAATCGAAGCTTTGAATTTAAGCCCCAGTAAACGGCGGCCGTAACTATAACGGTCCTAAGGTAGCGAAATTCCTTGTCGGGTAAGTTCCGACCCGCACGAAAGGCGTAATGATTTGAGCACTGTCTCGGCAATGCACCCGGTGAAATTGAAGTACCAGTGAAGATGCTGGTTACCCGCGCCAGGACGGAAAGACCCCATGGAGCTTTACTCCAGGTTGATACTGGGGTCCGGTACCATATGTACAGGATAGGTGGGAGACGTTGATCATATGGCGTCAGCTGTATGTGAGTCGCTGTTGGGATACCACCCTTATGATGCTGGGCTTCTAACCAAGGATCTTGAATCAGGTCCGGGGACAATGTCTGCCGGGGAGTTTGACTGGGGCGGTCGCCTCCGAAAGGGTATCGGAGGCGCTCAAAGGTTCCTTCAGAATGGACGGAAACCATTCGTAGAGTGCAAAGGCAGAAGGGAGCCTGACTGTGACACCGACGGGTGGAACAGATACGAAAGTAGGACTTAGTGATCCGGTGGTATGAAAGTGGGATTGCCATCGCTCAACGGATAAAAGCTACCCTGGGGATAACAGGCTGATCACTCCCAAGAGTTCACATCGACGGAGTGGTTTGGCACCTCGATGTCGGCTCATCGCATCCTGGGGCTGTAGCAGGTCCCAAGGGTTGGGCTGTTCGCCCATTAAAGCGGTACGCGAGCTGGGTTCAGAACGTCGTGAGACAGTTCGGTCCCTATCCGGCGCGGGCGTAGGATATCTGAGAGGAGCTGTCCTTAGTACGAGAGGACCGGGATGGACGGACCGCTGGTGTATCAGCTGCATCGCCAGATGCATAAGGCTGGGTAGCCACGTCCGGAAGGGATAAACGCTGAAGGCATCTAAGCGTGAAGCCCCCCTCAAGATGAGATATCCCATGCGCAAGCAGTAAGACCCCTTAGAGAGTATGAGGTTAGATAGGCACAAGGTGTAAGCACGGTAACGTGTTCAGCTGATGTGTACTAATAGGTCGAGGGCTTATCCAAAAGATAGGTGTATAGAAATAGGATTTAGATATTCAGTGTTCGGTTTTGAAGGTACAA
>NZ_JHWL01000049.1 GCF_000622085.1 Butyrivibrio proteoclasticus P6B7
CTTTAAAAATCACTTTTCCTTCTTTATTGACCACAAATAAAGTCTCTCTGTAGAATATGCTATCTGCATCAAATCCATTTACCCTAGTCAATAGATAATACTTCTCATCATCTATCATTAGCGCTCCTACAGATTTTTCATATCCGATTCTAGATACTAGATCACCATTTGAGTCAATCAGATACCAGTTCCCCTGCTTATATCTATAGAAATGTAGAAAAATCATCAATGCAGAAAAAATAGCCCCAGATAATACACATATTTTAATTCTATTATTCATTATAATCTCCCTATATCAGAATCCACTATGACTAACTGTACTATCCCATAAATCACGTATTGATTGCACATACGCATACTCTATAGGGAAATCATCCCTATTTATCACTTTATCTAATTCTGTAATGCATGCATTGAAATCGTCGATGTCCACCGTACTCAAATCCAAATCATCAGATCCCTTTAACATCTTTTCTAGTATATCTATTTGATCACCATTTAAATTGATATCTCCGTCTTTAAGTTTCTTATTAACTGCAGCCTTAAACCGAGCTGCGAATTCATCAACATTAACATCTTCTGCATCTTGGAGTTCTTTACAGTTCGTAATAAGGAATTCTATTCCACCTTTCTCCCATTGTTGCATTAAATAATACGCATCTATCCTAACACAATCCAAACAATAACTAGCCTCTCCATAAAAATACCCAAACCACTCATTACGTATTTTCATCTTTTGATTCGTAATAGCTTCAGTTGCCTTTTTATAATCTAGAATAAAACTTAATACATCAAATCCAACATTAATAGCAGTCATCGCCCCTCCAGGTATTTCACTACTTCCTCGTGCTTTCAAAATGGCATTTATGAGTTCTATCGAATTTTTGCCACCTTCAACTGCGTCAAAGTTATCCATCGCATCCAAAGCCTTTAAAGTTGCCCATATTCCCATGTTATAAGTAGAAGATAAATCGTAGGCTATATCGTTATATAATTGAGTTATCAACTCACTTCTCTCTTTATATAATTTCTTCAAGCCTGAAATTTCTATCTTTGTAAGCTGACGGGAAGCCTCCTCGTCCAATGTAGGATATACATTTATGTTTATAGTCTTACTTTCTATTGTATTGCCAAAAGCCTCCAAGTTATACTCCATGTAATCATATGCATCTATAGTGCTACAACTAAAACTATCAATCTTTAAATGAACATTTTCAACCCCATAATTCAGCGGATGCTCATATAATGTTACATACTGCATCGCATAAAAATTTGCTATGGTCATTTCTTTTGTTGCTTCATAATAGTCTTTTTTTCTTTGTAAATCGTTAGTATTATCTGGTTCCTTCGCTAGAGCTGCATTATTAAAAGCAATAGCTGATGCACTCGTAATAGCATACATTTGTTTAAAAATATCCGATGCAAAATACATTACCCCATCCGTAGCATTAAATATAGCATTCATAATAGTCTCAAATTTTACAGCAATGTTTTTACTAATTGAGCCATCACTATTGATTTTAACCATATCGATACAATAGTCACATAATGCAGACATCAAATTTATGTCATTTATTAGATTATAAGGGTTATTTAATGAACCCAAATATGCAAACGCATCATCGTATTTCTGCTCTAATACCTGGGTGAAAAAATCCCTAGCATCTTGCGTACTAAAGCTTTTGTAATAATCCAATAACTCATCTAATGTAAATCCATTAGCAAGCGCTTCTTCGATTGCAACATCAGATACTCCATAATTATGCAATTCTGCGACATATCTTTCCGTTTGATGTCCTCTAGGAGCCAGGGATACATCAACAGAACCATTTGCATAATTCCCCTGTCCTGAGCCACCTGAAGACTGAGTGCCTGAGCCATTACCAGAGCCACTTGCTGCTCCGGACGCTGTTGTACCAGAATTAGATCCATTTGGCTGAGAGCTACTATTACCCTGGCCTGGATCTGTTGGTGTTAAACCATTTCTATCTACATATGCCTTAGGGTCGTTATAACAATAAATATAGTGGTTTATTGAATCTGGTATTTCAAGGAAACCTCTTACCTTATCCTCTCCTGTAAATCTACCTGTCTCTGGATCATAACTTCTTGCCTGAGCAAAGCAGAGGCCATTTTCCTCTTCTCTGTAACCAGTGAATGTAAATGGCTGGACGAGATTATCAAGAAGGTCATTGCCTGTATTTAATGAATCTTTTGTAATGCCAGTTATTCTTTCTGTTGTAATCTTCATTCCAGTTGACACATCAAGTCTGTTACCGAATACATCGTAGGCGTAAGCATCTGATGAAAGACCTTCTGCATCTGTGAGATACATGGTACTTCCAAGTTCATCAAGGAGATAGAATGCGTTTGTGCTCTCATTCTCCATACTTACTACCTTGTAATCATATGTGAACATAGATGTCTTGCCGTT
>NZ_JHWL01000050.1 GCF_000622085.1 Butyrivibrio proteoclasticus P6B7
TGTAAACGTCAATGAAAAAGTTTACCACTCGCTAACGAATTAGTTTACCACCCCGCTAGCGAAAAACTTTACCATTTTATCCTTTTTCGCTGGTGAATAAGTTTACCAGCAGCGCTATCGAAAAAGTTTACCACCAACGCTACCGAAAAAGTTCATCACCAAGTCTCTTGTTATGGGGAACACCGCAATAGCAGCATTCCCCGGGTTACTTTAGTTATAAAACATAGTTTTCAAATGGCAGATCCTCATCAAGACGAGCCTTGTGGGCATGAGCTTTAAAGTATTCAAAGTCTTCTGTAAGTCCCTTCCATTCGATATAGTCACTAAGGTATTGCCTCTCATCAGAGAGATACTTGATTTCCTGATCCTGGCTGTGGATGTGATCATACATTTCTTCCATCACTTCCTTAAGCTGGGTGTATGTAGGCGTTTTAAGCTTCTGCATGTTTTCTACCTCCCTTCCTTGAGGTGGTAGCCTTAGCAGCCTGTTCAGCACGATAAGGATGCTCTGAGTTCATGTTGAGTACATGAGACCTGAAGGTGAGCCTGTCAATCAGAGCAGTGACCATTGTAGTATTCTCAAACATGGTGGGCCACTCTGAAAAGCTTAAGTTTGTTGATACTATGACACTTTTTCTTTCAGCCCTGTCAGCAATTACCTTGAAAAGTAATTCTGACTGATGCCTGTTGAATGTCAGATAGCTGAGCTCATCGATAATCAGAAGATCAGCTTTTGATATCTGCTTCTCAAGGCGGATGAGCTTGTGGTTGTCCTGAGCTTCTATGAGTTCGTTGGACAGGTTTGCTGCAGTGAAGAACTTAACGCTCATTCCCTGCATACAGGCCTTTATACCAAGGGCTATTGAAAGATGAGTCTTGCCGGTACCAGGATTGCCTATCATTACTATGTTCTGACGGTTATCAACAAAATCACATGAGGCCAGTTCATTTATAAATGCCTCAGTGAGATGTTCAAACCTGCCAAAGTCCAGTTCATCAATGGTCTTCAGGTATGGAAAGTTTGCGGATTTAATTTTTCGTTGTCTGTTACTTTCCGCGCGGGCTTCGAGTTCCTGCTTCATAAGAGCAACAAGGAAATCATCATAGCCCTGATCCTTATTAAGTTGTTTTATTACATCTGGGTATCTGTTAAAGCTGGGTACACGCAGTTGTTTGGCATATAGTTCTATTGTTTGTTTATTAACTTCATTCATCTTGGCATTACCCCGCATTTCTTGTCGTAGGTTGACAGGTCTGTTGAGATCACGTCGACATCACGATTGAAATGTATGATGTTGGACTCCGGTGTTTCCCGCAGCTGACTGCGGACTATATCTACCGTAGGAACGATGCCTGGCGGGAGACTGTGCTTGATATCGAGTATCTTATCGACACCATGATCAACGCAGAGTCTAAGGAGCTTAACCATCTCCTTGTTGCCACCGGGAAGCATCTTGCCCCAGTCAAGGAGCTCCTTATCAACAGTTGCTCTTACTGGTTTAGCCTGGAACACAGCTCTTGGCTTACGTTCCAGAAGGTCAATGTAATGCTCAAGACGATATTCAGTTTTGTTCTTTCCATAGGCGCGGTCATGAGTTGCTATGAGAACGCCTTTGTGATAGATATGCACTGTATTGGCATAGCCTTTTACAGTAACATCCTTCCTGAGATATTTAACAGGTACTGAGTAGTTGTTCTTATCAAATCTTACTGTTGAGTAATCACCAACAGAAGGAGTCTCAGTCTTGCTGGTATCAAACCTGTAAGTGGGTACGGAATGGAGATAGTACCTTTCAACTTCATAAGCCTCTTTAACTGAAACTGATTTAGTGGTAACCTTATGGGTGTTCATGTAGTCAGTACAGGAGGCAAGGAGCTTGGCGTTTAATTCGTCGATGCTCTTTACTCTTGGCACTGGCACCATAAAGTTCTTTCTTGCGAATCCAACTAGGTTTTCAACAAGTCCTTTTTCGTTTCCACTTGCTATGTTACAGAATTCAGTTTTAAAGGCATAATGGGCAGCAAATGCTTTGTACCCATCGGTTGCTTTGGCATGCTTTCCAAAGCCTTCTTTAACAGCCACTTTGGCATTATCGAAGATAAGCCTTAAAGGAACACCGCCAAAGAAATCAAACATCTTCTGCTGGGCTTCAAGAAATGACTCCATGTTCTGTGAATAGTAAGCCTGAACAAAGATAGCACAGCTGTTACAGAGCCTTCCGCAAAAGAACTGTACTTTTGTTTTCTGCCCATCGATGTATGCAGTGGCTTCGCCCCAATCAATCTGGCCGGCATCACCAGGGTCATACTCAAGCGGAATATCGGCCTGTGGTGGGATGTCCATTTCTGCTCTTAGCGCTTTGACAAGGTTTCTGATCGTTGATTCAGCACCGGTAAA
>NZ_JHWL01000051.1 GCF_000622085.1 Butyrivibrio proteoclasticus P6B7
GAATCAAAAAAGGAGATTCTTAAAAAGACAGACTTTATATTCCAGAGGAGTATATTTGAGCAGCTTGTTTTCGACAAGCAAGTAATCGAAGGTAAGCATATCCCTGACAGAGATAATATTGATAATCTGATGTATCAGATATTATCTTCATTATCTGTATCAATTGATGCAAAGGATTCTTACACTCAGGGTCATTCTTTAAGGGTAGCTCTTTACAGTACTATCCTTGGTAAGGAGTGTGGTCTTGATGATAGGTCTCTTACTCTTCTTCACTATTCCGCTCTTATGCATGATATAGGGAAAATCGGTATGCCAGATGCTGTTCTTAGGAAGCCAGGCAAATTGTCAGATGAGGAACATAAGATAATACAGACCCATCCTACAATAGGCTATGATATATTGAGGACTATCACTCTTATGCCTGATATGTCTCTGGTGGCACGATTCCACCATGAAAGATGGGACGGTAAAGGCTATCCAGATGGTCTTGATGGTGTAGATATCCCTCTGTACGCTAGGATTGTATCTATTGCAGATTCCTTTGATGCCATGACTTCTGAAAGAAGCTATCGTAAGCCTCTTACATTTGAAGAGGCTGGTGAGGAGATCCTTGCTTGTAAGGGTACACAGTTTGATCCTCAGCTGGTAGAGATATCATCAGATATCATCCAGCGCTACATATCAAACGGTAAGGTCCTTACTTTTGATGATGTGCTTTCAACAACAGCTTAATCCTATGTGGTGTGATACGGGTGTGTGAGTAGTTACCTGAGATAGTATCAAGCACGGCAAAGATTACACGAAACTCCTTAATGAGCAGATAATGGACTGACCGCACTGCCGCCACATAAATAATACTTGCATTAGTGCCGTTTGCGTGGTATTATCTCTCTATGATTGAAAGGAGATGCAGATACCACATGACGTACAATGAATTGTTTTCACTTGAACCACTTGCGTTTTTAACCTGGCTCGATAAAACATTTCCTACTAAAGTTCCAGATGGCATTGATACAGTTTCTGATATGACAAATGCAGCAGGTCAGCTCCTTATGTTTACTAATGAGTACGCTTATATATCAGAGTTAGCTTCTCTTGCCAGGATTCTTACAAGAAAAGCTAAGAGGGAAGGACGCAAATCTGATTACGAGGATATGGTAGATAAGCGTGACGCTATTGAAAACAAAATGTCAGCAATAAAGCAGTGTTATCAGGGTATCAGCCGTTCAATCACTGTAAGGAGTGAAAATAACGAGGAGCTCAGAATGCTAAGCTCCCATTATATTGCATAATACAACTAATACAAGGAGGTGTGTTCTTTTGAGTAAAAAGAATGACTTTTATCTGATGAATCAGCCAAAGCCTGAGAATGCAGTTGGCTTTTGTCATTATAAAAAACATAATGGTTTTGTAAGCGAAAAGATGCTTAAGAAGCACCAGTGTCTTGGTAAAAATTGCCCTTACCTCCAAAAATATGAAAATCACGAGTTTTGGATTGATAGAGCAAGGATCAAGGCAGAAAAGAAGGCAAGAAAAAGCGAGGAATATGGGAGGCTAGCCGCCTAAAGTTAAAAATGTTGCTCTCAGATTATAGTTTGATTGAGCTTATTTTAAAAAGGAGAAAATACCGCGATGAGTTTTGTTGAAATGCTAAATGAGGGTAGGTTAAAATCTGGAGATATAGATTTGTTTATCGAAAAATGGCATAATTCAAAGAGTAAAATGTCTCTCAGGGAATACCTTGGATTTACCGAGAAAGAATGGCAAGTATTTGGTTCAGGTTCTTCTGAGAAAGCATTTGAAATGGCTCTAAAACGCCTTAATAGATAAGTATCTATAAACATCATATGATGATAATGATAGCTTAAGAACCATGCATCTGCTGATCGTAGCGTAAGCTACGCTGGGGTCTGTTTGTTAATGCGTTATTCTCATCCCCTCCACCCGAGCAGTGAAAGACATGGCGGGTGGTCCTTTTGAATAATTATGGCAGGG
>NZ_JHWL01000053.1 GCF_000622085.1 Butyrivibrio proteoclasticus P6B7
AGATATATGGGAAGTAAAATTTTAGAGGTTACAGTATATTTGATTTTGGCATTTTTTATGATTAATGCTCAAGGAGCAGATATCTTGTATGTGTTTTTTGCATTAATTTTTTTGCTATTAGCCTTTTTAATGTTTTTCATGTGTGTTTCAGTAATCTCAACAATAGGTTTTTGGATTATACAAATGTGGCCGTTAAGATCAATATTAACTGCTATTTATCTACTTATGGGAGGTTTGTATTTTCCACTTGATTTGTTACCAAAACCATATTATATGGTTTTATCAGTTACACCATTTGCTATTGTTGGACATGTTTTGACAAAAGTATTAACTTGCCAGGTGGAAAATACTTTTATTTTATATTACTGTTTAATCACATTAATATGGATAGTATTTTTATATTATATCTATAATATTTTGCTATCTAAAGGACTAAAAAAATATGAAGGAATGGGCAATTGATGAATAAGAGATTATATAAAGTTTTTATTTCGCAAAGTATTCAAGAATGCTTGGTCTATAGAAGTACCTCAATTTTTGTAGCATTGTTTGGAATTATGTTTTTTTCCATAGAAATGATAACTGGAATTATCTACTATGAGTATTCGGATACAATACTTGGCTGGACACGAAATGATTATTTTTCTTTGATATGTACATCAAATATAATTTTAAGTATGTATCAAGTGTTGTTTGTTTCTGCACATGAAAATTTATCGGATGATATTATAGAAGGAAATTTGGATTATGTTTTTGTTCGTCCGGTAAAGTCCTTTTGGTATTATGCATTATATAGGTTAGATATTCCAAGTGCGGTTAATTTAGTCATAGCAATTATTATTCAGATGGTGATTATTTCGAAGTCAAATTACTATCGCATAAATATAATTGAATATGTAATTTTTATTCCATTTGCTATGATGTTTGTATTCTTGGTAAATCAGTTAATGGTTATGTTTTCGTTTTGGAAAGAAAAAACTAATAAATTGATGGGAGTTCCAGAATCTTTAATTGATGCGTCTACGCGACCAAAGGTTATATATCCCAATAGCATAATATTTTTTTTAACATGGGTTCTTCCTTTTTTTACAGCGATTAATGGACCCGTCGAAATACTTAAAGGAAATATTAGCGTAGTGGAATTAGTTTGGTTTATTATTTTTTTGGTTGTATTATCTATTATAGTTGGGATGGTTTGGAAAAGAGGTTTGGCGAAATATGCGTCTGCAAATTAAATATGTGGATGATTTTACAAATCTCAATAATTATTGTCAGGGGTTCCCTAAGGGGTCCCCAGTAATAGTGTGGTGCTAGAGTCCCCTTTCTTTCAGTATTTTTATGGTGACGTTACAATTCAAGTCCCAACTTCTGTATGACATGAAAATGATTTAGGTGACCCCTCAGGTGTTCCCTAAGCAAATAGCGGTGCTAGAATCCCCTTTCTATCAGTATTTTAAGATAAGGAATGCGATTCGAGTATGTGACTGCGTGAGCAAAAGAAATACAGCATCATTGAAAACACATGAGAAATGCGGCTTTAAGATTGTTTCCGATAAAGGTTATGACTATCTTAGTAATGAAGAAAGCGATAGAG
>NZ_JHWL01000054.1 GCF_000622085.1 Butyrivibrio proteoclasticus P6B7
ATACACAAAAAATCATAAAGGACTTAACACAAGGTGGTAAACTTTTTCGCTAGCGAAATGGATGAAACTGGTCAACTTTTATAATAGCGTTTACAATCCTACTTCATGCCAAGATTGTCCGATGCTCCGAACACCATAATAGTTTAGAATTGTATGTGGTAAAAGAAATAACTCTTTTACCACATAATTATGAAAAGAAATGGGGATAACATCATGACAAAAGACAATAATTGTGGATATTGCGTAGGTGGCGAGCCACTTGCTAAATTTGGAATCAAAATCTGCGACCTGGAGGTGAGCCAACTGGTTCTTTTTAAAGAGCAGAGTCATCCAGGCAGATGTATCGTGGCCTACAAGGATCACGTTAGCGAGATCGTTGATATTTCTGACGAGGAGAGAAACGCTTTCTTCGCAGACGTTAATAGAGTAGCCAAGGCCCTTCACAAGGTATTCAATCCAGACAAGGTCAACTACGGCGCATACGGTGACACAGGCTGCCATCTTCACATGCACCTTGTTCCTAAGTACAAGGACGATTTCGAGTGGGGCGGCGTTTTCGAGATGAACCCTCAGAAGAAATTCCTTACAGACGCTGAATATGAGGAAATGATCGAGAAGATTAAGGCGGCATTATAACAACGTGCGAGAAAACTCCTTCCGATGAAATCGGTTGTGGGATGAATCGCACTAGCTTTTCTTTTTGTATTTCCCCGTCTTAATGTATTTGCGTTTGTGTTCTTCTGTTCGCTGCTCTTCAATGTATTTCTTAACAGTATCAAGAGAAACGCTTCCGGTAGTTGCACAAAAGTAACTTGCACTCCAGAAGGGTGAATCTCCCCACAGATACTTTTCTATGTGAGTCCTATATGTATTTCTCACTTCTTTAGAAAGTTGTGATTTTAACGAGTTGATGAGCTTGACAGGAGCAACATCAGGTGGCATGGATATCAGCAGATGCATGTGATCGACATCTGTCTCTGCTGAAATGAGTTCACTGTTCATGCGTCCACAGAGGTAAGCGGCGTAATTCATCATGAAATCACCGATCTCATCTGTGATCACTTTCTTCCTATACTTGGTTACAAAGATCACATGGTAAGTAAGATTGTATACGGAATGTGAACCTCTTCTGTACTCGTTCAGGATATCTGATTCCAGCATCGATTTCTGCATAAATTTACTCCTTATCCAGAGAGAACATTTGTTTGCTATTTTCTGAAATGTGTGGTATAATACTAACTATAGAATACTGCTAAGGAATTTTCAACCGTGTACAGAACAAGGCAATACAGGATAAGCAAAAACCACATACTCTATGACTATTGCAGGGATATCTGCAGATCATCAGCCATTCTGTACAACAGGGCAAATTTCATCTTAAGGCAGTATTCGTCATC
>NZ_JHWL01000055.1 GCF_000622085.1 Butyrivibrio proteoclasticus P6B7
ATTAGATACCTCCTTTTGTGTCTAATTAATTGTAATAATGAGTTACTTATCGTGTCCACTTTTTTAATATAGATCCACTATAATAGCTCTAGTGATTTTGAATAGTCACCAGATAAAAGAGATACTCAAAGAAAAATCTAGGAAAGAGGGAATAGAGCAGAGAAAACAGATTGCTCAATTGTATAAACTTGATAATGATGCATTCGGAATTGAAAGTTCTTTAGAATACCGTGATTTCAGTTATGTTGATGTTATGACTTCGAAGACTATTTATCAAGTGAATATGATAAAAAGGCAAAACTCGAGTGCTAAATCAGCCTAAAAATATAGCAGATTTTGTACTCTGGTACAGTTTTGTTGAATCGGGTCACACTCTAGATTTAATTAATTATGCTAAAGATCATTACGACAAGTATCAGGATATCGACATCTTTGAAATGGACATAGATATGCTGAATGAGCTAATTGATGTTGTATTAGTATGTGCCAGTTGCAATTACGAAAGTTGTAAATGTGACTGGCATCAATGATGTACAGGATGACAGATAGCAGACTTAGAATATTATCTTGATAACAGGGATGATTATGAAAAAGAAATATATGATTATTTTTGCAGTAATTTTGGTTTTAATCACAGGGGTATGTTATTTCAATTATGCTCAAAAGCAAAAAGAACAAGAAGAGAAAAAAGAACTTGAATATTTGTATAAGCAACAGAATCAGGCTTTTGCAGTTGATTGCTATTTGGCTGATATGTCTTTTTACCACGGCAGTGATGAATTGAATGTTTCCAAATTAGCAATGTCACTGTATGTATACTCAATGGATAAACCAACTGAAAACATAGATGTTCAGGAAGTAATTGACTATTTTGGCGAAGAGTATGATGATAACGGAACATTAAAAGTGTACATGCGCCCAGATAGCTTCAATGAATACATTGAATGGTGGTGGCATGGTGGAAGTAAGAAGATCGATGACTTTAGTCTCTATTTTGTAGATTATATGAGAACAAACGGAGGCGACTATAAAATTGAGAATTATAGTTTAGAAGAGCTTCAAGATCTTTTCCCTTTGGTTTGGACTTATGCTAATAAATAAAAAGGATATAGTAGTAATGAAGAAAAAAGGATTTTTAATAGCATTTGGCATTATTCTTTCTGCGATATGTATTTGGTTTGTTTATATGAATAGTTACAAGCAGGGGAACTGGTATCTGATTGACTCAAATGGTGATCTAGTATCTAGAATCGGATATGAAAAAACTGTAGGAGTGCTAATAATAGATGATGAGAAGTATTTTCTATTGACTAGGGTAAATGGATTTGATGCAGATAGCATATTCTACAGAGAGACTTTATTTGTGGTCAATAAAGAAGGAAAAGT
>NZ_JHWL01000056.1 GCF_000622085.1 Butyrivibrio proteoclasticus P6B7
CTTACTTCATTTATACTATCTTCAAATGTATCATAGATCTTTCCACACTCAGCGAAATAGTCCGCGATCTTCTTGTGGTTCCACTCTATTACATCTCCCTCTGAATATCCTGTTCCCATCTATGTCAAACTCTCCTTGTTAATGTATTTAATCTGATATCTTAATCAGTTTTCCTTAAACCAATAGCCATGGTAAAAACTAAATCTCGCAACAGCCGATCAGACGTAAGGCTCAGCCACCGTACTGTCCAGCCTGCTGTGCCAGTTCCCCTTCCTTGTCTTCATCAACCTGAACGTAATCTTCCTTCATCTGCTTCATAAGCTTCACCACGGTGGTAGTCTCATCCTTCATTGCATGGAACATATCTACAGCGATATGATCTGCCTCCTGATAGTCAGGAATAACCGGATTCAAAAGACACTGAGCATCCGGCTCAACATAGGTCTGATTATCCTTTATTGTCTTTTTATTATTGCTTTCAATTCTTCCAACAATCTCATCATAGATTTCTTCATCAATATGGATATCTCCGGAAGCTGATCCGCCGCCGGCTCCATTGTCGTACTTCTTTGTATAAAACATCTATTATTCCGCCCTTCTTACTATTATCATAACTGTGAAAAGATCTGCTACCGGCTTACATTACTGCTGTGTAGGATGTTCCGCCTCCACCACCGCCTGATGACTCAGGTTCTTCGTCAGGAGCTGTAAGCAGGGCTTCCTGAAGCTCTTTTATCTCTTCTTCTAACTCAGAGATTTTATCAGTAAGATCAGCTATATCCTGAGAAATCTCCCCTGAAAGAGTGTCCACATCTCCATCATAGGTCCCCATATCTGATGAAATGTCGCCGTTAAGTCCATCTGCCTCCACCTCATTATCACCACTCCAGTCTTCACCGCCTTCTCCCTCAAGAGGATATGGTGTTGCGATAGGAGTATATATTCCTTCATCCAAGCCTGACTTTGTGGTAGTAATGGTCTCCAGATTTGTTTCCAGTGTCTCCTTTATGGCGATGTAGCCGTTCATTTCTTCTGTCTTCGAATCTATAAGTGCCTGTATCTGTTTCTTGGTCATTGTGAATTTTTTCTCTCTTTCCTTATTTGGTAATCCCAGCTACCGCTGTGACACGATAGCCGGAAGCTTTATACAACTTTTCCGATTCCAGTGGAATGTGCGGATAATTAGTTGTAAGAAAGTCCTGATGAAGCTGCCTCGTCGATAGACTCGAGGTTGTTTGATGATGTCATTACGTTCTTTGAAAGAGTCTCAAGCTCTG
>NZ_JHWL01000057.1 GCF_000622085.1 Butyrivibrio proteoclasticus P6B7
ATTTCTTTATACTCATACTCAAAAATGCATCTTCTACCAGCATGGTCTTCAATCTCTGTAAGAATGCCATCCTCATTGTATCTAAGTGTAAGGTATGTTCCATCCTTAGTGGTTATCTTTGAAGGCACAGCGATATAGCTTGTAGCCTCGCTTACATCTCCAGAATTATTCACATCCAAAGACGCATCCATATTTCCAGAATCATCTACAGTATTCTTCTTAGATACATTGATGACAGTATAGTCTACACTAGTATGCTGGCCGTTGTTATCTCCCATAGCCACAAGGAATCCATCCAGGTCATACTCATCATATGAACTGTCATCTCTTGTGATCACGTACCCGGTAGCATTTTCCCTGAGCACGCCTTCTTCACCGTGAACTTCAAGGTAAACCTCTTCATTTTTCACCTTATTCTTAGCAAAGATAAGTTCTCTTCCATCGAAGGTAGAGAGCCTGATATCGCCGTCCATGTCCTTGCGTAAACGGCCATCAAAAACGCAGCTCCATCCTCTTCCAAGGATGCCGCTCTTCTCACTCTGGGCATTATAAAAACGTCTGAAAGAAATAGGGAATCTTCCAGGCACTGTAAGGTCTGTTCTGTCGTTGATGTAGTTACCGTTATTCATGTTGACAGGGTCATACTTGATGACCTGGCACTTGTCAATACATCCCTTGAGGTAAAGTTTAAAATCATTTAAGTACTTAAGGAATTTCTGACGCATCTCATCGCTCATAAGATCTTTTACGTCAGTCCATTTAACGTTCTTAAAGGTATCTTCATACCTTGTGATATCAAAGGTACCATCGCCCAATGCAGCATTCACATTCTTAAGGTTCTCAAGAAGCTGAGGACAGATAGCCATGAAATCGCTACCTGTAAAGTCATCGCTATGTTCTTCTATAAAATCAAGGAATTTCTTTTCAAACTTCTGAACGAAGCCATCCTCGCTCTCAACAGACACAAAGGCTTCTAATGAATTCTTAGTTGGCTCAGGATCAGGCTCTGTGAACTTAGTATATGTAAGGAAAGAGCATCCAGCGATTGCTTCCTGACAAGCTTCCCTGGCAGCCTTTATAGTATCTGAAGCCTCTCTGAAACCGTTGTTGTATTCTGTGTAATCCTTGATGATCTTATCAAGGTGCTGGCTCTTAACAATTGCATTCTCATTGGCATCAACCTTCTCATTGAAGTCATCAAGAAGTGACACCTCATCTGAAAGCTTACTTCCCTCCATCATGCCGTGAAGGTGCTCAATCGAATAGATTGCCTC
>NZ_JHWL01000058.1 GCF_000622085.1 Butyrivibrio proteoclasticus P6B7
CAAGGAAGCTGTTAAGGATATCGTTCATGGGCTTACTGTTGAAATGCCTTTAAAAGAGCCTGCAGAGAAGAAGCAGCTAAAGCAGCTGCACATAGTCGCGGATGAAGATCATGTTGCTGCTCAGTTCTGGGACAAAAAGGGGGATCTTAAGATAAGCTCTGCCGGGAACAAGATAAACACTATCATAGACAAGATAATAGTAGTATTCGAGGATGTTATAGACGAGGCTCCAGAAGGGGCTTCATATCACAGATATAAGCTTATCGGAAAGCATACATTCTGCGGAGTATACAAGGGATCTGAGAATAACTATAAGTTATGGCAGGAGGTACAGGATTACATATCATCCAACTACGAGCTGGACATCCTTGAGAGGGTGTATATATCCGGAGATGGTGCACCATGGATAAAGGCAGGCGCAGAGATAATCGTGAACAGCCGGTTTGTTCTTGATAAGTTCCACATGATGAAATATCTGGACAGATCAGTGTCCCATCTTGAAAAGGAAGATGAAATGAAAGCATATATCTGGAAGTGTCTGAATGAAGCAAGGAAAGACGATCTTAAAGATATATACAAAGACATCCTTAAGGTAACCAGGGAAGGCAAGCCTGAGAAGTATGATGACGTTAAAGATACACTTCAGTATTTCCTGAATAACTGGGATGGAATTGAAGTTCGTTATGATGAATCAGGACATGTGTGGAAATGCTGTGCAGAAGGCCAGGTGAGTCATGTTCTCAGCGACAGGGTAAGCAGCAGACCAATGGGATGGAGTACTCTTGGGTGCGATAACATCTCTAAACTACGAGCATACACAAGAAATGGCGGAAAAATAATCGACCTGCTGAGGTATCAGGAAAAACATCAGGCCCTGCAGGCAAAGAGGCGCGAGCAGGATGAACTCATCGCAGACATCAAAAGAAGACAGAGCGGGTGGGACTATGCCGAGATTCTGAACACTCACGTGTTAGGCACAGAAATGCCTAAAATGAGGTGGCTCAGGGACCTCATTGACCAAAAGCTTGCATAAAGAAAGAAACCAGAGGCTGGCGTTCCATGACAGATAAAGTAGTCATTAAGCAGACCAAGGGTCAAAAGCGAAACACCGGGACTTTCGCTTTTTCCAACGGAATTTAGGGTCATATGTTGGATGATGGACAGGCTTGGTGTATAATTACGGAAACAGATCTGATCTTAAATGATTCCAGGTGAACTCCACCCTTTTGTTTCCGAATTTTGATTTACGCTATC